>NZ_CP101651.1:4800000-6695000 GCF_024442335.1 Streptomyces sp. CRCS-T-1 | reverse complement strand
CACTCAGGAGAGTGGAGGTGTTATCCGGTATTAGACCCCGTTTCCAGGGCTTGTCCCAGAGTGAAGGGCAGATTGCCCACGTGTTACTCACCCGTTCGCCACTAATCCACCCCGAAGGGCTTCATCGTTCGACTTGCATGTGTTAAGCACGCCGCCAGCGTTCGTCCTGAGCCAGGATCAAACTCTCCGTGAATGTGTACTCGGCCAGTAAATTAATACAGCCGGTCGACACCACGAGAGCGGAACAGTCAGGCGGAATAGGCCCGACCGTTCACAGCGTCCTCGCTGTGTTTTTTCAAAGGAACCTCGTCCCAGCGAATGCTGGAGACGGGGTATCAACATATCTGGCGTTGACTTTTGGCACGCTGTTGAGTTCTCAAGGAACGGTCGCTTCCTTTGTACTCACCCTCTCGGGCTTTCCTCCGGGCGCTTCCCTTCGGTCTTGCGTTTCCGACTCTATCAGATCCTTTTTCGATCCGATTCCCTGTCGGCGGGATTTGCCGTGGGGCCTTGGCTTTCGCCTGTCGGCCTTTCGACATTCACTACGTTAGCCGATTCGCCGTCCAACTCATAATCGAGTCTGTCGACATCGAATTCAGGCATGCGGGCACGCCGAATTCGCCCCTGCTGAGGGGAGTGACTAGGTAGTGGGTTGGCCGCTTCCGAGTGCTGGCGATTGCCGTACCCGTTTCAGCGGCTCGGGCCACATTACGCACCTTGCGAGGACGCGTCAACTTCGACGGCGCCTCGGGACATGGGCGCGATAGGGGCTGACCGTCGGGTCGCCGGCGACCCAGAAGCGCCACGGGTGTACGGCTCCGTCGCCGGACACCCCGGTGCGGGGGCCGTTGAGTACCTGGTCGGAGGGCACGGGAGTACCGGTCAGCATGCGGAGAGGGGTGTCCTCGGGGGTGCACGCGTCCGTGCCGTCCAGGGAGCGGTCCACGCCCAGGGCCGTGGCCAGTCGGGCGGGGCCTTTGGCCAGTTCCTTTTCGTTGCGGGCCGAGAGTCGACGGGTGCGGGCCAGTTCGGCGCCCTCGATGATCTCGCCGGCGCGAAGCAGGACCGCGCTCGCCTTGTCCTCGGGGCCGCACACCAGGTTCATGCAGAACCACATGCCATAGGTGAAGTAGACGTAGACGTGTCCGGGCGGACCGAACATCACGCCGTTGCGGGCCGTGCGGCCCCGGTAGGCATGGGAGCCGGGGTCGTCGGAACCGTCGTAGGCCTCGACCTCTGTGAGGCGGAGGGCGATCGGACCGTCCGGGGTGGTGCGTACCAGGACGCGGCCGAGGAGATCAGGGGCGACATCGAGAACGGGCCGGTCGAAGAACTCCCTGGACAGGGGCGTACGGTCGGGGGTCGCGATCATGCCGTCCGAGGGTACTCAAGACAGGTGGTGCGGCGGGGTGGCCAGCGGGCACCGGCCTTGCCAGGGTGAGGGCATGGAACCGGCCACGGCCGGATCGCGTTTGTATGGATCAAGGATCCACCCGTAGTGGGCGAGAGGGAGAGACATGGCGTTCAAGAAGCTGCTCGCGAGCCTGGGGGCCGGCGGGGCTTCGGTCGAGACGGTGCTGCACGAGGTCAACGTCGTCCCGGGCGGCGTCGTCCAGGGTGAGGTGCGGATCCAGGGCGGGTCCGTGAACCAGCAGATCGAGGGGCTCTCGGTCGGGCTGCAGGCCAAGGTCGAGGTGGAGAGCGGCGACCAGGAGTACAAGCAGGACATCGAGTTCACGAAGTCGCGGCTGGGCGGGGCGTTCGAGCTCCAGGCGAACGCGGTGCACGCGGTGCCGTTCGGGCTGGAGATCCCGTGGGAGACCCCGATCACGATGATCGACGGGCAGGCGCTGCGCGGCATGAACATCGGGGTGTCCACGGAGCTGGAGATCGCGCGTGCCGTGGACTCCGGTGACCTGGACCCGGTCAACGTGCACCCGCTGCCGGCGCAGAAGGCGATCCTGGACGCGTTCATCCAGCTCGGCTTCCGGTTCAAGAACGCGGACATGGAACGCGGTGTCATCCGGGGTACGCGGCAGAAGCTGCCGTTCTACCAGGAGATCGAGTTCCACCCGCCGCAGCAGTACCGGGGGCTGAACCAGGTCGAGCTGAGCTTCGTGGCCGATGAGCAGGCCATGGACGTGGTGCTCGAGATGGACAAGAAGCCGGGGCTGTTCAGCGAGGGCAGCGACACCTTCCGCTCCTTCAAGGTGGGGCTGCAGGACTACCAGAGCACCGACTGGACCGCGTACCTCAACCAGTGGCTGTCCGAGGTCGGCAGCAAGCGCAACTGGTTCTAGGCTCGAGGCTGACTGAACGAAATCGATCAGGAGGTACCGAGGTGACCGAGCTCAAGCGGCGGCCGCTCCCCCACGACTTCCATCCGCCCGTACCGTCGTTCACGGTCACGAGCAAGGATGTCGAGGAAGGTGCGACGCTCCAGGACGCTCAGGTCTACGCGGCCGGCAACACCTCGCCGCAGTTGCGGTGGGAGGGCTTCCCGCCCGAGACCAAGAGCTTCGCCGTGACCTGCTACGACCCCGATGCCCCGACGGGCAGCGGTTTCTGGCACTGGGTGCTGTTCGACATTCCGGGCTCGGTGACCGAGCTGCCGGTGGGTGCGGGCAGTGGCGCGTTCGAGGGTCTGCCCGAGGGCGCGATCCAGGCGCGCAACGACTACGGAAGCAAGGAGTTCGGTGGTGCCGCGCCGCCGCCCGGGGACGGTTCCCACCGTTACGTGTTCACGGTGTACGCCGTGGATTCGGAGAAGCTCGGTCCGGATGCGGACGCTTCGCCTGCCGTCGTGGGCTTCAACCTGCGGTTTCACACCATCGGGCGGGCCCAGCTGATCGGTGAGTACGAGGTGCCCGCCGAAAGCTGAGCCGTCGTCCGGCGATCCCAGCGTTCACAGAACGTTTGCCCGCTCCTGGTCTTGGAATTGATCAGGAGCGGGCATTTTTGTTGCCGGGGGCACGGGGGTCACCCCCCGTGAGAGCAGCAGATATTGCGTTGTCCATCTCGGCGTGCCCGGCCAGAGTTGATCCCAGCCCGCCAGGGGGTGGGCCGGTGCACACGGGAGGTGGGCTGGTATGCGGGACACGCTGGTACTCAACGCGAGCTTCGAGCCGCTGTCGACGGTAACGCTGAACCGAGCCGTCGTTCTGGTGCTTCAGGACAAGGCCGTCGTCGAGCAGGCCCACCCCGAACTGCGGATGCGAGGAGCCGCGGTCGACATACCGGCGCCCCGGGTCATCAGGCTCTGCCAGTACGTACGGGTGCCCTTCCGAAGACGAGCTCCGTGGTCGCGGCGGGGTGTGCTGGTCCGGGACCGGAACCGGTGCGCGTACTGCGGGAGGCGGGCGACGACCGTCGACCACGTGGTGCCGCGGTCGCGGGGCGGACAGGACACCTGGCTGAACACGGTGGCCTCGTGTGCGGAGGACAATCACCGCAAGGCGAACCGGACTCCGGTGGAGGCGGGCATGCCGTTGCTTCAGGAGCCGTTCGAGCCGACACCGGCGGACGCGATGCTGCTGGCGCTGGGGCAGGACGACTTCGACGCGCTGCCGGAGTGGCTGGCGCAGCCCGCCGCCTAGCCGACCTGGCCTGACTGACATACGAAGGGGGCCCGCTTCTCCGGGAAGCGGGCCCCCTCGTGTGTGCCGGGCGTATGTGCCAGGTCAGTCGATGGACGGCTTCTCGCGGCGTTCCTGGGCGGGGACGGCGGCTCCGGAGCCGCCGCCGTTGCCGCCGGAACCGCCGCCGAGGCCGCCGAAGTTGCCCATCGCGCCGGAGAGGCCCTTGAGGGCGTCGCCGATCTCGCTGGGGACGATCCAGAGCTTGTTGGCGTCGCCCTCGGCGATCTTCGGGAGCATCTGGAGGTACTGGTAGGAGAGGAGCTTCTGGTCCGGGTCTCCGGCGTGGATGGCCTCGAAGACCGTACGGACGGCCTGGGCCTCGCCCTCGGCTCGCAGGGCGGCCGCCTTGGCCTCACCTTCGGCGCGCAGGATCTGGGACTGCTTCTCACCCTCGGCGCGCAGGATCTCCGACTGCCGGACACCTTCGGCCTGGAGGATCGCGGCGCGCTTGTCGCGGTCGGCGCGCATCTGCTTCTCCATCGAGTCCTGGATGGAGGTGGGCGGTTCGATCGCCTTGAGCTCGACGCGGTTGACGCGGATGCCCCACTTGCCGGTGGCCTCGTCGAGGACGCCGCGCAGGGCCGCGTTGATCTCCTCGCGGGAGGTCAGGGTCCGCTCCAGGTCCATGCCGCCGATGATGTTGCGCAGCGTGGTGACGGTGAGCTGCTCGATCGCCTGGATGTAGCTGGCGACTTCGTAGGTGGCGGCCCGCGCGTCGGTCACCTGGTAGTAGATGACGGTGTCGATGTTGACCACCAGGTTGTCCTGAGTGATCACCGGCTGCGGCGGGAAGGGGACGACCTGTTCACGCAGGTCGATGCGGTTGCGGATGGTGTCTATGAACGGGACCACGATGTTGAGGCCCGCGTTGAGTGTCCGCGTGTAGCGGCCGAACCGCTCGACGATGGCCGCGCTGGCCTGTGGGATGACTTGGATCGTCTTGATCAGGGCGATGAAGACCAACACCACCAGAATGATCAGGACGATGATGACCGGTTCCATCGTCGTTCCCCGTACCCTTCTCCGCCTCGGCGACTTCGGCAGATCTTATGGTTGTTGAAGATCTTGCTGGTCGAGTCTGTCAGACCGTCGCGTAGCTGGCGAGGAGTTCACTCCAGTTACGTCCTGCGAGGTCACATGACGATCGCAGTGGCTCCCTCGATGTCCACGACGTCCACTTCCTGGCCTACTTCGTAAGCGCGGTCGGTGTCGAGGGCGCGGGCCGACCAGACCTCTCCGGCCAGCTTGATCCGGCCGCCGGAGGCGTCGACGCGTTCCAGGACGACGGCTTGTCTGCCTTTCAGGGCGTCCACGCCCGTGGCGAATTGGGGTCGCTGGGCGCGATGCCGGTTCGCGATGGGCCGTACGACCGCGATGCCGGCGGTCGAGACGACGGCGAAGACCGCGACCTGGGCGACGGCTCCGCCGCCGAAGACGCCGGTGACCGTCGCCGCGGCGATGGCGCCCACCGCGAGCATGCCGAGTTCGGGCATCGCGGTGACCACGAGCGCGATGCCGAGCGCTGTCGCGCCGATCAGCCACCACAGCCATGCGTCGATTTCCACATGGTCATGGTAGGTCCGACGCCCCTGTCGCCGACAGGGCGCCCGGCGTGTGAAATGCCGTTCTTACTCTGGCACTTGTGCGGCGTGGGGCCGGGTCAGGACAGCGGGAGGCCCTGTGCGGTCCAGCGCTCGCCCGCCTGTTCGACGACGAGCGGGAGGCCGAAGCAGAGGGAGAGGTTGCGGGAGGTGAGTTCGAGCTCCAGCGGACCGGCGGCGAGGACCTTGCCCTGGCGGATCATGAGGACGTGGGTGAAGCCCGGGGGGATCTCCTCGACGTGGTGGGTGACCATGAGCATCGAGGGGGCGATGGGGTCCCGGGCGAGCCGGCCGAGGCGGCGGACGAGGTCCTCGCGGCCGCCGAGGTCGAGTCCGGCGGCGGGCTCGTCGAGGAGGAGCAGCTCGGGGTCGGTCATCAGGGCGCGGGCGATGAGGGTGCGCTTGCGCTCGCCCTCGGAGAGCGAGCCGAAGCGGCGCTCCAGGTAGTCGCTCATGCCGAGGCGGTCGAGGAAGGCGCGGGCGCGCCGCTCGTCGATCTCCTCGTAGTCCTCGTGCCAGGTGGCGGTCATGCCGTACGCGGCGGTCAGCACGGTCTCCAGGACCGTCTGGCGCTTGGGCAGCTTCTCGGTCATGGCGATGCCGGCCATGCCGATGCGCGGGCGCAGCTCGAAGACGTCGGTGCCGGGCCTGCCGAGGGTCTCGCCGAGGATGGCGGCGGTGCCCGAGCTGGGGAAGAGGTAGGTGGAAGCGAGGTTGAGGAGGGTGGTCTTGCCGGCGCCGTTCGGGCCCAGGATGACCCAGCGCTCGCCCTCCTTGACCGACCAGGAGACCTGGTCCACCAGAGCCCGGCCCTCGCGGACCACGGATACGTCCTGAAGCTCCAGAACATCGCTCATGAGCGCGTTGTCTCCCCTTGCAGTGTGGCCGGTCTCGGCTGTCGCGTAAGCCTGTGGCTCGGTCCGCCGCGCCGGTGGGCGCAGCCCTCCATGAAATCTACGCCACCGGTCGGTCCGGGCATTCCCTCGGTCCGGGTCTTGGGCTCTCTTAGGGTGGAGGCATGCTCTCGGAACCGCGTGCGGGACGTCTCGCAGCTTGGGGAAATGCCCTTTTGGCCGGACTTGTCTCACCTGATGACGCCGTGCTCGCCATCGTCGGCGAGGACGCGGTGCACCGGGTGGAGGGGCTGCCCGGGGAGTCGGCGCCCGTCGGGCTCACGCTCGCGCTGGGGCGGCTGCGGACGCTCGGGGTGACCGGGCTGCGGCTCGCGCTGCCCGCGCCCGGGCATCCGCTGGGGCTGAGCGGGCCGCCGGAGTTCAACGCGCGGGCGCTCGATGCCGAGCAGGCGGTGCTCTGTTACGGCGCCGCGTTCGGGCTGGTGCCGGAGGTGTACGAGGCCGGGCCCGACGGTGATGTGCATGTCGAGGTCGTCTGGCATGTGCTGGCGGTGCGGGAGGCGCCGCCCGCTGATGTGCCGTCGCTGGGTGAGGCCGAGCGGGAGCTGGCGGAGGCCCTGCGGGAGGCGACGGAGGTGCTGACGCGGCTGGATGTGGCCGGGTCGGGGCCGGTGGCCGCGGCGGCGATCGACGCGTATCGGGCGCGGGCCGAGCGGGGGCGGGAGGTGCTGGCGCCGGGGTACCCGCCGCGGGCGGTTCGGGTGCTGGAGTTGGCACAGCGGGTGGGGACGTTGATCGTGGTGGCGACGGAGAGTGGGCACGGGGGTGCGGTGAGTGCGTCCGAGATGGGGGCGCGGCGGGAGGCGTTGCGGCCGGTGGAGCGGACGGCTCGGCGGGCGCAGGTCGCTGCGTACAACTCCGTTGTGGAGGAGCGGGAGCGGGGCGTGCACTGACTCGGGGGTGTCGTGCTCGGCGTTGGGGCTGGGGGCGGGTGGGTGCGCGGCCCGGCGTAGCGGGGTGCCGCCTGCGCCCACCCGTGCCGCCCCTTGCGGCACGCATGCCCGCAGGCTGGGCGCGGCCGTAAACGACTGACGGCCTCCCGGGCAGGACCGGGAGGCCGGGGTCACCTTCGGCTCGAAGCTGAGGTGAAGTCAGTGGTTGACGGCGAGGTTGCCGAACGCCGGGTTCAGGACGCCGATGACGTTCACGCTGTTGCCGGAGACGTTGACCGGGACGTGCACCGGGGCCTGGACCACGTTGCCCGAGGCGACGCCGGGCGAGCCGATGGCGCTGCCGTCGGCGTGCGAGCCGTTCGTGGCGGAGGCCATGCCCGCACCGGCGGCCAGCAGTCCACCGGTCACCATCGTCACGGCAGCGGCCTTCTTCAGGTTCTTCACTTCTGAGCCCTCCTTGCGATCGCCGCGGCAGGCGCCGCGGCACGCACTGGAGAACGGCGGAGATCCGTCGAGGATGCGCCATGCGAGGGACATTCCCACGACAGTATGAATCTCGGTCCGGAGTGGAACCTTCCGCGTTGCCGCGGCGTGAGCGGTCAGCCGGTCACGCCATGGCGAACGGCCCACAGGGCGGCCTGCGTTCGGTCGGACAGGTCGAGCTTCATCAGGATGTTCGAGACGTGGGTCTTGACGGTCTTCTCGGAGAGGACGAGCGCGCGGGCGATCTCCCGGTTGGAGCGGCCGTCCGCGATCAGGCCGAGCACCTCGCGCTCCCGGTCGGTGAGCGAGCCGGCCCTTCCCGGCCCCGAGTTGGCCTCCTCCTGGGACAGCAGGGCGCCGGCGACCTCCGGCTGGAGGAGGATGTGCCCGGCGTGGACGGAGCGGATGGCTCCGGCGAGGGCGTCGGGGTCGACGTCCTTGTAGACATAGCCGGCGGCGCCCGCGCGCAGGGCCGGCACCACTGTGCGCTGCTCGGTGAAGCTGGTGACGACCAGCACGCGCGCGGGGTTGTCGAGTTCGCGGAGTCTGCGCAGGGCGTCGACGCCGTCCATGCCCGGCATCTTGACGTCCATGAGGATGACGTCGGGCTTCAACTCCTCGGCGCGGTCGACTCCCTCGGCGCCGTCCGCGGCCTCGCCGACGACCTCGATGTCGTCCTGCACCTCGAGGAAGGTGCGCAGGCCCCGGCGGACGACCTGATGGTCGTCGACGAGCAGTACCTTGATCGCGTCAGCCACCGGGGACCTCCATCTCGATCGTGGTGCCCTTGCCGGGCACCGATTCCACGGTCAGCGTGCCGCCGGCCCCGCTCGCCCGGTCCCGCATGGAGACCAGGCCCAGATGGCGCCCCGCGCGACGCACCGCCTGCGGGTCGAAGCCGCAGCCGTCGTCCGTGACGCGCAGGACGGCTCCGGCGCCGCGGCGGTCCAGGGTCACGTCGACGTGGTCGGCGCCGGAGTGGCGCAGGGCGTTGTGCAGGGCCTCCTGGGCGACGCGCAGGACGGCTTCCTCCTGGGATGCGGGCAGGGCCTTCACGCCGTGGCCCTCGAAGGTCACGCGGGCGCTGTGGGCGCGGTCGAGGACCTGGACCTGTGTGCGGAGGGTGGCCACGAGGCCGTCCTCGTCGAGGGCGGCGGGGCGCAACTCGACGACCGCTGCGCGCAGTTCGTCGGCGGCCTCGGCGGCGAGCGCGGCCACTTGGTGCAACTCGCCCTTGGCGCGGCCCGGATCGCGGTCGATCAGGGCCGCTGCCGCCTGGGCGGTGAGGCGCAGGGAGAACAGCTTCTGGCTGACCGCGTCGTGCAGTTCGTGGGCGAGGCGGGAGCGCTCCTCGGCGATGGTCAGTTCGCGGCTGCGTTCGTAGAGGCGGGCGTTGGTGAGGGCGATCGCGGCGTGCTGGGCGAGGATGCCGAGGAGTTCCTCGTCGTCCGCCGTGAAGCCGCAGCCGCCCTCGGGCTTCTCGCAGTTCTTGTTCGCGAGGAAGAGCGCGCCGATCACCTCGTCGCCGTCGCGGATCGGCAGGCCCAGGAAGTCGACCAGGTCGGGGTGGGCCTTCGGCCAGCCCTCGAAGCGGGGGTCCTTGCGGACGTCGGCGAGGCGCTCGGACCTGGCCTCGTGGAGCATCGCGGCGAGGATGCCGTGCTGGCGCGGGAGGGGGCCGATGGCCTTCCACTGTTCCTCGCTGACGCCGTCGACCACGAACTGCGCGAAGCCGCCGTGATCGTCCGGCACGCCGAGCGCGGCGTACTGCGCGTCGAGCAGCTCGCGGGCCGAGGCGACGATCGTCTTGAGGACGTCGCGCACCTCTAGATGCCTGCTCATGGCCAGCAACGCGGAGCTCACCGCGGCGAGGCCGGACCGGGGACCGTGACTCATGTCATCACGGTACCGGCGGGCTGTGACAGCGCGGATCGGACCAGTGGCGGCGGGTGCCCGGTCCGGTGGGCCTAGGTCGCGAGGCCCAGCCGGAAGGGCTACGCGGCCTAGGACCGGGGGCGCCGGGCCGGTGGCGTAGGGCGAAGGGACCCGGTGGATTGCGGCCCGCGTCCGAGGTGGTCGGGGCGGCTCCGTTCCTACGTTGAGGGCACGCGAACACGACAGAGGAGCCGATCATGCCGGTTGCGATCATCACCGGGGCCTCGAAAGGCCTGGGCCGTGCGCTCGCCGAGGCCCTGGCCGGGCGTGGCTGGGACCTGGTGCTCGATGCGAGGGGCGCCGAGGCGCTGGCGGAGGCGGCGGAGGCCGTCTCCGCGTACGGCACGCGGGTGACCGCCCTGCCCGGGGACGTCACCGACGCCGGGCACCGGGCGGAGCTGGTGTCGGCGGCGTGGCGGCTGGGCGGCGTCGACCTGCTGGTGCACAACGCGAGCGCGCTGGGCGCCGAGCCGCTGGTGCGGCTGGAGGAGCTGCCCCTGGAGGGGCTGCGCCGGGCGCTGGAGGTGAACCTCGTGGCGGGGCTCGGCCTGGTCCAGGAGGCGCTGCCGCTGCTGCGGGCTTCGGGGGCGGGCACGGTCGTCGCCGTCAGCTCGGACGCGGCGGCCGAGGCGTACGAGACCTGGGGCGGCTACGGGGCGTCCAAGGCGGCTCTGGACCATCTGACGGCGGTGCTCGCCGTGGAGGAGCCGGGGCTGCGGGTCTGGGCGGTGGATCCCGGGGACATGGCCACGGACCTGTATGCGGCGGCCGTACCGGACGATCATGATCCGCGGCAGGAGCCGGCGGCTGTGGTGCCGGGGTTCCTGCGGCTGCTGGACGAGCGTCCGGCGAGCGGGCGGTACGGGGCTCCGGCCCTGCTGGACGGGGCCCGATGACACCGGCCGTGCGGGTGCCGGAGGAGCTGTCGGCCCGGGTGCCGGTCGAGCAGCGGGGGCCCGGGCTGGGCCGGGACGCCGTACGGATGCTGGTGTCGCGGGGCTCCGAGGTGGCGCATCACACGTTCACGGAGCTGCCGCGGCTGTTGCGGGCGGGGGATCTGCTGGTGGTCAACACCTCGGCCACGCTGGCGGCGGCCGTCGACGGGTGGATCGGGCACGCACGCGTGGTCGTGCACTTCTCCACCTCCGGGGACGACGGCCGCTGGGCGGTGGAGCTGCGGGAGCCCGACGGGCGGGGCACCACGCGTGCGCGTGCGGGTGGGCCCGTGGGTACGGAGGTGCGTCTGCCGGGAGGAGTCCGGCTGGTGCTGGAGGAGCCGCTGAGCGGGCGGAGCGGGCGGCTGTGGTGGGCGCGGGTGGCCGGGCCCGGGGTCGCGGGGCTGCTGCGGGAGCACGGGCGGCCCATTCGCTACTCCTACACGGAGCGGGACCAGCCGCTGTCCGTCTACCAGACGGTGTTCGCGCTGCCGTCGGCGGACGGGGCGGGCTCCGCGGAGATGCCGAGTGCGGCGCGGCCCTTCACGGCGCGGCTGGTGGCGGAGCTGGTGGGCCGGGGGGTGTGGTTCGCGCCGGTCACGCTGCACACGGGGGTGGCGTCGGCGGAGGCGCACGAGCCGCCGTATCCGGAGCGCTTCGCGGTGCCCGCGGCGTCGGCGCGGCTGATCAACGCCGCGAGGGCCGGTGGGGGCCGGGTCCTGGCGGTCGGGACGACGGCGGTGCGGGCCGTGGAGTCGGCGGCGGGTGCCGACGGGGTCGTACGGCCGCGGGCCGGTTGGACCGGTCTGGTGGTGACACCGGAGCGCGGGGTGCGGGTGGTGGACGGGCTGCTGACCGGGCTGCACGAGCCGGAGGCCTCGCATCTGCTGATGCTGGAGGCGATCGCGGGGCGGGCTGCCATGGAGCGGGGCTACGAGGCCGCACTGCAGGGCCGTTACCTGTGGCACGAGTTCGGGGACGTGCACCTCGTCCTGCCCGGAAAGGCCCCTCACGCAGTGCATTGCTCAAGCAACTGACAGTGCAGCAGATCTTCGCCCGATGTGACCCCTCGCATAGGAGCCACGTCACGTACGAACGGACGTAGGAGACAAACTCGACCTATTGAGCGGCAACGACAGTCCAGTCTGCCCCGATTTGCTACTCCCTGATCCACTATCTCCCTTCGTACGTCACACCTTTGCCACGCCATTTTGCGGCCGCTAAGAATGGCTGCCGTCGCTCAGCGCCGTGGGTTCACCTCCGCGGCGTTTGTGTCGGAAACACACCGAGTCCAACGCCGGACGCCGAGCGACTCCCGCGCTATTCGAAGAGGTCCAACCACCATGCCCAAGAACATCTTCAGCCGTGGCCCCAGTCGTAACCTCACCCGTCACCACAAGATCGCCATGGCGGGTGTCGCCACCCTCGGTGCCGCCGCCATCGGGTTCTCCGCGGTGCCGAGCGGCGCTTCGACCAAGACCACGACGGAAGCCGCTCAGTCGGCTCCGGTGGCGTTCAGCAACCAGCAGATCAAGGACGTGAAGGCGAGCGTCACCGACCAGATGGCCGGTGCCAGCCTGAAGGCCGAGCAGATCGAGGCGAAGAAGAAGGCCGACGCCGCGGCTGCCGCCAAGAAGCAGGCCGCCGCCGAGGCCGCGAAGAAGAAGGCCGAGGCCGCGCGTGAGGCCAAGGAGGCCGCGAGCCGCGACGCCAAGCGCGCCGAGGCGAAGAAGGCCGCCAAGAAGACCTACCCGAACAACCTCGACGGCTGGATCCGCGAGTCGCTCGACGTCCTGAAGAAGCACGACATCCCGGCGTCCTACGACGGCATCCACCGCAACATCATCCGCGAGTCGGCCGGTGACCCGAAGGCCATCAACGACTGGGACATCAACGCCATCAACGGCGTCCCGTCGAAGGGCCTGCTGCAGGTCATCCCGCCGACGTTCAAGACCTGGCACGTCCCCGGCACGTCCTGGGACATCTACGACCCGGTCGCGAACATCACCGCCGCCTGCAACTACGCGGCCGACAAGTACGGCTCGATGGACAACGTCGACAGCGCGTACTGAGGTAGCGCGGGACCTCTGCTCGCTGAACGACAAAACGCCGAAGGGCGGCACCCTCCTGACGAGGTGCCGCCCTTCGGGGCGTCTTGCGTGAGGCGATGACTACTTGCGCATGACCTCGGGCTCGTGGCGGCGCAGGAAGCGGGCCACGAAGAAGCCGCAGAGCACGCCGAGCGCGAGGAGCGCGCCCATGTCCATGGCCCAGGCGCCGACCGTGTGCTCCCACAGCGGATCGTTGTCGCCGGCGGTCTCCGGCGGGGCGATCTTGTTGAAGTCCAGCGTGGCGCCGGCGGCGGCGACCGCCCAGCGCGACGGCATCAGGAACGAGAACTGGTTGACGCCGATCGAACCGTGCAGCGTGAACAGGCAGCCCGTGAAGACGACCTGGATGATGGCGAACATCACCAGCAGCGGCATGGTCTTCTCGGCGGTCTTCACCAGCGAGGAGATGATCAGGCCGAACATCATCGAGGTGAAGCCCAGGGCCATGATCGGCACGGACAGCTCGACGAGCGTGGCGCTGCCGAAGACCAGGCCCTCCTCGGGGATCTCCCGGCTGGAGAAGCCGATGACGCCGACCAGCAGGCCCTGCAGCACGGTGATCATGCCGAGCACGAACACCTTGGACATCAGATACGCCGAGCGTGACAGGCCGGTCGCGCGCTCCCGCTCGTAGATGACCCGTTCCTTGATCAGCTCACGGACGGAGTTCGCCGCGCCCGCGAAGCAGGCGCCGACCGCGAGGATCAGCAGGACCGTGGTGGCGGTGCCGTTCGGGATGATCCGGCCGGACTGCGGGTTGACCGGGTTCGGCAGCAGGCCCTTGTCCGCGTCGATGAGCAGGCTGACCGCGCCGAGCACGGCCGGCAGGATCACCATCAGGGCGAGGAAGCCCTTGTCGGACGCGATCACCGAGACATAGCGCCGCACCAGCGTGACGAACTGGGACATCCAGCCCTGTGGCTTCGGCGGCTTCATCGCCTGCATGGGCGGAACCTGTACGGACTGCGGCGCCACGGCGTCGATGTCCGCGGCGTACATCTGGTAGTGCTGCGAGCCCTTCCAGCGGCCCGCCCAGTCGTAGTCGCGGTAGTTCTCGAAGGCGGAGAAGACATCGGCCCAGGTGTCGTAGCCGAAGAAGTTCAGCGCCTCCTCGGGCGGGCCGAAGTAGGCGACGGAGCCGCCCGGCGCCATCACGAGGAGCTTGTCGCAGATCGCCAGCTCGGCCACGGAGTGGGTGACGACGAGGACGGTGCGTCCGTCGTCGGCGAGGCCGCGCAGCAGCTGCATGACGTCGCGGTCCATGCCCGGGTCGAGGCCGGAGGTCGGCTCGTCCAGGAAGATCAGCGAGGGCTTGGTGAGCAGCTCCAGGGCCACCGAGACGCGCTTGCGCTGGCCACCGGAGAGGGAGGTGACCTTCTTCTCCTTGTGGATGTCCAGCTTCAGCTCGCGCAGCACCTCGTCGATACGGGCCTCGCGCTCGCGGGCCGTTGTGTCGGCGGGGAAGCGGAGCTTGGCCGCGTACTTCAGGGCCTTCTTGACGGTCAGTTCCTTGTGCAGGATGTCGTCCTGCGGGACCAGACCGATGCGCTGGCGCAGCTCGGCGAACTGCTTGTAGAGGTTGCGGTTGTCGTAGAGGACCTCGCCCTGGTCGGCCGGGCGGTAGCCGGTGAGCGCCTTGAGCAGGGTCGACTTGCCGGAACCGGACGGGCCGATGACCGCGATGAGCGACTTCTCGGGGACGCCGAAGGAGACGTCCTTGAGGATCTGCTTGCCGCCGTCGACCGTGACGGTCAGGTGGCGGGCGGAGAAGGACACCTCACCGGTGTCGACGAACTCCTCTAGCCGGTCGCCGACGATCCGGAACGTCGAGTGACCGACGCCGACGACATCGGCCGGGCCGAGCAACTGCCCGCCGCCCTTGGGGATCGGCAGGCCGTTGACGTACGTGCCGTTGTGGGAGCCGAGGTCACGGATCTCCATACGGCCGTCGGGCGTGGCGTGGAACTCGGCGTGGTTCCGGGAGACCTGCAGGTCGGAGACGACCAGCTCGTTCTCCAGGGCACGGCCGATGCGCATCACGCGGCCGAGGGAGAACTGGTGGAACGTGGTGGGGCTGCGGTCGCCGTGGGCCGGCGGTGCCCCCGCGGCACCGCCGGGAGCCTGCTGCTGCGGGATGTGCCCACCGGACTGCTGCGGCTGCTGCTGTTGCCAGCCGGCCTGCGGAGCCTGCTGCTGGGCGGGCGCCTGCTGGGCCCAGCCGGGGTTCGCGCTCTGCGCGGCGTAGGGCTGCTGCTGGGGCTGGGCCTGCGGCGTGGCGACGGAGGCCGCGGCGTCGGAGAGGTTCAGACGCGGTCCGTCGGTGGCGTTGCCCAGGTTCACCGCCGAGCCCGGGCCGAGCTCCAGGTGGTGGATCCGCTGCCCCTGCACGAACGTGCCGTTGGTGCTGCCATGGTCCTCGATGACCCAACTGCGGCCGTTGAAACTGACCGTGGCGTGACGCCAGGAGACCCTGGCGTCGTCGAAGACGACGTCCCCCTGCGGATCACGTCCGAGGGTGTATGCCCTGGACGGATCGAGCGTCCAGGTACGTCCGTTTGATTCCAGTACGAGTTCCGGCACTCCATGCCCCACTGAGTTGTCCCCCGAGTTACCCCCGACATGGGGAGTCTAGGGATGTCGAACATCGGGGGGAACTATTTCAGGAGCGGCCCCCTGACCGAAAGTCGGGCCTTGTGAAAACCGCGCACGGACGCCTCGGCCGATTCCGTTGACGGGGTTGAAACCGGGCCGGAGAGTGGTATTTCGTCGCGAGGGGGACATGCGCGGAGTTCCCGCCGCGTAGCGGATCGGGGGGTCTGCCATGGGTGCCGGTACAGGTGTCGAGAGGGCGAGTGACGGCGCGCGCGTGCCGTGGGGGGACGTGCTGATGTCCGCCGTCGCCGCCGTGAGCTGGGCGTTGATCGGGATGGCGGGCACGGCGGCCCTGGGGCTGCGGCTGCTGGAGGCGGACACGGCGGGGTCGTTGGGGCCGATGACCGCGGCGGTGGTGGCCCTGGGGGCGGGTGGTTCGGTCACTCCGTCCGGAGATGTGTCGGTGTTCGGCCTCACGGGCGCGGAGGCGGACACGGCCATCGAGATCACGCCACTGGGGGTGAGCCTGGTCGGGGCGCTGCTGCTGTCGTACTTCTTCCTTCGGTCCTTGCGGGCGGCGGGAGTTGTGATATCACCGGCCGAACTCCTGGCGCGTGCCGGTGCGGTGGTCGCGTTGTTCGTGGCGATGCTGGGCGGGCTGGCCTGGGCGGGGCACGACGTCATCACGATCGACGGCGGCTCGCTGGGGCTGGACGACCTGACCGGCGGGGGCGGGGGCGGAAGCGGCGGCCTGGAGATCCCCGGGCTCGGGGACGCCGGGGACATCGGCGGGCTGCTGCCGGACCGGCTGGGGGACCTGGTCGACGCGCAGGCGGCGGTCGGGTTCTCGGTCGACACCGTGCCCACGCTGTTCGGCGGGCTCGGGTGGTCGGCCGGGATCCTCCTCGTCGCCCTGCTGGCCTCGCGCCGCACGCCGCTGCCGCGGGGGTGGGAGGCCGTGCACCGGGTCGTACGGCCGACCGTTTCCGCGGTGGTGACCGTGCTGCTGGTGGCCGTGGCGGCGGGGTTCGCCGCGGCGGCGTACGCGGCGAGCGGCGACGACCATCCCGGGCGCATCGCCGGCGCGGCACTGCTCGGGGCGCCGAACGGGGTGTGGCTGGGCGTGCCGATCGGCCTGTTCGTGCCGTGGGACGGCCGGGCAACGGGTGAACTGACCCGTTTCCTGCCGGACCCGCTGGACGATCTGCTCGTGGCCCGCCCCGACCAGCAGGTGACGCTGGGGAGGCTGGCCGAGTTGGACGGGCGGGTGTGGCTGCTGGGCGTGGCTGCGGCGCTGATGATGCTGCTGGCGGGGGTGCTGACGGCGGTGCGGTCGCCGGTGGGGAGCGTCGCGGGGGCGGCGGCGGTACGGGGTTCCGGTGCCCTCGGTTTCGCGGGCCGGTGCGCGCTGCGGCTGGGGGTCGCGACCGCGCTGGCCCTGCCGTTGCTGGCCTGGCTGACGGACGTGTCCGTGACCGCCTCCCTGTCCGTACTCGGCTTCGACGCGTTCGGTGCGGGCATCGAACTGCACGGGCATCTCGGCATGGCCCTGCTGCTGGGCGCGGTGTGGGGCGCGGGGGCCGGGGCGGTGGGGGCGTTGCTGGCGTGGGCGAGCGGGGGCGCGGGGCGGTCGGCGGCGGTGTTGGCCCGGGGGGATGGGGTGGCGGGGGCGGGGGGTGGCTCGGGGGTGGGCTCGTACGGCGAGGGCCAGGGCTGGCACGGCGAGGCTGGGCAGCACAGCGAGCGCACCGGCCGACACGGCGAGGGCACGGGCCCGTACGGCGAGGGCACCGGCTGGCCCAGCGCGGCCGGGCGGCGCGATGGGGGCCAGGGCTGGCACGGAGAGGACACGGGCCAGCACGCAGAGAGCACCGGGGCGGCCGGGAGTCAGAGCGAGCAGGCGTCGTACGGGAGGGAAGCCGGGCCCTACGCGCCAGGTACGCCGTACCGGCCGCCGAACCCGGCCACCAATCCCTACCTCCGGGTTCCGGAGGAACTGCGGGAGCCGGAGGACGCACGGCCCGGCGACGCACGCCGGGGCCCGCATGACGAAGGGCAACCGGACGGAGGACGGTCGGACACCCCGGACGCGGGACGGCCGGACACAAGGCCCACCGAACCCGGCAACGGCGACGTGTACGGCGCGCCCACCGTGGCGCGGCCGGTCGGGCCGCCTCCGCGAGGCCCCCGGCAGCCGCCCGGGCCGCGGAGCGGGAACGGGCCGCCTCCCCGGCCGGACGACGGGCCGCCGCCCCCGCCTCCTCCCCCGCCGCCGCGGAAACCGCGGGGCGGGAGGTGATCCCGAGGCCGGAGGGACGCCGTACCGGCACGCAAGATTCACGCCATCGACACGACACCCAGTGTTCGCCGTCCGCCAGCCGGACCTCAGGGGCGGTGTGACCTGCCTGCCCGATACGGTGGAACCACCATGAGCGCATCGCAGACCTCGTCCTCTGACGTCCCCACCCTCCTTGTCAAGATCTTCGGCAAGGACAGGCCGGGCATCACGGCCGGCCTCTTCGACACCCTCGCGGCCTTCTCCGTCGACGTCGTCGACATCGAGCAGGTCGTCACCCGTGGCCGGATGGTGCTGTGCGCGCTCGTGACCGAGCCGCCCCCCGGACTCGAGGGAGATCTGCGGGCGACCGTCCATAGCTGGGCCGAGTCGATGAAGATGCAGGCGGAGATCATCTCCGGCCTCGGCGACAACCGGCCGCGCGGACTGGGCCGCTCCCTGGTCACCGTGCTCGGGCATCCGCTCACCTCGGAGGCGACCGCCGCGGTCACCGCGCGGATCACCAGGACCGGCGGCAACATCGACCGTATCTTCCGGCTCGCCAAGTACCCCGTGACCGCCGTCGAGTTCGCCGTGTCCGGTGTGGAGACCGAGCCGCTGCGCACCGCCCTGGCGCCCGACGCGGCGAAGCTCGGCATCGACGTGGCGGTCGTCGCCGCCGGTCTGTACCGGCGAGCGCAGCGCCTGGTCGTCATGGACGTCGACTCGACGCTCATCCAGGACGAGGTCATCGAGCTGTTCGCCGCGCACGCCGGCTGCGAGGACAAGGTCGCCGAGGTGACGGCGGCCGCGATGCGCGGGGATCTGGACTTCGAGCAGTCCCTGCACGCGCGCGTGGCGCTGCTGGAGGGGCTGGACGCCTCGGTGGTGGACAAGGTGCGCAGCGAGGTCCGGCTGACGCCGGGCGCCCGCACCCTGATCCGTACGCTGAAGCGGCTCGGCTACCAAGTCGGTGTCGTCTCGGGCGGGTTCACCCAGGTCACCGACGATCTGAAGGAGCGGCTGGGGCTGGACTTCGCCCAGGCCAACACGCTGGAGATCGTCGACGGCAGGCTGACGGGCAAGGTCACCGGCGAGATCGTCGACCGCGCGGGCAAGGCGCGGCTGCTGCGCCGGTTCGCGGCGGAGGCGGGCGTGCCGCTGTCGCAGACCGTGGCGATCGGTGACGGTGCGAACGACCTGGACATGCTGAACGCGGCCGGTCTGGGTGTCGCCTTCAACGCCAAGCCGGTGGTGCGCGAGGCCGCGCACACGGCGGTGAATTTCCCGTTCCTGGACACGGTGCTGTACCTGCTGGGCGTCACGCGCGAAGAGGTCGAGGCGGCGGACACCCTCGACACGGTCTGAAGCAGGCAGGAGGGCCCGGCACCGTGCGGTGCCGGGCCCCTGTCACTGCCCCACGGTCACGCGGCGACGGTCACTCGGTCGGCGCCCAGTAGTCGCCCAGCGCGGCCACGCCGGGCTCCACGTTCTTCCATGACCCGGTGAACGACAGGACGGCGAAGGCGGCGGCCGGGAAGCCACGGCGGTCCATCCGCTCGCGGGCGTCGTCCTCGGCCGAGCCCGCCAGGATGTCGGCGAGGCCCTGGATGCCCGGGTTGTGGCCGATCATGAGGACGTTCCGCACATCGTCGGGGGTCTCGTTGAGCACGGCGATCAGTTCGCCCGGGGAGGCCTCGTAGATCCGCTCTTCGTAGACGGTTTTCGGCCGATGCGGGAACTCATGGACGGCGAGCTTCCAGGTTTCCCGGGTCCGGACCGAGGTGGAGCACAGGGCCAGGTCGACTGGGATGCCGGTGTCGGCCAGCCTGCGCCCGGCCTCCGCCGCGTCTTTTCGGCCCCGGTCGGCAAGCGGACGCTCGTGATCGGTCACCTGTGGCCAGTCGGCTTTCGCATGGCGGAAGAGGACAATCGTGCGGGGTTCTGCGACGCTCATGAGATCCAGCTTCGCATGAAACACGCCATGGGGCGCAGGGAGTTGACCACCGGCTTCGGCCGTGCTCAGCGGGCTGTCAGCTGCTGGAGCCGCTCGAAGAGGTGGGTGACCACGGGGTCACCGGTGGCAGCGTGGGCTCCGGAGGGGTTCAGGATCAGGACGAGCAGCGCGGTGAAGAGAAGCGCCGGCAGGGCCAGGGCCCACCAGGGGAGCCTGCTGTCGACGCCGGACCGGGTCGCCGGGTGGGGCGGGGTCTGCGTAGGGGCCGACATGGGTGCCTCCGCTCTTCGAGTGGCCGGTGGCCCCCGTCTCGCGGCCACACCTCGAAGTTACGGAATCGGCGGCGGCCAACCCATCCGGTGACCCACCCACTTGACCCTGACCCTCACCCCCTAGGGGACAGGGGGGCCAGCCCCACCATCGGCGGGGCGAGGGCCGGTCACGGCGAGGCGATCGTGGCGATGACGCCGATGACGATGAAGATCGCGAAGAAGGCGCCGAACACGAGCAGCATCTTCTTCTGACCATGCTGGGGATTCGGATCGAGCACTGGCATGGGGCAAGTGTCGCACCCACCCCGGGCGCGGTACGCCCCGGGGTGAGGCCGACGCCGCGCGCCGGTTCAGCGGCCCGCCTCCTCCTCCACCGTGCGGTCGCGGCCCGCCAGCCAGCCGACCACCATCTGCGGGACCATCAGGGCGCCCATCAGTGTGAGCGGCAGGCCCCAGCCGCCACTGTGCTGGTAGAGGACGCCCACCAGGAGCGGCCCCGGGATGGAGATCAGGTAGCCGGTGCTCTGTGCGAACGCCGACAGCTGGGCCACGCCCGGGCCGGTCTTGGCCCGCATACCGACCATGGTGAGGGCGAGCGGGAAAGCGCAGTTCGCGATGCCGAGCAGCAGGGCCCAGGCCCAGGCGCCCTCGGCCGGCGCGAGATACAGCCCGGCGTAGCCGATCAGGCCGCAGACGCCCAGGGTGAGCACGATCGGGCCCTGGTGCGGCAGCCGGGTGGCCAGGCGGGGTATGACGAAGGCCAGGGGCACGCCCATCACCATGGTGAGCGCCAGCAGCAGCCCGGCGGTGCCCGCGGGCACTCCGGCGTCCCGGAAGATCTGCGCCATCCAGCCCATGGTGATGTAGGCGGCGGTGGCCTGGAGCCCGAAGAAGACGGCCAGCGCCCAGGCGGTACGGCTCCGGGTGATCCGCAACTGCGGCGCCTCCACGCGCGTGGGGTCCGTCCGCACAGGGGTCGAGGTCTCCGTCGCCGCGTCCGGGCCGCGCGTCACCCCGTCGCCGTCGCCGTCGGCCCGCCGCCCCGGCCCCGACGCCGCCGCACGCCCCCGTACGAACGGCAGCCACGGCAGGATCGCCGCGACGGCGAGTCCCGCCCACAGGGCCAGCCCCGACTGCCAGCTCCCGCCCAGGGCGTCGGAGACGGGCACCGTGACCGCGGCCGCGAGGGCCGTGCCCAGGGCGAGTCCCATGGAGTAGACGCCGGTCATGGAGCCCACGCGGTCGGGGAACCACTGCTTGACGATGACCGGCATCAGGACGTTGCTGACGGCGATGCCCATGAGGGCGAGGGCGCTGGCGGCCAGGAAGCCGGCCGTGCCGCCCGCGTACGGCCGTATCGCCAGGCCGGAGGCGATGGCGACCATGCCGGCGCAGACCACGGCGCCCGCTCCGAAGCGGCGGGCGAGCCGCGGGGCCATGACGCCGAAGACGGCGAAGCACAGCGGCGGCACGGAGGTGAGCAGCCCGGCCACGCTGCCGCTCATGCCGAGCCCGTCGCGGACCTCCTCCAGGAGGGCGCCGAGGCTGGTGATGGCGGGCCGGAGGTTCAGGGCGGACAGCACGATGCCGAGGACGAGCAGCCGTGTCGTCCACGCGCGCGTGGACGGGCCGCCCGGTTTCCCGGCGTCGTGCGCGGCCGAGCTGCGAACGGTCGGGGGCGTCATGGTCCGGGTTTCCTCACTAGCCATGAGGCCCATCATAGAATCATGGGATGATTGACTGTCCAATCCGTCCGCTCCTCGGCTGCCGTCCGGCGCCCCGGCCGTGCGAAGGTGAGCCATGCCTCTGAGCCATCCCCGTCGTTCGGCGCTGTCCGAACAGGTCATCGCCGCGCTGCGGGCCCAGATCACGTCGGGCGAGTGGCCGGTCGGCTCCCGTATCCCGACCGAGCCGGAGCTGGTCGAGCAGCTGGGCGTCGCCCGCAACACGGTCCGTGAGGCCGTCCGCGCGCTCGCGCACAACGGCCTGCTGGACATCCGCCAGGGCTCCGGCACCTATGTCGTGGCGACCAGTGAGCTGGCGGGGGTGATGCAGCGGCGGTTCGCCGGCGCCGACCCCCGGCACATCGCCGAGCTGCGCTCCACGCTGGAGTCGTCCGCGTCCCGGCTGGCCGCCGAGCGGCGGACCGAGAAGGACCTCAAGCAGCTCGACGCGCTGCTGCTGCGGCGTGAGGAGGCCTGGGAGTCGGGTGACGCGGAGGCGTTCGTGACCGCGGACGCGACCTTCCACCTGGCCGTGGTCTCCGCCTCCCACAACGACGTGATGACCGCCATGTACGCCGACCTGGGCGAGGTGCTGCGGGACTGGCTGCGCGAGGACGTCGGCGAGGAGCTGACGCCGGAGACGTACATGGACCACGGGCGGCTGCTCGACGCGATCCGCGTGGGAGACGCGGACCGGGCGGGGACGGAGGCGGCCCGCTATCCGTTCCTGTGCCGGCTGGGCGGGATCAGCTCGTCCTCCGGTGGCTGACCCAGGCGGCGTCGACTTCCTTCCAGCAGCGCCCCTTGAGCCGCACGGTCTGCGCGGGCCCGGCCTCCACCGGGGAGCTGTCCGTGTCGATGTCCCACCAGCGGGCGCACTCGACGTGCAGGCTCACGCGGTCGGGCTCCGGAAAGGGGTTGTGACAGTACGCGGTCACCCTGGAGTCGTGGACGCGGATCCGGCACGCGGCACCGAAGGGGGCGGCCCGCTCCCGCTCGTCGTCGTCGGCGGGCACGCGCGCGTGCGGCACCGCCTCGTATGCCAGGGTCAGGACGAGAGCGACAGCGACGGACAGTGAGGCCGTTCGGCGGGACAAGCGCACAAGGGGACCTCCTCGGCCGTGCTGGGGAGGGGACCGCGTGGTGAACGCGTACTCCAGAGTGCCCGGTCACAGGCCTCCCCCGCCCGGCCGGAGCGGCCGAACGGGTGACGCCCCGCTCCCCGCGCGCTGCGGGGAACGGGGCGTCGACGGCGTACGGGAGATCAGGCGCCGATGGCGTGCAGACCGCCGTCCACGTGGATGATCTCGCCCGTGGTCTTCGGGAACCAGTCGCTCAGCAGCGCGACGATGCCGCGGCCGGCCGGCTCGGGGTCCTTGAGGTCCCACTCCAGCGGCGAACGGTCGTCCCAGACGGCGGCCAGCTCGCCGAAGCCCGGGATGGACTTGGCGGCCATGGAGGCCAGCGGGCCGGCGGAGACGAGGTTGCAGCGGATGTTCTGCTTGCCCAGGTCACGGGCGACGTAGCGGCTGGTGGCCTCCAGGGCGGCCTTGGCCGGGCCCATCCAGTCGTACTGCGGCCAGGCGAACTTCGCGTCGAAGGTCAGACCGACGACCGAGCCGCCGTTCTGCATCAGCGGCAGGCAGGCCATGGTCAGCGACTTCAGGGAGTACGCCGAGACGTGCATCGCGGTGGAGACCGACTCGAACGGCGTGTTCAGGAAGTTGCCGCCGAGGGCGTCCTGCGGGGCGAAGCCGATGGAGTGCACGACACCGTCGAGGCCGCCCAGCTCCTCGCCGACGATGTCGGCCAGCCGCCCGAGGTGCTCGTCGTTGGTGACGTCGAGCTCGATGACCTTGGTGGGCTTCGGGAGCTTCTTGGCGATGCGCTCGGTCAGCGTGGGCCGCGGGAAGGCGGTCAGGATGATCTCGGCGCCCTGCTCCTGGGCCAGCTTGGCGGCGTGGAAGGCGATGGAGGACTCCATCAGCACACCGGTGATCAGGACGCGCTTGCCCTCGAGAATTCCGCTCATGGTGATCAGTGACCCATTCCCAGTCCGCCGTCAACGGGAATGACGGCTCCAGTGATGTACGAGGCGTCGTCCGAGGCGAGGAACCGCACCGTCGCGGCGACCTCCTCGGGTCGCGCGTACCGGCCGAGCGGCACCTGCTTCACGATGCCCTCACGCTGCTCGTCGGTGAGCACCTTGGTCATGTCGGTGTCGACGAAGCCGGGCGCGACGACGTTGAAGGTGAGGTTGCGCGAGCCCAGCTCACGGGCGAGGGAGCGCGCGAAGCCGACCAGGGCGGCCTTGGAGGCGGCGTAGTTGGCCTGGCCCGGGCCGCCGTAGAGGCCGACGACCGAGGAGATCAGGACGACGCGGCCCTTCTTGGCCCGCAGCATGCCGCGGTTGGCGCGCTTGACCACACGGAAGGTGCCGGTGAGGTTGGTGTCGATGACCGAGGTGAAGTCCTCCTCGGACATGCGCATCAGGAGCTGGTCCTTGGTGATGCCGGCGTTGGCGACGAGTACCTCGACGGGGCCGTGGTTCTCCTCGATCTCCTTGTAGGCCTGCTCCACCTGCTCGGGGTCGGTGATGTCGCACCTGACGGCCAGGAAGCCCGCCGGCGGCTCACCCGAGCGGTATGTGATGGCGACCTTGTCGCCGGCATCGGCGAAAGCGCGGGCGATGGCGAGGCCGATGCCCCGGTTGCCTCCGGTGACGAGAACCGAGCGGCTCAACGGATCACCCTTTCGATAGCGGTCTGATTACGCCCGCCCGGGCGCCTGGACGACAGACGGCGATGACAGGCGGCTTCTTCGAAAACCTATCGGTCCGGGCACGCCCGCGGAGAATCGGGCACCGACAGTGGCGTAGGGGACTCACTGTCGGGTCCCTACAGAAAGCCACGCACCCGGGGTACGGAAACTCGTGGCCCGCGCGCGTGCGGGACGACATGATCGGAGCAGTCACGCAGTACGGCGACCACGCTCACCTCGACAGAAAGAGACGGCGGTGCCTCATACCATCGACGAGGCCTTCACGGCCCTCCCCCTACGCGCCCTCGCCGACGCGGCCCTCGCACGCGCGCGTGCGCTCGGCGCCGAGCACGCGGACTTCCGGTTCGAGCGGGTGCGGGGCGCCTCCTGGCGGTTCCGGGACGCCAAGCCCGCCGGGTCGTCGGACACCACCGACCTCGGGTACGCGGTGCGCGTGGTGCACGGCGGGACATGGGGTTTCGCGTCCGGCGTCGACCTCAGCCTGGACGCCGCCGCCAGGGTCGCCGGGCAGGCGGTCGCCATGGCGAAGCTGTCCGCCCAGGTGATCAAGGCGGCCGGGTCGGACGAGCGCGTGGAGCTGGCGAGCGAGCCGGTGCACTCCGAGAAGACCTGGGTCTCGTCGTACGAGATCGATCCGTTCACCGTGCCCGACGAGGAGAAGGCCGGGCTGATCGCGGACTGGAGCGCGCGGCTGCTGGCGGCCGACGGGGTGGACCATGTCGACGCCTCGCTGCTCACCGTCCACGAGAACAAGTTCTACGCCGACACCGCGGGGACCGTGACCACGCAGCAGCGGGTACGGCTGCACCCCGTGTTCAACGCCGTGTCGGTGGACGAGTCGAGCGGCGAGTTCGACTCGATGCGCACCCTCGCGCCGCCCGTGGGACGCGGCTGGGAGTACCTGAGGGGTACCGGCTGGGACTGGGAGGGCGAGCTGGAGCGGATCCCGGAGCTGCTCGCCGAGAAGATGCGCGCGCCGAGTGTCGATCCGGGTCTGTACGACCTGGTCGTCGACCCGTCCAACCTGTGGCTGACCATTCACGAGTCCATCGGGCACGCGACCGAGCTGGACCGGGCCCTCGGCTACGAGGCCGCCTACGCCGGCACCTCCTTCGCCACGTTCGACCAGCTGGGCAAGTTGCGCTACGGCTCGGAGCTGATGAACGTCACCGGCGACCGCACCGCCGAGCACGGCCTCGCCACCATCGGGTACGACGACGAGGGCGTCGCGGGCCAGTCCTGGGACCTCGTCAAGGACGGCACCCTCGTCGGCTACCAGCTCGACCGGCGGATCGCGAAGCTGACCGGGTCCGAGCGCTCCAACGGCTGCGCCTACGCCGACTCCCCCGGGCATGTGCCGGTGCAGCGCATGGCCAATGTGTCGTTGCGGCCGGACCCGGCCGGGATGTCGACCGAGGATCTGATCGGGGGCGTGGAGCGGGGGATCTACGTCGTCGGTGACCGGTCCTGGTCGATCGACATGCAGCGCTACAACTTCCAGTTCACCGGGCAGCGCTTCTACCGGATCGAGAACGGGCGGCTCGCCGGGCAGCTGCGGGACGTGGCCTACCAGGCGACGACCACCGACTTCTGGGGTTCCATGTCCGCCGTCGGTGGTCCGGGGACCTATGTCCTGGGCGGCGCCTTCAATTGCGGCAAGGCGCAGCCGGGCCAGGTCGCGGCTGTGTCGCACGGCTGCCCGTCGGCCCTCTTCAAGGGCGTCAACATTTTGAACACGACCCAGGAGGCCGGTCGATGAGCGCGCGTTCCAGCAAGCCGCACGAGGTCGTCGAGCGCGCCCTCGCACTGTCCCGGGCGGACGGCTGTGTCGTCATCGCCGACGAGCAGTCCACCGCCAATCTGCGCTGGGCGGGCAACGCCCTGACCACGAACGGTGTCACGCGCGGGCGCACGCTCACCGTCATCGCCACGGTGGACGGCAAGGAGGGCACGGCCTCGGGTGTGGTGTCACGGTCCGCCGTGACCGCCGACGAACTGGAGCCCCTGGTGCGGGCCGCGGAGGCCGCCGCGCGCGGTGCCGGGCCCGCCGAGGACGCGCAGCCGCTGGTCACGGGCGTGGCCGCGAGCCCGGAGTTCACGGAGGCGCCCGCCGAGACCTCCTCCGCGGTGTTCGCCGACTTCGCCCCGGCGCTCGGCGAGGCCTTCGCACGCGCGCGTGCGGGCGGCCGGGAGCTGTACGGCTTCGCCAACCACGAACTGGTGTCGACGTACCTGGGCACCTCCACGGGGCTGCGGCTGCGGCACGACCAGCCGAACGGGACGCTGGAGCTGAACGCCAAGTCCCCGGACCGGACCCGGTCCGCGTGGGCCGGGCGCTCCACGCGGGACTTCAAGGACGTCGACCCGGCGGCCCTGGACGCGGAGCTGGCGGTGCGCCTCGGGTGGGCCGAGCGGCGTGTGGAGCTGCCCGCGGGCCGGTACGAGACGCTGCTGCCGCCGTCGGCCGTGGCCGATCTGCTGATCTACCAGCTGTGGTCGGCGTCGGGCCGGGACGCGGTCGAGGGCCGCACGGTGTTCTCCCAGCCGGGCGGGGGCACGCGGGTCGGCGAGAAGCTGACCGACCTGCCGCTGACCCTGCGCAGCGATCCGCACGAGCCCGGCCTGGAGTCGGCGCCCTTCGTGATCGCGCACTCCTCCGGCGGCGACGAGTCGGTGTTCGACAACGGGCTGCCGCTCACGGCCACCGAGTGGCTGCGCGAGGGCGAGCTGCGGCATCTGACGACCAGCCGCCACAGCGCGGGCCTGACCGGTCTGCCGGTGGCGCCGGGCATCGACAACGTGATCCTGGACGGGGGCGAGGACCGCTCCCTGGACGAGATGGTCGCGAACACCGAGCGCGGGCTGCTGCTGACCTGCCTGTGGTACATCCGCGAGGTCGACCCGGCGTCGCTGCTGCTGACGGGTCTGACCCGGGACGGCGTGTACCTGGTCGAGAACGGCGAGGTGACCGGCGAGGTGAACAACTTCCGGTTCAACGAGACGCCGGTCGGTCTGCTGGGCCGGGTGACGGAGGCCGGGCGGACGGAGAAGACGCTGCCGAGGGAATGGAGCGACTGGTTCACCAGGGCCGCGATGCCTGCCCTGCGGGTGCCCGACTTCAATATGAGCTCTGTCAGTCAGGGCGTATAACCTCGTACCTGATTACGAGACCAATCGATGGGGCCCGCTCCACGCGGGCCCGCTCAAGGAGATACGAGAACCGTGACGGACATCGTCGACGAGCTGAAGTGGCGCGGGCTTTTCGCCCTGTCCACTGACGAGGACGCTTTGCGCAAGGCGCTCGCGGACGGTCCCGTCACGTTCTATTGCGGCTTCGACCCGACGGCGCCGTCGTTGCACGTGGGGCACCTGGTGCAGGTGCTCACCGTGCGGCGGCTCCAGCAGGCCGGTCACCGGCCGCTGGCGCTGGTCGGCGGTGCCACGGGCCTGATCGGCGACCCGCGTCCGACGGCGGAGCGCACGCTGAACGACCCGGAGACGGTGACCGGCTGGGTCGGCAAGCTGCGTTCCCAGATCGAGCCGTTCCTGACCTTCGAGGGCGAGAACGCGGCCGTCATGGTCAACAACCTCGACTGGACGGAGAACCTCTCCGCGATCGAGTTCCTGCGGGACATCGGCAAGCACTTCCGCGTCAACAAGATGCTGACGAAGGACTCCGTGGCCCGGCGTCTGGAGTCCTCCGAGGGCATCAGCTACACGGAGTTCAGCTACCAGCTCCTCCAGGGCATGGACTTCCTCCAGCTCTACCGCAGGTACGGCTGCACGCTCCAGCAGGGCGGCAGCGACCAGTGGGGCAACCTCACGGCGGGCCTGGACCTGATCCACCGCCTGGAGCCGGACGCCGCGGTGCACGCCCTGGCGACGCCGCTGATGACCAAGGCGGACGGCACCAAGTTCGGCAAGACCGAGGGCGGCGCCGTCTGGCTCGACCCGGAGATGACGACGCCGTACGCGTTCTACCAGTTCTGGCTGAACGTGGACGACCGGGACATCTCCAAGTACATGCGCATCCTGTCCTTCCGCTCCCGTGCGGAGCTGGAGGAGCTGGAGCAGCAGACCGAAGAGCGTCCGCAGGCCCGTGCCGCGCAGCGCGCCCTGGCCGAGGAGCTGACGACGCTGGTGCACGGCGCGGACCAGACGGCCGCCGTGATCGCCGCGTCCAAGGCCCTCTTCGGGCAGGGCGAGCTGGCGGAGCTGGACGACAGGACGCTGGCCGCGGCCCTGTCGGAGGTGCCGCACATCCAGGTCTCCGAGCTCGGCCCGGTCGTCGACCTGTTCGCCGAGGTCGGCCTGGTGGCCAGCAAGTCGGCCGCGCGCCGCACGGTCAAGGAGGGCGGTGCCTACGTGAACAACGTCAAGGTCGCCGCCGAGGACGAGGTCCCCGCCAAGGAGGACCTGCTGCACGGCCGCTGGCTGGTGCTGCGCCGGGGCAAGAAGAACCTGGCGGCCGTCGAGGTCACGGGCGGCTGAGCACGCCTGCGAAGGGGGCCGTCTCCGGTGCGGAGGCGGCCCCCTTCGCCGTGCGCCCCGCCGTCACGCCCGCTGTCTGTCTCCCCGTGCGGCCGTCCAGGCCTTGTCGCCGAGGCCGACGAGGATGATCGCCATCGCCAGCTGGAAGACATGCCGCCACCAGTCGATGCCCGAGGTGGCGTCGACGCCGGCCGCCCGGGCGATGGCGTTGCCGGCGATGCCTCCGATGATGCCCAGGATGACGGTCAGCCACAGAGGCAGATGCTGCTTGCCCGGAATGATCGCCTTGGCGAGCAGGCCGAGTACCAGTCCCACGATGATCGCCCACAACCAGCCCATCGGTGCCTCCTCGTACGGCTCGACGTGAGCTCTACGGCCAGTGTCGGCCCAGGTGCCCTACGCCGCATGCCGGGGATGGCCGTACGCGCCACAGCGCACGCCGTCCACCTCGGCCGGACGGGCCCCGGTCTCGTGGCGGGCGCAGCCGCGGCGTACCGTGGGAGCTGTCCTGGTCAGGTTCCCCGGCCGGCCCGGGACGGCCACGGGGCGGGGAGAGTCCGATACGGGCGGATGGTGGAATGCGATGCGGAAGCAGCATGGCGACGGCAACGTCCAGGTTTTCCGGATCACCGGCGCCCGGACCGGACTTCAGGAGGACGTACGCGGGCGGCAGCGCCGGTACGTGATCTCGATGACGGTCCGCACGATCTCCGTGATCCTCGCGGCCACGTTGTGGAACGTCGAACGGCACGTCGCCATCGTGGCGTTGGTGCTCGGGCTGGTGCTGCCGTACATCGCGGTGGTGATCGCGAACGCCGGGCGCGAGAACGCGCCGTCTCTGCCGTCGACGTTCGTGGCGGCGCCGACGCGTCCGATGATCGCGCCGTCGGAGGCGCGGGACGGCTCCGCGGAATCCGCGGCGGAAGATGCCGCGTCCGGGGCCGCGCCGGGTGCGAAGACCGATTCGCACGAGCGATAGGGACGCGCGGGGGCGGGCACAAACGGAAGTCATCTTCCCGCCAAGCTCAAGAAAAGCTCAGATCAATCATGTTGTTCAGGTGCCGGGCTCGGGGTTACCCGTGACATACTTCGTACGCGCTCCGCATCCCCCGTCGGAGCGACGGACCGACGCCGGGCAGCTCCCCCCGTGGCTGCTCGGCGTCGCCTTTTCTGTGTGCAGTGGTGAGACAAAGCTGTGAGTGACGAGACGCCGATCTGTTCCGCGAAGGGTTGCCGCGTCGACGCGGTGTGGGTGCTTGCGTGGAACAACCCGAAGATTCATACGCCGGAGCGGCGCAAGACGTGGCTGGCGTGTGAGGAGCATCGCGAGCATTTGTCGCAGTTCCTCGGGGTGCGGGGGTTTTTGAAAGACGTGGTGCTTTTCGAGGAGTGGGACGGCTGAGTTCCGGCTTCGTCTGCGGCCCGGTGGGGGTTGTTCGCGCAGTTCCCCGCGCCCCCTTGGGGCGCTCCTCTATCCCCCGATAGCGGACATGGGCCGGTCCGGCTGTACGAAGGTCGGGTCGTCCAAGCCCGCTCCCGCCTTCTTGCCCCACATCGCCAGGCGCCAGATGCGGGCGATCTCCTCGTCGGGGGCGTCGGAGCGGAGGGCGGCTCGGAGGTCGGTTTCCTCTTGGGCGAAGAGGCAGGTGCGTATCTGTCCGTCGGCGGTGAGGCGGGTGCGGTCGCAGGCCGCGCAGAAGGGGCGGGTGACGGAGGCGATGACGCCGACGACATGCGGCCCGCCGTTCACCAGCCAGCGCTCCGCCGGGGCCGAGCCGCGCTTCTCCTCGCCCTCGGCGGTCAGCTCGAAGCGGGTGCGCAGGGAGGTCAGGATGTCGCCTGCCGTGATCATGCCGTCGCGCTTCCAGCCGTGCTGGGCGTCCAGGGGCATCTGCTCGATGAAGCGCAGCTCGTAGTCGTGCTCCACGGCCCAGGCGAGGAGGTCCGGGGCCTCGTCGCCGTTGAGACCCGGCATCAGGACTGAGTTGACCTTGACCGGGGTCAGGCCGGCGTCGCGGGCGGCGTGCAGGCCCTCGATGACGTCCTGGTGGCGGTTGCGGCGGGTGAGGGTCTTGAAGACGTCCGGGCGCAGTGTGTCGAGGGAGACGTTGACCCGGTCCAGGCCCGCCTCCTTGAGGGCGGCCGCCGTGCGCTTGAGGCCGATGCCGTTGGTCGTGAGGGACATCTGGGGGCGCCGGTCGAGGGCCGCGACGCGCTCGACGATGCCGACCAGGCCGGGGCGCAGCAGGGGCTCGCCGCCGGTGAAGCGGACCTCCTCGATACCGAGGGAGGTGACCGCGATGTCGATCAGGCGGACGATCTCGTCGTCCGTGAGCAGGTCCGGCTTGGCCAGCCACTGCAGGCCTTCCTCGGGCATGCAGTAGGTGCAGCGCAGATTGCACCGGTCGGTCAGCGAGACCCTCAGGTCGGTGGCCACTCGGCCGTAGGTGTCGATGAGCACGTGGGCCCCCTCCCTCGACGCGGATCGTGCCCGGAGCACTTCCTCTCCGACACCTGCGAGCCTACGTGACCCCACCGACAACTCCACAGGCCCGATCCCACGACGCACAGCGCGGCCGCGCCGCAGGGACCTGGAGGTTCCTACGACACGGCCGCGTGAGGGGGTTGGTGCTCAGTGGGCGCCGGTGCCGGTCAGAGACCTGACCTCCAGCTCGGCGTACTTCTTGGCGTCCGGCTCCTCCTTGGACAGGACGGTGCCGAGCCAGCCCATGAGGAAGCCGAAGGGGATGGAGATGATGCCCGGGTTCTTCAGCGGGAACCAGGCGAAGTCCACCTCGGGGAACATCGCCTTGGGGTCGCCGGAGACGACGGGCGAGAACAGCACCAGGCCGACGGCGACGATCAGACCGCCGTAGATCGACCACAGGGCGCCCTGGGTGGTGAAGCGCTTCCAGAAGAGGCTGTAGAGGATCGTCGGCAGGTTGGCGGAGGCCGCGACCGCGAAGGCGAGGGCGACCAGACCGGCCACGTTCAGGTCGCGGGCGAGGGCGCCGAGGCCGATGGAGACGACGCCGATGAGGACGGTCGCCCAGCGGGCCGCGCGGACCTCCTCGGCGCCGGACGCCTTCCCCTTGCGGATGACGTTGGCGTAGATGTCGTGCGCGAAGGACGACGACGAGGCGAGGGTGAGGCCGGCGACGACGGCGAGGATCGTCGCGAAGGCGACCGCCGAGATCGTGGCGAGCAGGATCGCGCCCCAGGTGGAGTCGACACCGCCGAGGTGCAGGGCGAGCAGGGGTGCCGCCGTGTTGCCTGACGGGTTGGAGGCGATGATCTCGTCCTGGGAGATCAGCGCGGCGGCGCCGAAGCCGAGGGCGATGGTCATCAGGTAGAAGCCGCCGATGATGCCGATCGCCCAGTTCACGGACTTACGGGCCGCCTTGGCGTCGGGCACCGTGTAGAAGCGGATCAGGATGTGCGGCAGACCGGCCGTGCCGAGCACCAGGGCGATGCCCAGGGAGACGAAGTCCAGCTTGGAGGTGCCGGTCATGCCGTACTGGAGGCCGGGCTCCAGGAAGGCGGCGCCCTTGCCGCTGTTCTCGGCGGCCGTGCCGAGCAGGTCGGAGATGTTGAAGTTGAACTTCAGCAGCACCAGGAAGGTGATGAGGAGCGTGCCGCCGATGAGCAGCACGGCCTTGACCATCTGGACCCAGGTGGTGCCCTTCATACCGCCGATGGAGACGTACACGACCATCAGCAGGCCGACGAGGGCGACGATGAGGATCTTGCCCGCGTCGGAGGTGATGCCGAGCAGCAGCGAGACGAGGACGCCCGCGCCGGCCATCTGGGCCAGCAGGTAGAAGATCGACACGACGATCGTGGACGTACCGGCGGCGGTGCGGACCGGGCGCTGGCGCATGCGGTACGCGAGCACGTCGCCCATGGTGTAGCGGCCGGAGTTGCGCAGCGGCTCCGCCACCAGGAGGAGGGCGACCAGCCAGGCGACCAGGAAGCCGATGGAGTACAGGAAGCCGTCGTAGCCGAAGAGGGCGATCGCGCCCGCGATGCCGAGGAAGGACGCGGCCGACATGTAGTCGCCGGAGACCGCGAGTCCGTTCTGGAAGGCGCTGAACTGGCGGCCGCCCGCGTAGAAGTCGGCGGCGTCCTTGGTCTGGCGGCCTGCCCAGACGGTGATGCCGAGCGTGGCCAGGACGAACAGCGCGAACAGGGTGATGATCAGCGGCCGGTGCTCGCTGGCCTCGTTCGCGGCGAGCAGGGTGTGCTGTACGGAGCTCATGCGCCGCCCTCCATCCGGGTCTTGATGGCCTCGGCCTTGGGGTCGAGCTTCGCGGCGGCGTGCCGCGAGTACCACCAGGCGATGAGGAACGTGGTGATGAACTGGGCGATGCCGAGGACGAAGGCGACGTTGATGTTGCCGAACAGCTTGGTGCCCATGAGGCCGCCCGCGTAGTTCGACAGCAGCACGTACAGCAGGTACCAGGCGATGAAGGCGACGGTCAGCGGGAAGGCGAAGGAGCGGTAGGAGCGGCGCAGTTCACCGAACTCCGCGCTCTCCTGCACCTCGGCGAACTCCTCGGGTGAGGGGAGTTTGTGTTGCTCTTTCGAGGGGGGCGGTGCATCGGTGGACACGGAGAGTCTCCTCGTGACGACGGAAGCGGTTCGAACGGGGGGCGGAGGCGAGTGTCCTCGCGCTCCCTGCTCAACGTCACGGCGGCACGCGAGAACCGGTTCAACTGCCCGGCGTTCTTTCCGAAGTCGTTTCGGCAAACCGTTGCTGGCCAGCGAGAGCGCGGGATAGCTTCGCCCTGAACCACCCGTCATGTACCTGCCCGAGCACCACCTGTGCCTCGGGCCGGTTTCGTTTCCGGATGATGTGGAGACCCCATGTCCCAGCTGCGTTCCAGACGCCGGCTCGCCCTCGCCGTGCCCGTCGTGCTGTCGCTGACGGCCTCGTTGGGCTTTCTGCCCGCCGCCGCGTCGGCCGCCCCGCGCGTGGAGTCGTCCGCGCCCTCGGCGGACGCGCCCCAGCTGGCGTACGTCGTCAACACCAAGGTGGACCGTCGCACCATCTCGTCGGTGAAGAAGGCGATCGGGAAGGCCGGCGGCTCGGTCGTCACCACGTACGAGCGGATCGGCGTGATCGTCGTCCACTCCTCGAACGCCGACTTCGCCACGTCCATACGCAAGGTGCGCGGCGTCCAGTCGGCGGGTGCGACCAGGACGACGCCGCTGACCGCCGCGGGGACGAAGGAGGAGGGCGCGGCGCAGTATCTGACCGACGCCCAGGCCGCGCGGGTCGAGGCCGCCTCGGCGAAGGCGCCCGACAGCGAGCCCCTCGAGGCCGACCAGTGGGATCTGCGGGCGATAGGCGCCGACAAGGCCGCGAAGATCAACCCGGGCAGCCGCAAGGTGACCGTCGCCGTGATCGACACCGGCGTCGACGACACCCACCCCGACATCGCCCCGAACTTCTCCGCGTCGCAGTCCGCCAACTGCGCCGGTGGCAAGCCCGACACCAGCGAGGGCGCCTGGCGGCCGTACACGCCCGAGGACTACCACGGCACGCATGTCGCCGGTGAGATAGCCGCCGCCCGCAACGGCACAGGCGTGGCGGGCGTCGCCCCCGGGGTGAAGGTCTCCAGCATCAACGTGACCGACCGGGCGAACGGCCTCTTCTACCCGGAGAGCGTCGTGTGCGCCTTCGTGTTCGCCGCCGACCACGGCGTCGAGATCACGAACAACAGCTACTACGTCGACCCGTGGCTGTACAACTGCATGGACGACCCGGACCAGCGGGCCATCGTCGACGCGGTCAACCGGGCGCAGCTGTACGCCCAGAAGAAGGGCACGCTGCACGTCGCCTCGGCGGGCAACTCCAACCACGACCTGGACTCGGACGCGATCCTCGACGACTCCAGCCCGGACGACTCCACCCCGGTGGAGCGCACGATCGACCCGCACGAGTGCTTCGACGTCCCGACCCAGCTGCCGGGTGTCGTCACGGTGAGCGCGACGGGCGTCAACCATCTCAAGTCGTACTACTCGACGTACGGCAAGGGCGTCGTGGACGTCGCGGCGCCGGGCGGTGACGGGCGCTACCAGATACCCGACACGCCCTCGAAGAACGGCCGCATCCTGTCCACCATGCCGGGCGGCACCTGGGGCTTCCTCCAGGGCACCTCGATGGCCGCTCCGCACGCCTCCGGCGTCGCCGCGCTGCTGAAGTCCGAGCACCCCAAGGCGTCTCCGGCCCAGCTCCAGGGGCTGCTGAAGGCGCAGGCCGACCGGACCGCCTGCCCCGAGTCCTACGACCAGGACGGCAACGGCACCCAGGACGCCACGTGCGAGGGCGGCAAGCGGGTCAACGGCTTCTACGGACACGGCATCGTCAACGCGCTGCGCGCGGTCAAGTGACCTGTGCATCCTGAGACTTCACGCACCGTCAGCTCGTACCGCTCGTACCGCGAACCTACTGGAGACACCATGACAGCGCCGCACGCGCGCTACCGCCGCGCCGTCGCGATCCCGGCCGGGATGGCGATGGCCACGGCCCTCGCGTTCCTGCCGAACTCCACGGCGACGGCCGCCGTGGACGCCGCTCCGGCGGTCTCGGCCGACGCGACGCCGCTCAGCTACGTGGTCAACGTCAAGCCGGGGCACGGCACTTCGGCGTATGTGAAGAAGGCCGTCGGCAAGGCCGGGGGCACGATCGTGACGTCGTACGACCAGATAGGCGTCATCGTCGTCCACTCCTCGAACCCCGACTTCGCCAAGACCGTCCGCAAGGTGCGGGGCGTGCAGTCGGCCGGGGCCACCCGGACCAAGCCGCTGCCCGCGGCGACGACGGGTGACCTCGGCACGCCGAAGGCGCTGAGCGCGGCCGAGGTCGCGAAGGCCGAGGCCCCCGCCGGGCAGGACCCGCTCCAGCCCCAGCAGTGGGACCTGCCGGCCATCAAGGCGGACAAGGCGCACGAGAAGTCGCTGGGCAGCAAGAAGGTCACGGTCGCGGTGATCGACACCGGGGTCGACGACACGCACCCCGACATCGCGCCCAACTTCGACCGCAAGGCGTCGGTCAACTGTGTGTCGGGCAAGCCGGACACCGCGGACGGGGCCTGGCGGCCGAGCGCCGCGGAGAGCCCGCACGGCACCCACGTCGCCGGTGAGATCGCCGCCGCCAAGAACGGTGTCGGCATGACCGGTGTCGCGCCCGGGGTGAAGGTCTCCGGCATCAAGGTGTCCAACCCGGACGGCTTCTTCTACACGGAGGCCGTGGTGTGCGGCTTCGTGTGGGCGGCCGAGCACGGGGTCGACGTCACGAACAACAGCTATTACACCGACCCCTGGTACTTCAACTGCGGCGACGACCCGGACCAGAAGGCGCTGCTGGACGCGGTCGGCCGGGCCTCGCGGTACGCGGAGAAGAAGGGCGCGGTCAACGTCGCGGCGGCGGGCAACGAGAACTACGACCTGTCGGCCGACGAGATCACCGACCCGTCGTCCCCGAACGACACCACGCCGGGCGACCGGACCGTCGACCCCTCGGAGTGCCTCGACATCCCGACCCAGCTGCCGGGTGTCGTCACGGTCGCCTCGACGGGCGCGAAGGGCATCAAGTCGTCCTTCTCCAACTACGGGCTGGGCGTCGCCGACATCGCGGCCCCGGGCGGCGACTCGACCGCCTACCAGAAGCCGGAGGCGCCGGCCACGAGCGGGCTGATCCTGGGCACGCTGCCGGGCGGCAAGTGGGGCTACATGGCCGGTACGTCGATGGCGTCCCCGCACGTCGCGGGCGTCGCCGCCCTCATCAAGTCGACGCACCCGTACGCCTCCCCGGCCCTGGTGAAGGCCCTGCTCTACGCGGAGGCCGACGCCACGCCGTGCACGGACCCCTACGACATCGACGCCGACGGCAAGGTCGACGCGGTGTGCGAGGGCTCCAAGAACCGCAACGGCTTCTACGGCTGGGGCATCGCGGACGCGCTGGACGCGGTGACCAAGTAGAGCTCATGTGAAGGCACGACGGGCCGGGCGGGGACACCTGCCCGGCCCGTCGTGTGTCCGCGGCTCGCGGGAAGCGCGGTGTGGGTGTTCGCCGGTCGTAGGACCTGCGAAGGCCTGCGTCGGCCCGACTACGCCATGTGAGTGACATCGACTGCGGCTGGGGTGGTCGGCCGCGTCCAAGGCCGACCTGAGTTCGCTCCCCTGGACTTGCCCGATCATGTGAAGGTTGGTGAAGATCTTGGGGTGACCTTGACAAGACCCACGCCAGGAGTGGCCGACAGCGGCGGGCGCGTCGGTGCGGGCCGGGCCGTTGTCGTCCTGGTCCTGGTGGCCCTGGGCGGGCTGATCCCGCTGCTCGGCCCGTCCACCGCGCTGCACGGCACCGGGGAGGCCGCGGCGCCCGGGGCCGGTGGCATCGCCCTGCTGCGCACGGTGCTGTTCGCGGCGCTGTGTGTGCCGGTCGGCGAGCTGTTCGTGAACCGGCTGGCGCGGTCCGTGCCGGGTGCGGAGGGGGCCGTCGGCCAGCCCTTGGACGCGCCCCGCAGTTGGTCGCCCTGCGCCGCCGGCGTCGGGTTCGTCGCCGCCTTGGGGCTCGCCTCGGTCGTGGCGACGGGCAATCTCGTCCCGGGCGGCCTGGCGGACATGGACGTCGGCGGGCTCCACGCGTCCCGGGACGGCAAGCTCGCCCTGCTCGAGGTCAACGCGTTCCTGGTGGCGGGGCTGTGCGCCGTGTCGCGCCGGCCGGCCACGCAGGTGTGGCCACTGGCCGCCGTGGTCGTCGCGGAGGCGCTGCGCGCGCACCCCCCGACCGAGCAGAGCCCGCTGACCGGCTCCGGGCTGACGCTCGTCCACCTGATCTGCGCGGCCTTGTGGGTGGGCGGTCTGCTGCACGCGCTGCGGACCCTGCGCCTGTGGCACGGCCGGTACGGCACCGGGGCGGGCGCGGCCCTGCTGGGCCTCTACGCGCGCGTGGCGGCCGTACTGCTCGCCGCCATCACCGCGACGGGGGTGTGGAGTTCGCTGCGCCGGATGCCGCCGGGGACGATCCTGGAGCAGCTCACGGCCACGGCGTACGGGCGCGCGCTGCTCGCCAAGGTGCTGCTCGTGGCCGCCGTCGCCGCCCTCGCCCTGTGGGCCCGGAGCCGACTGCGCCGGGCGGCCGATCCGCTGTCCGCCTGTGCGCCCGCGCGGGCGGAGGTCGTCGCCCTCGGCCTGGTGATCGCGGTGTCCGGGGTGCTGACGGCCCTTCCGGTGCCCATCCGCTGGTGAGCCTCAGACGGCCCGCATCTCGCCGTACGTCGCGGCCGGTGCCCTGCGCGCGTTGAGCGCCCCCAGCGTGCCGCCGGCCAGCAGGGCCTGCGCGGCGATGTACGTGAGCATGATCCAGAAGTCCGGCCTGGGCAGCTGCGGCCATTCGGCGACGCCGGTCGCGATGAGGGTGTCGGAGAGCAGGAACAGCGCGCCGCCGAGGCCGGCGAAGAGGCCGAGCCGGGTGCCGGAGCGGTACGCCATGGCCGTGAGCAGCAGGCTGTACCCGGCGACGGGCACGCGCAGGTCCGCGGGCAGGTCCGGCCACAGCAGCGCGACGGTCGTGACGAGGGCGATGCCGTAGCCGAGGGCGATCAGGCCCGCACGCGCGCGGGGGACCGCGTTCCGGCTGCCGTACGTCCTGAAGAGGACGAGATAGCAGACATGGCCGGCGGCGAAGGAGCCCATGCCGGCGAGGAAGGCCGGCTCGGCGTCGGACAGCAGCAGGACGTCACCGCCCCAGCCGAACAGCAGGGCGGCCAGCAGCAGCCGGGGCGCCTGGCGCAGAGCGGCCCACAGGGCCAGCAGCGGCATCAGCAGGGGCTTGGCCACGGTGTGCCCGGCGTCGAAGCCGACCGCGAGGGAGACGAGGTCGACGGCGGCGGCGAGGCCGAACGCGGCGAGGAGGAGGCGGGCGGGGGTCACGCCGACGTGCTCTCGCCGGCGGGGGTGGTCGCAGCCGTGGTGGGGTCCGTCGGCGGAGGCGTGGCTGAGTCTGACGGCCGGGCCGGGGCGGATTCCGTGGGCCGGGCCGGGGCCGTACCCGACGCCTTGGCCGTGGCCGTGGCCGTAGCCGTGGCCGTAGCCGTGGCCGTAGCCGTGGCCGTGGCCGTGGCCGTGGCCGTAGCCAGGGGTGCGGGTGCCGGGCCCCAGCCCGGGCCCATGAACACGCGTCCCGCGCGCTCGCGCCAGCTCCGCGCCGCCTTCAAGTCCCTCGCGATGGACACGTATTCGTGCGTCGCCACCTTCACCAGGTTGTACGTGTCGATGTTCTTGGTCAGTCCGTACCTCGGCCGTTCGGTCTCGGGGGCGAACGATCCGAACAGGCGGTCCCAGACGATGAGGATGCCGCCGAAGTTGCGGTCGAGGTAGCCGCCCTGGGAGGCGTGGTGGACGCGGTGGTGCGAGGGGGTGTTGAAGACGAACTCGAACCAGCGGGGCATCTTGTCGATCCGCTCGGTGTGGATCCAGAACTGGTAGACGAGGTTCGCGGAGGAGCAGAACGCGAGGGCGGCGGGGTGCACGCCGGCGGCTATGAGGGGGACGTAGAACGGCCACACGGTCAGGGACGTCCAGGGCTGGCGCAGCGCGGTGGTGAAGTTGAACTTCCGGCTGGAGTGGTGGACGACATGGCAGGCCCACAGGACGCGGATGACGTGGTGGCCGCGGTGGGACCAGTAGTAGAAGAAGTCCTGCCCGAGCAGCATCAGCGGGACGGTCCACCACAGAACGGGCACGTGCAGGGGCGTGAGTTCGTAGATGGCCGTATAAATGGCGAGGATCGGGATCTTCCAGAGGAAGTCGAAGACCAGACTGCCGAGGCCCATGCCGACGCTCGTGGCGGCGTCCTTCGCCTCGTAGCCCTCCGCGTCCTCGTCGGGATGGAGACGGTAGCTCACCATCTCGACCACGGTGAGCAGCACAAAGGCGGGGATCGACCACAGCACGACATCGGGCAGGTTCGGCATGCAAGCACCGTAGGACCGCCGTCCGGCCCCGACTAGACGTTGTTACCCACAAGTATTCTCGACGGTACGCGCTTGCTTCTTGGTGATCTCCACCAATCGGGAGGGGTCGACAAACGGACGACGGGGGTGACGGTGACCACCCGGACGCCCGGCAGAGTGACTGAGCATCGGTCAGACGTACGCCTCGCGAACGGACAGACCGGACAACCTGCCTGAGGGAGTATCGGAAGAGCCGGGTGAACGCACCTGGCGGGCCGCGGTGTCAGTCGTGGCCCGTATCCTCAGGGACCATGCTCGATGACCTGACGACCGCAGTGCCCTCTCCCACGTCATGGCCGGCCGCGTATCCCCAGGGGTACGCGGTTGTTGACGTGGAGACCACAGGTCTGGCCCGGGACGATCGCATCATCTCCGCGGCCGTCTACCGGCTCGACGCGCGCGGCGAGGTCGAGGACCACTGGTACTCGACGGTCAACCCGGAGCGCGACCCCGGCCCCGTGTGGATCCACGGACTGACGAGCGAGGCACTCGAGGGCGCGCCCCTCTTCCAGGACATCGCCGAGGAGTTCACGACCCGGCTCGAGGGACGGGTGCTCGTCGCGCACAACGCCGTCTTCGACTGGCAGATGATCGCCCGGGAGTACGCGCGGGCGCAGCGCGAGGCTCCGGTACGGCAGCGACTGTGCACCATCGCCCTGTCCAAGGAACTCGGGCTCCCGCTGCCCAACCACAAGCTGGAGTCCCTCGCCGCGCACTTCGGCGTCGTCCAGCAGCGGGCGCACCACGCGCTGGACGACGCGCGCGTGCTGGCCGAGGCGTTCCGGCCCAGCCTGAGGGCCGCGGCGGCGAACGGCGTACGGCTGCCGCTGCTGGAGTGCCGGCCGCTGACCGAGTGGTCGGACGGTCCCGCGCCCCGCATCGGACAGCAGGCGGGCTACGGCGGCTACCGGCCGACCAGTTGGCGTCCGGCCCGGAAGCGGCCCGCCTGCCCCTACCCCAACCCGGGGCGCTACGAGGTGGGCGGGCGGCTCAAGCAGGGCATGCGGGTCGCTTTCTCGGGTGACACCTCGGTGGAGCGCGACCTGCTGGAGGACCGCGCGACCGAGGCCGGGCTGCATGTGGCCACCAGCCTGTCCCGGCTCACCAGCCTGCTCGTCACGAACGACCCGGACTCGGGCACGTCCAAGGTGGTCAAGGCGCGGCAGTTCGGCACGCCGGTCGTGGACGAGGCGGCGTTCGGGCAGCTTCTCGCGGATGTGGAGCCGGCGTCGCAGGGGTGACCGGGGGCGCGGCGGCGCCGGGGGGCGACCGTACGGACGGGTGATTGGGCGGCGACTCGCCCGGCGCCCGCTCGCCCGGGCCGGGGTGACGGCTCACCCTGTGGCGCATGGCGACCTGTGAGGTATGTGGCAATCAGTACGGAATGACCTTCGAGGTGCACGCGCAGGGCGCGGTGCACGTCTTCGACTGCTTCTCCTGCGCGATCCACCGCATGGCACCCATCTGCGAGCACTGCCGGGTGCAGATCATCGGCCAGGGCGTGGAGGTCGAGGGCCAGTGGTACTGCGGGGCGCACTGCGCACGCGCGGAGGGAAAGGCGGGAATTGTCGACAAGGTGTGAAACCGTACCCGGCTGATCGCACCCCACGACCGAGTTGTACGGTCGTGGGGTGTACCGCTTCCTGATGTCCCGGCAGTGGGTGATCCTCACACTGATCGCCCTGCTTCTCATCCCCACGATGATCAGGCTGGGCATCTGGCAGATGCATCGCTACGAGGAGCGCACCGCCCGGAACCAGCTGGTCTCGGACGCGCTGGCGGCCGACCCGGTGCCCGTGGAGAAGCTGACGGAGCCCGGGCACACCGTCACCAGCGCCGAGCGGTACCGCACCGTGAGCGCGAAGGGTCGCTTCGACACCGAGGACGAGGTCGTCGTCCGCCGCCGCACCAACTCCGACGACGAGGTCGGCTACCACATCCTCACCCCGTTCGTCCTCGACGACGGCAAGGTCCTGCTGGTCAACCGGGGCTGGATCCCCTCCGACGGCCCGAGCCAGACCGCGTTCCCGAAGGTGCCCGCACCGCCGGCCGGCGAGGTCACCGTCACCGGGCGGCTGATGCCCGACGAGACGACCGAGGCGAGCGGCATCAAGAACCTTCAAGGCCTGCCGGACCGGCAGATCATGCTGATCAACAGCGAGCAGGAGGCACGGCGCCTGGACGCCCGGGTGCTCGGCGGCTACATCGCCCAGACGGCCCCCGAGCCCAAGGGCGACACCCCCGAACTCCTCGGCAACCCGGGCGAGGAGGACGCCGCGCTGAACTACGCCTACGCCTATCAGTGGTGGCTGTTCGCCGCGGCCGTCCCGGTCGGCTGGGTGATCCTGGCCCGCCGCGAAGCCCGCGACCGGGCCCAGAAGGCGGCCGAGGCCGCCGACACGACGGAGACCGAGCCGGCGACCGTGTGACCACGCGGGACGAAGACCGAGCCGACGGCCACGTAACCACCGACGCGACGAAGACCGACCCGGCGACCGTGTGACCGCCGGCAGTCGCCCTCCCCACGGTCCAGGTCGACGGCCGCCCCAGCGTCCAGGTCAGCAGCCGCCCGCGGCCACGTCGACAGCAACGCCCCTGCGGCCGCCCCGGGCCACTGGCGGCGGCACGGCTCAAGCCGAGCCCTGGGCCGTCACCAGCAGCACCCCGGCGGAGCGGGTCCCGACCCAGCGATCAGAGCAGCGCCAGCAGACCGACGACCCGCAGCACGCCCACAGGCCCGTCCCCGGCCCCATCTGCAGGCCCGCCCCCGGTCCGCCGGCAGCACCTCCCCCGCGCCCGCTCCGCCCCCGGGGCCGGTCAGCAGCACCTCCCCCGCGGCCCGGACCCCCGGTCCAGCGTGCGCAGCAGTTCGCGGACGTACCAGGACACGGCCCGTGCCCAGCGCACCGCCCTCATGAGCGGGCTCCCGCCAGGGGCTCGGCCGGCTCCTCTCCCGGCTTCTGCCCCGGCAGCTCGATGCGGGACTCGACGTACGGTGCCTCGGTGGTCGGCAAGGGACCCGGGGCGCGGATCGCCCGTACGCACACCACCGCCGCGTTCACGAGCACCACGGCGACCAGCAGCAGGAAGAGGGCGATCAGGACGCCGTCGACCGTGGAGTTGGTGACGACGGTCCGCATGTCGGCCGGGCTCTTGGCGGGCGGCAGGATCTGGCCGGCGTCGAGGGCGTCGGCGTAGCGGGCGCGCTGGGCGAAGAAGCCCACCTTCGGGTCGTCGGAGAAGATCTTCTGCCAGCCGGCGGTGAAGGTGATGGCGACGACCCAGGCGAGCGGGACGCCGGTGACCCAGGCCCAGCGCAGTTTCCCGGACTTGATCAGTACCGTGGTGCAGACGGCCAGGGCGATCGCGGCGAGCAGCTGGTTGGCGATGCCGAAGAGCGGGAAGAGCTGGTTGATTCCGCCGAGCGGGTCGGTGGCGCCGGTGTAGAGGAAGTAGCCCCAGGCCGCGACAACCAGGGCGCTGCACAGCCAGATGCCCGGCTTCCAGTTGACCCGGCCGGCCGGCTTCCAGACGTTGCCGAGCATGTCCTGGAGCATGAAGCGGCCGACCCGGGTGCCCGCGTCCACGGTCGTCAGGATGAACAGCGCCTCGAACATGATCGCGAAGTGGTACCAGAAGGCCTTCATCGCGGTGCCGCCGATGACCCCGGAGAAGATCTCCGACATGCCGACCGCGAGGGTCGGGGCTCCTCCCGAGCGGGCGATCAACGTCTGTTCCTCCACGGCCTTGGCGGCCTGGGTGAGCTGGTCGGGGGTGATCGTGAAGCCGAGTCCGGCGACCGCGTGGGACGCCGACTCGGCCGTGGTGCCGAGGAGGGCCGCCGGGGCGTTCATGGCGTAGTACAGGCCCGGCTCCAGAGTGGCCGCCGCGATCAGCGCCATGATCGCGACGAACGACTCCATCAGCATGGCGCCGTAGCCGATCATCCGGACCTGGGACTCCTTCTGGATCAGCTTCGGCGTGGTGCCGGAGGCGACCAGGGCGTGGAAGCCGGAGAGCGCCCCGCAGGCGATGGTGATGAAGAGGAAGGGGAAGAGCGAGCCCGCGAAGACGGGTCCCGCGCCCGTCGAGGCGAAGTCGGTCACCGCGTCCGCGCGCAGGACCGGGGCGGCGACCACCACGCCCACCGCCAGCATCGCGATCGTGCCGATCTTCATGAAGGTGGAGAGGTAGTCGCGCGGCGCGAGCAGCATCCACACCGGCAGCACGGAGGCGACGAAGCCGTAGCCGACCAGGCAGAACACGAGGGTCGTGGGGCTGAGGGTGAAGGCGGAGGCCAGGGAGGACTGCTGGATCCAGCTGCCCCCGACGATGGCGAGCAGCAGAAGCGCGACGCCGATCAGGCTGGTCTCGACGACCCGGCCCGGGCGCAGGATGTGCAGCCAGAAGCCCATGAACAGGGCGATGGGGATGGTCATCGCGACGGAGAAGGTGCCCCACGGGGAGTGGGCGAGGGCGTTGACGACGACCAGGGCCAGCACACCCAGCAGGATGATCATGATGGCGAACACGGCGATCAGGGCGGCGGCCCCGCCCCAGCGGCCGATCTCGTCCCGGGCCATCTGCCCGAGCGACTTCCCGTCCCGCCGCATGGACAGGAACAGCACGACCATGTCCTGCACCGCGCCCGCGAAGATCACACCGGCGACGATCCACAGCGTCCCGGGCAGATAGCCCATCTGCGCCGCGAGGACCGGCCCCACCAGCGGCCCGGCGCCGGCGATCGCGGCGAAGTGGTGGCCGAGCAGCACCCGGCGGTCGGTGGGGTGGAAGTCGACGCCGTCCTCGAGGCGCTCGGCGGGCGTGGCCCGGCGGTCGTCGGGCCCCAGCACCCGCCGGGCGACGAAGCGGGAGTAGAAACGGTAGGCGATGGCGTACGAGCCGAGCGCCGCGACGACCAGCCAGACCGCCGAGATCTCCTCGCCCCGGGCGAGGGCGAGGACGCCCCAGGCGATCGCGCCGAGCAGGGAGAGGGCGGCCCAGAGCAGGAGGGACTTCAGGGGCATTCGCCGCTTTTCTGGCGCTGACCGGTCGGATTCGGGCAGGACTGATACGGGCATGGCGGCTCCTCACCGTGGCGGTGGTGTGCGACAGGACCTGCGCGGGGGCCGGTGCGGGGGCGCTTCCCCGACCTGCGCACCTCTCCCGCTCGCTGTCGGTCTGTGCAAGAGTTGCGCTCCCGCCGGAAGTGGATGACACGGCGTTCCCAGAAGATTTCCCGCAGGTTCCCTGTCCTCCGGACGGGCCGTCCGCGCAACTCTCGCGCGAGGGCAAAGGCACACCAAGGACGGTGACCCATGGCTGACGGCGCCATGACCGCGACGTTTCTCGCCGTGATCGGCGGGGCGTCGCTGCTCGCGGTCACCGCACGGCGGCTGCGTCCGGTGGACCGGCTGCCCTCCCTGGAGGGCTGGGCACTGGCCGACCGAAGCCTCGGCCCCGGCTGGACCTGGCTGCTGCTCGGCGGCACGATCTTCACCGCGTACACCTTCACCGCCGTGCCCGGTCTCGCGTACGGCAACGGCGCTCCGGCCTTCTTCGCGGTGCCGTACACGGTGATCGTCTGCCCGCTCGCCTTCGTGCTGCTGAGCCGCCTGTGGAGCGTGGCCCGCCGGCACGGCTATATCACCGCCGCCGATTTCGTGCGGGGCCGGTACGGGTCGCCGCCGCTGGCCCTGGTGGTCGCGCTGACCGGGATCCTCGCGACGATGCCGTACCTGGCGCTGCAGCTGATCGGCATCCGGGCCGTGCTGACGGCCGGAGGCGTCCATCCCCGGGGCCTGGCCGGGGACCTGGTGCTGGTGGCGCTGTTCGCGGGGCTCGCGGTGGCCACATACCGGCACGGGCTGCGCGCGCCCACGGTCATCTCGGCGCTGAAGGCGGTGGCCGTGTTCGGCTCGCTGACCGCCGTGACCTGGCTGGTCCTCGAACGGTTCGGCGGCCCCGGCCCGGTCTTCGACGGCGCCGCGGCGCGGCTGGGCGATCCGGCGCTGCTGCTGTCCCCCGCCCAGCAGCCCGCCTACGCCACCCTCGCCCTCGGCTCCGCCCTCGCCCTGCTGATGTATCCGCATGTGCTCACCGCCGGTTTCGCCGCCGACGGGCCCCGCACCCTGCGCAAGGTCTCGGTGGCGCTGCCGGCCTGGACCGGGCTGCTCGCGCTGTTCGGGTTCCTCGGCTTCGCCGCCCTCGCGGCGGGGGTGCGGGCGCCGCGCGGTGGTGCCGAGGCGGCCGTGCCGATGCTGGTCGACCGGCTGATGCCGGCGCCGCTGGCCGGGCTGGTGTTCGCCGCGATCGCCGTGGGGGCGCTCGTCCCGGCGGCGGTGATGTCGATCGCCGCGGCGACGAGCTTCGTACGCAACGTCTACGTCGAGTACGTCCAGCCGACCGCCACGCCCAAGCGCCAGGTGCGCATCGCCAAGGCGGTGTCGATCACCGCGAAGGCGGGGGCCGTGGCGTTCGTGTTCGGGCTGCGCGACCAGGACGCCATCAACCTCCAGCTGCTCGGCGGCGTGTGGATCCTGCAGATCTTCCCGGCCGTGGCCGTCGGGCTGTTCACCGGGCGGCTGCACCCTCGGGCGCTGCTCGCCGGGTGGGCCGTGGGCATGGTCTCGGGGACGTACCTGGTGGTGCGCGAGGGGTTCTCCTCGATCGTGCCGCTCGGCACCGGCGCCGGGCCGCTGGAGATCTACGCCGGGCTCGCGGCCCTGCTGCTCAATCTGGCCGTCGCGGTGGCCGGCACCCCGGTGCTGGACCGGCTGGGCGTTCCGCGCGGCGCCGACTCGACCGACCTGCCGTCCCGCCTGACCGTCCGGCGACGCCCGGAGACCGGAGCGAACAACCCGTGAGACGCAGACAGAACTCCCCCACCGTGCCCCCGGCCGCCGCCGTGCCCCTGCCTCCCGCGGCTGCCGACCCGGCCGACCTGGAGCGGGAGACGGGCGTGGCCCGCCTCTTCGAGGTGCACTACTCCTCGATGCTGCGGCTCGCGGTCCTGCTGGGCGCCGACGACCCGGAGAACGTGGTGGCCGAGGCGTACTACCAGATCTACCGCAAGTGGCGGCGCCTGCGGGACGCGGCCGCCGCGGAGGCGTATCTGCGGTCCACCGTCTGCAATCTGACGCGGATGCGGATACGCCACCTCCAGGTCGCCCGCCGGCACGAGGAGAACCCGCCGAGCCCGCCGGACGAGATGGTCGCCTCCGCCGAGCACGCCGCGCTGCTGCGCGACGACCAGCGCGTGCTCATCGACGCGCTCCAGCAGTTGCCGCCGAGGCAGCGCGAGGCGCTGGTGCTGCGGCACTGGCTCGGTCTGAAGGAGAGTGAGATAGCCGACGCGATGGGCATCTCCGGCGGTTCGGTCAAGACCCACACGGCACGCGGCATCGCCGCCCTGACCCAGGCGATGGAGGCACGGCGATGAAGGACACGAGCCCGGACCGGACCGGGCACGGCGACGGCCGCACCGAACGCGAGCTGCGCGAGGCCCTTGAGGCCCTGGCCGGCGGCGTGCTCCCCGACCCCGACGCCTATCGCACGGCACGCGGTGAGTGGCTGCGGCGCGAACGCCGGCGGCGGCTCGTGCTCGCCGTGCTGATCGCGGTCGTCTTCACCCTGGCCGTGTTGATCGGTCTGTGGGTGCTCAACCAGACACCGTCGGATCCCGGAGTCATCTTCTCCGGCACCGGCACCGGCACCGCCGCACCCGCCGCCGAGGGCCGGTCACTCCCCCGGCTCCACCCCTGATTGCGGGCCCTACTTGCCGGGAACCCGCACTGCGTGCATACGGGTATCGAGGACTACGCGCTCATCGGTGACGAACAGACGGCGGCCCTGGTGGGCACGGACGGGTCCGTCGACTGGCTGTGTCTGCCCCGCTTCGACTCGGCCGCCTGCTTCGCCAAACTGCTCGGCGACGAGGACAACGGCTACTGGCGCATCGCCCCCGTGGGGGCGGACCGGTGCACCCGGCGCGCCTACCGCCACGACACCCTCGTCCTGGACACCGAGTGGGAGACCGAACAGGGGGCGGTCCGGGTCACCGACCTGATGCCCCAGCGCGACGAGGCCCCCGACCTCGTACGGATCGTCGAGGGGCTGGACGGCGAGGTGACGCTCCACAGTGCCATCAAGCTGCGCTTCGACTACGGCTCGATCATGCCGTGGATGCGCCGGTCCGACGGCCACCGGGTCGCCGTGGCCGGACCGGACTCCACCTGGCTGCGCAGCGAGCCGGAGGTGCGCAGCTGGGGCGAGGACTTCGGTACGCACGCGGAGTTCACCGTCAAGAAGGGCGAGAAGGTCGCGTTCGTCCTGACCTGGCACCCCTCCCACGAGGAGCGCCCGTCGCTCGTCGACCCGCACGAGGCGCTGCGGCACAGCGTCGAGGACTGGCGGGCCTGGGTGTCGCGCTGCCGCTACCAAGGGCCGTACCGGGACGCCGTCGTCCGCTCCCTGATCACCCTCAAGGCGCTCACCTACGCCCCGACCGGCGGCATCGTCGCCGCCCTCACCACCTCGCTGCCCGAGGAGCCGGGCGGGGTGCGCAACTGGGACTACCGCTACTGCTGGCTGCGCGACTCCACCCTCACCCTGGGGGCGCTGCTGGCGGCGGGCTACCAGGACGAGGCCGAGGCCTGGCGGAACTGGCTGCTGCGCGCGGTCGCGGGCGACCCGGCCGATCTGCAGATCATGTACGGCCTGGCGGGCGAGCGGCGGCTGCCCGAGTCCGAGCTGCCGTGGCTGTCGGGGTTCGCCGGGTCCCGGCCCGTCCGCATCGGCAACGACGCCGTGAACCAGCTCCAGCTGGACGTCTACGGCGAGGTCATGGACTCCCTGTCGCTGGCCCGCGAGTCGGGCCTGACCGCCCAGCCGGACGTGTGGGCGCTGCAGACGGCCCTGATGGACTTCCTGCGGACGAACTGGCGCCAGCCCGACGAGGGGCTGTGGGAGGTGCGCGGCGGCCGGCGCCAGTTCGTGCACTCGAAGGTGATGGTGTGGGTGGCCGCCGACCGTGCCGTGCGCACCATGGAGCGCCATCCGGAGCTGGACGGCGACCTGGAGGGCTGGCGCGCGCTGCGCGAGGAGGTGCACCGCGAGGTGTGCGAGAAGGGCTTCGACGCCGAACGCAACACCTTCACGCAGTCCTACGGTTCACGCGAACTGGACGCGGCGCTGCTGCTCATCCCGCGCGTCGGCTTCCTGCCGCCCGACGATCCGCGCGTCATCGGCACCATCGACGCGATCCGCGAGGAGCTGGACCACCACGGGCTGCTGCTGCGCTACACGACCGACGACGCGGACGTCGACGGACTGCCCGGTTCCGAGGGCACCTTCGTGGTGTGCTCGTTCTGGCTCGCGGACGCCCTGTACATGACGGGCCGGACGAAGGAGGCCCGCGAGCTGTTCGAGCGGCTGGTGGGGCTGGCCAACGACGTCGGTCTGCTGTCCGAGGAGTTCGACCCCGTGTCCGGCCGGCAGCTCGGCAACTTCCCGCAGGCGTTCAGCCACATCGGCCTCGTGAACACCGCCCTCGCCCTGTTCGGCGAGGAGGGGGCAGGATAGGGACCATGGATCTTGGACTGAAGGACCGGGTGTACGTCGTCACCGGGGCCACGCGAGGCCTCGGCAACGCTTCCGCGCGCGAGCTGGTCGCGGACGGGGCGAAGGTGGTCGTCTCGGGCAGGGACGACAAGAGCGTCGCCGAGACGGCGGACGCGCTGGGCCCGAACGCGGTCGGGGTGGCCGTCGACAACGCCGACCCCGAGGCGGCGGCCCGGCTGATCGGGGCCGCGCGGGAGAACTTCGGGCGCTTCAACGGTGTCCTGATCAGCGTGGGCGGCCCGCCGGCCGGGTTCGTCGCCGACAACACCGACGAGCAGTGGCAGGCGGCGTTCGAGTCGGTGTTCCTCGGTGCCGTACGGCTGGCCCGCGCCGCCGCCTCCGAGCTGGAGGCCGGGGGCGTCATCGGGTTCGTGCTGTCCGGCTCGGTGTACGAGCCGATTCCGGGGCTGACGATCTCGAACGGGCTGCGGCCCGGGCTGGCCGGGTTCGCCAAGTCGTTGTCGGAGGAGCTGGGGCCGCGGGGGATCCGGGTGGTCGGGGTGCTGCCCGGGCGCATCGACACGGACCGGGTGCGGCAGCTGGACGGCTTGTCGGCGGATCCCGAGGCGACCAGGGCGGCTTCGGAGTCGCGTATTCCGCTGCGGCGGTACGGGGCGCCGGAGGAGTTCGGCCGGGTGGCCGCGTTCCTGATGTCGCCGGCGGCGTCCTATCTGACCGGGGTCATGGTGCCGGTGGACGGCGGAGCGCGGCACGGGTTCTGAGACCCGAGTCCGACGTACTCAACTCACCCTCTCCGCACGGTGCTTGACGCCCCGCAGTCTCACCTCCGCCGGGAGTGAGTCGAGGCCCGCGGAGGTTCTGGCGTGGGCCAGGGCGCCGGTCGTCAGGTCGTGCAGGGCCGTTCCCGGGTCCACGTGCGGCTCCAGCGAGAGCCGTACGCGGGCCTCGGGGGTGGTACGGCGGCCCGTCAGACGCGCGTCGGCGCGGTCCACGCCGTCGGCCTGTTCCGCCTCCCCGGCGAGGGCGCTCTCCAGGGCCCGGCCGCGCAGCAGGGCGCCCTCGCCGTCGCCGGTGTCGACGAGGATCTCGGCGAGGCGGCGCCGGCGGAGGACCGCGACGAGCCACCACAGGGCGAGCAGCAGAACGACGGCGAGTACGGCGATGACGGTCGGCCACCACCAGCCGTCCTCCCGCCAGCGCGTGCGTTCGGCGTCGCTCAGCAGCACGTCGTGCCGGCTGTCGTGGATCCACCACGTGGGCACCGGGGCGCCGAGGCCGACGGCCAGCACCGAGCCGCCCAGCACCAGCAGCACGAGGCCCACGAGCCCGAGGAACACACGGTTGACGATCCGGAGCACCTCCGGTCACCCCTTCCGGCCGGGCCGCCGTACGCGCACCGACACCGCGGGGGGCCGGGACAGCCCCAGCCCGCGGACCGCGTCGGTGAGCACGGCGTCCAGTTCGGTTCGTACGTCGTCCAGTTCACGGAAGTGCGACGCGGCGCGGACCTTCGCCTTGGTCCGGCGCATCCGGACGTCCGCGGACTGCACGCCGGACACCTCCATGGCCCGGTCCCGCAGCGCGGACGCGGCGGCGTCGCGGTGCAGCCCGGCGTGTACGTCGGCGTGCGCGCGCCGCATCGGGAGCACGTCCCGCAGGCCGGGTGTGGCGGCCAGGACGAGCAGCCAGAGTCCGAGGGCGGCGGCCACTCCGGCCCCGACGAGCACCCAGACGTCGTCCAGGGGCCGTTCGGCGAGCTGCTGGGCGAGTTCCCGGCGCCAGCTCATGGCGGGCCGGTCGGCGCGCACGGACGCGACGTCGTACAGGAACAGTCCGGCGAGGCCCAGGAGCAGCAGCGCGACGATGCCGGCGGGGACGCGGCGCGCCGACCAGAAGCGGCTTTCGCGGCCGCCCTCTTCGTCGGGTGCGGCCGGCTGTCCCTCGGCTTCCGTCGGCTCGGACCGGTCGGACTGGTCGGGTCCCTCTCCGGTCTCCGACGGGTCGACGACCGGCAGTCGCTGTGTGCCGCCCTCGGACTCGGGCGGTTCGGCCGGGTCGGTGCCCCGGGGTTCGCTCATCGCGTCCTCCCCTGTGTCGCGCCGTGCCCGGCGACCGGATGGAGCCGCTCCACCTGGACGACGACCTCCGGCACCTCCATGCCCGCCAGGGTGCCCACTCGTTCGACGACTTGGCGACGCACCTGTCGGCAGCGGTCGCCGACGTCGCAGGGGTAGTCGAGTTCGACGTGCACCCGGACGTGGGCGACCTCGTGGTGGACGGCCACGCTCGCGGACGGGCGGCCGGCGTCGGGCGGCAGCGTCCCGACGGCCTCGCGGGCCGCCTGGGAGGCGATCTTCGCGACCACCCGGTCGGCGATCCTGGTCGCGCCGCGCTCTGCCGGCGGGACGGCGGTCAGGGGTCTGTCGAGTTCACCGGCCCCCGTGCTCACGGGCGTCACCGCCGCCGTTCGTGACGTGGACGGAAGAAGTCGCCGAAGTCCATGTCCCCTTCCAGGAACCGGCCGACGACGAAGCCGACGGCGCCCAACGCCGCCACCAGCAGGAAAGCGCCGAATCCACCGAAGTATCCGGCGAATGCCAACGCCATGCCGGCGATCATGCCGACCACGGCCATGCTCATGCGCTCCTCAGCTCCTCAGCCGCTGTGCCGTCCGGTGCCCCGTGCCTCACTGGATCCGCCGCTCGGGTTCCTCTTCCTCCTCGTCCGGCAGCTTCACATCGCTGACCGCGATGTTGACCTCGACGACCTCGAGGCCGGTCATCCGCTCGACGGCGGTGATGACGTTCTCCCGTACGTCGCGGGCGACATCGGCGATCGACACGCCGTAGTCGACGACGATCTCCAGGTCGAGAGCCGCCTGCACCTCGCCGACCTCGGCCTTCACGCCGCGGGTCACCGACTTCGTACCGCCGGGCACCCGGTCGCGTACGGCTCCGAAGGTGCGGGCGACTCCGCTGCCCATGGCGTGCACGCCGTCCACGTCGCGTGCGGCGAGCCCGGCGATCTTCTCCACGACGCCGTCAGCGATGGTCGTCCGTCCGCGCGAGCCCGGGTCTCCGCCACTGCGCTTGGCCAGCGGACTCCTGCGTGCCGCCGGCGATTCGGTCTCTCCGCCCCGGTTCTCCGTCATGTCAGTCATCGGCGTACGTCCTTTTCGGTTGTCGTCCTGCGACCACCGTAAGCACGGTTACGTGGTTGCGCGCCTCTGATGCGGCAGGCTGGAGGAATGACGGCCGACCGGTGGACGCAGGCAGTGAGACATCAGCTGGGCTTCGGCAGGCTCCTGCCGCTGGGTGACGCGCGCGACGGCGCGTGGATCTCCGAGCAGGCGGCCGAGGCGGTGTTGCGGCGCGCGGCCCAGGACGCTCCGGGCGTGCGCCTCGACACGCTCCGGGTCGCGCTCGCCGACCCGGAGGACACCCAGGAGCCGGCCGTACCGGCTCCGCCGAGCGCGCAGCCGCCCGGACCGCTGCGGGTGACGGTTGATTTCGCGGCCACGGCCTCGCAGCCGCTGCCGGCGACGGCGTCCCTCCTGCGGGCGACGCTGGCGACCGCCGCGACACAGCAGCTGGGTCTGACGGTGACGGAGGTGGACCTGCGCGTGGCGGGGCTGCTGGACGAGGAGACGGAACCCGGCCCCGCCGCGGGTCTCCCCGAACCTCCTCGGGCCGCGCGGCCCATGGACGGCGACGAGGGCCGGGTCGCGACCGCCGCCCTCGACGTCCCGGGCGTGCTTCACCTGACCGCCGCGCTGGGCCACCCCGTGCACATCGAGAACCTCCCGGGCGAGGCGGCGCTGCCGCACCGTCATGTCCGGCTGGAACTCGCGGTGGGCGCGGACCACCAGGCCCGTGAGGTGGCCCGCGCGGTGCGCACGGCGGTGCGCAGGACGCTGCCGGACCACCCGACGGTGGCGGTGGTGGTGAGCGGGATCGGCTGAGGTGCCGCCTCAGTCCCCGAGGCCCGCGAGGTCCCGCAGTCGGCGGGCCTGGGCCTGGCGCTCCGCGCCGCGCTGCGCCTCGTATGTGCGGTCCTGGGCGCCGCGCAGCAGCGCCTTGGTCTCGACGACGGCGTCACGGGGCGCGGCGAGGACGGCCGAGGCGAGGTCGCGGACGGTGTCGTCGAGCTGGTCGGCGGGCACGGCCACGTTGGCCAGGCCGGTGTTCACGGCCTCCGCGGCCGTGACGAAGCGCCCGGTCACGCAGATCTCCAGCGCGCGGGCGTATCCGACGAGTCCCACCAGCGGATGCGTGCCCGTCAGATCGGGCACGAGTCCGAGGCTGGTCTCGCGCATGGCGAACTGCACGTCGTCGGCGACGACGCGCAGGTCGCAGGCGAGGGCCAGCTGGAAGCCCGCCCCGATGGCATGCCCCTGGACGGCGGCGACGGAGACGATGTCGCTGCGCCGCCACCAGGTGAACGCCTGCTGGTACTCGGCGATGGTCGCGTCCAGCTCGGCGTCGTCACCACGCGCGAGGTCGATGAACGACGGTTCCCCGTCGAAGCCCTCGGGCGTGAACGCCTGCCGGTCGAGACCGGCCGAGAAGGACTTGCCCTCGGCCCGCAGCACCACGACACGGACGGAGCCCGGCAGCTGCCGACCGGCCTCGGTCAGCGCCCGCCACAGAGCGGGGCTCTGCGCGTTGCGCTTGTCGGGGTTGGTCAGCGTCACCGTGGCGACCGCGTCGTCGACGGTGAGCCGTACGCCGTCCTTGTCGAGTACGGGAACGAGGTCCTTGTCGGGCGAAGCCATGGACGCCTCCGATGTGTGCGGTCAGCTAAGTGACTGCACAGTAACCACCCGGTCGATCAGCCGACCGACCGGGTGGCCACCATCGAAGCCGAGGGGCCACCCGGGGTCAGGCCGTGGCCTTTTTGCCCCGGGTCGCCCCGCCACGCCCTCGCAGCGTGACGCCCGACTCACTGAGCATGCGGTGCACAAAGCCATACGAGCGGCCGGTCTCCTCGGCCAACGCCCGGATGCTCGCACCGGCGTCGTACTTCTTCTTCAGGTCTGCCGCGAGCTTGTCGCGCGCGGCGCCGGTCACCCGGCTGCCCTTCTTCAGAGTCTCGGCCACCCGTGCCTCCTCATGGGAAGTGCGCTCTGGTCTCCTCATGATCACCCCTCCGGGCCTTGATGGCCACCCATTCGGCAAGGTCCGTGAGACAAGGTTGTGACGACGGGAGCACATCCCCACATCCGGAATACGCAATTCCGAAGATCGGCGCCCGTACACCCGAACGGATTGCTCCGGAAAATGCCAGGTCAGAAAGGCGTCGCGGCCGAGCCCGGAAGAATCGGGGGCTCGGCCGCGAAATCGATGTAGGACACACCTCGGTACGAGGAGATCTCACACAGATGATGGATCACCGCTAGGCCGAATGATCCATACGCCGTTGATCACGCATTCGATCAAGCGGCACTGACACTCAGGCCAGGGCGACGAGGTCCGCGTAGTCGGCGCCCCACAGGTCCTCGACGCCGTCGGGCAGCAGGATGATCCGCTCCGGCTGGAGCGCCTCGACCGCGCCCTCGTCGTGCGTGACGAGGACGACCGCGCCCTTGTAGGTGCGCAGCGCGCCGAGGATCTCCTCGCGGCTGGCCGGGTCGAGGTTGTTGGTGGGCTCGTCGAGGAGCAGGACGTTCGCCGAGGAGACCACCAGGGTGGCGAGGGCCAGGCGGGTCTTCTCGCCGCCGGAGAGGACCCCGGCCGGCTTGTCGACGTCGTCGCCGGAGAACAGGAACGAGCCGAGCGTCTTGCGGACCTCCACCAGGTCCAGGTCGGGGGCGGCCGAGCGCATGTTCTCCAGGACCGTGCGCTCCGGGTCGAGGGTCTCGTGCTCCTGCGCGTAGTAGCCGAGCTTGAGGCCGTGGCCCTCGATGACCTCGCCGGTGTCGGGCTTCTCGGCCCCGCCGAGCAGCCGGAGCAGGGTCGTCTTGCCCGCGCCGTTGAGGCCGAGGATGACGACGCGCGAGCCCTTGTCGATGGCCAGGTCGACGTCGGTGAAGATCTCCAGCGAGCCGTAGGACTTGGACAGGCCCTCGGCCATGAGCGGGGTCTTGCCGCACGGGGAGGGCTCGGGGAAGCGCAGCTTGGCGACCTTGTCGGACTTCCGCTCGGCCTCCAGGCCGGCCAGCAGCTTGTCCGCCCGGCGGGCCATGTTCTGCGCGGCGACGGTCTTGGTGGCCTTGGCCCGCATCTTGTCGGCCTGCGAATGCAGCGCGGAGGCCTTTTTCTCGGCGTTCTGCCGCTCGCGCTTGCGGCGCTTCTCGTCGGCCTCGCGCTGCTGCTGGTAGAGCTTCCAGCCCATGTTGTAGACATCGATCTGGGAGCGGTTGGCGTCCAGGTAGAACACCTTGTTCACGACCGTCTCGACCAGTTCGACGTCGTGGGAGATCACGATGAAGCCGCCGCGGTAGGTCTTCAGGTAGTCCCGCAGCCAGATGATCGAGTCGGCGTCGAGGTGGTTGGTCGGCTCGTCGAGCAGCAGCGTGTCCGCGTCGGAGAACAGGATGCGGGCCAGCTCGATACGGCGGCGCTGACCGCCGGAGAGCGTGTGCAGGGGCTGGCCGAGCACGCGGTCGGGCAGGTTGAGCGCGGCGGCGATGGTGGCGGCCTCGGCCTCGGCGGCGTACCCGCCCTTGGTGAGGAACTCCGTCTCCTGGCGCTCGTACTGCTTGAGCGCCTTCTCGCGGGTGCCGCCCGTGCCTGTGGCGATGCGCTGCTCGTTCTCGCGCATCTTGCGGATCAGTATGTCCAGGCCGCGCGCGGAGAGGATGCGGTCGCGGGCGAGGATGTCGAGGTCGCCGGTGCGGGGGTCCTGCGGGAGGTAGCCGACCTCGCCGGAGCGGGTGATGGTGCCGCCGGCCGGGATGCCGTCACCGGCGAGGCACTTGGTGAGGGTGGTCTTCCCTGCGCCGTTGCGGCCGACCAGGCCGATGCGGTCGCCCTTGGCGACACGGAAGGTGGCGTTTTCGATGAGGACGCGGGCACCGGCGCGCAGCTCGATACCGGAGGCGGAGATCACGGACAGACTCCAGGGCGGATACGGGGGCGGGATGGGCGGCTGAGGACGTTCCCGCCGTCTAATGCGCGAGGAGAATGGCCATAGGAGACAGTCTAACGGGGACGTGCAACCACCTTTTGTCTGAGTCAGGCAGCGGGACAACGAGGAAGTGATCGCCATGGCAGGCTCGTCCGGCGGACGTCCGAGCATCTATCCGACGCTGCTCTACGCGGACGCGAAGAGTGCGATCCGGCAGCTCACCGAGGCCTTCGGCTTCACGGAGCTGTCGGTGTACGAGGGCGAGGACGGCTCGGTGATGCACGCCGAGCTGACGCAGGGCAACGGCGCGGTGATGGTCGGCACCAAGGGCCGCGGCGGCGTCTTCGACGCGGCCATGAAGGGCGCGGGCACCACGGGGGTGTACGTGGTGGTGGACGACGTGGACGCACACCACCGCCGCGCCGTCGACCACGGCGTGGAGATCGTGATGCCCCCGACGGACCAGGACTACGGCTCGCGGGACTACATGGCCCGGGACCTCGAGGGCAATATCTGGAGCTTCGGGACGTACGCGCCCGAGATCGCGGGCTGACCCCGCGAATCTCCTAGGGCCTGTCGTTTGGATCAGGTCGCAGGAAATCGGCGGTTCCACGCAATCGCCGGTGAGCGGGGTCTGGTGCGTGCAGCTGCAAGGCGGAGGAGGGCGGCGATGCGGAGCATCGGCAACCGACGACAACGCGGCAGATGTGCGTGCCAGACCCCGCGTCTGCGGCGTGATCCAAACGACAGGCCCTAGCCGCCGCCGGTGTGCACCTGGAACGCGGCCCGGCGTACGGCCTTGGCCAGGGCCGGGTCGGGGTGGGCGGCGGCGAGGGCGACCAGGACCTGCACGGTGCGGGGGTGTCCCACGGCGCGTACCTCGTCGAGGAGCATCGGGACGGTCGGCTGCACCGCGGACTCCAGATGGCGCACCAGCAGCGGGGCCTCACCGTGGTCGGCGACGGCGGCCGCGGTGTCCACCCACAGCCAGGTCGCCTCCTCACGGGTGAGGACCTCGTGGGCGTCCTCCGGGTCGGCCCCGTCGTGCACGGCCAGCCACAGCAGCGCGTACGGCCTGAGCGTCGGCTCGGCCAGCACACCGCGGACGTCGGGCTCGGCGGGGGCGCCGACGACGCGCAGCGCCTCGAAGGCGAGGCCGCGCAGCAGGGCGTCCTCGCCGCGGGCGGCACCGAGCAGTTCGGTGACGGCGCTGCCGACGGGGCGGGCGGCGAGCCAGGCGCGGTACTCGGCGCGGGCCGCGTTCGGGCGGAGCTGGGCGCAGCCGCGGAGCATGTCCTCGGCCGCCTGCTCGATGTTCCCGGCGGGGCTCTGCGCGGCGACGCAGATCTGCTCCAGCTTGACCCAGACGGCCCAGCTCCCGAGCGGGGTGAGCGTGGCCTGGCCGTCGCCGTAGGTGAGGGCGCCGACGGAGGCGAGGGCGCGCAGGGCCCAGTCGAGGAGGGGGGCGAGCGGGGCGTCGGTGGGCTCCGGCTCGGCCACCGGCTCGGGCTGAGGGCCGTAGGGGATCTCGCAGCGTGCGGTGCGCAGCTCGGTGACGCGCTGCTCCAGGAGGTCGAGGAGCTGCTCCACGGGGACGGGTCCGGCGGAGAGCTGGAGGAAGGAGAGCGCCTGCGGCATGGCCGAGACGACCTCGGCGACGGCGGCGGCCTCGCGGTCCCCGGGCTCCGGGTGGGCGAGCGACCAGGCGTCGAAGAGGGCGACCCAGCCGCGCAGGACGGCGCTGTCGTCGCGGTCCCAGGCGCGCAGCCGCCAGCCGGGGCGGGCGCTGTCGCCGTGCACCTCGACGAGGCCGGCGAGGCGGGCGGTGTCCCAGTCGCCTCGGACCTGAGCCGGGGTCAGCCCCAGGTCGCGGGCGGCCCGTTCGGCGGTCGCGTCGGAGAGGGTGGCCTTGCCGTCGGCGGTGGCGCTGTCCCCGCCGGGGCCGAGCGCGGCGTCGGCCCAGCGGGCGACGCGGGCCGCGGCGGCCAGACCTGAGCGCGCCATTCTGGCCAGCTCCGCCGGTGCCGGGGTGCCCTCCGGGGGGCGCGGTGCGGGTCGGCGCGAGCGCCGCTGGTTCATCGCTCTGGGGGCGGCGGCCAGGGGTCGCGGGCGGACGAGTCGAAGCCTGGAGTCGCGCGGGATACGGGACGTCACGGGTGCAGTCTTCCGGTTGACGGTCCGAAAACCCAAACGGAATGTCACGGCGGGCTACGGGGATGGCCAACGCACGGGTTCCCGGGAGCGGCCGAGGCCGGGAACAAGCCAGTGGTACGACGCTAAACGGAATCATCGCGACCGGTCGGCGGGGAGCGGGGCGGGACAGGGGTCGCGACGGGGCGCGGGGGCGGTGGACGGGTCACATGAGCGGCGTCAGGAAGCGGCGCAGCGCCTCCTCGTACCCTTGCGGGTCGGCGTTCCACATCGCCGAGTGGGGCGCGTTGCCGACGGTGTACAGAGCGACCATGTCGGGGCGCGCGTCGGCGAGGTGACGGGAGAACCGCCAGGGAGCCACGGTGTCGTCCGGTCCGTGGACGACGAGCGCCGGGACGTGGAGCCCGTCGAAGGAGGCCGGGCCCGCGACGCCGTCGTCGTGCAGGCCGGTGCGGCCCTGGGCGGCGCGGACCGCGAGGGGCAGCAGCGGGCCCGGGGTGCGGCGGGCCGCGGCGAGGGCGCGCAGGGTGGTCTGCCAGCTGAGCACCGGGGAGTCCAGGACCAGCCCCGAGACGCGGTCGCGCAGTCCCGAGCGGGCGGCGGCGCGCAGGGCCATGGTGGCGCCGGTGGACCAGCCGTGCAGGACGACCTGCCGGGCGCCGTGGCCCACGGCGTAGCGGATCGCCGCGTCGAGGTCGCGCCACTCGGTCTCGCCGAGGTGGTTCAGCCCGTCGGGGCGGCGGGGCGCGCCCAGGTCGCCGCGGTAGGCGAGGGCGAGCACGGGGAAGCGGTTGCGGTGCAGGAACTCCATGACGTTCATGGCCAGTTCCCGCGTGGTGCCCAGGCCGTGCACGGCGATCACCCAGGTGTCCCGGGCGCCGGGCACGAACCACGCGGGCAGGGAGCCGAGTTCGCCGGGGATGTCGACGTCGGTGTGTTCGAGGCCGAGGGCGTCGCCCGGGTTGCCGACGTACACGTTCGGGGTGAGCCAGGCCTTGTCCCCGGACTTCAGGGTGCCGTGCGTGACGCTCTCCAGCCGGCGTACGACGGTGTCGGCGGTGTCGGCGGTGCCCAGCACCGGGCCGACCACCGCGTGGGAGCCGTCACCGGAGAGGCCGTAACGGCCGGGCCGCAGGGCGGCCAGGTCCCGGGTGAGGCTGATCTGCCCGGCGGCGGTGCCGTGCACGGTGAGCCGGGGTTCGGTGGGCAGCGGCCTGCCGGGAGGCGCCTTGAGCGCGGCGTCGCTGGCGAACCGCCCGGCGGCCACAGCGGCCACACCGGCTCCGATCACAGCGGTGACGGCAACGGCCGCCGCGTTGACAGTGCGCACGGCTCCAGTGTCCCGGGGGACGGGGCGAGGGACCAGTGGGCGGGGTCGGTGGGGTGACGGGCGCGGGTGGCCGGCAGGGCGGTTGTGCGCGCCGGGCGGGCCCGGGCGGTCGGCGGAACGGGGGCAGCGCCCTCAGGGCGGGGCGCCGGTGGCCGGCGGAGCGGTGATCGCACCCGCAGGGCGAGCGGCCGCACGAGCGGGCGGGATACCAACGGCCAGCGCAGCCGTGGCCGCGCGAGCAGGACGGAACGCCGGTGACCCACAGCGCGGCGACCGCGCGGGCAGCGGCGCCCTGGGTGCGGGCGGGGAGGGGCGCAGTCGAAGGAGCCGTCGGACGGGAGAGGCCCTCCGTGCCGGTGCGGTGAGGTCCCGGAGGGAGGTCAGCCGCGCTGGCCGTAGCCCCTTAGCCGGTCTTGCACCTCGGCCAGCTGGTCCGTGGACAGCAGGCTCGGGGACAGGCCCGGGACCGAGGTGGCGGTCAGCCAGAGGCGGCACATCCATTCGAGCTGGGCGGTGCGGTCGTAGGCCTGGTCCAGGGTCGCGCCGTGGGTGATCGTGCCGTGGTTGCGGAGGAGGCAGCCGGAGCGGTCGGCGAGGGCGTGGAGCATGTTCTCGGCCAACTCGTCGCTGCCGTACGTCGCATACGGGGCAACCCGGACGGGTCCGCCGAGTGCCGCGGCCATGTAGTGGATCAGCGGGAGCTCGCTCACGAGGGTCGAGACGGCCGTCGCGTGCACGGCGTGGGTGTGGACGACGGCGCGGACGCCGGTCGTGCGGTAGACGGCGAGGTGCATGGGCAGCTCGCTGGTCGGGACGAGCGTGCCGAGGACCTGCCGGCCGTCGAGGTCGACCCCGGTCACGTCGTCCGGCGCCAGCCGGTCGTAGGGCACGCCCGACGGCGTGACCAGCACGGTGTCCCCGACGCGCACCGAGACGTTGCCGGACGTTCCGACGACGAGCCCCTCGGCGACCGTCCGGCGGGCCGTCGCGACGAGGTCCTCCCAGGCGCGCGCCTCCTCCGCTCGCACACCGCTCCGCCGTGACTCCCCCGCATCCTGTCCGCCGCCTCCGATGTCCCCCGTGTCCCGCTCGTCGCCTCGCTGCTCAGCCATGCGGCGATCCTGCCAGGCGGCCCTTCAACGCGCCGCCGGGCGGGGGCACTTTAGGCCGGAAACCGAGCATCCGTAAGGGCGCATACCTGCGCAAATCAGTCGCGGATCACTGCTGGCCGGAGATCATCGGATATTCAACGGTCCTCCAGTACTCTCTGGGGGATTTGCCGTGCACGTTGCCATTCCGGGGGGAATCGCATGGCCCGTGACCACCTGTCGATCCGTCGCCGCGGCCGTTCGCGCGGCGGGCCTCGTCCGCGGCGCCTACCACTTCGCCCTGCCGAACAGGTCGTCCGGCCGGGCCCAGGCGGCCCACTTCGTGCGCAACGGCGGCGACTGGAGCGCGGACGGCTGGACACTGCCGCCGGCGCTCGACATCGAGTACAACCCGTACGACAAGAGGCACAAGTGCTACGGCCTGAGCAAGGCCGGGATGACCGGCTGGATCAAGTCGTTCAGCGACGAGGTCAAGCGGCTCGCGGGCCGCCGCCCGGTGATCTACACGACCACCCACTGGTGGAACACCTGCACGGGCAACAGTCGTGCCTTCGCAGCGAACCACCACCTGTGGGTCGCCCGCTACGACGCGGCGAGCCCGGGACGGCTGCCGGCCGGCTGGGCATCCTGGACCTTCTGGCAGTACGACAACGGCGACGGCACTCTTCCGGGTGACCAGAATCTCTTCGACGGGTCACTCGATCGACTGAAACAGTTGGCGCGGGGCAGTTGATCGTTGGGGCACAAGGGCCGCTGAACCAGGGCGGAATGACGGCCCCCTGTTGCGGACACCCCTGCGCCCCTCCCAGTTCATCTTCCGTTCACTCGGGTTACCTACGTTCGTCCCGCCAACGACGCCGAACGATTGCCTGGGTAAATGGAAAGCTTCTCGCTGATCCTCGCGATTGTGGTGGTAACCGCACTCGCGTTCGATTTCACGAACGGTTTCCACGACACCGCGAACGCGATGGCCACGACCATTTCCACGGGCGCCATGAGACCGAAGATCGCGGTGGCCATGTCCGCGGTCCTCAATCTGGTCGGTGCCTTCCTGTCCGTCGAAGTCGCGAACACGATCTCCAAAGGCCTCGTCGACGAGGCCGGAATCCGCCCCGAGGTCATCTTCGCCGCCTTGGTCGGAGCGATCCTCTGGAACCTGCTGACCTGGCTCGTCGGTCTGCCGTCCAGTTCGTCGCACGCCCTGATGGGCGGCCTGATCGGTGCCACGATCGCCTCGGCGGGCGTCGGCGCGGTGCACGGCGACGTCCTGGTCACCAAGGTGCTGATCCCGGCGGTCGCCGCTCCGCTGGTCGCGGGCATCGCCGCGCTGCTCGCCAGCCGGCTGACGTACTCCCTCGGCAAGAAGGCCGACGGCGAGGCCTCCAAGAAGGGCTACCGCGCCGGCCAGATCGCCTCCGCGGGCCTGGTCTCGCTCGCCCACGGCACCAACGACGCCCAGAAGACGATGGGTGTCATCACCCTCGCCCTGGTCGCCGGCGGCGCCGTCGCCCCCGACTCCGACCCGCCCATGTGGGTCATCCTCTCGGCGGGCATCGCCATCGCGCTCGGCACCTACCTCGGCGGCTGGCGCATCATCCGCACCATGGGCAAGGGCCTGACCGACCTCCAGCCGCAGCAGGGCTTCGCCGCCCAGACCAGCGCGGCGACGGTCATCCTGGCCTCCTCGCACCTCGGCTTCTCCCTCTCCACCACCCACTCCGTGTCCGGCGCGGTGATGGGCGCGGGGCTCGGCCGCAAGGGCGGCGTGGTCCGCTGGTCGACGGCGACGCGGATGTTCGTCGCCTGGGGTCTGACGCTGCCGGCGGCGGCCCTGGTGGGCGCGCTCGCCGAGTACGTGACCGGGTTCGGGAACTGGGGCACGGCGGTCGTGGCGATCTTCCTGGTCGTCTCCAGCGCGGTGATCTGGAAGCTGTCGCGCCGTGAGGTCGTCGACCACACCAACGTCAACGAGGTCGACGAGGAGCCGGCCGGTGTCGTGACCACCGCGATCGCCGCGGTGACGCCGCCTCCGGCGGGCCCGTCCGAGGAACTGGCCGCCACGATCCCGGCCCAGGCCTCCGCCGACCGGAAGCCCTCCACCACGACCACCACGGTCTGATCCCGCCCACCGGTGACAAGGAAGAATCTCTGAGATGAAGATCGACTGGGCGACCCTCGGCTCCGTCTTCGGCGTCAGCCTCGTGGCCACCGTGACCCTCGTCGGCCTGTTCACCCTCGGCATCACCGGCCTGTCGCGCCGCGAGCGTGCGGTGGCGGCGGGCGGGTCCGCGGGACTCGCGGTGACGGGCGCGTACGCGTGCTTCGCGGCGTGTGCGGCGGCTGTCGGGTACGGGATCTATCTGATCGTGGCCTGAGCACGATCGTCTGTTGCCGGGCGGCACGGGGCTTTGGTCCCGGGCCGCCCGGTCGCCGTTCACGGGACAGCCGTCGGCACCCCCCGCCAGGCAGGCGGTGTGGGCTTGTCCACACTCTCCCCTCGCAGGTCAACGGCAAGTTGACGGCTGTTCGCGGCCGTGGTGGACTGCCGGGGCCAATGCGGCGGCAGGAGAGGAAGCCGGTGGAAGTCCGGCGCGGTCCCGCCACTGTCACCGGGGTAGCACTCACCGGGAGCCAGGAACTCTCACCGCCGGTCTCGTCGAACCAGGGCGTGGACACCCTGAGTGAGGACATATCGCCATGTTCGGCTGCCGATCCAGGGTCAGTACCCCGCCGTTGTCCGCCTCCTCGGCCGGCTGAGCCCATGGGTGCCGGTCGCGTCCACGCGTACGGTGCCGCCGCCGGTCTGATCGGTGATCTGCTGCTCGGCGATCCTCGCCGGGGGCATCCGGTCGCCGCGTTCGGGCGGGCCGCGGGCGCGGTGGAGAGGGTGTTGTGGCGGGACCACCGGGGGTGGGGCGCGCTGCACACCGTGGTGTGCGCGGGCGGCGCCGTCGCGCTGGGGGCCGTCGCCGCGCGTGCCGTGCGGACTTCCGCCCCCGCGTCGATCGGACTGACCGGTGTCGCCACCTGGGCCGTCGTCGGGGGGACTTCGCTGGCCCGGGAGGCGCAGGCCATCGGGCGCGCCCTGGAGGCCGGGGACGTAGAAGCGGCCCGCGCGCGGCTGCCGCATCTGTGCGGACGGGATCCACAGGCACTCGACGCCGACGGAATCGCCCGGGCCGTCGTCGAATCCGTTGCCGAGAACACCTCCGACGCCGTCGTGGGAGCGCTCGTGTGGGGGGCCGTCGGCGGAGTGCCGGGGCTTCTCGGGTTCCGGGCCGTCAACACCCTCGACGCCATGGTCGGGCACAAGTCGGCCCGGTACCGGCGCTACGGGTGGGCCTCCGCGCGGCTGGACGACGTCGCGGGCTGGCCGGGGGCCCGGCTGACCGCCGTACTCGCGACCGTGGCCGGGGGCGATCCGCGGGGAGCCGTGGCGGCCTGGCGTGCCGACGCCGCCAAGCATCCGAGTCCCAACGCCGGTCCCGTGGAGGCCTCGTTCGCGGGGGCGCTCGGGGTGCGGCTCGGCGGCACCCTGTCCTACGGCGGGCGTGTGGAGCACCGGCCCGTGCTGAACGACGCGGGGCGCGGCGTCGAAACCCGGGACATCGATCGGGCCGTACGGCTGTCCAGGCGTGTCGGCTGGCTCGCGCTCGGCGTCTGTGTCGCCGCGCGCCACATCGTGAAGGGGCGTACGTCATGACGGGCGGTGGGCTTCTCGTCGCCGGTACCACCTCCGACGCCGGCAAGAGCGTCGTGACCGCCGGGATCTGCCGGTGGCTGGTGCGCCAGGGCGTCAAGGTCGCGCCCTTCAAGGCGCAGAACATGTCCCTGAATTCGTTCGTGACGCGGGAGGGCGCCGAGATCGGGCGGGCGCAGGCCATGCAGGCGCAGGCCTGCCGGGTGGAGCCGACCGCGCTGATGAATCCGGTGCTGCTCAAGCCCGGCGGGGAGCAGAGCAGCCAGGTCGTGCTGCTGGGCAAGCCGGTCGGCGAGCTCAGTGCGCGCGGGTATCACGGAGGGCGGCAGCAGAGGCTGCTCGGGACGGTGCTGGACTGCCTGGAGCAGTTGCGGGGCACGTATGACGCGGTGATCTGTGAGGGGGCCGGTTCGCCCGCCGAGATCAATCTGCGGCGGACGGACATCGTCAACATGGGGATCGCCCGGGGCGCCGGGCTTCCCGTGCTCGTGGTCGGCGACATCGACCGGGGCGGGGTCTTCGCCTCGTTCTTCGGGACCGTCGCCCTGCTCTCGCGCGAGGACCAGGACTGTGTCGCGGGGTTCCTCGTCAACAAGTTCCGCGGGGACGTCTCCCTGCTGGAGCCGGGGCTCGAGATGCTCCACGGCCTCACCGGGCGGCACACCTACGGCGTTCTGCCCTTCCGGCACGGACTCGGGATCGACGAGGAGGACGGGCTGCGCGTCTCCCTGCGGGGGACGGTCCGGGAGTCCGTCGTCGCGCCGCCCGTCGGTGAGGACGTGCTGCGCGTCGCCGTCTGCGCGGTGCCGCTCATGTCCAACTTCACCGATGTCGACGCGCTGGCCGCCGAACCCGGTGTCGTCGTGCGGTTCGTGGACCGGCCCGAGGAGCTGGCCGACGCCGACCTCGTCATCGTGCCCGGGACCCGGGGCACCGTGCGTGCCCTGGAGTGGCTCAGGGAGCGCGGGCTGGCCGACGCGCTGCGGCGCAGGGCCGCCGAGCAGCGGCCGGTCCTCGGCATCTGCGGCGGCTTCCAGATCCTCGGCGAGCACATCGAGGACGACGTCGAGAGCCGCCTCGGTCATGTCGACGGGCTCGGGGTCCTGCCCGTACGGGTGCGGTTCGCGCGCGAGAAGACCCTCACCCGGCCGGTGGGCGAGGCCCTCGGGGAGCCGGTCGAGGGCTACGAGATCCACCACGGGGTCGCCGAAGTCACCGGCGGCGACCCCTTCTTGGACGGCTGCCGGGTCGGCCAGACCTGGGGCACGCACTGGCACGGCTCGCTGGAGTCGGACGGATTCCGGCGTGCCTTCCTGCGCGAGGTCGCGGCCGCAGCGGGCCGCCGCTTCGTACCGGCGCCGGACACCTCGTTCGCCGCGCTGCGCGAGGAGCAGCTCGACCGGCTCGGCGATCTGATCGAACAGCACGCGGACACGGACGCGCTGTGGCGGCTCATCGAGTCCGGCGCGCCGCCGGGGCTGCCCTTCGTCCCGCCGGGAGCGCCCGCATGAGGGCCGTGGCGGTGAGGCCGACCGCCCGCGGGGCGGCCCCGGGCCACCTGAGACGCTGGACCAGCTGCCCGATCCACCCGCGACGCGACATCCATCCGCAACTCGAAGGCGACTTGGAGGACGACGAAAAGTGACCACCCCCTTTCCGTTCACGGCCGTGGTCGGCCAGGACGATCTGCGGCTCGCGCTGCTGCTGAACGCCGTGTCACCGGCGGTCGGCGGTGTGCTGGTGCGCGGCGAGAAGGGCACGGCCAAGTCGACGGCCGTGCGGGCGCTGTCGGCGCTCATGCCGGAGGTGGACGTCGTCTCCGAGTGCCGCTTCTCCTGCGACCCCGGCTCGCCCGACCCCGGCTGCCCGGACGGGCCGCACGAGCCGGGGGGCTTCGCCTCCCGCCCGGCCCGCATGGTCGAGCTGCCCGTCGGCGCCTCCGAGGACCGGCTGGTGGGCGCGCTGGACATCGAACGGGCCCTGTCCGAGGGCGTGAAGGCCTTCGAGCCCGGCCTGCTCGCCGACGCGCACCGCGGCATCCTCTACGTCGACGAGGTCAACCTCCTCCACGACCACCTGGTCGACCTGCTGCTGGACGCGGCCGCGATGGGCGCCTCGTACGTGGAACGCGAGGGCGTCTCCGTGCGGCACGCCGCCCGCTTCCTGCTGGTCGGCACCATGAACCCCGAAGAGGGCGAGCTGCGGCCGCAGTTGCTCGACCGGTTCGGGCTGACCGTCGAGGTCGCGGCCTCGCGGGAGCCCGATCAGCGCGTCGAGGTCGTACGGCGTCGGCTGGCCTACGACGACGACCCGGCCGGGTTCGCCGCCCGCTGGGCCGAGGAGGAGGCCGACGTACGGGCCCGGATCGTGGCCGCGAAGAAGCTGCTGCCGTCGGTGCGGCTGGGCGACGACGCGCTGCGGCAGATCGCGGCGACCTGCGCGGCCTTCGAGGTGGACGGCATGCGCGCCGACATCGTGATGGCCCGGACCGCGACCGCGCTGGCGGCCTGGGCGGGGCGTACGGACGTGCTCGCCGAGGACGTACGGCAGGCCGCGCTGCTCGCGCTGCCGCACCGCCGGCGCCGCAACCCCTTCGACGCGCCGGGACTTGACGAGGACAAGCTGGACGAGACCCTGGAGGAGTTCTCCGGGGACGACGACCCGGACCCCGACCCGGATCCGGACCCCGGCTCGGGGCCGGACGGGCCCGACGGAGGCGGTGGACAGCCGGCCCCCGACGAGGGCCCCCGGGGCGGGGACCAGGAGGCCCGGCCGGAGGGCGAGCAGGAAGGGCAGCCGCAGCCGCAGCCCTCGGGAGCCGGCGAACAGTCGGCCGCACGCCCGTCCGAACCCTTCCGGACCAAGGTGCTGAGCGTGCCCGGACTCGGCGAGGGTGCCGCCGGGCGGCGTTCGAGGGCCCGCACCGAACACGGCCGGACCACGGGCGCCCGGCGGCCGAAGGGCTCCCTCACCAAGCTGCACCTGGCGGCGACCGTGCAGGCCGCGGCCCCGCACCAGCGGGCGCGCGGGCGGTCCGGGCCGGGACTCGTGGTGCGCCGGGACGACCTGCGGCAGGCCACCCGCGAGGGACGCGAGGGCAACCTCGTGCTGTTCGTGGTGGACGCCTCCGGGTCGATGGCGGCGCGGCAGCGGATGAGCGCCGTGAAGGGTGCCGTGCTGTCGCTGCTGCTGGACGCCTACCAGCGGCGGGACAAGGTGGGTCTGGTGACCTTCCGGGGGTCGGGCGCGGACGTCGCGCTGCCGCCGACCTCGTCCGTGGACGCGGCGGCGACCCGGCTGGAGTCGCTGCCGACCGGCGGCCGTACGCCGCTGTCGGCCGGGCTGCTGCGCGCGCACGACGTGCTGCGGGTGGAGCGGCTGCGCGATCCCGCGCGGCGGCCGCTGGTCGTGGTGGTGACGGACGGACGGGCCACCGGGGGCCCGGAGCCGGTCGCCCTGGCCGGGCGTGCGGCGCGGCTGTTCGCGGCCGAGGGCGTCGCGTCCGTCGTCGTGGACTGCGAGACGGGTCCGGTGCGGCTGGGGCTCGCCGGGCAGCTCGCGGGTGAGCTGGGCGGCACCGCCGTGACGCTGGACGAGCTGCGGGCGGACTCCATCGCCGGGCTGGTCAAGGATGTGCAGGGTACTTCGAGGAGGGCCGCGTAATGCCGCAGGGACAGCCGAGTGTCGTACCGGACGACGGTCTGACGACCCGACAGCGCCGCAACCGGCCGCTCGTCTTCGTGCACACGGGCATCGGCAAGGGCAAGTCCACCGCCGCCTTCGGGCTCGCGCTGCGGGCCTGGAACCAGGGCTGGCCGATCGGGGTGTTCCAGTTCGTCAAGTCGGCGAAGTGGAAGGTCGGCGAGGAGAACGCGCTGCGGGTGCTCGGGGCGTCCGGTGAGGGCGGGTCCGTCGACTGGCACAAGATGGGCGAGGGCTGGTCGTGGGTGCAGCGCGACGGGCAGATGGACAACGAGGAGAAGGCCCGGGAGGGCTGGGAGCAGGTCAAGCGGGACCTGGCTGCCGAGACGTACAAGCTGTATGTGCTGGACGAGTTCGCCTATCCGCTGCACTGGGGCTGGATCGACACCGACGAGGTCGTGGAGGTGCTGCGCAGCCGGCCCGGGACCCAGCATGTCGTGATCACCGGGCGGAACGCGCCCGAGAAGCTCGTCGACTTCGCGGACCTCGTGACCGACATGTCCAAGGTGAAGCACCCCATGGACGCCGGTCAGAAGGGGCAGAGGGGCATCGAGTGGTGATGTCCTCCTCCGTCCCACGACTGGTCGTCGCCGCGCCTGCTTCCGGCAGCGGCAAGACCACCGTTGCCACGGGGCTGATGGCCGCGTTCGCCGCGCGGGGACTCGCCGTGTCCCCGCACAAGGTCGGGCCGGACTACATCGACCCCGGGTATCACGCGCTCGCGAGCGGGCGCCTGGGACGGAACCTCGACGCCTATCTGTGCGGGCCGGACCTGGTCGGGCCGTTGTTCCTGCACGGGGCGCGAGGGTGTGACATCGCCGTCGTCGAGGGCGTGATGGGGCTCTTCGACGGGGCGGCCGGTGAGGGCGAGCTGGCGTCGACGGCTCATGTCGCCAAGCTGCTGCGGGCGCCGGTGGTGCTGGTCGTCGACGCGTCGTCGCAGTCCCGGTCGGTGGCGGCGCTGGTGCACGGGTTCACCACCTGGGATCCGGAGGTGCGGGTCGGGGGCGTGATCCTGAACAAGGTTGCGACGGACCGGCACGAGTGGCTGCTGCGGGAGGCCATGGAACAGGTCGGGGTGCCGGTGCTCGGGGTGCTGCGGCGGGCGCCGCAGGTCGACACGCCGTCGCGGCATCTGGGGCTGGTGCCGGTCGCCGAGCGGCGCGAGGAGGCGGTCGGCGCGGTCGAGGCCATGGCCGCGCAGGTCGCCGAGGGGTGCGATCTGGACGCGTTGATGCGGCTGGCCCGGAGCGCGGGCGCGTTGTCCGGCGCGGCGTGGGACGCGGCCGAGGCGGTCTCCACGCCCGACCGCCGTCCGACGCGGTCGCAGCAGAGCGCCCGGCCGCGCGTCGCCGTGGCCGGCGGTGAGGCGTTCACCTTCTCCTACGCCGAGCACACCGAGCTGCTCACCGCAGCCGGTGCCGAGGTCGTGCCCTTCGATCCCCTGCGGGACGAGGACCTGCCCGAGGGAACGAGCGGGCTGGTGATCGGGGGCGGGTTCCCGGAGGTGTACGTCTCCGAGCTGTCGGCCAACGAAGCCCTGCGCAAGGCCGTCGCCGGCCTGGCCGAGAGCGGCGCCCCGGTCGCCGCCGAGTGCGCGGGGCTGCTGTATCTGTGCCGGGAGCTGGACGGGCAGCCGATGTGCGGGGTGCTGGACGCCACGGCCCGGATGACGCGGCGGCTCACCCTGGGCTACCGGGACGCCGTGGCGGTCGGCGACAGTGTGCTCGCGGCCGCGGGGACCCGGATGCGGGGTCACGAATTCCATCGCACCACCGTGGAGCCCGGCTCGGGTCCCGATCCCGCCTGGGGGTTCCGGACCCCGGAGCGGCGGGTCGAGGGCTTCGTACGGCGCGGTGTGCACGCGAGCTATCTGCACACCCACTGGGCGTCAGAGCCCGGTGCCGTCCTCCGGTTCGTGGAGAGGTGCCGGACGTCATGAGCGGCAGGCTGGTCGGCGTCGGGATCGGGACGTCGCGGGGTGTCTGTGCCGAGGAGGTGCTCGGGCTGGTCGAGGACACCCTGCGGGAGGCCGGGCTGTCCGTGGCATGCGTCGCCGAGCTGGCCACGGTCGACGGCAAGGCCGGGGAGCCGGGCGTGGTCGAGGCCGCGCGGCGGCTCGGGGTGCCCCTGGTGACGTACTCCGCCGCGGAGTTGGCGGAAGTCGAGGTGCCGAACCCGTCCGACGTGCCGCTCGCCGCCGCCGGTACCCCGTCGGTGGCCGAGGCCGCCGCGCTCGCCGGCGGGGGTGAACTCCTCGTCCCCAAGCGGAAGTCGGCCGCGAGCCCGGCGCGGGCGACCTGCGCCGTCGTACGGCGGCCGGGGCACGGAGGGCTCGCGGTGGACGGGCTCGGGGCCGATGCCCGACCGGACACCTCTCGCGACATCGAGACGGCCGCGGCGGGCATCGCGTACCGTGCCGCGCTCAACGTCCCGCCGTACCACCCCACTTCCGCCGAGGAGCACCTGTGACCACCCCTCCCGCCCTGCTCATCGCCGGCCAAGGCACCCGCGACGACACCGGATCCGAGGCGTTCCGCGCGTTCGTACGCCAGCTGGGGGCCCGGCGCCCCGAACTGCCCGTCGCGGGCGGCTTCGCCGAGCCGTCGCGGCCGCCGCTGGGCGACGCCGTCGCCGAGCTGGTGGAGCGGGGCGTACGGCACTTCACCGCCGTTCCGCTGGTGCTGGTGCCCGCCGGGACCGCCCAGGGCGGCATCCGGGCGGCCCTGGCCCGTGAGAAGGAGCGGCACCCGGGGATCTCGTACTCGTACGGGCCCCCGCTCGGCCCGCATCCGGCGCTGCTGGACGTGCTGGAACGGCGGCTGGACGAGGCGCTGGGCGGTGCCGGGGCACGCAGGCCGGGTGACCGGGCCGATGTGACGGTGCTGCTGGTGGGGCCCGGGTCCACGGACCCGGACGCCAACGCCGAGGTGCACAGGGCGGCGCGGCTGCTGTGGGAGGGGCGCGGGTACGCGGGGGTCGAGACGGCGTTCGCTTCGCTGGCGGCGCCGGACGTGCCGAACGGGCTCGACCGGTGTGTACGGCTCGGGGCCCGGCGGATCGTGGTCCTGCCGTACTTCCTGTTCACCGGCGTCCAGCCGGACCGGGTGCGGCAGCAGACGGAGGGCTGGGCGGAGGCGCACCCGGAGATCGAGGTGTGCTCGGCGGGCGTCATCGGTCCGGAGCCGGAGCTGCTGGACCTGGTGTGGGAGCGGTACGAGGAGGCCGTCGCGGGCCGTCACGCGGCCGGGCACGTCCACCGGGAGGCGGACTCGCATGCGCACTGAGAGCGGGCACGATCTGCGCCACCACGGGGACGCGGAGGTCCGGGACGACGGCGGCTCGCTCGTCGATCTCGCCGTGAACGTCCGGGCCGACACTCCCCCGGTGTGGCTGCGGGAGCACATCGCGGCGTCGCTGGGCGGGCTCGCGGCCTACCCCGACGGTCGGGCCGCACGGGCGGCGGTGGCGGAGCGGCACGGGCTGCCTTCGGAGCGGGTGCTGCTGACGGCGGGCGCCGCGGAGGCGTTCGTGCTGCTGGCGCGGGCGCTGAAGGTGCAGCGGCCGGTCGTCGTCCATCCGCAGTTCACGGAGCCGGAGGCGGCGCTGCGGGACGCGGGGCACACGGTCGGCCGGGTGCTGCTGCGCGCGCGGGACGGCTTCCGGCTGGACCCGGCGGACGTGCCCGAGGACGCGGACCTGGTGGTGATCGGCAATCCGACGAACCCGACGTCGGTGCTGCACCCTGCCGGGACGATCGCCGGGCTCGCCCGTCCCGGGCGGGTTCTGGTGGTGGACGAGGCGTTCATGGACGCGGTGCCGGGTGAGCGCGAGGCCCTCGCGGGCCGCGTCGACGTCCCCGGTCTGGTGGTGCTGCGCAGCCTGACCAAGACCTGGGGGCTGGCCGGGCTGCGCATCGGGTACGTGCTGGCGGCGCCCGAGACCATCGAGGACCTGGAGCGGGCGCAGCCGCTGTGGCCGGTGTCGACACCGGCGCTGGCGGCGGCGCGGGCGTGCGTGGGCCCCCGGGGCGTGGCCGAGGCGGCCCACGCCGCCCATCGCGTCGCCGCGGACCGCGCCCACCTGGTGGCGGGCCTCGCACGGTTCGCCGAGGCCGGGGTGCGGACGGTCGAGCCGGCCGAGGGCCCCTTCCTCCTGATCCGCCTGCCGCAGGCGGCCGCCGTCCGCAGCCGCCTGCGGGACCTCGGCTACGCCGTGCGCCGTGGCGACACCTTCCCCGGCCTGGACGAGGAATGGCTCCGGCTGGCGGTACGGGACCGGACGACGACGGACGGGTTCCTGCGGGCGCTGGAGCGCGCGGTGACCGGCTGACGGTTCACCGTCACACCCCAGGCGGCTGGTTCACTCAGCCCCGGCGACGTGCCAGGGCCACCGCTCCCCCGCCGACGGCGAGGAGGGCGATCGCGCCGCCCATGATGTACGGGGTCGTCGAGCTGCCGCCCGTGTCGGCCAGGTTCTCCTCGGCGGGCGCGCCCTGGGGCTCGATCGCTGCGGGGGCGTCGGACGGCTCGGCGGAGGGGGCGGTGGACGGGTCGGCCGGTGGCTGTGCGGCGGGGGCGGACTTCGGTGTCTCGCAGGTCGCCTCGGCCAGGGTGAGCGTGCCGTTCACCTCGGCCACGTTCAGCTTCAACGGGTTGACGGACACCTTGAGTCGGAGGGCGGTGGCGGTGGCCGTGCGGGACGTCGTCTCCGTCTTGCGGAGGTCCAGGCGTACGTCGCCGACGCCCGGCACCTTGACGTCCGTCGGGCCGCCGGCGGTGAGGGTGACGCGCTTGCCGAGCACGGTGACCGAGCCGGGCAGGTCGGTCGTGGCGACGGGCTTCCTCCCGGCCTCGCAGACGGCCTTCGCGGTGACCTGCTCGATCTCGATGACCGACAGCAGCGGCAGGCCGGGGACATGGACGCGGGCCCGGGCCAGAGTGGTGCTGCCCTCGGCCTTCGTGGCGGTCGCGGTCGCTCTCGCCTCGGCCACGTCCGCGCGCAGCACGCTGAAGGGCTTTCCGCCGTTCACCCCGTCCAGGCGGGCGGTCAGCGCGGCCTTCTCGGCGCTCTGCGGGGCCTGGACCTCGTTGAGGGAGACGGTGAGCGGGGCCTCGACCGACTTGTTCAGCAGGGAGACGTCGAGGCCGGTGCGCAGGACGACGGCGCTCGCGCGTCCGTGGTCGCCGGTGGCGTGCGCCGGGCTCACGCCGGTCAGTGCCACGGGCCCGGCGGCGAGGGCCGTGGCCGTCGCCACGGTGGCCAGACGGCGTGCGGGCATGCGGAAGGAAGTGCTGTTCACGGTGGGGACTCCTGGAGTGACAGGCTCGGGACCCGGAAAGAATCGCGCACCCGGCGTACAGCGTCAGCGATCTGACGTCTCTTCACTCCAACGTGGCGATACCGTGGAAGTTTTCGAATCCCCCGGCACAGGCGTTCCCTCGTGTCACCCGCTCGGCTACCCGACCACGCGCCCGTTCAGCACCACCCGGCGCGGCGCCGCCAGGACCCCCACGTCGGCCCGCGGGTCCTGGTCGTAGACGACCAGGTCGGCCGGGGCGCCCTCGTCCAGGCCGGGGCGGCCGAGCCAGCTGCGGGCCGTCCAGGTTCCGGCCGCCAGGGCGTCGAGGGGCGGGATGCCTGCGGTGACCAGTTCGGCGACCTCGGCCGCCGCCAGGCCGTGGGCGATGCTGCCGCCGGCGTCGGTGCCGACGAAGACGGGGATGCCGGCGTCGTAGGCGTTCCGGACGGTGTCGTAGCGGCGTTCGTGGAGCCGGCGCATATGGGCCGACCATTGCGGGAACCGGGACTCTCCGCCGTCGGCGAGCTGCGGGAAGGTGGCGATGTTGACCAGGGTCGGGACGATGGCGACGCCCCGTTCGGCGAACAGCGGGATGAGGTCCTCGGTCAGGCCCGTCGCGTGCTCGATGCAGTCGATGCCGGCCTCGACGAGGTCCCGCAGGGAGTCCTCAGCGAAGCAGTGCGCGGTGACGCGGGCGCCCAGGCGGTGGGCCTCGGCGATCGCCGCCTCCACCGCGCCCCGGGGCCAGCAGGCCGACAGATCGCCGAGGTCGCGGTCGATCCAGTCGCCGACCAGCTTGACCCAGCCGTCGCCGCGCCGGGCCTCCTGGGCGACGTAGGCGACGAGATCCTCCGGCTCGACCTCCCAGGCGTAGTTGCGGATGTAGCGACGGGTGCGCGCGATGTGCCGCCCGGCGCGGATGATCTTCGGCAGGTCCTCGCGGTCGTCGATCCAGCGGGTGTCGGAGGGCGAGCCCGCGTCGCGGATCAGCAGCGTGCCCGCCTCCCGGTCGGTCAGGGCCTGCTTCTCGGCGACGTCCTGCGGGACCGCGCCGTGCCGGTCGAGTCCCACGTGGCAGTGCGCGTCGACGAGGCCGGGCAGGGCCCAGCCCTTGACGGTGCGGATGTCACGGGCACCGGCGGGACGGTCGTAGGAGACGCGGCCGTCCACCACCCACAGTTCGTCGCGGACGTCCTCGGGCCCGACGAGCACCCGTCCCTTCACGTGCAGCACCGTGCGATCGCTCATGCATCGCACCCTAATGAGCCGCGGACCTCGGCTGCGAGGGGGCACCTACCCGCCGGTTACCCTCGATGCCGTCGGCCCCGGGCAGACGGCGCCCGCCCCGTGAACGAAGAGAGCCCCACCGTGACGCACCCGTTTCTGGACCTGGCCCCGCTCGGCGCGGACCGCTTCGCCGCGATCGAGGACCGTGTGGCGCGGCTGCTGAGCACCGAGCAGGACGTCGTGATCACGCAGGGCGAGGCGCTGCTGCCGCTGGAGGGCGCGATCCGTGCCGCGGCCGGGCCGGGGACGACGGCGCTGAACGTCATCACGGGCCCCTACGGGCAGACCTTCGGCGACTGGCTGCGGGACTGCGGTGCCACGGTGGTCGACCTGGCGGTGCCCTTCCACACGGCGGTCACGGCCGAGCAGATCCGGCAGGCCTTCGCCGAGCATCCGGAGATCGACTTCGTGTCGCTGGTGCACGCGGAGGCGGCGACCGGCAACACCAACCCGGTCGCGGAGATCGGCGAGGTCGTGCGGGCGCACGGGGCGCTGTTCTACCTGGACGCGGTGGCGTCGATCGGGGCCGAGCCGGTGCTGACCGACGCGTGGGGCGTGGACCTGTGCGTGATCGGCGCGCAGAAGGCCATGGGCGGTCCCGCCGGTGTCTCGGCGGTGTCGGTGAGCGAGCGGGCCTGGGCCCGGATGGCGGCGAACCCGAGGGCGCCGCGCCGGTCGTATCTGTCGCTCCTCGACTGGAAGGAGCGGTGGATCGACGGCGGCCGCAAGGCGCTGCCGCACGCTCCGGCGCAGCTGGAGATGCTCGGGCTGGAGGCGTGTGTGGAGCGGATCGAGGCGGTGGGGCTGGATGCCGTGATGGCCCGGCACGCCTCCGCCGCGGCGGCGACGCGGGCCGGGGCGGTCGCGCTCGGTGGTGGCCTTGAGCCGTATGTGTACGAGGCGCGGGACGCGGCGCCCGTCGCGACGACGCTCCGGGTGCCGTCGGGGGTGGTGGCGTCGGAGCTGGTGGCGAGGGCGCTGGAGGCGGATCCGGCACTGCCGGTCGCCGCCGGTGGGGGTGCGCTGGCCAAGGAGATGATCCGGGTCAACCACTATGGGGCGGATGCGACGCGGGGGGCTGTGCGGGCGAGTCTGGCGGCGTTGGGGGTGGCTCTCTCCGAGCAGGGGCTGACGGTGGACGTGGAGGGGGCGCTGCGGGCCGTGGAGGGGGCGTGGCGGTAGTTCGAGGGCTGAGGTCTTGATCGGGGGCTGAGGTGGGGGCTGAGGTTCTCGGTTTTCGCCCCCGCCGCCCCTTCCCGTCCCTGTCCCAGGGGCTCCGCCCCTTCAACCCCGCCGGGGGCTGCGCCCCCAGACCCCCGCTTCGGCCTGAACGGCCTCGTCCTCAAGCGCCGGACGGGCTGGAAGCAGGCACCGGCCGTTGTCACCGGACGGCCTGGAAGGCCGGCGCCCCCCCAATGTCGCCGGACGGGCCGGAAGGCCGGCGCCCCCGTTGCCACCGGACGGGCTGGAAGGCCGATACCGGCCGATGTCACCGGACGGGCCGGATGGCAGACACCGGCCGGTGTCAGTGGCCCGTGCCATGCTCGGCGTATGACGAGCGACACATCCGCCGAACTCACCCCGACGCTTCCCGACGGCCGCCCCGTGCCTCATCTGAGTGGTGACGAGCGGGCCATGCTGGAGAGCTGGCTGGACTTTCACCGGGCCACGCTGGCGCTGAAGTGCGCGGGGCTCGACGACGCGCAGGTGCGGATGCCGGCGGCCGAGCCGTCCGCGCTGACGCTGTTGGGGCTGGTGCAGCATCTCGCCGAGGTGGAGCGGAACTGGTTCCAGAGAGTGACCGCCGGCCTCGACGCGCCGCCGCTGTTCGAGGACCCGACCGGTTACGCGCTGCAGCCGGGGCGGGGCCTCGACGAGGCGCTGGGGATCTGGCGGCGGGAGATCGCGCGTGGGCGGGAGCTGTGCGGCGGGCTGCCGCTGGACCACGTCGGGCGGGTCGCCGAGGGGCCGGTGCCGGGGATGGAGGTCAGCCTGCGGTGGGTGCTGATTCACATGATCGAGGAGTACGCGCGGCACAACGGTCACGCCGATCTCCTGCGAGAACGCATCGACGGAGTGACCGGGGCCTGAATTGCAGATACTTTCCGCTCTGCCCCGCATGTAAGCTGGCCCACAATTAAGAATTCATCAAGGAACAGCTTCCCGTATTCTTCTGCCCGCTTTCCCCGGTCCTAAACCCAGAGATTTTGAGGACACTCGGCGAGGAAATTCGGGCGCATCTCGTGGGGATTACATGGCTGTGACGCGTTACACACAGTGACCGCTTCGCCCGATTTTTCCGGGACGAAACCAGACATTTTACCACCCCCACACCTAAAGACTCGCGCCCGCGCGATAACACAGTCATGGCTCATACGTAACCCCGTCCGGCGATGCGATTTTGAATTTCTCTGGGTAAATTCAATTGGTATGACTGCCGTACAAGCGGACCCGCAAATCGACCGACCCACCGTGGCCGACGGAGCCGCACTGTGGCGGATGGCGAAGGACTCCAAGGTTCTGGACCTGAACTCGTCCTACAGCTATCTGCTCTGGTGCCGCGACTTCGCGGCCACGTCGGCCGTGGCGCGTGACGAGCACGGCGAGCCGATGGGCTTCATCACCGGGTACGTGCGGCCGGACAGCCCGCACACCCTGCTGGTCTGGCAGGTGGCCGTGGACGAGGCTCACCGCGGGCGCGGGCTGGCCGCCACGATGCTCGACGGTCTGGTCGCCCGGACCGTGGCCGAGCACGGGGTGACGACCGTGGAGACCACCATCACTCCGGGCAACGCCGCCTCGGAGCGCCTGTTCACATCGTTCGCCGAGCGTCACGGCGCCCGGCTGGAGCGCGAGGTGCTCTTCGACACGGCCGTGTTCCCCGACGGGCCGCACGACCCCGAGGTCCTGTACCGCATCGGTCCGCTGCCCCACTGAGACTTCCCGTCCCACCCCACTCCCGCAGAGTTTCCCCACGTACCTAGGAGCGATTCGTCGTGACCATCACCCAGCCCGACCTGAGTGTCTTCGAGACCGTTGAGTCCGAGGTGCGCAGCTACTGCCGCGGCTGGCCCACCGTCTTCGACCGCGCCGTGGGCAGCCGTATGTACGACGAGGACGGCCATGAGTACCTCGACTTCTTCGCCGGAGCCGGGTCACTGAACTACGGGCACAACAACCCGGTCCTGAAACGCGCCCTGATCGACTACCTGGAGCGTGACGGCGTCACGCACGGGCTCGACATGTCGACCACCGCCAAGCGCACGTTCCTGGAGGCCTTCCAGAACCTGCTGCTGCGGCCGCGTGACCTGCCGTACAAGGTCATGTTCCCCGGCCCGACCGGCACCAACGCCGTGGAGGCCGCGCTGAAGCTGGCGCGCAAGGTGAAGGGGCGCGAGTCGATCGTGTCCTTCACCAACGCCTTCCACGGCATGTCGCTGGGCTCGCTGGCCGTGACCGGCAACGCCTTCAAGCGGGCCGGCGCCGGTATACCGCTGGTGCACGGCACGCCCATGCCGTTCGACAACTACTTCGACGGCACCGTCGAGGACTTCCTGTGGTTCGAGCGGCTGCTGGAGGACCAGGGCTCCGGCCTGAACAAGCCGGCCGCCGTGATCGTCGAGACCGTGCAGGGCGAGGGCGGCATCAACGTGGCCCGGCCCGAGTGGCTGCGTGCCCTGTCCGAGCTGTGCGAGCGGCAGGACATGCTGCTCATCGTCGACGACATCCAGATGGGCTGCGGCCGTACCGGCGCCTTCTTCTCCTTCGAGGAGGCGGGCATCGTGCCGGACATCGTCACCGTCTCGAAGTCGATCAGCGGCTACGGCATGCCCATGTCGCTGTGCCTGTTCAAGCCGGAGCTGGACGTCTGGGAGCCCGGCGAGCACAACGGCACCTTCCGCGGCAACAACCCCGCGTTCGTCACGGCCACCGCGACGCTCGAGACGTACTGGGCCGACGGTTCCGCGATGGAGAAGCAGACCCGCAAGCGCGGCGAGCAGGTCGAGCAGGCGCTGATCTCCATCACCGAGGAGAACCTGGCCGACGTGAAGGAGTACCGGGGCCGCGGCCTGGTGTGGGGCCTGGAGTTCCACGACAAGGAGCGCGCGAACAAGGTCGCCAAGCGCGCCTTCGAGCTGGGGCTGCTGATCGAGACGTCCGGCCCCGAGAGCGAGGTCGTCAAGATGCTCCCCGCCCTCACCATCACCCCCGAAGAGCTGGACGAGGGCCTGCGCACGCTGGCCCGCGCCGTCCGAGAGACCGCCTGACACACCAACCGAAGCAGCACCCACCTAGGAGGCATCGCAGCACCGTGATTGTCCGTTCGTTCAAGGAGATCGAAGGTACCGACCGGCACGTGAAGTCGGCGTCCGGTACGTGGGAGAGCAAACGCATCGTCCTCGCCAAGGAGAAGGTCGGCTTCTCCCTGCATGAGACGGTCCTGTACGCGGGTACGGAGACATCGATGTGGTACGCGAACCACATCGAGGCCGTTGTCTGCGTGGAGGGCGAGGCCGAGCTCACCGACCACGAGACCGGGAAGTCGTACACGATCACGCCCGGCACCATGTACCTCCTGGACGGGCACGAGAAGCACACGCTGCGGATCAAGCAGGACTTCCGCTGCCTCTGCGTCTTCAACCCGCCTGTCACCGGACGGGAGGACCACGACGAGAACGGCGTTTACCCGCTGCTCACCGAGGAGGTGTGAGGCTTCATGACCGCCACCTACGACACGACCACCGGTATGCCGGACCTCTATCCGAGTCGTGGCGCCGCCGAGGTGCTGACGCCGCGCCAGGATCCGGTCGTCTGGGGCGCGCCCGACGCCCCGGGCCCGGTGGCGCCGGCCGACCTGTTGTCGTTCGAGCGTGACGGCTTCCTCGCCATCGACGAGCTGATCACCGAGGACGAGGTCGCCGTCTACCGGAACGAGCTGAACCGGCTGGTGCACGACCCGGACATGCGGGCCGACGAGCGGTCGATCGTCGAGCCGCAGTCCAAGGAGATCCGCACGGTCTTCGAGGTGCACAAGATCAGCGAGGTGTTCGCCAGGCTGGTGCGCGACGAGCGTGTCGTCGGCCGTGCGCGGCAGATCCTCGGCTCGGACGTCTACGTCCACCAGTCGCGGATCAACGTCAAGCCGGGGTTCGGGGCCAGTGGCTTCTACTGGCACTCGGACTTCGAGACGTGGCACGCCGAGGACGGTCTGCCGCGGATGCGCACGGTGTCGGTCTCGATCGCGCTGACCGAGAACTACGACACCAACGGCGGACTCATGATCATGCCGGGGTCGCACAAGACGTTCCTCGGGTGCTCGGGTGAGACGCCGAAGGACAACTACAAGAAGTCGCTGCAGATGCAGGACGCGGGCACGCCCTCCGACGAGGCGCTGAGCCACATGGCCTCGCAGCACGGCATCAAGTTGTTCACGGGCAAGGCCGGTTCGGCGACCTGGTTCGACTGCAACGCCATGCACGGTTCCGGCGACAACATCACGCCGTTCCCGCGCAGCAACGTGTTCATCGTGTTCAACAGCGTGGAGAACACGGCGGTCGAGCCGTTCGCGGCGCCGGTACGGCGTCCCGAGTTCATCGGCGCCCGGGAGTTCACGCCGGTGCGGTGATACCGCTGCGGTGACGCCCCTTTGAACACCGGGCCGGGCCTCCTCGTGTGGGACGGGAGGTCCGGCCCGGTCATGTCCTCAGCCGGACAGGACGTCCAGGAGCCGGTCGACGTCCGCCGGGGTGTTGTAGAGGTGGAACGCGGCCCGCAGATTGCCGGCCCGGTCGGACACCTCGATGCCCGCCCGGCTCAGCTCGCCCTGCCGGTGGCCGAGCCCCGGCACGGACACGATCGCCGAGCCCGGCGAGGGCACCGGCTCGTGTCCCAGCCCGGTCAGCCCGGCCCGGAAGCGGTCCGCGAGCGCGAGATCGTGGGCGTGCACGGCGTCGACGCCGAGTTCCTCGATCAGCGCCAGTGAGGCGCGCAGCCCGGCGTAGGTGAAGAGGGCCGGGCTGATGTCGAACCGCCGTGCGGAGTCGGCGAGTTGCTCGACGGGGCCGTAGCAGCTGTCCCAGGGGATCTCGCCGGCGACCCAGCCGGCGAGCAGCGGGGTGAGCCCGCCGAAGTCTTGCGGTGCGACGAAGAACGCGGCCCCGTGCGGCCCCATGAGCCATTTGAAGCCGACGGCGGCGAGGAAGTCGTCGGCGTCACCGTCCATGGGCAGCCAGCCGGCCGACTGCGAGGCGTCGACGTAGGTGCGGGCCCCGTGCGCCCGGGCCGCCTCGCGCACGGCCGGAAGGTCGGCGAGCCGGCCGTCGGCGGACTGGGCGGTGCTGACCGCGACGAGCGCGGTGCCGGGCCGGACGGACTCGGCGAGCCGCTCCAGGGGCACGGCCCGCACCTTGAGGTCGCCGCGCACATGGAACGGGTTCACCAGGGAGGCGAAGTCGGCCTCCGCCGTGAGGACTTCGGCACCGGCGGGCAGCGACGCCGCGATCAGCCCGCCGTACTCGGCGACCGAGGCCCCGGTCGCGACACGCTCCGCCGGCACCCCGGCCAGCCGGGCGAAGGACGCGCGGGCGGCCTCCACCTCCTCGTACAGGGGACCCAGGGGCGTGCCCTCGGCCCGCATCCGCACCGCCTGGTGCAGGGCGGTGACGGTACGGGCGGGCAGGAGCCCGTTGCTCGCGGTGTTGAGGTAGGTGTGCTTCGGGGTGAACTCGGCGCGGACGAGGTTCTCGAAGGTCTCCATGGGACCACTCTGCGTCCCGTGGGAACCCCCCGTCCATTGCCGATGTCTGCGTGATATCGCCAAGAGGCGCTTATGGATGCGCCCCGACCTGCGGTTTTCAGTGCTGGGGCACCGCACAGCCGTCCGGACCACACGCGTCCGCGCCGTCGGTGGATCCGCTCTCGACGATCTTCAGCGGCGCGCGCTCGCCGAAGGCCTGTGTCAGGGCCTGGGCGAAGACCTCGGCGGGCTGGGCGCCGGAGACGCCGTACTTGCGATCCAGCACGAAGAACGGCACACCGTTCGCGCCGAGCTCGGCGGCCTCCCGCTCGTCGGCCCGGACCTCGGCGGCGTAGGCCTCCGGGTCGGCGAGCACACCACGGACGGCGTCCTCGTCGAGCCCGGCGGCCACGGCCAGCTCCACGAGCCGCTCGTCCTCGCCGAAGACCGAGCGCTCCTCGGCGAAGTTGGCCCGGTACAGCACGTCGAGCAGCCGCTCCTGACGGCCGTGCTCCTTGGCGAGGTGGAGCAGACGGTGCATGTCGAAGGTGCTGCCGTGGTCGCGGCCCCGGGTGCGGTAGTCCAGGCCCTCGGCGGCGGCCTGCGCGCCCAGATTGTCCTCACCGGCCTCGGCCTGGGCGGCGCTCATCCCGTACTTCCTGGTGAGCATGGTGATCACGGGCTGGATGTCGTCCTTGGCACGGCCCGGGTCCAGCTCGAAGGAGCGGTGCACGACCTCGACCTCGTCGCGGTGCGGGAAGTCCCGCAGCGCCTTGTCGAAGCGGGCCTTGCCCACGTAGCACCAGGGGCAGGCGATGTCGCTCCAGATCTCGACGCGCATGTCTCGGCTCTCTCCAGCTCGTACGGGTTACGGAGACTCCCTCCGCCGAGTGCGTGAACGTTCAATCAGCGGGCTTCATTCCCCGGGACGGTGAGACGCAGCCGCATGTGGTGATCGTCCGGGGCGACCGGCGACTCCGGGTCCGCTGCCCACCCCTGGCGACCGTAGAAGCCCCGGGCCCGCTCATTGCTCACATGCACGTCGAGCCAGGCCGTACGCACCCCGCCGGTCCGCCACTCCGCGACGCACGCGGTGTGCAGGGCGGTGCCGATTCCGGCGCGCCAGCGGTCGGGGTCGACGTGGAACTGGAACAGCGTGACGGTGCCCGCGGGAGCCCCCTCCGCCCGGCGGAAGGAGGCGATCCCGGCCAGGCGCCCGTCACGCACCGCGCACAGCACCCGCCCGTCGGACCTCCCTATCGCCTCCCGCCACCGGCCCTGCCAGTCGGCCCCGTCGTCCGGGAACCCGTCCGGGTAGTAGGTGGCCCGGGCGCGCTGATGTAACGCGGCGACCTCCCCGGCTTCGGCGGGCAGTGCGGTCCTGATCTCCAGACCATCGACATTCGGGTTGGTTTCGATCATGCAGCACAGGACGCGCCGGGCGAGGGGGCGGTTCCCCCCCGGGCGAGCCTCAGCTGCCGTCGCGCAGGTCCTTCGGCCAGTTCGGGCGGAACTCGATGTGGTCGTACGTCACCACGCAACCCTCGCCCATCGGGGACTGGGTCATGAAGCCGACCAGGGCCGCGCCCGTCTCCTTCTCCTCGCCCAGGGTGAAGAGGCGGACGAAGGTCCAGTGTTCGCCGTCCCGGGAGGCGTGGAAGCCGAAGGCCCGGCCGGTGCGGCTGATCCGCAGCCAGACGGAACTGCCGTCCACAGTGAAGGAGTTGGCGTCGTCCGAGTGGCCCCGGGTGACGACCGTGCAGACGGTGGGGACGTCCGGGGAGTACTCAAGACACAGCTTCGCCCAGGCCCGCTCCCCGACATGCACATAGAGCACGCCCGCGTCGAAGGCCGCACCGAACCCCACGGTGACCCGGGCGATCAGCTGGAAGTCCCCTTCGGGCGCCCCGAGCAGCCGCGGCGCGTCGGCGGCGGGGTCCAGCCCCTCCCCGGTGGGCGGCACGAACCGATCCTGCCTGGGCCCGGCCCACCCGGACAGCACCCCGTCCTCATAAGACCAGTGACCATCAGGCCCATACGTACGCAGACCGAAAGGAAGTTCGGAAAGTTCCAGATCCATCCAACCAACTCTTCCAGGTCCCACCTGAAGGGGCGCGGGGAACTGCGCGACAAGCCACAACGAACCGGCAGCCCGCAACTCACCGCACCCCCCACGGCGCTACCGCTCCAACCGCCCGTCGAACCGCCGAGGCAGCCCCAACGGGTTGTCATCCCGAAGCTCCGCAGGAAGCAAAGCAGACGGCGCGTTCTGGTACGCCACCGGCCGCAACCACCGCTCGATAGCCGTACCCCCCACCGACGTGGACATAGAAGTCGTAGCCGGGTAAGGCCCACCGTGATGCTGCGCGGGCGCGACCGCAACCCCCGTCGGCCACCCATTGACCAGCACACGCCCGGCCAGCGGCGTCAGCTCCGCCAGGATCTCGGAACCCCGGCCCTCCCCCGCGGCCTCCTCCTCGGAGAGCTGCACGGTCGCCGTGAGATTCCCCGGCAGCCGCGACAGCACCGCCTTCACCTCGGCGTCGTCCTCGTAGCGGGCCACCACGGTGACCGGCCCGAAGCACTCCTCCAACAGCAGATCGTGCTCGCCCTCCGCGGCCAGCCGGCTCGCCGGGACGGTGAGGAAGCCCGCGCTGACGGTGTGGTCGCCGCCCGAGCCGGGCGTGACCGGGGACTCCACGTCGGCGAGCCGCGCGCGCTCGGCGACACCGGCGACGAAGTTGTCGCGCATGCGGTGGTCGAGCAGGACACCGGCGTCGGTGTCGCTGACGGCGTCGGTCAGGGACTTCAGCAGCGCGTCACCGGCGGCACCGGCGGGGGCGAGGACGAGGCCCGGCTTCACACAGAACTGGCCGACGCCCAGCGTCATCGACCCGGCGAGGCCGGCGCCGATCGCCTCGGCGCGCTCGGCGGCCGCGGCCTCGGTGACGACGACCGGGTTCAGGGAGCCCAGCTCGCCGTGGAAGGGGATCGGGACGGGGCGGGCGGCCGCCGCGTCGAAGAGGGCACGGCCACCGCGCACCGAGCCGGTGAAGCCGGCCGCCGCGACCAGCGGGTGCTGGATCAGCTCGACGCCGGCCTCGAAGCCGTGCACCAGCCCGACGACACCCTCGGGGATGCCGTGCCGGGCGGCGGCCCGGCGCAGCACCACGGCGACGTACTCGGACAGGGCCGGGTGGTCCGGGTGGGCCTTGACGACGACCGGGCAGCCGGCCGCGAGGGCGCTCGCGGTGTCGCCGCCCGCGACCGAGAAGGCGAAGGGGAAGTTCGACGCCGAGTAGACGGCGACGACGCCCAGCGGCACCTTGTAGCGGCGCAGGTCCGGGATCGGCGGGGTCGCGGTGTCGTCGGGGTGGTTGATGACGACGTCGAGGAAGGCGCCCTCGTCGACTATGTCGGCGAAGGCCCGAAGCTGGTAGCAGGTGCGGGCGAGTTCGCCGGTCAGCCGGACCGGGCCGAGCGCGGACTCGGCGTCGGCGGTCTCGACGAGACCGTCCTTGGCCGCCTGCAGCTCGTCGGCGGCGGTGCGCAGGAAGGCCGAGCGGACGGCCCGGTCGGCGAGTGCGCCCCGCGCCTCGTCCGCGGCCCGGACGGCGGCGTCCACCTCCTGGGCTGTGGCCTCCACCGCAACCTGCTCGCGCTGCTTCCCGGTTCGGGGGTCGACACTCCAGACTGGTGCTGCTGCCACCGCGGGTCCCTCCACATTCGTTGCCGCATGCAATGCCGCAGTATGTACGTCATCACCAGGGATGTTCGATATACTGAACGCTGTCTCTGATGATGAATGCTGTCGGAGACTATATCTCCAGCTTCTCGTCGAACGAAGGGGTCAAGGGCGATGTCGGCAGGCGAGACAGGCGGCGGTGCGCAGGTCAAGAGCGCGGTGCGGACCGTGGAACTGCTGGAGTACTTCGCCGGCCGTCCCGGTATGCACTCCCTCGCGGCGGTCCAGGAGGCCGTCGGGTATCCCAAGTCCAGTCTGTACATGCTGCTGCGCACCCTGGTCGAGCTGGGCTGGGTGGAGACGGACGCGACGGGCACGCGGTACGGCATCGGCGTCCGGGCCCTGCTGGTCGGCACGTCGTACATCGACGGCGACGAGGTGGTCGCCTCGGCCCGGCCGACGCTGGACCGGCTCTCGGACGACACCACGGAGACCATCCACCTGGCCCGGCTGGACGGCACGAACGTCGTCTATCTCGCCACCCGTCAGTCGCAGCACTATCTGCGCCCCTTCACCCGGGTCGGCCGCCGGCTGCCCGCGCACTCCACGTCCCTCGGCAAGGCGCTGCTGAGCACGTACTCGGACGAGCAGGTCCGCAAGATGCTCCCGGAGACGCTGCCCGCGCTGACCGAGCACACCATCACCGACCGGGAGAAGCTCATCGAGGAGCTGCACCAGGTGCGGGAGCAGGGCTTCGCCGTGGACCGCGAGGAGAACACGCTGGGGCTGCGCTGCTTCGGTGTGGCGATCCCGTACCGCACTCCGGCGCGGGACGCGATCAGCTGCTCGGTGCCGGTGGCCCGGCTGACGCCGGCGCACGAACAGCTGGTGAAGGACGCGCTGTTCGACGCCCGGGACCGACTGACACTGGCCACCCGTAGGCTCTGAGGCATGAATGTCGAGCTGCGTACGGTCCACGACAGCGATCTGCCGGTCTTCTTCCGGCAGATGAACGACCCCGAGGCGCTGCACATGGCCGCCTTCACCCCCAAGGACCCGGCCGACCGGGCCGCCTTCGACGCCCATTGGGCCAGGATCCGCTCCTCGTCCGCCGTGATCCGCACCGTGCTGGCCGACGGTGACGTGGTCGGCAGCACGGCGGTGTACGGGGAGCCGGGCGAGCGCGAGGTGACGTACTGGGTCGACCGCGCGTACTGGGGCAAGGGCATCGCGACCGAGGCCCTGCGGGCCCTGGTGACGGAGGTGGACGAGCGTCCCCTCTACGCGCGGGCGGCCTCGGACAACGTGGGGTCGCTGCGGGTCCTGGAGAAGTGCGGGTTCCGTGTCGTGGCGTCGGCCCGGGGGTACGCGCAGGCCCGGGACGCCGAGATCGACGAGACGGTGCTGATCCTGGAGGGCTGAGAAACGCCCCAAGGGTCTCCCCCGTGCGGCGGAGGCGGATCGTCACCGTGCAGGACGTGCCGTCCGCCTCCCGCGCGGGAGCCTGATCGCATGACGCAGTCGATCACTCCCGTCGCCGCTCCCCGCCCCGCCGTCCGTCCGAGCCGCCCCCGGCGGTTGCTGCGTGCCGTCGCCGTCCTCTCGTGTCTGCCGTACCTCGGGCTCAAGGCCGCCTGGATCGCCGGTAGCCACATCGGTATCCCCGAGGGGAGCGCCCTGCTCGACGACCGTGTCGGCATGGCCGTGATCAACGCTCTCTCCGTGCTGCTGGACAGCGGGGTGATCGTGCTGGCGCTGGTGCTGACCCGGCCGTGGGGTCTGAGGGTGCCCGCCTGGTTGTTGGCGTTCCCGGTGTGGGTCGCCACCGGGCTGCTCGCGCCGATCATGACCGGGTTCCCGGCGCAGCTGGTCGTGAGGGCGTTCGGCGGCGGAGCCGCGCCGGGCCGGGGGCGTGACGCCTTCCTCCACTCCTGGGTGTTCACCGTGGTGTACAGCGGGTTCATCCTCCAAGGGATCGCTCTGGGCGCCCTGTTCGTGCTCTACGCCCGCGACCGCTGGGGGCACCTGTGGCGCGGCCGGGTGTGGGAGCTGCCGGTCGGGGTGGCCGGGCCCGCCCACCGCGCGCTGGCGGTCGCGGCCGCCGTGCTCGCCCTGCTGCCGCTCACCGTCCATCTCCTGTGGGCCTGTGGTGTGAGCGCCGGGCTCAGTGAGGGCCGGGCGGCGGACCGCACCTCCGACTTCCTCGTCCTGGAGGCCGTGTACGTGGTGTTCCTCGTCGCGGCCGTCGCCGCTGGCTTCCTGCTGGCGTTCCGGCGCGGCCGGGCCCTGCCCGTGGCGGTGCCGCTCGGGCTGGCCTGGGTCGGCTCGGGTGCCGTGGCCTGCTGGGGCGGCTGGCTGTCGCTGGCCTCGCTCGGCGGTGTGGAGGACATCGCCGACCGTCCGACGCCGCTGATGAGCCTCGCCTACGCTGGGCAGATGCTCGTCGGCTTCCTCGTCGCCGCCCTCGGCGTCTACTGGTTCGCGGAGCGCTCGGCCAGGACCGCTCGGCGGGCGGTGTGAGACAGGCCGCCCGGCTTCTGTTCGGCCGGCGGGCGCGGCTGCGCTGGATCCATCTGATCCTCGGCGGCGCGCTCGCCATGCCGTATGTGCTGGTGGGCTCGGTGATCATCGGCCCGGCCACCGGCAGCACGGACGTCTTCGGGTCCTTTCCCCTGCAGCTCGCCTCGTTCGGGGTGGGGCTGCCGCTCGCCGCCGTCACATCCGTGTTCCCGCTGACCCGGCCGCTGGAGGCCGCCGCCGTGCGCTGGCTGTGCGGTGTCGACGCGGACCGGCTCGCCTTCGGACCGGCCCGGACGCGGGGCGAGAAGGGGCGTACGGCGGCCTGGTTCACGCTGCATCTCGGGCTGGGCGGGATCATCGCCGGGATGTCGCTGGCCGTGCCGCCGTTCGCCGTGGCGCTGATCCTGCTGCCGCTCATCGCCGGGCTGCGCGGCACACCGTCCGGAGTGCCCGAAGCCCTGGACCAGGCCTGGGCGTTGGCGCTCATGCCGCTCGCGGGCGCGGCGATGCTGGTCGCCCTCGCGGGCTGCGCGGCAGGCGGCGGTGTGCTGCTGGCCCGCTGGGCGCCCGCCCTGCTCGGCCCGTCTCCCGAGGGCCGGCTGGCGGCGGCGGAGGCACGCGCCGCCGACCTCGCCGTACGCAACCGGCTGGCGCGGGAGCTGCACGACTCGGTCGGGCACGCGCTGAGCGCGGTCACCCTCCAGGCGAGCGCGGCCCGCCGGGTCCTCGACTCCGACCCGGAGTTCGTGCGCGAGGCGCTCGCCGCGATCGAGGACACGACCCGGCGTACCGTCGGCGAACTCGACGCCGTGCTGGGCGTGTTGCGCGAGGGCGACGGCCCCGGGACGGCCCCGGCACCCACCCTCGCCGGCGACCTCGACGGCCTGCTGTCCCGTACCCGGGCGGGCGGGGCCCGGGTCACGGCCACGATCGAAGCCGACCCGGAGGCGCTGCCTCCGCTGCTGTCCCGCGAGGCCTACCGCATCGTGCAGGAGGGGCTGAGCAACGCCCTCAGGCACGCCGGGCACCGGGTCGCCGTGGACGTGCGGATCGCGGTGGCGGACGGGGAGCTGGAGATCACCGTGGAGAATCCGGTGACCGGCCCGGCGCCCTCCCGGCCCGGCGGCGGCCACGGGCTGCGGGGCATCGCGGACCGGGCCAGGCTGCTGGGCGGGACGTCGACGGCCGGGCCGACCTCCGCACAGACCTGGCGGCTGCGCGTACGCCTGCCGATGAAGAGACCTGAATGAAGAGACCTGAATGACGGGACCGTACGAAGGCCCGCGACGACGAAAGGACCCGTATGACGCGCCCGGCACCCGTCCGTGTCGTCCTGGCCGACGACGAGCGCATGGTGCGCACCGCGCTGCGCGCCATCCTCTCCGCCGAGCCGGACCTGGAGGTGGTGGGCGAGGCGGCCACCGGTGCCGAGGCCGTGTCGGTCGTCCGGGAGCTGCGGCCGGACGTCGTCCTCATGGACGTGCGGATGCCGGAGATCGACGGCATCCGCGCCACCGAACAGATCCTGGCCACGCTGGACGAGCCGCCCCGGATCGTCGTCGTGACGACCTTCGAGAACGACTCCTACGTCTACGACGCGCTGCGCGCCGGAGCCGCCGGGTTCCTGCTGAAGCGGGCGGACGCCGACGCGCTCGTGCAGGCGGTCCGGCTGGTGGCGCGCAGCGACAGCCTGCTGTTCCCGGCGGCCGTCCGCACCCTGGCGACCGAGCACGCTCGCGCGCACCCCGCGCCGCCCGCATGGGTGGCGAAGCTCACGGGACGCGAGCGGGAGGTCCTGCGGCACATGGCGGAGGGGCAGACCAACGCGGAGATCGCCCGCCGGATGGAGGTCGGCCCCGCCACGGTGAAGTCGCACGTGGCGGCGGTGCTGGCCAAGACGGGCACACGGGACCGTACGCAGGCGGTCATCGCGGCGTACGAGGCGGGCTTTCTGAACGGGAGATGAGAAAACGGACGGGCGGGAACGATCCGCCCCTCCTGGTTCGTCCTCATGTTCGGGATGAACAAGACGATCAGGCGCGCGTCGGTCTTCGCGCTGCTGCTGGTGTTCGCTCTGCTGGTCAGGGCGACCTGGGTGCAGTTCTACGAGGGTCAGGCGCTCGCAGACGACAAGGACAACCGGCGGAACGCCATCGAGACGTACTCGGCGCCGCTCGGGAACATCATCGTGGGCGGCCGGTCGGTCACCGGCTCGACCCAGACGAAGACGGGCGACCTCAAGTACAAGCGCACATACACGGACGGTGAGCGGTACGCGGCGGTGACGGGCTACGCCTCGCAGGCGTACGCGCCGACGCAGCTGGAGGGCATCTACACCGACCTGCTGAACGGCACGGACAACCGGCTGAAGTCCGTGATGGACACCGTCACCAACCAGCGGGCCGAACCGGGCAACGTGGTCACCACCATCGACCCGGACGTGCAGAAGGCCGCCATCGACTCGCTCGGCGACAAGAAGGGCGGCGCCGTCGCCATCGACCCGAAGACCGGGAAGATCCTCGCGGTCGTGTCGACGCCGTCGTACGACCCCTCGTCGCTGACGGACGCCAACACCGCCGGAGCGGCCTGGAAGAAGCTGACGAGCGACCCGGAGAAGCCGCTGACCAACCGTGCGCTGCGGCAGCCGCTGCCGCCCGGCTCGACGTTCAAGCTGGTCGTGGCCGCGGCGGCGCTGGAGGACGGGCTGTACGACTCGGTGGACGACAAGACCGACAGCCCGGACCCGTACACACTGCCGGGCACCAGCACGAAGCTGTCGAACGAGAACCCGAACGCGCCCTGCACGGATGCCACGATCCGCACGGCGCTGCAGTACTCGTGCAACAACGTCTTCGCGAAGATGGCCGTCGAGCTCGGCCAGGACAAGGTGAAGGCGATGGCCGAGAAGTTCGGCTTCAACGACGACAACCTGGATGTGCCGGTCCGGGCCTACACGAGCGTGTACCCCTCGGACATGTACCCGTCGCAGACCGCCCTGACGGGCATCGGCCAGTTCGACGTCACCGCGACCCCGCTGCAGATGGCCATGGTGTCGGCGGCCATCGCCAACGACGGCAAGCTGGTCTCGCCGCACATGGTCTCGCAGATCACCAACAGCGGCGGGGATGTGCTGGAGGACTACGACGACGAGGCGGACTCGAAGGAGATCGTCAGCTCCTCGACGGCCGAGCAGTTGCAGTCAGCGATGCAGACGGTCGTGAACAAGGGCACCGGCTCGAACGCGCAGATCGCGGGCGCGACCGTGGGCGGCAAGACCGGCACCGCCCAGCACGGCGAGAACAACAGCCAGGTGCCGTACGCCTGGTTCACCTCCTACGGGAAGTCCGACTCGTCGGGCAAGGAGGTAGCCGTGGCGGTCATGGTCGAGCAGTCGAACGCGGCCCGCTCGGAGGTCAGCGGCAACGGCCTGGCGGCTCCGGTCGCCAAGGCGATGATGGAAGCGGCGCTGAAGGGCTGAACCCCCGACTGAACCTTCGCCGTACGAAAGCCGTCTCTACAGACAGATGGGCCGCCCCCTTCCCCCCGGGGGCGGCCCTTCGCCTTGCCCCAGGCCCTACTTGGCGCCGAGCAGCTGCTCGATGGGGTCGATCGCGAAGTACACGAGGAACAGCGCCGAGGTCCCCCACAGCAGCCAGTGGACCTCCTTGGCCTTGCCGAGCACGGTTTTGATGACGACGTAGGCGAGGAAGCCGGCGCCGATGCCGTTGGTGATGGAGTAGGTGAACGGCATCACGGCGATGGTGAGGAACGCGGGGATGGCGATGTCGTACCGGTCCCAGTCGATGTGCTTGACCTGGGTCATCATCAGGAACCCGACGGCGACCAGGGCCGGGGCGGCCGCCTGCAGCGGGACGATGGTGAGCAGCGGGGTCAGGAACAGCGCGAGGGCGAACAGGCCGCCGGTGACGAGGTTGGAGAAGCCGGTGCGCGAGCCCTCGCCGACGCCGGCCGCCGACTCGATGTAGGAGGTCGCCGAGGAGGCGGAGGCGGCGCCGCCCGCGACCGCCGCGGCACCGTCGATCAGCAGCACCCGGCCGAGGTTCGGGACCTTGCCGTCCTCGTCCAGCAGACCCGCCTCGGCGCTGACGCCGACGACCGTGCCCATGGTGTCGAAGAAGTCGGACAGGATCAGGGTGAAGATCAGCAGGACGACGGTGATGACGCCGACGCCGGGGGCGCCGAACGCGCCGAACAGGTCGAAGTCGCCGATGAGTCCGAAGTCGGGGGTGTCGACGAGGTTGCTGGGCCAGGAGGGTGTGGTCAGGCCCCAGGTCTTGATGTCGGCGATGGAGTTGATCACGAGGGCCACCGCCGTCATGCCGACGATGCTGATGAGGATGGCGCCCTTGACCTTGCGGGCGAGCAGGGCGAGCGTCAGCAGCAGTCCGAGACAGAAGACGAGCATCGGCCAGCCGGCGAGGGTGCCGGTGCCGCCGAGCTGAACGGGCACGGTGGTGTTGGCGGCGTCCGGGATGCGGGTGACGAACCCGGCGTCGACGAAGCCGATGAAGGCGATGAACAGGCCGATGCCGACGCTGATCGCCTGCTTGAGCGGCTGGGGTATGGCGTGCATGACGGCCTCGCGCAGACCGGTCACCACCAGCACGCAGATCAGCAGGCCTTCGAGGACGATCAGGCCCATCGCGTCGTCCCAGCTCATCAGCGGGGCGATCTGGAAGGCGACCACGGCGTTCAGGCCGAGTCCGGCGGCGAGCGCGAGGGGCAGATTGCCGCCCACGCCCATGATGATCGTCATGACCGCGGCCACCAGGGCGGTGGCGGTGGTGAGTTGGACGGCGTCCAGCTGGTGCCCGAACTTGTCCTTCGCGCTGCCCAGGATGATGGGATTCAGGACAAGGATGTAGGCCATCGTGAAGAACGTGGCGAAGCCGCCGCGTATCTCACGGCCGAAGGTGGACCCCCGCTCGGAGATCTTGAAGAACCGGTCGACGCTGTTCACCGCTGGTGGTGCGGCGTCGGACCGGTCGGCCACCTTCTGCGATTCGGACATGACGAGTGCTCCTTGATGCCTGGGTGATCGGTGTGCGGGTGCTGGCTGGATTTTCCTCGCGTTGAACCACGTTCAGGTTTTCTTCGTGTTACGGAATCGAAGTCCGGCCCGCCATACGTTGTTCGAAGCTCCGTACGAACCATCCTGATGAACGCTGCTACGCTTCCCGATCTCGTCCGGGCCTCCCCCGGATGATCACATGTCATCTACATGACACGCACTGGCGCCCCCGTCCGGGAGTGCCCGAAGCCGCTGCGAGGAGAGGTCGCCCGTGGGCACAGTCGTCGACGACGCCGCCTCCGTGGAGTTCCACGCCTTCTTCGAGCGCCACTACGCCGAACTGTCCCGCCTGGCCTACCTGTTGACGGGCGAGTCGGACACCGCCGACGATCTGGCGGCGGACGCGTTACTGGCGCTGTGGCACCGCTGGGACCGGGTGCGCGCCGCCGACCATCCGGCGGCGTACGCCCGCGGGGTGGTCGCCAACCTGGCCCGCACCCGCATCCGCAGCGCGGTGCGCGAGCGGCGGCGGATCGCCCTGTTCTGGTCGCAGCGCGAGGAGAACATCGAGAACCCGGACGTCGCGGGCGTGGTCGACGTCCAGGAGGCGTTGCGCAGGCTGCCGTTCCGCAAGCGGGCCTGTGTGGTGCTGCGACACGCGTTCGACCTGTCGGAGAAGGACACCGCGCTCGCCCTCGGCGTCTCGGTGGGTACGGTGAAGAGCCAGACCTCGAAGGGGATGGCCGAACTGCAGCGGTTGCTGGGCACGAAGGGAGTGCCGCAGCGCATGCACGCGACGGTGGGCGCGCCCCGTTGCTCGCCCGCCGTGGAGGGCTTGCGGGCGCGCACCGGTGAGGGCGGAGGGAGGGACCGATGACCATGCGGCGGGACGTGCACGAGGACTTGCGCGCCCGGCTGCACGAGGCGGCCGGGGGGCACGAGCCCGACCGGGAGAGCATCCTGGCCCGGGTCGAGCGCGGCATGGCCGGTCCGGCCGTGTCCGCCCATCGGGCCACGCGTCCGCCGGTGTTCGGCTGGATGCGGGTGGCCGGGGCGACGGCCGCAGTGGCGGGCGTGCTGGCCGTGGGCGGTTACGCGGTCGCGTCCGCGGTGAAGGACGAGGCCGCCCCGCCGCAGCAGGAGGTGGCGACGTCGCCGACGCCCACGCCGTCGCCGGAGGCGACGAGCCGGCCACCCGTGCCACCGGCGGACCCCACGCCGAGCGCCTCGCCGGAGCGCCGCGAGTCCGCCCCGCCGCCCTCCGGGAAGCCGAGCGCCTCCGTCACCCCGCGGCCGCCCGCCGCCTCCACCGCCACCGAGGACGGGCCGCTGTGGTCGGACGGCTCCGTCGACCCGCACAGCAACGACTTCTGGGCGCAGAGCAACATCACGATCAAGACCCGTGAGGAACTGACCGCGCTGACCGTGCGGTTGAGCGTGGCCCAGACCGGCGGGGTCTCCGACGCGGGCGCCTGGCGGTCGCTGCCCGAGAACGACTTCACGCTCACGGTCGGCGAGCGGGACGGCTCCCTCGTCTACACCTGGACCCTCAAGGAGGGCCGCAAGGTCCCGGCCGGCGAGTGGGTCTTCGCGGGCCAGTTCGACCACGACCGCGGGGGGCGTGACGCGGGCGGGGACCGCTACACGGTGACGGCCGCGGCGGGGTCGGAGCGGGTGTCGGTGGGAGGGGGCTTCGCGGCGGTGGCCGGCGAAGACGGTGGGGAGAGCGCGGGCGGTGCGGACGAGGCCGGGGGCGACTCGTAGGGCTCGGTTCGGCTCGACGGGCCGGATTCGGCTCGACGGGCCGGATTCGGCTCGTCATGTCCCGGTTCGGCTCGCAGGGTTCCCCGCTCGACTCGCAGAGTCCCCAGACGGGGCGTGCGGTTCCCGTTCGGGTCGCTGGCTCCCTCGTTCGGCCGTTCGGCCATTCGGCCTCGGTCGGCTCGCGCCGGGCGTCTGCCCAAGGTGGCGTGGATGCGGATGCGTGCCGGCCTCCAACGCGTACGGGCGCCGGGCGCGAGGCCGTGGAGGGCACGAGCATGCGTATATCCCGACCGAGCAGGAGCCGACGGCGTGGTGCCGCGGCCGTCGTCGCGCTGGTGACCTGCTCGACCGTAGTGACCGGGCAGCACCTCGCCGTGGCCGGAGGCGGACCCGCCCCCTCGGGGCCGGCCCCGACGCTGGACTGGAGCCCCTGCGTCCAGGGCAGCCCGTACGACTGCGCGACCGCGAAGGTGCCCCTGGACTACGACGACCCGGGCGGCCGCACCATCGAGCTGGCCGTCGTCAGACGCAAGGCGACCGATCCCGGCCGCCGTATCGGCAGCCTGTTCTTCAACCCGGGCGGGCCCGGCGGGCCGGGAACGGTCCAGATGCCGCAGAACTACGAGGCGTTCCCGCGCGAGGTGCGGGAGCGGTTCGACATCGTGAGCTGGGACCCGCGCGGGATCGGCAACAGCACCGCGGTGAACTGCTTCGGGAGCCCCGAGGCGGCCGCCGAATGGGCCGGCGGGCACGCCGTGGGCTTCCCGGTCGGCGCGAAGGAGCGGGCGACCTGGATCGAGGCGTACCGGGATCTGAGCCGGCGCTGCGAGCGGCGGAACCCCGAGCTGCTGCGCCATGTGTCCACCGCCGACACCGCCCGCGACCTCGACGGACTCCGCCGGGCGGTCGGTGACGCGCAGCTCACCTACCTCGGCATCTCCTACGGCACATACCTCGGCGCCACCTACGCCAATCTCTATCCGGACAAGGTCCGCGCACTGGTGCTCGACAGCGACTGGGATCCCCAGGCCTGGACGAACCGCGGCTCCGACGACGCCCGGCTCCCGAGCTTCCTCCGCCTGGGCTCCGACCGCAGCGCGGCGGCGACCATCGACAAGTTCCTGGAGCTGTGCGGATCCACCACCACCGCGCGCTGCGCCTTCTCCGCGGGCAGCCCGAAGGCGACCCGGGACAAGTTCGACCGGCTCCTGCGGCGGCTGAGGGACGAGCCGGTGGGCCCGTACACCTACTCCGCCACCGTCGACGACATGGTGAACAGCCTCTACATCGTCCACCCGGGGTGGACGCTGCTCGCGGGCCGGCTGCAGGACCTGTGGCAGGGCCGCACACCGGAGCCGCCCCCGCTGCCGCCCGCGCCCCCGGTGCCGAACCCGAACCCGTACGCGGGTGAGGAGCAGGGCGCCGCCGTGCTCTGCGCCGACAGCCCCAATCCGCGTGACCCCGAGGCCTACCACTCCTTCGAGGAGGAGAGCGCCGCCCGCAACGGGGTCGCCGGACGCTTCTGGACCTGGGCCTCCTCGGGATGCGCCACCTGGCCCGCGGTCGCCGCACACCGCTACCGCGGCCCGTGGAACAAGCCGACCGCGCACCCCATCCTGGTCGTCGGCACCGGATACGACCCCTCCACGCCCTACACGGCCGCGCAGGCCATGGCCTCCGAGCTGGCCGATGCCCGGCTGCTCACCAACGACGGGTACGGGCACACGGCCCTGCTCAACCCCAGCAGTTGCGTCCAGGGCCACGAGATCCGCTACCTCATCGACGGCACCCTGCCGCCCGTCGGAACGACCTGCCGGCAGGACACCCCGCCCTTCGCCGCACCCGAGCCGAACGGCGGCATCGCGACGGGCGGCGGCTGGCTGGCTCGGACGTCGGCGACCGGGCGCGACCGGGCCTGAAACACGCGTTTGAAAAAAATCCGAAGACGCGGCAACCCTTTCCTCACCGGTGACGACCCCTACGCGCAAAGAGTCACCCCCCATTCGAGGAATCGGTACATGACTGCACCAGCAGAACAGCGCGTCCGCCATCGCCGCAGCGTCACCAAGCGGCGGGCGGTGATCGCCGGACTGTCCGCGTTCGGCATCACGGGAGCGGCGATCGTCACCACGTCGCTGCTGTCCACCGCGGGCGCCGCGTCCTCCTGGCCCTCGGACACGGGCAGCAAGCCCGTGTCGAAGACCATCCCAGTCTCCGGTGTGCACGACGGCGGGATGAAGAAGTTCTACGGCAGCGGCGCGCTCGGCGGCGACAGCCAGGACGAGGGCCAGGACCCTCTGTTCGAGCTGGCCGACGGCGCCACGCTGAAGAACGTCATCATCGGCACCCCGGCTGCGGACGGCGTGCACTGCAAGGGCAGTTGCACGCTGCAGAACGTATGGTGGCTGGACGTCGGCGAGGACGCGGCCAGCTTCAAGGGCAAGTCCTCCTCGGCGGTGTACAAGGTGATCGGCGGCGGCGCGAAGAACGCCGACGACAAGGTGCTGCAGTTCAACGGCGCCGGCACGCTGAACGTGTCGGGCTTCCAGGTGCAGAACGCCGGCAAGCTGGTCCGCTCCTGCGGCAACTGCGGAACGCAAGCCAAGCGCACGATCGTGCTCAACGACATCGACGTCACGGCGCCGATGAACTCGATCGTCGGCGTGAACGAGAACTACGGCGACACCGCCACCCTGTCGAAGATCCGCATCCACGGCGACAGCAAGAAGAAGATCAAGACGTGTGTGCGCTTCAAGGGCAACAACACCGGCAAGGAGCCGACGGAGCTGAAGCCGCCGGGCCCGGACGGCAAGACCTGCAAGTTCAAGGCCTCCGACATCAGCTACCAGTGATGCGACGCCCCATCTGAACTCCGGCCCGCCCGAATCATCCCTCGGGCGGGCCGGACGCCGGACGTCCGGTCCCCCAGCCGGACCTTCGGCACCCGACCCTCCGGAGCCCCCCTCCGGACGGTCGGACGGTACCGGCCGAGCCCCCCTCGGCCGACCGGCAGGACGCCCCCGTCGGTGCGAACCGGCGGGGGCGTCGGCATGTGCAGCCGTGCGACGGCCGCCTAGTCCATCGTCGAGCCGATGGTCGTGGAGCCGGTCGTGAGGAACGTCGTCGCGGGCAGGGAGCCGTCCGTCTTGCGTGCCGCGTACGCGCCGGCCGCGTCGGTCGACCTGAAGGGCGGGGTGGTGACGCCGCTGTCCCAGTTGTTGCCGGCGGAGACCGTGGAGGAGCCGCGCTTCACGGGGCCGCCCTTGTCCTTGACCGCGAGGTTCTTGCCGAGGCGGGCCTTGCCGGTGGCGAAGTAGAAGCCGTTCTGGGCGTTGGCGTAGGCGGTGTTGCGGTTCAGGGCGATGGCGCCGGTGTTGGAGTTCTCGGTGAAGCCGTGCAGCGTGTTGTCCCAGGCCGCGTTGTTGTTGACGACGTGGGCGACGGAGGCTCCCCCGCCGCCGAGTTTGAAGCCGTTGCCGTTGCCCTCGAAGGCCGGGTCGTTCCAGCGGTTCTTGCCGTTGCCGAAGGCCCAGGAGTGCTCGATGGTCACCGGCGAGGAGAACTGCCAGAGGTCGAGGCCGTCGTCGGAGTTGTTGTACAGCCGGGCGCCGGTGATCCGGTTGCCCGTGCCGGAGCCGAACTTCACGGCGATGCCGTCGGCGTTCTGGCCGTGCCCGGCTGGGTCGTAGTTGCCGTGGCTGTCGAGGTTCTGCACGAGGTTGCCGGTGGTGCCGTCGCCGCGCAGGGTGAAGCCGGAGTCGCCGTTGTCGGCGGTGACGAGGTTCCTGAACACACCGCCGGCCGAGGAGGTGGCGACGAAGCCCTGGGCCGGGGCGTTGACGAAGGACAGGTCCTGGACGGTCCAGTAGTCGCCGTAGATCCCGGCCAGCCAGGATCCGGCGGGCAGCTTGGAGCCGTCGATGCGCACCTTCTCGCTGCCGTACGGCCGCAGGGTGATGCGTGCGGAACTCGTGCCGTTCGCCGTGGACTTGAGGGTCGCGGCCGGGTGGTAGGTGCCGCCGCGGACCTGGATGACGGTGCCGGCGGTGGCGTTCTTCACGGCCGCTTCGAGCTGGGCCGCGGTGGAGACGGTGACCGCGGCCGAGGCGGCCTGGGCGCCGCCGCTCGTCAGCCCGAGGTAGACGCCGCCCGCCCCCGCGGTCACCGCCACGGCGGCGGCGATGGTGAGCGTACGGGTCCTGCGGTGGCGTCCGGTGCTGAGCAGCACGGAGCGTTCCTTTCCTGGGGGGATGAGGGGCGGAAGCGGGTTCGGAGGGGCCCGCTCCGATCCGTTTCCGCCCAGCAGTCGCCGCCGGGCCGGGAAAGGGTTGCCGCCGTTGCCGCCGTCACGTGCACAGCCGCGCCCGGGTTCCGAAACTTTCGGAACCACCGGCCTCATGCACACCCGTTGACGCCCTGCCCCCGTCCGGTGAAACTCCGAGGGCCGATAGCCAACAGAATCCCCCACACTCCGACAGGAAGTGTCATGCGCCCCCGCACGCTTCTGCTTCCCTTCGTGGCCCTGACCGGCCTTCTCCTGACTCTCCTCACGGCGCCGCCCAGCACCGCAGACCCCGGAGCACCACCCGTGAAGCACTCCAAGTACGCCGGTTATCTCTTCGCCTACTTCACGGGCGAGGGCACCGCCGACGGCGAGCAGATCCGCTACGCCCTCAGCCGGGGCAACGACGCGCTGCACTGGCGTGAGCTGAACGCCGGCAAGCCGGTCCTGACCTCGACGATCGGCGAGAAGGGGCTGCGCGACCCGTTCGTCATCCGCTCCCCGAAGGGCGACAAGTTCTTCCTGATCGCCACCGACCTCAGGATGTACAAGAACTCCAGCGGGAGCTGGGACGACGTGCAGCGGCACGGCAGCAAGTCGATCATGGTCTGGGAGTCCACCGACCTGGTCAACTGGACCGACCAGCGCCTGGTGAAGGTCTCCCCGGACACCGCGGGCAACACCTGGGCCCCGGAGGCCTACTGGGACGACAAGCTCGGTGAGTACGTCGTCTTCTGGGCGTCGAAGCTCTACACCGACGACGACCCGGACCACAAGGGCGACACGTACAACAAGATGATGTACGCGACCACGAAGGACTTCCGCACCTTCAGCGAGCCGAAGGTCTGGAACGACCCGGGCTACTCGGTCATCGACTCCACGGTCGTGAAGTACAAGGACGAGTACTACCGCTACACCAAGGACGAGCGGGACCCCACCTCCTCCAGCCCCTGCTCGAAGTTCATCACCGGCGAGAAGTCGACCTCCCTGACCTCGACGAAGTACGACTTCGTGGCCGACTGCATCGGCAAGGGCGCGATGGACCGCGGTGAGGGCCCGACGGTGTTCAAGTCGAACACCGAGAAGAAGTGGTACCTGTTCATCGACGAGTACGGCGGCCGCGGCTATCTGCCGTTCGAGACCACCGACCTCGCCTCGGGCAAGTGGACCCCGTCCACGAACTATCAGCTCCCGGCGAGCCCCCGGCACGGCACGGTGCTCCCGGTGACGCAGAAGGAGTACGACCGGCTGCTGGCGGCCTACCCGAGCACCTCCACCTCGGTGGTGGACGCGACGGCGAAGCACCAGAAGGGCTACTCGATCGTCACGGACAGCGCCTCGAAGGTCGTCCTGCCGATGCAGCCCAAGGCCGACCTGCGCGACCTCGCCCCGAAGCTCTGGGTGGGTGAAGGTGCCGAGCTGAGCCCGAAGTCCGGCACGCGCCGCGACTTCCGCACGCCGCAGAAGTACACCGTCACAGCGGCCGACGGCACCAAGCGCGTCTGGACGGTCGCGGCGGTCCGCACCCGCAGCCCGCTGCTGCCCGGCCTGAACGCCGACCCCGACGTGCACTATCTCGACGGCAGATACTGGATCTACCCGACGACGGACGGCTTCGAGGGCTGGAGCGGCACCAAGTTCAAGGCGTACTCGTCGAAGGACCTGGTCAACTGGAAGGACCACGGCGTCATCGTCGACCTCGGTCCGGATGTGAGCTGGGCCGACAAGAACGCCTGGGCGCCCGCGATCGCCGAGCGGAACGGCAAGTACTACTTCTACTTCTGCGCCGAACAGCAGATCGGCGTGGCGGTGGCCGACTCCCCCGCCGGCCCCTTCAAGGACGCGCTCGGCAAGCCCCTGGTCCCCAAGGGCGGGGCGCTCAAGGGCCAGATGATCGACCCGGCGGTCTTCACGGACGACGACGGCCAGGCGTATCTGTACTGGGGCAACGGCCACGGGTATGTCGTGCCGCTGGGCGACGACATGGTGTCCTTCGACGCGTCGAAGGTGAAGGACATCACCCCGGACAACTTCCGCGAGGGCTCCTTCGTGATCAAGCGGAAGGGCACGTACTACTTCATGTGGTCGGAGGACGACACCCGCAGCGAGAACTACCACGTGGCCTATGCGACGGGTCCGTCCCCGCTCGGCCCGTGGACCAAGCGCGGGACGATCCTTCAGAAGCGGCCCGAGTACGGCATCCTCGGCACCGGCCATCACTCGGTGGTGAACACCCCCGGCACCGACGACTGGTACATGGTCTACCACCGCTTCGCCCTCAACGGCCCGGGTCTGCCGGGCGGCGACGGCATGCACCGCGAGACCACCGTCGACCGCATGGAGTTCGCGGCCGACGGCAGCATCAAGCCGGTGGTGCCGACACTGGAGGGCATCGAGCCGGTCCGGCGGTGAGCCTCACAGGACGTCGTCGAGCCAGTTGACGACCTCGTCCTGCATCACGTGGGTGAAGACGTGGCCGAGCTCCGGCCACGTCTTCGTCCGTATCCGCTCCTCCGCGTGGCGCGAGCGCCAGACGGCACGCAGCTTGTCGTGGGCGACCCGTACGCCCTCGGCGGGGAAGAGCGTGTCGAGCGCGCCGTTCAGGAACAGCATCGGCCTCGGGGCGGCGATGCTCGCCACGTCGGGGATGTCGAGATGCCGGGCGAGCCCCGGGTGGAGCATCCAGTACGCCGACTGCCCGCGCAGCGTGTTGTTGCCGGGCACCATCATCTCTTTCAGGCCGGTCATCCAGCAGACACTCGCGGCGGCGGCGATGTGATCGCTGAGGGCGGCGGTCTGCCAGGCGCGGTAGGCGCCCATGGAGAAGCCGACGGCCGCGACCCGCCGGGCGTCCACCCGGTCGAGGCCCGCCAGGAAGGCGGCGGCCCGCTGGTCCTCCCGGGCCATGAGCCCGGCGAGCGAGGAGCCCAGATTGTAGAAGTTGGACGCCAGCGCCTGCTGCTGCTCGTAGACGAGGGGCCCGCGGTCGCCCCAGCCGAGCGCGTCCAGGCAGAGCACCACATAGCCCCGCCGGGCCAGTTCGTCGCCGACGAACCGCCCGCTGAAGTACTTGTCCGCCCACGCCCGGGCGGAGGCGAGACGCGTGTCGTCGTACCAGGGCCGGACGAGCTTCTCCTTCCCGATGTCGAACTTGGAGCCGTGGTCGTGCAGGAGCAGCACGGCGGGGAAGGGCCCGTCACCGTGCGGGGTGAGCAGGGCGCCGCGCACCCGCTCGTACCGGGTGAGCGAGACGGTGACCAACTCGCGCGTGTAGCCGTCCCCTTGGGTCCGCCCGGTGTACTCCGGCGCGAACGGCACCCGGTCCTGCCGTTCGACAAGGAGGTGCTCCTCGACCGTGGCCCGGGCGGTCCGCCGCCAGGCGCGGAAGTCGCGGATCGGGGACGTCCCCCAGGCGAGCGGGAAGGTCAGCCGTTCCTTCAGCGCCGGGTGGAAGTCGGGCAGCGGCCCGTCCACGACCGCCGCCTCCGCCCCGGTCACCGCTCCCCCGGCCAGCAGCGCCGCACCCGCCCCGACCACGAAGCCCCGCCGGCCGAGCAGCTCATGGGCGTCCATACGGCCTCCCGGCTCCGGCGTGCCGCAGCACGTACCGCTCGACCGCCGCCGGGGAGGTGAGGGCGCGGTAGTCGTAGACATCGGCGGGGTCCCAGCCGACCTCGCTCCCGAGACCGAGCCCGCTCGCCACGTCGTTCAGCCGGGCGGGCCGGCCGTTGAACCAGGAGCCGGTGTCACGGAACCGCTCACCGCCGTAGTCCGCGACGGCGGCGGACGGTGAAGCGCCCGGATAGCGGAAGACATTGCGCTCGGAGAAGATCGCGGACTCCACGCCGACACCCAGGGCGTAGAGGGGCGTCCGCCCCCGGTAGACGTTGTTGACGACGTGCACCTGCCCGAAGCGGACGCGCGGAGCGCGCTGTACTACCTCGCTGAACAGGTTGCGGACGAAGGTCACCTTGAGATGCCCCCGGTCCCGGTCGCCGCGTCCGTCGCCCGAGCCGATGAGGAGCGCTTTGTCGTGGTCGTCGAAGCGGCTGTCGGAGACGGTGACGAAGTCGGAGCCGTCCTCGATGTCCAGCAGCCCGTCGTGCCGCTGGACGCGTTCGCCGTGGAAGCCGAGGGGCGCCTCGCGGTCCGGGAAGCGGCCGTCGGTGAAGGTGCAGTGGTCGATCCAGATGTTCTTGCCGGTGATCACGGTCAGCGCGTCGAAGCGGGCGTTCCAGCTGCCGCGGGTGCCGTCGTCGGGTGACCAGCTGGTGAAGTGGTCGACGGGCGCCTCCAAGTGCAGGTTGCGCACGATGATGTCGCTGCCCGTGTTGACGGTCAGGAACACCCCGAGCAGCCGGGCGTCACGCCCCACGCCCACCAGCGTGGTGTTGCCCGGCACGGTCAGCTGGATCTGCGCCTTCTCCTTGTTCGAGCCGGTCTGGCGCAGTTGCCGCTGCTGCTTGCAGTACTCGAAGCGGGTGTCGGACCAAGCGGCGCCGTCCTCGCCGAAGCAGGACATGTACGTGCCGAGGTCGTAGCCGGGCGCGTAGTCCTGCTCACCGAGCAGGGAACCGTCGTCGGCCTCGTGCCCGGAGATATCGCCGACGACCCGGATCACCTTGGGCGCGGTGGGATCACCGTCGTTCGCGAGAGCCTGCTTCAGCTCGGCCCGCGTGTCCACCGTCCAGATCCGGCCGCCCGCCCCGCCGTCGGTTCCGGTGCCGGTGGAGGCCCAGCCGATGGGCCCGCGTTCGGCGGCGGAGGCCCCGGGAGCCGGCCAGAGCAGGCACACACCGAGCAGGAGCGCAGCGGCCCTACGCACAGGGCCGCCAGTCACCGAGATACGTCTGCCTGGTGTGCGAGGCGGCTTGCGCCCGGGTGAGCTGGGGCCGGTTCTCCGGAACGGACACGACGGCACCGGGCCCGGTGTTGCGGTACTCGGCGAACCGCATCGACTGCCAGGGATGGCCGCTCGCCATGTTCGTGTAGGGCGCTACCGCGTCGATGCCCGGGCCGAGGTGGGTGTCCCGGACGGTGAGCATCGGGCGGGCGGTGGTGTCGGAGCTGGGCACCCAGGGCCGGGCCAGCTTGAAGTGGCCGTCGGGGGCCTCGCTGCTGACACGGCTCCTGGTCACCAGATAGCCGAGGGGGTTGGCGCCGGCCGTCGAGGGGGCGAAGACGAAGCCGTACGGGGCCGCGGGCAGGTCGGTCCGGTTCAGGGTCCGGAAGTGGCAGTGCTCGAAGACGGCGGTGGCCCTGCCGAAGACGAAGTCGACGTCGCCCTCGGCGTAGCAGTGGGCGAAGTGCTGGCGGGCGAAGGTGCCGAGCGCCATGGAGTCGGCGTACAGGGTGTCCTGGTGGCCGAGGAATCGGCAGTGGTGGAAGGCGGACCGGTCGCCCTGGACCTTGAGGGCGACGGCCTGGGTGCCGGTGATGTCGGGGTGGTCGGCGCGCAGCCAGTCGTTGGCGAAGGTGATCCAGCGGGCGGTGAAGCCGTCGGCCTGCACGGTGGTGGTGGCGGAGCCGGTGGTCCCGTGGGTGCCGCCGCCGGGCTTCGGGGTCCCGGCCGCGTTGTCGTACACGAGCACGACGTCACGGGGTTCCTCGCTCGCCCCGATCCAGGTCATCTCCGTACGGGCGGGGTCGACGGCGACGGTCTGCCGGTAGACGCCGGGCGCGATGACCAGGGTGTACCCGCTCCCACTGGCGGCGGCCACGGCGTCCCGGACGGTGGTGAAGTCACCGGCGCCGCCCGGATGGACGTACAGGGTCTTCGGGGTGAGGCGCGCGGCCGGTGAGCCGTACCGGCCGAACGGACGCGGCGGACGGGTCCCGGCCCGCGCGGGGCCGGAGGCGAGGCCGAGGGCGGCGCCCGCCGAGGCGCCGGCGACGAGGAATCCCCGGCGGGAGAGGGAGGGACGGGGTTGCGAGAGCATACGGCTGCTCCTTCGCGGTACGGCGAATACGGGAGAGGGAAGGGCCGGGGCGGGCGCACCCCGGGGCTGGGGGCCTTCTGGTGGAGCTCCGCAGAAGAAGGAGCGGCGTTCGGCACGCACGCTGCGGAGCTCCACCAGGAGGCCCCGAGGGATGCGATGCGGGCCGCCCCGGCCCGTTCATGTGGAGCGGGTCAGATCAGCACACGCGGCCGGCGCCCGCCCCGGCGTCGACGATGCCCGGGACCGCCTTCGCCGGGTCGACACCGGCCCGCAGGGTCGGCGTCCAGCCGGCACCCGACTGGAGCGTCTCCCCGGGGATCTCCGCGTTGTGCACGGCGATCAGGTCGACGGCCTTGCCGTTGACGTAGTTGGAACCGGCGGTGACCGGCGCCTCGTTCCACTTCTTGAGGATCTTCCCCGTGCTGATGCCCTGCGCGAGCGTGAACGCGTTGTGCTCGGCGACGAGCCGGGACTCCTTGCCGATGCCGTAGACATAGCCCCACTTCTGGGCCTTGGTGACCACGAAGTGGTTGTTGTACGAGTCGACCTGCCCGAACCGCACCCGCGGCGCCCGCTCGACGATGCCCTCGAAGCGGTTGTGGTGCAGCGTGACCTTCAGCTTGCCGGTGTCGTCGGCCGTGGCGCTGTCGCTGTTGCCGATCAGCATGGTCTTGTCATGGTCCTTGAACGAGTTCCAGGACACCGTCACATGGTTGGAGCCGCGCACGACGTCGGCCAGCCCGTCGTGCTGCTGATAGGTCTTGCCGAAGTAGGACGGCAGGGAGCTGTCGGGGTAGCGGCCGTCGGTGAGGGTGTTGTGGTCGATCCACACATGGGTGGAGCCGTAGACGACGACCCCGTCGTACTCGGAGTTCCAGGCGCCGGTCTTGTTGTCGTCGGTCGGGTCCCACTGCGGGAAGCAGTCGACCGGGGCCTCGATGGTGAGGTTGCGGACGATGACGTTGTCGACGCCCTTGATCTGAAGGCTGCCGCCGAGGATCCCGGAGTTCTTGCCCACGCCGATGATCGTGGTGTTGGCGGGGACGCTCGCCTTGATGATCTTGTCCTGCTGGGCGGCGGACGCGGCCCTCAGGTCCTCCTGCACACCGCTGACCGGCTTGTCGTGCCCCCAGACGGCGGGGTCGTAGTCCGCGAGGTACTGCTGGAAGTCGTAGCCCTCGGCCTCGAACGCCTCGCACCCCTGCGAAACGGCGTCGATCATGCCCTTCACCTTGATGATCCTGGGCGCGGTGCCGCCGTCCTTCAGGGCGGCCTTGAACTGCTCCCAGGTGGTGACGGTGTAGACGTGCGCGGCATCGGCGGCGGCACCTCCGCTGGTGCCGGTGCCGTAGGCGCCCCATCCGTCGTTCGCCCCGAGGGTCTGGCGCGCCACGTCCCGCGCCTGGGCCTGCGCGCCGGTCCCGCTCAGGGACAGCACGAGCGCGGTGCACCCGACCAGGAGGGCGGCTCTTCCAATGACGTGATCATGACACTTCGGATTCTTCACGGTGCGGCTCTCTTCCTTCTTATGTGTCGAGGGGTGTTACGCGGCGGACTCGGGCCAGCCGATCCAGGACTCCGGGATCTCCGCCTCCAGCCGGCACACATCACGCGGCCCGAGCACCCGGGCCCGCAGCAACTCCCGCGCCACCAGCCGGGCCACGGCGATCGCGCCCGGCGGATTGAAGTGCGTGTTGTCCTGCTCGGTAGCGGTCCAGTTGAAGTACTTCTTCGTCTCCTCGACCCCGAGCTCCTGCCACAGGGCGAGCGACAACGCCTGCATGTCCAGCAGCGCCACCCGCTCCTCGGCGGCGAGCGCCCGCATGGCCGCCGGATACTCACCGTGCGTCGGCACGGCCTTCCCCGCCGCGTCGAACCTCCGCCGCTCGACGGCGGTGGCCAACACGGGCCGCGCGCCGCGCGCCCGCGCCCCGTCGACGTACATCCGCAAGTACTCCTGATACGTCGACCAAGGCTCGGTGTAACGGGTGGGGTCTTCCGCCTTCTCATCATTGTGAGCGAACTGAATGAGAAGAAAATCCCCCGGCTCGATCACATCGAGAATCGCCTCGAGCCGCCCTTCATCCACAAAGCTCTTGGAACTCCGCCCATTCACAGCGTGATTGACCACGGGCCGAGAGCGATGAAGAAAGAAGGGCAACGCCATCCCCCACCCGGTCTCGGGCGCGGCGGCAGCATATTTCTGCGCGGCGGTGGAATCACCGGCGATGTAGAGGGTGCGACTGCGATGCCCGGTGGCAAGTGCCGATCCGGCACCGGAAAGGGCGAGAGGCACAGAGGCAACAGCGGCGGCAGCAACCTGTCTTCGACTGAGAGACATCAGAACCAACTCCATGTCTTTTTTGGGGGCGCGGGGAACTGCGCGACAAGCCAGGGACGGCCCGCACTCTGCCAACAACAGGCCGTCCCACGGCGAAACCCAGCAAAATCAACCGTTCTGCTGATCCCACTCCTCCTGAGCAGCATTCAACTGCTCAGCCATCGTGTCCAGAAATTCCTTCGCACTCATCTTCCCCAGCAGCACCTTCTGGAAGTTCGGCTCATTGTCAGCCTTGGAAATCGTGTTCCAGTCAGGCAGGTAGTACGGCAGCTGCACAATCGTCGTAGACCCGTCCGACAGCGCCCCGGCAGCCAGCTTCGTAGGCTCCGCCTTAGAAATCCACGCATCCGACGCCGCGTCCGTATTCGACGGCACCTGCCCCGCCGCCTCGTTGAACCGCGAGTTCTCCGCCTTGGACGTGGCGAACTCGATGAACTTCCAGGCCGCTTCCTTGTTCTTGCCGCTCTTGAACAGCCCCAGCCCGTCCACCGGGTTGGACACCTGCACCCGCTTGCCCCCGGCCCCCACCGGCTGCGGAATTCCCCGGAACTTCTCGCCCCCCAGCGCCTTCACATGGTCCTGGTACGACCCGAGGTTGTGGTTCAGCATCCCGATCGTGCCGGAGTCCCACTGCGCGACCATCTTCGTGAAGTCGTTGTTGAGGTCGGCCGCCGGGGTGACCTTCTTGTACAGCGCCGCGTACTTCTCCAGCGCCGCCACGTTCTTCGGGTCGTTGACCGTGGTCTTGTCACCACTGGAGTCCCAGAACGACGAGATCCCGGACTGCCCGTACATCGCGTCCAGCGCCTGGGCGATGGACCCGGAGCCACCGCGAATGGTGTAGCCGAACTCGTTCTTGCCCGCGTTCGTGAGCTTGTCCGCGGCCTCGTAGAACCGCTCCCACGTCGTGGGCTCCTCCAGGCCCGCCTTCTCGAACAGGTCGGTGCGGTAGTACAGCACACCGTTGTTCGCGGAGGTCGGGATCGAGTACAGCTTGTCGTCGCCACCGCCGGCCGCCTTCAGCGACTCGACCATGTCCTTGTTGAGCTTGCCGTTCAGCGAGGACTCGCCGAGCCGCTCGTCCAGCGGCTCCAGCGCGCCCTGCGCGGCGAACCCGGCGAGCATCGCCGCGCCCACACCGCCGACGTCCGGCAGACCGCCGCCCTGGATGGCGGTGTCGACCTTGGACTGGTACTCGGTGGCGGCGATCCCGACGTACTCGACCTTGATGTCCGGGTTGGCCTTCTCGAAGTCGGCGATGATCTTCTTCCAGATCTCGGTGCGGACACCGCCGTTGTTGTCCCAGAAGACGATCTCGCCCTTGCCGCTGCCCTCGGCGCCCTTGTCACCGCTCGCCCCGCTGCCGTCGTCGCCGCAGGCGGTGACGGTCAGGGCGAGCGCGGCGCCGAGTGCGACGGCCGTGGCGGCGCGCCTGCTTCTGCGAATGCTGATCTTCATTGGTCGGCTCTCTTCTTCTGGATCCAACTGGCTGTGGATACGTGCTGCGAAGGTGCGGGGGGTCAGTGGTGGCGGGCGTACGGAGCCCAGTCGTCCGTGCCCTTGAGGTAGTGCGCGACGGTGTGGGTCCGCGCGGCGGCGTCGCTCATCTGCGGCCGGTCCGCGGTCACCCCGGCCCCGGGCCCGAAGTTCCGGTACTCGGTGAACCGCGCGTCCTTCCACGAGAACCCGCTCATGTCGGTCCACGGCGAGGACTTGACCGCGGCGGGCAGCTCGGTGTCCCGGATCAGCACCTGGGCGACCGCCTCCGGCTCACCGCCCGGGTGCCAGGGCCGGCCGAGGTGGAAGGTCCCGTCCGGCGCGTCACTCACGATCTTCGACCGGGTGATCAGGAAGCCGTACGGGTTTCCCGTCCAGGTCGAGGCGGCGGTGATGTAGCCGTTGTTCGTGGCCGAGCCGCGGCTCAGCGCCCGGATCACCGACCGTTCGATCACGGTCGTGGCCCGGCCGTAGACGAAGTCGACATCGCCCTCGATGTAGGAGTCCCGGATGTAGACCCGGCTGACGGTGGTCAGCTTGGGGCTGTCCGTCATCAGCGTGTCCTGGTTGCCGAGGAACGCGGTGTCCTCGAAGACGATCCGGTCGCCCGTCGTCTTCATCGCCAGCGCCTGCTCGCCGCCCAGCTCGTGCGCGGCCTCGTCGAAGTCGTTGCTGAAGGTGAGGTTGCGCGCGGTGACGTCGTTCGCGGCGATCCGGACCGTGGCGCTCCCCGTCGAACCCCCTTGCGCGGCGGGCGTGTCGAAGACGATGACGGTGTCGGAGCGGTCGCGCCCGGTCCCGCGCAGTACGAGGTGCGGCTTGCTCGCGGGGATGAACACCTTCTCGCGGTAGGTGCCGGGTGCGACGGCGATCGTGACCGGGGTGTCGTTGCCTTCGGGCACCGCGTCCACGGCGGACTGCACGGTCGGATGGTCGGCCGGGACGTTCAGCACGACCGGGCCGCCGATCCGCTGCTGCGGACCCGAGAACCGCTTCACCAGCGCGGGCACGGCGGCGGCCGGGTCGAGGCGGTAGGCGTAGAACTCGCGGGGGTCGAAGGCCGTGCCCCAGGCATCGTGGCGGCCCGTCGTGTTCCGCAGGATCGAGCCGCGCTGCACCAGCTCGGCGGTGGCGTCGGCCTGGTAGGGGTGCTGGACACCGTCGTAGAAGCTGTTCTCGATGACCATCTTCGTCCGGCCGCGCGACCAGTTCCCGTATGTCCACACGGGGTCGCCGTCGGAGAGCTGCGAGGAGAGGTAGTTGTTGTAGAGGTGTGCGTAGGCGCAGTTGTCGGCGGACGGGTTGCGCTGCTTGGTGCCCCTGAACCAGTTGTGGTCGACGGTGATCTGCGTCTTGACGTTCGAGGTCCAGCCGATGCCGAAGGTCTTGTTGTTGTCGGTGAACCGGTTGTAGGAGACGGTGACGTACTCGCTGTCCTTGCGGATGTCGAGCTGGCCGTCGCAGATCCGCGAGAACCGTATGTGGTCGATCCACACATGGTGGGCGGTGTCGAGGCGGATGCCGTCGTAGTCGGTGTCCTTGCAGTCCCAGTTGCCCTCGATGGCCGTGTCGCGGATGGTGAGGTTGCGGATGATGACGTTGTGCGTGCCGGGGTCGAGGGTGAAGCCGCCGTGCACGATCTCGGCGGTGTCGCTGACGCCGATGATGGTCTTGTCGGAGGCGACGGGTATCTCCGTGCCGAACGGGTCCATCTCCAAGGCGCCCTTGACGCGGATGACGTAGGGCTCCTCGGCCGCCGCGTACTTGGCCAGCGCGGCCTGGTCGGTGACGGTGACGACCTTGCCGCCCGCGCCGCCGCTGGTGCCGCCGGCGAGGGAGGCGAAGCCGTGCGGGCGGTCGGACCAGCGGTCCGCGGCGGGCCCGGTCTGCGACGGCGGGGCCGCATGGGCGTCCCCCATCGCGCCGAGGCTCAGCGCGGCGACGAGGCCGAGGACGGCGGCCACGACCTTGCCGTGCCCCGGTCTCGACAAGCGCTTGCTACGGAAGTGCGTCATTGCGGCTCCCAACAGGCGTACGACGACGGGTGCGTTACGAGGGGCTGATCCGGAACCGGGTGAAGCTCGCCGCGCCGGCGTGTCCCTGACCGGTGGGCGCGAGGGCGAACAGGCCGAGCAGAGCGCCGACCCAGCGCCACGGGGTGGCGGCGAAGACCGGGCCCGAGGGCCGGAAGCCGTCGCCGGTGTCGGCCGAGAAGCGGCAGCGGGCGTCCGCGCCGATCTCGATGCGCAGCCGGGCCCGGCCCTCGGGCGCGAGCCGGGGGTGGGCGGCGTCGCGCTCGGCGTCCGCGACCGCCTCGGCGAACCGGTGCACGAGATGCGCGGTGCCGTCCGTGCACCGCTGGAGGCCGATCCAGCCGAACGCGTCCCCGAGGACGGCGAGTCCGGCGCGGGCCCCGGGCTCGTCGCTGTCGAGCCGCAGCTCCACCTCGACGGTGCGGGGCGCGCCGGGCAGCCGCTGGGTGAGCACGCTGGGCAGTTTGCGCAGGTCGTGGGCGTCGGCCGAGCGGACGCAGGTCAGCCTGAGCCCGTCGGCGGAGTGCTGGGTGGCCCAGCCGTCGCCCGGGTTGGCCGTCCACTGCCACTGGCGGCCGTACCGTCCGCCGGGGAAGTCGTCGTCGGTGGCGGGCGCGGCGGGAGGCTGCGGCGGCAGGTCGGGCAGCGCGTGTACGGCGACGGGGGCGCCGTCGTCCCCGAGCACCGGCCAGCAGTCCTGGCCCCAGCGCATGGGCTGGAGGTGGACGACCCGGCCGTAGGCGCCGCGCTGCTGGAAGTGCAGGAACCAGTCCTCGCCGGTCGCGGTGCGCACCCAGCCGCCCTGGTGGGGGCCGTTGACGTCGGTGTCCTTCTGCTCCAGGACGATTCTTTCCTCGTACGGCCCGAAGAAGCCGCGCGAGCGGAAGGCGCCCTGCCAGCCGGTCTCGACGCTCCCTGCGGGGGCGAGGATCCAGTACCAGCCGTCGTGCTTGTAGAGCTTGGGGCCTTCGAGGGTGAACCAGCCGGGTATGCGGTCGGCGTCGACGATGACCTTGCCCTCGTCGAGGAGTTCGGTGCCGTCGGGGTGCATCCGGTGTCCGGTGAGGCGGTTCTTGATGCCGGAGCGGGACTTGGCCCAGGCGTGCACGAGGTAGGCCTCGCCGGTCTCCTCGTCCCACAGGGGGCACGGGTCGATCAGGCCCTTGCCGGCCTTCAGCAGGTGCGGCCGGGTCCAGGGGCCTCTGATCTCGGGGGCGTTGATCTGGAAGATGCCCTGGTCGGGGTCGCCCCAGAAGATCCAGAAGCGTTCGTCGTGATGCCGGAGGGACGGGGCCCAGACGCCGCAGTCGTGGCGGGGCCGTTCGAACTCCTCTGCCGGTTCCAGGCGTTCGAGGGCGTGGCCGACCAGGGTCCAGTTCACCAGGTCGCGGGAGTGGAGTAATGGCAGGCCGGGGGCGCGGCCGAAGCTGGAGGCGGTCAGATAGAAGTCGTCGCCGACGCGGACGACGTCCGGGTCGGACCAGTCGGCGTCGAGGATCGGGTTGCGGTAGGTCTCGGTGGTCACGGGCTCACCGCCTTGCGGACGAGGGCCGCCGCGGCGTCCCGGCCGAGCCGACCGTCGGCGACTACGGTGACGACCCGGCGGACGACGGTCTCGCCCGGCGGGATCGGCAACCGCTCCTCGTGGGCCAGCGAGGAGCCGACACCCGGGTACTCCCCGGTGCGCACGAACCACGGGTCGCGGCGGGTCTGTTCGGTGGCCCCGGCGAAGACCAGCGTCCAGCCGGAGCCGGCCAGGGCGAGCCAGTCGGCGCGCTTGCCGTGCGCCTCGGTCTCGCCCTCGGTGCCGGCGGTGAAGACGTCCGGCGGCGCGTCCTCCTTGCGGGCGCGCCAGAAGAAGCCGCCGTAGGCCGCGCCCGGGCGCCCGTTCGTCGCCGGGCTGCCGATCGACAGCGGCTCCTTGGTGACGTTGGTGAGGGAGAAGGTGAGGTCCAGGGCCCAGGCCTGGTCGGTGAGTTCGGTGGCCGCGACCGTACGGCGCTCGCGCAGCAGCTCACCGGCCGCCGACACCCAGCGCAGCTCCTCCACGAAGCCGTCCGGGTCGCGCAGCTGGAAGGCGACGTGCCGCTGGGAGCCGTGGTTGTCCAGCTCGGTCGGGCCCTGGTCACGGACGTAGGTGCGCCCGCCCCAGAAGTTGAACCCCTCGACGTCGGGAACGGCTACACCGACGCCGAGGTGGTGTGCGTGGTCGGCGGGGCTCAGCTCGGTGACCGCCGTACCGGACAGGGTGGTGACGGGATGCAGATAGGGGCGCGGGGAGAGCCGGACCGGCAGCTCGGGCCGGGTGACGTACCGGCCGACCGGCCGGCCCGCGACGCGCAGGACCGCGGTGTCGTTGATGGTCATCGGGTGCTCACCTCGTTCGACAGATGCTCCGCGGCCAGCGCCCAGGGGGCGCCGAGTTCGGAGTAGAGGGAGAGGGTGTCGGCTGCTGCCGCGACGAGTCCGTCGATGCCGGGGACGACACGGCGGTTCTCGTCGGGGATGCGGTGCCAGGCGGAGTCGGGCAGCGGCGCCGGGTCGGGAGAGGTGCGGATGGCCTCCACGACCTTCATGAAGGCGCCGGTCTCCTCCGGCGGGACCAGCAGGGCCGCGCCGGTGGTGAGGTGCGCGACGAGGTTCTCCAGCAGGTCGGTACGGCCGTGCTCGGACTCCTGCGGGCCGTGCCCCGCGCGCTGGAGCAGCACCCGGTCCTGCTTGTACCAGAAGGTGATCCGGCCGCTGCTGCCGTGCACGAGGACGTACGGCTCGTCCGACTCCTCGGCGCACAGCGTCGCGGCGACGGTCACCGGGTGGCCCTGTGTGGTGGTGACGCGGACGCAGGAGGTGTCGTCGGACTCGATGGCGTTGGCGCGCAGCAGCTCGGTCTCGATGCCGACGACGTGCTCGGCGCGGGTGCTGCCGCCGAGGGCGAGGGCGGTGGCGACGGCGTGGGCGAGGGGGTTGGTCAGCGCCCCGTCGATCACGTCGACGCCGTTCAGCCGCCGCTTGCCCGCCCAGGGCGCCCGGCGGAAGTAGTCCTCGTCGCGCACCCAGGCACCGGCCCCGCCGAGCCCGACCAGCGTGCCGATCGCGCCCTCGGCGACCATCGCGCGGATGGCGGGCAGGGCGTGCGAGCCCAGCGACTGGAAGCCGATCTGGCAGACGACCCCGGCCGCCGCGACCCCGTCGGCCATACGGCGGAACTCCGCGTACGAGGGGGCGGGCGGCTTCTCCAGCAGGACGTGCACGCCCCGCTCGGCCGCCGTGAGGGCGAGGTCGGTGTGGGTCTGGATCGGTGTGCAGATCACGGCGATCCGCGCGCCGGTGGAGTCCAGCAGGGCCCCGAAGTCGGCGGACTGCTCGGGCGTGCCCAGGTCGCCGAGCTCCTCCTCGGTCAGCGGCGTCAGCTCGCAGACGCCGACGAGCCGTACGAGGCCCTGCTTCTGGAGCCGGCGGATGTTCTCGACGTGCCAGCGGCCATGGCCACGGGCACCGGCGAGGACGACGGGAAGTGGTGTGTTCATGGCGTCGATGATGCGACCGGTCACCGGATCCTCCCCGCTCCCGCGCCGCGGGCCACGGCCCGGTCGGCCGCCTCGGCGCTGTCGATCCGCCCGTGCAGGGTGGGGGTCCAGCCGACGTCGGCGGTCAGATCGCGCTCGCTGCCCGAGTTGTAGGCGTTGTAAATCGCGAGCAGGTCGACCGGGTAGCCGTTGAAAACGGTGCCGCTCTGGTGCAGGGCGCTGCCGTTCCAGCTCTTGACCAGGTCGGCGACCTCCACATGGCCGGGGGCGTGGAAGGCGTTGTTCTCGGCGAAGATCTTCGACTCGGTGGAGACGCCGAGGGAGTAGCGGTGGTAGTCGCCGGTGATGTCGTAGCGGTTGTTGTAGACGTGCACCTGCCCGAAGCGGACGCGCGGGGCGCGCTGCACGACCGACTCGAAGGCGTTGTGGTGCAGGGTGACCCGGAGCTTGCCCCGGTCGCCGGTGGCGGTGTCGCCGTTGCCGATGAGCATCGCCTTGTCGTGGTCGGCGAACCGGCTCCAGGAGACGGTCACCAGGTCGGAGCCGCCTGTGATGTCGAGCAGTCCGTCGTGGCGCAGGTAGTTGCGGGCGAAGTAGGTGGGTTCCTTCGCGTCCGGGTGGCCCCGGTCGGATGCGGTGATGTGGTCGACCCACACATGGGTGGCGCCGGTCAGCCAGATGGCGTCGTAGGCCGCCTTCCAGTCGCCGAGGCCGCCGGTGTTGGGCTGCCAGACGGGGAAGCAGTCGTAGGCGTCGCGTACGTCGAGGTTGCGGATGATCACGTTGTCGGCGTTCTTGACCTGGAGGCTGGCGCCCTTGAGGACGGCCGAGTCGCCGAGTCCGACGAGGGTGGTGTTGGAGCCGACGGGCAGCACGATCCGCTCGGCCTGCTCCGCGGCGGAGGCCTGGCGGGCCTCCTCCTGCGGGCCGCTGGGCTTGGCGGAACCCCAGGTGCGGGGGTCGTAGGCGGCGAGGTACTTCTTCAGGCTGTAGCCGCCGGTGGCGTAGTCGGAGCAGTCCAGGCGGTCGCCGTCGTCGTCGGTGTTGGCGTCGATGGTCCCGGCGATCCTGATGATCTTCGGGGTGTCGCTGCCGCCGTCGAGGGCGCGGACCAGTCCGGCCCGGTCGGTGACGGTGAAGACGTGCTCGGCGTCGGCGGCGGCGCCTCCGGTGGTGCCCGCGCCCTCGGCGGCCCAGCCGTCGTTCGCGGGCAGGGTGTCGCGGCTGATGTCCCGGTCCTCGGCGTGCGCGGGGACGCACAGCAGCGCCAGCAGCCCAGCGGTGACAGCCAGTTGTCTGCCCCTCATCCCTTCACCGCCCCCGCGCTGAACCCGGTGATCAGCCACTTCTGGATGAAGGCGAACACGATCACGACCGGGACGGCCGCGATGATGCCGCCCGCCGCGAGGGCGCCCAGGTCGACGCTGTCCGCGCTCATCAGGGAGTTGAGGCCGACCGGGATCGTCTGCTTGTCCTGGTTGTTCAGGAACATCAGGGCGAACAGGAAGTGGTTCCAGGAGTGGACGAAGGCGAACGAGCCGACGGCGATCAGGCCCGGCCGCAGCAGCGGCAGCACCACGATCCGGAAGGCCGTCATGCGGTTGCAGCCGTCCACCCAGGCCGCCTCCTCCAGGGAGTACGGCACGTTCTTGATGAAGTTGCTGATCAGGATCATCGACAGCGGCAGCTGGAAGACCGTCTCGGCGAGGATGACACTACCCAGCGAGTTGATCATCTGCAGTTCGGCGAAGATCTCGAACAGCGGCACCAGCAGCAAGGCGCCCGGCACGAACTGGGAGCACAGCAGCGCCAGCATGAACGCCCGCTTGATCTTGAAGTCGAACCGGGCGAGGGCGTAGCCGCCGGCCAGGGCGACGAGCGTCGTCATCAGCAGGGTGGCGACGCCGACGAGCACGCTGTTGGTGAAGTAGGTGCCGAAGCTGCGGTCCGTCCACACCTTCTCGAAGTGCTCGAAGGTCATCGGCCAGGGCACGAGCGAGGTCGAGCCGGCCGGGCGCAGCGAGAAGAGCAGGATCCAGTAGAAGGGGATGAGCGTGAAGACCAGGTAGATGCCCAGGGGCAGATAGACCTGCCAGCGGGGTGCCTCGTCCCACGCGCGCTTCCTCTTCGGGTGCCGCGGCGATTCGGGGGTGGCGCGCACGGGAGCGGGCGCCGCCTTGGTGGCTTCCTTGACGCTCACTTGTTGTCGCCTCCGAACTTGCTCAGCCGCAGATAGACCATCGAGCAGAAGAGCAGGATCACGAACGCGACCGTGGTCAGGGCGGACGCGTAGCCGAAGTTGTGGGCGTCGACCGAGGTGTTGGCGATGTACAGCGGGAGGGTCGTGGTCTCCCCCGCCGGGCCGCCGCCGGTCAGCGTGTAGAGCAGGTCGACGTTGTTGAACTCCCACACCGCGCGCAGCAGCGTGGACAGGATGATGGCGTCCTTCAGATGCGGCAGCGTGATGTGCCAGAACTGCTTGATGCGGCTGGCCCCGTCGACCTCGGCGGCCTCGTACAGGTCCTTCGAGACGGACTGGAGGTCGGCGAGGATGAGGATCGCGAAGAAGGGAACGCCTCGCCACAGGTCGGCCACGACCGCCGCCGGGAACACCGTGGAGGTGTCCGACAGCCAGCTCGTGCCGTAGGAGCCGATGCCCAGGTCCGCGAGGTAACGGGTGATGCCCGTCTGGGAGTTGTAGAGCAGCACCCAGATCGCGGAGGTCAGTACGCCGGAGACGGCCCACGGGGAGAAGACCAGGGCGCGTCCCAGGCCCCGGCCCACGAAGGTCTGGTTGACGATGAGGGCCAGCGCGAGACCGAACAGCAACTGGAGTCCGACCTCGACGACGACCCACTTGGCGCTGAAGACCAGGGTGTCCCAGAAGATCGGGTCCTTGGTGAAGGCGTGGACGAAGTTGTCGAAGCCCGCGTAGCCGTTCCGCCACGGCTTGGTGGGGTTGTAGTTCTGCAGGCTGTAGTAGAAGACGCTGATGACCGGGTAGGCGATGAAGCCCAGCATGAGCAGGGCGGCCGGGGCGATCAGCAGGTACGGGAGCCTGCGCGGCGTGGCGGAGGCCCGGCGCCGCCGGGGTGGCGCGGGCGGTTTCGCCACGGCTGCGGCTTGGGCCATGACAGTTCTCCGTTCTCAGTACGTTCGCACTTCGCGCACGGGTTCGCGTGAAGCGCTTTCTTTCCAAGCAGGGTGGTGCCGGGTCGTGCTGAGGTGCGTGGGCGCGCCGAGGGGCGCGGGTGGTGCGTGGGCGCGCCGAGGGGGCGCGGATGGTGCCTGAGCGGTGCGGTGCGGTGGCGCGAGGTGGTGCTGTGGCGCGAGGGTCGTACCGTGTCGCTGAGGTGGTGCCGTGGCGCTGGGTCGTGCCGTGCGCTGCTGTCGTGCCGTGGGGCGTGTCGTGCCGTGGGGCTCAGCCCGCGTACGGGTCCTGCACCTTGCCCGAGCGGGCCAGGAACTCGAAGTCGCAGCCGGTGTCGGCCTGCGTGATCTGCTCGTTGTAGAGCGCGCCGTAGCCGCGCTCGTACCGGGTGAGCGGCGGTGTCCAGTCCGCCCTGCGCCGCTCCAGCTCCTCGTCGTCCACGTGGAGATGGAGGGTGCGCGCCTCGACGTCGAGAGTGATGGAGTCGCCGGTGCGGACGAGGGCGAGCGGTCCGCCGACGTACGACTCCGGTGCCACGTGCAGCACGCACGCGCCGTAACTCGTGCCGCTCATCCGGGCGTCGGAGATCCGGACCATGTCCCGGACGCCCTGCTTGAGCAGGTAGTCGGGCAGGGGCAGCATCCCGTACTCGGGCATGCCCGGGCCGCCCTTGGGGCCGGCGCCCCGCAGCACGAGGACGTGCTCGGGGGTGATGCCGAGCGACGGGTCGTTGATGGTGCGCTGCATCGTCTTGTAGTCGTCGAAGACGACGGCGGGCCCGGTGTGCTTGAGCAGGTGCCGCTCGGCCGCGATGTGCTTGATGACGGCACCGTCGGGGCAGAGGTTGCCGCGCAGTACGGCGACTCCGCCCTCGGCGGCGACCGGGTTCTCGCGGGTGCGGATGACGTCGTCGTCGTGCACGACGGCGTCCCCGATCTGCTCCCCCAGGGTCCCGTTGACGGTGGGCCGGTCCAGGTGCAGCAGGTCGGTGATCCGCGAGAGGAAGGCGGGCAGACCGCCGGCGAAGTAGAAGTCCTCCATGAGGTACGTCTGTCCGCCGGGCCGGACGTTGGCGAGCACCGGCACGGTGCGGGCGATGCGGTCGAAGTCGTCGAGGGTGAGCCGGACCCGGCAGCGCCCCGCCATGGCGATCAGGTGAATGACGGCGTTGGTGGAACCGCCGAGCCCGAGCACCGTGGTGACGGCGTCCTCGAAGGCCTCGCGGGTGAGGATCCGGGACGGTTTGAGCGCGGTCCAGGCGAGCTCCACGGCACGGCGCCCGGAGGCGGCGGCCATCCGCTCGTGCCCGGAGTCGACGGCCGGGATCGAGGAGGCGCCCGGCAGTGTCATACCGAGGGCTTCCGCCGCCGCGGTCATCGTCGACGCGGTCCCCATGGTCATGCAGTGACCGGGAGAACGCGCCAGTCCGCCCTGCAGCTCCCTGAGTTCGCAGTCGGTCAGGTTGCCCGCGCGGTGCTCGTCCCAGTACTTCCACATGTCGGTGCCGGACCCGAGGGTCTCACCGCGCCAGTGGCCCGGCAGCATCGGCCCCGCCGGCGCGAAGATCGCCGGTACGTCGGCCGAGGCCGCGCCCATGAGCAGCGCGGGCGTCGACTTGTCGCAGCCGCCGAGCAGCACCGCCGCGTCGATCGGGTACGACCGCAGCAGCTCCTCCGTCTCCATCGCGAGGAGGTTGCGATAGAGCATCGGGGTCGGCTTCTGGTACGTCTCGGAGAGCGTGGCGACCGGGAACTCCAGCGGGAAGCCGCCGGCCTGCCACACGCCCCGCTTGACCGCCTCGGCGCGCTCGCGCAGATGGACATGGCAGGGATTGATGTCGGACCAGGTGTTCAGGACGGCGATCACCGGGCGGCCCCGGTACTCCTCCGCCTCGTAACCGAGCTGGCGCATACGGGCGTTGTGCGACCAGGTGCGCAGCTGGCCCTCGGCGCCGTACCACTGATGGCTCCTGAGGTCCTCGGGGCTCAGCCTGCCGGTCATATCGACCACCCCGCGGCGATGGCGGCGACCTCGGCGCGCTCGCTCTCCGGGAGCGGCTTGCTCGGCGGGCGGACCTCACGGCGGCACAGTCCGAGGGAGGCGAGGGCCTCCTTGACGACGGTGACGTTGTTGGCGGAGCCGCTGTCGGCGCGCAGTTCCTCGAAGCGGCGGATCTGCTCCCAGACCTTCATGGCGGCCGGGTAGTCGCCGGAGCGCAGCGCCTCGATCATGTTCAGGGAGACGGCGGGGGCGACGTTGACGAGCCCCGAGGTGAATCCGGTGGCGCCCGCCGAGAAGTAGGAGGGGGCGTACGGCTCGGCGAGGCCCGCCACCCACACGAACCGCTCAAGACCGGCGTCCCGGGCGAAGGCTGCGAACCTGGCGGCGTCCGGGACGGCGTACTTCACGCCGATGACGTTCGGGCAGGCGTCGGCGAGTTCGGCGAGCCGGGCCCCGGTGAGCTGCGGGTTGCGGACGTACGGGACGACGCCCAGCTCGGGCACGGCCTCGGCGACGGCCCGGTGGTAGTCGACCCAGCCACCCTGGGAGACGTAGGGGTGGACGGGCTGGTGGACCATCACCATCCGGGCGCCGAGTTCCCGGGCGTGCCGGGCGGAGGCGACGGCGGTCGGCACGTCGTGCCCGACCCCGACCAGGACGACGGCCCGGTCCCCTGCCTCGTCCATGGTCAACTCGGTGACCAGACGGCGCTCTTCGGGGGTCAGGGCGTAGAACTCGCCGGTGTTGCCGTTCGGGGTGAGGGTCGTGATGCCGCCGTCGAGCAGACGGCGCAGCAGGGCCCGGTAGGTGTCCTCGGCGACGGAGCCGTCCTCGGCGAACGGGGTCACCGGGATCGCCACCACGTCGGCCAGGGCCGCCCGCTGGGTCTCGAACGCCACGCTGCTCATTGCTGACCTTCCTGTTCCAGTCCTGCCTCGGGGAAAGCACGCCGTACGAAGGACGCGATGTGGGAGTGGAGGGCGCGGGCCGCGCCGTCGGCGTCGCCGTCGAGGGCGAGCCGGAGGATCTCGCGGTGCTCGCCGGCCTCCCGCTCCCAGGACGGGGAGGCGGCCCAGGCGACGGCGGAGACCAGGGCGGCCTGGTCGCGGACCTCGTCGAGCATCCGGCCGAGCAGCGGGTTGCCGCAGGGCAGGTACAGGGCGCGGTGGAACTCCCGGTTGGCGAGGGACCGTTCGGCGGTGTCGACGGCCGCGTCGGCCCTGGTCAGCGCCTCACGGGCGGCGTCCAGGGAGGCCCCGCGCTGTACGGCGCGCTTCAGCGCCTCGGGTTCCAGCAGCAGCCGTACGTCGTAGACCTCGCGTGCCATGTCCGCGTCCACCAGGCGCACGGTGACGCCCTTGTACTGGCTCATCACGACCAGCCCGGTCCCGGCGAGGGTCTTGAGGGCCTCGCGCACCGGGGTCTTCGACACCCCGAACTGTGCGGCGAGCTCGGTCTCGACCAGCGCCTGCCCGGGCGTCAACTGCCCGGTGAGGATGCGGTGCTTGATCCCTTCCAGCACGAACTGCGTGCGGGAGGGGATCGGCGTGGGCACAGAGGTCATGCGCGCCTCTCGGATCTCGCGTCACGACGGATCGCGTATGGGATCTCGCGTATCGCGTCTCATATATGACGTACGAAGTACGACGCGATGACCGTAGGAGGGCGCGTGTGGTTCGTCAATGCTTTCGACAAAGGAAAGGGAAATCGCTTTCTACGGGCCTGGCGTCCACCCCGGCTTCCGCCCGCTCAGCCCCACCGCCCGGTCCAGCAGCGCCGCGTCCGCGCCCACGGGCACGACGGGGCCGAAGATCTCACCGCGGCCGGGGTCGTCGGCCGCCGCCGTGAGGAAGTCGTGGCAGACCTGGAGCGCGGCCGGGTCGGGGGCGTAGGGCCGGCCGGTGGCGCGGGCCAGGTCCCAGCCGTGGATCACCAGCTCGTCGGTGGCGACGAGGCCCGCGATCTCGCCGGGCAGGTCCAGGCCTCCGGCCCGGGTCATACCGGTCCACGCGGCCGGGTCGCGCCAGGCCTCGGCCAGTTCACCGAGCACCTCGGGCAGCTCCTCGCGCCAGCCGGGGCCGATGTCCGGGAGCGCGGACTGCGGATTGGTGTCGGTCGTGGCTCCGAGGTCCTTGCGGCCGGCGTCACGGAAGGCGGCGGCCAGTCCGGCCAGATGGCCCAGCACATGGCGCACCCTGTACTCGGGGCAGGGCGTCGGGCCCGCGAGCTGCTCGTCGGTGACAGCTTCGGCCAGGCGTGCGACGACCGCCGTCTGGGGTCCGAGGTCGAGGGTCGGGGTCGTGTCGGTCATCGGCTGCTCCTCCTGGTTCCGTTCCTGAGAGGTGGACCGACGGCGACCGCGGAACTCATCGCCCGGACTAAAATATACATAGGGGTTATTTCAGGCATCTTCGGTGACAGGTGATGCGTGATGACACAGGACGGCGCGCTGAGACTGCATCTGGAGTACGAGCTGGACGATCTGTGCCCGGTCGTGTTCCGCAAGCTGACCGAGCCCCGGGAACTGGCACGCTGGTGGGGCCCGGACGGGTTCGACACCCCGGGTGTGGAGATCGATCTCCGCCCGGGTGGTGCCTACCGGATCGCGATGCAGCCCCCGGAAGGCGAGCTGTTCCACCTGGTGGGCGAATACATCGACGTCGATCCCCCGGTAGGCCTGTCGTACACCTTCCGCTGGGAGGAGCCCGACCCCGAGGACCGGGAGACGGTGGTGACACTGTCGCTGCACGACACCGACGTCAGACGGTCCGAGCTCACCCTCGACCAGGGCGACTTCGCCACCGAGCGGCGGCGGGTACTCCACGAGGAAGGCTGGGTGCAGAGCCTCGGCAAGCTGGGGGAAATGCTCGCCTCACCCTGGGATTGATCACTGTCCCCGAGCACGAACTAAGGCACCCTCCCGATCCCTCCGCCCGGTCCTTAGCCCCACGATGGCCAGGCATGACGATCAAGTCGACCTGGCCTCTCGTGCTCGTCCTGCGCGACCGCAACGCGGGGCTCTACCTCTCCTCCGTGGTGGTCTCCGGCTTCGGCACCTCGGCCCTGTGGCTCGCGTCCGGCGTCTGGGTCAAGGACCTCACCGGTTCGGACGGCCTGGCCGCACTGTGCGTGCTCGCCATGTGGCTGCCGACCCTGGCCGGCCCGCTGCTCGGCACCCTCGCCGACCGGGGCAGCCGCAAGCCGCTGCTGATCGGCGTGAACCTGCTCCTGGCCGCCCTCCTGCTCACCCTCGTGAGCGTCGACGCCCCGGGCGACCTGTGGCTGCTGTACGCGGTGCTGTTCCTGTACGGCGCGGCGGGAGTCGTCCAGGACGCGGCCGAATCGGCGCTGGTGGCCGACGCCGTCGACCCATCCCTGCTCGGCGACTTCAACGGCCTGCGCATGACGGCCGCCGAGGGCATGAAACTCCTGGCCCCGCTGGCGGGCGCGGGCCTGTACGCCGCGTACGGCGGTGCGAGCGTCGCCCTCTTGGACGCGGCGACGTTCGTGCTGGCCACAGGGTTGTACGCGCTACTGCGGGTCCGGGAGCGGCAGCCCGCCCCACCCACCGGAAACCACCGGAAGCGAACCGCCGAGGGCGCCCGCCACCTCTGGTCCCACCCCGTGCTGCGCCCCCTGGTCCTGGCGGGCGGCGCGACCATGCTGTGCGCCGGAGTGAACGGGGCGATGGTCTACGCCGTCGTCGACGGCCTCGGGCACTCCCCCGCGTACGCCGGTGTGCTGTACGCCGTCCAGGGCGCCGGGTCGGTGGCGATCGGCCTGCTCTCCGGCACGGCCCTGCGCCGACTGGGCGCGCGGCGCTTCGCGGCGTACGGCATCGCCCTGCTGGCCGTCGCGGTGGCCCTGCGGGCGGTGCCGTCCGACCCCCTGGCGCTGGTGTCCGGCGCGGCGATCGGCGCGGGCCTGCCCGCCGTACTGATCGCCACCCTGACCTCGGTACAGCGCGAGACCCCCGGCCCACTGCTGGGCCGCGTCACCGCCACGGCCAACACGCTGGTGTACACCCCGAACGTGCTCGGCCTGGCCACCGGGGCGACCTTGGTCGAACTGACCGACCACCGGCTGGTACTAGTGGCCCTGGGAGGGGCGCTGCTGCTGACGGCGACCCCGCTGTTCCGGCGCCAGGCGCGGGCGGAACGGAGCGGGTGGAGAGCGCCGTCGGATGCCGACGCGGCGTGATGGCAGCTCGTCGACGCCGAGCCACCGGGGGGGCGGGCCCGGGCCGAGTCAGCGCACTACCGGCCGGTGCCGTCGGGCTCTGGGCGCGGCCCTGCTGGCAACGGCGACCCCGCTGATCGGGCGCCCAGCCACCGGAGGGACCTGACCGAGCTGGCCCGCCACCGGCATGTGCCGAGGCCCCGGGCGCGGCCCTGCTGGCAACGGCAGCCCCGCTGATCCGGCGCCCAGCACCGACGGAACAGACCACTCCGAGATCGCCGTCGGACACCAACCCGACATGACGAAGCCACAGCCCGCCAACGCCCAGCCACCGGGCTCGGCCCCGGCCGAATCAGCACACCACCAGCCGCTGCTGTCAGGCACTGGACGCGGCCCCCCTGGCGACAGCGGCCCCGCCTGAAAGAGCCACCGGCCCGCGCGCCCCCGCAGCCTCAGCGCCCCGCGAGCACGGCGCGGACCGCATCCAGGTCCCCGTCCGATGCCAACCCGGCGTGATACAGCCGCAGCTCGGTGGCCCCGAGGCGGCGGGCCTCGGCCATGTCGTCGGCGAGGGTGTCGAGGCTGCCGCCCATGCCCGAGATGACGGGGAAGTTGGCGGCGATGACGGCGTCCTCCTTGCCCTGGCTCGCGAACGGCGCCAGGGTGCCGGTGCCTCCCGCGCAGGGCACGACCACGCCGTCCGCGACGGAGAGGATGTGCGCCGGGTCGACGCCGGGGTTGGCGCCGACGTGGTAGGACACCGGGTCCGCGTGCAGCAGCACCTGGAAGCCGTCGGGGGCGGCGGCCCGGACCGCGGCGACGGCCTGCTCCTGGAGCGTGCGGGCGGTGTCGTCGCGCCACGCGCGCGTGGTGTGCGCGAGGGTCTCGCCGAGGAGCTTCTCGATGCCGGTCCAGCCCCCGTCGGAGGGCGTCGCCCCCTGCCAGACCGGCTCCAGCGCGGTCCGTACGGCGGCGGCCAGCTCGTCGGCGTCGAGGCCGTGCCGGCCGTAGCCCTCCCGGCAGGACGGGCAGAAGCAGAGCGCCATCAGGTACTGCCCGGCGTCCCCGAGGCCGATGCCGCCGGTCTTGTCGTGGGCGTGCAGATGCTGCAGGCCGTACCAGCCGAGGGACTCCAGCTCGGTGCCCCGCGCCCCGGGCCGTACCGCCGCCTCCGCCGCCAGGTCGGTCAGGTACGCGCGCGTGGCGGGCTGGGCGATGCACGGCGCCCAGGGGTAGTGGTCGCCGTAGGCGTTGACGACCGAGGTGTCCGGGTGCTCGGCGCCGAGGCGGGAGTTGTGCGCGAGGACGACCCAGGTGTGCACCCCGAGACCGGCGTCCGCAAGAGCGACGGCGGCCTCCCCGAAGGCGTCCCCGGGGGCCCAGGCGCCGGCCGCGTAGGGGCGCAGCTCGCGCCCAGCCCAGCGGTCGTCCGCCGGATACAGCACGGAGGCGTGCTCGGCGGTGACGATGCGGTGGCGCGGGTGGCGGGGCGTGAGGGCGCGCGTGGAGTGGTAGGCGGCGGCGAGCGTCACCTGCTCCACACCGAGCGCGGCGATCCGCGCGGGCGCCTCCGGGTCCCCGTTGACGTCCCAGGGATAGACGAATGCCGACGCCTTCACTTGGCCTCCTCCAGCAGCGCATAGCCGCGTTCGATCAGTTCGGCGAGCTGCTTGACATGATCCTCGGTCGGCTCGTGCAGCGGGGGCCGCACCTCGCCCACGTCGAGGCCACGCAGCCGTACACCGGCCTTGACGAGGGCGACGGCGTAACCACGCCCCTGGGCACGCAGTTCGACGAACGGGCGGAAGAAGCCGTCCAGCAGCTTCTCGACGGTCCGTTCGTCGCCGTTGCCGAGGGCCTGGTGGAAGGCGAGGGCCAGCTCGGGCGCGAAGCAGAACACGGCGGAGGAGTAGAGCGTGACACCGAGGGCGCGGTAGGCGAGCTGGGTCTGCTCGGCGGTCGGCAGGCCGTTGAAGTACAGGAAATCGCCCGGGACCTCCGAGCGCACCGCGCTGATGACGCGCTGCATGAGGTCGAGGTCGCCGAGCCCGTCCTTGAGGCCGATGATCCCGTCCGTGCGGGCCAGTTCGACGACGGTCTCCGGGGTGAAGACAGCGTTGTCGCGCTGGTAGACGATGACCGGCAGGGCGGTCGCGGCGGCCACCTCCCGGTAGTGCCGCAGCAGGCCTTCCTGCCCGGCGACGACGAGGTAGGGCGGCATGGCGAGCAGCCCGTCCGCCCCTGCGGCCTCGGCGAGGCGGGCGTAGCGCACGGCGAGCGCGGTGCCGTACCCGGCGCCCGCGACCACCGGCACACGCCCCTCGGTCGCCTCGACGGCCGCCCGGACACACCGCTCGAACTCCTCAGGCGTGAGCGCGTGGAACTCGCCGGTGCCGCAGCAGGCGAACACGGCGGCGGCTCCGGCCTCCACCCCGCGGCGTACATGCGTGCGGTAGGCGTCGAGGTCCACGGAGCCGTCGGGGCCGTACGCGGTGACCGGGAAGAACAGCGGTCCGCTGGGGACGGTGAGCCGAGCGGCGAGAGGGGCTGACGTCACAAGCTCTCCCGGTTCCATATTCATGATTGGCGTCTATATTTCTGAACACCTCCACGCTAAGGCGCCCCCTTGGTGCCGGTCAAGCGCGCGAACCCGCGACGCACCAGCGGATTCGCCGCTCCCGCGCCATACTTGACGGGCTCCACCCCAGCTCCTTAGCGTGTCCACGCATATGAATGCCGTGCGCCCATGTACACGGCGGCCCATTCAAGGAGACCCGAGGATGCCCGCTCCCCGCACCGTTCTGCTCACCGGCGCCGCCGGCGGCCTCGGCACCCTGATGCGGGACCTGCTCCCGGCCTACGGCTACGAGCTGCGCCTGCTCGACCTGCGCCCGATCGAGGACGCGCCGGACGCGATCGTCGCCGACCTCGGCGACAAGGACGCCGTGCGCGAGGCGGTCCGGGGCGTCGACGCGATCATCCACCTCGCGGGCATCTCCCTGGAAGCCCCCTTCGAGAAGATCCTCAAGGCGAACATCGAGGGCACCTACCACCTGTACGAGGCCGCCCGCGAGGAGGGCGTCGGCCGGATCGTCTTCGCCTCCTCCAACCACGCCGTCGGCTACACCCCGCGCCCCCGGGGCGACGACCCGCTCATCCCCATCGACACCCCGCACCGCCCGGACACCTTCTACGGCCTGTCCAAGTCCTTCGGCGAAGACCTCGCGCAGTTCTACTGGGACAAGCACGGCGTCGAGACGGTCTCGGTGCGCATCGGCTCCTGCTTCGCCGAGCCGACCAGCGTGCGCATGCTGTCGATCTGGATGAGCCCGACCGACGGCGCCCGTCTCCTCCACGCGAGCCTGACCGCCGAGAACGTCGGCCACACCGTCGTCTACGGCTCCTCCGCCAACACCCGGCTCTGGTGGGACCTCACCACGGCACGCGCGCTCGGCTACGACCCCCAGGACGACTCCGAGCCCTTCGCCGAGAAGCTGATCGCCGAGCAGGGAGAGCTGCGGGACGGCAACGAGGCCCACGCCTACCTCGGCGGCCCGTTCGTGACGGACCCGCCGATCTGGCCGTACTGACCCGAAGACAGTGCCTCCGGCGGTGAGCGGGCAGAGAACGGACCCGCCCGCTCGGGCATTCGGGCAACGCCGCCAGGGGCGCGGGGAACTGCGCGACCAGCCACAATGCGCCCGCAGACAGCTACGACCTCCCCCCGGCCCATCGCACTGACCGAAGACCGAACGGGCACAGACGGGCAGGATCGCTCCCGCAACAGACCTGGCCACCGTCGAACACCCGCTGTAGAACTTCCCCCAAGGCCCGACCGAGGGCCCGAACGGGCAGCACAGCAGGGAGGCGGGTGACGGCCATGACCAGAACCGCGGAAGAACGTCAGCGCGAGATCGTGCTCGTCGCACGCCGTGACGGCGCGGTCGACGTCACCGCCCTCGCCGACGAGCTGGGCGTGGCCAAGGAGACCGTACGGCGGGATCTGCGCGTCCTGGAGGACCACGGCCTGCTCCGGCGTACGCACGGCGGCGCCTACCCCGTGGAGAGCGCCGGCTTCGAGACGACGCTCGCCTTCCGCGCCACCAGCCACGTCCCCGAGAAGCGCCGGATCGCGGCCGCCGCGGCCGAGCTGCTCGGGGACGCCGAGACCGTCTTCGTCGACGAGGGCTACACCCCGCAGCTCATCGCCGAGGCACTCCCCAGGGACCGGCCGCTGACCGTGGTCACCGCGTCCCTGCCGGTCGCGGGCGCGCTCGCCGAGACCGACACCGTCTCCGTCCTGCTGCTCGGCGGCCGGGTCCGCTCCGGCACCCTCGCCACCGTCGACCACTGGACGACGAAGATGCTGGCCGGCTTCGTCGTCGACCTGGCGTTCATCGGCGCCAACGGCATCTCCCGCGAACACGGCCTCACCACCCCCGACCCGGCCGTCAGCGAGGTCAAGACACAGGCGATCCGGGCCGCCCGCCGCACAGTCTTCGCGGGCGTGCACACCAAGTTCGGAGCGGTCAGCTTCTGCCGGTTCGCCGAGGTCGGCGCACTGGAGACGATCGTGACGAGCACACTGCTGCCGACCGCCGAAGCCCACCGCTACTCACTGCTCGGACCCCAGGTCATCCGGGTCTGACACCACACCGACGTCCCCCCTCGGGCGCAGCCATGCCCTGAACCACCCTTTATCTCCCCATACATCCAGGAGCGATCCATGCGAACCCAGAGCCGACGACGGCCACCGCGAGCCACGCTCGCCGCGGCCGCCGCAGGGACGCTGCTCGCCCCGCTGCTCTCCGGCTGCTGGGTCGGCGCGGGCGGGGCCGGATCCGGCGGCGACGCCATCAACGTCCTCATGGTCAACAACCCCCAGATGGTCGAGCTGCAGAAGCTGACCCGCGCCCACTTCACCAAGGAGACGGGCATCAAGGTCAACTTCACGGTCCTGCCCGAGAACGACGTCCGCGACAAGATCAGCCAGGACTTCGCCAACCAGGCCGGCCAGTACGACGTCGCCACCCTGTCCAACTACGAGATACCGATCTACGCCCGCAACGGCTGGCTGCACGAGATGAACGGCCATGTCGCCAAGGACCCGGCCTACGACGAGCGGGACGTCCTGAAGCCGATGCGCCAGTCCCTCACGGCGGAGGACGGCAAGCTCTACGGCCAGCCCTTCTACGGCGAGTCGTCGTTCCTGATGTACCGCAAGGACGTGTTCGAGAAGCAGGGCCTGACGATGCCCGCGCACCCCACCTGGCAGCAGGTGGCGGACCTCGCGGCGAAGACGGACGGCGCCGAACCGGGCATGAAGGGCATCTGCCTGCGCGGCCTGCCCGGCTGGGGCGAGGTCATGGCACCCCTGACCACGGTCGTGAACACCTTCGGCGGCACCTGGTTCGACAAGGACTGGAAGGCCCAGCTGGACTCGCCCGCCTTCGTGAAGGCGACGAAGTTCTATGTCGACCTGGTGCGCGAGCACGGCGAATCCGGCGCCGCCCAGTCCGGTTTCGCCGAGTGCCTGAACAACATGACCCAGGGCAAGGTCGCCATGTGGTACGACGCCACCTCCGCGGCCGGGTCCCTGGAGGCGGCGAAGTCGCCGGTCAAGGGCAAGGTCGGCTACGCCCCCGCACCCGTCGAGCGGACGAAGTCGTCCGGCTGGCTCTACACCTGGGCCTGGGGCATCCAGAAGTCCTCCCGCAACCCCGACAACGCCTGGAAGTTCGTCTCCTGGGCGTCCGGCAAGGGCTACGAGGAACTGGTCGGAGACAAAGCCGGCTGGTCCAACGTCCCGGCCGGCAAGCGGGCGTCGACATACGCCAACGCCGACTACCGCAAGGAGGCCGCCGCCTTCCAGGAGATGACCAAGGAGGCCATCGAGGGGGCCCGGCCCGACGATCCCGGGGTGCAGCCGCGGCCCGCGCCCGGCATCCAGTTCGTCGGCATCCCCGAGTTCACCGACCTCGGCACCAAGGTCTCCCAGGAGATCAGCGCGGCCATCGCCGGACGCCAGTCCGTCGAATCGGCCCTGAAGAAGTCTCAAGCGCTCGCCGAGAAGATCTCCGAGGAGTACGAGGGACGATGACCGCCACGACAACGGCCCCCGCGGCCTCCCCCGAGCTCCGCACCCCGGCCCGCAGGCCCTCCGCCCGGCTGCGCGCCTGGGCCACCCGGGCCCCGCTGCTCCCCGCCCTGATCTTCATGGTCGTGGTCACCCAGCTGCCCTTCGTGGCCACGCTGGTGATCTCCTTCTTCGACTGGAACGCCCTCTATCCCGACGCCCGCCACTTCACGGGCCTCGACAACTACCAGGAGGTCCTCACCGACGCGGACCTGCGCCACTCGGTGTGGACGACCGTGCTGCTGACGGTGGCGGTGGTCCTGGCCAGCCTGGTGCTGGGACTCGTCCTCGCCCTGCTGCTGGACCGGAAATTCAGAGGCCGGGGCATCGTCCGCACCCTGCTGATCGCACCGTTCCTGGTGGTCCCGGTAGCAGCGGCCCTGCTCTGGAAGCATGTGCTCTACAACCCTGAATACGGCCTGCTCAATGGGTTGTTGCACTATGTGGGCGGCCCACAGCCCGACTGGATCTCCACCACCCCGCTGCTCGCGGTCGAGGCTTCCCTCGTCTGGCAGTGGACGCCGTTCATGATGCTGATCCTGCTCGCGGGACTGCAGAGCCGCGACCACGAGCAGGTCGAGGCGGCCCGGGTCGACGGGGCGAGCGACTGGCAGATCTTCGTCCATCTGACACTCCCCCACCTGCGCCGCTATCTCGAACTGGGCGCCCTGCTGGGCTCGATCTACATCGTCCAGAACTTCGACGCGGTCTTCACGATCACGTCCGGCGGCCTGGGCACAGCCAACCTCCCCTACACCGTCTACCAGAGCTTCTACCAGGCCCACGAGAACGGCCTCGCCTCGGCCGCGGGCGTCCTGGTCGTCATCGGCTCGATCATCATCGCCACCTTCGCCCTGCGCGTGGTGTCGTCCCTGTTCCGCGAGGAGGCCTCCCGCGCATGAACGTCCTACGCCGTAACAGCATGGGCCTCGTTGCCTGGCTGGCCGGGATCGTGTTCTTCCTGCCCATCGCCTGGATGGCCCTGACGTCCCTCCACTCGGAAGCCGACGCGGCCACCAACCCGCCCTCCTTCGCGGCCTCCCTGACCCTGGACGGCTACCGCGAGTTCTTCGGCGCGGGCGGCGGCGCGAGCCCCTGGCCGGCGCTGATCAACTCGGCGGTCGCGTCCCTGGCCTCGACCCTGCTGGTGCTGCTGCTGGCCTTCCCGGCGGCGTACGCGCTGTCGATCAACCGCGTGCGCAAGTGGACGGACGTCCTGTTCTTCTTCCTCTCCACGAAGATGCTGCCGGTGGTGGCGGGCCTGCTGCCGATCTATCTGTTCGCGAAGAACGCGGGGATGCTCGACAACATCTGGCTGCTGGTCATCCTCTACACGTCCATGAACCTGCCGATCGCGGTGTGGATGATGCAGTCCTTCCTCGCCGAGATCCCGGTCGCGGTGATCGAGGCGGCGAAGGTGGACGGGGCCAGACTGCCGACGGTCCTCGCGCGCGTGGTCGCCCCGATCTCCCTCCCCGGTATTGCCGCGACGGCGTTGATCTGCTTCATCTTCAGCTGGAACGAACTGCTCTTCGCACGGGTGCTGACCGGCGTGGTCGCCGAGACCGCCCCCGTCTTCCTGACCGGCTTCATCACCAGCCAGGGCCTGTTCCTGGCGAAGGTGTGCGCCGCGTCGCTCGTGATCTCCCTGCCGGTGCTCGCCGCGGGGTTCGCCGCCCAGGACAAGCTGGTCCAGGGCCTGTCGTTGGGAGCCGTGAAATGAAGGCCGCCGTCATCGAGTCAGTGGGCAAGGCCGTCGTCGCCGAGGTCCCGGACCCGACGCCAGGGCCGCGCGAGGTCGTCGTCGAAGTGGCCGCCTGCGGCCTCTGCGGCACCGATCTGCACATCCTCCAGGGCGAGTTCGCCCCGAAGCTGCCGATCGTGCCCGGACACGAGTTCGCGGGCGAGATCGTTGGGGTCGGCGCCCAGGTCACCGAGGTGTCGGTGGGCGACCGGGTCGCGGTCGACCCCTCGCTCTACTGCTACGAGTGCCGCTACTGCCGTACGGGCCACAACAACCTCTGCGAACGCTGGGCGGCGATCGGCGTGACCACGGCCGGCGGCGCCGCGCAGTTCGCGGTGGCCCCGGTGGCGAACTGCGTGAAGCTCCCGGAGCACGTCCGCACCGAGGACGCGGCCCTCGTGGAGCCGCTGTCCTGCGCGGTACGCGGCTACGACGTGCTCCGGTCCCGCCTCGGCGCGCACGTCCTGATCTACGGCTCCGGAACGATGGGCCTGATGATGCTGGAACTGGCCAAGCGCACGGGCGCGGCCAGCGTGGACGTCGTCGACGTGAACCCGGCCCGTCTGGAGACGGCCCGCCGCCTCGGCGTCTCGGCGTCGGCGGCGAACCCCGACGAACTGGACCGGCCGCAGGGCTGGGACCTGGTCGTCGACGCCACGGGCAACGCGGCGGCGATCCAGGACGGTCTGGACCGGGTGGCGAAGGCGGGCACGTTCCTGCAGTTCGGCGTGGCCGACTATGCGACCCGCGTGACGATCGACCCGTACCGCATCTACAACCAGGAGATCACCATCACCGGCTCGATGGCGGTGCTGCACAGCTTCGAGCGGGCGGCGGAGCTCTTCGCGAACGGCGTGCTGGACCCGGAGATCTTCATCAGCGACCGCATCCCGCTGGAGCGCTACCCGCAGGCGCTGGAGCAGTTCGCGTCCGGTGTGGGCCGGAAGATCGTCGTGGTGCCGTAGCCGGACCGCACGGCCTCATGGACCGAAACCGCGCGTGGGGTGCGACCCTCCGGCCGCACCCCACGCGTCCCCCGAGAACGGCCGACCGTGCAAGATCCTTCCGCGCCAGTCTTGTGCAGCCGGACCCCCGAGGGGAACATCCGCCCGATTCCGATCTCCGACGGATTGATAGCTGTACGGCTGTCAATGGCGCCCGGTGCCGTCGCCGGACGGGACCTCGGGCACCGCGACGGGACGGAGCACCGTCGATGAGTCCTCCTGGCGAGCCACCATCGCGAAGGGGAACCTGTCGATCTCCAGGCAGAGATCGACATCGTCGGGGTGGTAGCCGCTCCGCAGCCCCCCGGCGAGGTCCGCCGCGGCACGAGACGTCCGCGCGCGGTGCAGATACGGGGCCGCCTCCACATCGCGTCCGGTCATCCGCCGACCGATGTATTCAGCGCAGGCCAGGTCCTCGTCGGCCTGGCCTCCCTCGCCGGTGACGACGAAGGTCACGGGACCGGGATCCGCGGCCCGCAGGAACCGCGCGGTCGGGCCGGCCACCACGAAGCTCGCGCACAGGACCAGCGGCGCGTCCGCGACGGCCAGGGCGCCCACGGTTCCCGCCGTCGTCTTCTGCACGAGTGTGCGCCCGGTGAAGTCGCGGGATCTGAGCAGGCCGGGTGAGTTCACCGCGTCGAAGCCCTCCGCCAGGGCCCCGTCCTTCAGAGCCAGCCAGCCCGGGCGGCTCTCCTTCAGGGCGAGTGCCTCGCTCTCCGTCGAGGCCAGGACTATTTTCTCGACTCCACGCGAGAAGGCCCAGGCGGCCACGGTGAAGGCACGCATGACATCGATGACGACGGCGACACGGGGAACTCCGGTCAACTCCGGGATCCCGACGACGTGATGCTCCATCGCCCCATTCTCCGCGGTTCGGCCTCGCAGCCCAGGTGATCTCCGCCTCGCCGACCGGGGCGAAGGCCGCCGACGCGAAAACCGCTGGGGCACCGGTCCCCCGCCCCGTACCCTCACGGCATGCCACGACCTCACGGATTCAGCTACGAGGAACACACCGGCGGAACCGTCCGCATCACCCACCACGGCCGCCCCGCCACCACCCTGAACGGCCCCCGCGCCGCCCAGTTCCTCACCGAGGTCGAGAGCCCCGACCCCCAGCTCGTCATGGCCCGCTGGACCGGCAACTACAAGCGGGGCAACGAACGCACCGCCCGCGATCACCCCCGCAATCGCCGCTGACCCGATTGGCCCCAAGGTAAGGGAACGGCAAAACCGCCTCGCTCGTTCACCCGGCATGACAGCTATGACCCCCGGCTCGAACATCCCCCTGTCCGCCGCCCGCGTGACGGTGGACGTCGCCGCTCCCGTGCGGCTCGACGTATCGGGCCTGCTGCTCACCGCCGACGGCAAGGTGCGCTCCGACGACGACTTCATCTTCTACAACCAGCCGTCGGGCCCGGGCGTGACGTACCGCTCCGGCGGCGGCACCGCGCCCGACGCGATCACGGTCGACACGGCGGCCGTGCCCCCCGGCATCGAGAAGATCATCGTCACCGCCAGCCCGGATGCCGCGGGCCAGACCTTCCAGGGCGTGGAGCCGACCGCCACGATCCGCAACGCGGACGACAGCTCCGTCCTGGCCTCCTTCACCCCGCCGCAGCTCGGCAGCGAGACGGCCCTGGTGATCGTGGAGATCTATCTGCGAGGCGGCCAGTGGAAGGCCCGCGCGGTCGGCCAGGGCTACGCCAACGGCCTCGCGGGCATCGCCACGGACTTCGGTGTGACGGTGGAGGAACCGGCCGCCCCGGCCCAGCCCGTGACCCCCGCCCAGCCGGTGACCCCGCCGCCGGCCCCGATGCAGCCGCCGGTGGCCCCGCCGGCCCCGCCGGCCCCGCCGGTCTCCACGCCCGCTGCGCCCCCGGCCCCGGCCACCCCTCCCCCGCCGCCCGCGCCCGGCGCCGGGAAGATCAACCTCGACAAGGGCCGCGTCAGCCTCCAGAAGAACCAGACCGTCTCCCTCGTCAAGGGCGGCCGCCCCCTGCTCTCCTCGGTCAAGATGGGCCTCGGCTGGGAGCCGGCGTACCGCGGCAAGGACATCGACCTCGACGCCTCGGTCATCGCCTACGGGCCGCAGCGCAACCACATCGACAGCTGCTACTTCGGCAAGCTCCAGATCGTGGGCGGCGCGATCAAGCACTCCGGCGACAACCTCACGGGCGAGGGCGGCGGGGACGACGAGGTGATCGTGGTCGACCTCGGCCGGCTGCCCCAGGAGGTCACCGGCCTGGTCTTCACGGTCAACTCCTTCTCCGGCCAGAAGTTCACCGAGGTCGCCAAGGCCTACTGCCGCCTCCTGGACGGCACGACGGGCGAGGAACTGGTCCGCTTCGACCTCACCAGCGCCGAACCCCAGACCGGCGTGATGATGGCCAAGCTGATCCGCCAGTTCTCCGGCGAGTGGGACATGACGGCGATGGGCGACTTCGTGAAGTCCCGCACGGTCAGGGGCATGGTCAAGCCGGCAGCCCAGGCCCTGTAAGAGAACGGCCTAGACTCCCCGCGCCCCTCCAGGGGCGCGGGGAACTGCGCGACAAGCCCCCACCTCCCGCCCCCCCCAAAAAAAACCCCGCACCCCTACGGCGCCCGGGACACACCCCTCGGCCGCAGCCCCTCCACCAACAGCATCAAATACCGCCGCACATACCCACACTCCGCATCGGCCAGCTCCGCCGCCACAGCGACACCATGGACCAGCCGCAGCACATCGACCGGCTCGACGTCCCCCCGCAGCGCACCCACCTCCCGCGCCGCCCGCACCAGCCGCCCCGCCGCGCCCTTCACCGAGTCACCGCAGGCCGTCCCCACCGGGGCGCCCGTGTCCGTGACGGCCGGACCCAGCAGCGCCTTGAGCCCACGCACCTCGATCAGCCCGGCACCGAGCTCGTACAGCCACTCCACCAGCGCCTCACCCGGCGGCAGCCCGGCCGCCAGCTCGTCCGCCCGGGCCGCGATCGCCTCGATGCGGTCGAGATACACGGCCTCCAGCAGCGCCTGCCGGGTCGGAAAGTGCCGGTACAGCGTGCCGGACCCCACCCCGGCCCGCTTCGCGATGTCGTCGAGCGACGCGCTCTCCCCGTGCTCGGCGAAGGCCTCCACGGCCGCCTTCAGCAACCGCTCGTAGTTACGCCGGGCATCCGCCCGCATGGGCCTGACCTGCGCCACGCAGCAACTCCTCACGAACCGGGGACCCCGCTCCGTACCTTAGATCGAAACCCGGGGCCGAGAACGCCGGCAGGTCAGGCCGGTGTCTGCCCCCTGATCAGAGCGGCGGGGACGGCCCGGTGCAGCACCTGGTCGCGAGGGAGAGTCAGGCCGAACACCTGCTCCACCACGGCGAGGGACCTGGCGTGGGCCGAGCCCCTGTCCTCCTCGTCCGGGACGCCCGCCGCCCGGACCGCGTCGCTGAGCAGCTCCGGGTGCGGGCCGGTGATCTCGTGCGACCAGGTGTGCATGTACATCTGGAAGCCGCAGACGTAGCCGCCGTCACGGAAGTAGCTGAACTCCGGCGGCGGCCGCTTCGGATTCTGCGTCTCGTAGTAGAGCTGGAACACATGATCGTCCTGCCCGGACAGGCCGTCGGTGTAGCCGGGCCCCAGGCGTCCGGGCCACTCCCCGTACGCCACGGCGAAGGACAGGTCCGCGCTCGTGCCGTACCGCACCGCGACACCGTCGTCCCGGCCGCGGTCCCGGTCGCGCCGGTCCAGGAAGTCGACCAGTTCCTCCGCTCCCCGGTCGCCGAGCTCCTCGGGGGGCTCGTCACCGCTGAGACGCCGCACCAGTTCCCCGGGCTCCACACCCCGGGCCAGGGTGACGCAGTACCCCAGCCAGGTGAGATCCTCGCGGGCCAGCCACGCTAATCCGTCGCGCATGTCCCCATCCTTCCCCTTGCTCACGTCGCAGTGTCACCTCACATCTTCATGGCCCCCGCCGCCAAGTCCCGCAGGAAGTGCCGCGCACCGATCAGGAAGACCAGGATCAGCGGGATGACGCTCATCAACGCGCCCGCCATCACCAGGGAGTAGTCGGTGTTGTAGAGGACGTTGAGGTTCGCGAGGGCGACCTGGAGGGTGACCCTGTCCGGGTCGATCATGACGACCAGGGGCCAGATGTAGTCGTTCCACAGGCCGATGAAGGTGAAGATGCCGAGGAAGGCGAGGGCCGGGCGGAACAGCGGCACGGCGACCGTCCAGTAGAGGCGGAAGAATCCGGCGCCGTCGATCCGCCCCGCGTCCAGCAGCTCGTCCGGCAGTGAGTTCTGGGCGTACTGGCGCATCCAGAAGATGCCGAACGCGTTCGCCGCGCTGGGGATGATCAGCGCCTTCAGCGAGCCCGCCCAGCCGAACTCGGCCATGGTGACGAACTGCGGCACCAGGGAGAGCTGCGCCGGGATCATGTACGTCACCAGCAGCATGCCGAAGAGGAACTTCTTCGCCGGGAACTCGTACTTGGCGAAGGCGAAAGCGGCCAGCGAGTCGAAGAACAGCACCAGGACGGTCCCGAGCACGGCGACGACGACGGTGTTGAACAGCGAGCCGAAGAAGTCGACGGTGTCGAGCACCCGCCCCATGTTGTCCAGCAGATGCGGCCCGGGCAGCAGCTTGGGCGGGTAGCGGTAGATGTCCTGCGTGGTGCCGGAGGCCAGCACCACCAGCCAGTAGAAGGGGAACAGCGAGACCAGCACACCGAACAGCAGCGTCGCCCGGACGCCGATCCGGCTGAGCCTGCTGCCGGAGCCGATGGCCAAGTGGGCGCTGGAGGTCGTCCTGTCGTCAGCGGCCATCGCGGGCCCCCTTCCGGCGCAGCAGACCGGCGAGGCCGGGACGGCGGTCGTCGTCCGAGCCGGAGACCAGCCGCCAGTTGATGATGGTGAAGATCGCGATGATCGCGAAGAGGACCCAGCCCATCGCGGCGCCGTAGCCGAACTGGTGCTCCTTGAAGGCCTTCTGCCACAGATAGAGCACGATGGTCATCCCTTCCTGGCCCGGACCGCCCGTGGTTCCGGTGTCGGTCGACTGGAAGAGCACCTGGGACTCGGTGAAGATCTGCAGGCCGTTGATGGTGGAGGTGACGGCGGCGAACAGCACCACGGGCCGCAGTTGCGGCAGCACGACCCGGAAGAGGGTCTGCCGGCTGTTCGCGCCGTCGACGCGGGCGGCCTCGAAGTGCTCGGTGGGGATGGCCTGGAGGCCCGCCAGGAAGATCAGCGCGTTGTAGCCGACCCACCGCCAGATGATCATCAGGGAGACGGAGGACTTGATGCCCCACTCCGAGGACAGCCAGCCGATCCCGTCCACGCCGATCGCCCGCAGCACCGCGTTGGCGAGGCCCGCCTGGGCGAAGACCGAGCCGAAGACGACGGTCATGGCGACCATCGAGGTCACGTTGGGGATGAAGTACGCCACCCGGTAGGCGCCCGTGAAGCGGACCTGCGAGTGCAGCAGGAACGCCAGCACCAGGGCCAGGAACAGCATCGGCACCGTCGACAGGAACCAGATCTCGAAGGTGTTGAGCACCGAGTGCCAGAACACCGAGTCCCGCAGCAGCCAGCCGTACTGCTGGAGTCCGACGAAGCGCATGTCCCCGATGCCGTCCCAGTCCTGGAAGGACAGATAGACGGAGAAGACGATCGGGAAGGCGCCGAAGACGGCGAACAGCACGTAGAACGGGGAGATGGCGAGCAGGGGCGGGAGGTGACGCCTGCGTCCGCCCGGGGTGGTGGACTTGGTACGGCGGGCAGGTGGCCGCTCGTCGGCCGCCGGCGCCCCGGCCGGGTCCAGAACCGTGGCCATGTCAGCTCACCCCCACCCGGGACAGCGTGGTCTCGGCCGTGTTCACGGCGTCCCGCCACGCCCGTTCGGGGTTCTTGCCGAGCATCTCCACATTGGTCAGCTCCTGGAAGAACGGGGTGTTGGCGGTCTCCTCGTAGGGGCTGAACCAGACGACCGGGGCCTTCCGGGCGGCCGGGCCGAAGACGTCGATGGGCTGCTGACCGCCGAAGAAGGGGTCGGGCTTGTGCATCGCCGGGTCGGCGTAGGAGGCCGGAGTGGTGGGGAACAGGGCCATCTCCTGGTAGCTCTTGAGCTGGTTCGCGGGGCTGAGCATCCACTTCAGGAAGGCGAAGGCCGCTTCCGGTTCCCGGCAGTAGCGGGTCAGGGTGACGTAGGAGCCGCCGTAGTTGCAGGGGCCGTCGGGCAAGGTGGTCAGCCGCCAGGATCCGGAGGTCTTGGGGGCGGTGTCCTTCAGGCCGTAGATGGCCCACACCGCCGTGGTCATGGTGGCGACCCGGCCGCCGCTCATGGCCGCGTTGAAGTCCGGTGTCCCGTCGGTGATCCCGGCGCTGAGCTGCTGCCGGAGGATCTCCACGGAGAGATCCCAGGCGCGCCGGACGTGCTCCTGATCGCCGATGAAGCGGTTCTCGGCGTCCACGAACTGCTTCGGGCTCTGCAGCAGGACCTGCTGGAAGACGTTGCCGATGTTGCTCAGCAGGCAGGGCTTGCCGGGCCCCTTGGCCCGCAGGGTCCGTCCGGCGGCGATGAACTTCTCCCAGGTGGGGATCTCCTCGGCGACGTCCGCCGGTTCATGGGGCAGTCCGGCGTCCCGGAAGAGGTCCCGGCGGTAGTAGAGCGCGGTGGGACCGGCGTCCAGCGGGAAGCCGATCATCCTGCCCGTCGGGGTGAAGCAGGCCTTCCACTTCCAGTCGAGGTACTGGTCGCGGACGGACTCCGCGCCGAGCGTGCGCAGGTCGAGGAACTCGTTCTCGTCGGGGAAGAACGTGGCGAGGTTGTCGCTGTTGACGACCGTCAGGTCAGGAACGTAGGCGCGGGCGGCGAGACTTGTACGCACCTTGGAGTCGATGTCGCCGTCCGGGATCTGGGAGCCCTTCACCCGCAGCCCCGGCACCCCGGGGACACCGCGCCGGGCGGTGGCGAGCAGCTGGTCGCTGAGCGAGCCCTTCCAGTACCAGAGGCTGAGGTGGTCCGTGCCGGCGGAGGCAGAGCCCGCCTCTCCCCCGCATCCGGTCAGCCCGAGCAGGCCCGCGCCCGCGCCGCCGAGGGAGGCCCCCAGAAAGCGTCTGCGGGACATCGTTCGGTGTTCCATGGGCGCGCACTCGCTTTCCGGGCGTACCGCGGCCGGGGGGAAGGCACTGCCGCGGGCCCGTTCTCACGGGGATGGGGGGACGCTTCGGATGCTTCAGATGCTTCGGGCGCTTCCGGGATGAGGAAGCGAAGACAACGATGTCGGCGGGCGCCTGGTAGTCGGGCCGACGGTCCCGCGATGGGGACTTCTGGGGGTTCGTGAACGTTCACGTGAGCGTTGCCGTTGAGTATCGGGGCGCCCGAAAACCGGTGTCAAGGGAACGGCACAGCCGATCTGGCGACGGGCACGACGGCCCGGGAGGTCAGGCGGACTCGCGCACGACCAGCTCGGGGGTGATCCACGCGTCCGCGCCCCGCAGCGGCTCCTCACCGGCGCACAGCCGGGCCATCTGCTCCACGGCGAGCCGTCCCAGCTGCCGCTTGTCGATGTGCAGCGTGGTCAGGGCGGGGTCCACCAGCTCGCCCAGGGAGAGACCGTCGAAGCCCAGCACGGCCAGATCGTCCGGCACCCTGCGGCCACGGCGCCGGGCGGTGCGCATCGCCCCGACCGCGATCAGGTCGTTGAAGCCGAAGACCGCGGTGATCTCCGGCCGCGCGTCCAGCAGCCGCTCCATGCCGGACTCGCCCCCGGCCACGCTGTGCTCGGGGCACAGCACGATCCAGCTCTCGTCGACGGGCAGACCGTGCCGCCGTACCTGCTCGAGGAAGGCCTTCCTCCGGGCCCCGGGTCCATGCTCGCCGTCCAGCATGCCGATCCGACGGTGCCCGGACTGCACCAGGTGGGCGATGCCCTGCTCGACACCGGCGGAGGCGTCGATGCCGACGGCCGCGAACCGGGTCTGCTGCGGGCCGCGCTCCAGCAGCACCAGCGGCACGCCCCCGAGGTGCCGGGTGAGCACCTCGTCCGAGTCCTTGAAGTAGCCCACGACCGCGTCCGCCTGGTGGGAGAGCACGTCGAGCGCCTGCCGCTCCCTGGCGTCGTCGATACGGGAGTCCCATACGACGACCTGCCAGCCGCGTTGCTCGGCCGCCTCCAGCACACCGGCGGCCACCTCGGGGAAGAAGGGGTTGCGCAGGTCCGGGATGACCAGCCCCGCCGTCACCGCGCCCTTCTGCACGAGTCCGCGCGCGAACCGGCTGGGCCGGTAGTCCAGGAGCCGCGCCGCCTCCAGCACCCGCTCCTTGGTGCCCGGGTCGATCTCGCCCTTGTCGTTGACCGCCCGGGAGACCGTCTGGCGTGACACCCCGGCCAGCCGCGCGACGTCATGGATCGTGGCCCGGCGCCGGGCACCGTCGGGCCGCTCGTCACCCGGCTCCACCCGCTGATTGTCGGTCCACACGCTGAGCACTTTATCCGGCGCCGGACGCGGCCCGGCAGGGCAGCGGGACGGGCCGCTCAGTCGCCGAGCTCGGTGAACAGCGTCAGCTGCAGGGCGCCGGGGGCCTCCAGCCGGGAGTTCAGGGAGTTCCAGGGGGTGCGCGTCGGCTCGGCGACGACCGCAGCCCCGGCGGCGGCGAGCTTCGCCGTGACGGCGACGGAGTCGTCCACCTGGAAGGCGACCCGGACATGACCGGCCACCCGCCGCCCCACCTCCACGTCGTCGATGAACGCCGCGTGGTTCGGATCGGTCAGCTCCAGCGTGGCCCGCCCGGCGTCGAGGATCGTGACCCGCCCGCCTTCCGAGGCGAAGGCGGCCTGCTCGCTCAGGCCGAGCACGTCCCGGTAGAAGTGCAACGCGGCGTCGTAGTCGTCGGCGGTCACGACGAGTCGCAGCTCTCGGACGGCTGATTCCTCGGGCATGGGGATCCTCCGTGATCTCGGGTATCCGCAGACAACCCGGGCCCCGGCGGGTTGATTCCCGAGAAGCCGTCAGAACAGCGCGCTGTAGGCGTTCAGCGCCGGCTGCCCGCCGAGATGGGCGTAGAGGGCCGTGGAGTCGCGGCCGATCTCTCCGTTCGAGACCAGGTCGATCATCCCGGCCATGGACTTCCCCTCATAGACGGGGTCGGTGACCATGCCCTCCGTGCGGGCCGCCAGGCGCATCGCCGCCAGGGTGGTCTCGTCGGGGATGCCGTAGATGCCCGCGTGGTACCGCTCGTCGAGTTCGACGTCGGACTCGGTCAGCTCACGCTTGAGGCCGATGAGCTGCCCGGTCTTGTGAGCGATCCGGGCGATCTGCGTGCGGGTGGCGGCCGGCTTGGCCGAGGCGTCGATGCCGAGCACGCGCCGGGGCCGCCCGCCCGCCTCCTCCAGCGCGGCGAACCCGGCGACCATGCCGGCCTGCGTCGACCCGGTCACCGAGCACACGACGACGGTGTCGAAGAAGACGCCCAGCTCCCGCTCCTGCCGCACCACTTCATGGGCCCAGGCGGCGAAGCCGAGGCCGCCGAGCGGATGGTCGGAGGCACCGGCCGGAATGGCGTACGGCTTCCCGCCGCCCTCCTCGACCTCCCTGAGCGCCTGCTCCCAGCTCTCCTTGAACCCGATGCCGAACCCGGCCTTCACCAGCCGCACATCGGCCCCGGCGAGCCGGCTGATCAGGATGTTGCCGACCTTGTCGTACACGGCGTCGGGCCAGTCCACCCAGCTCTCCTGCACGAGCACGCACTTGAGCCCGGCCCGGGCGGCGACGGCCGCGACCTGGCGGGTGTGGTTGGACTGCACCCCGCCGATCGACACGAGCGTGTCGCAGCCCTGGGCGAGCGCGTCGGCGACCAGGTACTCCAGCTTGCGGGTCTTGTTCCCGCCGTACGCGATGCCGGAGTTGCAGTCCTCGCGCTTGGCCCAGAGGGAGGCGCCGCCGAGATGCTCGGTCAGCCGCTGCAGACGGTGGACGGGCGAGGGCCCGAAGAGCAGCGGGTAACGCTCGTACGAGGAAAGGGGCATGGGTCCTCCCGGGTTCGGGGGTCGGTCAGTCGGCGAGTGCTTCGAGCCCCCGCCAGATCTCCGCCGTGACGCGGACCGCCTCGGCCACGTCACCGGCCGCGCAGGCCTCGATCAGCCGCTCGTGCAGCCCGGTGGAACGGCAGCTGCCGCCCTGCCCGAAGCGTCGTCGCTCCAGGCGGCGGATGAGCGGGGTGTAGCGGGCGGCGGTCGCCGCGGCGGCGCGGTTTCCGCTCACCCGGACGAGGACCTCGTGCAGCGCGTCGTCGGCACGCAGGGCCGCGTCCACGTCTCCGCTGCCGACGGCGGCGGCGAACCGCTCGTTGGCGGCCCGCATCGCCTCGATGTCCGCGGCCTTCAGCCGGGGCACGGCGACCCGCGTCACCAGCTCGTGCATGGCACCGACCACGGCGGCGGCGTCCCGCACCTCGGAGGCCACGAGCGGAGTCACCCGGGTGTAGCTCTGCGGCTTGCTCTCCAGCAGCCCCTCGTCCACCAGCCGGGAGAACGCGTCCCGCACCGGCGCCCGGGACAGCCCGAGCCGCTCCGCGAGCTCGGCGTCCCGCACCACCGCCCCGGGTTCGATCTCCCCGGCCACGATGGCGTCCCGGATCGCCGCGTACGCCCGGTCCCTGAGCAGGGTCCGGGGCACGGGTCGGATGGCCTCCATGGACTGAAATGTTAGATGTCAGCAGTAGCCGCACACAAGAGGACCGTGGCCCGCACTCCCCACGCGGTGCGGGCCACGGTCTCTCAGGCCGCCCAGGGCCAGTCGGCGTCCCGGGAGGCCTCGATCAGCGGAACCATCCGGAAGCCCGCGTCCGACAGGCCGCCGAAGGTGTGCCGGTTCCCCGTGCCCGACAGGCCGTGGCCCGCCCGGTATCCGGCGAGGTTCCAGGTGTAGACCGGCACCTCGGCCGGGACCTGCTCGGTCGGGTCGCCCCGGTGGTGGTGCGTGTACTGCTCGTCGGTGACGATCAGCACCCGGTCGTGCTTCCGGTAGTGCCGGCGCACCGCCTCCGTCGTGTCGGTGCCGCCCAGATCGCCGAAGCGGTCCAGGATCTTCAGCACCGACTCGCCCTCACGGAACCGCACACGGTCGCTCGTCGAGCCGAACTCGACCAGGTCCGCGCGCTCCGCCCGCAGCGCCAGCGCCGTACCGAAGATCGCCGCCGCGTCGGCACGGGTGAGCTCCGAGCGGTCGGACAGCCGGGACCAGAACATCGAGCCCGAGCGGTCCACGAGCACCAGCGTCCGGCCGGGCAGCACCGGCACGTTGGCCAGCGAGTGCCCGAGGGCCCGCTCCAGCGCGTACGACCAGCGCAGCGACGGCGCGTTCCGGTACGCGGCGAGGTACCGGAAGGGGAACTGCCGCGAGCGCGCGACCTCCGCCGGGTCGCTGATCCGCGCGGCGACCCGCTCGGCGACCTCGTCGGACACCCCGGCCTCGTCGAAGTTCCGCAGGTTGCGCACGAGCGCCATGGTCCCCATCGACGAAATCACGGCCTCCCAGGCCGCCTTGTCCATCGGCCCCTGGATCCAGCCCGCCAGCGTCTCCCACGTCATTCCGGCAGCGGCCAGCCGCTCGGCACCGCCCTCGGCGGTCACGACCGCGCGCCGCTCCTCGACCGGCAGCGCCATCAGCTCACGGTGCGCGCGAAGGACTCGGTCGGCCTCGGGCGGTACCGCGGTGTCGGGGTTGTGCCGCCGGTCCAGGGCGTAGCGGAACAGCTCACCCTGCCACGGCTTGTCCGGGCCCGGGGCCGCGTGCACGAGGTTGAGGATGTCGCCGAAGCGGTAGCCCTTGGAGGCGGTGTCGTACTTCAGCAGCGCCTTGCCGTGGTAGAGGCGGCGGACGGCGTCGGCGATACCGCGCTTGACCGGCTTGGGCACGTTCCGCCCGTACCTCGCGGTCCAGTACGCGAGCAGTTCGCCGGGCTCGTCGGGCCGCTGGAGCACGGAGGCGACGACCTGCCGGTTGGACGGGCCGTCGGTCGCGCCAGCCTCCAGACGTGCGCGCACATACTCGGCGGCACCGACGACCGAAGCCGTACGCAGGTTCCCCTCGCCGCGCAGCCAGCCGAGCAGGCCGGCCGTCCAGGCCGGGTCGGTGACGGCGAGTTCGCGCACGAGCTTCACGAAGCGGTCGTCGCGGTCGGCGCCGGTCTCGTAGAAGGTCTGCTGCGACACGAAGTTCGAGACGGCGAGCAGGAAAAGCTCGGAGCGGGCATCGCGCTCCCGGCCGCGGCCGCCCTGGTAGGTGCGCAGCACACGCCCGGTGGACGTGACGCGCGAGACGGGACGCGCACGGGCTGCCTTGGAGTTGAATCGCGCCATGATGAATTCCCCCGAATTCCTTATTGCTTACGTAATCCAGGGGAGACGCTGCATGCGAGAAAGAGAGGTGGGTGCCCGAGGACAGAAGTCGGCGACGGACTATTCAGATGCTCTACCCATTGAGCTACAGCGACCCGAGGTCGCTGACGGGACTCGAACCCGCAACCTTCCGATCCCATGAAGTAACCGTTGCCTGCGCACCGGGCACCCACCACATGCTGCGCCTCCCGAGATCAAGTCGGCGGCGGCATCGGATTCTTTGACAGAGAAGTAGCCGCTGCCATCGCACCGGGAGGTGCGTGACGTTGTGATCTCACTGTAGGAGGCGCAGCGCCGGCACTGCGACCGAATTTCCTACCGCTTCTGCCGCTTCCAAGGCCCGGTGATGGCCAGCATGATGCCCGGGGTCTGAATGTTGGCGTAGAGCGTCCGGCCGTCGGGAGAGAAGGTGACACCGGTGAACTCGCTGTATTCCGGCTCCTCCTCGGTGCCGGTGTTGAGTTCGTTGCGGGCGATCGGGTACGTCCGTCCGCTGTCGGTGGCGCCGAACAGGTGCTGCACGCCTTCCCCGTCCTCGGCGATGACGAGGCCGCCGTACGGGGAGACGGTGATGTTGTCGGGGCCGTCGAGGGCGCCGTCCTTGGAGGGGTCGGGGTTCACACCGAGCAGGACCTTCAGGGTCAGCGTCCGGCGCTTGGGGTCGTAGAACCAGACCTGCCCATCATGCTGAACGGGGCTCTCCTCACGGGCGTACGAGGAGACGATGTAGGCGCCGCCGTCGCCCCACCACATGCCCTCCAGCTTGCGGGCGCGGGTGACCTGGTCGTCCTCGAACTGCTTGCGCACGGGGACGGTACGGGCGTCGCGGTCGGGTACGTCCACCCAGTCGACGCCGTACACGGTGCCGATCTTCGTGGCCCGGGACAGGTCGTCGACGAACTTGCCGCCGGAGTCGAAGCACTTGGGCGCCTGGAGGACACCGGCGTCGTCGGCGAGCTTGCGGAACTTCCCGGGGCCGTACACGAAGCCCTTCGGCGGGGTCCAGCGGAAGAAGAGGCCGTTGGGGTCGGCGGCGTCCTCGGTGAGGTAGGCGTGGCCGCGCCTGGGGTCGATGACGACGGCCTCGTGGTCGTAGCGGCCGAAGAACTTCAGGGGCTTGGGGCTGCGATTGGCGCGCCGGTCGCACGGATCGACCTCGAACACATAGCCGTGGTCCTTGGTCATGCCGTTGACGCCGGCCTTGTCGGAGTTCTCCTCGCAGGTGAGCCAGGTACCCCAGGGGGTGCTGCCACCGGCGCAGTTGGTGGAGGTGCCGGCGATGCCGACCCACTCGGCGACCCGTCCGTCAGGGCGTACCTCGACGACCGTGCAGCCACCGGCGGCGGCCGGGTCGTAGACGAGGCCCTCGGTGAGCGGCACCGGGTGCTCCCAGTTGGCGCGCGGGCCCTTCAGCTCGTGGTTGTTGACGAGCAGGGTGGTGCCGCGGGGACCGTCGAAGGTGGCGGTGCCGTCGTGGTTGGACGGCGTGAACTCGCCGGACTCCAGCTTCGTCCTGCCGCTGTAGGTGAGGATCCGGTACGTGAAGCCGGCGGGCAGGGCGAGGATGCCCTTGGGGTCCGGGACCAGCGGCCCGTAGCCGACCCCGTGCCGGGAGTCCGCGGCCGCGTCGGTGTCGTAGGACGCCAGCGCGTTCGGTGCGGTGGCGAGGGCGCCGACACTGCCCGCCAGCGCGACACCGGCACCGGTGATCGCGGAAGTTCTGGCGAAGTCCCTACGGGTGAGCGACATGGTGTCTCCTGTGACGGTGAGAATGCCGTGGAGGGTGGCGGACCTCGTTTCGGCGACACCGTGCCGGTCATCCATGAACGCCGGTTGAACAACACCCCAGGGGCGCGGGGAACTGCGCGATAAGCCAAGACGGCGCCGCACCCGCAAAAGCAAGGTCAACCACCCTGCTGCGACCGCGCCTTGAACGCAGCCTTCCGGGCCTCCTTCGCCACCTTCTTGTCCGGATGCAACCGCCCCATCGCCTCCAGCACATCAGCCACAGCAGGATGATCCACCCGCCACACCGCCGCGAAGAACCCACTGTGCTGCTGAGCAAGCCCCTGCACCAGCGCCCGCAGCTCCTCGGAGTTCCCCTCCGCGGCAAGCTGCGCGGCAACCGTGTCGATGGTCAGCCAGTACACCATCGCCTCGGACGGCGCCGGCACATCCACCGCCCCGTGCTCGGTCAGCCACACTCGCGCAAGCCCGCCCAGCTCGGCATCGTCGAGCACCTCCCGCAGCGCCGGCTCGGCCGAGGCACCCACCAGGGACAAGGCCTGCTGGCACCGCAGCCGCCGCAGAGGCGCTCCGGCGTCCGCGCCCCGGGCCGCCGCGAGCAGCTCCCGCGCGGAGGCGAGGGAGTCTCGGCGGGCGAGCCACTGCTGCGTCTCGGCCTGCGCCGCGGCCGGGGGGAACGCCGCCGTGCCGTCGAGCAGGGCGTCGGCGCCCTTGTCCGCGAGGTCGCCGACGGCGGGCGCCTCGAACCCGGCCTCCAGCAGCCGGGCGCGCATCCCGTACAGCCCGAGCGGGGTGAGGCGGACCATGCCGTAGCGGGAGACGTCGGTGTCGTCGACGGGCGCCGCGGGCTCCTCGTCGGCGTCGGCCATGAGCGCCTCGTCCACCGGCTGGTACTCCACGAATCCCACCGGCTCCAGCATCCGGAACTGGTCGTCCAGCCGCATCATCGCGTCGGACACCTGCTCCAGGACGTCGTTGGTGGGCTCGCCCATGTCGCTGGGCACGATCACCGACGCGGCCAGCGCGGGCAGCGGCACCGGCGCCTCGTCGGGCGTGTCCTCGCCGGCGGTCAGCAGATAGAGGTTGCCGAGGACCCCGTCGAGGAACTCGGCCTCGGACTCGGGGTCCCAGTCGAGCCCGGAGAGGTCGATCTCGCCGTCCTCGTCGACGAGGTCGGCGAGTCCCTCCAGGTCGGGCACGCTCGCGTCGGCGAGCACCGTCTCCAGGGCGGCGAGCCACAGGGCGAGTACGTCCTGCGGCGAGCCGCCGGTGAGCAGGGCCAGGTCCTCGCCCGCGCGGACGGTGCCCTCCTCCTCGTCGACGACCTCGACGAGCCCGGCGTCCACGGCCACCCGCCACGCCTCACTGGCGTCGGCGGCGGCATCGTCCCCGCTCAGCCCGAGCGTCTGGGCCGCCGCGGGCAGTTGCTCGTCGACGAGCCCTCCCCCGGCGTCGACGCGGGTGTCCGGCCCGGCCCAGCGGGCGAGCCGGGCGGCCCGGGAGAGCAACGGCGTGGACAGTGCGGCACGTGCCAGCTCCGCTTCGGAGTGCAGCCGCACCGGCGGCAGGGGGGAGCTGTCTGACATCGGCTGTTTCTCCTAGGGCGCCTCATACGACTCAGCCGCTCAGCCTAGACGGATTTCCACCCATGCCGCCCGCTTCATCTCCTCGTCGGCCGTTGTACATGGCCGAAACCTTGACAAGTGACATGAACAGGCTGGAGATTGACGCGCGTAGAAGTCGGCGGACAGTTGTTCACCGGGTCGGCCCCACCTCACCCGCCCGTCCACCACCCCCTACACACGTCACACCGCCCCGCCGCCCCACAGGCAGCGGCGGACAGCCCACGCACCACCCTCGTCCCGGCGCTCTGTCACGTCCCCGGAGGGAAACCCCTTGCCGAGCAAGTCGTCCGCGCGTCTCGCCGCGCTCACCGTCGCCGCCGCGTGCTCCGCGGCTTCCACGATCGTCCTCACCACCCCCGCGCACGCGGACTCGGTCCGCGTCCACGACGTCCAGGGCAGCACCCGGACCTCCCCGTACGCCGGGAAGCAGGTCACGGACGTGGCCGGAATCGTCACCGGCATCCGGACGTACGGCTCCTCCCGCGGCTTCTGGATCCAGGACCCGAACCCGGACGCCGACCCGGCGACCAGCGAGGGCGTCTTCGTCTTCACCAGCTCGGCGCCGAAGGGCGTCGCCGTCGGTGACTCCGTCACGGTCAGCGGCACGGTCGCGGAGTACGTCCCCGGCGGCGCCACCTCCGGCAACCAGTCGCTGACGGAGATCACCAAGCCGACGTTCACGGTCCTCTCCAGCGGCAACAAGCTCCCCGCCGCCACCACGATCAGCTCGCGGTCGGTCCCCGCCACCTACGCGCCCACCGGCGACACGACCGCGAACGGCTCGATCAACGCGCTCCCGCTCAAGCCCTCGAAGTACGCCCTGGACCACTACGAGGCGCTGGAGGGCATGACCGTCCGCGTCTCCGACACCCGTGTCGTGGGCGCCACCGACCCGTACACCGAACTCTGGGTGACGGTGAAGCCGCACGAGAACCGCAACCGCCACGGCGGCACGGTCTACGGCGCCTACGACGCCCAGAACACCGGCCGCCTGCAGATCCAGTCCCTCGGGGCGACGGCCGACTTCCCGAAGGCGAACGTGGGCGACACCCTCACCGGCACGACGGCGGGCCCGCTCGACTACAACCAGTTCGGCGGCTACACCCTGGTAGCGAGCGAACTCGGCACGCTGAAGACCGGTGACGCCAAGCGCGAGACCACCCGCAAGCAGAAGAAGGGCGAACTGTCGGTCGCGACGTACAACGTCGAGAACCTCGACCCGTCCGACGGCACCTTCGCCGCGCACGCCTCCGCGATCGTGAACAACCTCAAGTCGCCGGACATCGTGTCCCTGGAGGAGATCCAGGACAACAACGGCGCGACGAACGACGGCACGGTCGCCGCCGACCAGACCCTCACCAAGCTGATCGACGCGATCGTCGCGGCCGGCGGCCCGAAGTACGACTGGCGCTCGATCGACCCGGTCAACGGCACCGACGGCGGCGAGCCGGGCGGCAACATCCGCCAGGCGTTCCTGTTCAACCCGGAGCGGGTCTCCTTCACCGACCGCGCCGGCGGCGACGCCACGACGGCCACCGACGTGACGAAGATCCGCGGCAAGGCCCACCTCACGCTGAGCCCCGGCCGTATCGCCCCCGCCGACGAGGCCTGGAAGAACAGCCGCAAGCCCCTGGCCGGCGAGTTCGCCTTCCGCGGCCGTACGGTCTTCGTGATCGCCAACCACTTCAACTCCAAGGGCGGCGACCAGGGCCTGACCTCCCAGTACCAGCCGCCGTCCCGCAGCTCCGAGACCCAGCGCCACCAGCAGGCCACCCTGGTGAACGCCTTCGTCAAGGACATCCTCGACACCCAGAAGAACGCGGACGTCGTCACGCTGGGCGACATCAACGACTTCGAGTTCTCGACGACCGCGAAGCTCCTGGAGGGCCGCGGCGAACTCTGGTCGGCGATCAAGTCGCTCCCGCGCAACGAGCGTTACTCGTACGTCTACCAGGGCAACAGCCAGGTCCTCGACCAGATCCTGATCAGCCCGTCGATCCGCCGCGACTGCGACTTCGAGTACGACAGCGTGCACATCAACGCGGAGTTCAACGACCAGATCAGCGACCACGACCCCCAGGTCCTGCGCTTCCGCCCGTAACCGGCGAGGGCCGGCTGAACGACTGCTTCAGCCGGCCCACCTCACACCACACCCCTCACCCGGGCACGAGCCCCAGCGCATGCCGATACCGGCTCCCGCTCGACCCCGTCATCCCCGGATAGCCCCGGACTCGCTCCCACGCGTCACTCCCCGGCGCAGCCAAGGCATCGTCATAGGCCTGGTCGCTCTCCCACTCGGCGTAGTTCAGCACATGCCCGCCATCGGTACTCAGATGGAAGTGAGCGGAGATCAGCCCGGCGTGCGTCTCCGGATCGTCCCCGAGAGCCTTCACCACCAGGTCGACCCACTCCTCCCGGCGCGCCCCGGCCCCTTCCTCGAAGTCGATCCGGACGGTGACGATCACCCCGGGCACCCGCACGTCCCCGACGGCCCGCTCCCGGCTGCGATACCGCCGGTACCGCCCGAGCCCCACTCGCTCGATCCCCGGCACCGCGGTGTCGATCTCGTCGACCCGCTCCTGCCGATGGGTCTTCACGAACGCCTCGAAGGCGTGCTCGCCGCTCCACTGCGAGTGGTGCATCAGCGTGGACCCGTCCTGCCCGGCGTACACGTGATACCCCAGCAGCCCGTCCGCGGGCCAGGGCCGCCGCTCCCACGTCCGCCCGATCGCCTCGACAGTCAGCCCCTGCCGCTCGGGCGTCCCCACGCGCCAAGTACTGAAGAGGGGAGCACCGATACGCGGGTCGGTGAGATCAGGTTGCTGCTCGGTCCGACGGCTCATTGAACACTCCAGTCACGGTTCGCCGAATGCGTTGCACCCACCTTTCAATCTCAACCAAGCTTGAGGTCAAGCAATGGTTCTCACGCACCTCGGCGTCGGCGCTGAAGTCGGCTGGGTCCGCAGCCCGGCGTAGCGGGGTGCCGCTGCGCCCACCCGTGCCGCCCCTAGCGGCACGCATGCCCGCAGCGGGGGCGGCAAGGGCGGACCCGCGGCGGCGCCGGCGGCAGCTCAGCCGGGACGCGCCCGCACCCGCGTACGGCGAGCAGGGGACGTGTCGGGGGGTGTCCGCCCGCAGCGGTTGGCGCGTCAACGGACAGCTAGTCGGTACGCAACCCCATCGCGCCGTTCCGAGGACGGACACCCCCCGGCGCGGCCCCGACCCACCACCCACGGCGTAGGCGCTACCCGCACCCGCACAAGCACCGCACGCACCCGCACTCACCAATGCCCGTAACGCCTCCGCCGCAACACCCCGACAGCCACCACCGCCCCCGCAGCCGCCCCCACCACCAGCACCGGCCGCGGATGCCGCAACCCGGCCTGCACAGCGTTCCGCACCGGCCGAGGCCCCGTATGCGTCGCCTTGTCCTGCACCGTATGCCCCGCCTGCACCGCACTACTGCGCAACTGCACGGTCATCGCCCCGGCCTTGTCCCGGAGATCAGCCGCCCGCGCCCGCGCACGCCCCTTCACATCAGCCTTCCCCGCCAACTCCTCCACCGTGTTGCCGAGTTCACTGCGCGTCCGCTCGATCTGCCGCCGCAGCTCATCGGGCCCCTTGGCCCCACTCGTCGCGTCCGTCATCGATGCGCCCTTTCCCTGATCTCCTCCACGTCCGCCTTCACGCTGCCCAGGGCCTCCTCAGGCGTAGGAGGCGTCGCCCGACGCAACTGCCCCCGGCCGACCACACCCAGCACGGCCGCGATGACGAACAGCACCCCCGTCACGATGAGCGCCGCGGCCCAGACGGAGAGCACCAGCGAGAGGGCGGCAATCCCCGTCCCGGCCAGCGCGAGGAACCCGGCATAGGCGACCGCCCCCGCCGCACCGAGCAGCCCGCCGCCACGCCCCGCACGCCGCCCCTTCTCGGCCAGCTCCTCCTTAGCGAGAGCCACTTCCTGCCGCACAAGCTGGGAGAGCTGCTCCGCGGCCTGTCCGACGAGCTCACCCACGGAGTGGTGCTCGTCGCGCACGACCCGACGTTCCATGGTTCCGGTCACAGTGTTCCGCCTCCTCTCGAAGTGGGAACCCCCGAGTACCCTCACCGCCCTCACACAACCTCGAAGTAAATCTAACCAACACCTGGTAGCAGATTTAAGTGGAGCTACACAATCATGCCGCCGACACTACTGACATGACGACGACGACAGCACCGTTCGGTCGCACCCTCTGCGCCATGATCACCCCGTTCACCGAGACGGGAACCCTGGACCTCGACGGCGCCCAGCACCTCGCCGCCCGCCTCGTCGCACAGGGCTGCGACGGCCTCGTACTCTCCGGCACGACCGGCGAATCCCCCACCACCACGGACGCCGAGAAGTCCGCCCTGATCACCGCCGTCCGCGAGGCCGTGCCCGACAGCGCGTCGATCGTCGCGGGCATCGGCACCGCCGACACCAGGCACACCACCGACCTCGCCCGGGAGGCCGAAAAGGCGGGCGCGGACGGCCTGTTGGTGATCCCGCCGTACTACAGCAGGCCCCCGCAGGACGCGATCGAGGCACACTTCCGCGAGATCGCGGACGCCACCGAACTCCCGCTCGTGCTCTACGACATCCCGATCCGCACCGGCATCCGCGTCGAACCCGAGACGATCCTCCGCCTCGCCGACCACCCCAGGATCGTCGCGGTCAAGGACTGCTCGCAGGACTTCCTGGCCGCCCAGAAGGTCCTGGCCCGCACGGACCTGGCGTACTACGCGGGCTGCGACGAGCACAATCTCGCGCTGTACGCCGTGGGCGGCACGGGCTACGTCAGCACGGTCGCGAACGTGATCTCGGGCCACCTGCGAGCGGTCCTGGACACCTTCGACGCCGGCGACACCGCACGGGCGGCCCACCTCCAGCAGCAGGCCACCCCCCTCATCGAGGCGATCATGTCGGCAGGCCTCCCGGGCACCACCACCACGAAGGCACTCCTCACCGCACTGAACCTCCCCGCAGGCCCGGTCCGCGCCCCCCTACGCCCCGCCGACCGCGCCACGACCGACGCACTGCTGAGGCTCCACGGGGCCCTGACCACCGCCTGACACCCGGCTCAGTTCCAGGCGTACCCGTCGCCGAACAGCAGCGTGTGCTCCAGCACGTCCTCCGCCGGGTCGTCGACCTGCCCGGTGCTGACGTTGACCAGACCGAACCGGTGGCCGTTGTGCGAGTTCGTATTGGTCTCGTCGGCATGCGCGGCCCCCGCCGAAAGCGAGCACACCGCCAGTACCGCGACCGCCCCGGCCAGACAACGCGCCACACCCCGCTCGCGCTCGTTCCTCATGCCCCGGTCGTTGCTCATGCCCGGTCCTCGTTTCATAGGTTCGGCGTCAGATCGGACCCTGCGTCCACCCGTTCATCTGCCTGGCCCGTCACGAGGTCACGCCCGATCATCCCGGGAACACACGAGCGCCCTCCCAGCCGTCCTAGGGCGTGGGAGGGCGCTCGGCGATGACCGACGCGGATCAGTTGTGGCTGTGCAGGATCTCGTTCAGACCGCCCCACACCGCGTTGTTCGGCCGGGCCTCGACCGTGCCGGTGACCGAGTTGCGGCGGAAGAGGATGTTGGAGGCGCCGGACAGCTCGCGGGCCTTGACGATCTGCCCGTCGGGCATGGTGACGCGGGTGCCGGCGGTGACGTAGAGGCCGGCCTCGACGACGCACTCGTCGCCGAGGGCGATGCCCACGCCCGCCTCGGCGCCGATCAGGCAGCGCTCGCCGATGGAGATGATGACGTTGCCGCCGCCGGACAGGGTGCCCATGGTGGAGGCGCCGCCGCCGATGTCCGAGCCGTCGCCGATCAGGACGCCCGCGGAGATACGGCCCTCGACCATCGACGTGCCGAGCGTGCCGGCGTTGAAGTTGACGAAGCCCTCGTGCATGACGGTGGTGCCCTCGGCGAGGTGCGCACCGAGACGGACCCGGTCGGCGTCGGCGATGCGGACGCCCTTGGGGGCCACGTAGTCCGTCATACGCGGGAACTTGTCGACGCTCGTCACCTGCAGGTGCAGGCCCTCGGCGCGCGCGTTCAGGCGGACCTTCTCCAGGTCGTCGACGGCGACCGGGCCCAGTGAGGTCCAGGCGACGTTGGCGAGGTGGCCGAAGATGCCGTCGAGGCTCTGGCCGTGCGGCTTCACCAGACGGTGGGAGAGCAGGTGCAGACGCAGGTAGACGTCGTGCGCGTCGACCGGCTTCTCGTCGATCGAGGCGATGACCGTGCGGACCGCGACCACCTCGACGCCCCGGCGGGCGTCGGGGCCGACCGCGGCGGTCGCGCCGTCGCCGAGCAGCTCCGCGGCACGCTCGGCGGACAGCCGCTCGGTGCCGGAGGGGCCGGGCTCGGTGGCCAGCTCGGGGGCGGGGAACCAGGTGTCGAGGACGGTGCCGTCGGCGGCGATCGTGGCGAGGCCGGCGGCCACGGCGCCGGTGGTGCGAGGAGCAGTCGTGTCGGTCATAAGGGCAACCTAACCGGCGGACGGCACTCGATGCGAACCGGTACGGGGCCGTCTCACGTGCCGGGCGGTACGTCTCCATGCTGGTCGGCGCCCTGCGGCGCCCACCGCCACCGGCCCCGAGCCCAGAGCCCCGGAAGCCCCGGAACGACCCCACCACCGGCTACTCACCCGCCCCGCCACAACCTCCCACAACCCGCCCCAGCACCTCCCGCGCATACGCCTCGTCGTACGCCACCCCCGTCAGCAGCACCTGCAGACAGATCCCGTCGACCACCGCCACCAGCGCCCGCGCCGTCACGGGATCCGTACGCCGGGACAGCAACTCGGCGACCCCCTCGGCCCACTCGGCGGCGACGGGCCGCAGGGCGGGCCGGCGCAGGGCGGCCAGATACAGCTCGTACTCCAGCTCGACGCCGGTCCGGTCGCCCGCGAGCCACTCTCCCACCCATGCGGCGAGTTCCGCCGCCAGATCGGTCCGGGGATCCTGGAGTCCGCCGCGCCCGGCGACCACCTTGGCGAACCCCTCGTTGGCCTGCCGCAGCGCGGCGACCAGCAGTTCGTCGAGGGTCTTGAAGTGATACGTCGTGGAGCCGAGCGGCACATCGGCCTCGGCGGCGGCACTGCGGTGGCTCAGCCCCGCGATGCCCTTCGCCCCGACGACCCGGATCGCCGCGTCGATGATCCGCTGCCGCCGCTCGGGGTCGTAGCGCCGGGGCATCAGTGACCGCCTCCCAGGTTCAGCACCACGACCCCGACGATGATCAGCGCGATTCCGGCGGCCTTGGCCGCGGTCACGCCCTCGCCGAGGAACAGGACACCGATGGTGGCGATGGCCGCGGTGCCGACCCCGGCCCAGATCGCGTAGGCCGTGCCCACGGAGACGGTCTTCAGCGTCTGCGCGAGCAGGGCGAAGGAGACGACGTAGCCGACGAGCGTGAGCAGCGAGGGTCCGAGCCTGCTGAAGCCGTCGCTGTACTTCATGGCAGTCGTGGCACCCACTTCGGCGGCTATGGCCGAGGCCAGCAGCAGATAACCCATGTGTACCAGCGTACACATCATCTGTACGACCGTACACATCACAGGACGGAAACCGCTCTCACATAACGCCCCCAGTGATCCCGGACGTCCACTACGGTGTCACCGATCACACACCGGGCCACCACAACTGCGCCGCCGTCAAGGGTGCCCCGATGGAGGAACCAGCGCATGACAGAAGACAAGTCCCGGCCGCCACAGGACCGTCCGTGGGAAAGCGGTTGGGCCCCGGACACCACCCGGGCACCGGGAACGCGAAGGCTCTGGCTGGCGGGCGCCCTCGCCCTGGCCACGGTCACCGCGTGCGTGACGGCGATAGCCGTGATGGACAGTCAGGCCGGCGAACCGGCAGCCGAGTCGGCGGAGCCGACGACCCTCAGCAGTTCTGCCCCGGGCGGCCTGATCTCCTTCGCGACGCCCTCAAAGAACGCCACGCAGACGCCCGGCAAGGACCGCGAACGCCCGTCGCCCACCCCCACGACGAGCGCGTCCACCAGCCCGAGCGCCTCGCCGAAGCCGCGCCCGAAGGCACCGAAGCCCTCCAAGTCCGATCGGACTTCACCGGCCCCGAAGCCCCCGAAGTCCAGCGGGACATCCATACGCTCGGTCAACCACCCCGACCGCTACTGGCGGGTGCGCGACGGCTATGTGCGCCTGGACTCGATCGGCTCCGGCCCCGAGCAGCGTGAGGACGCCACGTTCCGGCGCGTCGCCGGACTCGCCGACTCCTCCTGCTACTCCTTCATCACCGCGGACGGCGGCTATCTCCGCCACCGCAGCTTCGTCCTCGTCAAGAACAGCGACGACGGCTCGGCCCTGTTCCGCCAGGACGCCACCTTCTGCCCCCGCCCCGTGTACCCCTCCGGCGCGGTCATGCTGGAGTCGGTGAACTACCCGGGCCGCTTCCTGCGCCACCGCAACTTCCAGCTCCGCCTCGACCCGTACCAGCACTACGGCGACTTCCGCGCGGACGCGTCGTTCCGGCTGGTGGGCGGGCTGAACTGAGCCACCCTGAAACGAACATGACGAAGGGGCGGCACCGGAAAGGTGCCGCCCCTTCGTCATGTATGGATCCCGGGTGGATCTCAGACGTTGAACCCGAGCGCCCGGAGCTGCTCCCGGCCGTCGTCCGTGATCTTGTCGGGGCCCCACGGGGGCATCCAGACCCAGTTGATGCGCAGTTCGTTCACGATGCCGTCCGTGGCCGACTTCGCCTGGTCCTCGATGACGTCGGTGAGCGGACAGGCCGCCGACGTCAGGGTCATGTCGATCGTCGCGATGTTCGCGTCGTCGATGTGGATGCCGTAGATCAGCCCGAGGTTGACGACGTCGATGCCCAACTCGGGGTCGACGACGTCGTACAGCGCCTCACGGACCTCGTCCTCCGAGGCCGGCTTCATCTCGATGGTCTCGCTCATGCCGTCGTCTTCCTTTCGGCGTCGGGCTCGCCCAGGGCCTGGGCCGTAGCGTCCTTCCAGGCCATCCAGCTCAACAGGGCGCACTTGACCCGGGCCGGGTACTTGGACACCCCGGCGAACGCGACCGCGTCCTCCAGGATGTCCTCCATCGCGTCGTCGGGCTCGAGCTTCCCCTTGGACTGCATCAGCTCCAGGAAGGTCTCCTGGATCTTCCGTCCGTCGGAGAGGTCCTTGCCGACGAGGAGTTCGTTCAGTACGGACGCGCTCGCCTGGCTGATGGAACAGCCCTGGCCCTCGTACGAGACGTCCTTGATCGTGGTGCCCTCGTACTTCACACGGAGCGTGATCTCGTCGCCGCACGTCGGGTTCACGTGGTGCACCTCGGCGTCGCCATCCCTAAGACCACGCCCGTGCGGGTTCTTGTAGTGGTCCAGGATGACTTCCTGGTACATCGAATCCAGCTTCACGGTTTCCGCACGCCTCTCAGCCGAAGAAGTTCCGTACGTGCTCCAGGCCGTCGACCAGTGCGTCGATCTCGGCCGGCGTGGAGTACAGATAGAACGACGCTCGTGTGGTCGCGGGAATTCCGTAGCGCAGGCAGACCGGCCGCGCGCAGTGGTGGCCGACCCGGACCGCGATGCCCTGCTCGTCGAGGACCTGGCCCACGTCGTGCGGGTGGATGTCCCCGAGGGTGAAGGAGATCGCCGCGCCCCGCTCCTCGGCCGTGGTGGGGCCGATGATCCGGAGGTCGGGGACCTCCAGGAGCCGCTTCACCGCGTACTCGGTGAGCGCGTGCTCGTGGGCGAAGATCTTGTCCATGCCGATCGAGTTGAGATAGTCGATCGCCGCGCCGAGTCCGACCGCCTGGGCGATCGGGGGCGTGCCCGCCTCGAACTTGTGGGGCGCCGGGGCGTAGGTCGAGGAGTGCATCGACACCGTCTCGATCATCTCGCCGCCGCCGAGGAACGGGGGCAGGTCCTCCAGGAGTTCCTGCCGTCCCCACAGGACGCCGATGCCGGTCGGGCCGCACATCTTGTGGCCGGTGAAGGCCACGAAGTCGGCCTGCAGGGCCTGTACGTCCAGCGGCATGTGCGGCGCTGCCTGGGAGGCGTCGACGCACACCAGCGCACCGACCTCCTGGGCGCGGCGCACGATGGCCTCGACCGGGTTCTGGGTGCCCAGGATGTTGGAGACCAGCACGAAGGAGACGATCTTCGTCTTCTCGGTGATGACCTGGTCGATGTTGGACAGGTCCAGGCGGCCGTCGTCGGTGAGGCCGAACCACTTCAGCTTCGCGCCCGTGCGCTGCGCGAGCAGCTGCCACGGCACGATGTTGGAGTGGTGCTCCATCTCCGTGATGACGATCTCGGTCTCGGCGTCCACGCGGTAGGGCTCGTCGGCCCAGCCCAGCATGTTCGCCACGAGGTTGAGCGACTCCGAGGCGTTCTTGGTGAAGATCACCTCGTTGCGCGAGGGCGCGTTGATGAACTCCGCGACCTTGTCGCGCGCGCCCTCGTACAGCGCCGTGGCCTCCTCGGCGAGGACGTGCACGCCACGGTGGACGTTGGCGTTGTGCTGCTCGTAGTACTCGTCGAGCACGTCGATGACCTGGCGCGGGGTCTGCGAGGTCGCGGCGTTGTCGAGGTAGACGAGCTTCTTTCCGTCATGGACCTGGCGGTCCAGGATCGGGAAGTCCTTGCGGAGCGCCTCGCCAAGAAGATTGGACTCAGTGAGGAGGCCCGGCAGCTGTGTCACGCGGATGCGCCACCCTTCGTGTATGCCTCGTAGCCCTCGTTCTCCAGCTTGTCGGCGAGCTCGGCGCCGCCGGACTCGACGATGCGGCCGCCGGAGAAGACGTGCACGTGGTCGGGCTTGATGTAGCGGAGGATGCGCGTGTAGTGGGTGATCAGCAGGGTGCCGACCTCGCCCGTCTCACGGACACGGTTGACGCCCTCGGACACCACGCGCAGGGCGTCGACGTCCAGGCCGGAGTCGGTCTCGTCGAGAACCGCGACCTTCGGCTTGAGCAGCTCGAGCTGAAGGATCTCGTGGCGCTTCTTCTCACCGCCGGAGAAGCCCTCGTTGACGTTGCGCTCGGCGAAGGCGGGGTCGATGTTGAGGCGCTGCATGGCCTCCTTGACCTCCTTCACCCAGGTGCGCAGCTTGGGGGCCTCGCCGCGGATGGCGGTGGCGGAGGTGCGCAGGAAGTTGGAGACGGAGACGCCGGGGACCTCGACCGGGTACTGCATGGCGAGGAAGAGGCCGGCGCGGGCCCGCTCGTCGACGGACATCTCCAGGACGTCCTCGCCGTCGAGGGTGACGGTGCCGCCGGTGATCGTGTACTTCGGGTGACCCGCGAGGGAGTAGGCGAGGGTCGACTTGCCGGAGCCGTTCGGGCCCATGATGGCGTGCGTCTCGCCCTGCTTCACGGTGAGGTCGACGCCCTTGAGGATCTCCTTCGTGGCGTTGTCGGCCTCGACGGTGACGTGCAGGTCTCGGATTTCAAGCGTTGCCATGGGTGCCTCAGGACTCCTGGGTGAGGGAGACGAGCACGTCGTCCCCTTCGATCTTTACGGGGTATACGGGGACGGGGCGCGTCGCCGGAAGGGCGTCGGGCTTGCCGGAACGGAGGTCGAAGCGCGAGCCGTGCAGCCAGCACTCGATGTGACAGTCGTCGACCTCGCCCTCCGACAGGGAGACGTTCGCGTGCGAGCAGATGTCGTACACCGCGAACACCTCGCCCTCGGTCTGCACGATGGACATGGGCGTGCCGTCGAGTTCCACCCGCTTGGGGGTGTCGTCCTCCAGCTCGCTCAGTCCACAGACGCGTACGAATGCGAGGCTCATGCCACCGACGCCTCCAGCTCTTCCTCGATCTTGGCGATCAGGCGCTCCTCGATGTCGGGGAGGCCGATCTGCTGGACCAGCTCGGCGAAGAAGCCGCGGACCACGAGACGGCGGGCCTCGTGCTCCGGGATGCCGCGGGCCATGAGGTAGAAGAGCTGCTCGTCGTCGAAGCGGCCGGTCGCCGAGGCGTGGCCGGCGCCGACGATCTCGCCGGTCTCGATCTCGAGGTTGGGTACGGAGTCCACGCGCGCCCCGTCCGTGAGGACCAGGTTGCGGTTCATCTCGTACGTGTCGGTGCCCTCGGCCTTGGCCTCGATGAGCACGTCGCCGATCCACACCGCGTGGGCCTCTTCGCCCTGGAGCGCGCCCTTGTAGACGACGTTCGACTTGCAGTGCGGGACGTTGTGGTCGACCAGGAGGCGGTGCTCCTGGTGCTGGCCCTGGTCGGTGAAGTACAGACCGAACAGCTCGGCCTCGCCGCCGGGGCCGGCGTACGTGACGCGCGGGTGCAGCCGGACGACGTCGCCGCCGAAGGTGACGACGACCGACTTGAAGGAGGCGTCGCGGCCGACGAGCGCGTTGTGCTGGGCGACGTGGACCGTCTTCTCGTCCCAGTCCTGGACGGAGACGACGGTCAGCTTGGCGCCGTCGCCCAGGAGGTAGTCGACGTTGGCGGCGAGCACCGCGTCACCGGTGTGGTCGATGACCACGACGGCCTCGGCGAAGGCGCCCAGCTCGATCACCTGGTGGCCGAAGGCGGTCCCGCCCTCGCCGTGCACCGCGATGCGGATCGGCTCGGTGAGGACCGTCTCCTTGGGGACGCTCACGACCGAGGCCTTCTCGAAGGCGGAGTAGGCCTGGGCGGCGACGCGGTCCACCGGGATGCCCGCCTTGCCGAGCCGCGCGTCGTCGCGGCCGACGGCCTCGACGGTGACGCCCTCGGGGGCCTGGACGTCGACCTTCACGCCGTTGCCGTTCGCCACGGCGGTGCCGTCGTGCAGACCGCGCAGGCGCTCCAGCGGGGTGAACCGCCACTCCTCCTCCCGGCCGTGCGGGACGGGGAAGTCCGCCACGTCGAAGGAGGGGGGCGCGCTCATGCGGGTGGCGACGGTCGACTCGGCCGCCACCGCGATCGAGCCGGTGGTGGTGGCGCCCACCGGGATGTTCTGGGCCTCAGCCATGGCTGTCGTAGTGCTCGCTTTCCGTTACGTAAGGGCTTGATGGACTGCGGTGGGGTTAGCCGACCGCGCCTTCCATCTGCAGCTCGATCAGCCGGTTGAGCTCCAGCGCGTACTCCATGGGGAGCTCCTTGGCGATGGGCTCGACGAAGCCGCGCACGATCATCGCCATGGCCTCGTCCTCGGACAGACCGCGGCTCATCAGGTAGAAGAGCTGGTCCTCGGAGACCTTGGAGACGGTCGCCTCGTGGCCCATGGACACGTCGTCCTCGCGGACGTCCACGTAGGGGTAGGTGTCCGAGCGGGAGATCGTGTCGACGAGCAGCGCGTCACAGAGCACGTTGGACTTCGAGCCCGGGGCGCCCTCGCCGATCTCGATGAGGCCGCGGTAGGAGGTACGGCCACCGCCGCGCGCGACGGACTTCGAGACGATGTTGGACGACGTGTTCGGCGCCATGTGGACCATCTTGGCGCCCGCGTCCTGGTGCTGGCCCTCGCCGGCGAAGGCGATGGACAGGGTCTCGCCCTTGGCGTGCTCGCCCATCAGGTAGACGGCCGGGTACTTCATCGTCACCTTGGAGCCGATGTTGCCGTCGACCCACTCCATGGTCGCGCCCTCGTAGGCCACGGCACGCTTGGTGACCAGGTTGTAGACGTTGTTCGACCAGTTCTGGATGGTCGTGTAGCGGCAGCGGGCGTTCTTCTTGACGATGATCTCGACGACCGCGGAGTGCAGCGAGTCCGACTTGTAGATCGGGGCGGTGCAGCCCTCGACGTAGTGCACGTAGGCACCCTCGTCGACGATGATCAGGGTCCGCTCGAACTGGCCCATGTTCTCCGTGTTGATGCGGAAGTAGGCCTGGAGCGGGATCTCCACGTGGACGCCCGGCGGCACGTAGATGAAGGAGCCGCCCGACCACACGGCGGAGTTCAGCGACGCGAACTTGTTGTCACCGACGGGGATGACGGTCCCGAAGTACTCCTTGAAGAGCTCCGGGTGCTCCTTCAGGGCCGTGTCGGTGTCGAGGAAGATGACGCCCTGCTCCTCCAGGTCCTCGCGGATCTGGTGGTAGACGACCTCGGACTCGTACTGGGCGGCGACACCGGCGACGAGGCGCTGCTTCTCCGCCTCGGGGATGCCGAGCTTGTCGTACGTGGCCTTGATGTCCTCGGGCAGGTCCTCCCAGGACTCCGCCTGCTTCTCCGTGGAGCGCACGAAGTACTTGATGTTGTCGAAGTCGATCCCCGACAGGTCCGAGCCCCAGTTCGGCATGGGCTTCTTCTCGAACAGGCGCAGACCCTTGAGACGGAGCTTGGTCATCCACTCCGGCTCGCTCTTCTTGTCGGAGATGTCGCGGACGACGTCCTCGTTGATGCCGCGCTTGGCAGAGGCGCCGGCCGTGTCGGAGTCGGCCCAGCCGTATTCGTACTTGCCCAGGCCCTCGAGCTCAGGGTGGGCAGTCTCCGTGGGGAGAGTCATGCGGGGTTCCTCCCGGCCGTGCTTGCGGATGCGTTGTCAGTGGTGTGGGAAATCTTGGGGATGAACGTCGTGCAGACGCCGTCGCCGTGCGCGATGGTGGCGAGCCGCTGTACGTGCGTACCGAGCAGCTCGGCGAAAAATTCCGTCTCCGCCTCGCACAACTGGGGGAACTGCTCGGCGACGTGGGCGACCGGGCAGTGGTGCTGGCAGAGCTGCTCACCCTTCTGCGGGTGGGGGGCGCTGCGCGCCGTAGCAGCGTACCCGTCCGCGCTCAGGGCCTTGGCCAGCGCTTCGGTCCGCTTCTCGGGCGGGGCGGCCTCGACCGCCTCGCGGTACGCGCCTCCCTGGGCGGCGATCCTGGCGCGGGCGAAGGCGGCGATGGCCTCGCTGCCTCCCTCGCGGTCGGCGATCCAGCGCAGCGCGTCCGCCGCGAGCTTGTCGTAGGACTGGTCGAAGGCGTCCCGGCCGCAGTCCGTCAGGGCGAACGCCTTGGCGGGGCGGCCGCGGGTGCGCGCGCCGTAGACCCGCTGCTCGCGCGCTTCCACGACACCGTCGCCCGCGAGGGCGTCGAGGTGCCGGCGCACGGCCGCATGGGTGAGGCGCAGCCGCTCCGCGAGCTCGGCGACGGTCGACGGGCCGTGGTCCAGGATGGATCGCGCGACGCGGTTGCGGGTGGACCGCTCACCGGTCGCGAGCTCCTCCTGTGGGGCACCCATGGGAGCCTCCCGAGCCTCGCCGACGTTTTTCACAACGCCATTGTTGCGTAATTCTTCAGGACCGGGCAAGCCACGTCCGGCCCGCTCGACGGTGCCTTGCGTCACTTAGGTAAAGCTAACCTGACCTGCGGAAACGATCTTTGATCGATCAAACCGCTGGCATGCCGGAGCACCTTCGGGGACACTCCCGAACCATGGCCACACCCCCTCCGACCGGCCCTCTTGTCACCCGGGACACACTGCGGACGCAGTTGGGCGAACTGGGCGTACGGCCCGGCGAGACCCTCCTCGTGCACTCCTCGCTCAGCGCCCTCGGCTGGGTCAACGGCGGCGCCGTCACGGTGGTGCTGGGGCTGCTCGACGCACTGGGCCCGGAGGGAACCCTGGTCGTCCCCACCCAGACCGGGGACATCTCCGACCCGGCCCTGTGGCGGGGACCGCCCGTACCGCCGGAATGGTGGGCGGCCATCCGCGCCACCATGCCCGCCTACGACCCCCGGATCACGCCCGCACGCGGGGTCGGAGTCGTCCCGGAGACGGTACGGACCTGGCCCGGCGCGAAGCGCAGCGCCCATCCGCAGACCTCGTTCGCGGCGGTCGGGCCGCGCGCGGCGGAGCTGACCGAGGGACACGCGAGCGACTGCAGGCTCGGCGAGCGAAGCCCGCTCGCGAAGCTGGAGGCGACGGGCGCCCGGGTCCTGCTGCTCGGCGCCGGCTACGCCTCCTGCACCGGCTTCCACCTCGCCGAGTACCGCATACCGTCCCCGCGCGTCGCGGTGGGCCGGCCCGGTCCGAACGGCTGGGAGACCGTCACCGAGGTGTCGATCAGCTCGGACCGCTTCGACGAGTTGGGCTACGACTTCGAACGGGACCGTCCCGTCGTACGCGGGAAGGTGGGGGCGGCCGAGGCACGGCTGTTCCCGGTGGCGGACGCGGTGGCCTACGCCGAACGGTGGCTGGCGGTGCACCGGCCGCGTGAGGAGGAGTTCCCGCACCCCCCGGTCTGAGCCCCCGCGCGCCTACCTAGACTCTGGACCCATGCGAAGTGAGCCCGTGGTCCAGGTCCAGGCCCTGGTGAAGCGGTACGGCCCGAAGACCGCGGTGGACGGGCTCGACCTGGTGGCCCGGGAGGGTGTGACCGCCGTGCTCGGCCCCAACGGGGCGGGCAAGACGACGACGGTCGAGACCTGCGAGGGGTACCGGAAGCCGGACGCCGGCACGGTGCGAGTCCTGGGCCTCGACCCGGTCAGGGAGTCCGGGCGGCTGCGGCCCCGCATCGGCGTGATGCTCCAGTCCGGCGGCGTGTACTCGGGCTCCAGGGCCGACGAGATGCTCCGCCACGTGGCCAAGCTGCACGCTCATCCCCTGGACGTGGACGCGCTCATCGAACGCCTGGGGCTCGGCTCCTGCGGGCGTACGACCTACCGGCGCCTGTCGGGCGGGCAGCAGCAGCGGCTCGCGCTGGCGATGGCCGTGGTCGGGCGCCCCGAGCTGGTGTTCCTGGACGAGCCGACCGCCGGTCTCGACCCGCAGGCCCGCCGCGCCACCTGGGACCTGGTCCGGGACCTGCGCGCCGACGGCGTCTCGGTGATCCTCACCACCCACTACATGGACGAGGCCGAGCAGCTCGCCGACGACGTGGCGATCATCGACGCGGGCCGGGTCATCGCGCAGGGCTCCCCGGAGGAGCTGTGCAAGGGCGGCGCCGAGAACACGCTCCGCTTCACCGGCCGCCCCGGCCTGGACGTGGGCTCCCTGCTCAAGGCCCTGCCCGCCGACTCCTCGGCCGCCGAGCTGACGCCGGGTTCCTACCGGGTCATCGGCAAGATCGACCCGCAGCTCCTCGCCACGGTCACCTCCTGGTGCGCCCAGCACGGCGTGATGCCGGAGAAGATCTCGGTGGAGCGGCATTCCCTGGAGGACGTCTTCCTCGAACTGACGGGTAAGGAGCTGCGTTCGTGACCGCCACCGGCATCTATGCGCCGAAGCCGGGGGCCGCGCCCCTGCCCCGCATGATCGCGGCCCAGGCCGTGCTCGAGACGAAGATGCTGCTGCGCAACGGCGAGCAGCTGCTGCTGACGGTCGTGATCCCGACCCTGCTGCTCGTCCTGTTCAGCACCGTGGACATCGTCGACACGGGCGAGGGGAAGACCGTCGACTTCCTCGCCCCCGGCATTCTCGCGCTCGCGGTGATGTCGACGGCGTTCACCGGCCAGGCGATCGCGACCGGCTTCGAGCGCCGCTACGGCGTGCTGAAGCGGCTCGCCTCCTCGCCCCTGCCGCGCTGGGGCCTGATGACGGCGAAGACACTGTCCGTGCTGGTCACCGAGGTACTCCAGGTGGTCCTGCTGACGGTGATCGCCTTCGCGCTCGGCTGGTCGCCGCAGGGCAACCCGTTCGCCGTCCTGCTGCTCCTCGTCCTCGGTACGGCGGCCTTCTCGGGCCTCGGCCTGCTGATGGCCGGGACGCTGAAGGCCGAGGCGACGCTGGCCGCCGCCAACCTGGTGTTCCTGCTGCTGCTCGTCGGCGGCGGGGTCGTCGTCCCGCTGGACAAGTTCCCCGAGGGCGCGCAGGACGTACTCGGCCTGCTGCCCATCGCGGCGCTGTCCGACGGGCTGCGGGACGTGCTCCAGCACGGTGCCGGGACGCCCTGGGCCGACCTGGGGATCCTCGCGGTCTGGGCGGTGGCCGGGCTGGCCGCCGCCGGACGGTTCTTCCGCTGGGAGTAGGCCATGAGGGACCCTCGTGAAAGCGTGCACAAGCGGCGCCCTACGATGGGTCGCGTGCCAAAAGTGACCCGCGCCGACGCCAAGGCCGCCCTGCGCAACCCGCTCGCCTTCATCGCCGCCCGCTGGACCCCGGAACCCCGGACCGTCCAGCGGGCCGCCATGTCCGCCGTCGTGATGTCGGTGCTCATCGTGGTCACCGGCGGTGCCGTACGGCTGACCGGCTCGGGCCTGGGCTGCCCGACCTGGCCCAAGTGCACCGAGAACTCCCTCACCGCAACCAGCGAGATGGGCGTCCACGGCGTCATCGAGTTCGGCAACCGCATGCTGACGTACGTGCTGTGCGCGGCCGTCGGCTGGGCGATCATCGCCGCGCGCTCCCGGAAGCCGTACCGGCCCGGCCTGGTCCGGCTGGGCTGGGCGCAGTTCTGGATCGTGATGAGCAACGCGGTGCTCGGCGGCATCGTGGTGCTGGTGGGTCTGAACCCGTACACGGTCGCGGCCCACTTCGTGGCGACGTCCGCGCTCATCGCGGTGGCCACGGTGATGTGGCAGCGCACCCGTGAGGGCGACACCCCGCCGCGTCCGCTGGTCGGCAAGGCCGTGCGGCAGCTGGTGTGGTTCCTGACCGCGGCCGCCGTCCTGCTCATCCTGGTCGGCACGGTGGTCACCGGCGCGGGCCCGCACGCGGGCGACTCCAGCGAGGTCGAGCGGATGCCGGTCGACTGGGAGACGGTGAGCAAGCTGCACGCCGTGCTGGCGTGGATCGTGGTGACGCTGACCTTCGCCCTGTGGTTCGTCCTCAAGGCGGTCGACGCACCGAAGGGCCCGCTGAAGCGCACCCGGGAGCTGTTCCTGATCCTGCTCGCGCAGGGCGTCATCGGATACGTCCAGTACTTCACGGACCTCCCCGAGGTCCTGGTCGGCCTGCACATGTTCGGCTCGGCCGTGATGTGGATCTGGGTGCTGCTGGTGATGATGTCGCTGCGGGAGCGCACCGAGGCGCCCGTGGACCTGCCCGGCCCCGCCGCCGAGGCCTCCCTGACGAAGGCCTAGTCGAGCCCGTACACCCTGCGCGCGTTCCCCGACGCCAGCATCCCCGCCACCCGCTGCGCGTCGGTCAGGGACCACGCGTCCTCGGCGACCCAGGTGCCGAGCACCCGGCCGAGCGCCTCGCGGAACAGCCGGGCCGCCACCACGTGCAGTTCGGGCAGCCCCTGGGCGCCGCTGGAGAAGAGGATCTTGCCGAACGGGGCCAGCTCCAGCATCTCCGCGAGGACGGTCGCGGCCCGGGCGCCGGTACGCACCAGGGCGGCGCCGCAGTCGACGTAGACATGCGGGAAGACACCGGCGAGATGGGCGGCGTGCCGGTGGTACGGGTAGCCGTGCAGCAGGACGAGGTCCGTGCCGAGCCCGGCCGTGGCCCGTACGAAGTCCGTCAGCAGCACCGGGTCCGTACGGTCGATGCGCAGGCCCGGCGCCCCGAGCCCCGCGTGCAGCTGGAGCGGCAGCCCCGAGGCGACGGCGCTCCACAGCAGATGCCGCAGCAGCACGGGGTCGCTCAGCTCCCCGCCGACCCCGCGCCCCGCGAGCCAGCGGCCGGCGGCTCCCCGCACCTCTCCCGGTCCGGGCGGCTCGGGCGCGAGCGCGAGGCCGTGCCGGACGCCCGCGACCGAGGTGAACGCGACGGCGTGCGCGGCGGCGGCGTGCACGGACTCGGCGAGGTTCGCGAGAAAGGACTCGACGGTTCCGGAGGTGTCGGCGACCTGCTCGGCGAGCAGTTCCAGGCGCACGATCTCGTGGGCCTCGGCGGCGCCGGCGGAGGCCAGTTCGCGGGGCTCGGTGAGGTCGCCGGGGAGGCCGGTGTCGACGAGGTACGTCGTGATGCCGCTGCCGCGCAGGAGACGGCGGCCGGACTCCAGGACGCCCAGTTCACGGCGGCGGGCCAGGTAGTGGGCCGGGGTGCAGTGGGGTTCCAGGCCGAGCAGGGGCGGGCACCAGCGGCGTACGGCGAAGCCGGTCTGGGTGTCGAAGAGGGTGGTGCCGGGGGCGGGTGGGCCCTCGGTGCGGGAGAGGTGGGCCTCGAAGGTGCCGAGGCCCAGCTCTGTGCGGAGTACTCCGTGGCAGTACTGGTCCACTAGGGACGGCGTTTCGATCATCCGGGCTCCCCGGTGTGGACCCTGTTGTTCCAAGGGTCCTAACGGGTGAAGCGGGGTTCAGGTCGCGGTCCGTCGTGGGAGGTGGCGGATTGTTCGGCGGGTGCGGGTGATCTGTGGTTGTTCGCGCAGTTCCCCGCGCCCCTGAAGACAAGAGGCCAGTTGCTCAACCGTTGGACGGGCCGCCTACCTGGATGCCCGCCATGCGGGTCCACTCGTAGCGGCCCGTCGTCACCTTGGCGGCGAATTCGCCGTCGAAGGACTCGTGGCGGGTGATGCCCGACTTCTCCACCGCCTGCTCGGCGATCTCGTGCGAGGGGGCGACCAGGTCGCCCCAGTTGCCGTCCTCGCCGACGAGGACGATGCGGGCGCCGCGTTCGCCGAGGTAGGCGATCTGGCCCTCGGCGCCGCCGTGGTCCTTGGAGAAGGCGGTGATCTGCTTGGCGAGCCGGGCGACCTTGCGCTCGGCCTTCGGGTCAACCTGCTGCGTGTCTGCCATGGTCAGGATGCTACTCACGAGTAGATCGACTGGCGAGGGGAGGGCCCTGTGACGTACGTCAGCGCAGGAACGGGTCGACCGCGACGGCCACGAACAGGATCGACACGTAGGTGATCGACCAGTGGAAGAGGCGCATCTCCTTGAGCTTGGCGCCCGTCACCTCGGCCTTGGCGCGGTTCTGCAGGCCGTGTGCCTCCCACAGCCAGAAGCCGCCGGCCAGCAGGGCGACCGCCGTGTAGAACCAGCCCGTGTAGCCGAGCGGGGTCAGCAGGAGCGAGACGCCGACCATGACCCAGCTGTAGATCACGATCTGCTTGGCGACCACCTTGTTGGAGGCGACCACCGGCAGCATCGGCACGCCCACGCGCGCGTAGTCCTCTTTCACCTTCATCGACAGCGGCCAGTAGTGCGGCGGCGTCCAGAAGAACATGACGAGGAAGAGGATGATCGGCGCCCACGACATGGAGTTCGTGACCGAGGACCAGCCGATCAGCACGGGCAGACAGCCGGCGATGCCGCCCCAGACGATGTTCTGCGAGGTACGGCGCTTGAGGATCATCGTGTAGACGACGACGTAGAACAGGAGCGCGCCGAGGGAGAGCCAGGCCGAGAGCCAGTTGACCGCGAGGCCGAACAGCAGGGTCGAGACGACGGCCAGGGTGATGCCGAAGGCCAGGCACTCGCGCGGGCTGACCATGCCGGTGACCAGCGGGCGCTGCGAGGTGCGGTCCATCAGCGCGTCGATGTCGCGGTCGATGTACATGTTGAGCGCGTTGGCGCCGCCTGCCGACAGGTAACCGCCGACGCAGGTCAGCAGCACCAGCGTCAGGTCGGGCACACCCTGCTGCGCCAGGAACATCACGGGAACCGTGGTGATCAGCAGCAGCTCGATGATCCGCGGCTTGGTGAGAGCCACGAACGCCATGACACGGGCCCCGAGCGGCCGGTGGGCCGGGCTCTGGTCCGTCCCGGTCATCCCCGCTGGACGGGATTCAACGGCCGTCACGCACACCCCTACAGAGACATCCCAGCGAGCCTCAGCCGTGTGAAGTACCGGTAAAGGCTCGCGCGTACCACGCCACTTTAGACGTTGCCCAGACTCGGACATTCGCGGGGGTCGTCTCGTGTTGAGGGGAGGGTTCCGACGGGCGCGTCCAAGCTCGATTGAGCACCCGGATGAGCGGCTCCGTATTCACTTGCCGAATGCGGTACGGCCCAGTCAGGAGGCGGATCGGGATGAGCCCCGGCACTCTGGAGTGACTCGAAAAAACGCACGTCCCACGGGGGTAGGCTCGACTGCGGCCGGTGGGCGCCCCGATACACCGGCATCCGAAACATGTGGAGAGGAGCCCTGACCCAGGGTGAGCACCAAGCCGACCACCACAGACCTCGAGTGGACCGAGTTGGACCAGCGGTCCGTCGACACCGCGCGTGTCCTGGCCGCCGATGCCGTACAGAAGGTCGGCAACGGCCATCCGGGTACGGCGATGAGCCTGGCGCCTGCCGCCTACACCCTCTTCCAGAAGGTGATGCGGCACGACCCGGCGGACGCCGACTGGGTCGGACGGGACCGCTTCGTGCTGTCCGCCGGCCACTCGTCCCTGACCCTCTACACCCAGCTGTACCTGGCCGGTTTCGGCCTGGAGCTGGACGACCTGAAGTCCTTCCGCACCTGGGGTTCGAAGACCCCCGGTCACCCCGAGTACGGGCACACGACCGGTGTGGAGACCACGACCGGCCCGCTCGGACAGGGTGTCGCGAACGCGGTGGGCATGGCGATGGCCGCCCGCTACGAGCGCGGTCTGTTCGACCCGGAGGCCGCCGAGGGCGAGTCCCCCTTCGACCACTTCGTCTACTGCGTCGCCGGTGACGGCTGTCTGCAGGAGGGCATCTCCGCCGAGGCCTCGTCGATGGCGGGCCACCAGAAGCTGGGCAACCTGGTCCTGCTGTGGGACGACAACCACATCTCGATCGAGGGCGACACCGAGACGGCCGTGTCCGAGGACACGGTGAAGCGGTACGAGGCCTACGGCTGGCACGTGCAGCGCGTGGCCCCGAAGCCGGACGGCGACCTGGACCCGCACGCGCTCTACGACGCGATCGAGGCGGCCAAGGCCGTCACCGACCGGCCGTCGTTCATCGCGATGCGCTCGATCATCGCCTGGCCGGCCCCGAACGCGCAGAACACCGAGGCCGCGCACGGCTCGGCGCTGGGTGACGACGAGGTCGCCGCGACCAAGCGTGTCCTCGGCTTCGACCCGGAGCAGAGCTTCGAGGTCTCCGACGAGGTCATCACGCACACCCGCAAGGCGCTGGAGCGGGGCCAGGCGGCCCGCGCCGTGTGGGAGAAGGCGTACCAGCAGTGGCGGGACAACCACCCCGACCTCGCCGCCGAGTACGACCGCGTCGCCAAGGGCGAGCTGCCCAAGGGCTGGGAGGAGAAGATCCCGGTCTTCGAGGTCGGCAAGGGCGTGGCCACGCGTGCCGCCTCCGGCAAGGTCCTCCAGGCCCTCGGCGGGGTCATCCCGGAGCTGTGGGGCGGCTCGGCCGACCTGGCCGGTTCGAACAACACCACGATCGACAAGACGTCGTCGTTCCTCCCGGCGGACAACCCGCTTCAGGAGGCGAACCCGTACGGCCGCACGATCCACTTCGGTATCCGCGAGCACGCGATGGCCGCCGAGATGAACGGCATCGCGCTGCACGGCAACACCCGGATCTACGGCGGCACGTTCCTCGTCTTCTCCGACTACATGCGCAACGCGGTGCGGCTGTCGGCGCTGATGCACCTGCCGGTGACGTACGTGTGGACGCACGACTCCATCGGTCTGGGCGAGGACGGCCCGACGCACCAGCCGATCGAGCACCTGGCGTCGCTGCGGGCGATCCCGGGCCTGAACCTGGTGCGCCCGGCGGACGCCAACGAGACCGCGATCGCCTGGCGCGAGATCCTCAAGCGCTGGACGAAGGAGTTCGGCAAGGGGCAGCCGCACGGTCTGGCGCTGACGCGTCAGGGTGTGCCGACGTACGCGCCCAACGAGGACGCCGCCAAGGGCGGGTACGTCCTCTTCGAGGCCGACGGCGGCGAGCCCGAGGTCGTCCTCATCGCCACCGGCTCGGAGGTGCACGTCGCCGTCGAGGCGCGCGAGCAGCTCCAGGGCGCCGGCGTGCCCACGCGCGTGGTGTCCATGCCGTCGGTGGAGTGGTTCGAGCAGCAGGACCAGGGGTACCGGGACAGCGTCCTTCCGCCGGCCGTCAAGGCCCGCGTCGCGGTCGAGGCCGGTATCGGACTGACCTGGCACCGTTACGTCGGGGACGCCGGCCGCATCGTTTCCCTGGAGCACTTCGGTGCTTCGGCCGACGGCAAGGTCCTTTTCCGCGAGTTCGGCTTCACTGCCGAGAACGTGGCCGCCGCCGCCCGGGAATCGATCGCCGCAGCTCAGCGCTGACGCTCATATACGACACGTAGGAGATGGAATTTCCATGACAGACGCACTCAAGCGCCTCTCCGAGGAAGGCGTCGCGATCTGGCTGGACGACCTGTCGCGCAAGCGCATCACGTCCGGCAACCTCGCCGAGCTGATCGACCAGCAGCACGTCGTGGGCGTCACCACCAACCCGACGATCTTCCAGAAGGCGATCTCCGAGGGTGACGGCTACGACCAGCAGCTGTCGGACCTCGCCGCCCGCAAGGTCACCGTCGAAGAGGCCATCCGCATGATCACCACGGCGGACGTCCGCGACGCCGCCGACATCCTGCGCCCGGTCTTCGACGCCACCGACGGCCAGGACGGCCGGGTCTCGATCGAGGTCGACCCGCGCCTCGCCCACAACACCAAGGCGACGGTCGCCGAGGCCCGCCAGCTCGCCTGGCTGGTGGACCGCCCCAACACGCTCATCAAGATCCCGGCCACCAAGGCGGGTCTGCCGGCCATCGCCGAGACGATCGGCAACGGCATCAGCGTCAACGTCACGCTGATCTTCTCGCTGGAGCGCTACCGCGAGGTGATGGAGGCCTACCTGTCCGGTCTGGAGAAGGCCAAGGCCAAGGGCCTGGACCTGTCCAAGATCCACTCGGTGGCGTCCTTCTTCGTCTCGCGTGTCGACACCGAGATCGACAAGCGCATCGACGCCCTGGGCACCCCCGAGGCCAAGGCGCTGCGCGGCAAGTCCGCCATCGCCAACGCCCGGCTCGCCTACCAGGCGTACGAGGAGGTCTTCTCGGGCGACCGCTGGAGCGCGCTGGAGCGCGAGGGCGCCAACAAGCAGCGTCCGCTGTGGGCCTCCACCGGCGTCAAGGACAAGGCGTACAAGGACACCCTGTACGTCGACGAGCTGGTCGCGCCGAACACGGTGAACACCATGCCGGAGGCGACCCTGTACGCCACCGAGGAGCACGGCTCGATCACCGGCAACACCCTCGCCGGCACGTACGAGCAGGCCCGTGCCGACCTCGACGCGGTCGAGCAGCTCGGGATCAAGTACGACGACGTGGTCCAGCTGCTCGAGGACGAGGGCGTCGAGAAGTTCGAGGCGTCCTGGAACGATCTGCTGAAGTCGACCGAGGCCGAGCTCAAGCGCCTCGCCCCCTCGGAGGGCTGAACAGGTGTCGAGCAGCAACCCGCTGCGTGACCCCGCGGACCGACGGCTCCCGCGTATCGCGGGGCCGTCGGGCCTGGTCATCTTCGGCGTCACGGGCGACCTGTCACGCAAGAAGCTCATGCCCGCCGTCTACGACCTCGCCAACCGGGGTCTGCTGCCGCCGGGCTTCTCGCTGGTGGGTTTCGCGCGCCGTGAGTGGGCGCACGAGGACTTCGCACAGGAGGTCCACGACGCGGTCAAGGAGCATGCCCGCACGCCCTTCCGCGAGGAGGTCTGGCAGCAGCTCATCCAGGGCATGCGCTTCGTGCAGGGCACGTTCGACGACGACGACGCGTTCGAGCGGCTGCGCTCCACGATCGAGGAGCTGGACAAGGCCCAGGGCACGGGCGGCAACTTCGCCTTCTACCTCTCCGTGCCGCCGAAGTCCTTCCCGGTGGTCATCCAGCAGCTGAAGAAGCACCAGCTGGCCGACCAGCAGGGCGGCTCCTGGCGGCGCGCGGTCATCGAGAAGCCCTTCGGGCACGACCTGAAGTCGGCCGAGGAGCTCAACAAGGTCGTCCACGAGGTGTTCGCCCCGGAGCAGGTCTTCCGGATCGACCACTACCTCGGCAAGGAGACCGTCCAGAACATCCTGGCGCTGCGCTTCGCCAACACGATGTTCGAGCCGATCTGGAACCGGTCCCTCGTGGACCATGTGCAGATCACCATGGCCGAGGACATCGGCATCGGCGGCCGCGCCGGGTATTACGACGGCATCGGCGCCGCCCGTGACGTCATCCAGAACCACCTGCTCCAGCTCCTGGCCCTCACGGCCATGGAGGAGCCGGCCTCCTTCGACGCGGACGCGCTGGCCGCCGAGAAGACCAAGGTGCTCGGCGCCGTGCGGCTGCCGAAGGACATGGGCCGGGACACCGTGCGCGGCCAGTACGCGGCCGGCTGGCAGGGCGGCGAGAAGGTGACCGGCTATCTCGACGAGGACGGCATCAACGCCTCGTCGAAGACCGACACCTACGCCGCGATCAAGCTGGAGATCGACAACCGCCGCTGGGCGGGCGTCCCCTTCTATCTGCGCACCGGCAAGCGGCTCGGCCGCCGGGTGACGGAGATCGCGGTCGTCTTCCAGCGGGCCCCGCACTCCCCCTTCGACACGACGGCCACCGAGGAACTGGGCTCCAACGCGATCGTCATCCGCGTCCAGCCGGACGAGGGTGTGACGGTCCGCTTCGGTTCGAAGGTCCCCGGCACGTCGATGGAGATCCGGGACGTGTCCATGGACTTCGCCTACGGCGAGTCCTTCACGGAGTCCAGCCCGGAGGCGTACGAGCGTCTCATCCTGGACGTTCTCCTCGGTGACTCGAACCTCTTCCCGCGCACCGAGGAGGTCGAGCTGTCCTGGAAGATCCTCGACCCGATCGAGGAGTACTGGGACAAGAACGGCAAGCCCGCGCAGTACCCGGCCGGTACCTGGGGGCCCGTCGAGGCGGACGAAATGCTCGAGCGACACGGACGGAGCTGGCGCCGGCCATGAAGACAGACCTGACGGACACCACCGCCAGCAAGATCAACAAGGCGCTGGTGCAGGGGCGCCGGGCGATCGGCACCCCGGCGGTCGGCATGGTGCTCACGCTGGTCATCGTGACGGACGAGGAGAACGCCTACGACGCCCTGAAGGCGGCGAACGACGCCTCGCACGAGCATCCCTCGCGCACGCTCGTCGTCATCAAGCGCGTCTCCCGCTCGCCCCGCGACCGTACGCAGTCCCGCCTGGACGCGGAGGTCCGCCTCGGCGCGGACGCCGGTTCGGGCGAGACGGTGGTGCTCCGCCTGTACGGCGAGGTCGCCGAGCACGCCCAGTCGGTGGTGCTGCCGCTGCTGCTGCCGGACGCCCCGGTGGTGGTGTGGTGGCCGGTGAACGCGCCGCTCGACCCGGCGAAGGACCCCCTCGGGGCCCTCGGCCAGCGCCGTGTCACCGACACCTACGCCTCCGAGCAGCCGGTACGGGACCTGGCGACCCGGTCGGGGACCTACACCCCCGGCGACACGGACCTGTCCTGGACCCGCATCACGCCCTGGCGCTCCATGCTGGCGGCGGCCCTCGACCAGGTCACCTGCGAGGTCAGGGCCGTCGAGGTGGAGGGCGAGGAGTTCAACCCGAGCTGCGAGCTGCTGGCGATGTGGCTCGCGGACCGGCTGGACGTGCCCGTGAAGCGCTCGCTGTCCGGCGGACCCGGTCTGACGGCGGTCCGTATGGACACCAACTGCGGTCCGATCAAGCTGGACCGTGCGGACGGCTCCCTCGCCACGCTCTCCATCGACGGCCAGCCGGACCGCGGAGTGGCGCTCAAGCGCCGGGACACGGCCGAGCTGATAGCGGAGGAGCTGCGGCGGCTGGACCCGGACGACACCTACGCGTCGGCCCTGCGGTACGGGGTGGACCGGCTGAAGTCCTCCTGGTCGGCTCCGGCCCCTCGGGTCTCCGGGGAGCCGGTGGCCAAAGGAGAGAGCGGAGAGCCCAAAAGTGACGGGCGAGGCCGCCTCGCCCTCCCCGCTCCCGTCGAAAGGGCTGCGAAAGCACCCGCTGCGGAAGCGACGGCGCAGGAACCGCTGAAGCAGGAAGCTCCCGCGCTGGAACCGGTACGGAAGGCGACGACGAAGTGAGGGCTACGACGAAGTGAGTACGGCACCGCAGCTGGTCGTGCACCGCGACAAGGAGCTGATGGCGCAGGCCGCGGCGGCCCGGCTGATCACGAAGATCGTGGACGCCCAGGCCTCCCGGGGCTCGGCGTCCGTGGTCCTCACGGGCGGCCGCAACGGCAACGGCCTGCTGGCCGCCCTGGCCGCGGCGCCCGCCCGGGACGCCGTCGACTGGAGCCGGCTCGACCTCTGGTGGGGCGACGAGCGGTTCCTGCCCGAGGGCGACCCGGAGCGCAACATCACGCAGGCGAGGGAGGCGCTGCTGGACACGGTGCCGCTCGATCCGAAGCGGGTGCACGCGATGCCCGCGTCGGACGGCCCCGACGGCGCCGACGTGGACGCGGCGGCGGCCGCGTACGCGGAGGAACTTGCCCGAGCGGCCGGCCCGGAGAACCACGGCCCCGTGCCGACGTTCGACGTCCTGATGCTGGGCGTCGGTCCGGACACGCATGTCGCGTCCCTGTTCCCGGAGCTTCCCGCGGTCCGGGAGACGGACCGTACGGTCGTCGGCGTCCACGGCGCGCCCAAGCCGCCTCCGACCCGGGTGACGCTGACGTTGCCTGCGATCCGGGCGGCTCGTGAGGTGTGGCTCCTGGCGGCGGGCGAGGACAAGGCCCAGGCCGCGGCGATCGCGCTCTCGGGCGCGGGCGAGATCCAGGCCCCGGCGGCGGGGGCGTACGGCCGCAGCCGGACGCTGTGGCTGCTGGACGGGGCGGCGGCCTCCCAGCTCCCGCGCTCGCTGTATCCGCCGGCGTCGGCATAGGCATACCAGGGGGCTCCGCCCCCTGGATCCTCCGGGCCTTGGCCCACCCATCAAGGACAGTTTCGGGTGGTGGGTGGGCACAGGCGGGGGTCCAGGGGGCGGAGCCCCCTGGTACGCGAACAGGCAGCGGCTACTTGACCGACCCCGCCATCACGCCCTGCACAAAGTGCTTCTGGAACGCGAAGAACACGACCACAGGCACGACCAGGGACACGAACGCCCCCGGCGCCAGCACATCGATGTTGCTGCCGAACTGCCGGATCTGCGACTGGAGTTCCACCGTCAACGGCTGCGACGCACTGTCCGCGAACAGCAACGCCACCAGCATGTCGTTCCACACCCACAGGAACTGGAAGATGGCCAGGGAGGCGATCGCCGGCCGCCCCACGGGCAGCACGAGCCGCGTGAAGATACGCCACTCACTGCCCCCGTCCATGCGCGCGGCCTCCAGCATCTCCTTCGGTATCTCGGAGAAGTAGTTCCGCAGCAGGAACACCGCGAACGGCAGCCCGTAGGCGACATGGAAGAGCACGACACCCGGGATCGTCCCGAACAGCCCCAGCTGCCCGAAGAGTTTCGCGACCGGCAGCAGCCCGATCTGCACGGGCACCACCAGCAACGCGACCACGACCAGAAAGATCGTCTCCCGCCCGGGGAAGTCCAGCCACGCGAAGGCGTACCCCGCGAGCGCGGCGATGACGACGACCAGAACCGTGGTCGGCACCGAGATCAGCACCGTGTTCCAGAACGCCGTCGTGATCCCGGCGTTCCCCAGCAGCTCCGAGTAGTTGTCGAAGGACAGCTGCCCCGGGCTGGTGAACACCGTCCACCAGCCGCCCTTCGCGGTCTCCTCGGCGGACCGCATCGAGGACAGGAACAGCCCGGCCAGCGGCGTCATCCACACCAGGCCCACGATCACGAGGAAGGCCTGGACGACTCCGTTGCCCAACCCGCGCCGAACCGCGTTCATCGCTGACTCCTTCGGAAGCGGCGGACGTTGAACACCATGGCCGGGACCACCAGGAGCAGGAGCAGCACTCCGAGTGCGCTGCCGAGTCCCTGGTTGTTGCCGCCGCCGAACGACACCAGCCACATCTGCGTCGCGAGGACGGTCGCGTCTTCCTGTACCGGCCCGGGCGCGATGATGTAGACGAGGTCGAAGACCTTCATCACGTTGATGACCAGGGTGATGAAGACGACGGTCAGGACGGGTGCCAGCAGCGGCACGGTGATCCGCCGGAAGATCTGCCATTCGTTGGCGCCGTCCATCCGCGCCGCCTCCAGCGTGTCGCGCGGCAGCGTCGCCAGTCCGGCGCCGATGAGCACCATGGAGAAGCCGGTCCAGATCCACAGGTACGCGCCGATGATCGCCGGTGTGACCAGGGCCGGTCCGAGCCAGGAGACGCCCTCGTAGGGCGGGGCGAAGTTGGACGAGGGCAACTGCACCGCGTAGGAGCCGGGTTCGAGGCCCTGGAAGCGGAAGGAGCCGTCGGAGGCGGTGGTCGCCGTGGCGACCGTCTTGCCGTCGCGCACCGCCTCGACCTTCATCTCGGGCAGTCCGCTCTCGCTCCGGTCGACCTTGCCCTGCTCCCCTCCCCCGCCGGGCGTGAAGTCCAGGTAGACCACGCCGCGCACTTCGTCGGCGGCGGCCTTCTGTCCCGCCGCCGCGTACGCCGGCTTCGTCCCGCCCGGCAGGTCGTCGGGCAGTACGCCGACCAGCGGGAGCGTCACCGCGTTGCCCGGTGACACGCTCTGGCTCGTGCGGTACGACCCGTCCTTCTCCTTGGTCAGACCCTGCCCGTCACGTCCCCGGGCCGTCGGGTAGGACGAGGAGCCCTCGAACGCGTCGTGGACGGAGACGACCGCCGCGTTGAGGACGCCCTTGTCGGGGTCCTCGTCGTAGGCGAGGCGGAAGATGATGCCGGCGGCGAGGAAGGAGACCGCCATCGGCATGAAGAGGAGCAGTTTGAAGGCGGTGGCCCAGCGGACCTTCTCCACCAGGACGGCCAGGATCAGCCCGAGGCCGGTCAGCAGGGCCGGTGCGACGACGACCCAGATGGCCGTGTTGCGGACGGCGTTGAGGGTCGCCGGGTCGCTGAACATCTCGGCGTAGTTGTCGCCGCCGACGAACGTCGTCCCGGAGGCGTCGAAGAAGCTGCGGCCGATGCTGAACAGCACGGGGTAGACGACGAGCGCGCCGAGCAGCAGCAGCGCGGGCAGCACGAACAGCAGGGCGATGACCTTGCCGCGCCGGCGCAGTCGCCGCGTCCGGTCGGCGATCGTGCCGGGCGGCGGTGGACTCGTCTCTTTCACGAGGGTCGCTGTCATGGCGTATCAGTCCTGGTACGCCTTGGCCGCCGCGGCCTCCAGCTTCGCCGCGGTGCCCTTCGGGTCGGACGGGTCGCGCAGGAAGTCCTGGAGCAGCTTCCACTCGCCGGTGCCCTTGGTGCCGCCGAAGGCCGCGGGGGCCTGGTCGGACATGTCGAAGCGGACCGAGTCCCCGGCCTGGACGAGGGACTTGGCGGTGGCGCGGGTGACATCGTCGCCGTACTTGGCGAGGTCGAGTTCCTTGTTCGGGGAGAGGAAGCCGCCCGCCTCGGCCCACACCTCGGAGGCCTCCGGCGTGGCCAGGTACTCCGTGAGGGCCTGCGCGGCCTTCTGGTTCTTGCCGTCCTTCAGGACGGCGGCCGCGTCACCGCCGCTGACGACCGGAGCCTCACCGCCGCCGACCGCGGGGAACGGGAAGAAGTTCGCGTCCTTGCCGACGGTCTTGCCGAACTGGTCCTTGGCGACGCCGGCGACGAAGTCGCCCTCGTAGACCATGCCGGCCTCGGGCTCGGGTCCGAAGACCTTCTCCACGGAGCCGGGGAAGTCGGTGTTCAGCGCGCCCTTCTGGCCGCCGGCGATGAGCTGCTTGTCCTGGAAGAGCTTGCCGAGCGTGGTGAGGGCGTCGACGACCGACGCGTCGGTCCACTTCAGCTTGTGCGCGGCGAGGGCGTCGTACTTCTCGGGTCCGGCCTGCGACAGGTAGACGTTCTCAAACCAGTCGGTGAGGGTCCAGCCGTCCTGTCCGGCGACGGAGAACGCGGCGAGCCCGGAGTCGGACACGGTCTGCCCGGCCTTGAGCATCTCGTCGTACGACTTCGGCGGCTTCACGCCGGCCTGGGCGAGGGCGTCGGGGCTGTACCAGACGGTCGACTTGTGGGCGGCCTTGAAGTACAGGCCGTAGAGGGTGCCGTCGACGCTGCCGTACTTCTTCCACACGGGGGCGTAGCCCGCGTCGACGGCCTGCTCGGTCTTCTTCGACAGCGGCTTGAGCCAGCCCTTCTGCGCGAACTGCTTGAGCACGCCGACCTGCGGGACCATCACGACGTCGGGGGCGTTGCCACCCTCGATCTTGCTGCCGACGACGGTGGATACGTTGTCGCCGGTGGACGTGAACTGCGTCTTGGCGCCGGTCTTCTCGGTGAAGGCGTCGAGCACCTTCTGGAAGTTCTTCTGCTCGGTGCCGGACCAGACGCCGGCCACGGTGACGGTCTGGCCGCTGAGGGCCTTGTCGCCGCCTCCGGCCGCGACGGGGCCGCCGCCGCAGGCGGTCGCGCCGAGCGACAGGGCGAGGGCGGTGCAGCCGGCGAGCAGGGTGGTACGTCGTCGCATCATCGTTGATGTCCCTTCGGGGAGTTGACTTGCGGGGAGTTCAGGAACGGATCCACCAGGCGGCCGTGGAGCCGGGCAGTACCCCGGCGGGGCAGGGGCCGCTGGCGAGCAGAGGGGTGCCGGGGACCGGCGCGGGGGTGGGTGCCGTACCGAAGTTGACGGCGCACACCAGGTCGTCGCCGCGGGCGAAGGCGAGGACGCCGGGCGGGGCGTCCAGCCAGCGCAAAGTGCCCTCGCCCAGCTGAGGCAGGGTGCCGCGCAGTTGGAGGCCGTCGCGGTACAGGTGCCAGAAGGAGCGGGTGTCGGCGAGGGCGCGGTCGGTGGCGTACTCGGCGAAGTACTCCGGCTGCGGCAGCCACGGCTTGGCGCTCTCCTCGCCGGAGGTGAAGCCGAAGGGCGAGGCCTGCCCCGACCAGGGCAGCGGCACCCGGCAGCCGTCGCGGATGCGGGCCCGGCTGCCGGTGCGGTGGAAGATCGGGTCGGTGAGCACGTCGTCGGGCAGGTCGACGACCTCGGGCAGGCCGAGCTCCTCGCCCTGGTAGATGTAGGCGGCGCCGGGCAGTGCCAGCATCAGCAGCGCGGCGGCGCGGGCCCGGGCGGCGCCGAGGCCGCTGCCTTCGGTGGCGGGTTCGCCGTAGCGGGTGACGGTGCGGACCTGGTCGTGGTTGTTGAGGACCCAGGTGACCGTCGAGCCGGTCCCGGCGATGTCCTGCATGGCCTCGGAGATGACCTTCTGGAAGGCGTCCGGGTCCCAGGGGGCGCTGAGCAGGTCGAAGAAGAAGGCCTGGTGGAGTTCGTCCGGGCGGACGTACCGGGCGTGCTCGCGGGCGGTCGGGACGGAGACCTCGCCGACGAGGAGGCGTTCGCAGCCGTCGCGCTCGGTGTAGTCCTCGCATATGGAGCGCCAGCGGCGCCACACCTCGTGTACCTCGGGCTGGTTCCAGGCGAGCGGGTTGACCGAGTCGCGGGTGCGGGCGTCGGCCTCCGGGTCGTCGGAGTCGGGCAGCTCGGGGTGCTTGTAGAGGCCGGCGGCGACGTCGATGCGGAAGCCGTCGACGCCCCGGTCCAGCCAGAAGCGCAGGACCCGGTCGAACTCGGCGGCGACCTCCGGGTCACGCCAGTTCCAGTCGGGCTGCTCGGGCGTGAACATGTGCAGGTACCACTGGCCGGGCCGCCCGTCCGCCTCGGTCACCCGGCTCCACGCCGGCCCGCCGAACATGGCGTGCCAGTTGTTGGGCGGCTCGTCGCCGTCCGGGCCGCGGCCGTCGGCGAAGTGGAAGCGGGCGCGGGCCTCGCTGCCGGGAGCCGCGGCGAGGGCCTCGCGGAACCAGGGGTGCTCGCTGGAGCAGTGGTTCGGGACGATGTCGAGCAGCACCTTCACGCCGAGCCGCCGCGCGGCCCCGACCAGCTGGTCGAACTCGGCGAGGTCGCCGAAGAGCGGGTCGACGTCGCAGTAGTCGGCCACGTCGTAGCCGTGGTCGTGCTGCGGCGAGGGATAGAAGGGGCTCAGCCAGATCCCGTCGACGCCGAGCTTCTTCAGATACGGCAGTCCGGCCCGGACTCCGGCGAGATCGCCGATGCCGTCGCCGGTGCTGTCGAGGAAGCTGCGGACGTACACCTGATAGATCACTGCGTCACGCCACCAGTGGTGCCTGTTCAACCCATCGACCTGTCTCTGTGGAGGGGCAGCGGTTATGCATGCATGTTAAGTAGGCGTGTCGCGAGGGTGTCAATGAAAAGACAGAAGCTACCGGGGAGTTGAGGTAGTAAAATTGGGCATCAAACGGGCATATCTCAGCCAGATGAGACGTGCGCGTTACCTAACAAGTAACTAGAAGCGGGTCACTGGAAGCCGCTGGAAGCGCTACCCGCGCGAGATGACGTCGAGCTCCCGCGCCAGACGGCGCACCGCGGCCGTCGGCGTCTCGTGCCCGGCCATCGCGTCGTGCACGACGGCCTGGACGACCAGGCTGACCTGGTCGTAGCGCGGGCTCTTGGGGCGCGGCTCGGCCGCGAGCACGCTCTCGCGCAGGGTCGGCAGGTACGGGAACCTGCGGATGAGCTGCGGGTCCTTGTAGAGATCGGCCCGTACGGGCGGCAGCGCGCCACGGGTGAGGACCTGGCGCTGGACGCCCTCACTGGTGAGGTACGCGATCAGACGGGCGGCCGAGTCGGGATGCCGGGCGTGTGAGCTGACGGCCAGGTTGGAGCCGCCGAGGACACTCGTCCCCGGCCCGTCCCGTCCGGGCAGCGGCACGGCGCCGATCTTCCCGGCGACCCGGGACCCCGGGGCGGAGGCGCCGACGTACGCGTACGGCCAGTTCCGCAGGAAGAGCAGCCGGCCGTCCTGGAAGGCCTGCTTGGACTCCTCCTCCTTGTAGGTCAGCGCCTCTTTCGAGATCCAGCCCTCTCGCACTCCGCGGGTCAGGAAGCCGATGCCCTCGCGGGCCGCCGCCGAGTCGACGGTGACGCGCTCGCCCTCGTCGCCGAGGATCGAGCCGCCCGCCGAGTAGACGGCTTCCGCCGCGTTGACGGTGAGGCCCTCGTAGGGGAGGAACTGCCCGGCGTAGCCGTCGAGGCCGTGCTTCGGGGCGATGGTCTTCGCGTACCGCTCCAGCTCCGCCCAGGTGCGCGGCGGCTCGACGCCCTCCTTGTCCAGGATGTCCTTGCGATAGAGGAGCAGGCCGGCGTTGGTGACGTACGGGACGGCGTAGAGCTGTCCGTCGTAGGTCGCCGTGTCGACGACCGGCGGGAGGAAGGTCTTCAGCGGGAAGCGGTCACGGGGCAGGGGTCTGATCCAGCCCGCGGCGGCGAACTCCGAGGTCCAGTTGACGTCGATGTTGAGCACGTCGAACCTGCTGCGGTCGCCGTCGCGCAGGTCGGTGGACATCTGCGCCTGGGTCTCGTCGGCCGAGTCGGGCAGCTCGACGAGGGTCACCTTCTCGCCGGGGTGGGTGCGGTTCCAGCCCTCCAGCAGGGGGCCGAGATAGCCGGTGAGGTCTCCGGCGGTGGCCAGGGTGAGCGGTCCGCGGCCGCCGCCCGCCGGCTCGCCCGCCTGCGCTCCGGCGGCGACGTAGCCGGTCATGACCACGACGAGAACGAGAAGGCCCCTACCCGCGGCATGGATCCACCGCATAGGTTCCTCCCTGTACACCGGCGTCGGGCTCCCTTGCCCGGAATCAGAGGCCATGTATACCTGTTAGGTATGGGCGATACTAGGGTCTGGAGCACATTGACCGGACAGGAGGACTGCACGCGTGCGCCTGCACCTCCTGGCACTCCTCGCCCGCGGCCCCGCCCATGGCTACGAGCTCAAGCAGGACCTTGAGCAACTGCTGGGCTCCGCGTACCCTCAGCCGAATGTCGGCCAGATCTATGTGACCCTCGGCCGCCTCGAGAAGTCGGGACTGATCGAGGGCGAGGACGTGGCGCAGTCCAGCCGGCCCAATAAAAAGGTCTACCACCTCACCGACGCCGGGCGGGAGGCGCTGCGCGCCTGGTTCGAGGAGCCCGAGGACGAGCCGCGGGTACGGGACGACTTCTTCATGAAGCTGGCGCTCGCTCCGCAGACCGGTCTCGCCGACCAGATCTCCCTGATCAACCACCAGCGGCGCCAGTATCTGAACACCATGCGGCAGCTGTCGAAGCTGGCCGCCGCCGAGGACCGCGACAATCGCATCGCGCATCTGCTGATAGAGGGTGCGATGCTGCACTTGCAGGCCGATCTGGACTGGCTGGAGCGGTGCCAGGAAGAGCTGGAGGAGCTGGAGTGAGCGACGACCGTCCCGCTCCTGTGCTGCGCGCCGAGGGGCTGGTGAAGACGCACCACGGCGAGGGCGCGCCCGCCCATGCCGTGCGCGGGGTCGATCTGTGCGTGCGGCAGGGCGAGTTCGTGGCGATCACCGGCCCGTCCGGCGCCGGGAAGTCGACGCTGCTGCATCTGCTCGGCGGGCTCCAGCGGCCGGACGCGGGCCATCTCTGGCTCGACGGCGAGTCCACCGACACCTACGGCGAGGCCCGCTGGGCGGTGGAGCGCAGGAAGCGGATCGGGATCGTCTTCCAGTTCTTCAACCTGGTGTCCAGCCTGTCCGTCGCCGACAACGTGGAGCTGCCCGCCCTGCTCGCCGGAAGCTCGCCGAAGCGGGCGCGCACCGAGCGCGAGCAGCTGCTGGCCGAGCTGGGGCTGACGGGCAAGGAGCGCAGCATGCCGGGCGAGCTGTCCGGCGGTGAGCAGCAGCGGGTCGCCCTGGCCCGGGCCCTGGTCAACCATCCCCCGCTGCTCCTGGCCGACGAACCGGCCGGCAGCCTCGACAGCAAGGGCACCCGCGAGGTGATGCGGCTGCTGTCCCGCTTCCACCAGCGCGGCCAGACGATCCTGCTGGTCACCCATGACGCGCGGCTGGCGAGCGCGGCGGACCGGGTGATCAGCTTCTTCGACGGCCGGATCGCCGACGACGCGGAACTCGACGGCGGCACACCCCCGCGCCGGTCCGGCATCTCCGGTGTGCTGGAACTCAAGGACTGACATGCGGGTGAAGGACTGACATGCGGGTGTACGACGGCTGCCCGGCGTCCGGGCCGAGAGGCTGAGGCCCGTGCGAGCCACCCTGCGCTGGGCCCACTCCGATCTGCGCACGCACCGCGGCGAGGCGCTGTTCCTCGTCCTGGCCACCGCGGGCATCGTCGCCTCGCTGCTGCTGGCCACGGCCCTGTTCGGGTACGCGACCAACCCCTGGCAGCGCGTCTTCACACAGTCGCACGGCGCGCATGTGTGGCTGCACACCGACGCGGCCGCCGACACCGGGAAGCTGGCCGGTCTGGACGGCGTCGACTCCGTCGCCGGTCCCTATCCCACCGCCGATGTCACCGTCTCCTCACGAGGCAGCCGCGCCGCCGTGGAGTTGCGCGGCACTCAGGAACGGCCGTCCGTCGGCAACCCGCCGGTCGTCTCCGGCCGCTGGCTCGACCCTTCGACGCCGAACGGTGTGGTCCTGGAGAGCCGCCTCGCCCGCGCCCTGCTGGCCGAGCCCGGCGACACCATCGGCGTGCCCGGCACCGCCCGCGAGCTGACCGTCGTGGGGCTCGCCGACAGCGCCGAGCCCCGCTACCGGCCCGGTGAGCAGCCGGGCCTGGTGTGGGCCCTGCCGTCGGCCGTGCCCGACCCCGGCGGCCAGGTGATCGGGCTGCGCCTGACGGACCCCGGCGACACCTCCTACGTCGTGCAGCGTGCCGTGACCGTGCTGGGAGCCGGGGCGATCGGCGAGGTGTCCACCTGGCAGCAGGCCCGCGCCGAGGCCCAGGGCGACAACCGGCTCCTCGGCCAGGTGCTGGGCCTGTTCGGGCTGGGCGCGCTGGTCGCCGCCGGGCTCGCCGTGCATGGGGCGATCAGCACCCGTATCCGGGGCCACCTGCGGGATCTCTCCATCCTGAAGGCGATCGGCTTCACCCCGGGCCAGGTGGTCCGCGTCTTCCTGCTCCAGCATCTCGCCTACGCCCTGCTGGGCGCCGTTGCCGCCGCCGCGCTCGCCGAGGTACTGGGCAGCCGCATCCCCGGACGGCTCGGGGACGCGGTCGGGGTGTGGCAGGGCCTTCCCGGGCACACCGTGGCGCTGATCGTGATCCCGGTGGGTGCCGTGCTGTTCATCGGCGCGACCACCGGCCTTGCCGCATGGCGGGCGGGACGAGTCCCGCCGGTGCCGGTGCCGAGGCCCACGGCGGCGCTGGGCGGGCGATTGACCGGGGCGACGGGCCGAAGCCGCGGGCGCGCGCCCGGCGAAACGGAAGCCGGCCACGGAGTGCGGCCGGCGAGCGTCCTGCGCCGCGTCCTTCGACTCCCGCCCGCGGCGCCACGCACCGGACAGCTCTCCGGCATGGCCCGCCGGGCCCTCGGCCTGCGGATTCCGCCCGCGCTGGTGCTGGGCTGGCACAAGGCATTCACCCGCCGCCCCCGCTCCCTCGCCACCGTCGCCCGCCTCACGCTGCCGCTGCTGCTGATCGTCGTGGCGATGAGCGCGTGGACCACCATCGACCGCTTCCACAGCGAGCCGGAGCAGATCGGCCTGCCCACCACCCTCAGCGTCCGCGCCGACGCCGGCCTGAACGAACGGCAGACCCGCACCCTCCTGGAACGCGACCCGCAGGTCGCCGCCGCCTACCCCGGCGTCGAGACGGCCGCCCTGGTCCCGGGCCAGACGGCGACCATCGCCCTGCGCGGCCTCGGCACCCAGCAGGACCCCTACCCCTACACCCTCGCCGAGGGCCGCGCCGCCCGTGGCGCCGACGAGGCGGTGGCCGGGCAGGGCCTGCTCGACCTGCTGGACGTGCACGTCGGCGACTGGGTCCGCATGACCGTCGGCGACCAGCCGCAGATCCTGCACATCGTGGGCCGCAGCATCGAGCCGGAGAACGCCGGCCGGGTCATCTCCACGTCCCTCGACACCCTCCGCGCCAACGACCCCGGGCTCCGCCCGACCCTCTACGAGCTGCGCCTGGACCCCGGCGCCGACCCGGGGGAGGTCGCCGACCGGCTCGCCACGGCCGGGCGCGGCCATCTGGACGTGCACACCGTGGCCAACCCCGCCGACGGGCTCTCCCCACTGCGGGCCGTCGTCGCCGGGCTGATCGCCGTGCTCGCCCTCATCGGGCTCATCGAGCTGCTGACCGCGATCGGCGGCACCGTCCGCGAGGGCGAACGGGACCTGCTGGCGCTGAAGGCCATCGGTCTGTCCCCCCGCCAGATCACGGCGATCACGGTCACGGCCACCGGCTGCACGGCCCTGGCAGCCGTCCTCGCCGCCACCGCCCTGGGACTGCCGCTCGCCCACTGGCTCATCGACGCCCAGGGCAGGTCAAGCGGGATCGGTGCGGGCATCGCCCAGGGCCCGTCGGCCCTGCTCATGCTGCTGCTGGGTGCGGCGGCGGTGCTCTGCGCGGCCGCGCTGGCCGCCCTACCCGCGGCGCGCGCGGCACGCCGCCGCCTCGCGGACACGCTGAGCGCGGTCGCCTGACCCACCTGACCTCGTCGGCTTCGCCGCCCAGCCGCCGTAGAGGTGCTGCCGGTGAGGCGCGTACGGGCTGGCGCCTCCGGTGGGCCCGGGGGGACCGGTAGGCCCGGGAGAACCGGTAGGCCCGGGAGAACCGGTGGGCCCGGGGGGAAGCGGACGGCGCGCAACCGCCCGCGTTCCCGCCCGGCCCGTCTCCCCCGCCGGGCTCGTCGTCACTGCCGTCCGCGCAGCTCCCGGTACGTGGCGACCAGAGCCTCGGTGGAGGCGTCCAGGCCCTCGACCTCGGCGCCCTCGGTCAGCGCGGGCTCGACGCGCTTGGCGAGGACCTTGCCCAGCTCCACGCCCCACTGGTCGAAGGAATCGATGTTCCACACCGCGCCCTGCACGAACACCTTGTGCTCGTAGAGGGCGACCAATTGGCCGAGGACGGACGGCGTCAGCTCGGGCGCCAGGATCGTGGTCGTCGGGTGATTGCCCTGGAACGTCTTGTGCGGCACCAGCTCCTCCGGCACCCCCTCGGCCCGCACCTCCTGCGGCGTCTTGCCGAAGGCGAGCGCCTGCGTCTGCGCGAAGAAGTTGGCCATCAGCAGATCGTGCTGCGCCTTCAGCTCGTCGCTCAGCTCGGCGACGGGCCGCGCGAAGCCGATGAAGTCCGCCGGGATCAGCTTCGTGCCCTGGTGGATGAGCTGGTAGTAGGCGTGCTGCCCGTTGGTGCCCGGCGTGCCCCACACCACCGGCCCCGTCTGCCACTCGACCTCACGCCCGTCCCGGTCCACGTACTTGCCGTTGGACTCCATGTCGAGCTGCTGGAGATATGCGGTGAACTTCGACAGATAGTGGCTGTAGGGCAGCACCGCGTGCGACTGGGCGTCGTGGAAGTTGCCGTACCAGATGCCCAGCAGGCCCAGCAGCAGCGGCACATTGGACTCGGCGGGCGCGGTCCGGAAGTGCTCGTCGACGATCCAGAACCCGTCGAGCATCTCCCGGAAGCGGTCCGGGCCGATGGCGATCATCAGGGACAGGCCGATCGCGGAGTCGTACGAGTAGCGTCCGCCGACCCAGTCCCAGAACTCGAACATGTTGGCCGTGTCGATACCGAACCCGGCGACCTTCTCGGCGTTCGTCGACAGCGCCACGAAGTGCTTGGCGACAGCGGCCTCGTCACCGAGCGCGGCCAGCAGCCAGCTTCGGGCGGAGGTGGCGTTGGTGACCGTCTCGATGGTGGTGAAGGTCTTGGACGCGACGATGAACAGCGTCTCCGCCGGGTCCAGATCCCTGACCGCCTCGTGCAGGTCGGCACCGTCCACGTTCGACACGAAGCGGAACGTCATCGAGCGGTCCGTGTAGGCGCGCAGCACCTCGAACGCCATCGCCGGACCCAGGTCGGAACCGCCGATGCCGATGTTGACGACGTTGCGGATGCGCTTGCCGGTGTGGCCGGTCCACTCCCCGGAGCGGACGCGGTCGGCGAAGCCGGCCATCTTGTCCAGCACCGCGTGCACACCCGGCACCACGTTCTCACCGTCGACCTCGACCACCGCGTCCCGCGGCGCCCGCAGCGCGGTGTGCAGCACCGACCGGTCCTCGGTGGTGTTGATCTTCTCCCCGCGGAACATGGCGTCCCGGAGCCCGAAGACATCGGTGGCGGCGGCCAGTCCCCGCAGCAGTCGCAGGGTGTCGTCGGTGACGAGGTGCTTGGAGTAGTCGACGTACAGGTCGCCGACCCGGAGGGCGTACGCGGTGCCGCGGCCGGGCTCGGCGGCGAACAGCTCGCGCAGCCCCACCTCGCCCAGTTCCTCGCGATGCTTGGCCAGTGCCGTCCACTCGGGCGTCTGATTGAGCCTGGTACGGCCGTCTGCGTTCATCTGGGACTTCAGCCTTCTTTCCTGTCCTGCCTGCGCACCTTGCCCCGCTGCCGGTCCAACCTAATTGATCAGCGCGTGGCGTCGGTTGTCGTGGCACCGTCGGCCGGTTCAACAACAGATACGTTCGCGTGGAGCGTGGGTATCAGCGCGATGACGGCCAGGAGGAAGAACGCGGCGGTCAGCAGGGGCGGGGTGTTGGGGCCCCAGGCGGTGGCGACGGCTCCCCCGAGCAGGGCGCCGAGGGGCACTCCGGCGAAGGCCAGGGTGCGGAAGGCCGAGCTGACCCGGCCCAGGAGCCCGGCGGGGCTGCGCTCCTGCATCAGCGTCGTCGTGTTGACGTTCCACACCATGCTCATGAGCCCGAAGACGGCCAGCATCCCCACCAGCACGGTCAGGCTGCGCACGGTGCCCATGACGACGAGGGCCGCGGTCTGCACCGATCCGGCGAGCAGCACCGACCGCTGCCGGCCGAGCCGCGCCACCAGCCGGCTGTTCACCACTCCCCCGGCCAGACCGCCCAGAGTGAAGGCGGTGCCCGCCGCCGCGTAGCCCACGGAACCCGCCTCCAGCCAGTCGGTGACGAGGACGACCAGCAGGGCGAGCAGGGTGCCCATGCCGATGTTGCACAGGGCGGTGGCGGCGCACAGGCCGCGCAGGGCGCGGTCGCGCCACAGGGTGCGCAAGCCCTCCGCGATCTCACGGCGCAGGGTGCTGCCCGCCGGCCTCGGCTCACGGTCGGTCCCGGCGGCCGGCAGAGTGGCGATCAGCGCGGCGGCCACCAGGAAGGTCACGGCGTCGGCCGCGAAAGGCACGGCGGCACCGGCCGCCAGCAGCAGCGGCACGACCGGCCCGCCCAGCAGGCCGCCCGCGACACGCTGGCCGGTCATCAGCCGGGCGTTGGCGCTGCCGAGCGCGTCCCGGTCGACCAGGGCGGGGAGCAGCGCGGTCGCGGCGTTGTCGAAGAGGGTCTGGAGGGTGGTGAGGGCGACGGCCAGCACGATGAGCAGGCCGATCGAGGCGTGGCCGAGGGCGACGGCCACGGCGAAGGCGGCGATCAGCAGGCCGCGTAACGCGTCCGCCATCCACATGGCGCGCCGCTGGTCCACCCGGTCGGCGACGGCTCCGCCGAGCAGCCCGAAGACGATCCAGGGCAGATAGCCGCAGGCGGTGACGGAGGCGATGAGCAGCGGCTCGTCGGTCAGTGTGACCGCCAGCAGGGGCAGCGCGGCGTTGCGCAGCGCGTCACCGAAGCTGGACAGCACGGCCGCGCTCCACAGCCGTCCGAAGGCCCCGCGCCACGCGGGCGCGCGCACGCTCCCCACCTCGACCGTCGCCACTGTTCCCCCTCACGGTTCGCCCGATGCACAAACCGTAGAGGGCACCACTGACAATCGGTCCGCGAGCGGGCCGCGGCGGGCTCGGAAACCAGCTCCGGCCGGGCACCTACTGGTGTCCGGCCGGTCTCAATTCCTAGATCTCGCCTCGCAGTTTGGCGAGCGCCTCGGCGAGGATCGCCTCGCCGTCCGCGTCGCTGCGCCGCTCCCGCACATACGCCAGGTGCGTCTTGTAGGGCTCGGTGCGCGGCGGGTCCGGGGGGTTGTCCCGGTCCTGGCCGGCCGGGAATCCGCAGCGGGGACAGTCCCAGGTTTCGGGCACCTGCGCGTCGCTGGCGAAGCTCGGCTGGGTCTCGTGTCCGTTGGAGCACCAGAAGGAGATGCGCAGCCGCGGCGCGGACTCGCCGCGCTCGGCCTCGCCCATCGGCCCCGCCCCGACCCGGCTTCCCCGGATCGCGTTGCCACTTGCCACGGTCGTAACTCCCTGCGTGATGGTGCCGCGAAGCGAGTCGGCGTTCCGCTTCGCTGCGAGCGCCTCAGTCTACGTAAGGCCCAACGCGCGTCCAGTGATTGGAGTTACAACCCTCACACAAAGACGCAAGCCCCATGATAGGCCGCGCTCAGCGGCGCGTACCGAACATGGGGCCTTGCGTACGAGTTCCGTGCGGAGTGCGTCTCGGTCAGTTGTTCACCTTCATCAGGATGCCGAGCACGACAATGCACGCGAACCAGCCCAGACCGACCACGACGGTGATCCGGTCGAGGTTGCGCTCGGCGACCGAGGAGCCGCCGACGGAGGACTGCATGCCGCCACCGAACATGTCGGAGAGGCCGCCGCCCTTCCCCTTGTGCATCAGCACCAGCAGCATCAGCAGCAGGCTGAAGACGATCAGGGCGATCGAGAACCCCATAACCACGGCTGGACCAACTTCCTCGGATTCTGACGGACGACGCGGGGCCCAGCACAAGGCTGGACCCCGCAAGGGTACGACGTTACGCCGCTACCGCCTACTCACTGGTCGCGAAAGCGCACGATCTTGACGAACTCGTCGGCGTCCAGCGAGGCGCCGCCGACCAGGGCACCGTCGATGTCGGCCTGGGCCATGATCTCGGCCACGTTGCCCGCCTTGACCGAGCCGCCGTACTGGATGCGGACCTTGTCGGCCAGGTCCTGCGAGTACAGCTCGGCGATCTTGCCGCGGATCGCCGAGCAGACCTCCTGGGCGTCCCCGGCTCCGCAGACCTTGCCGGTTCCGATGGCCCAGACGGGCTCGTAGGCGATCACAACGGTCTCGGCCTGCTCGGCGGGGAGGTCCTTCAGACCGCCCTCGACCTGGGCGAGGGTGTGGGAGACGTGGTTGCCCGCCTCGCGGACCTCCAGCTCCTCGCCGACGCACAGGATGGGCGTCAGGCCGTGCTTGTAGGCGGCCTTGACCTTGGCGTTCACCAGCTCGTCGGTCTCGGCGTGGTACTGGCGCCGCTCGCTGTGGCCGATGGCGACGTACGAGCACTTCAGCTTGGCCAGCATCGGGCCGGAGATCTCGCCGGTGAAGGCACCGCCGTCGTGCGCCGAGATGTCCTGGGCACCGTACTTGATCTTGAGCTTGTCGCCGTCGACCAGGGTCTGCACGGAGCGCAGGTCGGTGAAGGGCGGCAGGACGGCGACCTCGACGGCCTCGTAGTCCTTGTCGGCCAGGGCGAAGGCGAGCTTCTGGACGTGGGCGATGGCCTCGAGGTGGTTGAGGTTCATCTTCCAGTTGCCCGCCATCAGCGGCGTGCGCGCGGTCATGTGGGTCAGTCCTCCAGTGCGGCGAGGCCGGGGAGCGTCTTGCCCTCGAGGTATTCGAGGGAGGCGCCGCCACCGGTCGAGATGTGGCCGAATGCCGTCTCGTCGAAGCCCAGGATGCGCACGGCGGCGGCGGAGTCGCCACCGCCGACCACGGTGAAGCCCTTGGATTCGACGAGTGCCTGGGCGACCGCCTTGGTGCCCTCGGCGTAGTCGGGGTGCTCGAAGACGCCCATGGGACCGTTCCAGAAGACGGTGGCGGCGTCGGCGAGCTTGGATGCGTACAGCTTGCAGGTCTCGGGCCCGTTGTCGAGGCCCTGTCGGTCGGCCGGGATGGCGTCCGCGGCGACGGTCGTGGGGTTGGCCGGGGCCTTGGTCTTCAGGTCCGGGAACTCGGTCCCGGCGAGGACGTCCACCGGCAGGACCAGCTCGACGCCGGTCTTCTCGGCGCGCTCGATGTACTCCTGGACGGCCGGGATCTGGTCCTCCTGGAGGAGGGACTTGCCGATCTCGTAGCCCTTGGCCTTGAGGAAGGTGTAGGCCATGCCGCCGCCGATGAGGATGCGGTCGGCCTTGCCGAGCAGCTGGTCGATCACGGCGAGCTTGTCGGAGACCTTGGCCCCGCCGAGCGCGACGACGTAGGGCCGCGCGACCTCGTCGGTGAGCTTCTTGAGGACGCCGACCTCGGTCGCGATGAGGTAGCCGGCGTAGTGCGGCAGCCGGGCCGGGAGGTCGTACACGGAGGCGTGCTTGCGGTGCACGGCTCCGAAGCCGTCGCCGACGTAGACGTCGGCGAGGGCGGCGAGCCGGTCGGCGAAGGCGCCGCGCTCGGCGTCGTCCTTGCTCGTCTCGCCGGCGTTGAAGCGCAGGTTCTCGACGACGGCGACCTGGCCGTCGCTCAGGCCCGCGACGGTGGCCTGGGCGGACTCGCCGACCGTGTCGGTCGCGAAGGCCACGTCGGCGCCGAGGAGTTCACCGAGGCGCGCGGCGGCGGGCTCGAGGGAGAAGGCCGGGTCCGGGGCGCCCTTGGGGCGGCCCAGGTGGGAGGCGACGACCACGCGGGCGCCCGCCTCGGCGAGGGCCTTGACCGTGGGCAGCACGGCGCGGATACGGCCGTCGTCGGTGATCGACGTGCCGTCCAGCGGCACGTTCAGGTCCGCGCGGACGAAAGCCCGCTTGCCCGCGACCCCTTCGGCGAGGAGTTCGTCGATCGTCTTCATGAAGGGACTCCTGAAAGAGCTCGTAAGCGCTCGTAAGCGCTCGTGATCGAACAGCTCTGATCTGTACGTGCGTCAGGGCTCGGGCAGCGCGTCCTCACGCTGCCCGAGCCCTGCTCTCACACTGTCGTGCCCGCTCGGTTGATCAGAGCTGGTTGCCGACGAAGACCGTAAGGTCCACGAGGCGGTTGGAGTAGCCCCACTCGTTGTCGTACCAGCCGAGGATCTTCACCGAGTTGCCCTCCTGGACCATGGTCAGGGAGGCGTCGAAGGTGCAGGAGGCCGGGTCGCTGACGATGTCCGAGGAGACGATCTGGTCCTCGGTGTAGGCCAGGTAGCCCTTGAGGTCGCCGTCGTCGGAGGCCTTCTTGAACGCGGCGTTGACCTCGTCCTTGGTGACCTCGCGCTGGAGCGTCACGACCAGGTCGGTGGCCGAGCCGGTCGGGACCGGGACGCGCATCGCGATGCCGTCGAGCTTGCCCTTGAGCTGCGGCAGGACCAGCGCGGTGGCCTTGGCGGCACCCGTGGTGGTCGGGATGATGTTCTCGGCGGCGGCGCGGGCGCGACGCAGGTCCGAGTGCGGGAAGTCCAGGATGCGCTGGTCGTTGGTGTACGCGTGGACCGTCGTCATCAGGCCCTTGACGATGCCGAAGTTCTCGTCGAGGACCTTGGCCATCGGCGCCACACAGTTGGTGGTGCAGGAGGCGTTGGAGATGACGTGGTGGTTCGCCGGGTCGTACTTGTCCTGGTTGACACCCATCACGATGGTGATGTCCTCCTCCTTGGCCGGAGCCGAGATGAGGACCTTCTTGGCGCCGCCGGTGAGGTGCTTGGCGGCGTCGGCCTTCTTCGTGAAGATGCCGGTGGACTCGATGACGATGTCGACGCCCAGCTCGCCCCACGGGATGTCGGCGGGGTTGCGCTCGGACAGCACCTTGATGGTGTGGCCGTCGACCGTGATCGTGTCTGCGGTGTGCGACACCTCTGCCTTGAGACGGCCCAGGATGGTGTCGTACTTGAGCAGATGAGCGGTGGTCGCGGTGTCACCCAGGTCGTTGACAGCCACGATGTCGATGTCCGCACCCTGCTCCAGCAGCGCACGGAAGTAGTTGCGGCCGATGCGGCCGAAGCCGTTGATGCCTACGCGGATCGTCACGAACCGATCTCCTCGTTGGTACGCCGGCCATGAAGAGCCGGCGAGCTCTGTTTGGGATGTCCCCGACCGCCTACGACCCTACCTCCCTGAGCCCCAGGTGGTGACATCCAGATGCCCCATACACGGCAGGGCGGTCCGTACCCGCCAGTAGGGGTACGGACCGCCCACCGCTGAGATCAAGATCACTCGATTTCGCTACACGGAGCGCATCCCTGTTGACCAGGGACGTCACCCTTTCGGGTAAGGGGGTGTCACCCGTCCAGGGAAGCGAGCGCCTTCTTCATCAGTGCCGTCCGGTCGGCCGCCGCGGCGACGTGTTCCAGGCCGAAGCCCAGCAGCACGGTGTCGTCCGTGGTGACCGCGCCGAATGTCCGGAACAGTGCCCCGGTGCGCGTCCAGTCCTTGAGGACGGCCGGGCTGCCCGCGGGCGGGCCGGCCGTCTTCCAGGCGCCGAGGGAGGTCTCGAAGCCCTCGGTCTCCTTCGCGGCGCCACCGACGACCAGCGAGGCGTCGTCGGCGAGGACGCCGCGCCCGCCGGTGCCCGGGTCGGTGACGTAGCTGATCGACAGCTCGACCGTCTTGCCGGCATAGGCGCTCAGGTCGAAGTTCACCTGCTGCCAGCCGTTGGAGGCGCCGGTGAGGCTGTGCCACTGGCCGGAGCCGCCCGACGCGGTGCAGCCGTCGTCCGTCACGGTGAGGTAGCGCTTCAGCCAGGGGTGCCCATTGACGTAGTAGCCGGCCGCGCACTCCTCCGGCACGGTGGCCTTGGTGGCGCCGCCCGACTCGGGCAGGGTCGTCCAGTCGTCGGCGCCGGCGGTGTGGGCCTCCAGCAGGACGTGGTCGTAGCCGGGCTCGGTGTCCCACAGCAACTGGGTGCGCAGCGTGGGCCTGTCCGCCGCCGTGGTGCCGGTGAGGTCCACGGTGCGGGTGAGGCGCTTGTAGCCGTCGTTGGTGTGGACGGCCGCCGCCATGTAGGAGCCCGCGTACGGGCCGTACGGGTTCACCGTGCCGGCGAACTGTCCCGCGCCCTCGCTCGCGAACTGCGGGTACGTGGCGGCGGGCAGTTCGCCGGAGGTGACCGCATAGGTGCCCGCCTTGTCCAGCGGGTTGCCGGGGGCGCCGGCGAGTGTGCCCGTGAAGCCGCCGAGCCCGCCGGCGCCGGTGAAGCCGGTCGCCCCGGGGGTCGAGGTGCGGCTGTAGGCACCGAGGTAGTACTGGCTGAAGTCGTTCGAGAGGGTGCCGCCGCCCAGGTCGACGCTGCCGCCGGCCTGCTCGCCCGCCTCGATCAGCCTGCCGCCCTCGTTGAGGAAGGCCCGGAGCTGGAGCTGGGTGGCGACGCCCGGGGTGCCCGCGCCCGTGTAGTGGACGACGGTGTCGTAGTGGCTCAGCACACCGAGCGCGTCGGGCGCGCCCTGCTTGGCGACGTCCCAGACGACCGCCTTGCGGCCGTTGGCCTTGAGGGCGTCGACGTAGGCCTGCGCCTGGGTGGCGGTGGCGCCTTCCTCGGCGACCACGAGGGTGTTCGCCCTGGGCAGCTCGGCCACGGTGTAGGTGAAGCGCTTGCTGGAGACCGGCTTGCCGTTCTTCGTCTCCCCGGTGAACCACACCTCGACCTTGTCGCCCGGGTCGCCGTCCTTGACCTTCGCCCGGTACTCGTCGAAGTAGAGGTTGTCCTCACCGCCGTACGTCTCGCCGCCCTTCCAGGCCTTGAGCGCCATGTCCTCGGTGCGGCCGCCGTTGACGCGGTACCTCAGCTCCTTGTCGCGTACGGACTTGCGTGCGACGACGGAGATCTCCTGGTCGGCGCCGCGCGAGTAAGAGGTGGAGAAGGCCGCCGGGGTGAAGTCGGCGGCGCTCATGCCGACCGAGGAGGAGGGCCGGTCGGGGCGGGCGGCCGACTCGGCGACGGAGAGCGCGAACGGGACGTTCTTGGCGAACTCCTGCTGGATCAGCTTCTCGTCGTCCGGGAAGGTGAAGACCGACCGGCAGTCGGACGCCTTCCACTCGTCGTTCGGGTCGACGTTCGAGGCCGTCGCGCAGGTCGACATCTCGGGGGTGAACATCGCCAGGCCGTTGACGTTCGCCGCGTGGCCGTCGGCCTCGCCGTTCGTCGTGTACAGCTCGGAGGAGACCTGCGGATGGTAGCCGGGAACCGCCGGGTTCTCGGGCGTACCGGCGAGCGCCTCGTACAGGACGTCGTCCGGGGTGGGGGTGGCCACCTGCCAGCCGACTCCGTAGAGGATGAGTTCGGCGGCGGAGTGGTAGTTGATGCCGTACGTGAAGCCGATCCGCTTCTGGAAGGCGTCCAGCGCCTTGGTCTCCGGCTCGGAGCCCGGGCTCGCGCCGCGGTAGGTCTCGCTGGTGGCGTTGGGGGACGAGCCCTCGTCGTCGTAGCCCCACTTGTAGGTGAAGTTGCGGTTGAGGTCGACGCCGTCGCCGGTGCCGATGACGCCGTCGCCGTTGTTGTCCCGCAGGTTCTTGCGCCACATGCGGTTGTCGTCGCTCTTGAAGGTGTGGTCGTAGCCGTCGGGGTTGGCCGACAGGAGGAACCACAGCTCGGTGGAGTCGACGATCTTCTTGACGCGCTTGTCCGTCTTGTACTTGTCCAAGTAATGGTGCATCAGGCGCCGGGTCATCTCCGGCGTGATCCACTCGCGCGCGTGCTGGTTGGACATGTAGAGGACGGAGGGCTTGGAGCCGTCCTTCGTCTTCTTCGCGTTCTTGGTCATCTTCAGCGCGAGGATGTCCTGGCCGTTCACCGACTTGCCGATGGAGACGACCTTGGTGAGCCCGGGGTGCTGCTGTGCGGCGCGGAGGATCTCCTCCTTCAGGCCGCCCCCTCCGCTGTACGGGCGGAACACGCCCTCGGCGGCGTTCTTGACGCGCTTCTCGGCACCTGCGGAGACTTTGTGCTCGTTGAGGCCGACGCCCTGCTTGCGAAGCTTCTTCGCCTGCTGGTCGGTGAGATAGACCTCGACGGTCCCGGTGCCCTTCTCGGGGACCTGCTCGCCGAGTTCATGGCCGTCCTGGCCGGCCGCGAGCAGCAGGGGTACCTGCTTCTGGGTGACCTCGGCCCGGAAGACCTTGACCTCGTCCGAGTCGGACGGGGCCGAACTTCCCGGTTGTGCCTGGGCAATGGGTGCGATGCTCGCTCCGCCGATCAGGAGCGCGCCGACAGCGAGGATCGATCTCGCTCTTCGTCTCATGAACCCCCCTTGCGTGGGTTCGCCACAGCAGCGAACAGATGCCAGGCTCATGACAGTCCATGATCGAGTCAAGAGTGCCTGAACGACACGCAAAAGCCGGTGCCGACCACCCAAGTGGGCGCCGGACACCGGCTGATTGACGGCCTGTGAGGTCAGCCGACGAGGTTGTCGGCGAGTTCGTCGGCGAGGTTGGACTCCGTGCCCGGGATGCCGAGGTCGGAGGCGCGCTTGTCGGCCATGGCCAGCAGGCGGCGGATCCGGCCGGCGACGGCGTCCTTGGTCAGCGGCGGGTCGGCGAGCGCGCCCAGCTCCTCCAGGGAGGCCTGCTTGTGCTCCATGCGCAGCCGGCCGGCGGCGGCGAGATGCTCGGGGACGTCGTCGGCGAGGATCTCCAGGGCGCGCTGCACCCGGGCACCGGCGGCGACGGCCGCACGGGCCGAGCGGCGCAGGTTGGCGTCGTCGAAGTTGGCGAGCCGGTTCGCCGTGGCCCGCACCTCGCGGCGCATCCGGCGCTCCTCCCAGGCCAGCACCGACTCATGGGCTCCGAGCCGGGTCAGCAGGGCGCCGATGGCGTCGCCGTCACGGACGACGACCCGGTCCACGCCGCGCACCTCACGGGCCTTGGCCCCGATCGACAGGCGGCGGGCGGCGCCGACCAGCGCGAGCGCGGCCTCGGGACCCGGGCAGGTCACCTCCAGGGAGGAGGAGCGGCCGGGCTCGGTGAGCGAGCCGTGCGCCAGGAACGCGCCACGCCAGGCGGCCTCGGCGTCGCAGGTGGCCCCCGAGACCACCTGCGGGGGCAGACCGCGGATCGGGCGGCCGCGCCCGTCGACCAGGCCGGTCTGGCGGGCCAGCTGGTCCCCGCCCGCGATGACGCGCACCACGTAGCGGGAACCGCGGCGCAGTCCGCCGGGTGCCATCACGATCAGTTCGGAGCTGTGGCCGAAGATCTCCAGGATGTCCCGCTTCAGCCGGCGGGCCGCCATCGCCGTGTCCAGCTCCGCCTCGATCACAATCCGACCGCTCACCAGGTGGAGGCCGCCGGCGAACCGCAGCATGGCGGAGACCTCCGCCTTTCTGCAGCAGGTCCGGGTGACGGGGAGCCGGGAGATCTCGTCCTTCACCGCTGCCGTCATCGCCATGGGCCGATCCTTCCATGCATCCGAAAAATACGGTCGTACGCGGCGGCCAACAGCTCCGGGTCGTGCCTCGGGGTCCCGTCGGGTCTGGCCACCGGCGCCAGCTCGACCGCGGCCCCGAAGCGCTTGGCGGCGTCGGTCAGGGAGTCACGGTCGGGCACGGCGGCCTCGTCGGCCAGCACCACGTCCAGGGCGAGTTTAGGGGCGTGTCGTCCCAAAACCTCCAAATGACGCTGCGGGGAGAAGCCCTCGGTTTCTCCGGGCTGCGGGGCGAGGTTCAGGGAGAGTACCCGGCGTGCCTTGGTCTGCGTGAGCGCGTCCAGCAGCTCCGGCACGAGCAGATGCGGGATGACCGAGGAGAACCAGGAGCCGGGGCCGAGCACCACCCAGTCCGCGTCCAGGACGGCCTCGACCGCCTCGGGCACGGCGGGCGGGTCGTGCGGCACGACGTGCACGGACTGCACCTCGCCGGGGGTGAGGGCGACGGTGGCCTGGCCGCGGACCGTGTCGACCTCCTCCGGGCGCTCCGGGTCGTGGCCCTTGACCAGGGCCTGGAGCTCCAGCGGGACGGCGGACATGGGCAGCACACGCCCCTGGGCTCCGAGCAGGCGTCCGACCAGGTCGAGGGCCTGCACATGGTCGCCGAGCTGCTCCCAGAGGGCGACGATCAGCAGGTTTCCGACCGCGTGCTCGTGCAGGTCGCCCTGGGACTGGAAGCGGTGCTGGATGACCCGGGCCCAGGTCTGGCCCCAGTCGTCGTCACCGCACAGCGCGGCCAGCGCCTTGCGCAGGTCGCCGGGCGGCAGCACGCCCAGCTCGTCGCGGAGCCGGCCGCTGGAGCCGCCGTCGTCGGCCACGGTGACGACGGCGGTGAGGTCACCGGTGATCCGGCGCAGCGCGGCCAGCGAGGCGGACAGGCCCATGCCGCCGCCGAGGGCGACGACCTTGGGCTGGGTGCCCCGGCGGCGCGGTCTGCCGCCCCGGGCCTCGGCGGGCCGGCCGGCCCGCGCGTCGGCGGAGCCGTCGGGCACCACCCGGCGCAGCCGGCTCAGCCGCGGAGTACGTCGTGTCATTCGCGTCCCATGTCCCGGTGTACGACCACTGTCTCCACGCCTTCGGAAGCGAGCCGGGCGGCGAGCTTCTCCGACATGGCGACCGAGCGGTGCTTGCCGCCCGTGCAGCCCACGGCGATGGTCACGTAGCGCTTGCCCTCCCGGCGGTAGCCGGTGGCGACGAGCTGGAGGAGCTCCGTGTACCGGTCGAGGAACTCCTTGGCTCCGGGCTGGTTGAAGACGTACCCGGAGACCTCCTCGTTGAGGCCGGTGTACGGGCGCAGCTCCGGGACCCAGTGCGGGTTCGGCAGGAAGCGGCAGTCGACGACGAGGTCGGCGTCGACCGGCAGGCCGTACTTGTAGCCGAAGGACATCACCGTGGCCCGCAGCTCCGGCTCCTCCTCGCCCGCGAACTGGGCGTCCATCTTGGCGCGCAGCTCGTGCACGTTCAGGCTGGAGGTGTCGATCACCAGGTCGGCGTCGCCGCGCAGCTCGCGCAGCAGTTCCCGCTCGGCGGCGATGCCGTCGACGATGCGGCCGTCGCCCTGGAGGGGGTGCGGGCGGCGGACCGACTCGAAGCGGCGCACCAGGGCCTCGTCGGAGGACTCCAGGAAGACGATCCTCCGGGTGACGTTCTTCGCCTCCAGGTCGGCGAGGGACTCGCGGAGGTTGTCGAAGAAGCGGCGGCCGCGGACGTCGACGACGACGGCGATCCGGGCCACGTTGCCCTGGGAGCGGGCGCCGAGTTCCACCATGGTGGGGATCAGCGCGGGCGGCAGGTTGTCGACGACGAACCAGCCGAGGTCCTCCAGACACTTCGCGGCCGTCGAGCGGCCCGCCCCGGACATGCCGGAGATGATCACCAGCTCGGGGATGGCCGCGTCCGGGGCCGGTGCCTTGTCGTTGGGCGTGCCCGTGCTCACCTGTGCTCCGTCTCCGGCTTGCTGTTCTTGCCCGTCGTGCTCGTTCACATTCATGTCTCCTGCCCCCGTCGTTCGTCCGGGGCGCCCATCGTCACGGGTTCCCCACTGGCACCCATGGTGCCGGGTTCCGCGCCGGTTTCCGTGCCGGGTTCCTCTTCCATGATCTCTCCGGTCGCCGTGTTGACGGCGGGCGCGGCCGGCGCCGCCCCGGCGAGGGCCGCCGCGATGGTCTCCGCGGTCTTGCGGCCTATGCCGGGAACCTCGCAGATCTGGTCGATGGTGGCGGATCGCAGTTTCTTCAACGAACCGAAGTGTTTCAGGAGTGCCTGCTTCCGCGTGTCCCCCAGACCGGGGACGTCGTCCAGGGGGCTGGAGCGGAAGCGCTTGGCCCGCTTCGCGCGCTGATAGGTGATCGCGAACCGGTGGGCCTCGTCACGGACCCGCTGGAGCAGATACAGGCCCTCGCTGGTGCGGGGCAGGACCACCGGATCGTCGTCACCGGGCACCCAGACCTCCTCCAGGCGCTTGGCGAGGCCGCACACGGCGATGTCGTCGATACCGAGATCGTCCAGGGCCCGCCGGGCGGCCGCGACCTGGGGGGCGCCGCCGTCGACGACCACGAGCTGGGGCGGGTAGGCGAACTTCTTGGGGCGGCCGTCGTCCTCGGTGAGGCCGGGCCCGACGATCTCGCCCTTGCCGTCGATCTCGGGAGTGTCGGCCTCGGGGATCTCGGTCTCGGGGGTGTCCGCGCCCTCGCCGTCGGTCCACTCCCCCGTCTTCTCCTTCTCGGCGAGGTAGCGCCGGAAGCGGCGGGTGATCACCTCGTGCATGGAGCGGACGTCGTCCTGCCCGGCGAAGCCCTTGATCTGGAAGCGCCGGTACTCGCTCTTGCGGGCGAGGCCGTCCTCGAAGACGACCATGGAGGCCACGACGTCGTCGCCCTGGAGGTGGGAGATGTCGTAGCACTCGATCCTGAGCGGGGCGCTGTCCAGGTCGAGGGCGTCGGCGATCTCCTCCAGGGCACGCGAGCGCGTGGTCAGGTCGGAGGCGCGCTTGGTCTTGTGCAGGACGAGGGCCTGCTGCGCGTTGCGCTGGACCGTCTCCATGAGGGACTTCTTGTCGCCGCGCTGCGGGACGCGCAGGGAGACGATCGAGCCGCGCCGCCCGGTGAGCCACTCCTGGACGGGCTCCACGGGGTCGGGCAGGGCCGGGACCAGGACCTCCTTGGGGACGGCGTCGCCGGTCTCCTCGCCGTAGAGCTGCTGCAGGGCGTGCTCCACGAGGGCGCCGGTGGTGATCTCCTCCACCTTGTCGGTGACCCAGCCGCGCTGGCCGCGCACGCGTCCGCCGCGTACGTGGAAGATCTGGACGGCCGCCTCCAGCTCGTCCTCGGCGACCGCGATCAGGTCGGCGTCGGTCGCGTCGGCGAGCACGACCGCGTTCTTCTCCATGGCCTTCTTCAGGGCCTCGATGTCGTCGCGCAGCCGGGCCGCCCGCTCGTACTCCATCTCGTCGGCCGCTTCCACCATCTGCTTCTCGAGCCGGCGGATATAGGTGTTCGTCCGGCCGGTCATGAAGTCGCAGAACTCGTCGGCCAGTTCGCGGTGCTCCTCGGCGGAGACGCGGTCCACGCAGGGGGCCGAGCACTTGCCGATGTAGCCGAGGAGGCAGGGGCGGCCGGTGCGGGCGGCGTTCTTGAAGACACCGGCCGAGCAGGTGCGCACGGGGAAGACGCGCAGCAGCAGGTCGACGGTGTCGCGGATCGCCCACGCGTGCCCGTACGGCCCGAAGTAGCGGACGCCCTTCTTCTTGTGACCGCGCATCACCTGCACGCGCGGGTACTCCTCGTTCATCGTCACCGCGAGGTACGGGTAGCTCTTGTCGTCGCGGTACTTGACGTTGAACCGGGGGTCGTACTCCTTGATCCAGGAGTACTCCAGCTGGAGCGCCTCGACCTCCGTGGACACCACCGTCCACTCCACGGACGCGGCCGTGGTGACCATGGTCCGGGTGCGCGGGTGCATTCCGGCCACGTCCTGGAAGTAGTTCGCCAGGCGCTGGCGCAGGCTTTTCGCCTTTCCGACGTAGATCACCCGGCGGTGCTCGTCGCGGAACCTGTAGACCCCCGGCGTATCGGGGATCTCACCCGGTTTGGGGCGGTAGCTGGAGGGGTCGGCCATGTCTCACACCCTACTGGCGAGCACCGACAGTCCGACGGGAGCGCGGGGCACGATCGCGGGCTTGGCGGGTGGCAGTTTCCAACGGCATGTCCCGCCGCGGGGATTACGGCAGCCCGGTAGCGGGAATGCAGGCTTCCCACGGGGACACGGCGGCGTCCGGCGGACGAGGGCCGTGTCGGTGCAGGCACAGGTTGTCAGTGCGGACCGGCCGCTTCCAAGCGGAGCGGGCGGGCCACGGGTCGGAGGGCTGCGCAGATGAAGCAGATGCGGATCGAGAAGACCCGGCGGACGGTCCGTTCCCGCCGGTACGCGGACGAGGCGTTCGCGCTGCGCGACGCCCTGGACCCGCGCGACCCCGACATAGTGCGGGCCAAGCGTCTCGCTCTCGAGGAGCAGGGCGGACGCGACCGCTCCTAGACACTCGCCGTCTGCCGCGAGCGCCCGGGGTGTACGCCGCCCCGGGCGTTCGTGTGTCCGGCCGGGCGTACATCACTGTCCGGCATCAGGTGTTGTCGGGACCAGGTCAACACGCTTCAATGCGGTGGAACTCGGGGCAGCCGTTGCCGACTCACAGAGAGGCCCCTGCATGCCGCACGCCACACAGCACGCGGACGTCGCCAGCGCGGACCTGGACTCGGCCCTGCGAGGCGGCCCCTTCCACGTCGCCCTGCGTGCGGCGATCGCGGCCCGCGGGCTGCCGCTGCAGCGCGTGCAGCACCATCTGTCCCGCCACGGCGTGAAGGTCGGTGTCACCAGCCTGAGTTACTGGCAGCAGGGGGCACGGCGTCCGCAGCGCCCCGAGTCGCTGCGCGCCGTCCGCGCGCTGGAGGAGATCCTCGAGCTTCCCGAGGAGTCGCTGATCCGGCTGCTCGCCGAGTCCGAGGCCGGCGCGTCCGGGCAGCGGTCAGCGGCCCGGTCCTATCGCTCCCTGGTGGAGGCCTCCGGGGCCCTGGACCAGTTGCTGGCCGAGCTGGACTGCCCGCCGGACGGGGGCCTGCACACCCTCGGGCACCACGAGCGGCTGCGGATCGGGGCGCGGCGCGAGCTGGCCGAGCGCGAGTCTCACCACATCGTGCGCGCCCACCGGGACGGAGTCGACCGCTTCGTCGCCGTCCACCACGGCGACCGGGGCGCCTCGCCGGAGCACATGCGGGTGCATGCCCTGGAGAACTGCCGTACGGGCCGGGTCCGTTGGCACCGCGACACCGGCATGCTCGCCGCCGAGCTGCTCTTCGACACCCGGCTGCGGGCCGGGGACACGTTCCTCTTCCGCTACGGCGTCGAGGACGGGACGGCGGACGAGGCGCGCGAGTACGTCCGCGGTTTCGACGTCCCCGGCGGCCAGTACGCGCTCCAGGTGTGCTTCGACGCGGCGGCCCTCCCGGTGCGCTGCCACCGGTTCGCGCAGCACTCGGCGGCGGCTCCGCGCAACGGGTGCCAGGAGCTGCCGCTGAGCGGCCGGCACCGGTCGGTGCACGTGGTGGAGCCGCGGGTGCGGGCCGGGTTTCTGGGGATCGGCTGGGACTGGGAGTAGTCAGTCGGGTCGGGGGACCCGGGCCTGATCGGACGTAAACGTTTGCGCAAGCGTTTACGTGCGCCGTCGGATGCGATACGTTCCCCGCCGGGCCACCGGCACGCGGAGGAGGGAACGGCATGGCGACCATGGCCGACGTCGCGCGGAGCGCCGGTGTCTCCGTGGCGACCGTCTCGCACGTCCTGAACGGCACGCGGCCGGTGCTGCCGCACACCCGCCAGGCGGTCCTGGACGCCGTGGAGGAGCTCGGCTACACCACGAACACGCTGGCCCGCTCCCTGGTGACGTCCCGGACCCGTTCCATCGGGCTGGCGGTGTCGGCGATCAGCAACCCGTACTTCACGGAGATCCTCCAGGGCGTCGAGGCCTGTGCCCTGGAGCACGGCTACAGCCTGCTGATCGCCGACCCGCACGACGACCCGGAGCATGAGCGCAAGGTCGTCCGGCTGCTGCACGAGCGCCGGGTGGACGGCATGATCGTCGCGCCCTCGGCGGCTCCGCGCGGGCTGCTCGCGTACCTGGAGCGGCACGACGTACCGGCGGTGTTCCTCGACCGGCTGGTGGAGGCCCCCGCGGCGGAGGGCGGTCCGCGTTTCGACCAGGTGTGCGCCGACAACGCCGAACCGACGTCCAGGCTGGTCACCCATCTCGCGGGCCTCGGCCACCGGCGGATCGGGCTGGTGGCCGGGCGGCCCGGGCTCAGCACCACGACAGAGCGGATCACCGGCTACCGGACCGGTCTCGCCTTCGCGGGGCTGTCGTACGACGAACGGCTCCTGGTGCACGGTGACTCGGAGGCGGCCGGTGGCGAACGGGCCACCGCGGACCTGCTGTCCCTGGGCGTGCCGCCCACCGCGCTCGTCACCGGCAACAACGCCATGACCATCGGGGCGCTGCGTGCCCTGCGCGCCCGCGGCCTGTCCGTGCCGGATGACATCGCGCTGTGCTGTTTCGACGACTTCGCCTGGGCGGATCTGTTCTCGCCCCGGCTCACCGCGATCGCGCAGCCCAGCAAGGACATCGGCGCCCGGGCCGTACGCGTGCTCCTGGAGCGTCTCGCCGAGCCGGACCGGCCGGCGCGGACGGTGCGCCTCCCTTCCGCCTTCGTCCATCGCACCTCGTGCGGCTGCCCCGAGGAGTCCGGGCAGCCGCGGCTCGAGCGGTCCGCACAGCCCGAGAAAGGAACCGTCGCATGATCGTCGTCGCCGGTGAGGCACTGATCGACCTGGTACCGCGGGGCGCGGGTGCCCTGGCGGCGCTGCAGCCGGCGCTCGGCGGCGGCCCGTACAACACGGCCGTGGCGCTGGGCCGCCTCGGCTCCCCCGCCGCCTTCTGCTCCCGGGTGTCGTGCGACGCCTTCGGGGAGGCGCTGCTGGACCGGTTGCGCGAGACCGGGGTCGACGTGTCGTCGGTGCAGCGCGGCGCCGAGCCGACGACCCTCGCCGTCGCCACGGTCGACGCGGCCGGCTCGGCGGCGTACTCCTTCTACGTGGACGGGACGGCGGACCGGCTGTTCGCGGCGCCCTCCGCGCTGCCGCCGGGCACTCGTGCGGTCTCCTTCGGCACCTGCTCGCTGGTGCTGGAGCCGGGGGCGAGCGCGTACGAGGAGCTGATGCGTTCGGCGGCCGCGCAGGGCGTGTTCACCGCGCTGGACCCGAACATCAGGGCCGGGCTGATCCCGGACGCGGACGCCTACCGGGCGCGGTTCAAGAGCTGGCTGCCGTCGGTGTCGCTGCTGAAGCTGTCCGCCGAGGACGCCGAGTGGCTCGGCGGCACGCCCCAGGAGTGGCTGGCGGCCGGCCCGGCAGCGGTCGTGATCACCCGGGGCGGCGACGGGTTGACTGTCTTCACCGCCGACGGGGACGAGTTCGCGGTGCCGGGCGAGCGGGTGGAGGTCGTGGACACCATCGGCGCGGGCGACACGGTCAACGCGGCGCTGCTGCACGGGCTCGCGGTACGTGACGCCCTGAGCGAGCGGGCGCTGTCCGCGCTGGGGGCCGACGGCTGGACGGAACTGCTGGGCTTCGCGGCCCGCGCCGCGGCTCTCACCTGCTCACGGGCCGGGGCGGAACCGCCGTACGCGCACGAGCTGGACGGCTGAGTCCGCTCAGCCGGCCTCTCCCACGGCCCGCAGCGCGCCCGGGCGGCGGCCGTCGAGGCGGTCCAGGGCCGCGGCCGTGGCGTCGTCGGCGGGCAGGTGGACGATGAGGCGCTGGCCTTCGTCGGGCAGCACGAGCGTCTCGTGCAGCAACCGCAGCGATCCGGCCTCCGGGTGCTCGATGTGCTGGGATCCCGTCCGCCGCGGTGCCAGGGCCAGGTCGGCGAACCGGTCGGCGAAGTCCGCCCCCGCCGTCACCGTCAGCTCGTCGGCCAGCTCGGCGACGTAAGGGTCCCGGAGCGGGGCCCCGTGCCGGAGCCGGGCGACGAGGTCGTCGGCCACCCGGTCCCAGTCGCGGTAGGCGTCACGTGCCCGCTCGTCGGTGAACAGGTACCGGAGCAGGTTGGGCCGCTCGTCGTCGAGCAGGCCCAGGGAGCCGGCCAGCCGCTCGTAGCCCGCGGTGTGGGCGAGGATGTCGCCGATCCAATTGACCACCAGCGCCGGGGTCGGCTCCAGGCGGTCGAGCACGGACCGGACGGTGGGGCGCGCCGTGCGGCCGAGCGAGGGGGCCGCCGCGCAGACCAGCGGATCGCCGCCGTCCGCCTCCTTGGTCAGGCGGCGCAGCAGCATCCGGTCGTTGAGGGACAGGTGCAGGGCGTCGGCGAGGGCGCCGAGCACCTGGGCGGAGGGGTTGCGGTCGCGGCCCTGTTCCAGCCGGGTGAGATATTCGACGCTGACGCCGGCGAGCGTGGCCAGTTCGGCGCGCCGCAGGCCCGGGGTGCGGCGCCGCTGCCCCGTGGGCAGCCCCACCTCGGCGGGGCTGACGGCTTCACGCCAGGTGCGCAGGAAGGTGCCCAACTCGTTGTCGCTCACCCGCCGAACGTACAGCGCGCGCGGGCGCGGATCGTGGCCCTGCCACTACCAGGCTCCGGACGGTCTCCCTCCCCGGCCGCCCGGCCCTCAGGGTGGAGCACATGACGAACGACATCGCTGACGCCGCTGCCGCCACCGCCCTGCCGCTGGCTCCGGGGACCTGGGCTCTGGACCCGTTCCACTCCTCCGTGAACTTCACCATCCGTCACCTGGGCATCGCCAAGGTGCAAGGGCGTTTCGAGCGGTTGGAGGCCGAACTGTTTATCGGGGAACGGATCGAGGACGTGCGGGTCTCCGCGACCGTCGACCTGGCCTCGATCAACACCGGCAACGCCGACCGGGACGCCCATGTACGCGCCTCCGACCTGCTCGATGTCGCGAAGCGCCCGACGATGACGTACCGCTCGACGCGGGTGTCGGGTGAGGGCGAGGACTGGACGATGGAGGGTGAGCTGACGATCGGCGGGGTGACCCGGCCGGTGACGCTCGACGTGGAGTTCGGCGGGCTGGTCGAGGTGCCCATGGACGGCAGCCGGCATGCCGGGTTCGAGGCGACGGGGGAGATCCGGCGCAGTGAGTTCGGGCTCGACTTCGCTCCGGGGCTGCTCGGGGAAGTGGTGAAGATCCAGCTCGATATGCAGTTCGTGGAGCCGAAGAACGACTGAACGACTGAACGACTTCAGGACAGCCGAGGCGCTGTGCCCCACGGGAGATCGTCACCGATGATCCCGTGGGCGCACAGCGCCTCGGCGCGGTCCTGAGCTCTGTCCTCAGCTCTTGCTGGTCCGCGTCGTCTTCTTCGCGGCGGCCTTGGTCGCGGTCTTCTTCGCCCTGGCCTGCGCCGGGACCGTCTTCTTCGCCGCCGTCTTCTTCGCCGCCGCCTTGCGCGGTGCCTTCACCGAGGAGGCGTCGCTGATGCGGTCGGCGCCGAGGACCTCCCGGAGGAACTTGCCGGTGTGGCTGGTCGGGATGCCGGCGACCTGCTCGGGCGTGCCCTCGGCGACGACCAGGCCGCCGCCCGCTCCGCCCTCGGGGCCCATGTCGACGATCCAGTCGGCGGTCTTGATCACGTCGAGGTTGTGCTCGATGACGATGACCGTGTTGCCCTTGTCGACCAGCCCGGACAGGACCGTCAGCAGCTTGCTGATGTCCTCGAAGTGCAGACCGGTGGTCGGCTCGTCCAGGACGTAGACCGTGCGGCCGGTGGAGCGGCGCTGGAGCTCGCTGGCGAGCTTGACGCGCTGGGCCTCACCGCCGGACAGGGTGGTCGCGGACTGGCCGAGCCGGACGTAGCCGAGGCCGACGTCCTTCAGGGTCTTCATGTGGCGGGCGATCGAGGGGACCGCCTCGAAGAACTCCGTGGCCTCCTCGATCGGCATGTTCAGGACGTCGGCGATGGACTTGCCCTTGTAGTGGACCTCCAGGGTCTCCCGGTTGTACCGGGCGCCGTGGCAGACCTCGCACGGGACGTACACGTCCGGGAGGAAGTTCATCTCGATCTTGATGGTGCCGTCGCCCGAGCAGTTCTCGCAGCGGCCGCCCTTGACGTTGAAGGAGAAGCGGCCGGGCAGGTAGCCGCGGACCTTCGCCTCGGTGGTCTCGGCGAACAGCTTGCGGATGTGGTCGAAGACGCCGGTGTACGTGGCCGGGTTGGAGCGCGGGGTGCGGCCGATGGGCGACTGGTCGACGTGGACGACCTTGTCGACGAGGTCGTCGCCGTCCACGCGCGTGTGCCGCCCGGGGACGCTCTTCGCGCCGTTCAGCTCACGGGCCAGGTGTGTGTACAGGATGTCGTTGACCAGCGTCGACTTGCCGGAGCCGGACACGCCGGTGACGGCGGTGAGCACACCCAGAGGGAAGGACACGTCGATGTCCTGGAGGTTGTTCTCCCGGGCGCCGTGCACCGTGAGCTGCCGGGACGGGTCCAGCGGACGCCGGATGTCCGGCAGCGGGATGGCCTTCTTGCCCGACAGATACAGGCCGGTCTGGGACTCGGCGTTGGCGAGCAGTTCCTTCAGGGAGCCGCTGTGGACGACCTTGCCGCCGTGCTCACCGGCGCCGGGGCCGATGTCGACGATCCAGTCGGCGGTCTTGATGGTGTCCTCGTCGTGCTCGACGACGATGAGCGTGTTGCCCATGTCGCGCAGCCGGACCAGGGTCTCGATCAGGCGGTGGTTGTCGCGCTGGTGCAGACCGATGGACGGTTCGTCGAGGACGTACAGGACGCCGACGAGGCCGGAGCCGATCTGGGTGGCCAGGCGGATGCGCTGGGCCTCGCCGCCGGAGAGGGTGCCGGCCGCGCGGTTCAGCGAGAGGTAGTCCAGGCCGACGTCGACCAGGAACCGCAGCCGTTCGTTGACCTCCTTCAGCACGCGCTCGGCGATCTTCTTGTCGCGGGCGGTGAGCTTGAGCTCGCCCAGGAAGTCCGCGCAGTCGCTGATCGACATCGCGGAGACCTCGGCGATGGACTTGTCCATGACCGTGACCGCGAGGACGATCGGCTTCAGGCGCGTGCCCTCACAGGTGGGGCAGGGCACCTCGCGCATATAGCCCTCGAAGCGCTCACGGCTGGAGTCGCTCTCGGCCTCGCTGTGCCGGCGCTTGACGAAGGGGATGGCGCCCTCGAAGGCCGTGGTGTACCGGCGCTCGCGCCCGTAGCGGTTGCGGTAGCGGACCTCGACCTGGGTCTTGTGGCCGTGGAGCAGGGCCTTCTTGGCGCGCTGCGGCAGGCCCGCGAAGGGGATGTCCGTCCGGAAGCCCAGCGCGTCGGCCAGGGCGCCGATGAGGCGGCCGAAGTAGTCCTTGGTGTGGCCGTGCGACCAGGGGTGGATGGCGCCCTCGTCGAGGCTCTTGTCCTCGTCCGGGACGATCAGCTCCGCGTCGACCTCCATGCGCGTGCCGATGCCGGAGCAGTCCGGGCAGGCGCCGAAGGGCGAGTTGAAGGAGAAGGAGCGGGGCTCCAGCTCCTCGAAGGACAGGTCGTCGTACGGGCAGTACAGGTGCTCCGAGTACATGCGCTCGCGCTCGGGGTCGTCCTCGGGGAGGTCGACGAAGTCGAGCACGACCATGCCGCCGGACAGGCCGAGCGCGGTCTCCACGGAGTCGGTGAGGCGGCGCTTGGCGCCCTCCTTGACCGTGAGGCGGTCGACGACCACCTCGATGGTGTGCTTCTCCTGCTTCTTCAGCGTGGGCGGGTTCGACAGCTGGATCGTCTCGCCGTCCACGCGGGCGCGGGAGTAGCCCTTGGTCTGGAGCTCGGCGAAGAGATCGACGAATTCGCCCTTGCGCTCGCGCACCAGCGGCGACAGCACCTGGAAGCGGCTGCCGTCGGGCAGCTCCAGGACCTTGTCGACGATGGCCTGCGGCGACTGGCGGGAGATCGGGCGGCTGCACTCGGGGCAGTGCGGCTTACCGATGCGCGCGAAGAGCAGCCGCAAGTAGTCGTAGACCTCGGTGATGGTGCCGACCGTGGAGCGCGGGTTGCGCGAGGTCGACTTCTGGTCGATGGAGACCGCCGGGGAGAGGCCCTCGATGAAGTCGACGTCCGGCTTGTCCATCTGGCCGAGGAACTGCCGGGCGTAGGAGGAGAGCGACTCCACGTAGCGCCGCTGCCCCTCGGCGAAGATGGTGTCGAAGGCCAGCGAGGACTTGCCCGACCCCGACAGGCCCGTGAAGACGATGAGCGAGTCGCGCGGGAGGTCGAGCGAGACGTTCTTGAGGTTGTGCTCGCGCGCTCCACGAACGATGAGACGGTCGGCCACGCCGGTCCGCACCTTTCTTGAGAGAAGTGACAGGGGCGGGGCCCCCGTCTTTTCTCAGACTAGGGGGAGCCACTGACAACGCCGGTCGGATTCACGGGTTGCCAACAAACCCCGGCTCTCCAGCATGCCCGACATCACGTCCGACCCTATAGCACGTGCATTCGATTTACGGCACTCGTTCACCACCTTCACCCGAAGGTGTGGCGGGGCTAGGGTCAGCACCATGATTGATCACGGTCATGACCTGGCATCTGTACAGGACGCCACGGAACGGCTGCTCATCGCAGTCGGCAAACTGGACAACGCGTCTGTGACGCAGCCGTCACGGCTTCCCGGCTGGACCCGTGGCCATGTCATCGCCCACCTCGCCCGCAACGCGGACGCCCTCGTGAACGTCCTCGAGGGGCGTCCCATGTACGTCTCCGGCGAGGCCCGGGACGCCGACATCGAGCGGGACGCCCCGCGCGCCCTCGACGTCCAGCTCGCCGACCTGCGCGAGAGCGCGGCCCGCTTCCAGGGGACCGGGGCCGCTCCGGCGGACTGGTCGCGCACGGTGGAGCTGCGGGGCGGGGTCACGGACTCCGCGTCCCGGGTGCCGTTCCGGCGCTGGGTGGAGGTGGAGCTGCACCACGTGGACCTGGGGATCGGGTACGAGCTGGAGGATCTGCCGGCGGAGTTCACCGAGCGGGAGATCGTTTTCCTGGCCGACCGGTTCGCCGGGCATCCCGACGTACCGCCCACACGCGTCACGGACGGCACGCGCGCGTGGAGCACGGGACGGGAGGCCGGCGACGGACCCGAGGTGACCGTCACCGGTCCCCCGGCCGATCTGCTGGGCTGGCTCGCCGGACGCCGAGCCGGATCCGCGCTGGAGACGGCCGGCGGCCCGCTTCCGGCGCTGCCCCCGCTCTAGGACCCGGGCCGCTCCCCCGCTATAGGCTGGCGGACATGACGTACAGCGGAGAGGTGACGGTCGGCGGGCCCGCCGACGTGCACGAGCTCAAGGACCTGATGATCACCAAGATCGCGGTCGGCCCGATGAACAACAACGCCTATCTGCTGCGCTGCAGGGCCACGGACGAGCAGTTGCTGATCGACGCCGCGAACGAGGCGGAGACCCTGCTCGGCATGATCGGTGGCGACGGCATCGCGTCCGTCGTCACCACCCACCAGCACGGCGACCACTGGCAGGCGCTCGCCGAGGTCGTGGCCGCCACCGGCGCCCGCACGTACGCGGGCCGGGACGACGCCGACGGCATCCCCGTACGGACCGATGTCCTGGTCGACGACGGCGACACCGTCCGGGTGGGGCGCGTGGAACTCACCGCGCGCCACCTGGTCGGGCACACGCCCGGCTCGATCGCCCTCGTCTACGACGACCCGCACGGGCATCCCCATGTGTTCACCGGGGACTGCCTGTTCCCCGGCGGTGTGGGCAACACCCACAAGGACCCCGAGGCGTTCGCCAGCCTCCTCCACGATGTGGAGACCAGGATCTTCGACGTCCTCCCGGACGAGACCTGGGTCTACCCGGGGCACGGCAACGACACGACGCTGGGCACGGAGCGCCCGCAGCTTCCGGAGTGGCACGCGCGCGGGTGGTGACCGCTCACGCGGGGCGCATGCGTGGCGGGTGGTGAGCCGCGCACGCGCCCCGTGTGAATCGTTCGCACACGCCGGTGCCGTACATGCGCTCCCCTCGCCCCTGGTCGGGCGGTCAACTGGGAGGAGCCCCGCGCAGGATGACGGCTCCTGGGCGGATGGGCCGCCGGCCTGTCGATCCCCGCCCTCGGCCGGCGGCCCCGGCTGTTCACAAGATTGCAACACCCGTTCCCACCATGCGGAACATGTCGTCGTGACCTCGACAAACGGGTCCGTCGGCTGCCAATCTCCCGCCATGCATCCTGCCCCGCGTGCCCTGCGCCGCGCTGCCGCCGTCGTCGTCCTCCTCGCCGCCGCCGTGAGCTGTGCCCCGCAGCCGGAGGCATCGGACCGGCCGTCGGCGTCCGGCGGAAACACCTGTGAGAAGGGCAAGTTGGCCACCGAGAACTCGGGCAGGCTGACCATCGCGACCGACGAACCCGCCTACGAGCCCTGGTTCAAGGATGACGACCCGGCCGGCGGCAAGGGCTTCGAGTCGGCGGTCGCGTACGCCGTCGCCGAGCATCTCGGGTACGGCAAGGACAAGGTCACCTGGCAGACCGTTCCCTTCAACAAGGCCTTCGCGCCCGGCGAGAAGACCTTCGACTTCGACATCAACCAGGTGTCCGTCAGCGAGGAGCGCAGGAAGGCCGTGGACTTCTCCTCCGGCTACTACGACGTGCGCCAGACCGTCGTCGCGCTGAAGGGCTCCAAGGCCGCGAAGGCGAAGAGCATCGCCGACCTGAAGGACGTGAAGCTGGGCGCCCAGGTCGGCACCACCAGCCTCGACTACATCGACGACGTGGTGAAGCCGAATCAGGCGGCGGCCGTCTACGCCAAGAACGACCAGGCCAAGTCCGCGCTGAAGAACGGCCAGGTCGGCGCCATCGTCGTGGACCTGCCGACGGCCTTCTACATCACCGGGGCCGAGATCACGGACGCGAGGATCGTCGGCCAGTTCGAGAACCAGGGCGGCACGCCGGAGCAGTTCGGTCTCGTGCTCGACAAGGGCAGCGCGCTCACCCCCTGCGTCTCGCGGGCCGTGGACGCGCTGCGCGAGGACGGCACGCTCGCCGAGCTCGAGCAGAAGTGGCTGTCGGACGCCGTCGACGCTCCGGTGCTCAAGTGACGGTGGACAAGGCGCAGGCGGCGGAGGGCTCCGCCGAGCGCGAGGAGCAGGACGGCGGCTACGTCCCCTCGCAGCGGCGCCTGGACCGTGAGCGCTACAAGCGGGCCCGGGCCCGGCGTGCCACCGCGATCGGCGCGCTCTCGACCCTGGTCACCGGAGTGGTTCTCTACCTGGTCGTCGTCAACGCCCCGGGCTGGCCGCGCACCAAGGAGACCTTCTTCGACTGGGGGTACGCGCGCGAGGCGTTCCCGAAGGTCCTCGAAGGGCTGTGGCTGAACGTCCGGCTGCTGCTGATCTGCGGTGCCGCGGTGCTCGTCCTCGGCATGCTGATCGCCGTCGCACGGACGCTGCGCGGCCCGGTGTTCTTCCCGCTGCGCTTCCTGGCCGCCGCCTACACGGACTTCTTCCGGGGGCTGCCGCTCATCATCAACCTGATGATCGTGGTCCTCGGCCTTCCCGCGCTGCGGCTCCAGGGAGTGACCGTCGACCCGGTGCTCCTCGGCGGCACCGCGCTCACCCTGACGTACTCGGCGTACGTCGCCGAGGTGTTCCGCGCCGGCATCGAGTCCGTGCACCCCTCGCAGCGCGCCGCGGCCCGCTCGCTCGGGCTCAGCAACCGGCAGGCGCTGCGCCACGTGGTGCTGCCGCAGGCGGTACGCCGCCAGGTGCCGCCGCTGCTGAACGACCTGGTGTCGCTCCAGAAGGACACCGGGCTGGTCTCGATCGGCGGTGCGGTGGACGCCGTACGGGCCGCCGACATCATCGTGGGCCGCAGCCTCAACTACACGCCGTACATCGTCGCGGGGCTGGTCTTCGTCGCGCTGACCATCCCCATGACCCGCTTCACGGACTGGGTGACGGCACGGATGGACCGCCGGCGGGCCCAGGGAGGAACCACATGAGCGAGACGCCCGTGCTGCGCATGGAGTCCGTCCGCAAGACCTTCGGCGGCTCGGTCGTCCTGCGGGACGTCGACCTGGAGGTCGCCCCGCACACGGTGACCGCGTTGATCGGCGCCTCCGGCTCCGGCAAGTCCACGCTGCTGCGGTGCGCGAACCTGCTGGAAGAGATCGACGACGGGGCGATCTGGCTGGACGAGGAGGAGATCACCGACCCGCGCGTCGACCAGGACGCCGTGCGCCGCCGGATCGGCGTGGTCTTCCAGTCGTACAACCTCTTTCCGCACATGACGGTGCTGGAGAACATCACGCTCGCTCCGCGCCGGGTGCACGGCCTGCCCCGCGCCAAGGCCGAGGCACGCGCGCGTGAGCTGCTGGAGCGGCTGGGGCTGGACGGCAAGGCGGGCGAGTACCCGGACCGGCTGAGCGGCGGCCAGCAGCAGCGGGTGGCGATCGTGCGCGCCCTGGCCGTACGCCCCCGGCTCCTTCTGCTGGATGAGATCACCGCGGCCCTCGATCCCGAGCTGGTGGGCGAGGTCCTCACCGTCGTCCGCGATCTGAAGGGCGAGGGCATGACCATGGTGCTGGCCACGCACGAGATGGGCTTCGCGCGGGAGGTCGCCGACCAGGTGTGCTTCCTGGAGGGCGGCGTGGTGCTGGAACGCGGCACCGCCGAGCAGGTCTTCGGGGAACCGCGGCAGGAGCGCACGCGGCGCTTCCTGCGGCGGATCGTGGAGGCGGGGCGGCTATAGGCGGGGCGAGCCCTGTGTAAGGGGCGCTTGCCATGGCCGTCGGGGCTTACCTCGCGCAACGCGGGCAGGGTCTAGGCGTCCGCCTGCCCCGCCCCCGCCAGCGCCGCGACGCGCTCCACCCCGAACACATAGCCCTGCACCCCGCAGCCCGCGATGACCCCGTCGGCGCGCAGCGAGACGTAGGAGTGGTGCCGGAACGACTCGCGCTTGTGGATGTTGGAGATGTGGACCTCCAACACCGGCAGGTCGTCACAGGTGTTGAGGGCGTCCAGGATGGCGACGGAGGTGTGCGAGTAGGCACCCGGGTTGATCACGATGCCGCAGTGGTTCAGCCGCGCCTCGTGGATCCAGTCCACCAGCTCGCCCTCGTGGTTGGACTGGCGGAAGTCGACCGTGCCGCCGTGCGCGGCCGCCGCCTTGGCGCAGAGGGCCTCCACGTCGGCGAGTGTGTCCGAGCCGTAGATCTCCGGCTGACGCTGGCCGAGCAGGTTCAGATTGGGGCCGTTGAGGATCATGATCGGGGCGTGGGCCAGGGTGCGGGGCACGGTTCCTCCGGTCCGTTCAGGGTCGGGCGGCCCGTGACGGACCGCTGCTCGGACCCGGTTTATCACGGTGCGCCGACAGCGCGCCGGGCCGTAGCCTCCCGGCATGACGAGCCTTGCCTATCCGCCCAAGCCCTCGCCCGGTGACCGTATCGCCGTGATCTCCCCCTCCTCCGGCCTGCCGGGGCTCTTCCCGCTCCCCTACGAGCTGGGGCTGGAGCGGCTGCGCAAGGAGTTCGGGCTGGAGCCGGTGGAGTATCCGGCGACGCGCAGGATGGGCTCGACGCCCCGGGAGCGGGCCGACGACATCCACGCCGCCTTCGCCGACCCGGACATCAAGGCGGTCATCGCGTCGATCGGCGGGGACGACCAGATCACCGTGCTGCCGCTGCTGGACCGGGAGTTGATCCGGGCGAACCCGAAGCCCTTCTTCGGGATGAGCGACAACACCAACCTGCTCGCGTTCCTGCGCAACAGCGGCATCGTCGGCTACCACGGCGGGAGCGTCATGGTCGAGCTGGGCCGTCCCGGTGCCCTGCACCCGCAGACCGCCGACTCCCTGCGGGCGGCCCTGTTCACCTCCGGCCCGTACGAGCTGCAGCCCGCCGAACGGTGGCGTGACCTCGACCGGGACTGGGCGGATCCGGCGACCTTCGACGCCGAGCCGGAGACCCGGCCCGGGACCGGCTGGACCTGGTTCAACGCCGACCGGGTGGTGGAGGGCCGCAGTTGGGGCGGGTGCCTGGAGATCCTCGGGTGGCTGCTGATGGCCGACCGCGAGATCGCGCGCGACCCGTCCGAGTACGACGGCGGGGTGCTGCTGCTGGAGACCTCGGAGGACATGCCGAGCGCCGCGGAGGTCTTCAGCACCCTGCGCAACATGGGCGAGCGCGGGCTGCTCCAGCGCTTCCCGGCGCTGCTGATGGGCCGTCCGAAGACCTGGTTCTTCGAACGTCCCAACACCCCGGAGGAGGCCGCTCGTTACGCCTCCGACCAGCGCGAGGCCGTCCTGCGCGCCATGCGGGCCTACGCTCCCGACACCACGATCGTCTTCGACGTGGACTTCGGGCACACCGATCCGCAACTGGTGATCCCGTACGGGGGAATCGTGCGCGTGGACGGACCGGAGAGGCGCATCACGGTCACCTACTGAAGGACCCCGAGCCCCCGCGCGCCCCCGTAACCGGCCGTCACCGTGGGTAGTTGACGCGGCATGCACGACGTACGCTCCGTAAGGGCACCCTCCATGCCGCGCCTCGCGGCCGCCTCGCTCGCCGGCACGGCCATCGAGTTCTACGACTTCTTCGTCTACGGGACCGCGGCGGCCCTCATCCTGGGGCCGCTGTTCTTCCCGACCTTCTCGCCGGTGGCCGGGACACTGGCCGCCTTCGCCACGTTCGGCGTGGGCTTCGTGGCGCGTCCGCTGGGGTCGGTGCTGTTCGGCCACATCGGGGACCGGCGCGGGCGACGGCCGGTCCTCGTCGCCTCCCTGCTGCTCACCGGCGCCTCCACGGTCGCGGTCGGCTGTGTGCCCACGTACGACACGATCGGTGTGCTCGCTCCCCTGCTGCTCCTGGTGCTGCGCTTCCTGCAGGGGCTTGGGCTCGGCGGGGAGTGGGGCGGGGCGGTGCTGCTGACGGTGGAGCACGCGCCCGCCGAGCGACGGGGGCTGTGGTCGAGCTTCCCGCAGGTCGGGCCCGCCGTGGGGTTCCTGCTCGCCAACGGTGTGGTGCTGGGGTTGTCGGCGACGCTGTCCGAGGCGCAGTTCGCCGCGTGGGGATGGCGGGTGCCGTTCTGGGCGGCGGGCGTGCTGGCGCTCGTGGGGCTGTGGCTGCGCTCGTCACTCCCCGAGAGCCCCAGCTTCCTCGAACTCGACGACCACGCGCGCGTGCCGATCGCCGAGGTCCTGCGCGACCACTGGCGCCTCCTCCTGCTGACCGGCGGAGCCCTCGCGATCGGCTACGCGATCTTCTACGCCGTGACGACCTGGTCCCTCGCGTACGGCACGGAACGGCTCGGGGTGAGCCGCACCGTCATGCTGACCTGCATCATGGGCGCGGTGCTCGTGAAGGGCGCGCTCACGCCGCTGGTGGCGATGCTCGGGGACCGCTACGGCAGACGCCCCATGTGCCTGGCCGGGTGTGCGGCGGCCGCCCTGTGGATGTTCCCGATGGTCGCGTTCCTGGCCACCGGCAGGCCGCTGCCGATGTTCCTCGGCTTCCTGGGGGCGATGCTCTCGTTCATCACGATGTTCGCCGTGATCGCCGCGTATCTGCCGGAGCTGTACGAGCCGCGGGTGCGCTGCACCGGCGCCGCCGTCGGCTACAACCTCGGCGGCGTCCTCGGGGGCGCGCTCACGCCGATCGTGGCGACCGCGCTCGCCGAGCAGGGCGGGCGGGTGCCCTGGGGCGTGGCCGCGTATCTGACGGCGATCGCGCTGGTCAGCCTGGGGTGCTTCGCGCTGCTGCCGGAGACGCGGCCGGTGCCCGGGGAGGCGGGGGCGAAGGCTGAGGTGGAGGCGGAGGCCGAAGCTGGGGCGGGGTCCGGGGCTGGGGCGCCTACGGGTTGATCGCCAGTTCCAGGTACGCCGCGAACAGCACCAGATGGACCCCGCCCTGGAGCGGTGTGGCCCGGCCCGGGACCACCGTCAGGGAGGCCACCACCACGGTCAGCGCGAGCAGCACCATGTGCGTGGCGCCGAGGCCGAGCACCAGCGGGCCGGACAGCCACACGGACGCGAGCGCGACGGCGGGGATGGTCAGGCCGATGCTGGCCATGGCCGAGCCGAGGGCGAGGTTCAGGCTGGTCTGCACACGGTCGCGGCGTGCGGAGCGCATCGCGGCGATGGTCTCCGGGAGCAGCACCAGCAGCGCGATGATCACGCCGACCACGGCCTGGTGCAGCCCGGCGGCCTCCACCCCGGACTCGATGGTGGGCGACACACCCTTGGCCAGGCCGACCACACCGATCAGCGCCAGGCCCAGCAGTCCCAGGCTGATCATGGCGGTGCGGGCGGTCGGCGCCGCGGCGTGCTCCTCGGCGGTGATCACATCGCCCTGCCGGGTGATCGGCAGGAAGTAGTCCCGGTGCCGCACGGTCTGCGTCGCGACGAACAGGCCGTACAGGATCAGCGAGGAGACCGCCGCGAAGGTCAGCTGGACGGTGGAGAACTCCGGGCCCGGTTTGCTCGTGGTGAACGTCGGCAGCACCAGGCTGAGCGTGGCCAGGGTCGCGACGGTCGCGAGTGCGGCGCCGGTGCCCTCGGGGTTGAAGACGGCCGTGCCGTGCCGCAGTGAGGCGACCAGGAGGCACAGGCCGACGATGCCGTTGCAGGTGATCATCACGGCTGCGAAGACCGTGTCGCGGGCCAGTGTCGCGCTCTTGTCCCCGCCGTCGACCATCAGGGTGACGATGAGGGCGACCTCGATGATCGTGACGGCGACGGCGAGAACGAGGGAGCCGAACGGCTCACCGACCCGGTGCGCCACCACCTCGGCATGGTGGACGGCGGACAGAACAGCTCCCGCCAGGACCAGGGTCACCAGCGCGACGACAGCCGCCGGCAGATCGCGCCCCCAGGTGAGGACCAGCAGCACGGCCGCGAGCACGGGCACCAAGGTCGTCCACTGTGCCGTGAGCGGCCTGCGCCGAGCGATCATGCAGTGATCGTCGCAGAGGTCCGGGGGCCCCGCACTCCGGTCGCGCGGGGCCCGGGCCGGGCTACTTGAGCTCGCTCGCGTCCAGCAGGTCGCAGTTGGTGTAGACACGCTCGCCGATGCAGAGCGCGCCCAGCTTCTCCGCCATCCTGCCGGTCTCGGGGTCGTCGCTGTTGCGCATGGCCTCCTCGTGCGACTCGAACTCGATCAGCGCCAGATAGCGGCGGGGGTTGTCACGGTCCTTCAGGAGGATGCGGTGCGTGGGGCCGCCCGTCCGGCCGGCGAAGCGCTGCCCCGCCTCCTCGAACACCTGCTCCATCTCGTCCAAGTGCTCGGTCTCGAAGTCGATGATCTGCACGAACTTCATGGCACCTCCAGCCGGCCACGGCGCCCCCGGACCGGGGAACACGCTCAGGAACCAAGCAAGCACCGGGACCGGTGGTCGGCAATTCGCCGGCCACCGGTCCCGGTGATGGTTGTTCCTAAGTCGTCCGACGCGGTCAGACGTCGATGCTGTCCTTCGGAGCGTTTCCGCTCTCCCCCTGTGCCGCCTCGGCCGCCGCCTGCTTCTTGGAAGCTCGCAGACTGGTGATCGTGGTGACGATCAGGACGGAGCAGATCACGCCGAGCGAGACCGGAATGCTGATCTCGGGGACATGCACCCCGGACTCGTGCAGCGCGTGCAGCACCAGCTTCACGCCGATGAAGCCCAGGATGATCGACAGGCCGTAGCTCAGGTGGACCAGCTTCTTCAGCAGGCCGCCGATGAGGAAGTACAGCTGACGCAGACCCATCAGGGCGAACGCGTTGGCCGTGAAGACGATGTACGGGTCCTGCGTCAGGCCGAAGATCGCGGGGATGGAGTCGAGGGCGAACAGGACGTCGGTGGTGCCGATCGCGAGCATCACGACCAGCATCGGGGTCATGACCCGCTTGCCGTTCTCCTCGATCCACAGCTTGGTGCCGTGATAGCGGTCGGCCACACCGAAGCGGCGCTCGGCCGCCTTGAGCAGCTTGTTCTCCTCGAACTCCTCGTCCTCCTCGTCGGCCCGGGCCTCCTGGATGAGCTTCCAGGCGGTGTAGATGAGGAAGGCGCCGAAGATGTAGAACACCCACGCGAAGCTGGCGAGGATCGCCGCGCCGGCCGCGATGAAGATGGCCCGCAGGACCAGGGCGATGAGAACACCGATCAGGAGAACGCGCTGCTGGTACTGCGAGGGCACCGCGAACTTCGCCATGATCAGGACGAAGACGAAGAGGTTGTCGACGCTCAGCGACTTCTCGGTGATGAAGCCCGCGAAGAATTCACCGGCGGGCTGGCCGCCGCCGAACACCAGCAGACCGAGCCCGAAGAGCGCGGCCAGCACGATCCAGACGATCGTCCAGATCCCGGCTTCCTTGATCGACACGTCGTGCGGTTTGCGGCCGATGAAGAAGTCGACCGCGATCAGGGCGGCGAGACCCACGATCGTCAGGACCCATAGGGTCACGGAAACATCCACTGCGCCTCCGGCAGTCGTTAACGGCAAATGTCAGCGTCGTCGCTGCCGGAGGTCTCTTCCACCCAAGGATGGGCCGACGCCCCGGGATCTGGCCTGATCCGTATTGACGGGCACGTCGCAGCAGACAGGGAGTACTCCCCTCCGTGCCGACAACAGTACCTTCATCACCAAGAAAAGGTAAAGCGGTTGGCAAAAGAAGGATCAAAATCCCAGGTCAGGAGGCTTTACATGTACTTGGTGCGGGCGGCTGCGACCTGGCTGAGCACCTGCTGGAGGACCTGGCTGCCGGTCGGCACGAGCGAGGGCTCGTACGTCCAGGCGTGACCGACCCACGGGTCGGCGAGGTGGTCGTCGGGCACCGGCGTCAGTCGCAGTAGCGAACGCCACAGCGGGTCGAGCAAAGGCCCGTATCCGGAGGACTCCTCCCGGTCGGCGACCATCATCAGGTGGACGCCGAAGGCGGGGCCCTCGTCGGCGAGGTAGCGCAGCTGGTTCACGGCACGATCGTCGAAGCCGTGCGGGAAGTCGTTGACGATCAGCAACTGCTGCGAGGTGTCGAAGCCGGGCGGCAGGGAGTCGGCGGCGCCTCCCCGCACCGCCATCTGCACCAGGTCGACCCGCTGGGTGAGCCGCCCCAGCACGTCCGCCACCCCCGCGGCGCCGAGCGCGGGCGTGGCCGCGAGCACACCGCTCTGCACGAGAGGCGCCAGCGGCTGCGCCCCCGAGCCGGCCGGGTCGATGACATGGACCGTGAACTCGCCCGCCGGGTAGACGGCGAGCAGCCGGGCCGCGTGCGCGACCGCCGTGTCCATGGCGAGACGCCCCAGGGCATGTGAGTCGGCGAACGAACCGTCCGACGATCCGGTCCGGCCGCTGTCGATCCACAGACCGCGCTCCAGCGGCAGCCGGACCAGCATCGGAATGCGGATCCGGTCGGCCTCGGGGAGATGGAGGTCGCCCAGGCGCAGCGCCATGGGGATCTCCATCGGCGGCCGGTAGGCGTGCCACACGGGGTTGTCCCAACGGGCGTACGCCGGGGGCAGGGCCGGTTCGACGACGCCGACCTCGGCCGTGAGCTGGGAGAGGTCCCGGTCGAGGGCCTCCCTGGCCTGGGCGACGAGCTGTGCGTGCCGGGCGCGGGCCGCCTCACGAGCGGCGTCACCCTGTCCGCCGATCCGGCTGCGCGGGTCGGACAGCACCTGCTCGATCTCCTTGTCCATCCGGGACTCGGCGAAGTCGACGGCACTGCGGTAGGCGGCGGTGGTGCGGGCCAGGTCCTCGAACATGCCCCACACCTGGTTGTAGAGCCGCTCCTCCATGGACCAGCCGGTCGCGTCGCCCGCCACGGGCTGGGCGGGCTGCCCGGGCGCGGCGGGGGGTGCGGTGGGCGGAGGCGGGGGCGGAGCGGTGTTCTGGCGGCCGGGGTGGCTGTAGTCGATCGGGCCGCCCGCCGCGGGCGCGGACTGCTGGGTGACGGAGGACGGGTCCGGCGCGGCGCCGGGGTACGCCGACGGCTGCGGTCCGGACTGTCCCGGCCCGCCCGGCGTCTGCCCGCCGTACGGGGACATCGGTGGGACCGGCCCTGGCTGAGGTGCGGTGCCGCCCTGGTCCGGGCCCAGGGCCGGGGCGGCTGTCCGGCGGGAACGGTCGCCGTCCGCGGTGCGCGGCGGCGGTGCCTGCACCGAGCGGGCCACGCCTTGGGACACCGCCTCGTCGATGTTGCCCGCGAGCTGCCGGGCCTCGGGCAGCCCCTGGTCGGTGAGGAGTTCGGCGAGGCCGCCGGCATAGCCCTGGCCGACCGCGCGCACCTTCCAGGCGCCCTGCCTGCGGTAGAGCTCCAGGGCGACCACGGCCGACTCGGAGTCCAGGCCGGTGAGGGTGTAGCTGGCGATCTCGCCGCCGTCGAGGCCGGTGACGGCGACGAACGGGGCGGCGACGGCGCCGAAGCGGACCGGGCCCGCCCCACCGGCGGGCAGGGCGAGCAGAACGCCGACACGGTGGACGGCCTCCGGCAGGGCGTCCAGGTCCACCGCGAGGCGGTGGTCGGCGGCGGCCTGCCGGGAGACCTCGAGACCGGGCTGGGTGGGTGCGCCCGGGTGGGCCACCCATTCCACGCCGCGGATCCTGCCGGTCTCGTCGCTGAGCGCGGCCGCGGCCACGACCGGAGTACCGGCCGAGACCCGGATCTCGAGACGGGCCTGGGAGAGCGGGTGGTTCTGCCCCCGCACCAGCTCGGCCGTCATCGCCTTCGTCCCCCTGTGTCGTTGTGTGGTGTCGTGTGCCGCTCGCCGGCCCGCCCCCGAGCGGTTGCCCCTGCTGTCCTTAGAGGACGGGCAGAATCGTCGGCATGAGGTCCTGGAAGGTACGGCCGTTGGCCGGGTTGCCCAGGGCCGTCATCGACCAGCCCGAGCCCGAGCGGTGCACCTTGGCCATGATCTGGGCCGTGTACTGGCCGCCGCCGGCCAGTGTGTAGCGGGCGAGCTCCTGGCCGTTGGTCTCGTCGACCAGGCGGCAGAACGCGTTCTGCACCTCCTGGAACGTCTGGCCCGTGAAGGAGTTCACCGTGAAGACGATCTGGTCGATGTGGACCGGGACCCGGGAGAGGTCGACGAGGATGGCCTCGTCGTCGCCGCCCTGGCCGACACCGCCGACGAGGTTGTCGCCGGTGTGGCGCACCGAGCCGTCGTCGCTCACCAGGTGGCGGAAGAAGACGACGTCGACCGGCTGCTTGTCCGCGAACAGCACGGCGGAGGCGTCGAGGTCGACCTCGCGCGTCCGGGAGCCGAACAGGCCGCGCCGGGGAGCCGCCTGCCAGCCGAGACCCATCCGCACCGCGGTCAGGCTGCCGCCGTCGTTCTTCTGCAGACTGATGGCCTGACCCTTGGTCATGTTGACGGTCACGCGCTGATTCCCCTCTCGAACGTCCCCTGTTGCCGCGCATTCGCGGTTGACCAGAACCCTACGCAGCGGCACTGACAGTGACGTACCCCGATCGGCGCTTTGTGTCGGTCTTGCAACACTGCGCGTACGCGGTCCGCTGTCAGGCCAGGCCCGCCTCCTTCATCTGGCGCAGTTCCTTCTTCATCTCGGAGACCTCGTCGCGCAGCCGGGCCGCGATCTCGAACTGGAGGTCCGCAGCGGCGGCCCGCATGCGCGTGGTGAGCTCCTCGATCTGCTCGGCGAGTTCGGCCGCGGGGCGGTCGGTCGGCACCGTCTCCTTGGCCTTGCCCTTGCCCTTGGCGGGCTTGGCCCCGTCCGCGGCCTTGCCGCCCAGGGAGGGCACGGGCGCCTTGGCACCTCCGCCGTCCTTGCGCCCCTTGCGGTAGCCCGAGCCGAGCAGCTGCTCGGTGTCGATGTCCTCGCGGGCGATCTGGGCGACGATGTCGTTGATCTTCTTACGGAGGGGCTGGGGGTCGATGCCCTGTTCCGTGTTGTACGCGATCTGCTTCTCCCGGCGCCGGTTGGTCTCGTCGATGGCCTTCTCCATCGCCGGGGTGATCTTGTCGGCGTACATGTGGACCTGGCCCGAGACGTTGCGCGCGGCGCGGCCGATGGTCTGGATCAGGGAGGTGCCGGAGCGCAGGAAGCCCTCCTTGTCGGCGTCCAGGATCGCCACCAGGGACACCTCGGGCAGGTCGAGGCCCTCCCTCAGGAGGTTGATGCCGACGAGCACGTCGTACTCGCCGGAGCGCAGCTCGCGCAGCAGCTCGACGCGGCGCAGGGTGTCGACGTCGCTGTGCAGATAGCGCACCTGGATGCCCAGCTCCAGGAAGTAGTCCGTGAGGTCCTCGGCCATCTTCTTGGTGAGCGTGGTGACCAGGACGCGCTCGTCCTTGTCGGTGCGGGTCCGGATCTCGTGGACCAGGTCGTCGATCTGGCCCTCGGTGGGCTTGACGACGACCTCGGGGTCGATCAGGCCGGTGGGGCGGATGATCTGCTCGACGACGCCGTCGCCGCGGGAGAGCTCGTAGTTTCCGGGGGTCGCCGACAGGTAGACCGTCTGGTCGACGCGCTCCTGGAACTCCTCCCACTTCAGGGGGCGGTTGTCCAGGGCGGAGGGCAGCCGGAAGCCGTGGTCGACGAGAGTGCGCTTGCGGGAGGCGTCGCCCTCGTACATGGCGCCGATCTGGGGCACCGTGACGTGCGACTCGTCGATGACGAGGAGGAAGTCGTCCGGGAAGTAGTCGAGCAGGGTGTTGGGCGGGGAGCCGGGCAGGCGGCCGTCGAAGTGCATCGAGTAGTTCTCGACGCCGGAGCAGGAGCCGATCTGGCGGAGCATCTCGATGTCGTACGTGGTGCGCATCCTGAGGCGCTGGGCCTCCAGGAGCTTGCCCTGCTTCTCCAGTTCCGCGAGGCGCTCGCCCAGCTCCTTCTCGATGTCGTTGACCGCCCGCTCCAGGCGCTCGGGCCCCGCGACGTAGTGGGAGGCCGGGAAGACGTACAGCTGCTGGTCGTCGCTGATGATCTCGCCGGTGAGCGGGTGGAGGGTGGAGAGCGCCTCGATCTCGTCGCCGAACATCTCGATGCGGACGGCCAGCTCCTCGTAGACCGGGAAGATCTCGATGGTGTCGCCGCGGACGCGGAAGGTGCCGCGGGTGAAGGCCATGTCGTTGCGCGTGTACTGGATGTCGACGAAGCGGCGCAGCAGCTCGTCCCGGTCGAACTCGTCGCCGACCCTGAGGGGGACCATGCGGTCCACGTACTCCTGCGGTGTACCGAGGCCGTAGATGCAGGAGACCGAGGCGACCACCACGACGTCGCGGCGGGTGAGCAGCGAATTGGTCGCGGAGTGGCGCAGGCGCTCGACCTCCTCGTTGATCGAGGAGTCCTTCTCGATGTAGGTGTCCGACTGCGGGACGTACGCCTCGGGCTGGTAGTAGTCGTAGTACGAGACGAAGTACTCGACGGCGTTGTTCGGGAGCAGCTCGCGGAACTCGTTCGCCAGCTGGGCGGCCAGTGTCTTGTTCGGCGCCATTACGAGGGTGGGGCGCTGGAGCTTCTCGATCATCCACGCGGTGGTGGCGGACTTGCCGGTGCCGGTCGCGCCGAGCAGGACGACGTCCTTCTCGCCTGCCTGGACGCGCCGGGCGAGATCGGCGATGGCCGCCGGCTGGTCGCCGTTCGGCTGGTAGGGGCTGACGACCTCGAAGGGCGCCACCGTGCGTTCGATCTGGGAAACGGGCCGCATGGGATCCACCGTACGACCCCGCACTGACAACGGGCTCCGATCAGCGATTCTGCGGGGCCCGGGAGCGGCCGCGCTCCACGGGGCGGCGGGGGCGGAACCGCAGTCGGTGCGCGGAGTGGTGGACGGCCGTGTGGGCGTGGGCCGGGATGCCGGGCTTCTGCTCGGCGGGTGCGACGGCGGGCTTCCCCATGACCATCAGCGGGTCGAACATCACCACGACGCCCGCGAGCAGGAGGAAGGCGAGCGGGCCGATCAGCATCGGCGCGAGCAGGGCCGCCGGCGACTCTCCCGAGGTGGGCGTCGCGGTGCCGTGGAGGTGGACGTCGAGGGCGGCCATGCCGGTGTAGTGCATGCCGCTGACGGCGAGCCCCATGACGAGGCTGGCGCCCACGCTCCACAGGAATCCCCGGACCTGGCCGGCCGCCCACAGGGCTGCGGTGGCGGCGCACATGGCGATCGCGACGGAGATGCCGACGGTGAGGGTGTTGTACTCCAGCTTCCCGTCCAGGCGCATGCTGGCCATACCGAGGTAGTGCATCGACGCTATGCCCAGACCGGTGATGGTGCCCCCGGTGAAAAGGGCCGTTCCCCGAGCGCCCTTGTAGCCCACGATGAAGACCCCGACGCCCACCATGACGATGGCCACGGCGAGGCTCGCGAAGGTCATCGCCTTGTCGTAGTGGATCGGTGTCTCCTGGACCGTGAACCCCATCATGGCGACGAAGTGCATGGTCCATATGCCGGAGCCGATGGCGGCCGAGCCGAGGGCGAGCCAGCCGGGGCGCCACGACTGGGCGACGAGCATGGATCTGGTGGTGCACCGCAGCCCCAGGGCGCCGCCGAGGCAGGCCATGAGGTAGGCCACCAGGGGTGTGACCAGGCCGTAGCTGAATCCGTCGACCGTGCCCTGCATGCGCGGCTGCCCTTCCCGCCCTTTGCGTCCCGGAACTCCTGATGTGCCCCCTCCCAGGACCGCACGAGCGGTCAGGGTTGACGCAGAGAGTATGACTCCCACCGGAATGGTCGAACGACTTTCCGGCAAAGAAACACGGCCTTGCCTCAGTTGTGCGGCACCAGTGACCGGAGTTGGGTCATCTGCGTTCAACCTGTGGCCATCCTGCACCCCTCTCGCGTTGACCCTCTGCTGTCACAGTTGATCTGTCTGTGATGTCGCCGAACGCTCACGCGAGGAGTACGCATGCACGCGCGCGCTGTTGCCGCCTCCACCACCGCACTCCTGGGGACCGCCGCTCTCCTCGTCCCCGTCTCCCCCGCCGGGGCCGCCGACGCCGAGCCGGCGCCGCTGGTCATCGCCCACCGGGGCGCTTCCGCGTACGCGCCCGAGAACACGCTGGCCGCCGTCGACAAGGCGGCCGAGCTGGGCATCGCCTGGGTGGAGAACGACGTCCAGCAGACCAGTGACGGCGAGCTCGTCGTCGTCCACGACGACAACCTGCGGCGCACCACGGACGTCGAGGAGGTCTTCCCCGGGCGGGCCCCCTGGAAGGTGAAGGACTTCACCGCCGCCGAGATCGCCCGTCTCGACGCGGGCAGTTGGTTCGGCCCCGACCACGCGGGCGCGCGCGTGCCGACGCTGGAACAGTTCGTGGACCGCGTCGAGCGGCACCACCAGAAGCTTCTCCTGGAGATCAAGAACCCGGAGCTGTATCCGGGCATAGAGCGCCAGACGCTCAAGGTGCTCAGCAACGAAGGCTGGCTCGACACCTCGCATCTGGCGGGCCGGCTGATCGTGCAGAGCTTCAGCGCGGACAGCGTCCGGACGGTGCACGAGCTGAAGCCCGGTGTGAAGACCGGCTTCCTGGGGACGCCGCCGGTGTCGGAGCTGTCCGCCTACGCCGGCTTCGCCGACCAGATCAACCCGTCGCACGGCTCGCTCTCCACGGCGTACGTCTCCGCCGTGCAGGCGTTCGACGGGCCGCACGGCACGCCCATGGAGGTCTTCACCTGGACGGTCGACGACGCGGCCACCGCCCAGCGCGTCGCCCGCTACGGCGTCGACGGGATCATCGCGAACAAGCCGGATGTGGTGCGGGAGGCCGTGGGCGGGTGAGCCGTCGCCCCGGGGGCGTTGTCAGTGGTGGGTCGTACGGTGGGCGCATGGACAGCCATGGGCAGGTCGAGCAGCGGGTCGTGTGGGGCGTCGTCGACAGCGACATCGGTCCGCTGCTGCTGGCCGCGACCCGCGAGGGCCTGGTCAGCGTCGTGTTCCATGCCACGGACGCGGTGCGGGACCGGGCTCTCGAGCGGCTGGCGTCGCGCCTCGGCACCGAGCCCGTCGAGGATCCGGGCTCCCCGCTGCTGGCCGAGGCGATACGCCAGATCGAGGCGTACCTCGCGGGTGGGCGACGCGACTTCGACCTGCCGCTGGACTGGTCGCTGATCTCCGGCTTCAACCGCGAGGTCCTGCGCGAACTGGCCTCGGGCGTGCCCTACGGCACGGTCGTGGGGTACGGCGATCTGGCCGGGCGGGTCGGGCAGCCCGGCGCCGCGCAGGCCGTCGGGATGGCCATGGGCGCCAACCCACTGCCGGTGGTGGTGCCCTGCCACCGGGTCGTCGAGAGCGGCGGCGGCATCGGCGGCTTCGGGGGCGGTCTGGAGACCAAGCGGAAGCTGCTCGCCCTGGAAGGGGTGCTGCCCGAGCCTCTCTTCTGAGGTCCCGCCGAGGTCCGTTCTGAGGTCCCGCCGAGGTCCGCTCTGAGGTCCCGCGCCTGGTCAGTCGTAGTGCCGCGCCTCGAAGACGTTCCCGTCCGGGTCCCGGAAGTAGAAGCTGCGGGTGGCCTTGCCCCGGGCACCGAAGGAGTCGTAGGAGAGGTCCGACATCGGTACGGAGCGTTCTTCGAGCCGGCTGAGAAGGGCGTCGAAGTCGCCCCGGGGCAGGGACAGGCAGACGTGGTTGACGGGGTGGCCGGCGCTGTCGGCGGCGCCGGGCAGCATCGTCATGCGTTCCGCGAAGGTCCGCGGCATGAGGTCGAGGATGGTCTCGTCGTTGACGCGCACGGAGGGGAACGGCACCTTGCCCGCGGCGAACTCGGTGAGCCTGAGCGTCTCCAGGCCGACGGCCTTCTCGTAGAAGTCGGCGGCGGCGACCGGGTCGCGCACCCAGAGGACGACGTGGTCGAGACGTGCTGTGTGGTCCGTCATGCACTCCAGGCTCGTGACCTCCGTGACAGCCCGCAAGGGTTTGGCCCGGCGCGCCGCCCGCCAGAGATGAGGGAGGACCGACTGACAGGAGGCAGGCGTGGTGCTGGTGATGTCGGAAGAGGTGCGGGCGGCGCTCGAGGCGCGGCAGCCCGTGGTGGCCCTGGAGTCCACGATCATCGCCCACGGGCTGCCCCGGCCGCGCAACCTCCAGGTGGCCCTGGAACTGGAGACGGCCGTGCGGCAGGAGGGGGCGGTGCCCGCGACGATCGCCGTGCTGGACGGGCGGCCCCATGTCGGACTGGACAAGGAGCAGCTGGAGCGGGTCGCGAACGAGGACGGGATCCGCAAGCTGGGCCACCGTGATCTGCCGCTCGCGCTGTCCTCCGGGGCCAGCGGAGCGACCACGGTGTCGGCGACCGCGCTGCTGGCGGCGCTGGCGGGGGTCCGGGTGTTCGCGACCGGCGGGCTCGGCGGGGTGCACCGGGAGTGGACGGTGACGCAGGACGAGTCGGCCGATCTGGGGCTGCTGGCACGAACGCGGATCACCGTGGTGTGTGCCGGGGTGAAGTCGATCTTGGACGTGCCGGCGACCCTGCAGCGGCTGGAGACGCTGGGGGTCGCGGTGGCCGGGTACGGCACCGACCGGTTCCCCGGCTTCTATCTGTCCGACTCGGGGCATCCGGTGGACTGGACGCTGCGGACGCCGGAGCAGGTGGCGGGCGTCATGCGGGCCCAGGACGCGCTCGGCGAGCCGGAGTCGGCGCTGATCGTCGCCAACCCCGTCCCCGAGGAGGAACAGCTCGAACCGGAGCTGCACGCGCGTGTGCTCGCGGACGCGCTGCACGCGTGCCAGGAGGAGGGGGTCACCGGCCAGGCGGTCACGCCGTTCCTGCTCGACCATCTGGTGCGGCACACCGACGGGGCCTCGCTGAGCGCCAACCTGGCGGCGGTCCGCGGCAATGTGCGCCTGGCGGCGCGGATCGCGGCGGCCTGGGCCCGGGGGTGACCGGGACCGGGGCCGGCCGCCCCGCGGGTCGTGGAGAGCCGTCCGTGCAGGGCGCGGCGCTGTTGGTCGTCGGGGATGTCATCACCGATGTCGTCGCGCGGCACCGGGGGCCGCTCGCGGCGGGCACGGACACGGTCGCCTCGATCCGGACGGTACCGGGCGGGGCGGGCGCCAATGTGGCGTGCTGGGCGGCGCACCGGGGTGAGTCGGAGGTGCGGCTGTTCGGGCGCGTGGGCGCGGACGCGGCTGCCTGGCACGAGCGTGAACTCGCGGCCCACGGCGTGCGCCCGCTGCTCGTCGTCGACCAGCGGGCGCCGACCGGCATGGTGATCTGCCTGGTGGACCGGGACGCTTCGGCGGAGCGGACGTTCCTCACCGACAGCGGGGCGTCGTCACGGCTCGAACCCGCCGACTGGTCGGACGCGCTGCTCGACGGGGTGGCCCGGTTGCATCTGTCGGGCTATCTGCTGTTCTCCGAGGCGGGTCGCGCCCTGGTGACGGTGGCGCTGAAGGCCGCACGCGCGCGTGGCGTGCCGGTGAGTCTGGACCCGGCGTCGGCCGGTTTCCTCACAGGGCTGGGCGTCGAGCGCTTCCTGGCGCTCGTCGAGGACGTGGACGTACTGCTGCCCAGCCGGGACGAGGCGTGCCTGCTGACGGGGTTGGCGGACCCTGCCGACGCGGCGGCCGAGCTGAGCCTGCGCATCCCGCTGGTCGTGGCCAAGCAGGGGCGCGAGGGAGCACTCGTGGCCCGTTCGGGGAAGGTGTGCGCCCGCGTTCCCGCCGTGCGAGCGACGCCGCGGGACACCACCGGCGCCGGTGATGCCTTCACCGGCACGTTCCTCGGCGCCCTGCTCGCGGGCGCCGGGCCGGAAGAGGCGGCGGTGGAGGGCTGCCGGGCGGGTGCGCGGGCGGTGGAGCGGGTGGGCGGGAGGCCGCCCCTGCCCGGCTGATACAGGGCGGGCCGGCCCTGTCCGGCTGCGGGCCGCCCCTGTCCGGCTGCTGGACCGGCTCCTACGCCGTCCCCTGGCTACCGCTTGCGTCCCCACGCCGAGATCATCGGTGGTGTCGTGAGGTCGAGGGCGCCGGACGTGACGTTCATGAGGTGGCGCTGGATGTCCTGGTCCGTGGCGAGGCCCGCGGTGACCAGCTGGTCGCGGATCTGGCGCATCGTGGCGGACTCCAGGGCCGCACAGGCCGGGGAGGCGATGGGGAAGTAGGCGTCGGCCTGGACGCGGGTCAGGCCGACCTCCCGGAGCAGGCGCGGGAGGGTGCGGCCCGAGGGGAGGTCGGTCCCGCGGTCGGCGAGCAGTTTGCGGAAACTGTGCCGCAGCCGGTTCGCGAGCTGCTGCTCGGGGCCGTACTCGTCGGGGCAGAGCAGGGGCTGCAGGGCGGGGTCGACGTCCTCGACGAGGAGGCGCCCGCCGGGGCGCAGGGAGTCGGCCATGGACCGCAACGCCCGTTTCCGGTCGGTGACGTGGACGAGGGCGAGGCGGGCGTGCACCAGGTCGAAGCCCTCCCCCGGCGGGTCCTGGGCGCCGAGTCGGTGGACCCGGACCTCTACGCGCGGCAGGGCGCTCCGGGCGAGCCGTGAGGTGTCGCTGTCGGTCGCGACGACACGTCCGGTCGGACCGACCTTCTTCGCCAGCCAGGACACCACGGACGGACCGCCGGCGCCGACCTCCCAGCACCGCCAGCCGGATCCCGCGCCGAGAGCTTCGAGATGCCGGAACGTCGTGGGGTCGAAGAGCGCGGCGAAGGCGCTGAAGTGCTCCGCCGCCTCGGTCTGCCGGTTGTCGAGGACATACCCATCGGTTCGCGTCATGCTGCGATCATCCCATTTGTCTTACTTGTTCTTGATTGTCGACGCTCCGGAAAGGAGAACCGCACCCGTACCGGCCCGCGTCGATGTCTAGGAGCGACGGCACCGGCGAGTCGTTCGTCCACAGCCGGGAACAAAGCGGAATGGGTCGTTTCCACAGGCTTACCCGCAGCTCACGTGGGCCTGGCAGACTGGCGCGCCAAGGCGCAGGAACGGCGCGAGGAGTTCCACGCAAGGAGAACCGGATGTCCATGGCAGGGAATCTGCGGAAGGTCACGAGCCTCGGCGGGGTCGGTGGCCTTCGCAAGGTGGCTCGGCTGGCCAGGCGGCGCCCGCGCGTCGACCTGAGTCACCCGGCCCGCTCCCCGCTGGGCTCCTCGGTGGTGAACTGCGTGACGTACCGGGACGGCGTCCGCACCCCCGTGCGCGGCGATCTGGTGGATGTCGTGGAGCGGGTGCGCAAGAGCCGGGAGGGCTTCGTCTGGCTCGGGTTGCACGAGCCGACCGACCAGGAGTTCGCGGGCATCGCCGAGCTCTTCGACCTGCACCCGCTGGCCGTCGAGGACGCCGTCGAGGCCCACCAGCGCCCCAAGCTGGAGCGGTACGGCGAGACACTCTTCGCGGTGTTCAAGACGGTCTGCTACGTCGAGCACGAGGAGCTGACGGCCACGAGCGAGGTGGTGAACACCGGCGAGATCATGGTGTTCGTCGGCGGGGACTTCGTGATCACGGTCCGGCACGGCCGGCACGGCTCGCTCGGTCCGCTGCGCGAGGAGCTGGAGTCCGATCCCGGCCAGCTGGCCAAGGGCCCCTCCGCGGTGCTGCACGCGATCGCGGACCACGTGGTGGACGACTACCTGACGGTCACGGACTCGGTGCAGGCCGACATCGACCAGGTCGAGACGGATGTCTTCGCGGAGACCGGCGCCCGAGCCGACCCGGGGCGCATCTACCAGCTCAAGCGTGAACTGCTCGAGCTGAAGCGGGCCGTGGTGCCGCTCAGCCGCCCGCTGGAGGATCTCGCCACCCGTCCGATCCGAGCGGTCGACCCGGAGATACAGGCGTACTTCCGCGACGTCTCGGACCATCTGCTGCGGGCGAAGGAGCAGATCGCCGCCTTCGACGAACTGCTCAACTCCATCCTGCAGGCGCACCTGGCGCAGGTCACGGTCGCGCAGAACGAGGACATGCGGAAGATCACGGCGTGGGCCGCGATCATCGCCGTGCCGACGATGGTCTGCGGCGTGTACGGCATGAACTTCGAGCACATGCCGGAGCTGCACTGGCGGTACGGCTACGGCATGGTCCTCGGCGTCATATCCGTCGCGTGCGTGACGCTGTACCGGGCGTTCCGGCGCAGCGGCTGGCTCTGACGCGGGGAGTCACCCGGCGGATCAGCGTGTGGTGGTGGAGTAGACGCTCTCGGCCCAGGAGGCGATCTGGTCGTCCGCCAGATGCCGGGCCAGGTCGGCTTCGCTGATCATGCCGACCAGGCGCTTGTCCTGGATCACGGGCAGCCTGCGGATCTGGTGCTCCCGCATCTCACGGAGCACTTCGCCGACATCGGCGTTCGCGTCGATCCAGCGCGGGGTGCCCTTGGCCATCTCACCCGCGGTGATCCTGGCGGGGTCGTGCCCCATAGCGACGCAGCCTACGACGATGTCGCGGTCGGTGAGGATGCCGCAGAGCCGCTCGTTCTCGTCGCTGATGGGCAGGGCGCCGACGTTCAGTTCGCGCATGAGCTGGGCGGCGCGGTCGAGGGTTTCGTGAGCGGGGATCCACTGGGCGCCGCGGTGCATGATGTCTCCGGCGGTGGTCATGGAGTACCTCCCGTTGCCGGACGGCCGGCGCGGCGCGGGACGCACCGCGAGTCCCGACGCCCTTCATTCTCGCCGCGCCACCGGATGCCCGCACACGGAACCCGTCTGACACGGAACGCACCCGTGACCGCCGCACGGGGAGCAGCCGCTCAACCGCTCCACGCCGGATGGCGCGGATCGTCGGCCCGTACCAGGACGTCCGCCGTGCCGGCCGGGTCCGTCTCGTGCTCGTAGCGCTCGAAGGCCGGGAGGGTCCAGTGCTCGTCCTCGGGCGTGCGGCGGCGCAGGGCGCCCGGGGAGAGCAGGACGTGAACACTCAGATCGAAGGGGAACCAGTGCCGAAGGAGGAAGGGTCCGTGCATCAACAGGGCGCCGCCGGGCGGGAGTTCGACGTAGGGACTGCGTGTGGCCCGGTCGGCGGCCGGGTCCCACAGGTCGGGCAGGACACGGCCGTCACCGCCGGTTTCGAGAGGGCCGAACACCTCACGCCAGAGGGCGCCGGTGTCGTACCAGCCGTTGTAATAGGCCTCCACGTCCCGGTGGCCGTACTCCAGCCGCACCGAGGCAGGGCGCAGAAATCCCTCCGTGCCCACGACGAGCGACGAGCGGCCGCGTATGCGCAGCGCCTCGGAGACCCGCCGGGCGAGATCCCCGGGGCGGGCGGCCGGGGCGCCGTCGAAGGCGACGCGCGGCCAGGGAGCGCCGTCGGCGGGCTTCAGGTCGAGGAGGCGCTCGGCGAGCAGGTCGCCGAGCCGGTCCCAGGTGATCGCTTCGAGTCGCACACGGCCCATGATGCGTCAGGCCGGGGCAGGAATTGTCACGCCCGCGGGCTCCTCGGACGCCGGGGAGGGACATTCCGCGGGGAGGCCGCGTCGAGAGGGCCGGGGTCGGTCGTGGCGGGCGTAGTGCGTCCCGTCGTCAGGGGGAATGAACCACGTATGGTCCCCCGCGCGATGCTTCCGCCCCTCACCGGGCTCCTCGTCTTCCAGCCTCTCAAGGGCCGGTACTGCGCCGAGTGCCGGCGTGGGCCGCTGCCGCTGCTCACCCTGGAGGACCGGGCCCCGCGCTGCCTCGACTGCGCCGACCTCGGGCATCTGGTGTTCCTGCCGAGCGGCGACACCGCGCTGACGCGCAGATCGCGGGAGGAGAGCACGCTGTCGGCGGTGGTCGTACGGTTCAACCGGCGCAAGAGCCGTTACGAACGGCAGGGCGTCCTGGTCGAGGAGGCGGCGCTGGCGCGGGCCGAGCGGCGGTGTCTCGCGGACGCCGAGGCACGGCGGCGGCGCCGGGTGCGGGACGCGGGGCGGCGGGCGGCTCAGGACGAGCTCTTCGCCCAGGCCTTCGCGGCGGAGATACGGCGTCTGTATCCCGGATGCCCCGCCGACCGGGCACACGCCATCGCGGCACACGCCTCGGAGCGGGGCAGCGGGCGGGTGGGCCGCAGTGCGGCAGGGCGGGCGCTGACCGAGGCGGCCGTGACCTCGGCGGTCGTGGCGTCCGTGCGGCATCTGGACACGCCGTACGACCGGCTGCTGATGAGCGGCGTGCCGAGACATGAGGCGCGGCGGCGGATCGCGGCGGCGGTGCAGACGGTGCTCGGGGGGTGGGCCGAGGCGGGGCTCGGTTCCGCCGGGTGATCCGGCCGGGCGTCGGCCGGCAGGCCGGGTGATCCGGCCCGGCTTCGGCCGACAGCCCCGTGTGGACTGGCCGGGCTTTGGCCGACAGCCCCGTGTGGACTGGCCGACACGGCCGTTCGAGGGATCGTGGACGTTCGCTTATGGCCCCGCGCCGTTCGGCCATGGTCACGGTGCTCGTACGGGAATTCACTTGTGGTGAGGAAGGGCGCCGGGCAGGATCCCGGCTCGACGGGCGGGAGAGGCTGACATGATCGACGGGCCGTACTTCGTGCTGACGGTGCTGGGTGTGCTCGGGACCGGCCTGGTGGCGGGGGTGTTCTGCGGCTTCTCGACCTTCGTCATGCGGGGCCTCGCCACGCTGCCGCCCGCGCAGGGAGTCGCCGCGATGAACGCGATCAACGTGGCCGCGGTGACGCCGCCCTTCATGGTCGTGTTCCTCGGGTCGGCGGTGCTGTGCGCGGTGATCGCCGTGGTGACGTTCGTGCTGTGGCCGGAGGAGGGGACGGTGGAGCTGCTGGTGGGCAGCGCGCTGTATCTGGTCGGCTCGTTCGGGCTCACCATGGTCGCGAACGTGCCGCGCAACGACGCGCTGGCCAAGCTGGAGCCGGGCACGTCGGAGGCGGCCGCGTACTGGCCGGCGTATGTGCGCGAGTGGACGATGTGGAACCACGTCCGCACGGTCGCCTCGGCCGGGGCGGCGCTCGCGTACGTGCTGGCGCTCACCTGACGGCGCCCACCCGACAACCGCGGCGACGGGCACCGGTCCGGAGGCGGACGTATCGTGGCCGGAGGAGTACCGCCCGACGACGCACGGCCTGTCGAGACGCGCACGCAAGGGAGACGGCCATGGCCGATCCCAAGGGTTTCATGACCACCCCCCGCCAGGACTGGCCGCGGCGGCCGGTCGAGGAACGGGTGCGGGACTGGGACGAGGTCTATGTGCCCGGGGCGCTGTTGCCGATCATCAGCAAGCAGGCCGACCGCTGCATGGACTGCGGCATCCCGTTCTGCCATGACGCCTGCCCGCTGGGCAATCTGATCCCCGAGTGGAACGACCTGGTGTCCAGGGAGGACTGGCGGGCGGCCGCCGACCGGCTGCACGCCACGAACAACTTCCCGGAGTTCACCGGGCGGCTGTGCCCGGCGCCGTGCGAGGCGGGGTGTGTGCTGGCGATCAACCAGCCGGCCGTCACCATCAAGAACGTCGAGTGCGCGATCGCCGACCGGGTGTGGGAGGAGGGCTTCGCTCCGCCGAGGCCGCCGGAGCGGCTGTCCGGCAAGACGGTCGCGGTGATCGGTTCGGGGCCCACCGGGCTGGCCGCGGCCCAGCAGCTGACCCGGGCCGGGCACACGGTCGCGGTGTACGAGCGGGACGACCGGCCCGGCGGGCTGATGCGGTACGGCATCCCCGAGTTCAAGATGGAGAAGCACCATCTGGAGCGTCGGCTGGAGCAGATGCGGGCCGAGGGGACCAAGTTCCGTACCTCGATGTCGGTCGGTCAGGACATCGGTGCCGATGAGCTGCGGACCCGCTACGACGCCGTGGTGCTCGCCATGGGCGCGACCGCGTGGCGCGAACTCACCGTGCCGGGGCGGGAGCTGACGGGGGTTCACCAGGCGATGGAGTATCTGCCGCTCTCCAACCGGGTCTGCGCGGGCGATCTGGAGACGTCACCCCTGTCCGCCGCCGGGAAGCACGTCGTCATCGTCGGCGGCGGCGACACCGGGGCGGACTGCCTGGGCACGGCCGTCCGGGAGGGTGCCGCATCGGTGACGCAACTGGACATCTACGCGCTGCCGGAGGCGCAGCGCGACGAGGACGCCGAGCCCTGGCCGACGTATCCGATACGGATCTACCGGCTGTCCGCCGCGCACGAGGAGGCCCGTGATCTGCGGACCGCTCCGGTCGCCGACGCGGACGCGCGGCTGTTCGCGGCGTCCACGCTGCGCTTCGACGGGGACGCCGCGGGGCATGTGCGGTCGCTGCACCTGGTCGAGGTGGACGCGCGGCGCCGCCCGGTGGACGGCACCGGGCGGACGCTCCCCGCCGACCTCGTGCTGCTCGCCCTCGGCTTCTCCGGGCCCGGCCGGCAGGACGGGCTCGTCGACCAGCTGGGGCTGGCGATGGAACCCCGGGGGACCGTCGCGCGGGACGCCGGTTTCGCCACGAACGTGCCCGGTGTGTTCGTCGCGGGCGACGCCGCCCGGGGGCAGTCGCTCATCGTCTGGGCGATCGCCGAGGGGCGGGCCGTGGCAGCCGCGGTGGACCGTCATCTGACGGGCAGTTCGCGGCTGCCGTCACCGATCGGGCCGTACGACCGGCCCATGGTGGTCTAGAGGGAAGCCCGCTCAAGAAGTGGTCACCGCTCGTCCGTGCCCGCCACCTTCGCCGTGGACAGCGCCACCCGGTTCCAGGTGTTGATCGTGCAGATCACGGCGAGGACCTGGGCCAGTTCCCGTTCCTCGAAGAGGGACGCGGCCCGCGCGTAGACGTCGTCCGGGACGCCGGCGTCGGCGACGAGGGTCATCGCCTCCGTGAGGGCGAGGGCCGCCTGCTCCCGCTCGGTGAAGAAGTGGCGGGCCTCGCGCCAGACGGCGACCATGTGCAGCCGGTCCTCGCTCTCGCCTGCCTTGCGGGCGTCGTTGGTGTGCATGTGGAGGCAGTACGCGCAGTGGTTGAGGTGGGAGGCGCGGATCTGGATCAGTTCGACAAGGGCCGGGTCGAGGCCCTCACGGGCGGCGGCGTCGAAGGCGATGAGGGCCCGGAAGGCCTTCGGGGCGGACTTGGCGAACTCCAGCCGGGCCGTTCCCGTCGAGTGCGCCCGCGTCGTGTTCGTGGTGGTGTCGGTGGTCGTGTTCGTCGTCATGTCCCTCAACCTATGAGCCGCAAAGACCCGCTGTAGGGTGCACTTCCATGGCGAATTCGTGGGTCAATTCCGCGGAACGGATCGGGTCCGACCTGCATCTGGAGCTGTCCGGGCCGGGCGGTCGGCGCACGGCGCTGACCCGGGCGCTGCGCGAGGCCGTACGCGACGGGCGGCTCGCTCCGGGCACGCGGCTGCCGCCGTACCGCTCGCTCGCGGCGGACCTCGGTGTCGCCCGCAACACGGTGGCCGACGCGTACGCGGAACTCGTCGCGGAGGGCTGGCTCACCGCCCGTCAGGGCTCGGGCACCCGGGTCGCCGAGCGCGCGGAGCCGCTGCGTCCCGCCGCTCGCGTGCCGAAGAAGGCACCTCCCCGCGCTCGTGGACCCCGGCACAACCTGCTGCAGGGCACGCCGGACATCTCGGCGTTCCCGCGCGCGGCCTGGCTGGCCTCCTACCGCAGGGCGCTCCAGCAGGCGCCCAACGAGGTGTTCGGCCCGGGCGACCCCGCCGGACGGACCGAACTGCGGGAGGCGCTCACCGAGTACCTGGCCCGTGCGCGGGGCGTGCGGACCGATCCGGGACGGATCGTGATCTGCTCCGGCTTCGCGCACGCGCTGCGCCTGCTGTTCGGAGGCGGCGTCCTGCGCGGGCCACTGGCGGTCGAGGCGTACGGGCTGGGATTCCACCGGGAGGTCCTCGCGGGCGCCGGGGTGCGTACCGTGCCGCTCCCGCTCGACGAACACGGCGCCCAGGTAGACCGGTTGGGGCGCGAGCGTGGTGCGCTGCTCACGCCGGCGCACCAGTTCCCGACCGGCGGGCCGCTGCACCCCGAGCGCCGGGCCGCCGTGATCGACTGGGCACGCGCGCGTGGCGGGCTGGTCCTGGAGGACGACTACGACGGCGAGTTCCGCTACGACCGCCGGCCGGTCGGCGCCGTCCAGGGGCTCGACCCCGAGCGCGTGATCCACATCGGCTCGGTCAGCAAGAGCCTGTCACCGGCGGTACGGCTGGGCTGGATGGTGCTTCCGGAGCGGTATGTCGGGGACGTACTCGCCGTGAAGGGCGAGCGCGAGGCGTGGGTGAGCGTCCTCGACCAGCTGAGCCTCGCCGACTTCATCGTCTCCGGGTCGTACGACCGTCATGTGCGGCGGATGCGGCAGCGGTACCGGAGCCGCCGGGACCGGCTCGTCGCGGCCCTGGCCGAGCACGCGCCGCAGGTCGAGGTCACGGGCGTCGCGGCCGGGCTGCACGCGGTGCTGCGGCTGCCGCCCGGCACCGAGGCATCCGCGGTCAAGGCCGCCGCCTGGCGGGGCGTCGCCCTCGACGGCCTCGGCGCGTTCCGGCACCCGGACACGGACATGGCGGTCAGCGACGGCCTCGTCGTGGGATACGCGACTCCCTCCGAGCATGCCTACGGGCCGGCCCTGGAGGCGCTGTGCGGTGCGCTGCCGCCGCCATGACCGGCCCGTCAGGGTCCTCGAGGGCTACGGCTTGCGCGCCACCGCCCCGTAGCCGGGAATCACCCCGTCGTCCTGCCCTGGGACGGGCTCGCCCAGCTCGGGGTGCCAGTGGTGGGGCACCTCGACGCCGGGGTCGACGAGGTCGAGGCCGTCGAAGAAGCGGGTGAACTCCTCGCGGGAGCGCAGGGCCAGGGTGACTCCGGCGGCGCGGAGCTTCTCGGTCGCCGCCCTGGACTCCTCCGGGGTGAAGTCGGCCGTGGCGTGGGTGATCACCAGGTAACTGCCGGAGGGCAGTTCGGCGAGCAGCCGGCGGACCAGCTCGTGCCCGCCGTCCTCGTCGGAGACGAAGTGCAGCAGCGCGATGAGCGACAGCGCGACGGGCCGGGAGAAGTCCAGGACCTTCCGCGCGCCCTCCAGGATGGCGTCCGGGTCGCGGACGTCGGCCTGGAGGTACTCGGTGGCGCCCTTGTCCGTGCCGCGCAGCAGGGCCGCCGCGTGGGCCAGGACGATGGGGTCGTTGTCGCAGTAGACGACCCGGGCGTCGGGGGCGATCTCCTGGGCGACCTGGTGGAGGTTGGGCTCGGTCGGTATGCCGGTGCCGATGTCCAGGAACTGCCGTACGCCGTTCTGAGCCAGCCAGCGCGTGGCCCGGTGCATGAAGGCGCGGTTGACGCGCGCCATCACCGGCACCCTCGGGTCGAGGGCCAGCATCTGACGGCCCATCTCCTCGTCGACCGGGTAGTTGTCCTTGCCGCCGAGATACCAGTCGTACATCCGCGCGGGGTGGGGTCTGGTCGTGTCGATCTGGACGGACGTCGTGGGGTCCTGCCCGGTCATGAGGCACTCCGTAAGGCGCGAAGGGTGGTCAATTCAACACCAGCGTCGATAAGTTCAGCATCAGCGTCAGGCAGTGGAGCGGCAGCAAGGGCAACGACGTCAGGACAGCAGGAAGTCCGCCTTCCCCGCCTTCGCGCCCTCGATGAAGGCCGTCATCTCGTCGGTGGTGTAGATCAGCGCCGGTCCGTCGGGGTCGGTGGACTGTCGGACGGCGATCCGGCCGTCGGCGAGCTTCATCGCCTCCAGGCAGTTCCCGCCGTTCCCGCCGCTCCACGGTTTGTGCCAGCCTTCGCTGCCCAAGTCACGCGCGGGCATGCCGTTGTAGACCTGTTTGCGCGGCTTGATGCGATCCATTCACAGCTCCTTGCGGAGGTCCCGGAGGATCTCCTTCGTGCGATGTGCCGTAGCGGCCTGCGCCGCCATGCGGTCCATGACCTCGAGGTGGGTCGCCACCTCGGCGCGCGCGTCGAGATAGACCGCGCCGGTCAGGTACTCGCTGTAGACCATGTCCGGCAGTTCGGGCATGGCGAATCGGAACAGCACGAACGGCCCGTACGTGCCCGGGTGCGGCCCGTTGGCGAACGGGGCGACCTGGAGTGTCACGTTGGGCAGCTTCGTGGCTTCGAGCAGTCTGTCGATCTGGGCGCGCATCACCTCCGGGCCGCCGACCGGGCGCCGCAGGGCGGTCTCGTCCATCACGACCCACAGCCGTGGCGCGTCCTCGCGGGTGAGCAGGTCCTGGCGCTGCATGCGCAGGGCGACATGGCGTTCGATATCGTCGGGCCGGGTCTGGCCGATGGCGCCGGAGCGGAGCACTCCGCGCGCGTAGTCCTCGGTCTGCAACAGGCCGGGGACGAAATGGGGTTCGTAACTGCGGATGACGCCGGCCGCGCCCTCCAGGCTCACGTACATCGAGAACCAGCCGGGCAGGATGTCGTGGAAACGCTGCCACCAGCCGGGCTTGTTCGCGTCCTCTGCCAGTTGGACGAAGGCGTCGGCCTCTTCCTCGGAGATCCCGTAGGCCTTCAGGAGCAGTTGCAGGTACGGGATCTTGAGCGCGACCTCGGCCATCTCCATACGACGGACCGTGGCGGGGGCGACGCGGAGGATGCGGGCGGCCTCCTCGCGCTTCATCCCGGCGCGTTCCCGCAGGTCCAACAGGCGTCGGCCGAGGACGACCTGGCCGACCGTCGGCGCGGACCGCGGTTCGCTCACGCTCCACCTCCACGAAGAGTCCTGAGAAGCCGGCCACGAAAAGAACGCTGACAGCCCTGCGGCGCCATGCGAAGACCCTTACGAAGAGCCGATCCGAACTGACGTTTCGAACGAACCTTCGACGATCTCAACTGGCGCCGCGCGGAGTGCTGTTGCGATGCAGTGTGCCACGGCCTTCCAGGCCGTCACAGCGCACTCTGCAATTTTCAGAGTGACACTTGCCAAGTGTTCACGCCGGGGCGATAGTGGCAAGCGTGATTCCGTCCGCGCCCTTAGGAACAGACGCCGCCGCAGGCCCACTCGGCCTCGGTACCGCCGGAGTCGGCCCCGCCGGGGTCGCTGCCGAGCGCCGGTTCCGTTTCGAGCTGGCCGCACATCCGGGTTCCCCCGCACAGGCCAGACGCCTGACGCGGGCCCGGCTGACCGGCTGGTCGGTGTGCGAGGACACGTGCGACAGCGCGGCCCTGGTGGTCTCCGAGCTGGTCACCAACGCCATCGTGCACACGGCGAGCACCCACATAGTGTGCGAGTTGCACGACGGCGACGACCTGGTGCGGATAGCGGTGCGTGACGAGGGCTGCGCCCCGGGCCAGCCCCACGCGGCCGGCCGGACGCGGCCCGAGGAGGAGCACGGGAGGGGACTGCTCCTCGTCGACGCCCTCTGCGAGGCCTGGGGTGCCCATGAGCACGACCTCGGGCTGCTGGTCTGGGCCGAGCTGCCGCGCACGGCCGACACCTCGGGCGACCCGTCCGAGCCCCGGAGTGACCTGGGCTGGGGCGCCCGCCCTAAGCCGGGTCCGTCCGACGACTCGGGCGACGGGGACGGAGACCACCGGACAGGTCACACCCGGACAGGTCACGCCAGAGGCGTGCCGGAGGTTCCAGCCCAGAGGCGACGCCCAGGGCAGGGAGCGGCATGACGTCCGCGCACGGTGGCCGCGTACTGAACCTGGACACCCTCGCCCGCCTCCGGCGCGGGCTGCGTACGCCGGGTCCTGCTCTGCGCCTGCCCGTGCCCGACGGCATGACCGCGCCGCTCGGCTGCGACGCGGTCGCGGTTCCCGTCCGTGTCGGCCGGCTGGTCATGCCCCGGCTGCCCCGCGCGGGCTGCGTCTACGCCGACGGGACGCACTGGTGGTGGCTGGTGCCCGCCGACTCCGACCACGCCCTGGAGTGGCCGGCCCCCGCGCGGTACGCCACCGGCGCGATCGTCCCCGACGCCCCCGAACTCCCCCGGCTGATCCACCGCCCGGACGGCAAGCTTCCGTACACCCCGCCGATACCGCTGTACCTGGCCCTGTGCCGGGTGACGGGGACAGCTCCGGCCTGGTCGCGGCCGGTCAGCGCGTAGGGCCTGTCGAGCAGGGCTCGGCCGAGCACCGCTCGTTCGGCACGCGGCACTCATCAAGCACCGCCGGGCCCGACGCGCGGCACTCGTCGAGCACGGCCCGGCCGACGCACGGTACCCATCAAGCACGGCCCTACCGACGCACGGTACCCATCAAGCACGGCCCTACCGACGCACAGGACCTCTCGCACACAGACCGGCTGGCACTCAGAGCCGGCCGAACCCGACCCGCCGCCACACGCCCCACCCGGCCTGGCTCCCCCGCGCGCAGACCCACCAAGCACGCCCCAGCCACCACGCACCCCCACCCCTGCCTCCCCCCCTCCGGCGCGTAAGACCCCCGAGCACGTCCAGGCCAAGGCATCCGCACCACCCCCACGACCCCGCGCCGCCCCACAACTCCCCGGGTCCGGTCGTGCGCCCGCGCGCATCCGGCGCCCCGGGCTGCGCCCTGCCCGGGCGGGCTCCGCCCCCGCGATAGTGGCCGTTGGTTCACGAGCGGGACCTGAGCGGGGAGGTCGGTCGACGGTGGGGAAGAAGCGGACCGCGCCGGAGGTGTCCGAGTCGGAGCGGCTGCTCTTCGGCGGGCCGCTGCGCTACGACATGGGCTGGAGCCAGCACGCCGACGCGTTCCTGGAACTGAACTTCCGCGCGATGATCACCCGGTTGCCGTCCCTGCTGGCGTCCAGCCTCCGGCTCGCCCGGCAGGCCGACCGGAGCGCCACGCGGATCGTGCTGGCCTGCGAGGCGGGCCGGGGCGTCGCACAGGCGGTGAGCCTGCTCGCGGTCAACAGCGTCCTGGCCCGGCTGATGGGCGGCGGGCCGCTCGACGACCGGCTGCGCGGTGCCGTCCCCGCGCTGGTCACGGTGGCCCTCGTGATGCTGCTCGCGGCACTGCTGCGGGCCGCGAGCACCTACGCCACCGGCCGTCTGGAGCCCAAGGTGGAGCGGGTGGCGACCGAGCGGTACCTGGAGCGGGCCGCGACCGTGGAACTGGCCGCGATCGAGGACCACGCCTTCCACAAGCTGCTGGACACCGCGCAGTACGGCGCCGCCTCCGCCCGTCGGATGATCATGTACGGGACGCGTGTGATCAACGCGATGATCTCCCTGGTCGCGGCGGCCGGCGTACTGACCGTGCTGCATCCGGCGCTGCTGCCGCTGCTGGTGACGATGACGCTGCCGAGTGCCTGGAGCGCGCTGACCGTGGCCCGGCGGCGTTATGAGTCCTTCAATGCCTGGGTGCAGCATGCCCGCGCGGGCCGACTGCTGGGCAATCTGCTGATCGAGCCCGAGGCGGCCCCGGAGATCCGGGTGCACGGCGTGGGCGCCTTCCTGCTGCGGCACTTCCGCGCGATGTCGGAGACGGCCGAGGCCGAGCAGGCCCGTCTGGCCGGGCTCGCCGCCCGTACCGGCCTGATCGCGGCGGCGTGGACGGGCCTGGCGACGGTGGCGACGTACGCGACGCTCGGCGGACTGCTGCTGGCGGGTTCGATGGCGCTGTCGGTGGCGGGTACGGCCGTGATCGCGATCCGGACCGGCTCGCAGAGCCTCGACACACTCGTGGTGGAGGTCAACGCGCTGCACGAGGAGGCGCTCTTCGTCGGCGACCTGCACCGGCTGTACACGGAGGCGGCGCAGCGCGCGATCCCGTCGGGCGGAAGGGAACTGCCGGAGGACCCGCGCGAGATCCGCTTCGAGAACGTCACGTTCCGCTACCCCGGCGAGTCGGCCCGCCCCGCTCTCGACAATGTGACGCTCGCCCTCCCCCTGGGCCGGATCGTGGCGCTGGTCGGCGAGAACGGCTCCGGCAAGACGACCCTGGTCAAGCTGCTCGCCGGGCTGTACACCCCGGAGCGGGGGCGGATCCTGTGGGACGGTGTGGACGCGGCGACCGCCGACCGGCATCTGCTGGCCGAGCGGATCGCGATGGTGGCGCAGGACTTCAAGCGGTGGCCGTTCACGGCCCGGGTGAACGTCGCCCTGGGGCGTACGTCGGCGCCCGTGTGCGAGGAGCGGCTGGCCGCGTCGATCGCGGAGGCCGGGGCGGAGGCGGTGGTCGCGGATCTGCCACGCGGCCTCGACACCCTGCTCGCCCGCAATTTCAGCGGCGGGCACGAACTGTCGGGCGGCCAGTGGCAGCGGCTGGGCATCGCCCGGGCGGCCTATCGCAAGGGCCGCATCCTGATCGTGGACGAGCCGACGGCGGCCCTGGACGCTCGCGCCGAGCTGGAGGTCTTCGAGCGGATCCGCGCCCTGGCCGACAGCGGCCAGACGGTCGTACTGATCACGCACCGGCTGGCGTCCGTACGCCATGCCGATCTGGTGCATGTCCTGGACCAGGGCCGGCTCGTGGAGTCCGGGACGCCGGACGAGCTGCTGGCCACCGGCGGGCTCTACGCCGAGCTGTACGCGCTCCAGGCGGAGCAGTTCACCAAGCCGCCCACGGCGGCCACCCCGCACACAACGACCACGCCGCCCACGACGGCCACCCCGCCCGCGACGGCCCCGCCGATCGCTTCGGCCGCGAAGGTGCCGGCCCCGAAGGCGGGCTGAGCCACGCCTTGCCCGGGCCGTCCGTCAGGCCGTGGCGTCGGCGCTGTCGCCGCTGCGCACGATCACCAGGAACATGTCCGTCGCGAGGTCCATGACAACCTCGGCGGGCAGGCCCTCCAGACGCCGTGCCTGCGCGAACTCCTCCGCAGGCCAGGAGCCACGCGGCCCACCGGCGGGAAAGCGCTCGAGCACCGTTCGCCCGTTCACCACCCTGCACCTCCATGTAGCGCTGTACTCGTAGAGTTAAACGCCAACCATGGGGTGAACGGCTCGCGAAGTGACGGTTCTGAGACGTAGTTGACACTCGTTCACCGCCAAGTGTGACCAACCTCTCAGCCTCTTGGCGGATGTGTTCACTTTGCGTGTCAATCGTCGTACTCGTCGTGATAGCGGACGCGCTCGCTTCCCGCAGGCGCCCCAAGAGCCGACGCCCGCCCCTTGGGCTCCTCCCACGCCTCCTGCCTGCCCAGCGCGGTGAGGTCGAGCAGACTGGTGGTCGAGCCGAGGCCGTCGAGGCCGCGCTCGTACGTCGAGTAGGTGTGGAAGATCCGGTCGCGGTCCCGCAGGAAGCAGCTCAGGCCGGGGCGCTCGGAGAACTCTCCCTCATGGTCGAGCGTCACCTCGAAGTCGCGGTTGAAGTCGCTGCCGTGCGAGGAGTACCAGGGCACCGTCCAGCCCATTCGGGCCTTGAAGGGCAGGATCTTCGGGAAGGGCGCCCGGGAGACGGCCGCGAACGACGTGCCACGGGCCTTGAGATGGGCGAGATGCCCTATTTGATCCAGGAATCCCGAGCAACTGCGGCAGCCGGCGTCCCACTCGGGCGCGAACATGAAGTGGTAGACGACGAGCTGGTGCCGCCCCTCGAACAGGTCGAGCAGGGTGGCCTTGCCGTCCCCGCCCTCGAAGACGTACTCCTCGTCGACCTCCACCATGGGCAGTCCGCGCCGCTCGGCGCTCAGCGCGTCCCGCGCGCGGGTGGCGGCCTTCTCCTTGAGCAGCAGTTCCGCACGCGCCGCGCGCCACCGGTCGCGCGAGACGATCTCCGGAAACGACATGAACCCCTCCTGTACCCCTCCTGTGGCAACGGTCCGTCCGGGGTGGTGACCGGTGGGAGGGGCGGAACTCATCGCCGGCTCGCGAAGTTTTTCCTGGGACTCAGGTGTCGTACTCCTGGATGCGCCGGCCGTGGCCGCGGTCCACGAGCGCGGGCAGGCGCTCCTCCAATTCCCCCGCCACCGCAGGCACATCGATGGTCAGCAGCTCCCGGTCGCGCATCAGGATCCGTCCGTCGACGATCGTGGTGCGGACGTCGGCCGAGCGGGCGCTGTGCACGAGCGTGGCCGCGAGGTCGTGGACGGGCCGGGTGTGCGGGCCGGTGAGATCGACCAGGACGATGTCCGCCCTGCGGCCCGGCGCGATGCTGCCGACGCTGTCCCCCAGCCCCACGGCACGGGCGCTCTGCAGGGTGGCGTGGTGCAGGGCCTGGCGGGAGGTGAGCCAGCGGGGGTCGCCCTCGGTCTGCTTCTGGACGAGTGAGGTGAGGGCCATGGACTCCCACACGTCGAGGGAGTTGTTGGAGGCGGCGCCGTCGGTGGCAAGTCCGACGTCGACGCCGATGTCGCGCAGGGCGCGGACCGGTGTGGTGTCGGGCCAGGCGAACTTGAGATAGCCGCGGGGCGCGGTGGCGACGGCCGTACGACCGCCCGCCCGCTCCAGGACGGGCAGGTCGCGGTCGGTGATGCCGGTGCCGTGGGCGAGGAGCACGTCCGTGTCGAGGATGCCGGTGCGGGCCAGGACCTCGATGGGGGTGACGCCGTGGCGGGCGAGGCTGGTGTCCGTCTGGCCCCGGTTCTCCGCGGCGTGGAGATGCACGGGCAGGCCGTGCGCGCGGGCGAGATCGGCGGTGGCGGCGAGGTCGGTGTCGTCGACGGTGTAGGGGGCGTGGGGCGCGAGCGCGGTGGTGATACGGCCGTCCGCCGAGCCGCGGTGCCGCAGCGCGAAGTCCAGTGACCGCTCCCCGCCCTCGGGGCCCTGGGAGGAGAAATAGGCCTCGCCGAGCAGTGCCCGCATGCCGCACTCGGCGACCACGGCGGCGACCTCGTCCATGGCGAAGTAGTGGTCGGCGAAGCAGGTGACGCCGGCGCGGATCATCTCGGCGCAGGCGAGGCGCGCACCCAGCTCGATGTCCTTCGCCGTCAGGTTGGACTCGACGGGCCAAATGACGTCGTTGAACCACTCCTCGGTGGGCAGGTCCTCGGCGAGTCCGCGCAGGGCGACCATCGGCGCGTGCGTGTGACAGTTGATCAGGCCGGGCAGGGCGACCTGGCCACGGGCGTCGAGGCGCTCGGCGGCGGCCAGGTCCCGGGCCTGGGCGGTGCTCGTGACGGCCTCGACGATCCCGTTCCGTACGACGATCGCGGCGTCCTCCTCGAAGCCGATCCGCTCCTGGTCGTCGTGGACGAGGACGGCACAGGCGCTGATGATCAGATCGGCGGGGCTGTCCGTGGCAGCAGGCGTCATCACGCCAAGGTACGACGGGGCGCTATCCGGCGAGGGGTGTCCGGGGCAGTCGCAGCCCCACCCGTTCCCCGGGTCCGGTGAGTTCGTCGAGGACCTCCGTGAGGCGTTCGGTGTGGCGGGGGCCGATCCGGCCCGTGTCGTCGAGGTGCACGGCGCAGGCGGTGGTGGTGTCGACGAGGCGTTCGAGGAGGTCGGCCACCTCGTCCGCGCCCTCGGTGTGCCGGGCGAGGGCGGGCAGTTCGTGCGCGGACAGGGAGATGGCCGTGCGGGCCTCGGCGAGGGTGCGGTAGGCCTCGCGGCGCAGGGTCCAGCGGGTGGCGCGGTGGTCGGAGGGGGTGCCGGAGCCGCCGATGCGTGGGGCGTCGGCCTCGTCGAGGACATGGGTGAGGTAGGCGAACGCGGCCCGGATCGCCGCCGCCAGCCGGGCGCGTACTCCCCCGCCGCGCTGGCCGGGCATCGGCAGATGCCCGACGATCAGCACGATCGCGCAGGCCAGCAGTGTTTCGCCGATCCGGCCCGCGGAGGCCTGCGCCTCGCCGCCGACCATGACCAGGGCGAGGACGAGGACGGTGACGACGGCGGTCTGGGCGGCGAAGTGCCGGGTGGCGACGGGTATCAGCGCCCCGCTGAGGGCGACGAGCGCGATCAGCCCGTCCGGGCGGGGCAGGACGGCGGCGAACCCGGCGAAGAGGAGAGCGCCGAGGACGGTCCCGGCGGCCCGGTTCAGCACCCGTGAGGCCAGGGGCCCGAGGTCGGGCTTGACGAGGAAGACGGCGGTGGCGGGCAGCCAGTACCAGTGCTCGTGCTCGCCGTACCACTGGGTCTGGTGCAGGGCCTGGGCGACCGCGGAACTGGCCCCGAAGCAGAGGGCGACGCGCAGTCCGTACTCGCGTCCGGCGGTGCCGAAGGCGGCGCGCAACCGGTCCCTGGCGGTACGGGGCCGGGTGTGCAGATCGCCGCCCCCGCCCTGGTCGAACACCTCGGCGGCCTGGAGCAGGGCGTCGTCGAGGGCGCGCAGGGCGGGCACCGAGCGGGAGGGAGCGGGCAGCGGCCCGGTGTGGGCGTTGTCGCGTACGGCGGCGGCGAGCCGCCGGGGGCCTTCGGAAGCCCGTTCGGATACGGCCTCTTCGGCCCAGGCCAGCGCGGTGGCGGCCTCGGCGAGGGGCAGCGCGGCGGCGTACTGCGCGTGCAGCCGCCGCTCGGTGGAGGAGGAGGCGTAGCGCCGCAGCCGGGGCCCGGCGAGGGCGTCCTGGGCGTGATCGAGGGCGGCGGTGAGCGCGGCACGGCGGCGGATGGCGTCCGGCCCGCCGACGGCGTCGAGCAGCTCGGCGACGGCGTCGTAGACACCGGCGACGGCCGCCCGCTCCCCGTCGAAGCGGAAGTCCCCGGCGAGGGAGCCGGGCGTGGGCAGCACGAGCCGGAGCACGAGCAGCCAGCCGGCCCCGGCGAGGAAGGCGAGCGCGCGCTGCCACCCCGACTCGGGCAGGGGCATCCCCGCGCCGATCGCCGCGCCGACGAGCAACTGTGTCCCGGAGGCGGAGGCGACGGGCCCCACGGCGCTCATCCCCCCGGCGATGAGCCCGACGGCCGTGAGGACCAGGGTCAGCACGACCGCGCCGGTCCCCTGCCCGGCATAGGTACCGATCACCAGGCCCAGGGCGCCGCCCAGCGCGGGCACCCCGAGCCGCTTGACCGAGACCCGCCGGCTCCCGGGCCGGTCGTTGATCCCGGCGAGCATGGCAGCGATGGCGGCGACGACACCGAGCGAGGTACGTCCCGTCGCCACTGCCACCAGCAGCAACGGCCCGGCGGACAGGGCCCCCCGCGTCACCGCGCTCCAGGGCACCGGCCCCCGCTGGGCGCGCAGGGCGTGCGCGAGCCAGGGCGGCAGCACGAGGGAAAAGCGGCGGGATCGGGACACTGGGCTCCTGTCGTCTCGTCGAGGGCAGGGGTGGGCCTTCGGGCGACGGTGGCCGGGCGGGGTGTGGCTGTCCACGGTAGGCGGGGTTCCTGGAAGAAAGGTTTCCGGAACGTGACGGAGTGCGGGAGAGCCGGGTTCATTATGAACGCAATCGCCAGGAGCGGGCCGACTCCACGGCCCGTGCGAAGAGCGCCTCCGCGTCGCTGACCACCCGGGCCAGTGGGTCAGATCCCGCCGTCGCCCCTTCTCGGCCCGAGCAGCGTAGAGGGACCGGCCGGATCGCGTGAACCGAAATACGGGTGCGGACGCGCACCGGGCCCCGCATGATCGGTCGGACAACCGCCCAGTCACCGCCCCAGATCGGAGCCCCGCGTGATCCGTCGCGTCACCGTCCCGAGCCTCTTCCCGCCGCCCACCTACTCCCACGCCTCCGTCGTCGAGGCCGGCACCCGGCTGGCGTTCCTCGCCGGGTCCGTGCCGCTCGACGCCGAGGGCAACCTCGTCGGACCCGGAGATCCCGTACTGCAGGCCGAGCAGGTGATCGCCAATCTGCGGGAGCAACTGCACGCCGTAGGCAGCGACCTGCCGCACGTCGTTTCGACCGAGGTGTACGTCGTGAGCGGTGAGACGGCCGTGCTGTCCGCCGTCTGGGAGGTCGTCGAGGCGTCCGGGCTCAGTGCCGGTCCGCACGCGTCGACGCTGATCGGCGTGGCGTGCCTCGGGTACACGGGGCAGCTGGTGGAGATTACGGCGACAGCCGTCGTGCCCGACGGGGCGCCGACCTGAGGAGAACTCCATGCTGATCGAGCACCGCGGGCGGCGCCCCGTCGTCCCCGAGTCCGCGTACGTCGCCCCGACGGCCGTCCTGTGCGGGGCCGTCGTCCTCGGGGAGCGCAGCCGGGTGCTGCACGGGGCGGTGCTCACCGCCGAGGACGGGGAGGTGCGGGTCGGCTCCGACGTCGTGGTGATGGAGAACGCGCTGGTGCGGGGGCGGGCCGGGCACCCCGCCGTGATCGGTGACGCCGTGCTCGTCGGCCCGCACGCCCATGTGAACGGGGCGACCCTGGAGGACGAGGTCTTCGTGGCCACCGGTGCCTGCGTCTTCCCGGGGGCCGTCGCGAGCACGGGCTCAGAGCTGCGGATCCACAGCGTGCTGCACGTCAACTCCGTACTGCCGCCCGGCACGGTCCTGCCCATCGGCTGGATCGCGGCGGGAGCGCCCCGGGCCCGGCTCTTCGCCCCCGGCGAGCACGACGAACTGTGGCAGATCCAGGAGGCGCTGGACTTCCCCGGCACGGTGTACGGCATCCCGCGCGGCACGTCGATGCGGGAGGTCATGGCCCGCCAGGTGGCGTTGTACGGGGCTCACCGCGACGACGTCACCCTCGACGGCCCGTCCTGAACTACCGCCGTTCGGGCCGCCCCCACACCCTCCGCTTCGGCAGCGCCGCCGCGTAGCTGCCCGTACGGCTCGTCGTCAGCCCGAGCGCCACCAGCGACTCGGCCAGTTTGACCGCCGCCGCGACCCCGTCGACGACCGGCAGGCCCAGCTTCTCCCCGACCGCCCGCTGCAAGCCGGTCATTCCGGCGCAGCCCAGCACCAGTACCTCCGCCCCGGCCGCGCAGGCCCGTTCGGCGGCGGCGAGGAACGCCGTCTCCGTGCGCTCGTCGTCGCCGAGGTCGAGCACGTTCAGGCCCGTGCCGACGACCGCGGCGCAGTTCCGCGCCACACCCGCCGTCTCCAGGCTGTCCTCGATCTGGCCGCGCGACCGCTCCAGGGTGGTGACGACGCCGTAGCGGCGGCCCAGCAGGCAGGCGAGATGCGCGGCGGCCTCGGTGATGTCGACGACGGGCACGTCCACCAGCTCCCGCACGCCCTCCCGCCCGTGCTCCCCGAATCCGGCCATGACCACGGCGTCGTACGGCGGTCCGTCGTAGGTCCGCAGCGTGTCCAGGACGGCCGCGGCGGACAGGTAGCTGTCGAGCCAGCCCTCCGCCGACTCGGGTCCCCAGGCTGGGGTCAGTCCGTTCACGGTGGTGCCCGGGCCTGCGGCGGCCCGGGCACCTCGTACGATCTCCTCGGTCATCTCCTGCGTGGTGTTGCAGTTGGTGACGACGATCCGCACGTCTCTCAGACCTCCACCGGCCGGGCGGACACGGCACGTTCACGTCGGCACAGGGCCGCGTACAACCCGGCCGCGAGGGCCGTGCCGATGAACCAGGAGTACGGCGCCACCTCGCTGAAGGTCTTCACCAGCGCGAGGACGGCGGCGACACCGGCCGCGGGCAGGAACGCCCACAGCGCCTTGGGGTTGACGCCCTTGCGGTAGTGGAAGCGGGAGCCGGGGGTCGCGTCGAACAGTTCGTCCACGTTCACCCGGCCGCGCTTGACCCAGTAGTAGTCGACCATGATCACGCCGAACAGCGGTCCGAGGAAGGCCCCGAGGCCGCCGAGGAAGTAGTTCACGACGGTCGGGTTGGAGAAGAGGTTCCAGGGGGTGACGAGCAGCGCCGCGACGGTGCTGATCATGCCGCCGACCTTGAAGGTGATCTTCTGCGGCCAGACGTTGGCGAGGTCGTACGCCGGTGAGACGAAGTTGGCGACGATGTTGACGCCCATGGTGGCGATGGCGAAGGTCAGCGCGCCCACCACGAGCACCCAGGTGTTGCCGATCTCGGCGACCAGGAAGGCGGGGTCGGTGATCTCCTTGCCGAAGACCTCGAAGGCGCCCGCGGTGACGATGACCGACACGATGACGAAGGCCGTGGAGTTGATGGGCAGGCCCCAGAAGTTGCCGCGCTTGACCGTCCGGTAGTCGGGCGAGAAGCGGGAGAAGTCGCAGAAGTTGAGCAGCAGCGTGCCGTACGTGGCGAGGACCAGGCCGATCGCGCCGAACCACTGACGCCACTGCTCGCCCACGGAGACCGGGTGCGGGGTCGAGGTGAGCGAGATCGTCCAGCCGGCCTTGGCCAGGATCCACACGGCCAGCGCGATCATCACGAGCCAGATCGCCGGACCGCAGAAGTCCTGGAACTTCCGGACCGATTCCATGCCCCGGCTGATGATCGCCGCCTGCACCAGCCACAGGGCGATGAAGGAGACCCAGCCGAGTGCGTCGAGGCCCAGGAAGGAGTTGTGCGTCCACGACTCCAGGCCCGGCCAGGCCGCGAGCAGCATCACGTTGACGGCGACGGAGGCCAGGTAGGTCTGGATGCCGTACCACATGATGGCGATCACGGCCCTGATCAGCGCCGGGATGTTGGCGCCCCAGACGCCGAACGCGATCCGGCTGACCACCGGGAAGGGGACGCCGTGGCGCTGCCCGATCTTCCCCATCCAGTTCATGCCGATGTAGATGATCACGAAGCCGACGAGCAGCGACGTGAAGATCTGCCAGACGTTCATGCCGAGGAAGAGCAGTCCGGCGGCGAAGGTGTAGTTGCCGAGGTTGTGGACGTCGGACATCCACATGGCGAAGAGGTCGAAGACCTTCCAGTTGCGCTTCTTCGCGGGCGCGAGGTCTTCGTTGGTGAGCCGGGGATCGGGGACGAACGCGGGGGTGCCGGTGGTCGCGGCACGGTCGGCGAGGGACACGGGGCCTCCATGAGCAAGGGGACGACGGAGGACTGCTCGATGGCAACGGTTCAATGGGCGCGCGTTTGGTATACCAAACTGCGCTCATGGTCTCCCCGTCAACCGTTCTGACCGATGTCGCTGTTGTTAACGCTCCGTAAAACACCCCTCGCCTCGGCGAAGATGGGCTGCATGACGAAGATCGAACCCCTGGGCGCAGTGCGCGAACGCGTCACCACCGAGCTGCGGCAGGAGATCATCGCGGGCAGCCTCCGCCCCGGCGACCGCCTGGTGGAACGCGAGCTGGCGGAGCGTTTCGGCGTCTCCCGCGTCCCGGTCCGGGAGGCGATCCGGGCCCTGGTCGCCGAGGGCTTCGTCCACTTCGAGACCCCGCGCCGCACGGTCGTACGCCGCCTCACCCCGACCGACGTCAAGGAACTGTTCGAACTGCGCGAGGCGCTGGAGGTCTATGCCGCCGGACTGGCCGCGTCCCGCGCGACGCCGGAGGATCTGGCCGAGGTCCAGGGACTGATCGACCGCGCCGCCGCCGCGACCGAGGCCGAGGACGCCGAGGCGATCACGGACGTCAACAGCCGTCTGCACGACCGCATCGTGGCGATGGCGGGCAACAGCCTGCTGACCGAGGCCCTGGAACCGGTCGCCGGCCGGCTGCGCTGGATGACCCGGCGCAACGAGGAGTGGCCCCAGCTCCTCGTCGAGCACCGCGAGTTGTACGAGGCGATCGCCTCGGGCGACCCGGACCGGGCCCGGGCGCACGCGCTCACGCACGTGCGGACCAACTACCGCTCCACGGTGCGGCATCTGTTCGGGGACGAAGAACTCCCGTAGAAGCTCATCCGTCCCGCAGCAGCCCCGCCGCCTCGGCGGCCGTCCGCAGGACGTCGCGCAGCATCTCCGGGGTGAGCCGGCCGGTAAAGGTGTTGCGCTGGCTGACGTGGAAGCAGCCGAAGAGTTCCAGACCGTCGAGGTCGTAGCGGACCCCGTGGCCGAAGGCGGGGCGCGGCCGGGGCACGGACCAGCCCGCCTCGACGAACGCCGGCAGCGCGGCCTGCCAGCCGAAGGCCCCGAGCACGACGACGGCCCGCAGGGTCGGACGCAGCAGCCCCAGTTCCCGCACGAGCCAGGGACGGCACGTGTCCCGCTCCTCCGGGGTGGGCTTGTTGGCGGGCGGTGCGCAGTGCACGGGCGAGGTGACGCGTACGCCGTACAGCTCCAGGCCGTCGTGGGCGTGCTCGGCGATGGGCTGGGAGGCGAGACCCACGTCGTACAGCGCCTCGTACAGGACGTCCCCGGAGCGGTCGCCGGTGAACATCCGCCCGGTGCGATTGCCGCCGTGGGCGGCGGGGGCGAGTCCTACGATCAGCAGCCGGGCGTCCTCCGGCCCGAACCCGGGCACCGGCCGGCCCCAGTACGTCCAGTCCGCGTACGCGGCCCGCTTGACCCGGGCCACCTCCTCGCGCCAGGAGACCAGCCTCGGACAGGCCCGGCAGGCCGCGATGCGCCGGTCGAGGAGGGGAAGGCCACTGGCGTCCATCACTCCACGGTAGAGGCGGAGCGGGTGGTGGTGACCTGCGCGACCCGCTCCTCTCCTCGGCGGGCCCACAGCAGCGCTCCGGCGAGCAGCACCGCACTCGTGAGGAACCACGGCAGCGGGCCCGGCCGCATCGCCCCGACCACCAGGCCGGTGAGCGCGCCGACCAGTTGCAGGGCGAGGGACTGCACGGACAGGGCGGTGGCGCGGCCGGCGCTGGAGACGCGGCGGTGCAGCAGATCGTTCTGGTTCGGGGTCACCGCGCCGACGCCGACGTAGAAGACACAGAAGCCGGTGACCGCGACGGTGACGGCGAGCAGGTGGGTGGAGGAGGCGGTGACCGCGAGCAGCAGCAGGCCGGCCACGCCTGTTCCGAGACAGATCAGCACGGCCCGCTCCCCGCCGCCCGCGACCCGGGCGGTGAACGGGGCGAGATGGCTGCCGACACCGCAGCAGACGAAGCCCACGCAGGCGAGCGCGGCATAGGCCAGTGCCCCGGAGCCGCTCGCCCCGGTCACCTCGACGGTACGGCCGGGTATCAGCAACTCGACGACGCCCAGGGCGCCTCCGGCGGCGGCCGCGCTGAGCATGAGCCGACGGACCAGCGCGTCCCGTCCGCCCAGCCGCAGCCCGTCCAGGACGGTGACCGGGACGCCGCGCAGCACGGAACGCAGGGTGACCCGGGGCCGCGGCGGCTCCCGCAGGACGGCCAGTACGTACACGACGAGCACGATCCTGACGGCGGCTCCCAGCAGCAGGGGCACGGACAGGGGCAGCACCACCCCGGACGTCGCCTCACTCAGCCCGGCACCGAGGCCGGTGCCCGCGCCGAGCAGCCAGGGCAGGGCCCCGCCGAGCAGCAGACCGGCCGCGAGGGCGGCGGAGGTCGCGGTGCCGCCCCGGGCCAGTCCCGTCCGCAGCTCGGCGTCGGGTCCCGCGCTCGCCTGGACGGTGTCGACGTACCAGGCCTCGGCGCTACCGCTGGCCAGCGCGCGGGACATCCCCATGAGGACCATGCCGACGGCGAGCACCCAGACGGTGGTGCCGAGACCGACCAGACAGCAGGCGACCATGTTGAGCGCACCGGCCGTGGCCAGGACCGGCCGCCGCCCGAGGACGTCGGAGAGACCGCCCGTGGGCAGCTCCAGCGCGGCCACGGTCAGCGAGTGGGCGGCGAAGAGCCCCGCGATCGCGGCCAGGGACATCCCGCGCTCACCGAGCAGCAGGACCATCGAGGCGAGGCCGAGGCCCGGCGGCAGCCATAACAGGGCGCAGATGGCGGCATAGCGGCGGCGAACGATCCGTATGCCGGGTGCCTCGTCCGCGCGGTGGGTCTTGTCCGCGCGGTGCGCTTTGTCGGTGCGGTGCGTCATGAGGTGCCCTTGTGGCCGGTGCCCTCACGATTGGCGCCCTCGCTGTCGGCGCCCTCGCCCTCGGGTGCGTCGCCGTCCTCGGGGTCGCGCGGGGCGAGCGGCAGGCCGGCGGTGAGGAGCACGACGTGCTCGGCGCGCGGGTCGTCGGCGTCCCGGGCGGTCAGCTCCTCCAGCTTCCCGGCGACCGTTTCCCAGAGTTCGTTGAGCGAGCCGGGCGTCAGCCGGGGCATGAGGTCGCTGATCCCGGACGCCTCCACCCACTCCTGGCCGAGCCGCCCGCCGGCCATGTCCGCCTCGTGCCGGGCGAGGGACGACTCCAGGTGCTCCAGCTGCCGCCGTCGCGCCAGGCTGACGAAGGCCCGGCCCGCCGCGGAGGACTCCATCGCCTCGTTGCTCCAGGACGTCACGGTGTGCAGCGCCCGCCAGCGCCGCTCCCGCCCGTCACGATGCTCGGCCTCGGCGATGAAGGCGTACTTCGCCAGCACCCGCAGGTGGTAACTGGCCGACGCCGACGACTCCCCCGTCCGCGTGGCGAGCTCACTGGCCGTGGCGGGCCCGTCCTGCCGCAGCAGCCCGAGCAGCCGGATACGCAGGGGGTGGGTGAGGGCCTTCAGGGCGGCGGTGTCGTGCTCGGGGTCGAGTACGCGGTTGTGCTCGTCGCTGTCCATGCCGGGGAGCGTAGGCCGCCACCCGCATTCAGCAAAAGACATTTTGCAAAACTTGTTTTGTAGATGCTGGCCGAAGGACGATTCCCCGCCCGATTGGACCACTCCGAGGACTAAGGTCGGGGACATGGCTTCACAAGGCACGGCGAACGACTCCGGCGACGCGGAGGCGAAGGGACTCGACGCGGCGGCCCTCGACCCGAAGGTCGCCGAGGCGATCGCCTCCGCCGACGCGGCCGGGCCGCAGAGCGGCGAGACCGTCCGCGTCGACAGCTGGATCTGGTCCGTGCGGCTCGTCAAGACCCGTTCCATGGGAGCCACCGCCTGCCGCGGCGGGCACGTCCGCGTCAACGGCGACCGCGTGAAGCCCGCACACGCCGTGCGCGTCGGCGACGAAGTGCGCCTGCGGCACGAGGGCCGGGAGCGAGTCGTCGTCGTCAAACGGCTGATCCGCAAGCGGGTCGGCGCCCCCGTGGCCGCCCAGTGCTACATCGACAACTCCCCTCCGCCCCCGCCCCGCGACGCCGTCGCCCCGGCCGGCATCCGCGACCGCGGCGCGGGCCGCCCGACCAAGCGAGACCGCCGCGAAATGGAACGCCTGCGCAGCGGCCTGCCCGGCCCCGGCGACGGCGGCGGCAGCGGTCTGGGCAGCGACATCAGCAAGGAGATCGGCAAAACCACGCCGTGAGCGGACCGTCGCGACGGATAAGGGTGAAGACCATGGACCCGATGGCCCCGGCCGGGGAGTGCCACAACAGCCGTAGAGCACGGCACCGCCGCGCGTCGGCGCCCGGGACGAGCCCCTCGGCCCGCCCGGACGCCCCCGGCATCGCACTCGACACGGTGTCACCCGGTCACGCCCGGCGCCCCAGCAGTCGCAGCAGATCCGCGTTGTGCCCCCGCCGCGCCCAGGCTATGAGGGCGAGCGGCACGATCAGGATAAGCGGCGTCGCCGCGTACTGCCCGTCGAACACGGCTATCTGCACGATGAACGCGCCCACCATCAACGCGCTCAGCGCGATCGCCGCCACCGACTGGAGCACCGGGATCAACAGCGCCACCGCTCCTGCCAGTTCGAGCACCCCGATGATGTACATCCCCGCACTGCCCCAGCCGAGCTTCTCGAAGGACTCGGCGGCCGAGGGGTGGGCGATCAGCTTGGGCAGGGCGCTCGGGATCGCGTAGAAGAGGGCGAGCAGCACCTGCAGACCACGCAGGGCGATCCGGGCGCGCCGCCCGCGAGCGGTCGCGGACTCGGCGACGACCCCGGCGGGAGCGGAGGCGGGGGTGGCGGGAGCGGTGGTCTCAGACATGAAGGTCTCCTGTGGGAAGCGGTCCGTGGTGGTGTCGAAGAGGTAGACCGCCGCTCGCCCTCGAACTCATCGCCGTCCAGCGGAAGTTCTGGCAGTCACGGGCAGAGCTGCCGGAGCCTCTCCGCCGGATAGGGCGTCGTCCTGCTCACCCCCTGGACTCGCCGGTAGAAGTCCGTCATCACGGCAGCGACAGGGGCGTTGCGGCTGAGGATCTCCGCCATCCCGGGCGGCGAGCCGGTGGGTCGTCGCCCTTCGGCCCATGCCTGTATCAGTGCCTCACGATCCTCACGTGCCTCCCAGTCACCCGTGTACAAGGTGGTGATCAGCCAGTTCACCAGGTAACTGGCCGTGTAGCAGCGGTCGTAGGTGCTGTGCCGGTCATAGAAGTCGGCCTCGGCGCGCGAGAGGTCGAAGCGGCTGGACAGGGCGAGGCCGTAGTCGGCGAAGTACAGGCGCCGGCCGTCGGTCAGGATGTTCTCGAAGTGGGCGTCGAAGTGGAGCAGTCCACGGCTGTTCATGAAGGACGTACCGACCCTCAGTTCCTTCTCCACCAGGGAACACGCCCGGTCGAGCGCCTCGCCACCGGCTCGCGCCTGAGCCGTCAGCCAGGCGTGGAGCGTCTGGGGGACGTACTCCAGGAACAGTGCGACACTCGCCGAGGACTGTCGCAGCGCCTCGATGCGCCGCCGTACTTCCGCGCTCCCTCCCCAGTAGTCCACGGCCTTGTCGACATCGGTGAGTTCCTCCGTCAGGACCGGCGCCTCGTCCGGCAGGACGCGCCAGTGGTACATCAGGGGAACGCCCTGGAACTGCCCGGAGAGCACCCAGTTCGTGGTCATGGTGTGGACGGCGACCTCGCGCCACGCCCCGAACCCGGGCCCGCCGACGCCGTACTGGCAGACCATCGGCAGCCCGAACACATTGGCCGTGGACCGGATGTGTTCCGGTCTCCGCTCCAGGTCTGTCAGGGGCACCCGCTTCACGAAGACCGGCGTACCGGACACGTCCAGCCGGGCCGACTTTCCCCCGATGCCGGTGCCCAGCGGTGTGGCCGTGTCGAGCAGTCGGCGCAGTTCGGCGTCCCCGCACAGTGCCAGGGACGTCGAGACGGTGTCGTAGCCGGTCAGACGCCAGGCCGTCTCCGACCCGTTCACTGTCGCACGCACCCCGGGGCCGCCTACGCCCGCACCGCTCTCACCCATGTCCCGTCGTCCGTCAGATACCGGTCCACCTTCAGCCCCGCCTCCGCCAGCGCTTCCTCGAACTGTTCCTTGGTCAGCGGCCGGGCCCGGAACGTCTGTGTCCAGACCGCGTCCGGGAACTCGTACTCCGCGCGCACCGAGTTGACCCCGTCGCCGACCGGCTCCGCCGACACGATCCGTACGGTGAAGCCGCTCGGGTCCACGCGCTCGCGCGGCAGGTTCGTGTGATAGTCCGCGCCCTCCCGCTGGATCAGCACGGGGCCGCCCTCCGCGACATGGCGCGCACAGGAGCGCAGCAGGCCTCGCCGCACCTCCGCGTCCCCCGCGTGCACGAGGAACGAGGCGAGCAGCACCACGTCGAAGGTCTCGCCCAGGTCCAGATCCTCGATGGGGCTACATATCGTCCGCGCCCCGCGCACGCGCTCCAGCATCTCGGCGGACTCGTCCACCGCGGTGACCGTGAACCCGCGCTCCAGCAGTGCATGGGTCATGCGGCCGACCCCGCTGCCCAGATCCAGGATGTGCGCGCCCTTGGGCACCGCCCCGGCGATGATGTTCGGTTCCTCCCCGACGGGCAGTCGTGAGTAGAGCTCCACCGCGCAGCCGTCCGGGGTGATGGCCCCGGGCCCTGTCCCTTCGTACCCCTCACGCAATTTCATCTCCATGCCCGTCCAACGGGCCACGCCCGCACGCCAGTTCCTCTCCCGGCCGCCTTCACCCGACCGGGTGAACGATGTCCCGCACGGGCCCCAGCTCCCCTGGTGGTCCGTGTTCGCGGCGGGGAGTACGTTGCAAGCAGGAGCGGAGATCGCGATGCGTACAGGCAGTGAACCGGCGACCGCGCGCAGTGCCCTGCGGGCGCGCTTCTGGCTGAGCGTGTGGGGGCTGGTCTGGGCGCTCTTCGGCACGGTCGCGTTCACCCTCGCCGGGCGGACCGGCTGGGCCATCGCCTGCGGTGTGCTGCTGCTGGTCGTCACGATCGACCTGGTCGTCGTCCTCAGGCACATCCGCCAGGGCCCGCATTGGCAGCCGGGCCCCGACATCCCGCCCTACCGGCCACCCGAGGACCACCCCTGAGGCGGACGAGGCAGACGAAGCGGATGAGACAGAGAGGGACAGCCGCTCACGAGTCGAAGCGCGCGGCCTTCTGGAACTGCGGGTTCGGGTCCAGCGCCGCCGCCAGACGGAAATGGCGTTTCGCCTGGTCGGGGCGGTTCTGCCGCTCATAGGTGCGGGCGAGCGCGAAGTGCGCGAACGCGTTGTCCGGCTCCCGCTCCAGGACGATCGAGAACTCGAGCTCGGCCGGCCGCAGCTGCGCCGCCGCGAAGAAGGCACGCGCGCGCAGCAGTCGCGCGGCGGTGTTCTCCGGGTGCGCGGCGATGACTCCGTCGAGCAGCTTCACCGCGCCCCGCGGGTCCCGCGCGGCGAGCAGTTGCTCGGCGGCACGGAAGTCGATGACGTGCGTCTCCGGGGTACGTCCGGTGGAACCGCTGGTCTCGGGCACGGCAGAGTCCTTCCCTCACGGGAAAGGTTCAACGCCCCCTCGGGGTGCCGCTATTCCTGAGGGACCTCTCGTCACTCAAGGACCGGCCGCCACTGAGGGGCCGGCCGCCACTGAGGAGCCGGTCGTCACCGAGGGTCCGGCCGGGACGCGTGGGACCTGCGCGTCAGCTCGGCCCACACGTCCTTCACGCGGCGCTCCAGTTCCTCCAGCGGGACGTCGTTGTCGATGACGACGTCCGCGATCTCCCGGCGCTGCTCGCGCGTCGCCTGGGCGGCCATCCGCGCGTGCGCGTCCTCCTCGGTCATGCCGCGCAGCCGTACGAGCCGGTCGAGTTGGGTCTCGGGGGCCGCGTCGACGACGATGACGAGGTCGTACAGCGGTGCGAGGCCGTTCTCCGTGAGGAGCGGGACGTCGTGGACGACGACCGCGTCGTCGGCGGCGGCCTCCTCCAGCTCGCGGGAGCGGGCGCCCACCAGCGGGTGCACGATCGAGTTGAGGGTGGCGAGCTTCGCCGCGTCGGCGAAGACGATGGATCCCAGCTTGGGGCGGTCGAGGCCGCCGTCGGGGGCGAGCACCTGCTCGCCGAAGGCCTCCACGACCGCGGCGAGACCCGGGGTCCCCGGTGCGACGACCTCCCGCGCGATGCGGTCCGCGTCGATCAGCACGGCCCCGCACTCGACGAGCAGCCGTGACACCTCACTCTTGCCGGCACCGATGCCGCCGGTCAGGCCCACCTTCAACATGCCAGGAAGCCTAGACGCTCCGCTTGGAGGGCGGCTGGGGAGGCCGTGTGGAAAGTGCGGGCCGTACGGAGCCGGTCGCGCGGTTCCCCGCGCCCCTGCGGGGCGCGTCAGGCGTCGCCCTCTCGTTCCGCCAGGAAGCGTTCGAACTCCTTGCCGATCTCGTCGGCCGACGGGATGTCCACCGGCTCGGCGAGCATGTTGCCGCGGGTCTCGGCGCCCGCGACGGCGTCGTACTGGTGCTCAAGGCCCTCGACCAGGGCGGTGAGGTCCTCGTCGCCCTCGCGGATCTGCCGGTCGATCTCCGTCTGGGTGCGGTGGGCGTCGGAGCGCAGGGCGTGGGCGATACCGGGCAGCACCAGTCCGGTCGCCGCCGTGATGGCCTCCAGCACCGTCAGCGCCGCGTCCGGGTACGGGGAGCGGGCGATGTAGTGCGGGACGTGGGCGGCGACACCGAGGACGTCGTGCCCGGCCTGGAGCAGGCGGTACTCGATGAGGGACTCGGCGCTGCCGGGCACCTGCGCCTCCTCGAACGGGCTGCGGTGGCCCGGGACCAGGTCGGTGCGGTTGCCGTGCGGGGTGAGACCCACGGGCCGGGTGTGCGGGACGCCCATGGGGATGCCGTGGAAGTTCACGGACAGACGGACACCGAGCCGCTCCACGATCTGCTGCACGGCCGCGGCGAAGCGCTCCCACTCCACGTCGGGCTCGGGGCCGGACAGCAGCAGGAACGGCGCTCCGGTGGCGTCCTGCACGAGCCGCACCTCGATGGCGGGGTCCTCGTAGTCGCTCCAGCGGTCGCGCTTGAAGGTCAGCAGCGGGCGTCGGGCCCGGTAGTCCACGAGCCGGTCGTGGTCGAAGCGGGCGACGACCTGGTGGGGCAGCGAGTCGAGCAGCCGGTCGACGATCTGGTCGCCCGTCTCCCCCGCGTCGATGTATCCGTCGAAGTGGTAGAGCATGACAAGACCGGCCGACTCCTGGGCGAGCGCCATGTCGACGACAGCCAGCCCCTTCGGCTCCCATGCGTACAAACCCTGCGGATCAAGCACAGTGACCGCTCCTCCTCGTGTTCATACTCCACAACACCCTTGCGGCCGTGGGCATTCCCGGAGGAGGAGACTCATGATCTTGCCGGCGGGACGACGCCCTGAAGGGGCGCGGGGAACTGCGCGACCAGCCCCCACCGGGCCGGCAGCCGACATGCGACCGCCGCTCCCGAGCAGCACTGAGGGGCCGCACCTCGAAAGGTACGGCCCCTCAGTCAGGAGCTACAGCTCAGTGGGCGTTCAGCTCTGCCCACCGGCCAGCTTCTCGCGAAGCGCGGCAAGCGCCTCGTCCGAAGCCAGCGCGCCGGAGTTGTCCGGGCCCTCGGAGGAGTACGAACCGCCACCGCTCGCGGCCGGAGCCGCACCCGCGGTGTCGCCGCCCTCGGCCGCGGCAGCGGCGTCGGCCTCGCGGGACTTGATGACCTGCGCCTGGTGCTGCTCGAAGCGGGTCTGCGCCTCGGCGTACTGGCGCTCCCACTCCTCGCGCTGCTTCTCGTAACCCTCGAGCCAGTCGTTGGTCTCGGGGTCGAAGCCCTCGGGGTAGATGTAGTTGCCCTGGTCGTCGTAGGACGCGGCCATGCCGTACAGGGTCGGGTCGAACTCGACCGCGGCCGGGTCGGCACCGAAGGACTCGTTGGCCTGCTTCAGCGAGAGGCTGATGCGACGACGCTCGAGGTCGATGTCGATGACCTTGACGAAGATCTCGTCGTTGACCTGGACGACCTGCTCCGGGATCTCCACGTGGCGCTCGGCCAGCTCGGAGATGTGGACCAGACCCTCGATGCCCTCGTCCACGCGGACGAACGCACCGAACGGAACCAGCTTCGTGACCTTGCCGGGCACGACCTGGCCGATCTGGTGGGTGCGGGCGAACTGCTGCCACGGGTCTTCCTGGGTCGCCTTCAGCGACAGGGAGACACGCTCGCGGTCCATGTCGACGTCGAGGACCTCGACGGTGACTTCCTGGCCGACCTCGACAACCTCGGAGGGGTGGTCGATGTGCTTCCAGGAGAGCTCGGAGACGTGGACCAGACCGTCGACGCCACCCAGGTCCACGAAGGCACCGAAGTTGACGATCGAGGAGACCACACCGGAACGGACCTGACCCTTCTGGAGGGTCGTGAGGAACGTCTGGCGGACCTCGGACTGGGTCTGCTCGAGCCAGGCACGGCGGGACAGGACCACGTTGTTGCGGTTCTTGTCCAGCTCGATGATCTTGGCCTCGAGCTCCTTGCCCACGTAGGGCTGGAGGTCGCGAACGCGGCGCATCTCGACCAGGGAGGCCGGGAGGAAGCCACGGAGGCCGATGTCGAGGATGAGACCACCCTTGACGACCTCGATGACGGTACCGGTGACGATCCCGTCCTCTTCCTTGATCTTCTCGATGGTGCCCCAGGCACGCTCGTACTGGGCGCGCTTCTTCGAGAGGATCAGGCGGCCTTCCTTGTCCTCCTTCTGGAGAACAAGGGCCTCGATCTCGTCACCGACGGCGACGACCTCGTTGGGGTCGACGTCGTGCTTGATCGAGAGCTCGCGGCTCGGGATCACACCTTCGGTCTTGTAACCGATGTCGAGCAGGACCTCGTCCCGGTCGACCTTCACGATGACGCCGTCGACGATGTCGCCGTCGTTGAAGTACTTGATCGTCTCGTCGATCGCGGCGAGGAAGGCTTCCTCGTTACCGATGTCGTTGACCGCAACCTGCGGGGTCGTTGCGGTGGTCTCGGTGCTGCTCGTCATGTGGGAAAGGGCTCCGGTACGGACATTGAAGTCGTAGGTACTGCTACGCCGGAAGCCCGTTTCGCTCTGCAGAAGCCGGACAGCCAAGGAAGCGCCACAGAAAAACGGTGGCGCCTCGAGAACCGAGGGGACATACATACAGATGCGAGCGCAACCTGCTACGTCTGAGGTGCGCAGGCCCGCAGCGCAACTTGTAGCATACGGGGGCAGCCGGGCAGGGTCAATGCGCGAAGCCGCCCACCCGGGGCAGATCGCCGCATAACCGGCACAAGTCCTGTCTTCCGAGGCCACGCGGGCCCTGCAGCACCCCTTCGTGAAGCCACCGGAGCGAGCTGGACGGAAGAGTACGACGAGGGAGCCGATCATCCAAGAGTTCGAAACGTCCGAACCCGAGGCGACCCGGCGTGCCGCCGGGGTCGCGGAGAGCTCCCGCGCCAATCGTGGCTGGTGGGACCGTAACGCGGACGAGTATCAGGTCGAGCACGGCACGTTCCTCGGGGACGACCGGTTCGTGTGGGGCCCCGAGGGGCTCGACGAGGTGGAGGCCGAGCTGCTCGGCCCGCCGGAGGAGCTCAAGGGCAAGGACGTCCTGGAGATCGGCGCGGGCGCGGCGCAGTGCTCGCGCTGGCTGGCCGGCCAGGGTGCCCGGCCGGTCGCCCTGGACATCTCGCACCGGCAGTTGCAGCACGCGCTGCGCATCGGCGGCCCCTTCCCCCTGGTGTGCGCCGACGCCGGTGCGCTGCCCTTCGCGGACGGCTCGTTCGACCTGGTCTGCTCGGCGTACGGGGCGCTGCCCTTCGTGGCCGACCCGCGCCTGGTCCTGCGGGAGGTGCGCCGGGTGCTGCGGCCCGGGGGCCGCCTCGTCTTCTCGGTGACGCACCCGATCCGCTGGGCCTTCCCGGACGAGCCGGGGCCCGAGGGGCTGTCGGTGTCGGGGTCGTACTTCGACCGCACGCCCTATGTCGAGCAGGACGACGAGGGCCGCGCGGTCTACGTCGAGCACCACCGCACGATCGGCGACCGGGTCCGGGACGTCGTGACGTCGGGCCTGCGGCTGGTGGACCTGGTGGAGCCGGAGTGGCCGGCCTGGAACACCTCCGAGTGGGGCGGCTGGTCGCCCCTGCGCGGGAACCTGATCCCGGGGACGGCCGTCTTCGTGTGCGAGCGAAGCGAGATGGGGGCACCCCCGGCCGGAGGCTGGGCGAGAGACTGAGTGCGTGATCCGCTACGACGCTCTGGACGCCCTGCCCGTACGTGGTGCCCTGCCCGCCCTGGACGACGCTCTGGAGGGGCACGGCACCGCCGTCCTCGTGGCGCCGCCCGGCACCGGCAAGACGACCCTGGTGCCGCTGGCCCTCGCGGGACTGCTCGGGGAAGGCACCGAGCGGCGGGTGGTCGTGGCCGAGCCGCGGCGGATCGCGGCCCGGGCGGCGGCGCGGCGGATGGCGTGGCTGCTGGGTGAGAAGCCCGGCGGGAGCATCGGCTACACCGTGCGCGGGGAGCGGGTCGTCGGGCGGCACACGCGCGTGGAGGTCGTCACGACCGGTGTGCTGGTGCAGCGGTTGCAGCGGGACCAGGAGCTGACCGGTGTCGACGTGGTGGTGCTCGACGAGTGCCACGAGCGTCATCTGGACGCGGACACGGCGGCGGCGTTCCTGTGGGACGTGCGGCAGACCCTGAGGCCCGAGCTGCGGCTGGTGGCCGCCTCGGCGACGACCGACGCGCAGGGGTGGGCGGAGTTGCTGGGCGGGGCGCCCGTGGTGGAGGCCCGGGGCGCGGCGTATCCGGTGGAGGCGGTGTGGGCGCCACCGGCGCGGCCCGTACGGCCGCCGCACGGGATGCGTGTCGATCCGGCGCTGCTGACGCATGTGGCGTCGGTGGTACGGCGGGCGCTGGCCGAGCGGGACGGGGACGTGCTGTGTTTTCTGCCGGGCGTGGGCGAGATCGCCCGGGTGGCCGGGCAGCTCGGGGATCTTGGGGGCACTGATGTGCTCCAGGTGCACGGGCGGGCACCGGCCGCGGTGCAGGACGCGGTGCTCGCCCCCGGTGACCGGCGGCGGGTCGTGCTGGCCACGTCGGTGGCGGAGTCGTCGTTGACGGTGCCGGGTGTGCGGGTCGTCGTGGACTCGGGGCTGGCGCGCGAGCCGCGGGTCGACCACGCGCGCGGGTTGAGCGCGCTGACGACGGTACGGGCGTCGCAGGCTGCCGGGCGGCAGCGGGCGGGGCGGGCCGGGCGTGAGGCGCCGGGGGCGGTGTACCGCTGCTGGGCGGAGGCCGAGGATGCGCGTCTGCCGCGTTTTCCTTCGCCGGAGATCAGAGGCAGAGGTAGGGGCAGAGGACGAGGCCCAGGCATGGACGGATGCCGCCGAAGACCGCCAGGTCGGGCTCGTCGCCGCTCTCGCCTTTCCCGAGCGGGTCGCCAGGGTCGACGGTGGGTCGTGCCTCATGGTGTCCGGGACCCGGGCCGAGATGGGCGAGGGCAGCGCGCTGCGAGGGGCGGACTGGGTCGCCGTCGCCGTGGCGGACCGGCCCGTCGGCAAGGGGCACGCGCGCGTGCGGTCGGGGGCCGTGATCGACGAGGGGATCGCCCGGCTCGCGGCGGGGGCGCTGCTGGACGAGCGGGACGAGGTGTGCTGGGACGGTGGGGACGTCGTGGCGCGGAGGGTGGAGCGGCTGGGGGCCGTGGAGTTGACGGTGCGGCCGCTGAAGGACGCCGATCCCGGGCTCGTACGCGGTGCGCTGCTGGACGGGCTGCGGCGGGAAGGGCTCGGGTTGCTGCGGTGGTCGGCGGATGCCGAGGTCCTGCGGCAGCGGCTCGCCTTTCTGCGGCTGCACCTCGGTGAGCCCTGGCCCGATGTCTGCGACGACGCGCTTCACGCGCGCGTGGACGAGTGGCTGGAGCCGGAGCTGAGCCGGGCACGGAAGCGGGCCGATCTGGCGCGGATCGATGCCGGTCAGGCGCTCGCCCGGCTGCTGCCCTGGGCCTCCGGGGAGGCCGGGCGACTCGACGAGCTGGCCCCGGAGCGGATGACCGTGCCGAGCGGGTCGAGGGTCCGTGTCGACTACTCCCGGCCCGAGCAGCCCGTGCTCGCGGTGAAGTTGCAGGAGATGTTCGGGCTGCAGGAGTCGCCCCGGGTCGCGGGGGTGCCGCTGCTCGTGCATCTGCTGTCCCCGGCCGGGCGGCCGGCCGCCGTCACCGCCGACCTCGCCTCGTTCTGGCGGGACGGCTACAAGGGCGTACGGGCGGAGTTGCGCGGGCGGTATCCGAAGCATCCGTGGCCCGAGGACCCGGCGGGTGCCGAGCCGACCCGGTACACCAACGCCCGGCTCAGGCGCTGACCTGCGACGGTTCCTCCGACGCTCTCGGGACCGAGCCGGAGGGGCGGCGGCCGCGGGCCTCCAGGTACAGCGCGAGGGCCAGCAGGAGGACGCCGAGGGTGAGGAAGCCCCAGGGCAGGTACGACGTCATCAGCAGGATGAGCAGGCGCTGGGACTTGACCAGGTCGACCGTGTGCGTGATGTAGTCCTCGCGCATCTTCACGTGGCCGGCGAACGCGGTGACCTTCTCGCGGTCGCCGAGGAGGGAGCCGCCGCGCAGTTCCTCCTTGTGGATCTCCTCGCCGTAGACGGGGGCGCCGGTGAGGGGCTCGACCCAGAACTTGCGGACCGTGGTGTACCAGCGGGTGGTGCCGGTCTGGGCGACCGACTCGGGGGTGAGGCCCTCCACGGGCAGCGTCTTCGGGATCTTCACCTTGGTCCAGGGGATGGTCTGCTCGAAGTAGTAGACCTCCAGGCCGCGGAAGGTGCGGGTGTCCTGGTAGTGGATGGGGGCGGTGACGCGGGCCTGGGCGTCGAAGTACTGGTAGGCCCGTTTCTCCGTGAGGAAGGGCCATTTGAACTCGATGCCCTCGCGGCGCACCGGGTCGCCGTCGACCGATTCGCCGGTGGCGTGGACGGGCTCCTGGGTGTGGGCGTCGAAGATGTAGCGCTCGGGGATCTTCGACACCATCTCGCCGTCGGGGCCGACGACGTAGGACAGGCCGTCCCAGACGACGACGTCCCGGCCCGCCGACTCCTCGATCCGCTCGGAGGCCTCCACGTTGCCCTTGAGGGTCTGCACGATGGTGACCTTGGGGACCTTCTTCGCCCGCATGGTGCCGTAGTCCAGGAGGGTGGCATCGCGGGCCTCCAGGACCATGTCCTGGTACTGGTTCGCTGGGACCTTGGCGAGGCGCGGGAAGGCGTACCAGCGCAGCAGCGGGGACAGTGCCGTGCAGAACACGGCGAGGGCGAGCAGGATCAGAGCGGCCTTGCGGCGCATCTCGGCCTCCGTCCCGGGCGGGCGGTCAGGGGTGTGCGGGCACCGTCGTCAGCAGCGGCTTCGGGGACGTCCCGCCCGAGGGGGTGCCGAGGGCGGTCAGCGTCAGGACCACGGCGAACGCGAGGGCGAGGCCGGTGGCGGCGGCGACGAGGGTGCGCATACGGGGGCCTCCCCACGGTTGAGCTGATACACCGTCAGGTTTGTCCGCACCGTAGCAACGCGAGGCAGAGATGAGAACACGTTGCACACACAACGACGCCCCTCCTGTAAGAGGGGCGTCGTCCGTAGTACCTGAGAGCTACGCGTCGGGGCTCGTGGACGGGCTTGGCGAGGACGTCTCGGCCGCCGCCACGGTCAGTTCGACGGTGAGCGTCGCACCGCCCGCGGTGTTGATGCGGAGCAGGAACGTGCCGGTGGTGTCGTCCGCGTACAGCTTCGGCAGCTTCAGCAGGCCCTTCGAGTCCGTCTTCAGGGCCTTCAGGGTGCGTACGGCCTTGCCGTCGGCGTCCTTGAAGTAGGGGCCCTTGTCGGTGGCGGTCGGGTCGTCCGCCGACTTGATCAGTGTGGCGGTGGCCGCGACGCCGTCGGCGACGGCGCCCTTGTACGTGGCCTTCACCTCGACCTGGTTCGCGAACTCGCCGCCCGGGGCGCAGGTCAGCGCGGCGTCACCGGTGCGGGCGAGGGCGTCGGCGGCGCGTTCGGTGACGGTGGCCTTGTAGTCGAGGCCGGCGACCGTGCGGCCCACGACGGTGGCGCGGACGGTGACCTCACCCGTCTTCTCCCCCGCTTGGAGAGCGGGAGCGACGGCGACGCCGGAGCTGTTGGTGGCGACCGTGGCCACGTTCTCGCCGCCGGTGAAGGTGGTGTCCGTGCTGCCGATGATCGTGAAGCGGACCCTGACCTTGGCGACGGCCTTGCCGGCCTTCGTCTCGGCGCGGGTGCTGATCCGCTTGGTGAACGCGTCCCCGGCCATGGCGGTGAGCTTGGCGGTTCCGGCGTCCTCCAGGTGGTCCACCGTGTCGGTGTTCGTGGGAGGCGTCGAGGGCGGCGGGGTCGGGGTGCCGCCGGGGTCGGTCGGCGGCTTCGGGGTCGTCGCGCCGCCGCCGGGCTTCTCGGGCGGGCTGGGCCTGGGGTCGGGCTTGGGCTTCGAGTTGCCCGGAGCCGGCGTGGTCGGATTGCTCGGGGTCGTCGGCGTGCTCGGTGTGGAGGGCGAAGGGCTCGTCCCGGCTCCGTCGTCGCTGCGGTTGTCGGGCAGTGTGCCGGTGCCGTCGGGGATCTCGTGCGTGCCCTTGCGGTAGTACTCCACCCAGCGCATGACCAGGTTCAGGTACTCCCGCGAGTTGTTGTAGCTGAGGATCGCGCGGTCGAGGTCGTCCTGGTCGGACAGGTCCCAGTCGAAGCGGCACAGGTAGTGCCCGGCGGCGAGCGCCGCGTCGTAGATGTTGTTGGGGTCCTTCTTGCCGTCGGCGTTGCCGTCGCGGCCGGCCCACTGCCAGGTGGACGGGATGAACTGCATGGGGCCGACGGCCTGGTCGTAGGAGCTGTTGCCGTCGTAGGCGCCGTCGTCGGTGTCCCGGATGAGGGCGAAGCCGTTGCCGTCGAGCTGGGGGCCGAGGATGGGCGAGGTCGTCGTGCCGTCGGCGTCGACGCGGCCGCCGCGGGCCTGGCCCGACTCCACCTTGCCGATGGCGGCGAGGAGTTGCCAGGGCAGGTTGCAGCCCGGCTTGGCCTCGTTCAGCGCGGTCTCGGCCTTCTTGTAGGCGTCGAGGACGGTCGCGGGGATGCCCGCCTCGCTGGTTCCGGGGGTCACGGGGCCGGTGCCGGTGCTCGGGGACGGGTTGGGGCTCTTGAGCGGCGGCAGGTCCGTGTAGTACGGCGAGTTGCCGGTGGCACTGCTCTCGGAGGCACTCGCGTCGGGTGAGGGCGTGGCGTCCGCCGCGGTCTGTCTGCCGTGGTCGTTCACGCCCGGAGCCTGGGAGGCGGACAGTGCCGCGACCGCTACCGCGGCCACGGCGGTGGTAGCCGCCCCCTTGCGCAGCCTCCTGCCGAATTGCGCCGCCATAGAGTGAACCCCTCCCGTGGACGCACCGGCGCCCGTCTCTGTCTGTCGCGCACTTCTGTTGCGTTCGCGTTCTTCTGTTGCGTTCGCTCTGTTGTGACGATCGACCGGCCCCAGTGGTTGCCCTCCGACGCGCCTGTCTCTCGCCCCCGGCACGGTGACCCTGGCGACCCTACGGCAACTTCCTTTGCTCGGGCACCCGTTCGTGCCCGATTTTCACCGGTTGGTCATGTGGCGGGCGTGACGGGCGTCCGGTGTTCGGCTTCCCGCATACTGGGCCGTCCGATCCTCCCGCAACGACCGTCACTTGGAGCAGAGTTGCCGTTCACGCTGAGCCACGCGGCAGCCGTACTGCCCGCCGTACGCACCGACGGGACCGGCCGGGGCCGACTGGTGCCGTCGGTCCTCGTGGCGGGGTCCTTCGCGCCCGACATGACCTACTACGCGGCGAGTGTGCAGTCCGGGGCGATGGAGTTCGGTGACGTCACGCACGCGTTCCCCGGGGTGTTCACGGTCGATGTGCTCATCGCCTGGGCGCTGGTGGGGCTGTGGCTGCTGATGCGCGAGCCGCTGGTGGCGTTGCTGCCGCGGGCCCGGCAGGGGCGGGTGGCGGCCCTGGTGCGATGCGGGGCGCCACGCGCGCGGGTGACGCCCTCCCTGGTGGTGCGTTGGTACGTGTCTGCCGTGCTCGGTGCGCTGACGCACGTCGTGTGGGACGCGTTCACGCATCTCGACCGGTGGGGGATGCGGCTGTTCCCGGTGCTGGGCCGTGAGGTGGCGGGCTCGCCGCTGTACTGGTACCTGCAGTACGGCGGTTCTGCGGTGGCCGCGGTGGTGATCGCCGTGTTCGTGGTGCGCGCGCTGCGGCGGATGCCGGTGGGTGAGCCGGTGGGGGTCCCGGTGCTGGCGGTGCGGGACCGTTGGGCGGCCGGTGCCGTGATCGGCGGTTTCCCGCTGGTGGGTGCGGTGCAGCGGGCGGCGGGGTGGTGGGCCTACTGGGGATCGGCCGCGAAGCCGTGGGAGATCATTCCGACGGTGTGCTTCGGCGCGGGGGCGGGGCTCGTCCCCGCGCTGCTGCTGTACGCCGTGGTGGTCAGGGCGCGGCGTCCGGTTCCGGCCCTCGGTGGTTCTGACCGTGCCGGCGATACGGAGCCGAGCCGTCCGGCCGCTCGCTGAGGGGCTCGCTGGTCGCGATGTACACCGTGATGGTGGTGTGCGCGGGGCGCGGCCGTGGGAGCAGGGTGAGGACGAGGCTCAGATAGCCGCGCGCCCGGTCTGCCCAGGTCCGGCGGGTGGTGGTTCCGCCGGTTTCGCCGGGTGTCTCGGGGCTGCCGGGCAGGTCGCCGGTCTCCGAGGGCCCGGTGGTGGGCAAGCCGCCAGGGTCGGTGGAGTCGGTGGGCCGGCGTCCGAAGGTCAGGCGGCTACGGAGATCCGCCTCCGTCCGGCGCAGGGCCATGGCGAGGGTCTCGGGGACGCGGAGCGTGCTGGCGTCGACCGCGTAGACCCGGACCGGCGCAAGCGCCACGCCTGGTGCCGTGCGGCCGAGGAGCGTGCGTATACCCATGCCCGCATCTTTGCGACGGTCGGGGGCGGGGGCGCCTTCACGGGGGCCACGCGAGTGATGGTTTTGGCGGGGGCCGGGGTGGGGCGGGCTCGGCCGGGGCGGGTGCCCGGATGAGATCGGGGCGAGGGTGGGACCGAGTCAGGGCTGGGCCCGACTGAGGCGGGTGCCCGGATGTGAACGGGGCCAGGGTTGGATGGGGCGGGCCGGGCCCGGCTGAGGCAGTGCCCGGACGGGATCGGGGCCAGGGTTGGATGGGGCGGGCCAGGCCCGGCTGAGGCAGTGCCCGGACGGGATCGAGGCCAGGGTGAGACCGGGAGGGCCAGGCCCGACTCGGATGGGATCGAGGCCAGAGTGGGACCGGCCAGGCCAGGGCCGGTACCTAGGCGGAGGCGGGACGGAACCGCGGCGGCCTTCTCCGGCCACCCGACACGCCCCGGCCCCGAAGCACCACCCCGCCCCTGCTCCCCGCCCAGCCCGGCCCAAGCAGCCCAGCCCAAGCAGCCCAGCCCGACCCAAGCAACCCAGCCCGGCCCAAGCAGCGCAGCGCCTAGTGTGCCGCCGACTCCCAGTCCGCCCCCGCGCCCACCGAGACGCCCAGCGGGACGCGGAGGTGCACCGCGTCGGCCATCTCGCGGCGGACGAGTTCCTCGGCGGCCGCGCGCTCGCCCGGGGCGATCTCCAGTACGACTTCGTCGTGCACCTGGAGCAGCATCCGGGACTCCAGCCCGGCCTCCTCCAGAGCGCGGCCCACCTTGAGCATGGCGATCTTCACGATGTCGGCCGCCGTGCCCTGGATGGGCGCGTTGAGGGCCATCCGCTCCGCCGCCTCGCGACGCTGGCGGTTGTCGCTGTTGAGGTCGGGGAGGTAGCGGCGGCGCCCGAAGAGCGTCGCCGTGTAGCCCGTGGCCCGGGCCTCGTCGACCGCGCGGCGCAGATAGTCCCGTACGCCGCCGAACCGCTCGAAGTACGCGTCCATCAGGGCGCGGGCCTCGGCCGCCTCGATGTTCAGCTGCTGGGAGAGGCCGAAGGCGGACAGTCCGTAGGCCAGGCCGTACGACATGGCCTTGATCTTGCGGCGCATCTCGGCGTCCACGGCGGTCGGCTCGACCGCGAAGACCTGGGAGGCGGCCGTGGTGTGCAGGTCCTCGCCCGAGGTGAAGGCCTCGATCAGGCCCTCGTCCTCGGAGAGGTGGGCCATCACGCGCAGTTCGATCTGGCTGTAGTCGGCCGTCATCAGGGACTCGAAGCCCTCGCCGACGACGAAGCCGCGGCGGATGGCGCGGCCCTCGTCGGTGCGGACCGGGATGTTCTGCAGGTTCGGGTCCGTCGAGGACAGGCGGCCGGTGGCGGCGACCGTCTGGTTGAAGGTGGTGTGGATCCGGCCGTCCGCGGCGATCGTCTTGATCAGGCCCTCGACGGTGACCCGGAGCTTGGCCTGCTCGCGGTGGCGGAGCATGATCACCGGCAGCTCGTTGTCCGTCTGGCCGGCGAGCCAGGCGAGGGCGTCGGCGTCCGTGGTGTAGCCGGTCTTGGTGCGCTTGGTCTTGGGCAGGGCCAGCTCACCGAAGAGGACTTCCTGGAGCTGCTTGGGCGAGCCCAGGTTGAACTCGTGCCCGGCTGCCGCGTGGGCCTCCTTCACCGCCTGCTGGACGGCGCCGGCGAACATCTGCTCCATGGCCTCCAGATGGGCCCGGTCGGCCGCGATGCCGTGCCGCTCCATGCGGGCGAGCAGCGCGGACGTGGGCAGCTCCATGTCGCGCAGGAGATCGGCGGCGCCGACCTCCTCCAGGCGGCCCTCGAAGGCCTGGCCCAGGTCGAGGACGGCACGGGCCTGGATCATCAGGGCCTCGGCCTCGGCGCCTTCGTCCGCGCCGAAGGCGAGCTGGCCGTCGGCAGCGGCGGCCGGGGTCAGCTCGCGGTGCAGGTACTCCAGGGACAGCGCGTCCAGGTCGAAGGAGCGGCGGCCCGGCTTGACCAGGTAGGCGGCGAGCGCGGTGTCCATGCGCACGCCCTCGACGCTCCAGCCGTGCTCGGCGAAGACGCGCATGGCGCCCTTGGCGTTGTGGAAGGTCTTGGGCCGCTCGGCGTCGGCGAGCCAGGCGGCGAAGGCCGTCTCGTCGGCCTCGTCGAGCTGGGAGGGGTCGAACCAGGCGGCCGGTCCGCCGGGCGCGGCGAGCGCGATCTCGGCGACGGAGCCGGTGCCGAGCGCCCAGGTGTCGACCGTGGCGATGCCGAGGGGCCCGGTGCCGTGCTCGGTGAGCCAGGCGGTCAGCTCGCCGGTGCCGAGCACCTTGCCGTCCAGCTCCACGCCCTCCGTGCTGACCGGGGTGGTCTCGGCCTCCTCGGCGCCGGGGTCGACGGCGAAGAGCCGCTCGCGCAGCGAGGGGTTGCGGATCTCCAGGGTGTCCAGGACCACCGCGACGGCCGTGCGGTCGTAGGCGGCCCGCTCCAGGTCGGTGACGCCCTTGGGGAGCTCGACCTGCCGCTCCAGCTCGGTGAGGCGGCGGTTGAGCTTGACCGCTTCGAGGTGGTCGCGGAGGTTCTGGCCGGCCTTGCCCTTGACTTCCTCGACGCGCTCGACGAGGTCCGCGAAGGAGCCGAACTGGTTGATCCACTTCGCGGCGGTCTTCTCGCCGACGCCGGGGATGCCGGGGAGGTTGTCGGAGGGGTCGCCGCGCAGGGCCGCGAAGTCGGGGTACTGCGCGGGCGTCAATCCGTACTTCTCGAATACCTTCTCCGGGGTGAAGCGGGTCAGCTCGGAGACGCCCTTGGTCGGGTACAGCACCGTGGTGTGCTCGCTGACGAGCTGGAAGGAATCCCGGTCGCCGGTGACGATCAGCACCTCGAAGCCCTCGGCCTCGGCCTGGGTGGCGAGAGTGGCGATGACGTCGTCCGCCTCGAAGCCGTCCACCGCGAAGCGGGCGGCGCCCATCGCGTCGAGGAGCTCGCCGATCAGCTCGACCTGGCCCTTGAACTCGTCCGGGGTCTTGGAGCGGTTCGCCTTGTACTCCGTGAACTCCTGGGACCGCCAGGTCTTGCGGGAGACGTCGAAGGCGACCGCGAAGTGTGTGGGCTCCTCGTCGCGCAGCGTGTTGGCCAGCATCGACGCGAAGCCGTAGATCGCGTTCGTCGGCTGGCCCGTCGCGGTGGTGAAGTTCTCCGCGGGCAGCGCGAAGAACGCGCGGTAGGCCAGCGAGTGCCCGTCCATGAGCATCAGTCGTGGGCGGCTGCCGCCGGAGGTCTTGTCGGTCGTCTTCGCTGCTGTCTCTGCCACGTCCCCGATCCTGCCACGCCCCACTGACACTCGGCCCCGCCCCCGGCCGCGCGGGCTCCGGGCGGGTTCGGCCCCGAGCCCGCCCGCACGTGTTGTCACCGCCGCGTGCGAGGATCGGAGAGGTAGCTCACAGCGCAGTGGAAGGGGAGCGTGCGATGGCCACGAAGCCGCCCAAGAGTGATCCGGTTCAGGACGCGCCGCAGGTCACCGGGCCGAAGCACGCGGCAGCGGGCCTCCCCGCGATCGGGCACACCCTGCGCATGGCCCAGCAGCAGATGGGCGTGAAGCGCACCGCGCTGACGCTGCTGAGCGTGAACCAGAAGGACGGCTTCGACTGCCCGGGCTGCGCCTGGCCCGAGCCGGAGCACCGGCACAAGGCGGAGTTCTGTGAGAACGGCGCGAAGGCGGTCGCCGAGGAGGCCACGCTGCGCCGGGTCACGCCCGAGTTCTTCGCCGCGCACCCGGTCGCCGATCTCGCCGGCCGCAGCGGCTACTGGCTGGGACAGCAGGGCCGCCTCACCCACCCCATGTATCTCCCCGAGGGGGGCACGCACTACGAGCCGGTCACCTGGGAGCGCGCCTTCGGCATCATCGCCGAGGAGGTCACCGCCCTCGCCTCCCCGGACGAGGCCGTCTTCTACACCTCGGGACGCACCAGCAACGAGGCCGCGTTCCTGTACCAGCTCTTCGCCCGCGAGCTCGGCACGAACAACCTCCCCGACTGCTCGAACATGTGCCACGAGTCGTCCGGCTCGGCCCTGTCGGAGACGATCGGCATCGGCAAGGGCAGCGTCCTGCTGGAGGACCTGCACCAGGCCGACCTGATCATCGTCGCGGGCCAGAACCCGGGGACGAACCACCCGCGCATGCTGTCCGCCCTGGAGAACGCCAAGGCGGGCGGCGCGAAGATCATCAGCGTCAACCCGCTGCCCGAGGCGGGCCTGGAGCGTTTCAAGAACCCGCAGACCCCGCAGGGCATGCTCAAGGGCGCCTCGCTCACCGACCTGTTCCTGCAGATCCGCATCGGCGGCGACCAGGCCCTCTTCCGTCTCCTCAACAAGCTGATCCTCGACACCGAGGGCGCGGTCGACGAGGCGTTCATCGGTGAACACACGCACGGCTACGAGGAGTTCGCCGAGGCCGCCCGCGCCGCCGACTGGGATGAGACGCTCGCGGCCACCGGGCTGACCCGAGGGGAGATCGAGGACGCCCTGCGCATGGTCCTCGCCTCCGAACGCACCATCGTGTGCTGGGCGATGGGCCTCACCCAGCACAAGCACTCGGTCCCCACCATCAGGGAAGTGGTCAACTTCCTCCTCCTGCGCGGCAACATCGGCCGCCCGGGCGCGGGCGTCTGCCCGGTGCGCGGCCATTCGAACGTGCAGGGCGACCGCACGATGGGCATCTTCGAGCGCCCCGCCCCCGCGTTCCTGGACGCCCTGGAGAAGGAGTTCGGCTTCGCCCCGCCGCGCGAGCACGGCTACGACGTCGTACGGGCCATCCGCGCCCTGCGCGACGGCGAGGCGAAGGTCTTCTTCGCCATGGGCGGCAACTTCGTCTCGGCGTCGCCCGACACGGAGGTCACCGAGGCGGCGATGCGGAGGGCCCGGCTGACCGTGCACGTGTCGACGAAGCTGAACCGCTCGCATGTGATCACGGGCGCGCGTGCCCTGATCCTGCCGACGCTCGGCCGTACCGAGCGCGATCTCCAGGGCGGCGGCGAGCAGTTCGTGACGGTCGAGGACTCGATGGGCATGGTGCACGCCTCCCGGGGCCGGCTGGAGCCCGCGAGCACGCACCTGCTGTCGGAGCCGGCGATCGTCTGCCGGCTGGCCCGCGGTGTGCTGGGCGAGAACAGCCCCACGCCCTGGGAGGAGTTCGAGAAGGACTACGCGACGATCCGGGACCGGATCGCCCGCGTGGTCCCCGGCTTCGAGGACTTCAACGCGCGCGTGGCGCACCCAGGTGGCTTCGCCCTCCCCCACGCCCCGCGTGACGAGCGCCGCTTCCCCACCGCCACCGGCAAGGCCAACTTCACCGCCGCGCCCGTGGAGTTCCCGGAGCTGCCCGAGGGCCGCCTGCTGCTCCAGACGCTGCGCTCGCACGACCAGTACAACACCACGATCTACGGCCTCGACGACCGCTACCGGGGCATCAAGAACGGCCGCCGGGTGGTGCTGGTCAACCCCGAGGACGCGCGGACGCTGAAGCTGGCGGACGGCTCCTACGTCGACCTGGTCAGCGAGTGGAAGGACGGCGTGGAGCGCCGCGCTCCGGGCTTCCGGGTCGTGCACTATCCGACGGCCCGGGGCTGCGCCGCCGCGTACTACCCGGAGACCAATGTGCTGGTGCCGCTGGACGCCACCGCGGACACCAGCAACACCCCGGCCAGCAAGTCCGTCGTGGTGCGTCTGGAACAATCGGCGACCGACTGAGCGTTTGCTCAGTCACAGAGGTAGCCGTAGTGACCAGGACGAACGGAGCCCGGCCCCATGGGTGAGCAGCAGCATGTGAAGTTCCCGCAAGAGGTCATCGACGAGTACGCCGCGCTCGGCGTGGACCTCCTGGCCCTGTTCTCCGCGGGCCACCTCGGGACCCGGATGGGCGTCCAGATCCTCGAGGCGTCCGCGGACCGGGTCGTCGGGACGATGCCGGTGGAGGGCAACACCCAGCCCTACGGACTGCTGCACGGCGGGGCCTCCGCGGTGCTGGCCGAGACCCTCGGCTCGGTCGGGTCCATGCTGCACGGCGGCAGCTCCAAGATCGCCGTGGGCGTCGACCTGAACTGCACCCACCACCGCGGGGCACGCTCCGGCCTCGTCACCGGCGTGGCCACGCCCGTGCACCGGGGGCGCTCGACCGCCACCTATGAAATCGTCATCACGGACGAAAGCGACAAAAGGGTGTGTACCGCCCGGCTCACCTGCATGCTGCGCGATGTGAACCCGGGCGACGAGGAACTGATCCGCTCCGCCCGCTGACCCGGCCGCACCACACAGCCCGACTCGACGCCGCCGCGAGGGAACACCCACGCGGCGGCGTACGCGCGTAGACACAAAACCGGACCCGCCAACTCCCCCGCCGAAACAGGCGGGTTCCGGTTCACCGCGGCAGCACGGTGGAATTAACTGTTTCCAATTGTTCGGAACTCCCCCTGGACAGGGGCCGCCCCTTTCCCGGCGTAACGCTCCGTAACGCGCGCGCAATACAGCACCGCGGCTTCCTCTTCGGCCGCGCCCGCCCCCGGAACCTTTCCCGCCCCGCCCCCGTCACCTGCGCCCCGCCGACCGCACGATCTCGGCCATGGCCAACCGGAAGTGCGGGTTCTCAGAATGCGGACTTCGGAGAAAAGCTGCCAAACCCGCCGAGAGGGTCCGCCGGAGAAGCCGGGCATCCACCGCGTCATAACAAGAAAGTCACAAGCCGTCCCACGCCGCTGACCCTGCCTCCACACCGGGCTTAGAGTCACGGCCAGTCACCGCTCCATCGGGAGTTCGGTACCAGCGCGGCACTACCCCCCGACCAAGGGCGGGCCTGCCTGTGAAAGGACTGATCGTGCGACAGCGTTCCTTGGTGATTCTTACCTCCGTTCTGACGACCGGAGCTCTGACTCTCACCGCCTGCGGGTCCCGAGACGACAGCGGCGACAAGGGCGGAGACAGTGGCGGCGGCACCACGCTGACCATCGGCGTCGACGCCCCCCTGTCCGGTGAGAACTCCACCACCGGCCTCGGCATCCAGTACGGCGCCCAGATAGCCGTCGACGACGCCAACAAGAACAACTGGGTCCCGGGCGTGAAGTTCAAGCTCAAGGCCCTGGACGACAAGGCGCAGCCCGCCACCGGCCAGTCCAACGCCACCAGCATCGTCGGCGACAAGACCGCCGTCGGCGCCGTCGGCCCCCTGAACTCCGGCGTCGCCCAGACGATGCAGCAGGTGTTCGCCTCGGCCAACATGGTCCAGATCTCCCCGGCCAACACCAACCCCGAGCTGACCCAGGGCAAGAACTGGCAGACGGACAAGAAGCGTCCCTACAAGACGTACTTCCGCACCGCCACCACCGACGAACTGCAGGGCAGCTTCGCCGCCGGCTACGCGTACAACGGCCTCAAGAAGAAGAAGGCCTTCGTCGTCGACGACAAGCAGACCTACGGCGCCGGCCTCGCGAAGATCTTCGCGGAGCAGTACAAGAAGATGGGCGGCAAGGTCGTCGCCACCGACCACGTCAACACCGGTGACAAGGACTTCGGTTCGCTCGCCACGAAGATCAAGAACTCCGGTGCCGACCTGGTCTACTACGGCGGCCAGTACGACGAGTCCGCGCTGATCACCAAGCAGCTCAAGGACACCGGCGCCAAGATCCCGCTGTTCGGCGGCGACGGCATGTTCGCCTCCACCTACATCGAGGCCGCCGGCAAGTCCTCCGAGGGCGACCTCGCGACCGCCATCGGCGTCCCCGCCGACACCCTGCCCGCCGCCAAGCAGTTCATCCAGACGTACAAGGACAAGGGTTACAAGGGCGACTACGGCGCCTACGGTGCCTACGCCTACGACGCCACCACCGCCATCATCAAGGCCGTCAAGGCCGCGGCCGACGCCAACGGCGGCAAGGTGCCCACCGACATCAACGACCTGCGCTCCAAGGTCGTCGACGGTGTCCAGAAGTCCGACTTCGAAGGCCTCACCGGCAAGATCTCCTTCGACGAGTACGGCGACACCACCAACAAGCAGCTGACGGTCTACCAGGTCGAGAAGGGTGCCTGGAAGGACGTGGAGACCGGCACCGCCGACCTGAAGTAGTCGGCCCGCCACAACGCCGCACCACGGGCCGCGCGGAAGGAAGACCCCGACCGCGCGGCCCGTTTCCACACCCCCCACAGCACACGACCACGCACACATCCAGTGCACACGACCACCAGCGACATGGAGGCCATGCGGTGAACACCCTGCCGCAGCAGCTGGCCAACGGGCTGCTTCTCGGCTCGATGTACGGGCTGATCGCCATCGGCTACACGATGGTGTACGGCATCGTCCAGCTCATCAACTTCGCGCACGGCGAGATCTTCATGACCGGGGCCTTCGGCGCCCTCACGGTCTACTTCTACATCCTGCCCGACGGCACCTCGATGGCCCTCGCCGTACCGCTGATGCTCCTCGGCGGCGCCCTCGTGGCCATCCTCATCGCCGTCGGAGCGGAACGGTTCGCCTACCGGCCACTGCGCGGAGCACCACGCCTGGCACCGCTCATCACCGCCATCGGCCTCTCCCTGGCCCTGCAGGAAGTCGTCCGCAACTTCTACCCCGGCGCCGACCGCGCCCGCGCCTTCCCCGGGCTCGACGCCACCCACGACATCGGCTCCATCACCATCAAGGACGCCGACATCTTCCTGATCCTGGCCGCCGTCGTCTGCATGGCCGCCCTCGCGATCTTCGTGCGCCGCAGCCGTACCGGCCGCGCCATGCAGGCCACCGCGCAGGACCCCGACACCGCGCAGCTCATGGGCATCGACACCAACCGCATCATCGTCATCGCCTTCGCCATCGGCGGTTTCTTCGCCGCCGTCGCCGCCGTCGCCTACGGACTCAAGTACGGCAACGTCGACTACCGCATGGGCTTCCTGATGGGCCTCAAGGCCTTCACCGCGGCCGTCCTCGGCGGCATCGGCAACATCTACGGCGCCATGCTCGGCGGCGTCGTCCTCGGCATCGCCGAGACACTCGCCTCGGCCTACATCGACGAGATCCCGGGCATGCAGCAGCTCGGCGGTCAGAGCTGGGCCAACGTCTGGGCCTTCGGCCTCCTCATCCTCGTGCTCCTCTTCAGGCCACAGGGCCTGCTCGGCGAGCGCGTCGCGGACAGGGCGTGACGACATGACCGAGACGACCAAGACCCCCGCCCCGGACGCCGTCCCCGCCCAGCCCGCACCGCGCGGCCTCGTCCCGCTGCCCGCAGCGGCCGCCCGCGCGCTGATCCTCGCCGGCGGCATCGCCACCACCGCCTCCGCGTACCTCGCCTGGACCTGGACCGCCGAGTTCCCCGGCAAGCTCACCATCAACGGCTACCCCGGCGGCCTGCAATGGCTCACCTTCACCGCCGGCATCCTCACCGCCCTGTTCGCCCTCGCCTCCTACGGCATCCGCGGACTCGGCTGGCTGCTGCCCGCCCGTAACAACGCACCGCTCGTCCTCACCGCCCTCGGCGGCTTCGCCGTCACCTGGTTCACCGTCATCGCCATCAGCGCCAAACTCGGCGGCGTCGTCAACCTCGAACCCGGCGGCTGGATCGCGGCCATCGCCTCCCTCCTGCCCGTCCTCGGCGCCTTCGCCCTCCCCCAGGAGCGCAACGGCACCGACGGCACCAAGGCGGCCCTCAAGGCCTACATCGCCAAGCCCGACCACATCCCCGCCCCCCAGGCCACCGCGCCCTGGGTCCAGCGGGCCGTCATCACGGTCGTCACGATCATCGGCCTCGGTGTCTTCACCTACGGCATCGACACCGAATACGGCGAACTGTTCATCGGCTACCTCTTCGTGGTCACCTTCGCCATGTGGGCCGTGCACACCGCCGGCCTCATGGACCGGTTCTCCCACCTGGTCGCCGGCAACCGCAGCTTCACCCTCGCCATGGGCTTCGCCGCGGCCATCGCCTTCCCCTTCACCCAGACCGACGACCACTACGCCAACATCGGCGTCAACATCCTGATCTTCGGGACGGTCGCCCTCGGCCTGAACATCGTCGTCGGCCTCGCCGGCCTCCTCGACCTCGGATACGTCGCCTTCCTCGGCGTCGGCGCCTACACCGCCGCCCTCGTCTCCGGTTCCGAGTTCTCCACCATCTCCGGCGTCCACCTGCCGTTCTGGGCCTCCGCCCTGGCCGGCGCCGCCGCCTCCCTGGTCTTCGGCGTCCTCATCGGCGCCCCGACCCTGCGCCTGCGCGGCGACTACCTCGCCATCGTGACGCTGGGCTTCGGTGAGATCTTCCGCATCGCCGTCAACAACATGGACGGCGACTCCGGACCCGACGTCACCAACGGGCCCAACGGCATCCCGGCCATCCCGGACCTGAACCTCTTCGGGTTCAACTTCGGCCAGGCGCACGACATCGGCGGATTCACCCTCGGCCGCTTCGCCAACTACTACCTGCTGATGGTGCTGATCATGGCCATCGTGGTCCTGGTCTACACGCGCGCCGCGGACTCCCGCATCGGCCGCTCCTGGATCGCCATCCGCGAGGACGAGACCGCCGCCACCGCCATGGGCATCAACGGCTTCCGCGTCAAGCTCGTCGCCTTCGCCCTCGGCGCCGCCCTCGCCGGCCTCGCCGGAACCGTCAGCGCCCACGTCACCTACAGCGTGGTCCCCACGCCGTACCAGTTCGCCGGCTCCACCCCGCCCAACTCCGCGTTCCTCCTGGCCGCGGTCGTCCTCGGCGGCATGGGCACCGTCGCCGGCCCCCTCCTCGGCGCGGCCCTGCTCTACCTGCTGCCCGAGAAGCTGGTCTTCCTCCAGGACAAGTCGCTGCTCGCCTTCGGTGTCGCGCTCATCCTGCTGATGCGCTTCCGCCCCGAAGGCATCATCGCCAACCGCCGACGCCAGCTCGAATTCCACGAGACCGGCCAACTCGACGTACCGAAACAGACCACGCTGACCGACGAACCGGCCGTCACCAAGGCGGGGGCGTAAGAATCATGACGACACCTGTACTCGAAGCACGCGATGTCACGATGCGCTTCGGCGGCCTCACCGCCGTCCGCTCCGTCGACTTCACGGTCAACGCCGGCGAGATCGTCGGACTCATCGGCCCCAACGGCGCCGGCAAGACCACCTTCTTCAACTGCCTGACCGGCCTCTACGTCCCCACGGAAGGCACCGTCTCCTACAAGGGCACGGTCCTGCCGCCCAAGCCCCACCTGGTCACCCAGGCCGGCATCGCCCGCACCTTCCAGAACATCCGTCTGTTCTCCAACATGACGGTCCTGGAGAACGTCCTCGTCGGCCGCCACACGCGGACCAAGGAGGGCCTGTGGTCCGCCCTGCTGCGCGGCCCCGGCTTCAAGAAGGCCGAACGCGCCAGCGAGGAACGAGCCATGGAACTCCTCGAGTTCATCGGCCTCGCCCACAAGCGGGACCACCTGGCGCGCAACCTCCCCTACGGCGAACAGCGCAAGCTCGAAATCGCGCGGGCGATGGCGAGCGAGCCCGGCCTGCTCCTGCTCGACGAGCCGACCGCCGGCATGAACCCCCAGGAGACCCGGGCGACCGAGGAACTGGTCTTCGCCATCCGCGACAAGGGCATCGCCGTCCTCCTCATCGAGCACGACATGCGCTTCGTCTTCAACCTCAGCGACCGCGTCGCCGTCCTCGTCCAGGGCGAAAAGCTCGTCGAGGGCACCTCCGAGGTCGTCCAGGCCGACGAACGCGTCATCGCCGCCTACCTGGGCGAACCCTTCGAAGGCGACCCCGGTGAGGCCGAAGTCGCGGAGGTCGAGGCCGCCGAAGCCGCCGCGGAGGCGGCGCCCAGCACCACCAGCAGCACCAAGGGAGAAGCCAAGTGACCGCACTCCTCGAGGTCGAGGACCTCCGGGTCTCCTACGGCAAGATCGAAGCCGTCAAAGGCATCTCCTTCAGCGTCGAGGCCGGCCAGGTCGTCACCCTCATCGGCACCAACGGCGCCGGCAAGACGACCACACTGCGCACGCTGTCGGGCCTGCTGCGGCCGACGTCCGGGAAGGTCCTCTTCGACGGCAAGCCGTTGAGCGGGGTCCCCGCCCACAAGATCGTCGCCCTCGGCCTCGCCCACTCCCCCGAAGGCCGGCACATCTTCCCGCGCCTCACCATCGCGGAGAACCTCCAGCTCGGAGCGTTCCTCCGCAAGGACAAGGAAGGCATCGAAAAGGACATCCAGCGCGCCTACGACCTCTTCCCCATCCTGGGCGAACGCCGCAAGCAGGCGGCGGGAACCCTGTCGGGCGGTGAGCAGCAGATGCTCGCCATGGGCCGCGCCCTGATGTCCCAGCCGAAACTGCTCATGCTCGACGAGCCCTCCATGGGCCTCTCCCCGATCATGATGCAGAAGATCATGGCGACGATCTCCGAGCTCAAGTCCCAGGGCACGACGATCCTCCTCGTCGAGCAGAACGCCCAGGCGGCGCTCTCCCTGGCCGACCACGGCCATGTCATGGAGGTCGGCAACATCGTCCTCTCCGGCACGGGGCAGGACCTGCTCCACGACGAGTCCGTCCGCAAGGCCTACCTCGGCGAGGACTGACGGACCGATCACGCGACGAGGCCCGCTCCCCGGGTGGGGTGCGGGTCTCGTGTGGCGTGCGGGGGGGGATCAGCCCTTGTTGGCCTTCTTCTCGTCGGCGTCCTGAATGACCGCCTCCGCGACCTGCTGCATCGACATCCGCCGGTCCATCGACGTCTTCTGGATCCACCGGAACGCGGCCGGCTCGCTCAGCCCGTACTCCGTCTGCAGGACCGACTTCGCCCGGTCCACCAGCTTGCGCGTCTCCAGCCGCAGAGTGAGGTCCGCGACCTCCTTCTCCAGCTCCTTCAGCTCCGTGAAGCGCGAGACGGCCATCTCGATCGCCGGTACGACGTCGGTCTTGCTGAACGGCTTCACCAGGTAGGCCATGGCACCGGCGTCCCGGGCGCGCTCCACGAGGTCGCGCTGCGAGAAGGCGGTCAGCATCAGCACCGGCGCGATGCTCTCCTCGGCGATCTTCTCGGCCGCGGAGATGCCGTCCAGCTTCGGCATCTTCACGTCGAGAATCACGAGGTCGGGCCGGTGCTCGCGGGCCAGCTCCACGGCCTGCTCCCCGTCCCCGGCCTCGCCGACGACGGTGTACCCCTCCTCCTCCAGCATCTCTTTGAGATCGAGCCGGATCAGGGCCTCGTCCTCGGCGATGACGACACGGGTCGTCAGCGGAGGCACGTGCGACTTGTCGTCATCGGGCACGTCAACAGGCTGGGGCGACTCGGGGGCGCTCACGTGGGCTCCTTGGTACGGGGCAGGCCGGTCTGCTCCCAAGAGCGTACCTAGCAGCAAGGGCGCACGGTGAACCGGTACACTGCTGGTCGGTCCCCAGACCTGCCCGGTTGGAGGAACTGGTCAGACTCGCGGCACTCAAAATGCCGTGCCCTTTGGGCATGTGGGTTCGAATCCCACACCGGGCACAACAAGATCAGTAAGCGGAGGATCACGTTCGCGTGGTCCTCCGCTTTTTGCTGCACGCAGTCACGATCAGTGGCGCAGAGTTACCCCCATGGAGCAGCACAGCCCTTCGATTCGAGCTCAAGCCGTCGCACTGATGCGCCAGGGCGTACCGAACCGCACCGTCGCGGAGCGCCTGAACGTCCCGCGAGGCACTGTCGGCTGGTGGCGCAGCGAAGACCGCAGAGCGCGCGGCGAGACCTACGAGCAACCGACCGACTGCCCCCGGTGCACAGGCCGCGGGTTCGACCAGGTCGCGTACTCCTACCTGCTCGGGCTCTACCTCGGCGACGGCCACATCATCTCGAAGCGCAAGCAGCATCACCTGTCCGTCTTCTGCAATGCCATGCAGACCGGCCTGATCTCCGCCGCCGAAGACGCCATGCGCAAGGTGATGGCATTGCCCAGCGTCAAGCAGCGCCACAAGCCCGGCTGTGTCGAGGTGAAGTCGTACACGAAGCACTGGACCTGCATGTTCCCTCAGCACGGCCCCGGCAAGAAGCATGAGCGCCGGATCGTCCTTGAACCCTGGCAGCAGGAAGTCGTCGACGCCCACCCCTGGGAATTCGTCCGTGGCCTCATCCACTCCGACGGCTGCCGCGTCACCAACTGGACGACCCGCATGGTCGCCGGCGAGCGCAAGCGCTACGAGTATCCCCGGTACTTCTTCACCAACGTCTCCGAGGACATCCGACGGCTCTGCACCGACACCCTGGACAAGCTCGGCATCGAGTGGACCCACTGCACCCGCCACGGCAACCCGTACAACATCTCCGTCGCCCGCAAAGCCTCCGTAGCCCTCATGGACGCCCACGTCGGGGCCAAGTACTGAGGGTTACTCGGCGATGTGGTGGACGCGGACCAGGTTGGTGGAGCCGGAGACGCCGGGAGGGGAGCCTGCCGTGATGACCACCGTGTCGCCGGGGCGGCAGCGGCCGTATGTGAGGAGGAGTTCGTCGACCTGGTCGACCATCGCGTCGGTGGAGTCGACGCAGGGGCCGAGGAAGGTTTCCACGCCCCAGGTGAGGCTGAGCTGGGAGCGGGTGGCCTGGTCGGGGGTGAAGGCGAGGAGGGGGATCGGGGAGCGGTAGCGGGAGAGGCGGCGGGCGGTGTCGCCGGACTGGGTGAAGGCGACCAGGAACTTCGCGCCGAGGAAGTCGCCCATCTCCGCCGCCGCTCGGGCCACCGCTCCGCCCTGGGTGCGGGGTTTGTTGCGTTCGGTGAGGGGCGGGAGGCCCTTGGCCAGGATGTCCTCTTCCGCCGCTTCGACGATGCGGGCCATGGTGGCGACCGTTTCGACGGGGTGCTTGCCGACGCTCGTCTCGCCGGACAGCATCACCGCGTCGGTGCCGTCGATGACGGCGTTGGCGACGTCGGAGGCCTCGGCACGGGTCGGGCGGGCGTTGTCGATCATCGAGTCGAGCATCTGGGTGGCGACGATGACGGGTTTGGCGTTGCGCTTGGCCAGTTTGATCGCACGCTTCTGGACGATCGGAACCTGTTCCAGTGGCATTTCGACGCCGAGGTCTCCGCGCGCGACCATGATGCCGTCGAACGCGGCGACGATTTCTTCGATGTTCTCGACGGCCTGGGGTTTTTCGACTTTGGCGATGACGGGGAGGCGGCGGCCTTCCTCGTCCATGATGCGGTGGACGTCCTGGATGTCGCGGCCGGTGCGGACGAAGGAGAGGGCGATGACGTCGGCGCCGGTGCGCAGGGCCCAGCGGAGGTCGTCCTCGTCCTTTTTGGAGAGGGCGGGGACGGAGACGGCGACGCCGGGGAGGTTGAGGCCCTTGTGGTCGGAGATCACGCCCCCTTCGAGGACCTTCGTGTGGACGCGGGGGCCGTCGATCCCGGTGACTTCGAGGCAGACCTTGCCGTCGTCGACGAGGATGCGTTCGCCGGGGGTGACGTCGGCGGCGAGGCCGGCGTAGGTGGTGCCGCAGATGTGGCCGTCGCCTTCGACGCCTTCTTCGACGGTGATGGTGAAGGTGTCGCCGCGTTCAAGGAGTACAGGGCCTTCGGTGAAGCGGCCGAGCCGGATTTTCGGGCCTTGAAGGTCGGCGAGGACGCCGACGCTGCGGCCGGTCTCGTCGGCGGCCTTGCGCACCCGGTGGTAGCGCTCCTCGTGCTCGGCGTGGTCGCCGTGGCTGAGGTTGAATCGGGCGACGTCCATTCCGGCGTCGACCAGGTCTTTGATCTGGTCGTAGGAGTCGGTGGCGGGGCCCAGTGTGCAGACGATCTTTGCTCGGCGCATAAGGGTGAGCCTATGAGTTACCGGCCGGTAGAGAATTGGTCGCGAGTGACTACTCGACAGACTTTGAATGAAGCGCTCTGGCCAAGTGTTGAATTGTGCGGCGGGGTGCTCCGATGAGCGCCGGAAATCGCAGCGACGGGAATCCCTCGGTCGCGTTTTCGAAATGCAGCCGGAATTCCGGCTACAGGCGCGGCGGCACCATCGTGAAGCGGGCGTTGATCTGGGCGTGGACGCGCTGGCGCTGGGGTTCGAGGTCGAGAGGGGCGGCGGCGGTGTCCTCGGCGCCGGCGTAGGCGGCGGAGCGCATGCGGCCGGGGGCCTGGGGGTAGGCCGGCGGGGTGTTCTCCGCGCCGATGTCGGCGAGTTCGACCAGGGCGGAGAGGCTGGTGTCGAGGGCCTCGGCGTACTCGCGGGCGCGTTGGACGGCTTCCCGTACGGCCTTCTTCCTGGCCTCACGGTGGGCGGGTGAGTCGGGGCGCAGGGCCCACCAGGGGCCGTCGACGCGGGTGAGTTCGAGGTCGGCGAGGCGGGTGGTGAGTTCGCCGAGGGCGGTGAAGTCGGTGAGTTCGGCGGTGACATGGACGCGGCCGTGGTAGGTGCGGATGCGTTCGCCCCGTCCGTGCTTGGTGAGTTCGGGCGTGATGGAGAAGGCGCCGGTCTCCAGGCGTTCGACGGCGTCGCCGTAGGACTTGACCAGGTCGAGGACGCCGGTGTTGCGGCGGGTGAGGTCGTCGAGGGCGGAGCGGCGGTCGCGGCCGCGGGCGGCGACGGTGATGCCGATGCGGGCGATCTCCGGGTCGACTTCGAGGCGGGCCTCGCCTCGGACGGCGATGCGGGGAGCGTCGGGTGTTCCGTAGGGGACGGCGGGCTGGGAGGCATCTCCTGTGGGCGCGGTCATACGCCCCACTCTGTCATGTTGTGGCTGGCGGGAGGCGTGGAGTTGGCCGACTGAGTCATCAGATCGCAACCTGCCGGGGCTGTTGCGGCCGGTCATGAGCGGGTCAGAATCTACGCGCGTTATCTACGCGCGTCGTTCACAGATTCCGCAAGGGGAGCCAGACATGCCGTTGAACCGCCGGAAGTTCCTGGAGAAGTCCGCCGTGACCGGGGCGGGGGTGGCGCTGGCCGGTGCGGTCTCGGCGCCGGGTGCGCAGGCGGCCGAGGCGCGGGGCGAGGGCAAGCGGGGCGCGAAGCGGTACTCCTTCACCGTGATGGGGACGACGGACCTGCACGGCAACGTCTTCAACTGGGACTACTTCACGGACAAGGAGTTCGACGACAAGGACCACAACGACATCGGTCTGGCGAAGATCTCCACCCTGGTGAACCGGATCCGCGAGGAGAAGGGCCGCCGCAACACGCTGCTCATCGACGCGGGCGACACCATCCAGGGCACGCAACTGTCGTACTACTACGCCAAGGTCGACCCGATCACCGCCAAGGGCGGCCCGGTGCACCCGATGGCGCAGGCCATGAACGCCATGGACTACGACGCGGCGGCGCTCGGCAACCACGAGTTCAACTACGGCATTCCGGTGCTGCGGAAGTTCGAGCAGCAGTGTCGTTTCCCGTTGCTGGGCGCGAACGCGCTGGACGCGAAGACGCTGCGGCCGGCGTTCGCGCCGTACAGCATGCACCGGCTGCGCACGCCGTTCGGGCGGGATGTGAAGGTGGCGGTGCTGGGGCTGACCAACCCGGGGATCGCGATCTGGGACAAGGCGAACGTGCAGGGCAAGATGACGTTCCCGGGTCTGGAGGAGCAGGCGGCGAAGTGGGTGCCGAAGCTGCGGTCGATGGGCGCGGACGTCGTCATCGTGTCGGCGCACAGTGGTTCGTCGGGGACGTCGTCCTACGGTGATCAGCTGCCGTACATCGAGAACGCGGCGGGTCTGGTGGCGGAGCAGGTGCCGGGGATCGACGCGATCCTGGTCGGGCACGCGCACACGGAGATCGCCGAGTACTTCGTCACCAACAAGAAGACCGGCAAGCAGGTCGTGCTGTCCGAGCCGCTGAAGTGGGGGCAGCGGCTGACGCTGTTCGACTTCGAGCTGGTCTGGGCGAAGGGCTGCTGGAAGGTCGAGAAGGTGGGCGCGAAGGTCCTGAACTCCAACGCGGTGGAGGAGGACCGGAAGATCGTCCGGCTGCTGTCGGACGAGCACGAGAAGGTCGTGGCGTACGTCAACCAGGTCATCGGCACGAACGCGGCGGAGATGACGTCGGCCGAAGCGCCGTACAAGGACGTGCCGATCATCGATCTGATCAACCACATCCAGGCGGACACGGTGAAGCAGGCGCTGGCGGGTACGGAGCACGCCTCGCTGCCGGTGCTGTCGCAGGCGGCGTGCTTCTCGCGCAGTGCCCGGATCCCGGCGGGCGAGGTGACGATCCGGGACGTGGCGGGTCTGTACGTCTTCGAGAACACGCTGGAGGCGCGTCTGATGACGGGTGCGCAGATGAAGGCGTATCTGGAGTTCTCGGCGAACTATTTCGTGCAGACGGCGCCGGGCGCGCAGGTGGATCCGGCGAAGCTGACGAACGCGAACGGCACGCCGGACTACAACTACGACGTGGTGAGCGGTCTGGCGTATGAGATCGACATCGCGAAGCCGGCGGGTTCGCGGGTGACGAATGTGACGTTCGGTGGGCAGCCGCTCGCGGACGATGCGAAGTTCGTGTTCGCGGTGAACAACTACCGGGCCAACGGCGGCGGGAACTTCCCGCATGTCGCGGCCTCGCAGCTGCTGTGGTCGAACTCGGACGAGATCCGCAACACCATGATCGCCTGGGTGAAGGCGAAGGGGTCCGTCGATCCGGCCGAGTTCGCGGCGGTGGACTGGAAGCTCACGCGGAACGGCACGCCCGTCTTCTAGAGCCCGGTCCTCGGGTTGTCATCACCTTCGGTCCACCAGCGGGGTCAGCGCCGGTGCCTGACGGGCCGGCGGGACCTGCTGTCGCTGGGTGAGGCCGAAGGTGGTGAAGGCGGTGCGGCGCGGGAGGGCGTAGGCCTCCCTGCCCGTCAGGGAGTTGAGGATGATCGCGCTGCGCCAGGCGGCGAGGCCGAGGTCCGGGGCGCCGACGCCGTGGGTGTGGGTCTCGGCGTTCTGGACGTAGGCCGTGCCGGTGACGGAGGGGTCGAGGACGAGGCGGTACTCCTCGTCGATGCGCGGGCGTTCACTGCTGTCGCGGCGCAGGTAGGGGTCGAGGCCGGCGAGGACGCGGTCGAGGGGGCGTTCGCGGTAGCCGGTGGCGAGGACGACGGCGTCGGTGGTGAGGCGGGAGCGGCTGTCCTGCGTGCTGTGCTCCAGGTGCAGTTCCACCTTGGTCGTCGCGACGCGGCCCGCGGTGCGGACGTGGACGCCGGGGGTGAGGACGGCGTCGGGCCAGCCGCCGTGCAGGGTGCGGCGGTAGAGCTCGTCGTGGATGGCGGCGACGGTGGCGGTGTCGATGCCCTTGTGGAGCTGCCACTGGTCGGTGACGAGCCGGTCGCGGGCGGATTCGGGCAGGGCGTGGAAGTAGCGGGTGTGGTCGGGGGTGAAGTGCTCCAGGCCGAGCTTGGAGTACTCCATGGGTGCGAAGGCCTCGGTGCGGCCCAGCCAGTGGAGTCTCTCCTGGCCCGCCGGTCTGTTGCGCAGCAGGTCGAGGAAGATCTCGGCGCCGGACTGTCCGATGCCGACGACCGTGACGTGCTCGGCGGCGAGCAGGGTGGCGCGGTGGTCGAGGTAGTCGGCGGCGTGCACGACGGGGACGCCGGGTGCCTGGGCGAGGGGCTTGAGGGGTTCGGGGACGTAGGGCTCGGTGCCGATGCCGAGGACGACGTTGCGGGTGTAGGTGCGGCCGAGGGCCTCGGCTTCTCCGTCGGCGTCGAGCTGGGTGAAGTCGACCTCGAAGACGTCGCGTTCGGGGTTCCAGCGGACGGCGTCGACCTGGTGGCCGAAGTGGAGGTCCGGGAGGCTCTCGCCGACCCAGCGGCAGTAGGCGTCGTACTCGGCGCGCTGGATGTGGAAGCGCTCGGCGAAGTAGAAGGGGAAGAGCCGCTCGCGGGACCTGAGGTAGTTGAGGAAGGTCCAGGGGCTGGTGGGGTCGGCGAGGGACACCAGGTCGGCGAGGAAGGGGACCTGGATGGTGGCGCCCTCGATGAGCAGGCCGGAGTGCCAGCCGAAGGCGGGGCGCTGGTCGTAGAAGACGGTGTCGAGGTCGCCGAGCGGGTGGGCGAGGGCGGCGAGGGAGAGGTTGGCGGGGCCGATGCCGATGCCGACCAGGTCGCGGGGTGCGTCGGGCTGGTGGTACGGGTGGGGCGTCGGGGTGGGGTCGGGGGTGGGTGCGGGGTTCATCGGGGGGTGTGTCCTTCCACGAGGGTGGCTCGGCGCGCTGCCACGAGGTGCAGCAGGGCGGCCAGGTCGTCGGGCCCGGTGGCGGGGTTGAGGAGGGTGGCCTTGAGCCAGAGCCGGCCGTCGAGACGGGTCCGGCCGAGGACGGCACGGCCGTCGGTGAGGAGCGCGCGGCGTACGGCGGCCACCGTGGTGTCCGTGGCGTCCGCGGGGCGGAACAGCACCGTGCTGATGACGGGCGGGGCCTGGAGTTCGAAGCCGGGGTGGTCCCGGACGAGGGCGGCGAACTCGCGGGCCCGGGCGCAGACCTGGTCGACGAGGGTGCCGAGGCCGCTTCGGCCGAGGGTTTTGAGGGTGACGGCGAGCTTGAGGACGTCGGGGCGGCGGGTGGTGCGCAGGGAGCGGCCGAGCAGGTCCGGGAGGCCGGCCTCGGTGTCGTCGGCGGCGTTGAGGTAGTCGGCGCGCTGTCGCAGGGCGGTGAGGTCGCGGGGGTTCTTGACGGCGAGGAGGCCTGCGGCGATGGGCTGCCAGCCGAGTTTGTGCAGGTCGAGGGTGACGGTGTCGGCGGCGTCGAGTCCGGTGAGCGCGGTGCGGTGCCGGGTGCTGAACAGGAGGCCTCCGCCGTAGGCGGCGTCGATGTGCAGCCGGGCGCCGTGGGCCGCGCAGTGGCCGGCGATCTCGGGCAGCGGGTCGATGAGGCCGGCGTCGGTGGTGCCGGCGGTGGCGGCGACGAGCAGCGGGCCGGGCAGGCGGGTGAGGGTCTTGTCGAGCGCGGCGGGGTCGAGGGTCCCGGCGGGGGCGGGCACGACGACGGGTGCGGGCAGTCCGAGCAGCCAGGCGGCCCGGGTGAGCGAGTGGTGGGCGTTGGCCCCGCACACCAGCCGTACGTGCCCGCCGTACGCCTCCCGGGCGAGGAGGAGGGCGAGTTGGTTGGACTCGGTGCCGCCGGTGGTGACGAGGGAGTCGGGGGTGTCGGACCCTTCTTGGCAGCCGTAGATCTCCCTGGCCAGGGCCCCCGTCACCAGTGTCTCCAGTTCCGATGCCGCCGGGGCCTGGTCCCAGGAGTCGAGGGAGGGGTTGAGGGCGGAGGCGGCGAGGTCGGCGGCGGTGGCGACGGCCAGGGGTGGGCAGTGGAGGTGGGCGGCGCACAGGGGGTGTGCGGGGTCGGCGGCGCCTTCGGCGAAGAGGTGGACCAGGGTGCGCAGGGCGTGTGGGTCGCCCTGGTCGGGGAGGATCTCTCCCGCCGTCTCGCGCACGCGGGCCGCGACCGCCTCCGGTCCGCCCGGTGGGAGGGGCCCGCCGCGCGCCCGGGCGCCGGTGTCCAGCGCTTCGAGCACGGTGTCGAGCAACGGCCGCAGGGCGCGTGGGCCTTCGGGACCTGAGGCGAGGTGCGGCGTGCTCATGGGCGTCCTCCGGGGAGCGGGGCGACGCGCCCGTGAAGCCCAACGACCGGACCCGGGTGGAGGTACTTCCCGACGGGGAGAACCTGTTGGGGTCCGGTCGTCTCAGCCCTGGGAGGAGTCGGGCGCCGGGGAGGTGCCCGGCGCCCGGGGCCCTACGGCCGCGGTCCCTGCCGCACCCTCAACGCCCGTGCCAGATCGTCCAGTTGGTCGACGAGCTTGCGGTGCAGTGCCGGGATCGGTTCGGCGTCGCGCAGGGAATCCTCGCCCAGGCGCAGGTTCTCCGCGTCGACGGCGTGGGCGGGGAAGGCCGAGCGGCCGACGGCCGTGGCGATGGCGGGGCCGCGGCGCTCGGCGACGGCCACCGCGTCGGCGTAGTAGCGCGGCACGTACTCGCGGACCAGGTCGGCCTGTTCGGGCTGCCAGAAGCCCGCGGCGGTGGCGGTGAAGAGGTAGTTGGACAGCTCGTCGGAGCCGAACATCGCCTGCCAGGCGCGGGCCTTGGCCTCCGGGTCGGGCAGCGCGGCCCGGCAGTGGGCGGCGCCCTCCCGGCCGGTGGCGCTGGGGTCGCGTTCCAGCTCGGCGGCGATGGCGGCCTCGTCGGTGGCGCCGAGGACGGCGAGCCGGGCGAGGACGCGCCAGCGCAGCTCGGGGTCGAGCTCCGGGCCGCCGGGGACGGTGCCGTCGGCGAGCCAGGCGGCGATGGTGTCGGGGTGGGCCGCGACGTCGATGCGGTGGCGTACGGCGATCAGGCGCAGGCCGGGGTTGTCGCCGTCCTCGGTGCGGCGGATGAGGTCGCGGCACAGGTCGGAGAGGGTGGCGAGCGCGGCGGGGCGCTCCTCGGGGGTGAGGTAGTGGTCGGTGATGTAGGTGGACGCGAAGGCGAGCACTCCCTGGACGACGGCGAGGTCCGTCTCGAGGGGGAGATGGGCCCGGGCGGTCTCCAGGTAGGCGGCGGGGGCCAGTTCGCCGTCGCGGACGGCGTCGCGCAGGGCGTTCCAGACGACCGCGCGGGTGAGCGGTTCGGGCAGGCCGGACAGTTCCTTGCGGATGGTCTCGAAGGACTCGGGGTCGAAGCGGACCTTGGCGTAGGTGAGGTCGCCGTCGTTGAGGAGGAGCAGGGCCGGGCGCTTGCCGAGGGGGTGGGCGTCGTCGCGCGGCAGGTCCAGCTGGAGGCGTTCGCGCAGGGCGAGGTGCCCGCCGTCGTCGCCGAGGTCCCGGTCGTACAGGCCGACGGCGATGTGGTGGGGGCGGCTGCCGGCGTGGTCGACGGTGAGGGCGCAGGTGCCGTTCTCGCCGGGGACGACCTGGGGGGTGAGGGTGTCGACGCCGGTGGTGCGCAGCCAGGCGTCGGCCCAGGCGTGGACGTCGCGTTCGGTGGCGCCGGCGAGGGAGTCGATGAAGTCGGCGAGGGTGGCGTTGGCGAACTTGTGCCGGGCGAAGTGGGTGTTGATGCCGGCGAGGAAGTCCTTCTCGCCGAGCCAGGCGACGAGCTGGCGCAGGGCGCTGGCGCCCTTGGCGTAGGAGATGCCGTCGAAGTTGAGCAGCGCGGAGGCGGTGTCGTCGACGGCCTCGGGGGCGACGGGGTGGGTGGAGGGGCGCTGGTCGGCGTCGTAGCCCCAGGACTTGCGGGCGACGGCGAAGTCGGTCCAGGTGTCCGTGAAGCGAGTCGCCTCGGTGAGGGTCTGGTAGCCCATGTACTCGGCGAAGGACTCGTTCAGCCAGATGTCGTCCCACCACTTGAGGGTGACGAGGTCGCCGAACCACATGTGGGCCATCTCGTGGGCGATGACCATGGCGCGGGTCTGCCGCTCGGTGTCGGTGACGGCGGAGCGGTAGACGAACTCGTCGCGGAAGGTGACGAGGCCGGGGTTCTCCATGGCGCCCGCGTTGAACTCGGGGACGAAGGCCTGGTCGTAGGAGTCGAAGGGGTAGGGCTCGTCGAACTTCTCGTGGTAGCGGTCGTAGCACGCGCGCGTGACGTCGAAGAGTTCGTCGGCGTCGGCGTCCAGGTAGGGGGCGAGGGAGCGGCGGCAGTGCAGGCCGAAGGGCAGGCCGCCGTGCTCGGTGCGTACGGAGTGCCAGGGGCCGGCGGCGACGGCGACGAGGTAGGTGGAGATCAGCGGTGTGGGTGCCGCCTTCCATACGCCGTCGGTCTGTTCGGTGATGCCGTTGGCGAGGACGGTCCAGCCCTCGGGGGCCCGGACGGACAGCTCGAAGACGGACTTGAGGTCGGGCTGGTCGAAGGCGGCGAAGACGCGCTGGACGTCGTCGAGGAAGAGCTGGGTGTAGACGTATGTCTCGCCGTCGGTGGGGTCGGTGAAGCGGTGCATGCCCTCGCCGGTGCGGGAGTAGCGCATGGCCGCGTGCACGCGCAGTTCGTGCTCGCCGGCGGTGAGGTCCTTCAGGGGCAGCCGGTTGTCGTCCAGGGCTTCGGGGTCCAGGGGGTGTCCGTCGAGGGTGACGGAGCGCAGCTCGTCCGGCCTGACCTCGACGAAGGTGTCTCCGTCGGCGCGGGCGCTGAACCTGATCAGGGTGCGGGAGTCGAAGGTCTCGTCGCCGGTGGTCAGGTCGAGTTCGATCGTGTAGCGGTGCACGTCGAGGAGCTCTGCTCGGGTCTGCGCTTCGTCGCGCGTCAGTACGGACATGCGTGACATGCTGCCTGATCGCACTGGCAAGGCACAGAGGCGGATCGGTACGTGCCCAATGTCCGCCTCTAGGTGCGGTCTTTTTCGAGCTCCCCGGCGTGCGCCCCCATGGGTCGCTGGGTCGGTACGCGCGCGTCGGGATGCGGCAGGGCGGGGCGCGCGGGGTGTACGGCGGCCTCGGTGTGCTCCCGTACGAGGGCGCGCAGCCGGCGCACTTCCCGCTCCAGGGCGAGGTGGCGCTGCTGGGCGTCGTAGAGGTAGCGGACCTTGGTGCGCAGGGCCCAGGGGTCCACGGGTTTCATGACGAGGTCGGCGACGCCCAGGCGGAAGGCGGCGGTGGTCAGTTCGTGGTCGGCGCCGAAGCCGGTCAGCAGGATCACGGGGATGTGCTGGGTCTGTTCGACGCGCCGCATGTAGCGCACCACTTCCAGGCCGCTGACGCCGGGCATGCGCACGTCGAGGAGGAGCAGGCCGACCTGGCCGCGGAGCACCTGCTTGAGCGCCTCGTCGCCGCTGGTGGCCCGGCCGAGCAGATAGCCCAGCGGGGCCAGGGCGCTTTCCAGTGCGTAGAGCGTGTCCTCGTGGTCGTCGACGATGAGGATCCTGGTATCCGACGGCATGGCCCGACGCCCCTCCCTCGTGGAGGACCAGAGTAAGTCCGGGACACTGACGCGCAGTGCTTGTCAGCTGACATGCTGTGCACAGCGCAGCATGCCCCGCGCGGGCCGCCGTGTCACTCCCCTGGGAGCGCTCCTGCGGAGGTCTCTCGCCGCCGGACGTCGTCCGAGGTCAGTTGCCGCCGGAGGCGGAGCCGTTGAGTGTCTCGTCGGCGATGCGCTCGTGGTGGCGGATGACCTCGGCGACGATGAAATTCAGGAACTTCTCAGCGAAGGCCGGGTCCAGTTTGGCGTTCTCGGCGAGCGTGCGCAGCCGGTCGATCTGACGGGCCTCACGGGCCGGGTCGGCGGGCGGGAGCTGGTGCCTGGCCTTGAGGTGTCCGACCTGCTGGGTGCACTTGAAGCGCTCGGCGAGCATGTGGACGACGGCCGCGTCGATGTTGTCGATGCTGGCGCGCAGCCGGGCGAGCTCCTCGCGGACGGCGGCGTCGACATCACCGGTACCGGTGTTGCTGGTGGTCATGGGGCGTCAGCCTACGGGGAGGAGGCCCGGCCGCCGCACGCCGTCTCACGCCTCGGCGACGTCGAGACGCTTGTGGAAGTAGACGTCCTCGTGCCCGCCGGGCACGCCCTGGATGCGGGCCCGTTCCCGGTAGCCGAGGCGGGGGTAGAAGCCGGGGGCCTGGAAGCTGTACGTGGAGACGATCATGTCGGTGCAGCCGCGCTGGGCCGCCTCGGCCTCCGCCGCGCGCATCAGCCGGCCGCCCCAGCCGGCGTGCCGCTGGTCCTCCCGCACCCAGAGCATGTCCACGGAGCACAGGCTGCCCCACGTCCAGGCGGTGAGTCCGCCGATCAGCTCGCCGCTGTCGTCGCTGACGCGGACGGAGAGGGGCTCGGTGACGGCGCCGTCGGCGGCAGCGGTGTTGAAGGCCGTCAGCTCCTCGTCGAGCCGCTCTTCGAGGTCGTCGTCCTGGCCGCCCACCCGGAGCTCGGCGGCGACGGTGCGCTGTTCGCTGGTCACGGCCCGGATTCTGCCAGCGGGGCGCGGGCGGGACGACCGGTTTTCGCGGCGGCGGCGCGGGCCCGTGGCGTCACACTTTCGTACAGTGGAACCGGGTTCTGGGGCGTCTTGGGGGTGAGGCGTGGCGAACGACGGGCCGGTCGAGCACGGCTACCCGCATCTGGAGACGGTGCGGGCCGCCATCACGGCGTTGTACAAGCGACTGTCGTACGACACCATCCAGACGTTCGAGACCAGCGTGGTCCCGGCCGATGTGGCGTTCTGCGACACCGACGACCTGCATCTGGGGGCGCAGCGGGTGGCGCACGAGCTGGTGCGGCACTACCGGCTTCCGGACGCCCGGATGATCGTGAGCTTCCGGGAGATGCGGCACGCGGCGAACGTCGAGCTCGCGGCCGGGCCGGAGTACTTCGTGGAGTTGAACGACCGGTTCCGTACGCATCGGCGGGACATCGGGGCGGCGCTCGCGCACGAGGTGATGCATGTGTACCTGCACCGTCTCGACCTGTCCTTCCCGGGCGTCCGTGACAACGAGATCCTTACGGACACGGCGACGACGTACCTGGGGGCGGGCTGGCTGCTGCTGGACGCGTTCCGGGAGGACGCGGCGTCGTCGCAGAAGCTGGGGTATCTGACGCCGGAGGAGTTCGGGTATGTGCTGGCCAAGCGGGCGCTGGTCTTCGGGGAGGACCCGTCGGTGTGGTTCACGAGTGCGCAGGCGTACACGGCGTATGTGAAGGGGATGGAGCTGGCCCGGCGCGATGAGCGGCAGCCGCCGTTGACGGCGGCGGGGTGGGCGGGGCGGCGGCGGTATGCCAGGGACCGGCGGCAGGCGCCGGCGGGGGTGGGGGTGGGGGCGCAGCCGGGGGTGCGGTACCAGTTCTCTCCTGATGGGGGTGGGCGGTTGCGGGTGTCGTTTCCTTGTCCTACGTGTCATCAGCGGATTCGGGTGCCGGTGCGGGGGCGGGTTCGGGCGCGGTGTGGGTTGTGCCGGAGTGTTTTGGAGTGCGATACGTAGGTGTGGGCTGGTGTCCACTGGGGGCTCCGCCCCTCAGACCCCGGCCTATGCCCACCCGCCGCCCGAATCGGTGGGGCAAGAGGAACTCTCGCCAGGCCCGAATCGGTCGGGCGAGAGGTGCCCTCGCGTCCCCTACGCCCCGTAGACGGCCCCGGGCTCTCCCGCCTCCGCCAGCAGCTTCCGCACCCTCTCCCCCGCCTCCGCCGGGCTCCACCGCCCGCCCTTGTCCGCACTCGGCCCCGGCCGCCACCCCTCCATCACCGTGATCCGGCCGCCCTCCGCCTCGAAGACCCGGCCCGTCACCCCGGCGCTCGCCGCCGAGCCCAGCCAGACGACCAGGGGTGAGACGTTCTCCGGGGCCATCGTGTCGAAGCCCGACTCGGGTGCCGTCATGGTGTCGGCGAAGGTGCGTTCCGTCATGCGGGTGCGGGCGGCGGGGGCGATGGCGTTGGTCTGGACGCCGTAGCGGTGCAGTTCGGCCGACGCGACCAGCGTCAGGGCGACGATGCCGGCCTTCGCGGCGCTGTAGTTGCCCTGTCCGACGGAGCCCAGCAGACCGGCGCCGCTGCCGGTGTTGACGATCCGGGCGTCGGGGCGGCGGCCCGCCTTGGCCTCGGTCCGCCAGTGTGCGGCGGCGTGCCGCAGGGGCAGGAAGTGGCCCTTGAGGTGGACGCGTACGACGGCGTCGAAGTCGTCCTCGTCGAGGTTGACCAGCATCCGGTCGCGCAGGAAGCCCGCGTTGTTGACGAGTGTGTCGAGCCGGCCGTACGTCTGAAGGGCGGTTCGGATCAGGGAGGCGGCGCCCTCGGTCGTGGCGATGTCGCCGCCGTGCGGCACGGCCTCGCCGCCTGCCGCGCGGATCTCCTCGGCGACCAGGGCGGCCGGGCTGTCGGGGCCGGGGGTGCCGTCGGTTCCGGGGGTGCCGTCGAGGCCGACGCCGAGGTCGTTGACGACGAGCCGGGCGCCCTCGGCGGCGAACGCGAGGGCGTGCGCGCGGCCGAGCCCCCGTCCGGCGCCGGTGACGACGACGACCCGTCCGTCGCAGAGTGCGCTCATCTCACAGCTCCTTGTTCGCGGTCGCGGCGTCCAGGAAGGCGGGGCGCTCCCCGCCCCCGTGGACGAGCAGGCTCGCCCCGCTGATGTAGGCGGCCGCGTCGGAGGCGAGGAACACCGCCGCCGCGCCGACGTCGGACGGCTCGGCGAGACGGCCGAGGGGGACGGTGCGGGAGACGGCCGAGACGCCGTCCCGGTCGCCGTAGTGGAGGTGGGACAGCTCGGTGCGGACCATGCCCACGACGAGGGTGTTGACCCTGATGCCGGGCGCCCACTCCACGGCCATCGAGCGGGCGAGGCTCTCCAGGCCCGCCTTGGCGGCGCCGTAGGCGGCGGTGCCGGGCGAGGGACGGCCGCCGCTGACACTGCCGATCATGACGATCGACCCCTTGGTGCGCCGCAGATGGTCGTACGCGGCGAGGGACACGGTCAGGGGAGCCAGCAGGTTGAGCTCCACCACGCGCGCGTGCCGCTCGGCGTCGGCCGCGGTGAGCAGCCGGTGCGGTGCGCCGCCCGCGTTGTTGACCAGGACGTCCATCCGGGGCAGGTCGGCGAGGACGCGGCGGACCGCCTCGGGGTCGCGGACGTCCAGCGGCACGAACTCGGTCCCGGGCTGGGGCACTTCCGGGGCCCGGCGGGCGCAGACCACGACCTTCGCGCCCGCCCGTACGAAGGCGCGCGCGATGCCGGCACCGACGCCCCGGGTGCCACCGGTGACGACGGCGACCTTCCCGTCCAGGTCCATACGCTGCTACCTTTCCACCTAACAAACGTTTGGTGGAAAGGTAGCTGATGCGGCCATGGGTGTCTCCACCTCGTGCGTGGAAAAGGGCATCGCCGTTGTCACGGTCGACTTCCCGCCGGTGAACGCGCTGCCGGTGGCCGGCTGGTTCGCGCTGGCCGAGGCGGTGCGGGCGGCCGGACGCGACCCGGAGGTGCGGTGCGTGGTGCTGACGGCCGAGGGGCGGGGGTTCAACGCGGGTGTGGACATCAAGGAGTTGCAGGCGGACGACGCGCGGCACGGGGCGCTGATCGGCGCGAACAGCGGCTGCGCCGAGGCCTTCGCGGCGGTGTACGAGTGCGAGGTGCCGGTCGTGGCGGCCGTGCGGGGCTTCTGTCTGGGCGGCGGCATCGGCCTCGTGGGGAACGCGGACGCGATCGTGGCGAGCGAGGACGCGGTGTTCGGGCTGCCCGAGCTGGACCGGGGCGCCCTGGGCGCGGCCACCCATCTGGCCCGGCTGGTCCCGCAGCACCTGATGCGCGCCCTGTACTACACGTCGCGCACGGCGAGCGCGGCCGAGCTGCACGCGCACGGCTCGGTGTGGCGGGTCGTACCGCGCGAGGAACTGACGTCCGCCGCTCTGGAGTTGGCGCGCGAGATCGCCGCGAAGGACGGAAGGCTGCTGCGCCTGGCCAAGGCCGCCATCAACGGCATCGACCCCGTCGACGTGCGCCGCAGCTACCGCTTCGAGCAGGGCTTCACCTTCGAGGCGAACCTCAGCGGGGTCGCCGACCGGGTGCGGTCCGGCTTCGGGAAGGAGAAGGAGGGTGCGTAGGTGAGCGACAAGACGATGACCGCCGACGAGGTCGTCTCCCGTCTGCACAGCGGCATGACCCTCGGCATCGGCGGCTGGGGCTCGCGCCGCAAGCCGATGGCCCTGGTCAGAGCGCTGCTGCGGTCGGAGGTCAGCGATCTCACCGTCGTCTCGTACGGCGGCCCGGACGTGGGCATGCTGGCCGCCGCAGGGCGGATCCGGAAGCTGGTCACGGCCTTCGTCACCCTCGATTCGATCCCTCTGGAGCCGCACTACCGCGCGGCCCGCGAGCGGGGCGCCTTCGAACTGACGGAGATCGACGAGGCGATGTTCATGTGGGGGCTGCGCGCGGCGGCGAACCGGCTGCCGTTCCTGCCGGTGCGGGCCGGGCTCGGTTCGGACGTGATGCGGGTCAACCCGGGCCTGCGGACGGTCACCTCGCCGTACGAGGACGGGGAGACGTTCGTCGCGATGCCCGCCCTGCGGCTGGACGCGGCCCTGGTCCACGTCAACCGCGCGGACCGGTCGGGCAACGGCCAGTACCTGGGCCCCGACCCCTACTTCGACGACCTGTTCTGCGAGGCGGCGGACACGGCCTACGTCAGCTGCGAACGGATCGTCGACACGGCCGAGCTGACGAAGGCGGGCCCGCCTCAGACCCTGCTGATCAAGCGTCACACGGTCACCGGGGTCGTCGAGGCCCCGCACGGCGCGCATTTCACCTCCTGCGCGCCCGACTACGGCCGGGACGAGGCCGTCCAGAAGACCTACGCCACCACTGCCTGGCCGGAGTTCGCGGCCCGGTTCCTCGCCGCGGAGGAGGGGGCATGAAGGACGTCACCCGCGCCGAATACTGCGTGATCGCCTGCGCCGAGGCCTGGCGGGGCGACGGCGAGGTGCTCGCCAGTCCCATGGGGCTGATCCCCTCCGTCGGCGCCCGGCTGGCCCGGCTCACCTTCGCGCCGGACCTGCTGCTGACCGACGGCGAGGCGACGCTCGTCCGCCCGGACGGGACGGCGGAGGGCTGGCTGCCGTACCGGCAGCATCTGGCCTGGGTCACCGGCGGGCGGCGGCACGTGATGATGGGCGCGAGCCAGATCGACCGGTTCGGCAACCAGAACATCTCCTGCATCGGCGACTGGGAGCGGCCGAAGCGGCAGCTGCTCGGGGTGCGCGGCGCGCCGGTCAACACGCTCAACAACCCGACGAGTTACTGGGTCCCGAGGCACTCCCGGCGGGTCTTCGTCGAGCGGGTCGACATGGTCTGCGGCGTCGGGTACGACCATGCGGCCGGGGCGCGGTACCACCGCATCCCACGGGTCGTCTCCGACCTGGGCGTCTTCGACTTCGCCACCCCCGACCGCTCGATGCGGCTGGCGTCGCTGCACCCGGGTGTCACGGTGGAGCAGGTCAAGGAGGCGACGGGCTTCGAGCTGACCGTCCCGGACGAGGTGCCGGCGACCCGTGAACCGACCGCCGAGGAGCTGCGGCTGATCCGTGAGGTCGTCGACCCGGCCGGGGCCCGTGCCCGGGAGGTCGCCTCGTGAGGGAGACGGCGCTGACCCGGCTGACCGGTGTCCGTCATCCGGTCGTGCAGACCGGGATGGGCTGGGTGGCGGGCCCGCGTCTGGTGAGCGCCACGGCGAACGCGGGCGCCCTCGGCATCCTGGCCTCCGCGACGATGACGCTCGACCAGTTGCGCGCGGCCGTACGGGAGGTCCGGGCCCGGACCGAGGCGCCGTTCGGGGTGAATCTGCGCGCCGACGCGGCGGACGCGGGCGACCGGGTGCGGATCCTGGTCGAGGAGGGTGTCCGGGTCGCCTCCTTCGCCCTGGCCCCGTCCCGGGAGCTGATCGGCGAGCTCAAGGAGGCCGGTGTGGTGGTCATGCCGACCGTGGGGGCGCGGCGGCATGCCGAGAAGGTGGCGGCGTGGGGCGCGGACGCGGTGCTGGTGCAGGGCGCGGAGGGCGGCGGGCACACCGGTGAGGTGGCGACGACGGTGCTGCTGCCGCAGGTGGTCGACGCCGTGGACATACCGGTCGTGGCGGCGGGCGGGTTCTTCGACGGACGGGGGCTGGTCGCGGCCCTCGCCTACGGGGCGGCGGGCGTGGCGATGGGCACGCGGTTCCTGCTCACCTCGGACTCGACCGTGCCGGACGCGGTGAAGGCGCGGTATCTGGCGGCGACCGTACGGGATGTGACGGTCACCCGGGCCGTGGACGGGCTGCCGCACCGCATGCTGCGGACGGAACTGGTCGACGCGCTGGAACGCTCCGGCCGGGTGCGGGGTGCCGTCCAGGCGGTGCGCAGGGCGGCGGGCTACCGGAGGCTGTCCGGCACGAGCTGGCTCCGGCTGCTCCAGGACGGCCGCGCGCTCAAGCACGGCAAGGACCTGACCTGGAGCCAGGTCCTGCTGGCCGCCAACACCCCGATGCTGCTCAAGGCGTCCATGGTGGACGGCCGTACGGATCTGGGGGTGATGGCGTCCGGGCAGGTCGCCGGGGTGATCGACGACCTGCCGTCCTGCGCGGAGCTGGTGGAGCGGATCATGAAGGAGGCCGACGACATCTGCCGAGGGCTCACCGCCCCACGATGACGGCTCACCGTCTCTCGACGACGGCTCAGAGCCTCTCGATGATCGTCACATTGGCCTGTCCGCCGCCCTCGCACATGGTCTGCAGGCCGAACCGGCCACCGGTGCGCTCCAGTTCGTGCAGCAGGGTGGTCATCAGCTTCACGCCCGTCGCGCCGAGCGGATGGCCGAGGGCGATGGCACCGCCGTTGACGTTGACCTTGTCCGGGTCGGCGCCGGTCTCCTTCTGCCAGGCCAGGACGACCGGGGCGAAGGCCTCGTTGATCTCGACGAGGTCGATGTCGTCGATGGCCAAGCCGGTCTTCTTCAGGGCGTGGGCGGTGGCCGGGATCGGGGCGGTGAGCATCCGGATCGGGTCCTCGCCGCGCACCGAGAGATGGTGCACCCGGGCGCGTGGGGTGAGGCCGTGGTCGCGCACGGCCCGCTCGGAGGCCAGCAGCATCGCCGCCGCGCCGTCGGAGACCTGGGAGGAGCAGGCGGCGGTGATCGTGCCGCCGTCGAGGACCGGCTTGAGCCCGGCCATCTTCTCCAGGGAGGTGTCCCTGCGCGGGCCCTCGTCGGCCGTGACCTCCCCGTACGGCACGGTCTCGCGGTCGAAGCGGCCCTCGTCGATCGCCCGGACCGCACGCCGGTGGGAGCGCAGGGCGAACTCCTCCTGGTCCTGCCTGCTGATCCCCCACTTCGCGGCGATCGTCTCGGCGCCCACGAACTGGTTCACGGGCTTGTCCCCGTACCGCGCCCGCCAGCCCGCGCTGCCGGCGAACGGCCCCTGCGTCAGTCCCAGGGGTTCGGCGGCCTGCCGGGTGGCGAAGGCGATGGGGATCATCGACATGTTCTGCACACCGCCGGCGACCACGAGGTCCTGGGTGCCGGACAGTACGGCCTGCGCGGCGAAGTGCACGGCCTGCTGCGAGGAGCCGCACTGCCGGTCGACGGTCACGCCCGGCACCTCCTCGGGCAGCCCGGCCGCCAGCCAGGCGGTCCGGGCGATGTCTCCGGCCTGCGGCCCCACGGCGTCCAGACAGCCGAGGACGACGTCCTCCACGGCGGCGGGGTCGACGCCCGAGCGGCTCATCAGCTCCTTGAGGGCATGCGCGCCGAGGTCGGCCGGATGGACCGCGCTCAGTCCTCCCCCGCGCCGCCCGACGGGCGTTCGCACCGCTTCGACGATGTAGGCCTCGGCCATGGCAACTCCCTGACAGTTGAGGGCTATTCGCGTACGGCGATCCCGTCCAGCACCATCGAGAGGTACTGCCGGGCGATCTCCTCCGGGCTGTGCTGTCCGCCCGGGCGGTACCAGGACGCGGCGACCCAGACCGTGTCGCGCACGAACCGGTAGGTGAGCCGGACGTCGAGGTCGGCGCGGAAGGCGCGCTCGGCGACGCCGCGCTCCAGGGTGGACAGCCACGCCTTCTCGAATCGGCGCTGTGACTCGGCGAGGAACGCGAACCGCTCCTGCGCCACGAGCTGCTTGCTCTCCTTCTGGTAGATCGCGACGGCCGGGCGGTGCCGGTCGATCTCCCGGAACGACTCGGTGACCAGTGCCTGAAGCGTCTCGCGGGGGCCGAGCCCGGCGTCCAGGACGGCGTCGTAGCCGTCCCAGAGCTCGTCGAGGAAGGTGCGCAGGATCTCCTCCAGCATCGATTCCTTGGAGTCGAAGTGGTAGTAGAGGCTGCCCGCGAGCATGCCCGCGTGGTCCGCGATCTTGCGGACGGTGGTGGCGTTGTAGCCCTGCTCGGCGAAGACCTCGGCGGCGGTGCCGAGGAGTTCGCTGCGACGGGCGGGCGCTGCGGTCACCTGGGGCTTCTTCTTCGTAGGAGGCACGGGTCCATTGTCGTCCTAGGCGTGCCGGCTGCTGACGGAGACCACTTCGCCCGTCATGTACGAGGAGTAGCCGGAGGCCAGGAACACGATCACGTTGGCCACCTCCCAGGGCTCGGCGTGGCGCCCGTAGGCCTCGCGTGCGGTCAGTTCGGCGAGCAGTTCGGGCGTGGTCACCTTCACCAGGTGCGGGTGCAGGGCGAGGCTGGGTGCCACGGCGTTGACCCGGACCCCGTAGTCGGCCGCCTCGACGGCCGCGCAGCGGGTCAGCGCCATCACTCCGGCCTTGGCGGCGGCGTAGTGGGCCTGTCCGGCCTGGGCGCGCCAGCCGACGACGGAGGCGTTGTTGACGATCACGCCGCCCCGGGTGTCCTTCATATGGCGGAGGGCGGCCCGCACGCACCGGAAGGTGCCGTTCAGCGTGACGTCCAGGACACGGGACCACTGGTCGTCGGTCATGTCGACGAGCTGTGCGGTGCCGCCCAGTCCGGCGTTGTTGACCACGACGTCGAGGCGTCCGTGCTCCCGTACGGCCGCCTCGAAGAGCGCGCGCACCTGCGTCTCGTCGGTGACGTCGCAGGGCACGGCCGCGACCGAGGCCGCCCCGAACTCGGCGGCCAGTTCCGCCTCGTGGTCCTTGAGCCGCCGCGCGTGCGCGTCGCTGATCAGCACGCGTGCGCCCTCCTCCAGGAGGCGCCGCGCCGTGGCCCCGCCGATCCCCGCGCCCGCCGCCGCGGTGACGACGGCGGTCCGGCCTTTCAGCAGGCCGTGACCGGGCACGTACGTCGGACTCTCGACGTCTGTCATGGGCTCACGCTAACCTACCAAACACTTGTTAGGGAAGGAGGAGCGGTCGTGGACCTCGCGTTGTCCCCCGCGGACGAGGAGTTCCGTACCGAGGTGCGGGAGTGGCTGCACGCGCACGTGCCGCGCGAACCGCTGCCCTCGCTGGAGACGGCGGAGGGTTTCGCCGCGCACCGCGCCTGGGAGGCGGAGCTGGCTGCGGATGGCTGGTCGGTGGTCAACTGGCCGTCGGCGTACGGCGGGCGGGACTCCGGGCTGCTGCGGTGGCTGCTCTTCGAGGAGGAGTACTACGCTGCGGGCGCCCCGGGGCGCGTCAGCCAGAACGGCATCCATCTGCTCGCCCCGACCCTCCTCGACCACGGCACCGGGGAGCAGCGGGCCCGGGTGCTGCCCGCGATGGCCTGCGGCGAGGTGATCTGGGCGCAGGCCTGGTCGGAGCCCGAGGCCGGTTCGGACCTGGCGTCGCTGCGGGCGAAGGCCGTGCGCACCGACGGCGGCTGGCTGCTGAGCGGGCAGAAGACCTGGTCCTCGCGGGCCGCGTTCGCCGACCGCGCGTTCGGCCTGTTCCGCAGCGACCCGGAGGCCCCGAAGCCCCACCAGGGGCTGACGTACCTCATGTTCGGCCTGGACGCCCCCGGTGTCACGGTCCGCCCGATCGCCCGGCTCGACGGCAAGCCGGCGTTCGCGGAGCTGTTCCTGGACGAGGTCTTCGTGCCCGACGAGGACGTGATCGGGGCCCCGGGCCAGGGCTGGCGGATCGCGATGGCGACGGCGGGCAACGAACGCGGGCTGATGCTCCGCTCCCCCGGCCGGTTCCTCGCCGCCGCGCGGCGACTGGAGGTGCTGTGGCGGGAGCGGGGCGCTCCGGTGTCCGCGCGGGACCGGGTGGCCGACACGCTGATCGGCGCCCGGGCCTACCAGCTCTTCACGTACGCGGCGGCCTCCCGCTTCCTGGAGGGCGAGGCGGTCGGCCCGGAGTCGAGTCTCAACAAGGTCTTCTGGTCCGAGCTGGACATCGCGCTGCAGGAGACGGCCCTCGACCTCCTCGGCCCGGAGGGCGAGCTGGCGGACACCGACTGGGCGGAGCGGTACGTCTTCGCGCTCGCCGGTCCCCTCTATGCCGGCACGAACGAGATCCAGCGCGACATCATCGCCGAGCGCCTGCTCGGTCTGCCGAAGGGGCGCCGCTGATGCGCTTTCTCCTCGATCCCGAGCAACGCGCCTTCGCCGCCTCCCTGGACGCCCTGCTGACGGCGGCCGGTACACCGGCGGTGGTGCGGGAATGGAGCCGGGGCGAGCATGCGAGCGGGCGGGCGCTGTGGTCCAGGGTCGCGGAGGCGGGCGTGTTCGCGCTGGCGGTCCCCGAGGCGTACGAGGGGCTGGGGCCGCTTCCCGTCGAACTGGCCGTCGCATTCGTCGAGTTGGGCCGTCACGCGGTGCCCGGCCCGCTGGTCGAGACGATCACGGCGGCGGTGCTGCTCACGGGGGCCGGCCCGGGGATCGCCAAGCGGCTGCTGCCGGGACTCGCGGCCGGGGAGACGATGGCGACGGTGGCGCCAGAGGGTGCTTACGCCCTCGACGGCGACGCCGCCACCCTCCGCCTCGCCCTAACCCCCGACGGCATCCGACTCTCCCCCGGCCACGGCCCCGTCCGCCCCTCACTCGACCCGGCCCGTCGGCTCACCCCCCTCGCCCCCGGCGGCGAAGTCGTCGACGCGGCCACGGACCAGGCCCTCGTCTGGGCCCGGCTCGCCACCGCCGCCCAGGCCCTCGGCGTGGGCCTCGCGCTGCTCGACAGAACCGTCGCGTACGTCAAGCAGCGCCGCCAGTTCGGGGTGCCGGTCGGCTCGTTCCAGGCGGTCGGGCACCGGCTGGCCGACGCGAGGATCGCCCTGGAGTTCGCGCGTCCGCTGGTGTTCGGCGCCGCGCTGACCATGCGCCCCGCCGATGTCGCCGCCGCCAAGGTCACCGCGTGCGAGGCGGCGTACGGCACCGCGCGCACCGCGCTGCAGTTGCACGGCGCGATCGGCTACACGGCGGAGTGCGACCTGTCGCTGTGGCTGACCAAGGCCCGGGCCCTGCGCACCGCCTGGGGCGACCCCGGGGAGTGCCGGGCCCTGGTCGTCAGTGCGGCTGGTGATCGCCGCTGGTGATCTCCCGGTACTCCTCCACCGTCGGCTTCTCGATCCGCGCGTCGGGCCCGAACATGGCCTTCGCGAGCCGGGCCCGCAGCCGCTCGGAGCGTCTGACCTTGCGGCGGACCCCGCCCGCGTCGACCTCGGCCCCGATCTCGTACGGCGGGTTCTGCTCGTGCTGGGTGAGGGTGAACAGCTCGCTCTGCGCGAGGGGCTCGTGCAGTTCGATGTACTCGCCGTTCGCCAGCCGTTTGATCGTGCCCGTCTCCCTGCCGTGCAGGACTTTGGCTCGGTCGCGGCGCTGGAGGCCCATGCAGATCTTCTTCGTGACGATGAAGGCGACGACCGGCAGCACGAACACGCCGATCCGCACGAACCAGGTGATCACATTGATGGACAGATGCAGATGCGTGGCCACGATGTCGTTGCCGCCGCCGATCAGCAGCACCGCGTACAGGGTCAGCCAGGCCACGCCGAGGCCGGTGCGCACGGGCGCGTTGCGCGGCCGGTCCAGGATGTGGTGCTCGCGCTTGTCGCCGGTGATCCACGCCTCGATGAAGGGATAGAGGCCGAGGGCGAGCAGGATCAGCGGGAAGAGCGAGAAGGGGATGAACACGCCGAGGACGAGCGTGTGCCCCCAGAGGTTGATCTCCCATCCCGGCATCACCCGGATCAGGCCCTCGGAGAAGCCGAGGTACCAGTCGGGCTGGGCACCGGTGGTGACTAGGTCGGGGCGGTAGGGGCCGAAGGCCCACACGGGGTTGATCTGGGCGAGCGCGCCCATCACCGTCAGGACGCCGAAGACGAGGAAGAAGAAGCCGCCCGCCTTGGCCATGTAGACCGGCAGGAAGGGCATCCCGACGACGGACCGCTCCTTGCGTCCGGGGCCCGGGAACTGGGTGTGCTTGTGGTAGAAGACCAGGATCAGATGGGCGGTGACCAGGCCCAGCATGATGCCGGGCAGCAGCAGGATGTGGACCGGGTACAGCCGGGAGATGATGTCGTCGCCCGGGAACTCCCCGCCGAAGAGGAAGAACGACAGATACGTCCCGACGATCGGGATCGACAGGATCGCGCCTTGCGCGAAGCGGATGCCGGTGCCGGAGAGCAGGTCGTCGGGGAGCGAGTAGCCGGTCAGGCCGGTGATGATGCCGAGCATCAGCAGGGTCCAGCCGAAGAGCCAGTTGAGCTCGCGCGGCTTGCGGAAGGCGCCCGTGAAGAACACCCGCATCATGTGCACCAGCATGCCGGTGATGAAGACCAGCGCCGCCCAGTGGTGGATCTGGCGGATCAGCAGCCCGCCGCGCACATCGAAGCTGATGTCCAGGGTGGACTCGAAGGCCCTGGACATGAGCACGCCGTTGAGCTCCGTGTAGGAGCCGTTGTAGACGACCTCCTGCATGCTCGGCTCGAAGAACAGGGTGAGGTAGACGCCCGTGAGGATCAGCACGATGAAGCTGTAGAGGGTGACCTCGCCCAGCATGAAGGACCAGTGGTCGGGGAAGACCTTGCGCATGTTGGCCCTGGCCAGCCCGTAGAGCCCGAGCCGCCCGTCCGCCCAGTCGGCGAGATGCTCGCCCTTGCCGGCGGGCGGTCTCCTGCGAGCGGAGGCCGTCCCGTACACCCGTCGTGCGCCGTCGTCGCCCATACGTCGTCGCCTCCCCGTCGGATCCTTCCCAGCGTGGCACGGCATCGCGACGGTGCAAATGGGGCGTAAGGAGGGATAGGCCAAGGGGACGAGCGGGTGACCGCTCCGGGCTCAGACCGGCGGCACGGTCCCCTGGGCCGGCACGATGCCCTGGGCCCGCGCGGCCACCAGCCACTTCGGGAATTCGCCCACCAGCCGGTCGTACAGCTCGGCGTCCGGCACCCTCCGCGGATCCTCACCCGCGTGGAAGAACCCGGCGTTGTCGACGACCCGCTTGCCCGGCACGGCCAGCTCGTCCAGCTTGCGCAGGAAGTCGAACTGCTTGCTGTCCGGGTCGCCGAAGCCGATGAACTGCCAGAACAGCGGAAGCCTCGCCGCCTTGCACAGATACCGCTCGGCGGCGAGCTTGCTGAGGGGGCCGCCGTCGGTCTGGAAGATCACGAGGGCGGGCTCGGTCGCGCCGCTGTCGAGGTAGTGGTCGATGACGGCGTCCATGGCCAGGTGGTAGCTGGTCTTGCCCATGTGCCCGAGCCCGGCCACGATCCGGTCGATCCGCCCCTGGTGGTCGGCCAGGGCGATCGAGGTCTCGGCGTCGACGTCGGTGGAGAAGAACACAACCGGCACGGTGCCGTCGTCGTCCAGGTGCGCCGACAGTCCGAGCACCCGGTCGGCGAGCGCCTGCACGCTGCCGTCCCTGTAGTACGGCCGCATCGAGCCGGAGTGGTCGACCACGAGGTAGACCGCGGCCCGCAGCCCGTCGAGGCCGTGTTTCGTGAGGGACACCCCGGCGCTCTTGTAGAGGTTCACCAGCGCGGGAGCGGTCTGCTGGACCTTGCTCAGACTGATCGCGACCATGGCCCCACCTTCTCACTCCTCGGCGACCACTCCGTCGCTCAGTTCCAGCACCCGGTCGGCCAGGCCGAGGAGTTGGGGGTCGTGGGTGGCGACCAGGGCCGTGACGCCCTCGCTGCGGACCACGGCCCGCAGCAGCTCCATCACCGCCAGGCCGGTCGCGGCGTCGAGCTGGCCGGTCGGCTCGTCGGCGAGCAGCAGGGCCGGGCGGTTGGCGAGGGCCCGGGCGATGGCGACCCGCTGCTGCTGTCCGCCGGAGAGCTCGGCGGGCCGCTGGGTCTCGTGTCCGGCGAGACCGACCAGGGCCAGGAGCAGCGCGACCCGCTTCTCGCGTTCGCGTGGCTCGGCCCGGCGCAGCCGCAGCGGGACGCCCACGTTCTCGGCGGCGGTGAGGATGGGGATCAGCCCGAAGGACTGGAAGACGAAGCCGATCCGGTCCCGGCGCAGTTCCAGCAGCTCGCTCCCGCTCAGCGCGGACAGGTCGGTGCCGCCCACGACGACACGGCCGCTCTGCGGGGAGTCCAGGCCGCCGATCATGTGGAGCAGCGTCGTCTTGCCGGAGCCCGAGCGGCCCTTGAGGGCGACCAGTTCGCCGCGCCGGACGGTGAAGGAGGCGCCGCGCAGCGCGTGCACGGTCGCGGCACCCGTGCCGTAGGAGTGCCGCAGGTCCTCCACCCGCAGCATCTGCTCGGCGGACGTGTCGTCGGCGAGGGCGGCGCCGGAGCCCGGGCTGGTGTTCTCGGTCATCACCGCATCCCATACGGAACCGGTCCGGATGGTCAAGAGTGGAACAACCCGGATTCGAACTCACGTGCCTGGCCGGTAACTCCGTGATATGCATGCCGGGTTGGGGGAAGAGCGGCTGGGCCGACGGGGTGGGGGAAGAGTGACGGGCTTACTGCTGCTGCGCCTGCGTGCGCATCGGCTGCTTCTCGTGGCCGCCCTGCTCGCCGTACTGCTGACCACCTCGGTGCTCGCCGCCCTCGCCGCCTTCTCCGGCTCCGTCGGGGACGCGGCGCTGCGCGGCGCCCTGGACGGACGGGCCGCGGCCTCCGCCTCCCTGGTCGTCGAGGCGGACGTGCCCCGGGAGCGGCGGGAGGCGGCGCGGCGGGCGGTGGAGCAGGGGGCGCGGGAGGCGTTCGGCGGGCTGCCGGTGACCGTGCGGACGCTGGAGCGGTCCGGGCCGTACGCGCTGCCCCGTTCCCTCCAGGCGGCCGACGCCCCCGCCGGGGAGCCCGACCTCACCCACCTCGCCGCCCTCGACCGCTCGCGGATCAGGCTGGTCTCGGGCGGTCTGCCGGGCCCCGCGCCGACGGCACAAGGTGAAGCCGTGCCCGTCGCGCTGCCCGAGGCGGCGGCCGACCGGCTGAAGCTGCGGCCCGGGGCGCGCGTCACGCTCACCGACCGGCTCGGCGGCAAGCCGCTCCGGGTCCGGGTGACCGGCGTGTACCGGGCGGCCGACAGCGCCGATCCCTACTGGCAGGCGGACATCCTCGGCGGCCAGGGCGTGCGGACCGTCGCCTTCACCACGTACGGGCCGCTGCTGGCCGACGCGTCGGCGCTCGCCTCCGGCCGGGTCACGGCGGACGGCACCGGCTGGGTGGCGACGGCCGACTACCGGACCGTCACCACCGACGGCATCGGCGCGCTCCGCGCGGCGGCCGTGCGCGCGACCGGGGCGCTGCGCGAGGACCCGGCGCTCGGGGGCGACGCCGACGTGCGCACCGAGCTGCCCGAGGTGCTCGACCGGACCGGGCGGTCCCTGCTGGTGGCCCGGTCGACGCTGATGATCGTCTCCGTGCAGCTGGTGCTGCTCGCCGGTTACGCGCTGCTGCTGGTGGCCCGGCTGCTGGACGGCGAGCGGGCGGGTGAGACCGAGCTGCTGCGGGCCAGGGGCGGATCACGCGGCCGGATCGCGGGACTCGCCGCGCTGGAGGCGCTGCTGCTCGCGGTCCCGGCCGCCGTCTGTGCCGCGCTGCTGTCCGGCCCGCTGGCCCGGCTGCTCGCCCGGTGGTCCTCCCTGGAGGGGATCGGGCTGCGGCTCGACGCCGTCCCGGCGGGCCGGGTCTGGCTGGTCGCGGGCGGGGTGGCGGCGGCGTGCGCGGTGGCGGTAGTGGCACCCGCGCTGGCCGCCACGGCGGGCACACCCGTACGGCTGCGGCGCGTCCGTGCCACGGCCTCGGCCGCGCCCGTGCGCGCCGGAGCCGATGTCGCGCTGCTGCTGATCGCGGGCGTGGCGTACTGGCAGCTCGACCGGCAGACCGACGCGACCGGCGGCGGGGTGCTGAGCCGGGACCGGGCCGGGGACCTGGGCATCGATCCGCTGCTGGTCGCGGCGCCCGCGCTGGCGCTGCTGGCGGGCACGGTCCTGACGCTGCGTCTGCTGCCGCTCGCGGCCCGGCTCGCGGAGCGCCGGTCGGCGAGCGGGCGGGGGCTGCCGGCGGCGCTGGCCGGGTGGCAGTTCAGCCGGCGTCCGCTGCGCGGGGCGGGTCCGGTGCTGCTGCTCGTCATCGCCGTGGCGACGGGAATGCTGGCGATCGGGCACGGCGCGTCCTGGGACCGGTCGCAGGACGACCAGGCCGACTTCCGGACGGGCGCCGCCGTCCGGGTCCTCGACTACCGGCCCGGCAGCCCCGGGCAGACCGGCCTCTACGCCGCGCTGCCCGGGGCCCGGGACGCCGCCCCCGCGCACCGCGCCGCCCTGGCCCTCTCCGGCGACCGCGAGGCGACGGTCCTCGCCCTGGACACGGCCCACGCCGGGGAGGGGATGCTGATGCGCGGCGATCTCGCCGACGAGCCCCCGGCGACACTGCTGCGGGCCCTCGCACCGCCCGCGCGGGACGCCCGGCGGGCGGTACGGCTCCCCGACGGCACCCGGCGGCTCGCCCTCGACGCGCGGATCACCGACGCGCAGGCCCGGACGGGGCGCTCCCCCTCAGGCCGGGCGCCCCAGCTCACGGTGGTCGTCGAGGACCGGTACGGCATCGGGTACCGGCTGGGCGCCGGGAACGTCCCGGTGGACGGCCGGGTCCACCGCATCACCCTCGACCTGGACGTGACGGCGACGGGCCGCCGCGCCGCCCCGGCCGGACCGTTGCGGCTGACCGGACTTCAGCTCGACGACACCTCTCCCGTCGGCCGCTCCGAGAAGCACCGGTTCACCGTGGAACGGCTGCTCGCCACCGGCCGCGACGGCTCCGCACGGACCGTCCCGGTGCCCGCCGGAACGCGCTGGCAGGGCCAGGAGGTCGTGACGGAGAACGGCGAGGTCGTCAGCCGCGGGGCGGCGAAGCCCGCCGTAGCGGGGGACGCGCCGCTGACCGTGTCGTACGGCACCGGCGCCGGCCGCGACGAGAATTTCATCGCCCCGTCGATCTACACGGTCGGCGTCACCACCGCCGGGGCGAGGGCACCGAAGGAGCTCGCCGCCGTCGCCACCCGGGACTTCCTGCGGGCGGCGGGAGCCGAGCCCGGCGACACCGTCGACGTCCCGCTGTCCGGGGAACAGCTCCGGGTGCGGATCGTACGGGCGGTCGAGGAGCTGCCGACCGCCGCGACCGACCTGGCCGGGGAGACCGTGAACGGCGGGGCGCTGCTGCTCGATCTGCGGGCCGTCGACGCCGTGCTGGCCCAGCGGTCCAGTGCGCCGCTCTCCCCCACCGAGTGGTGGGTGAGCGCCGCCCCGGGCAAGGCCGACGAGGTCGCCGCCGCGCTGCGGGCGCGCCCCGACCTCGGGCCGAACCAGGTGCTGGTGCGGGACGAGACGGCGGCCGAACTGCTGCGGGATCCGCTCGGCGCCGGGCCGCGCTCGGCCCTGACGGCGGTGGCGGTGGCCGCGGCTCTCCTCGCCGCCGGGGGGTTCGCGGTGAGCGCCGCCGGTGCGCGGCGGGAGCGGTCCGCGGAGTTCGCCGTGCTGCGCGCCCTCGGCGCCCCCCGCCGGGATCTCGCCCGGCTGGTCGCGACGGAGCAGAGCCTGCTCATCGGTGTCGGGCTGCTCGCCGGGCTCGGTCTCGGTACCGTCCTGACCCGGGCCGTCGTGCCGCTGATCGTGCTGACGTCCGGTGCGGGGCGGCCGGTCCCGCCCGTCCTCGTCGAACTCCCGCTGTTCCAGGTGGTGCTGCTCCTCGCGGGGGTGGCCGCCCCGCTGCTGCTGATCACCGTCGCGTCGGCGCTGCGCCGCGCCGAACCGGCGGTCGCGCTCCGCCATCAGGGGGAGGACTGAGATGCCGCGGAAGGATCAGGGCGCGCCCTGGGTGCGGACCCGGCTGCGGACCGCGCCGGTGTCCGCCGTCGCCTTCGCGCTGCTGGTGCTGGTCACGGCGTTCCTCGCCGCCCTCCTGCCCCGGGCCGTCGAGGCGTACGAGACGGACGGGCTGCGCGAGGCCCTCGCCGGCGCCTCGCCCGAGTCCACCGTGCTGGAGTTGAAGGCGCCGCAGCCCGGTCTCGAGGAGCCGGACGCGGCCCGGGCGGACGCGGTGCTGCCGGAGGCGCTCCGGGCGGTCGAGGGCTCGGCGCGGGCGCTGCTGCCCGAACCGCTGCGGGCGGACCCGGCCGAATCGGCGTACGGGGTGCGCACCGCGAAGAGCCTGGAGGCGCTGGACGCTTCGCTGCCCCGGCCCGACGGGCTGCCGCCCCGGTTCACCGTGCTCGCGCAGTCGGGAGCGGCCGGCCACGCAGACGTCCGGGAGGGCCGGATGCCCACCGCCGGCACATCGGTGACCGTGGACACCCGACGGGTCGAGGGAGCGGTGACCACCCAGACCGCCCGCGTCCTGCGGCTGCGGGCCGGCTCCGAACTCACCCTGGCCGGCTTCCAGGACCGGCCGCTGACCGTACGGATCACGGGCGTCCTCGAACCCCGGCATCCGCAGCGGAGCTACTGGTCAGCGGAGCCGACCCTGCGCGCTCCGGCCCTGGCGAGCGGCAACGCACGTCCGCCGCAGTTCTACTGGGAGGCGGGTCTCCTGCTGGCGCCCGGGGCCGCTCCCGCGCTCCTCGGCAGCCAGGGCGAGCCGGAGAAGTACTGGCGGTTCGCGCCCGCGACCGGGGGGCTCACCTCGGGGGACACGACGGCGCTCGTCGAGGGGGTCGCGTCCCTGGAGAACGGGCCCGGGCTGGTGCGGATGCGCGGCGCCGCCGGTCCGGTGGCGCAGCTCTCCACCGGCCTGGAACAGGTCGTCGGCTCGTACACGGCGACCCGGGACGCGATCACGCCCGTGGTGGCCGTCGCGGCCTTCGGGATCGCCGCGGTCGCCGTCGTCGTCCTGACGATGAGCGCCGGGGTGGCCGCCGCGCGCCGCGACACCGAACTCGCCCTGCTGCGGGCCCGGGGCGGCTCCCTGCGCGGTATCTCCGGGCGGCTGCTCGCCGAGACCGCGGCCCCGGCGGTGCCCGCCGCGGCCTGCGGGCTGCTGCTCGCCGTGCTCGTCGTGGACGAGGCCCGGTCGCTGCCCGCCGTGCTCGGGGCGGGCGCCGTGGCCCTGCTCGCCTGCGCCGGGCTGCCGGTGCGCGCGGCCCTGGCGCATCGCAGGCCGAGGGCGCACCAGGAGCGGGACGACCTCGCCCACACCAGGCCCGGCCGGCGCCGCACGGTCGCCGAACTGACCTTGCTGGTGCTGGCCGTCGGCTCGGTGGCGGCGCTACGCCGCCGCGGTACGAGCGGCGGGTCGGGCGATCTGCTGGTGAGCGCCGCCCCGGTGCTCGTCGGCCTGGTCGCCGCGCTGGTCCTCGTACGGCTGTATCCCCTGCCCCTGCGGTGGGCCGCCGGCCCGGCCGGGCGGCTGCGCGGTCTGGTCGGGTTCTTGTCGCTGGCCCGTGCGGGCCGCTCGGCGGCGGCGGTCGCCGCGCTGCCGCTGCTCGCCCTGCTGACGGCCCTGACGACGGCCGCGTTCGGCGGATCCGTGCTGGCGGGCGTGGCGGACGCCCGGGACCGTGCCGCTCTGCTGGAGACCGGCGCGGACGCACGGATCTCCACGACCGACGGCACCCCGCTCCCGGCGGGACTCGCCCGGGCGGTGGGGGAAGTGGCGGGCGTACGGCAGGTCACGGCCGTGGGAATCGAGTACGCCGCGGAGCGCGAGACCGACGAGGCGGAGTCGCTGCCGGTGGCCGGGGTCGAGCCGGGCTCCTACGCGGAGCTGGCCCGGCGGACGGGACTCGGCGGTTTCACGGCCGACCGGCTGGGGGCCCGGGGCGGGGTGCTGGACGCCGTCGCCTCCCCCGAGGTCGCGAAGCGGATCGGGCGGTCTCCGCACCGGATCGTGCTGCCGGGCGGAGCCGTGACGGTGCGGATCACCGCGGTGCGCCCCCGCACCCCGGCCGCCCCCGAGGGCGACTTCCTCCTGGTCGACGCGGCGGGCCTGAAGGACTTCGGCGCCCCTTCGGTCCTGCTGGCGACCGGGTCCGGGATCGACGCCGAGGCCCTGCGGACGGCCGTGAACGGCACCGGGGCGGGCCTCTCCGTGACACTGCGCGGCGAGGCACGCGCGGCACTGTCCGACTCGCCGTTGCAGACGGGCGCCGAGCGGATCTACGTCTGGGCCGTCGTGGCGGGCGCGGGGTACGCCCTGCTCGCCCTGGTGCTGGGCCTGCTGCGGTCCGCTCCGGAACGCGCCGCACTGCTGGCCCGGCTGCGCACCCTGGGCCTGACGGCCCGCCAGGGGCGGCGGCTGCTCGGCCTGGAGGCACTGCCCCTGGCGCTGCTCGCGGCCGGCGGGGGCATGGCCGTCGGCTGGGCCACGGTGGGGCTGCTCGCCCCCGGCATCGACCTGGACCGGCTGGCGCTGCCCGACGCGTCCGGCGGGACGGCGCCGGGCGGTGCCGCGCTGCGGGCCGACGTGTGGTCGCTGGCCCTGCCCGCCGCGGCCGCGGTGCTGCTGGCGGGGGCGGTGGCCGTGGCACAGGCCTGGTGGGCGGGCCGCCGGACACCGATCACTCACCTCAGGGCAGGAGACATGCGATGAGCGCTACGACGGAGTCGCTCGCGGAGCTGGAGCGGCGGGCGACGCACCACCGCGACCGGCCCGCCTACGGGCACGACGCCCTGATCGCCTGCGACCGGCTGGTGCGGATCTTCGCCAAGCGCGGGGGCGGGGACGGCATGGAGGTGCAGGCGCTCCAGGGGCTCGATCTCCTGGTGCGGGAGGGCGAGTTGATGGCCCTGGTGGGGGCGTCCGGCAGCGGCAAGTCGACGCTGATGAACATCCTCGCGGGCCTGGACGTCCCGACCGCGGGCGCCGCGAAGGTCGCGGGCCGCGATCTGCTGGCGATGGACGCCAAGGCGCGGCTGCGCTACCGGCGCGAGGTGGTCGGCTTCGTCTGGCAGCAGACGGCCCGCAATCTGCTGCCGTATCTGACGGCCGCGCAGAACGTCGCCCTGCCCATGCAACTGGCGGGCGCGCCGAAGAAGAAGCGGGCCGGACGGGCTGACGAACTGCTGGCCATGCTCGGGGTCGCCGACTGCCGGGACCGGCGTCCCCAGCAGATGTCCGGCGGTCAGCAGCAGCGCGTCGCCATCGCCGTCGGCCTGGCCAACTCCCCCGCCGTCCTGCTCGCCGACGAGCCGACCGGCGAACTGGACTCGGCGACCGGGCAACAGGTCTTCGCGGCGTTCCGCCGGGCCAACGAGGAGCTGGGCACGACGATCGTCATCGTCACGCACGACCAGGCGGTCGCCGGCGAGGTCCGCCGCACGGTCGCGATCCGCGACGGCCGCACCTCGACGGAGGTACTGCGCCGCACGGAGGTCGACGAGGCGGGCCAGGAGTCCCTGGTGGCCCGCGAGTACGCGATGCTCGACCGCGCGGGCCGCCTCCAGTTGCCGGACGAGTACACGACGGCGCTGGGCATGGCGGACCGGGTACTGCTGGAGCTGGAGGAGGACCACATCCAGGTGTGGCCGGACGGACACGGCTGAGAGCAGGCATCCGACGGCATGCGACAGCGCCTGCCCGGTCGTCCGGTCGGGGACTGTAGGGCAGGCGCTGTCTCGGGGGGGCTGGGGGGGAAGCCCCCCCCAGATGACCCGCCCGTACGCCTTTGTACGGGACGTTTCTGGGTGTGCGCGTCAGACCATCAGCGCACGGTCCGTCGGGCGGATCGGAGCCGGCAGCTCGCTGGCGCCCGTGAGGTGGCGGTCCACCCCGCGCGCGGCCGAGCGGCCCTCCGCGATCGCCCAGACGATGAGCGACTGTCCGCGGCCCGCGTCACCGGCGACGAACACGCCCGGCACGTTGGTCTGGTAGTCGCCGTCGCGGGCGATGTTGCCGCGCTCGTCGAGGTCCAGGCCGAACTGGTCCACGAGGCCGTTGTCCCGGTCGGTGCCGGTGAAGCCCATGGCGAGGGTGACGAGCTGGGCGGGGATCTTGCGCTCGCTGCCCGGCTTCGGGGTCAGCTTGCCGTCGATGAACTCCACCTCGGTGAGGTGCAGCCACTGGACGTTGCCGTCCTCGTCGCCCTCGAAGTGGGTCGTCGAGACGGAGTAGACCCGCTCGCCGCCCTCCTCGTGCGCGGAGGTGACCTTGTACAGCATGGGGAAGGTCGGCCACGGCTGGTTCGGGGCACGGTCCTCGCCCGGCTGCGGCATGATCTCCAGCTGCGTGACGGAGGCCGCGCCCTGACGGTGGGCGGTGCCCACGCAGTCCGCGCCGGTGTCGCCGCCGCCGATGACCACGACGTGCTTGCCCTCGGCCGTGATGGGGGGCGCCACGAAGTCGCCCTCCTGGACCTTGTTGGACAGGGGCAGGTACTCCATGGCCTGGTGGATGCCCTTGAGCTCGCGGCCGGGCACCGGCAGATCACGGGCCGTGGTCGCGCCGACGGCCAGGACCACCGCGTCGTACCGCTTCTTCAGGTCCGTCGCCTTGAGGTCGCGGCCGATCTCGATGCCCGTACGGAAGCGGGTGCCCTCCGCGCGCATCTGCTCGATACGGCGGTTGATGTGCCGCTTCTCCATCTTGAACTCGGGGATGCCGTAGCGCAGGAGGCCTCCGATACGGTCCGCGCGCTCGTAGACGGCGACGGTGTGACCGGCGCGGGTGAGCTGCTGGGCGGCGGCCAGACCGGCCGGGCCCGAGCCGATGACCGCGACCGTCTTGCCCGACAGGCGCTCGGGCGCCTGGGGTTCGACGTCACCGGTCTCCCACGCCTTGTCGATGATCGAGACCTCGACGTTCTTGATGGTGACGGCCGGCTGGTTGATGCCGAGCACACACGCCGACTCGCACGGAGCGGGGCACAGCCGGCCCGTGAACTCCGGGAAGTTGTTCGTCGCGTGCAGCCGCTCCGAGGCGGCCGCCCAGTCCTCGCGGTAGGCGTAGTCGTTCCACTCGGGGATGAGGTTCCCGAGCGGACAGCCGTTGTGGCAGAACGGGATGCCGCAGTCCATGCAGCGGCTGGCCTGCTTGCTGATGATGGGCAGCAGGGAGCCGGGGACGTAGACCTCGTTCCAGTCCTTGAGGCGCTCCTCGACCGGACGGGACTTGGCGACCTCGCGGCCGTGGTTCAGAAAGCCCTTCGGGTCAGCCATTGATCGCCGCCTCCATCATCTTCTCGTGGGTCTCGGTCTCGGAGAGACCGGCTCGCTCGGCGGCGTCCTTGGCGGCGAGCACTGCCTTGTACGTGCTGGGGATGATCCTGCTGAAGCGCTCGACGGCGGTGTCCCACTCGGCCAGGAGCTTCTCGGCGACGGTCGAGCCCGTCTCCTCCTGGTGGCGGCGGACCACGTCGTGCAGCCACTGCTTGTCGGTGTCGTCCAGCGGCTCCACGGCGTCCACGTTGCCGACGTTGACGTTGTCGCGGTCGAGGTCGATGACGTACGCGATACCGCCGGACATACCGGCCGCGAAGTTGCGGCCCGTCTCGCCGAGCACCACCGCGTGACCGCCGGTCATGTACTCGCAGCCGTGGTCGCCCACACCCTCGGAGACGACGGTGGCGCCGGAGTTGCGGACGCAGAACCGCTCGCCGGTGCGACCGCGCAGGAACAGCTCGCCGCCGGTCGCGCCGTAGGCGATGGTGTTGCCCGCGATCGTCGAGTACTCGGCGAGGTGGTCGGCGCCGCGGTCCGGGCGGACGATGACACGGCCGCCGGAGAGGCCCTTGCCGACGTAGTCGTTGGCGTCGCCCTCCAGGCGCAGCGTGACACCGCGCGGCACGAACGCGCCGAAGGACTGGCCGGCGGAGCCGGTGAAGGTGATGTCGACGGTGTCCTCGGGCAGGCCCGCGCCGCCGAACTTCTTCGTCACCTCGTGGCCGAGCATGGTGCCGACCGTGCGGTTGATGTTGCGGATCTGCACCTGGGCGCGCACCGGCTGGGCCTCGGTGGCGTCCGTGGCGGACAGGGCGTCGGCGGCCAGCTTGATGAGCTGGTTGTCGAGCGCCTTCTCCAGACCGTGGTCCTGGGCGATGAGCTGGTGGCGGACGGCGCCCTCGGGCAGCTCGGGCACGTGGAACAGCGGCTCCAGGTCCAGGCCCTGCGCCTTCCAGTGGTCGACCGCGCGGGTGACGTCGAGGGTCTCGGCGTGGCCGACGGCCTCCTCGATGGAGCGGTAGCCCAGCTCGGCGAGGATCTCGCGGACCTCTTCGGCGATGTACTTGAAGAAGTTCACGACGTACTCGGCCTGGCCGGAGTAGCGCTCGCGCAGCGTCGGGTTCTGGGTGGCGATGCCGACCGGGCAGGTGTCCAGGTGGCAGACGCGCATCATGACGCAGCCGGAGACGACGAGCGGCGCGGTCGCGAAACCGAACTCCTCGGCGCCGAGCAGCGCGGCGATGACCACGTCACGGCCGGTCTTGAGCTGGCCGTCGGTCTGCACGACGATGCGGTCGCGCAGGCCGTTGAGCAGCAGCGTCTGCTGGGTCTCGGCGAGGCCGAGCTCCCAGGGGCCGCCGGCGTGCTTGAGCGACGTCAGCGGCGAGGCGCCCGTGCCACCGTCGTGGCCGGAGATCAGGACGACGTCCGCGTGCGCCTTCGAGACACCCGCGGCGACCGTGCCGACGCCGACCTCCGAGACCAGCTTGACGTGAATCCGCGCCTGCGGGTTCGCGTTCTTCAGGTCGTGGATGAGCTGGGCCAGGTCCTCGATGGAGTAGATGTCGTGGTGCGGGGGCGGCGAGATGAGGCCGACGCCCGGCGTCGAGTGACGCGTCTTGGCGACCCACGGGTAGACCTTGTGGCCGGGCAGCTGACCGCCCTCGCCGGGCTTGGCGCCCTGGGCCATCTTGATCTGGATGTCGTCCGCGTTGACCAGGTACTCGGAGGTCACACCGAAGCGGCCGGAGGCGACCTGCTTGATGGACGACCGGCGGGCCGGGTCGTACAGCCGCTCCGGGTCCTCGCCGCCCTCACCGGTGTTGGACTTGCCGCCCAGCTGGTTCATGGCGATGGCGAGGGTCTCGTGCGCCTCCTGGGAGATGGAGCCGTACGACATGGCGCCCGTGGAGAACCGCTTGACGATCTCGGAGACCGGCTCGACCTCGTCGATGGAGATCGGCTCGCGGTCCGACTTGAAGCCGAACAGGCCGCGCAGCGTCATCAGCCGCTCGGACTGCTCGTTCACGCGCTCGGTGTACTTCTTGAAGATGTCGTAGCGGCCGGAGCGCGTGGAGTGCTGCAGGCGGAAGACCGTGTCCGGGTCGAAGAGGTGCGGCTCGCCCTCGCGGCGCCACTGGTACTCGCCGCCTATCTCCAGCGCGCGGTGCGCCGGGGCGATGCCGGAGGCCGGGTAGGCCTTGGCGTGGCGGGCGGCGACCTCCTTGGCGACGACGTCGATGCCGACGCCGCCGATCTTGGTGGCGGTGCCGTTGAAGTACTTCTCGACGAAGGTCTCGTCCAGGCCGACGGCCTCGAAGACCTGGGCGCCGCGGTAGGAGGCGACGGTCGAGATGCCCATCTTGGACATGACCTTCAGCACGCCCTTGCCGAGGGCGTAGATGAGGTTGCGGATGGCCTTCTCGGCCTCGATGCCGGGCAGGAAGGTGCCGGCGCGGACCAGGTCCTCGACGGACTCCATCGCCAGGTACGGGTTGACGGCGGCGGCGCCGTAGCCGATGAGCAGGGCGACGTGGTGGACCTCGCGGACGTCGCCGGCCTCGACCAGCAGGCCCACCTGGGTGCGCTGCTTGGTGCGGATGAGGTGGTGGTGGACGGCCGCGGTGAGCAGCAGCGAGGGGATCGGCGCGTGCTCGGCGTCGGAGTGGCGGTCCGACAGGACGATCAGCCGGGCGCCGTTCTCTATGGCGGCGTCGGCCTCGGCGCAGATCTCCTCGATGCGCGCGGCCAGCGTGTCACCGCCGCCGTGCACCCGGTACAGGCCGGAGAGCGTCGCGGCCTTGAAGCCGGGCATGTCGCCGTCGGCGTTGATGTGGATGAGCTTGGCCAGCTCGTCGTTGTCGATGACCGGGAAGGGCAGCAGGACGCTGCGGCAGGAGGCCGCGTTCGGGTCGAGCAGGTTGCCCTGCGGGCCCAGCGCGGAGCGCAGCGAGGTGACGAGCTCCTCGCGGATCGCGTCCAGCGGCGGGTTGGTGACCTGCGCGAAGAGCTGGGTGAAGTAGTCGAAGAGCAGCCGCGGGCGGTCCGAGAGCGCCGCGATCGGCGAGTCGGTGCCCATCGAGCCGATCGGCTCGGCACCGGCCTTGGCCATCGGCGCGACGAGGACGCGCAGCTCCTCCTCGGTGTAGCCGAAGGTCTGCTGGCGGCGGGTGACCGAGGCGTGGGTGTGGACGATGTGCTCGCGCTCGGGCAGGTCGCCCAGCTCGATCTCGCCGGCTTCCAGCCACTCCGCGTACGGGTTCTCGGCGGCGAGCTCGGCCTTGATCTCGTCGTCCTCGATGATGCGGTGCTCGGCGGTGTCGACGAGGAACATGCGGCCGGGCTGGAGGCGGCCCTTGCGGACGACCTTGGCCGGGTCGATGTCCAGGACGCCGACCTCGGAGCCGAGGACGACGAGGCCGTCGTCGGTGACCCAGTAGCGGCCGGGGCGCAGGCCGTTGCGGTCGAGCACGGCGCCGACCTGGACGCCGTCGGTGAAGGTGACACAGGCCGGGCCGTCCCAGGGCTCCATCATCGTGGAGTGGTACTGGTAGAAGGCGCGCCGGGCCGGGTCCATGGAGTCGTGGTTCTCCCACGCCTCCGGGATCATCATCAGCACGGAGTGCGGCAGGGAGCGGCCGCCCAGGTGCAGGAGTTCGAGGACCTCGTCGAAGGAGGCGGAGTCGGAGGCGTCCGGCGTACAGACCGGGAAGATCCGCTCTATGGCCTTGTCATCGGCACCGAACAGGTCCGACACCAGCTGCGACTCGCGGGCGACCATCCAGTTGCGGTTGCCCTTGACGGTGTTGATCTCACCGTTGTGGGCGACGAAGCGGTAGGGGTGCGCCAGCGGCCACGACGGGAACGTGTTCGTCGAGAACCGGGAGTGCACGAGCGCGACCGCGGAGGCGAAGCGGCGGTCGGACAGGTCCGGGAAGAAGGGCTCGAGCTGGCCGGTGGTCAGCATGCCCTTGTAGACGATGGTCCGCGCGGACAGCGACGGGAAGTACACGCCGGCCTCGCGCTCGGCGCGCTTGCGCAGCACGAACGCCTTGCGGTCGAGGTCGATGCCCGTCGAGGAGCCGTCCCCGACGAAGATCTGGCGGAAGACCGGCATGGTCGACCGGGCGGTGGCGCCCAGGAGCTGGGGAGCGACCGGCACCTCGCGCCAGCCGAGCACCGTGAGGCCCTCCTCGGACGCGATTGTCTCGATCTTCGAGACGGCGTCGGCGGTGGAGTCCTCCGGCAGGAAGGCGATACCGACGGCGTAGCCGCCGGCCTCGGGCAGCTCGAATTCGGCCACCTCACGGAAGAAGGCGTCCGGGACCTGCGACAGGATCCCCGCGCCGTCGCCGGAGTCGGGCTCGGAGCCGGTGGCACCGCGGTGTTCGAGGTTGCGCAGGACGGTCAGAGCCTGCTCGACCAGCGTGTGGGACGCCTCGCCTGTGAGGGTGGCGACGAAGCCGACGCCGCAGGCGTCGTGCTCGTTGCGGGGGTCGTACATACCCTGCGCAGCAGGGCGAGCATCCATGAAGGACCAGTTCTGGCCATTCGCGGAGTGCTGGGACGGCTGGCGCGGCGTACGCATCGGCTCTCCCGTCGTCGTCATGTGGCATATACAAGGTGCCGAGGGACGACGTTGGCCCTCTGCGTGATCGCAAAATTTCGTGCAGGTTACATGATGGAGCGGTTCTCGGAAAGCAAGATAATCCGTTCCAACATGCGGACACCGTAGGGGTGCGACAGGGGTTCCGCGCCGACGGTGGAAGCTATGGGGGGCCAGTACGGAACGACCGGGTGAGATCGATGCCCGTCGGGCCCGATGGCGGGAACAGGCGCCTTCGCCCGTCCCGCTGGGGGTGCGCGGCGAGCGTCGTTGCCCGCAGCGCTTACGGCTCATGCCCGGTGATTGCGGATCCGAAACCAGCGAGTAACGGCTATTTATACGGCCTCACGCATAAGTCCGAGCCGAGCTATCCTACGGCCGTTCCGAACAGGGTGCCCAGGGCGTACGTCACACCGGCCGCCGCGCCTCCCAGGAAAAGCTGCCGCAGCCCGCTGTACCACCAGGTGCGGGCCGTCACCTTGGCCACGACCGCGCCGCACAGGAAGAGCCCCAGCAGCGCCAGCAGCACCGCGGGCCACAGGGTGCTCGCGCCCAGCAGATACGGCAGCACGGGGATCAGCGCGCCCAGCGCGAAGGAGCCGAAGCTCGACACCGCGGCGACGGTGGGCGAGGGCAGATCGCCGGGGTCGATGCCCAGCTCCTCGCGTGCATGGATCTCCAGCGCCTGCTCCGGGTCCTTCGACAGCTGCCGGGCGACCTCCCGGGCCAGCTTCGGCTCGACGCCTCTCCCCTCGTAGAGCGAGGCGAGCTCGGCCTCCTCGTCCTTCGGGTGCTTGCGCAGCTCGCGCCGCTCCACGTTCAGCTCGGCCTCGACGAGCTCGCGCTGCGAGGCCACGGAGGTGTACTCGCCGGCGGCCATGGAGAAGGCGCCGGCGGCCAGCCCCGCGAGTCCGCTGATGACCACGGTCTGCTGACCGACGGCCCCGCCGGCGACACCGGTCATCAGGGCCAGATTGGAGACGAGGCCGTCCATCGCGCCGAACACCGCGGGACGCAGCCAGCCGCCGTTCACGTCCCGGTGCGTGTGATTGTCCCGGTGCGCCTCGTGCAGCGTCGCCTCGGTCTCGATGATGGCCATGAAAGATCCCCACTCCCCTTACTTGGACACGTTCCAGTTTTTTACAACACCCAAAGTACGCTCCGAATTCCGCCCTCGCCAGCAAGGAAAGGCTGCGCTAACCTGCGGGTTTACCTTCTTTTGCTCACTTGATAACGATCTTGCACAGATGTCGACCGGGTGATGCTGAGGTTCCTGAGGCTCGGGGGGATCGTCGAAGTGGGACACATCCCGTATGGCATCGATCGCCTGCATCCCCTCCGCCCCGGCGCCCGGGGACGCCGCCGAGCTCCGCGAACGGGCACGGGGCGCACTGCTGGGCCTGGCCGTGGGTGACGCCCTCGGGGCCCCCGCCGAGAACATGAAGCCGTCCGAGATCCGCGCCCGGTGGGGCCGTATCACCGGCTACGTCAGCGACAACCCGTCCGGCACGGACGACACCGAGTACGCGATCTTCTCCGGTCTCCTCCTGGCCCGGCACGGCTGCGCACTCACCCCCGCCCATGTGGAGGCGGCCTGGCACGAGTGGATCGCCGACCGCGACGAGGGCCCCTTCCGGGGCGCCGGCTTCAGCGAACGCGGCACGCTGGAGAACCTCCGCCGTGGACTTGCCGCGCCCATCTCCGCCCAGCACCGGCACGCCTGGAGCGACGGCCTGGCCATGCGCGCGGCCCCCTTCGGGGTGTTCGCGGCGGGCCGCCCGGCGGAAGCGGCCCGTCTGGTCGCCATCGACGGCTCGGTGAGCCACGACGGCGAGGGCATCTACGGCGGCCAGGCGGTGGCGGCGGGTGTGGCGGCGGCGATGGCGGGCGCCCCGGCGATCGCGGTGGTGGCCGCCGCCCTCGCGGTCGTGCCCGACGACTCGTGGACGGCCCGCTCCCTGCGCCGCGCGGTGGCGGTGGCCCACCGCGGCGAGCGCGCGGTCCGCTCCGCCGTCGTCATCGGCGGCTACCCCTGGACCGACCTCGCCCCCGAGGCGGTCGCCCTCGCCTTCGGCGCGTACGCGGCGGCCGACGGCGACTTCGAGCAGTCCGTCCTGACCGCGGTGAACATGGGCCGCGACGCGGACACGACGGCGGCGGTGGCGGGTGCCCTGGCGGGCGCGACGCGGGGCGTCTCGGCGATCCCGGAGGCCTGGGCCACCCCCATCGGCCCGGTCCGCGGCCGCTGCCTCCCGGCGATGGCGGGCTACCACGTACGGGACGTGGCGGACCTGCTGACGGCGAACCGTGAGACGGAGGCACGAGCATGAGCCCTCTACAGGGGCCACCCGCGGCCACCGACGGTGAGAGCGCCCCACGGGAGACCAGGACTCCTTGGGTGACAGTTACGGGCGGTGCGCGGGTGGGAGACAGAAAGGCCGAAGGCCTCCTGCTCGGACTGGCCGCCGGCGACGCCGCCGGCTGGCCCGCCGCCCGCCACAGAGCCGCCCGCATGCCCGACTGGACGCGCCGCCTCACCCGCGAACTGGACACCTTCGCCGAACACAACGCCACCACCACCCTCCCCGTCCCCATCGCCCTGAACCAGCCCCCCGAGCCCCTCCGTCTCGGCCCCTCCGACGACGCCGAATGGGCGGCCTTCGCCGCCGAGGCCCTCCTGCGCGCCGGCGACGACACCGTCCTGAACGACCTCAGCCGGGAACGCCGCACCCGAGCCGCGATCGACCTCACCTGGAACGCCATCGCCAGCGAGGTGGCCGCCGCGGCGGACCGCGCCCCCGAGATCGAGTCCGCCGTCCTCCCCCTGCGCGCCCGCATCTCCGTCCGCGCCGGCCTCGGCAACCTCGCCACCGGCCTGCGACCGCCCGCCACCGGCCACGACAACCCGCACTACTTCGACGACGCGGCCTGCGTACGCGCCTGCGTCCTGGCCATGGCCCACCCGGGCGACCCGGGCCGCGCCGCCGCACTCGCCGAGTTCGACGCCCGCTACACCCAGGACGGCGACGGCGTGCACGGCGCCCGCGCGATGGCCGCCGCCCTCGCTCTCGCCCTGGCCGGCGCGAACGTCGACGCCTGCGTCACAGCGGCCCTCGCCGAACTCCCCGAGGAGACGGAGATCGGCCGCAACGCCCGGCACGCCCTGCACCTCGCCGCCGCCTCGGACAGCGCCTTCGCCCTGGTCCCGCCCCTGGAGCACCAGATCGTCGACCACGTCTACAGCTACGGCATCGCCGCCGCCGAAACGGTCCCGGTCGCCCTCGCCCTGGCCACCGCCGCCCGCGGCCGTATCGCGGAGGCGGTCCCGGCGGCGGCCTGTCTGTCCCGGGTCGCGGACTCCGCCCCGGCCCTGGCGGGCGCCCTCACCGGCGCGCTGGGCGGCGGCGCCTCGATCCCGGCCTCCTGGCGGGAGACCTGCCGCACGCTCTCCGGCTGCGTCCTCCCCCGGCTCACCGGCACCGACCTCGTGGAACTCGCCGAACTCCTCGAAGCCGCACTGCCGGCCCGCCCAGGTGGATGATGCGCCCATGGAGCCCAAACCACACCAAAACGCCCCTCTGGACGAGCGGATCGCCGGTGCCCTGGTCGGCGCGGCCGTGGGCGACGCCCTCGGCGGCCCGGTCGAGGGCTACTCCCCCGAGCAGATCCTCGAACGCCACGGCGGCCGCGTCCACGGCATCGTCGGCCCCTGGCACGGCGACGCCTGGCGCACGGCCCGCCCCCTCGCCCCGTACCACAAGGGCGACGGCCACGTCACCGACGACACCTTGATGACCCACGCCCTGGTCCGCGTCTACGCCACGGTCCGCGACCACCTGGACGCCTACGCGGTCGCCGACCACCTGGTCCCCGACCTGATGACCGAACCGCGCTGGATCCCGGAACTGGAGACCGAGGCCCTCCCCCTCCAGCGGATCTTCCTGGCCGAGAAATGGCTCGTGACGAGGATCCACTACGGCCATGCCGACCCACGCGAGGCCGGCACCGGCAACATCGTCAACTGCGGCGCGGCGATGTACATGGCCCCGGTGGGCCTGGTCAACGCGGCCGACCCCCGTGCCGCCTACGCCGAGGCCCTCGACATCGCGGGCGCGCACCAGTCCTCGTACGGCCGTGAGGCGGCGGGCGTCCTGGCCGCGGCGGTCGCGGCGGCGTGCACGCCCGGGGCGACCCCGGACTCGGTCGTCTCGGCATGCCTCTCCCTCGCGAAGGACGGCACCCGTACCGCCATCGAGCGGGTCTGCGAGGAGGCCTCCCGGCACACGGACTTCGAGTCGGCACTGCGCCCCCTGCGCGAGGCGGTCGCCCCCTACGACACGGTGGGCCCCGACTACCGTTCCCCTTCCCTCGGCGCCCGCCGCCCGTCCCGCCTCCACGCGATCGAGGAACTCCCCGTAGCGCTGGGCCTGTTGCTCGTGGCCCGGGGCGACTATCGCCACGCGGTCCTCGGCGCGGTGAACTACGGCCGCGACTGCGACTCCATCGCCACGATGGCCGGCGCGGTGGCCGGGGCCCTCGGCTCGCCGGTCCCCGAGGACTGGTCCAAGACGGTCGCGGAGGCCAGCCGCCTGGACCTCTGGGAACCGGCCACGACCCTCACGGCCGTCACCCGCGAGATCTTCGCCCGGGACGTGTCCCGCCGCCGCACCCACGAACAGGCCTTCGCCTCCCTCGGAGGCCCGGCATGCTCCGTCTGACCTGGGTCCAGCCGGAGGACCTGATCGGCCACGAACTCCGCCAGGCCTCCCAGGACGGCCGCGAACCGAAGGCGATCGCGGCCCGCTGGAAGGCGGCGGGCGGCCAGGAGGCTCCTCTGACCGCAGGCGCGTCCCCGACTCCCGCGTCCCGCTACCTCCGCCGGTTGGCGATGGACCTCCTGGACGAACTGGCTGACCTGCCGAGCACCTTGACGGACGATGAGCCAACTGACCTGGAGGGAATCAAGGCGACCTGCGCGAACTGGCCGCTGTCTGCGGGCAGTCGTGCCGCTGGGGCGGCTCCCGACCCAAAGAAAGGCAGCACCCCGCCAGCGCGGGCGAGCGCCCCCACCCCGCCCTCAGCAACAACCCCGCAGCACCTCGAAGCCGCCTGGCTGGGCCGAGCCGTGGGCTGCCTCCTGGGCAAACCAGTAGAGAAACTCCCCCTAGAAGCCATCCGCCACTTGGCCAAGTCCACCGGCAACTGGCCCCTCACCACCTACTTCACGGCGAGAGGCGTCCCCGAACAACTCCTCACCACACACCCCTGGAACCGCCGCTCGGCGACCACCTCCCTCGCCGAGAACATCGACGGCATGCCCGAGGACGACGACCTCAACTACCCCCTCCTCAACCTCCTCGTCCGCCAGCGCCACGGCAGCACCTTCACCACCACGGACGTGGCCCGCACCTGGCTCGACGAACTCCCCGCCGGCCGCACCTTCACCGCCGAGCGCATCGCCTACCGCAACCTCCTCTCCGGCCTGGAACCCCCGCACACCGCCCGCCACCGCAACCCGTTCCGCGAATGGATCGGCGCCCTGATCCGCGCCGACGTCCACGGCTGGACCAACCCCGGCGACCCGGCCGCCGCCGCGGAACAGGCCCACCGCGACGCCACGCTCACCCACACCGCCAACGGCGTCTACGCGGCGATGTTCACGGCGGCCACCCTCGCGACCGCAGCGACCGGCGACCACGACATCCACGCCTGCCTGCGCACCGGCCTCACCGTCGTCCCCCCGCGCTCCCGCCTCGCCCGAGCCGTCCGCCACGCCGTCCATCTGGCGGGCGAGCACGACGACTTCGACAGGGTCGTGGACGAACTCCACGCCATCCACTCCCCCACGTACCACTGGGTGCACGCCGTCCCCAACACCGCCCTGATCGCCGCCGCCCTCACCCACGCGAACGGCGATTTCCCCGGCTCCGTCTGCCGTGCCGTGAGCGGCGGCTGGGACACCGACTCCAACGGCGCGACGGCCGGGAGCGTCGCCGGGCTGCTGGCCGGACACCCGGCGGCCCTCCCCGACCGCTGGACGGCTCCGTTGAAGAACCGTCTCGCCACCTCCATCGGCGACTTCGACGGCATCGGCTTCGACGCCCTCGCCCACCTCACGCACCGGGAGACCCACCGCCCATGACCGCTGCCCCGCCCCCGCCCGCACCCATCACCGCGCCCACGACCGCTCCCCTCTCCGGCCTCCGCGTCCTCGACCTCGCCACCCTCTTCGCCGGCCCGCTCGCCGCCACCCTGCTGGGCGACTTCGGCGCCGAGGTCGTCAAGGTCGAGCACCCGTCGAAACCGGACCCCTCCCGCGGCCACGGACCGTCGAAGGACGGCGTCGGCCTGTGGTGGAAGACGCTCGGCCGCAACAAGCGCACCATCACCCTGGACCTGTCGAAGCCCGGCGGCCGCACCACCCTCCTGCGCCTCGCCGCCACCGCCGACGTGGTCATCGAGAACTTCCGCCCCGGTACCCTGGAGAAGTGGGACCTCGGCTGGCCGGAGCTGTCGGCCGTCAACCCCCGCCTGGTCCTGGCCCGGGTCACCGCCTTCGGCCAGTTCGGCCCCTACGCACACCGCCCCGGCTTCGGCACCCTCGCCGAGGCGATGAGCGGCTTCGCCGCGATCACCGGCGAACCCGACGCACCCCCGACCCTGCCGCCCTTCGGCCTGGCCGACTCCATCGCGGGCCTGACGACGGCGTACGCGGTGATGACGGCGCTGGCGGCCCGCGAGCGCACCGGCGAGGGCCAGGTCGTCGACATGGCCCTGATCGAACCGATCCTGGCCGCCCTCGGCCCCCAGCCCCTCTGGTACGACCAGCTCGGCCACGTCCAGCCCCGCACCGGCAACCGCTCCCCCAACAACGCCCCGCGCGGCGTCTACCGCACCGCCGACGGCACCTGGGTCGCGGTCTCCACGTCGGCCCAGTCGGTCGCGGAACGCGTGATGCACCTGGTGGGCCGCCCGGAACTGATCGACGAACCGTGGTTCGCCACCGGCGCCGACCGCGCCCGCCACGCCGACCTCCTGGACGAGGCGGTCGGCTCCTGGATCGCCGCGCGCACCCGCGTGGACGTCCTGGCGGCCTTCGAGAAGGCGGAGGCGGCCGTCGCCCCGGTCCAGGACGTCCGGGACGTGATGGCGGACCCGCAGTACCAGGCCCTCAACACCATCACCACGGTCGACGACCCGGAACTGGGCCCCCTGCGCATGCAGAACGTCCTCTTCCGCCTCTCCGCCACCCCCGGCGCGATCCGCTGGGCCGGCCGCCCGCACGGCGCCGACACCGACGAGGTCCTGACCGAGCTGGGCCTCACCCCGGCCGACCTCACGGCGCTGCGCGCGGAGGGCGCCCTGTGACGGCGGCCTACCCGCTCACCTGGCTGTACGCCCCGGGCGACCGCCCGCACGTGGTGGCGAAGGCCCTCACCTCCGGCGCCGACATCGTCGTCGTGGACCTGGAGGACGCGGTCGACCCGGACCGCAAGGCCTACGCCCGCGCCGCCACCGCCGATCTGCTCGGCGAGCTGCCGCCGATCCCGGTCCACGTCCGCGTCAACGCCCTGGACACCCCTTGGGCCGCCCCGGACATCGCGGCCGTGGCCCGCGCCCCCGGCCTCTGTGCCCTGCGGCTCCCCAAGATCACCTCACCCGCCGAGGTCGTCCGGATCGCCGAGCGCGCCGTCCCTCCGGGGCTGCCGCTGTACGCCCTGCTGGAGTCGGCCCTCGGAGTGGAACACGCGTACGCCGTCGCAAGCGCCCACCCGTCGCTGCGGGGTATCGCGCTCGGGGAGGCGGACCTACGGGCCGACCTGGGCGTACGGGACGACGCGGGTCTCGACTGGTCCCGCTCCCGGGTGATCGTGGCCGCCCGGGCGGCGGGCCTGCCCCCTCCGGCGCAGTCGGTCCATCCGGACGTCCGCGACCTGGCGGGCCTGGCGACCTCCTGCGCCCATGGCCGCGCCCTGGGCTTTCTGGGCCGCGCCGCGATCCACCCCCGTCAGCTGGCGGTCATCGAACGTGCCTTTCTGCCCACCGAGGCGGAGATCGAACACGCGGAGACGATCCTCAAGGCGGCGACGACGCAGCAGGGCGCCCAAGCCCTTCCGGACGGCTGCTTCGTCGACGCGGCGGTGGTGACGGCGGCCCAGCGCACCCTGTCCCTGGCCCGCCGCCGCTGAGACACACCGAGGGCGCCCGGAGATCTCCGGGCGCCCTCGGTCATGTATACGGCTACGGCTACGGCTACGGCTACGGCAGACGGTCAGGTCTTCTTCGCCGACCCGGCCCCGTCCTTGGCCTCGTCGTCCTCGGCCTCTTCGTCCTTGGACTCGGCCTCGGCCTCGTCGTCCTTGTCGGCGTCAGCGGCGGCCTTGGCCTTCTCGCCACCGTCGGCTTCGTCGGCTTCAATGCCGGAGGCGTCCGCGCCGGGCTCCACGACCTCTTCCCGGCCGGGGCTCTTCTTCGCCGAGATCACCAGGTAGGCGACCGCGAGCAGGAACACCAGGATCGCGGTCCACACGTTCAGCCGGAGGCCCAGGATGTGGTGGGCGTCGTCGACACGCATGTACTCGATCCACCCGCGCCCCGCGCAGTACGCGGCGACGTACAGCGCGAACGCCCGCCCGTGTCCGAGCCGGAAGCGGCGGTCGGCCCAGATGACCAGCACGGCGACGCCGATGCACCAGAGCGACTCGTACAGGAACGTCGGGTGGTAGGTGCCCGGCACCCGCCCGTCCGCCGAGGACGTGATCTCCAGGGCCCACGGCAGATCGGTCGGCTTGCCGTACAGCTCCTGGTTGAACCAGTTGCCCCAGCGGCCGATGGCCTGGGCGAGGGCGATGCCCGGGGCGACGGCGTCGGCGTAGGCCGGCATCGGGATGCCCCGGCGGCGGCAGCCGATCCACGCGCCCAGCGCGCCCAGCGCGATCGCGCCCCAGATGCCGAGACCGCCCTCCCAGATCTTGAAGGCGTCCACCCAGTCACGGCCCTCGCTGAAGTACAGCTCGTAGTCCGTGATCACGTGGTAGAGCCGGCCGCCGACGAGGCCGAAGGGCACGGCCCAGACCGCGATGTCGGCCACCGTGCCGGCCCGCCCGCCGCGGGCGATCCAGCGCTTGTTGCCGAGCCAGACGGCAACGAAGACGCCGATGATGATGCAGAACGCGTAGCCGCGCAGCGGAATGGGGCCGAGGTACAGCACCCCGCGCGACGGGCTGGGAATGAAGGCAAGTTCCATGGCAAGGTCGACGCTACCCTGCCGCACCGGGCCCACGGCAGGCAGCCCGGCTACGGGTCCATAACGGGGGCGTGAGAAACGCCTTTACCCCTTGTTCGCCTCCAGCACCATCTGCTTCAGCTTCGCCGGGGTCATCGCCCGGTCCTGGTAGATGTTCTCGCCCTTGAACAGCACGGTCGGCGTGCCCGAGAAACCGCCCTTGTTGAATGCCTGATGCGACTTGGCGACCCAGCCGTTGTGCGTGCCGTTCTGCACGCACTTGCGGAAGGCGGGCGTGTCCAGGCCGTCGACCTTGCCGGCCAGCTCGATCAGCTTGTCGTTGTCGGCGTAGGCGTCGTCGACCTCGGGGGGCTGGTTGTCGAAGAGCACGTCGTGGTACGCGGGGTACTTCCCGGCGTCCTGGGCGCAGGCCGCGGCGTTGGCCGCGTTGCGCGAGCCCGTGCCGCGCATGTTGCCGTCGATGAGGGTGACCAGGTGGTACTCCACCTTCAGCTCGCCGGCCTTCGTCAGCTCGTGGATCACCGGCCGGTACGTCGTCTCGAAGGACTTGCAGGCCGGGCAGCGGAAGTCCTCCCACACCGTGAGCGTGGACTTGGCGCTGTCCTTGCCGACCGGGATGGCGAGGCCGTCCTTGCCCTGCGCTCCCGAGGGAGCGACGACCGGACCCGACGCCTCGCTGTCGTCCTCCTTGCCGGCGTTGGCGGCGACGACGCCGATCACCGCCGCGAGACCCAGGACGGCGACGACGGCCCCGCCCACGATCAGCGCGCGCCGGCGCTTGTCCGCGGACTTCTGCTTCTCACGCTCGACCGCCAGCTTCTCCCGGGCGGTGCGCTTTCCCTCACGGTTCTTGTCGCTCACACCCCGGAAACGAACCGGGGAGGCGCAGCGCGCCTCCCCAGCCCCAGGTCCACCCGTACGAGGGACCGGTATGACTTCCCGTTTTCTTACGCCTGTCGGCGCACGCCCTTCGCGAGGTCGCCGGCGAGCGCGCGGACGGCCTCGACACCGGCCGCGTCGTCCGGCGCGTCCAGCATGGCCTTGACGAACGCCGAGCCGACGATCACGCCGTCGGCGAAGCGGGCGACCTCGGCGGCCTGGGTGGCGTCGGAGACGCCAAGCCCCACACAGACCGGCAGGCCGGTGCCGGTGGCGCGGGTGCGTGCCACCAGGTTCTCGGCCTGCGAGCTGACGGTCGCGCGGGTGCCGGTGACGCCCATGAGGGAGGCGGCGTAGACGAAGCCGCTGCCCGCGGCGGTGATGTCCGCGAGCCGCGCGTCCTTGCTGCTGGGGGCGACGACGAAGACCGTGGCGAGCCCGTGCTTCTCCGCGTGCTCCCTCCACAGCGCCGACTCCTGCACGGGCAGGTCGGGCAGGATGCACCCGGCGCCGCCCGCCTCGGCGAGTTCGGCGGTGAACCGCTCGACGCCGTAGCGGTCGATGGGGTTCCAGTACGTCATGACCAGGATGGGCTTGCCGGTGGCCCGGTGGGCCTCGCGGACCGTGCGCATCACATCGGCGATCTTCACGCCGCCGCGCAGGGCGATGTCGTCGGCGGTCTGGATGACGGGGCCGTCGAGGACGGGGTCGCTGTGCGGCAGACCGACCTCGACGACGTCGGCGCCGCCGTCGATGACGGCCTTGATGGCCTCGATGCCGCCGTCCACGGTCGGGAACCCGGCCGGGAGGTAGGCGATGAGGGCGGACCGGCCCTCGGACTTCGCCGCTGCCAGGGTGTCGCTCAACAGCTGGATGTTGCCGCTCACTTGGCGTCCCCCTCGATCTCTGCGGTGTCGGTGTCCGCGTCGGCGGCGACCTCGGCGTCGGTGTCGTAGAGGCCGAAGTAGCGGGCGGCGGTGTCCATGTCCTTGTCGCCGCGGCCGGACAGGTTGACCACGATCAGCCCGTCCTTGCCCAGTTCCCTGCCGACCTCCAGGGCGCCGGCCAGCGCGTGGGCGCTCTCGATGGCCGGGATGATGCCCTCGGTGCGGGACAGCAGGCGCAGGGCCTGCATGGCCGCGTCGTCCGTGACCGCGCGGTACTCGCCGCGGCCGGAGTCCTTGAGGTAGGAGTGCTCGGGGCCGATGCCCGGGTAGTCCAGACCGGCCGAGATCGAGTACGGCTCGGTGATCTGGCCCTCGTCGTCCTGGAGGACGTACGAGCGCGAACCGTGCAGGATGCCGGGCTCGCCCGCCGTCAGGGTGGCCGCGTGCTCGCCGGTCTCGACGCCGTGGCCCGCCGGCTCGCAGCCGATGAGGCGAACGTCCGTGTCCGGGATGAAGGCGTGGAAGAGGCCGATGGCGTTGGAGCCGCCGCCGACGCAGGCGATCGCCGCGTCGGGGAGGCGCCCGGCGCGCTCCAGGAGCTGGCGGCGGGTCTCGACGCCGATGACCCGGTGGAAGTCGCGGACCATGGCCGGGAAGGGGTGCGGGCCGGCGACCGTACCGAAGAGGTAGTGGGTGTGGTCGACGTTGGCGACCCAGTCGCGGAAGGCCTCGTTGATGGCGTCCTTCAGCGTGCGGCTGCCGGACTTCACGGCGATGACCTCGGCGCCGAGCATGCGCATGCGGGCGACGTTGAGGGCCTGGCGCTGGGTGTCGATCTCGCCCATGTAGATCGTGCACTCGAGGCCGAAGAGCGCGCAGGCGGTGGCCGTGGCGACGCCGTGCTGGCCGGCGCCCGTCTCGGCGATGACGCGGGTCTTGCCCATGCGCTTGGTGAGCAGGGCCTGGCCGAGGACGTTGTTGATCTTGTGGGAGCCGGTGTGGTTGAGGTCTTCCCGCTTCAGGAAGATCCTTGCGCCGCCCGCTTCGGCGGCGAAGCGGGGGACCTCGGTGAGTGCCGAGGGGCGGCCGGTGTAGTTGACCAGGAGGTCGTCGAGTTCCTTGGCGAACTCGGGGTCGTGCTTGGCCTTGTCGTACTCGACGGCCACCTCGTCCACGGCGGCGACGAGGGCCTCCGGGATGAACTTGCCGCCGAAGGCCCCGAAGTAGCCTTCGGGGTTCGGGGTTTGACCCTCCGGGTCGGGGATGAAGAACTGACTGGGCATGCGGAAACCTTCACGGTGAGTTGTGTGTGGAATGCACTAATCGCCGTGGGGGCGGGGATCCGTCAGGCGGCTGCGGGCCGGACGTGGCTGGTCGCGCAGTTCCCCGCGCCCCTGAAGTCCTGCCATCGCATGCCGTTGACCTGCCCGGGCTCGTCACCGATGACGTACCGCACGCGGCGGCCGTGGACCCGGCGGGCCGGGGCTCGGCAGCCGCGGGGGCGGCAGCCGCGCGCGAGGCGGGCGTACCGGTCCACGGTCGTCATGGTGAGAGTCATCGGGGCAAGCCTAGCGGGAGATCAGCTTCGGCCGTGCCGGAGTGCGGGGTGTTCGCCCGCTGCCACCAGGTCGGAGACCGCCGTCTTGGGGTCCTTGCCGGTGACGAGGGACTCGCCGACCAGGACTGCGTCGGCGCCGGCGTTGGCGTAGGCGATGAGGTCGTGGGGACCGCGGACGCCCGACTCTGCGATCTTGATGATGTGGTCGGGGATCTCGGGGGCCAGACGCTCGAAGGTGCCGCGGTCGACCTCGAGGGTCTTGAGGTTGCGCGCGTTGACGCCGATCACCCGGGCACCCGCGTCGACCGCCCGCTCGACCTCGTCCTCGTCGTGCACCTCGACGAGCGGGGTGAGCCCGATGGACTCGGCGCGCTCGATGAGGGACTCCAGGGCGGGCTGGTCGAGGGCCGCGACGATCAGCAGGACGACGTCCGCGCCGTAGGCCCGGGCCTCCCAGAGCTGGTACGACGTGACGACGAAGTCCTTGCGCAGGACCGGGATGTCGACACGGGCGCGGACCGCCTCGAGGTCGGCGAGCGAGCCGCCGAAGCGCCGCTGTTCCGTGAGGACCGAGATGACGGCCGCGCCGCCCGCCTCGTAGTCGGCGGCGAGCCCGGCCGGGTCGGCGATCGCGGCCAGCGCGCCCTTGGACGGGCTGGAGCGCTTGACCTCGCAGATGACCTTGACGCCGTCGCCGCGCAGGGCCGCCGCGCCGTCCTTGGCCGCGGGAGCCTTCGCCGCGCGCTCCTTGAGCTCGTCGAGGCTGACGCGCGCCTGCCGCTCCGCGAGGTCGGCACGGACTCCGTCGATGATCTCGTCGAGCACACTCACGCGAGCGGCCCCCTTCCAGACGGTTGACAGTTCCAGCGACCAGTCGAAAACCGATGGTCACTGCGATGGTATCCGCAGTAAGGCGTAGGCCTCACATCCGGTTGACGCAGGTCCCACTACCTGGACGTCCGCCGCCGGATCAAGGGTGGAGCCAGCCACCGAAGGGCAGGTTCCGGACAACCGTGAAGACCAGCAGCAACGCGCCGAGGCTCCACACCTGCGCCGGCCGGGGATCGAACCGCAGGGGGCGCCCGCGGACCGCGTGGACCACCCATACGGTCCACAGTACGGCGAAGCCCAGATAGCCGAGGACGGCGAGCGCGTTGTCCTGGAGCGCCGCCGCGAGGTCGCCGTGGACGAAGGCGTGCGCGCTGCGCAGTCCGCCGCAGCCGGGGCAGTACAGGCCGGTGTAGCGCAGCAGCGGGCAGACGGGGTAGTGGCCCGGTTCGTTGGGGTCCACCGTGCCCACGTAGGCGAAGGCGGCGGCGACGGCGGCCAGCACCCCGGCGGGGACGGCCAGGCGGCTCGCGACGCCGCGCGTCACCCTTCGGCTGTCGGTGTTCACGGTACGCATTGTGCCCCGCACGCGCGTGAGGGGCGGTTCCGGCATCCCAGTGCCGGCCGCCCCTCACGCGACAAACGCGGTGTGTTCCGGGGTTCAGCCCTCGGCGCGCGCCGGCTCGCGGTCGCCCGTCATCGCGTGCGGCTGGTGCAGGTCCTTGGGCTGGCCCATGCCCATCGCCCGCATGGCCGCGCCGACGACACCGCCGAGCAGCACGACGACCATGCCCGCCCAGAAGCCCAGCGGCTGGTCCAACACCATGAACGCGCCCGCGACGCAGAAACCGATGAAGGCGATCGTGACACCGGTCCAGGCGGCCGGGGTGTGACCGTGGCTGCTGCCCGCCATTGCTTGCTCCTCGTTGCTGTGTACGTGTCTGAGCAGGACGCTCGCGCCCATTGTCCCGCACGCGCGCGCCTCCGGTGAGCGGGGGTGCTCCCTCCGCTTCCCCGTGCCCCGCCCCCGGGGCGGGGTTACGCCCCGGTCGGGTCCTCGCCCCGGTCGAGTGCCTTCCACAGGTCCTCGGGCCGGTCGGGGTCGACCGCGGGGGCCTTGCGGCGCGGCCGGGGCGTGCCGTCCCGCTCGTAGCGGCCGGACATCGCGGGCCACAGCCTGCCGTAGCGCAGGGCGAGCAGCCCGGCCAGCAGGAGCAGGACGCCGCCGACGGCCGCGACGTAGGGCCAGGCGGTGTGGCTGAGGGCCCCCACCGTGGCGGAGGTGTCGCCGGAGGCCTCGGCGGCCTTCTCGTCGAGTGCGGAGCTGTCGGAGGCACCGAGCAGGGCGGCGGCGACGGTGCCCGCGCCGGAGAGGGCCAGCAGGGCGGCCACGACGACGCGGCCGCTCCGGCGGACGGCGAAGACGGCGACGAGCGCGGCGAGGCCCACCACGGCGAGCGCCGCGGGCACACCGGTGACGTCGCTGCCCGTGGCGGTCAGCGGGAAGGCGCCACCGGCCACCGTCGTGGTGCCCTCCGACCAGCTCTGCCGGGTGGCGAGCAACGCCACGGCCGCGCCGAGCGCGCCGCACAGCAGGGCGACGGCGAGGCTCAGGCGACCGGCCCGGGCGGATCCGGAGGCTTGGGAACGTGGGTGCGGTACGGCAGTCACGTACCCCACTATCGCCTGAACCCCGGGCGAACCGTCAGCCGGGGTTCATCTCAGGCCTTTCCCAGCCGGTTCGCCGTGTGGACGGCCCGCAGGACCGCCGCCGCCTTGTTGCGGCACTCGGTGTCCTCGGCGACCGGGTCGGAGTCGGCGACGATACCGGCGCCGGCCTGGACGTATGCGGTGCCGTCGCGCAGCAGGGCCGTGCGGATGGCGATGGCGGTGTCGGAGTCGCCCGCGAAGTCGAGATAGCCGACGCAGCCGCCGTAGAGCCCGCGCCGGGAGGGTTCGAGTTCGTCGATGATCTGCATGGCGCGGGGCTTCGGGGCGCCGGAGAGGGTGCCGGCCGGGAAGCAGGCGGTGAGGACGTCGAAGGCGGTGCGGCCCGGGGCGACGCGGCCCGTCACCGTCGAGACGATGTGCATGACGTGCGAGTACTTCTCGATGGACATGAAGTCGACGACCTCGACCGAGCCGGGCTCGCAGACCCGCCCCAGGTCGTTGCGGCCGAGGTCGACGAGCATGAGGTGCTCGGCGCGCTCCTTGGGGTCGGCGAGGAGTTCGTCGGCGAGGGCCTGGTCCTCCTGCGGGGTGGCGCCGCGCCAGCGGGTGCCGGCGATGGGGTGGACCATGGCCCGCCCGTCCTCGACCTTGACCAGGGCCTCGGGGGACGAGCCGACGACGTCGAACCCGTCGAAGCGGAACAGGTACATGTACGGCGACGGGTTGGTGGCCCGCAGGACCCGGTAGACGTCCAGCGCGCTCGCGGTGCACGGCGTCTCGAAGCGCTGGGAGGGCACCACCTGGAAGGCCTCGCCGGCCCGGATGCGCTCCTTGATGTCCTCGACGGCCTCCTGGAAGTCGGGGCCGCCCCAGAGCGCGGAGTACTCGGGGACCTCGGAGGGCGGCAGGACTGCGGGCGGCTGGGCCACCGCGCGCGAGAGGTCGGCCTCCATGGCGTCGAGGCGGGCGATGGCGTCCGTGTACGCCTCGTCGACGCCGGTGTCGAGGTCGTTGTGGTTGATCGCGTTGGCGATCAGCAGGACCGAGCCCTCCCAGTGGTCCATGACGGCGAGGTCGCTGGTGAGGAGCATGGTCAGCTCGGGCAGCTTCAGGTCGTCGCGCTCGCCGGGGCCGATCTTCTCCAGGCGGCGGACGATGTCGTAGCCGAGGTAGCCGACCATGCCGCCGGTGAAGGGCGGCATGCCCTCCTGGTGCGGGGTGTGCAGGGCCTCGATGGTGGCGCGCAGGGCGGCGAGCGGGTCGCCGTCGGTGGGGACGCCGACGGGCGGGGTGCCCAGCCAGTGCGCCTGTCCGTCACGCGTGGTCAGGGCGCCGGCGCTGCGGACTCCGACGAAGGAGTACCGGGACCAGGAGCGGCCGTTCTCGGCGGACTCCAGCAGGAAGGTGCCGGGGCGCTCGGCGGCGAGCTTGCGGTAGAGCGCGACCGGGGTGTCGCCGTCGGCGAGGAGCTTGCGGGTGACGGGGATGACCCGCCGGTCGGTGGCGAGCTTGCGGAACGTCTCGAGGTCCATGGCGGCTGACCCTACTGATCCGCGGCGGCGGCGTCCGAACCGCCGTCCTTGAGCAGGACGTCCTCGTCGAAGCAGGTGCGGGCTCCGGTGTGGCAGGCGGCGCCGACCTGGTCGACCTTGACGAGCACGGTGTCGGCGTCGCAGTCGAGGGCGACGGACTTGACCCACTGGAAGTGGCCGGAGGTGTCGCCCTTGACCCAGTACTCCCGGCGGCTGCGGGACCAGTACGTGCAGCGGCCGGTGGTCAGGGTGCGATGCAGTGCCTCGTCGTCCATCCAGCCGAGCATGAGCACCTCTCCGGTGTCGTACTGCTGGGCGATGGCGGGCAGGAGGCCGTCGGCGCTGTGCTTGAGGCGCGCGGCGAGCTCCGGGTCGAGGCGGCTGGGCTTGCTGGTCATGTGGTCCATTGTGCCGGGCGCCACCGACAGTGCCGGTGGAGTGTCCACTGTCCGGACCAGGTGCGCGGTCGTAGGCTGGCCGCATGTCGACCCATGCCAAGCGTGAACGACTTCTCCTCGCCGATCTGTTGGAGACCGCGGGCCCGGACGCGCCCACTCTGTGCGAGGGCTGGACGACGCGGGACCTCGCCGCGCACGTGGTGGTGCGCGAGCGCCGCCCGGACGCCGCGGGCGGGATACTGATCAAGCAGCTCGCGTCGCGTCTGGACCGGGTGATGGCCGAGTACACCGGCAAGCCGTACGAGGAGCTGATCCAGCTCATCCGTACGGGCCCGCCGCGCTTCTCGCCCTTCTCCCTCAAGCCGGTCGACGAGATGTCGAACATCGTCGAGTTCTACGTCCATACGGAGGACGTCCGGCGCGCCCAGCCCGACTGGTCGGTGCGCGAGCTCGACGCGGTCTTCCAGGACGCCCTGTGGTCGCGTCTGGAGCGCACCGCCCGGCTGATGGGCCGCGGCGTCCCGACGGGCCTGGTCCTGCGCCGCCCCGACGGCCAGACGACGGTCGCGCAGCGCGGTACGCCGGTGGTCACGGTGACGGGCGAGCCGTCGGAGCTGGTCCTGTTCTCCTACGGCCGGCAGAGCGCGGCCAAGGTCGACCTGGACGGCGACGAGGACGCCATCGCCAAGCTGCACGAGACGAAGCAGCTCGGCATCTGAGGCGGGGCAGGAGAGAGCCCCGGCCGCGCGGCCGGGGCTCCGACGGAGCACGGAAAGGTCGTCACCGCACCGGGTGACCCGCCTCCCGCAGCGTGTCCTTGACCTCGCCGATGCGCAGGTCCCCGAAGTGGAAGACCGAGGCGGCCAGCACCGCGTCCGCGCCCGCCTCGACGGCCGGCGGGAAGTCGGTCAGCTTGCCGGCGCCGCCGGAGGCGATGACGGGGACGGTGACGTGGCCCCGTACGGCCCGGATCATCTCCAGGTCGTAGCCGTCCTTCGTGCCGTCCGCGTCCATGGAGTTGAGCAGGATCTCGCCCGCGCCCAGCTCGGCGGCCCGGTGTGCCCACTCGACGGCGTCGATGCCGGTGCCGCGACGGCCGCCGTGGGTGGTGACCTCGAAGGAGCCCGACTCGGTGCGTCGGGCGTCCACCGAGAGGACCAGGACCTGCCGGCCGAAGCGCTCGGCGATCTCGCGGATCAGCTCGGGGCGGGCGATCGCCGCCGTGTTGACGCCGACCTTGTCCGCGCCCGCGCGCAGCAGCTTGTCCACGTCCTCGGCGGTGCGGACGCCGCCGCCGACCGTGAGCGGGATGAAGACCTGCTCGGCGGTGCGGCGCACCACGTCGTACGTCGTCTCGCGGTTGCCCGACGAGGCGGTGATGTCCAGGAACGTCAACTCGTCGGCGCCCTCGGCGTCGTACACCTTGGCCATCTCGACGGGGTCGCCCGCGTCGCGCAGGTTCTGGAAGTTGACGCCCTTGACGACCCGGCCGTTGTCCACGTCCAGGCAGGGGATGACTCGGACCGCCAGGGTCATGAATCCACGGCTCCTCTATACGCTTCCACTTCGACCGACACCAGGACCCGGGAGTCGATGAACCCCTCCACGACCAGCAGGGTCGTGACCGGTCGCACGGTGTCGAACAGTTCCTTGTGGGCCCGGCCCGCCGCGTCGACGTCCCGCGCGTGGGCCAGATACATCCGGGTGCGGATCACGGAGTCGGGGGTGAGTCCGAACTCGGCGATCGCCTCCAGGGCGGTGGTGAAGGCCACCTTGGCCTGCTCGTAGGGATCGCCCTCGCCGTAGAGCACATCGCCCTTGAAGGCGGTCGTACCCGCGACCAGCACCCGGTCGCCCGCCTCGACGGCACGTGCAAAACCGAAGGACTCTTCCCAGGGACTTCCGCTCCGCACGCGCCGGGGGGTCATGACGACACAGCCTCCAAGGCCTCTTCCAGGGTGAACGCCTTCGCGTACAGCGCCTTCCCTACGATCGCTCCCTCGACACCGAGGGGGACGAGCTCGGCGATGGCCCGCAGGTCGTCCAGCGAGGACACGCCGCCGGAGGCCACGACCGGGCGGTCGGTGGCGGCGCAGACGTTGCGCAGCAGCTCCAGGTTGGGGCCCTGGAGGGTGCCGTCCTTGGCGATGTCCGTGACGACGTACCGGGCGCAGCCCTCCTGGTCGAGGCGCGCCAGCGTCTCGTAGAGGTCGCCGCCGTCGCGGGTCCAGCCCCGGCCGCGCAGGGTGGTGCCGCGTACGTCGAGGCCGACGGCGATCTTCTCGCCGTGCTCGGCGATGACCTTGGCGACCCACTCGGGGGTCTCCAGGGCGGCCGTGCCGAGGTTCACCCGCTTGCAGCCGGTGGCCAGGGCGGCGGCGAGGGTGTCGTCGTCGCGGATGCCGCCGGACAGCTCCACCTTGATGTCCATGGCGCTGGCGACCTCGGCGATCAGCTCGCGGTTGTTCCCGGTGCCGAACGCGGCGTCCAGGTCGACCAGGTGCAGCCACTCGGCGCCGGAACGCTGCCAGGCGAGGGCGGCCTCCAGGGGGGAGCCGTAGGAGGTCTCCGAACCGGACTCGCCGTGCACCAGTCGGACGGCCTGGCCGTCGCGGACGTCGACGGCGGGGAGGAGTTCGAGCTTCGGGGAGGACTTCGGGGACATCAGAGGGTTCCGATCCAGTTGTTCAGCAGCTGCGCTCCGGCGTCGCCGGACTTCTCGGGGTGGAACTGCGTGGCCCACAGGGCGCCGTTCTCGACGGCCGCGACGAACGGCTTGCCGTGCGTCGACCAGGTCACCTTGGGGGGTTCGAGGGTCGGGTTGTGGGTCTCCAGCGACCAGTCGTGGACGGCGTAGGAGTGCACAAAGTAGTAGCGGGCGTCCGCGTCCAGGCCGTCGAAGAGCCGCGAGCCGGGCGCGGCCTCCACGGTGTTCCAGCCCATGTGGGGCACGACGTCGGCCTGGAGCGGCTCGACCGAGCCGGGCCACTCGTCGAGGCCGTCGGTCTCCACGCCGTGCTCGATGCCGCGCGCGAAGAGGATCTGCATGCCGACGCAGATGCCCATGACCGGGCGGCCGCCGGAGAGCCTGCGGTCGACGATCCAGTCGCCGCGCGCCTCGCGCAGGCCCTTCATGCAGGAGGCGAAGGCGCCGACGCCGGGGACGAGCAGCCCGTCGGCGTTCATGGCCTTGTCGTAGTCACGGGTGATCTCGACGTCGGCTCCCGCGCGGGCGAGGGCACGCTCGGCGGAGCGGACGTTGCCGAAGCCGTAGTCGAAGACGACCACCCTTTTCTGAGGGGCGCTCAATTCCACACCTCCAGCCGCATCACACCGGCCACCAGGCACATCGCGGCGCCGATCGACAGCAGCACGATCAGGCCCTTGGGCATCTTCTGCTTGACGAAGGAGTAGATCCCGCCCGCGAGGAACAGGCCGACGACGATCAGCAGGGTCGAGATGCCGTTCACAGGGCGCCCTTCGTGGACGGGAGGATGCCGGCCGCGCGCGGGTCACGCTCGGACGCGTAGCGCAGGGCCCGGGCCAGGGCCTTGAACTGGCACTCCACGATGTGGTGCGCGTTGCGCCCGTAGGGCACGTGCACGTGCAGCGCGATCTGGGCCTGGGCCACGAAGGACTCCAGGATGTGCCGCGTCATCGTGGTGTCGTACTCGCCGATCATCGGCGCCATCTTCTCGGGCTCGGTGTGCACGAGGTAGGGGCGGCCGGACAGGTCGACGGTGACCTGCGCGAGGGACTCGTCCAGCGGGACCGTGCAGTTGCCGAAGCGGTAGATCCCCACCTTGTCGCCGAGGGCCTGCTTGAAGGCGGCGCCCAGCGCGAGGGCGGTGTCCTCGATGGTGTGGTGCGAGTCGATGTGCAGATCGCCCTGGGTCTTCACGGTCAGGTCGAACAGACCGTGCCGGCCGAGCTGGTCGAGCATGTGGTCGTAGAAGCCGACGCCGGTGGAGATCTCCGTCTTGCCGGTGCCGTCGAGGTCTATCTCGACGAGGACCGTGGTCTCCTTGGTCGTCCGCTCCACGCGTCCGGTGCGGCTCATTGACTCTGCTCCTTCTTCAGTGCACGGACCGCGTCGAGGAACGCGTCGTTCTCTTCGGGGGTCCCGGCTGACACCCGCAGCCACCCGGGGATGCCGTTGTCCCGGACCAGGACGCCCTGGTCGAGGATCTTCTGCCAGGCCGTGTGCGAGCCGCCCTCGCCGTCGAATCGCCCGAACTGCACGAAGTTGGCATCGGACTCGACGACCTCGTAGCCGGTCGCGCGCAGTTCGCGCACCAGCCGGTCCCGCTCGGCCTTGAGCTGCTCGACGTAGCCCAGCAGCGTCTCGGTGTGCTCCAGGGCGGCCAGGGCGGTCGCCTGGGTGACGGCGGAGAGGTGGTACGGCAGGCGGACGAGCTGGACGGCGTCCACGACGGCCGGGTGCGCGGCGAGGTAGCCGAGGCGCAGGCCCGCCGCGCCGAACGCCTTCGACATGGTGCGGGAGACGACGAGGTTCGGGCGGCCCTCGATCAGCGGCAGCAGCGAGTCGCCGTGGCTGAACTCGATGTAGGCCTCGTCGACCACGACCATCGACGGCTTGGCCGCCTGCGCGGCCTCGTACAGCGCGAGGACCGTCTCGGGCGGGACCGCGTTGCCCGTGGGGTTGTTGGGGGTGGTGATGAAGACGACGTCGGGCCGGTGCTCGGCGATCGCCTTCTCGGCGGCCGCCAGGTCGATCGTGAAGTCCTCGTTACGGGGCCCGGAGATCCAGCCCGTGCCCGTGCCGCGCGAGATGAGCCCGTGCATCGAGTACGACGGCTCGAAGCCGATCGCGGTGCGGCCCGGCCCGCCGAAGGTCTGCAGCAGCTGCTGGATGACCTCGTTGGAGCCGTTGGCCGCCCAGACGTCGGCCAGGCCGACCTCGTGGCCGGACGTCTCCGTGAGGTACGCGGCGAGCTTGGTGCGCAGCTCGACCGCGTCCCGGTCCGGGTAGCGGTTGAGGTTCCTGGCCGCCTCACGGACCCGCTCGGCGATGCGCTCGACCAGCGGCTCGGGCAGCGGGTAGGGGTTCTCGTTGGTGTTCAGCCGTACGGGGACGGCCAGCTGGGGCGCGCCGTAGGGGGACTTGCCGCGCAGCTCGTCCCGTACGGGGAGATCGTCGATGCCTGTCACTTGCCTTCTGGAACCTTCCACCCGAACCGTGCCTTGATCGCCGCGCCGTGCGCGGGCAGGTCCTCCGCCTCCGCCAGCGTCACCACATGGTGCGCGACCTCGGCCAGCGCGTCCTCGGTGTAGTCGACGATGTGGATGCCGCGCAGGAAGGACTGGACGGACAGGCCCGAGGAGTGGCAGGCGCAGCCGCCGGTGGGCAGGACGTGGTTGGAGCCGGCCGCGTAGTCGCCGAGGGAGACGGGGGCCCAGGGGCCGATGAAGATCGCGCCGGCGTTGCGGACCCGGTCGGCCACCGCGGCGGCGTCGGCCGTCTGGATCTCCAGGTGCTCGGCGCCGTACGCGTCGACGACCCTCAGGCCCTCGTCGATGCCGTCGACCAGGACGATCGCGGACTGCTTGCCGGACAGGGCGGGGACGATCCGGTCGTCGACGTGCCGGGTGGCCGCGATCTGCGGCTCCAGCTCCTTCTCCACGGCGTCCGCGAGCTCGACGGAGTCGGTGACGAGGACGGCGGCGGCCAGCGGGTCGTGCTCGGCCTGGCTGATCAGGTCGGAGGCGACGTGCGCCGGGTCGGCCGTGTCGTCGGCGAGGACGGCGATCTCGGTCGGGCCGGCCTCCGCGTCGATGCCGATCTTTCCGGTGAAGTAGCGCTTGGCGGCGGCGACCCAGATGTTGCCGGGGCCGGTGACCATGTTCGCGGGCGCGCAGGACTCGGTGCCGTAGGCGAACATCGCGACGGCGGTGGCACCGCCGGCCGCGTACACCTCGTCGACGCCGAGCAGCGCGCAGGCGGCGAGGATGGTGGGGTGCGGCAGGCCGTCGAACTCGGCCTGGGCGGGAGAGGCGAGCGCGATGGACTCGACGCCGGCCTCCTGCGCGGGCACCACGTTCATGATCACGGAGGACGGGTACACCGAGCGGCCGCCGGGCGCGTAGAGCCCGACCCGCTCGACCGGCACCCACTTCTCGGTCACGGCGCCGCCGGGCACGACCTGGGTGGTGTGCGTGGAGCGGCGCTGGGCGCGGTGGACGGTCCGGGCGCGGCGGATGGACTCCTCCAGGGCCGCGCGCACGGCCGGGTCGAGCTCCTCCAGCGCGGAGGTGAGCGCGGCGGCGGGCACCCGCACCCGGTCGAGCCTGACCCCGTCGAACCGCTCGGCGAAGTCGATCAGCGCCGCGTCGCCCCGATGATGCACGTCCTCGCAGATGGGACGCACCTTTTCCAGGGCGGCCGCTACGTCGAATTCGGCTCGGGGCAGCAGGTCACGCAGGGCGGTGCCCTCGGGGAGGGCGTCGCCGCGCAGATCGATTCGGGAGATCACGTGCTCAATTCTCTCAGACCTGGGTGAGGCGTCGTCCGCGCGTATCAATGGCTGATACAGAACGGCGCGGGAAGCCGGACGATCCCCTTCACTTTTCGCGTTCGGTGCGTCACTCAGCGGGCATGAACTGTTGTACGAAGAAACCAACCCGCGAGTACCCGGGGAGGAAGGGAAGAGCGTGACCGAGGGGGCCGGCATGCGTGCCGGGGATGTGCCCGAGGACCTGACCGCGGCCGAGGCCGGCATGTGGCAGGCCTTCCGCAACGGCAGCGTCTACGACCTGAGCAGCGGCGATCCGCTGGTGGACGATCCGCACGGCGGCAGCCCGTGGGGCGAGGAGCGGACCGTGCGGGCCCGGATCGTCTGCTGGCTGCTTCTCGACGGCCCGCCCGCCCTGGCCGGCCGGGTGTCGGCGCTGAAGCTGGCCGGCATACGCATCAGCGGCTCGCTGGATCTCGCGGGGGGCACGGTGGTGCCGTACGTGGAGATGCGCCAGTGCCGGTTCGAGCAGGACGTGCTGCTGCCGGAGGCCCGCTTCACGACCCTGCGGATGGTGGACTGCTCGGTGCCGCGCCTGGAGGCGGCCAGGGTGCACACCGAGGGCGATCTGCATCTGCCGCGCTGCCGGTTCCACCGCGGCATCCGGATCACGGACGCGCAGATCGGCACGGATCTGATGCTCAACCAGTCGATCGTGCACCGGGACCGCAGCGGCCGGTCGATCGCCGCGGACGGCCTGACCGTCGGCCAGGACTTACAGGCCGAGCTGCTGGAGTCGCACGGCGAGCTGAGCCTGCGCGCCGCCACCGTCGGCGTCTCGCTGAGCCTGCGCGGCGCGCGGCTGGTCAACCCCTACGAGCGGCTCGCGCTGAACGCCCCGCAGCTGACCGTCGAGCGCAGTCTGTATCTGACCCCGGCGGGGGTCGGCGCCCAGGCGATGAGCGGGATGACCCCGGCGCGCGGCACCCGGATCCAGCGGTTCGAGTGCGAGGGCGGGATCCGGCTGGACGACGGGCGGTTCGGCGACGCCGTCGACTTCGAGCGGGCCCGGTTCGCCCTCGGCGAGGACCAGGAGCTGTCGCTGCGCCGGGTGCAGACGCCCGAGCTGCGCTTCCTCGGGGAGCATCCGGCGCGCGGGCGGGTGGTGCTGTCCGGGGCGAAGATCATCAACCTGATGGACCGGGCGGACGCCTGGCCGGGCCCCGGGCGGCTGCACATGGGCGGCTTCGCCTACGAGAATCTCGTGCCGCGCGGCCCGTTCCCACCGGCCGAGCGGCTGGAGTGGGTGGCGGCGGCGACCGCCGAGTACAACCCGGAGCCGTACGAGCGTCTCGCGTCCGTGCTGCGGGCCGGCGGGGAGGACCAGGAGGCCCGTGAGGTGCTGCTCGCCAAGCAGCGCCGGCACCGCGAGAGCCTGCCGCCGGCGGCCAAGCTGTGGGGCTATGTGCAGGACTGGACGGTCGCCTACGGGTACCGGCCGGGCCGGGCCGCCGTATGGATGGCGGTGCTGTGGGCGGCGGGCTCGTTCGCCTTCGCGCAGGCCGGCCATCCGCCGCTGAAGCGGGGCGAGCATCCGGAGTGGAGTCCCACGCTCTTCACGCTCGATCTGCTGCTGCCGGTCATCGACCTGGGCCAGGTGGGGTTCTGGCAGTTGCGCGGGGGCTGGCAGTGGCTGGCGACGGCGATGATCCTGCTGGGCTGGATCCTGGCGACGACGGTGGCGGCGGGGGCCACACGGCTGCTGCGGCGCAACTGATGGTGCCGGTGTGACCCATGTTGTTGAACTGTCACACCTTTACCTTCTCTTGACCATCGGGCGTACAACTTTCGGCGAGTTCACCGAACCATCTGGCGCCGCTGTGACCAGCGGTCTTTCAATGGTCGACACCATGGCTCTGCAGCTCCCGTTCATCCGCGCGAGCCGGATGACAAGGACCGCCCCCCACCCCGTCGGCAGACCGAGCGCCGACGACGAGGTGCTGCTCGACGCGCCCGACGCCCGGCTGAGTCCGGCCCTGGTCGCCGCCGCCCGCGGCGACCACGGACCGGCCGCCGGGCTGCTCCAGGCCACCCGCGCGGCGGCCGAGTGGGAGCGACGCGACCGGTACGTGACCCGGCTGGCCGCCTTCGCCCGCTCCCGCCCCGAATGGCTGGACGCCTGGCTCGCCACCGCCCCGCACGACCCCGACGCGCTGCTGGTCGGGGCCCAGCTCGCGGTGGACCGCGCCTGGCTCTCCCCGGCCCGCGCCGAGCTGCTGCGCGAGGTGAGCCCGCTGCTCACGGCCGCGGCCCGGGGCGAGACGCGGGACCCGGTGCCGTGGCGGCTCGCGCTCGACCACGCACGGGGCGCGCAGGCCGGGCACAAGTACTTCGAGGAGCTGTGGGCGGCGGCCGTACGCCGTGCCCCGCACCACTACGGCTGCCATGTGGCGGCCCTGCGCTATCTGGCCGCCTTCTGGCACGGTTCGCACCAGGAGTGCTTCGACTTCGCCGACCGGGCCGCGCAGGACGCCCCCGCCGACGCGCTCGCCCAGGCGCTCCCGCTGCGGGCGGCCTTCGGCTATCTGACCGACGGCTGCGGACCCGAGGTGCCCCGCGCGCGGCTGGACGCCGCCGCCGACCGCGCGATCGCGCTGTCCCCGCTGCTGCCGGCGGCCGACCCCTGGCCCGCCCGGATGCGGAACATGCTGATCTTCGTCCTGGTGTGCCTGGAGCGCCGGCCGGACGCGGCCGAGCAACTGCGGCTGAACGGCCCGTACGCCACCTCCTTCCCCTGGGACCAGGTGTCGGACGACCCGCTCGGACACTTCCTGCGGGTACGCGACGACATCCGGGCCGGGGCGGCGGGCCGGCCCTCCTGGCATCCACGGAGTGACCGGGGCGGACGAGTCCGCTCCGGCGACCATTAGGCTTTTGCGTCGTGACCACCGTCCGGCTCCCCCTCTTCCCCCTGAACTCGGTCCTGTTCCCGGGGCTCGTGCTCCCGCTCAACGTCTTCGAGGAGCGGTATCGCGCCATGATGCGCGAGCTGCTGAAGACCCCGGAGGACGAGCCGCGCCGGTTCGCCGTCGTGGCGATCCGCGACGGCCACGAGGTGGCCCCGAGCGAGCCCGGCATGCCCGACCCGACGGCGCTGCCCGACAAGGGCCCGCTGGCCGGTTTCGGCGCGGACCCGGTCAGGGCGTTCCACAAGGTGGGCTGTGTGGCGGACGCGGCGACGATCCGGGAGCGGACCGACGGCTCCTTCGAGGTGCTGGCGACCGGCACCTCCCGGGTGCGGCTGCTGTCCGTCGACGCCTCCGGCCCCTTTCTGACGGCCGAACTGGAGACGCTGCCCGAGGATCCCGGCGACGAGGCCGCGCCGCTGGCCGAAGGAGTGCTGCGGTCCTTCCGCCAGTACCAGAAGCGGCTGGCCGGCGCGCGGGAACGCTCCCTGGCGACCGGTGCGGAGCTGCCCGACGAGCCGGGCGTGGTGTCGTATCTGGTGGCGGCGGCGATGATGCTGGACACCCCGTCCAAGCAGCGCCTGCTCCAGGCCCCCGACACGGCGTCCCGCCTGCGCGACGAGCTGAAACTCCTTCGCTCGGAGACGGCCATCATCCGTAATCTGCCGTCGTTGCCGGCGTCGGAACTGACGCGCGGCCCGATGAGCCTCAACTGAAGCGGACCGGCATGGCGAAGAAGTCGAAGAAGCAACAGCAGCAGGGCGGCACGCCCGCGACGGTCGCCCTCACGACGGCGGGCGTGGACTTCACCGTCCACTCCTACGACCACGACCCCGCCCACCCGTCCTACGGCGAGGAGGCGGCCGAGGCGATGGGCGTCTCACCCGACCGGGTCTTCAAGACCCTGGTGGCGGACGTCGACGGCACCCTGACGGTCGCCGTGGTCCCGGTCGCGGGCCAACTGGACCTCAAGTCCCTGGCGGCAGCGGTCGGCGGCAAACGCGCCACGATGGCCGACCCGACCCTGGCCGAACGCACCACGGGCTACGTCCGCGGCGGCATCTCCCCCTTGGGCCAGCGCAAGAAACTCCCCACGGTCCTCGACGCGTCGGCCTCGACCCACCCGACGATCTGCGTCTCGGCGGGGAGGAGGGGGCTGGAGGTGGAGCTGTCACCGGAGTCCCTGGCCACACTGACGGAGGCGGTCCTGGCACCGGTCAGCCGGGCCTAGAGCCTGCGGGCAGTCGAGCCTCCTGCCCCAGCTGCGGGCATGCGTGCCGCTAGGGGCGGCACGGGTGGGCGCAGACGGCGCCCCGCTCCGCCGGGCTGCGGACCCACCCGCGCCCCAGCCCCGACGCCGAGCACCTACGCGGCAGGCGGCGCCTCGTACGCCCCCTCGGGAAACTCCGGCTCAGGATCCCGAGGCCCGAACAACCCCGTAAGCCCCAGATGCAACACCAGCGCGGCCAACGGCCAGGCCAGCAACGCCCCCTTCGCCCCCAACTTCAACGGCGCGGAGAACGTCACCCCCCGCCCCACATCCCTCGCCCGCGCGATGACATCCTCCGCGGGCCCGAGCCACACCCCGAGCCGCCACGCCAGCAACGACCCGAGCAGCCCGCCGACGGCCAGCCCCACCACCAGCGGCACACCCCCACGCCGCCGCAGCAGGAAGACGACCAGCGCGCTGACGACCCCGAAGCCCAGCCCGAGCAGCGTGAACGTCCCGTCGACCCCGACGGCCTGCTCGCCCTCGGTGTCCTTGAGGTAGACGACCCAGTTGCCCTCCACCACGTCACCGACCAGCGGCACGTGCGGCGCGAGCCACCACCACAGCGCCCCGAGCAGCACCCCGCCGAGCGCGACGGCCAGCGAGATCACGGCGGCTTCCCGTACTTCGGTCTTCATGCCGGGGCCGTCCTGTCCGTACCAGCCGTGCCCGGCGCCCTCGGCGTACTCGGCGTGCTGAGACCCGGGAGCCTGGGGCCCGTTCGCCCCGGGCCCGGCGGCCGGCGGCTGCCACGCGTCCTGCGCGGAACGTTCATGCGGTGGCGGTGGCGGAGTCAGTGGTGCGGTCACCCTGCCATCGTGCCAGTCCCGCCTGTGCGCCGCGTCACCGGACGACCGCTCCGCGCTCACCGGACGGCCGCCCGGCGGTACGCCCAGGTCGCCACGGCCAGCGAGACGACGCCCACCACCCCGCACACCGCGAGGTCACCGAGCACGAAGGCCCAGTCGGGATGCGGCTCGAACGTCCGCGCGAAGGCCTCGACCCCATAGGTCGACGGCAGCAGATCCCGCGCGAAGCGCACGACCTCCGGCATCCGGTCCGCCGGCAGCACGCCCAGCAGCAGCGCCGCCGACATGCCCAGCTGCCCGAGCAGCGTGGCCAGCTCCGGCCGGGGCGCGAGCAGCCCCAGCGCCGCCCCCAGTCCGGCGAGCGCGGCGCCCGCGAGCGGGATCACGGCCAGGAGGACCCACAGATGGGCCAGCGGCAGCCCGAACAGCGCGCAGCCGAAGATCGCCGTCACGATGGTCCCCGGCACGGTGAACGAGGCGTACGCGCCCGCCGCGCCCAGCACCACCGCCGCCGGCGGCACCGGCAGGGTCGCGTAGTGGTCGAGTCCGCCGCTCGCCCGAAGCTGCCCGAAATACTGCGCGAGCAGGTTCAGCGCGACGAAGGCCACGACCAGGACCGAAGAGCCGGCGACGACCGCCTGCGCCTCCGCCCCGTCGTCCACGACCCCGCGCATCAGGATCATGATGCCGATCGACTGGAAGGTCGCCACGAACAGCAGCGGGATCCGCGCGACCCGCGCCCGGGACAGCTGCGCCCGGTACACGGCCGCCAGCGAGGGCCACAGCCGCGCCCTGGGCCCGAGCTCGGCCGCGCACGCGGCGGGCTCCTCCACGGCCAGGGCACTGCCCGGCAGGACATCGGCGGGTACGACACTCACGTCGCGCTGCTCCCCTTCGCTCGGGTCCACTGCGGCAGTCGCCCTGTTCGGTACGTATGCGGCGGCCTGTGTACTCAAGCCCCCCGCACTCAAGGCCCCGGTGCTCCTCACGCCTTCACCAGCCCCTGCTGCACGGCACCGCCCAGGGCCAGATAGACGTCCTCCAGGCTGGGCGTGGCCAGCGTGAAGTCGTCCAGGGCGGCGAAGGCGGCCCCGCCGGTGACGGTGGCGACGACCGCCCGGGCCTCCTCGGGCCCGAGCCGGAGCGTCCAGCGGCGGCCCGACTCCACGACGCGGTCCCGCAGCGCGGCGACCTCCGGGACGTGCAGCGGCGGCGCGTCGCGCCAGACCAGCTCCACCCGCACCTCACCGGCGACCTGCTCCTTGAGCCCGGCCGGGGTGTCGCAGGCGATCACCTTCCCCCGGTCGAGGACGGCCACCCGGTCCAGCACGGTCTCGGCCTCGATGACGTTGTGGGTGACGAGCAGCACCGTCGTCCCCCGTTCGGCCCGTCGCCGGTCGACGGCGGACCACACGGCCCGTCGCGCCACCGGGTCCATGCCGGAGGTCGGCTCGTCGAGCACGAGGAGCGAGCGCTCCCCCACCAGTGCCGCGGCGAAGCACGCAAGACGCCGCTGGCCCCCGGAGAGCTTCTTCAGGGGCCGCCCGGCGAGGGCCGAGAGCCCCAGCTCGTCGAGTACGTCGTCCCGCTCGGCCCGCGCGGCCCGTACGTCCAGGCCGCGCAGCCGTCCGGTGGTCTCGGCGGCGAGCGACACGGTCAGCTCGTCGAGGGCGGTCGACTCCTGACCGAGGTAGGCGAGGATGCGCGCGGCCCGTTCCGGGTGGCGCACGATGTCGTGCCCGAGGATCTCCACACAGCCGCGGTCGGGCCGCATCAGCCCGGTGAGCTGTCGTACGAGGGTGGACTTGCCGGCGCCGTTCGGCCCGAGCAGGCCGAAGATCTCGCCGCGCCGGATGTCCAGCGTCACGTCGTCCGTGGCCCGGACCTCGGGTGTTCCCGGCGCGCCGCGCCGGCCCCGGACCGCCGGATAGGTCTTGGTCAGCCCGCGGACCGCGCACACGACGTCACCATCGTGCCGAAATGCCTGTGCCGCGCGCTTACTCACAAGGGACGAGACTACGGGGTCGGGAACCCCGGCCGGCTCTCGGGTCGGTCGATTCCGGGAAATCCGCTCGCGAGGACTCAGTCGTCGACGGGCGTGTGTTCCACGCCCGTGCGCACGCCGATCTCCCGCCAGAAACCGGCCCGGATGGCGTAACGGTCCCGCTCGTCGATCTGGTCGTCCTTGTGGGCGAGCAGGCCGAAGCGGGCGGCGTAGCGCAGCAGCTCCCCGTCGACGCGGTGCGGGATGCGCGGGTACATCCCGGACAGTTTCGGCAGCTGGCTCTGGTCGCCGAGGCGCTCAACCCAGCGCCGCGCGAAGACCTGCCCCACCTCGTAGGGGTCGCCGCCGACCGTGGTGATGTCCTCCTCGCGGTCGGCCCACCGCTGCTCGGCCGTGGTCAGCTGGGCGAGCGTCGGCATCGAGGCGGCCTCGGGGGGCTCGGCCGTGGGCCGGTCGACCCAGCCCTTGTCGGAGGACCAGCGAAGGGTGGCGGAGGCGGGGGGCTGGGCGGGCTGGGTTCCAGGGGCGCGCAGGGCCGCCAGGTCTTTGGGCGTGGGGACGCCTTTGGAGGCGGGGACCCGCTCCTCGGTGCCGTTCGGCCCGGGGCCGGCCGCCGGGTGCGGGGGCGGCGGGGCGGGCCGCTCGGCCGTGGCGAGCGAGGACTCGGGCAGCGGCGCGGAGAGGATCGCGGCGATCTCGGGCCGGGGCACGGGCTGCGGGGCGCACACACCGGTGTACTCCTTGGCGCGGACCGCCTTGGTGATCCACGTGCGGTCCAGGACGCGCCGCTCGTCGGCCTCGGCGACCAGGTCCTCGGACTGGTTGTAGTCGCCGTCGGCGGCCTGGACGGCCCACAGGTGGACGGCGACGCCGTGCTCCTTGGCGGCCATCATGCCGGGCAGCAGGTCGCCGTCGCCGGTGACGAGGACGATGTCGGAGCAGGCGCGGTTGCGGGCCAGCTCGGTGAGCTCGGCGTGCATCGCGGCGTCCACGCCCTTCTGCGCCCAGCGGCCGTCGCTGCGGGTCAGCGCGCCGAGCCGGACGGTGACCCGGGGCATCACGCGCAGCCGGCGGTGTTCGGGCTGCGGGACGCGGTCGGGGGCGCCGTCGAACCAGTAGATGCGCAGCAGGGGCTGCTGCGTATCGGACTCGGCGCGTTCGCGCAGCCCCTGGATGAGGGCCGTGTGGTCGACGGTGATGCGGGATCGTGAGGGCTCCCCGGCGAGGAGACTCGCCGCCGCTCCCAGCAGATACCCGGCGTCCACCAGGACGATGCAGCGGTCCACACGACTCACCCTCTTCCCAGGAGGTTTGCTTCGGGCTTGCTTCGAGTCTGCCCGACGGTGCGGAGGTTAACGGCCGGAACTCGATCTTCGGCGTGGCGTTTCGGGCCTTCCCGCTCCGACCAGCCCTGTCACGCACGGTAATTGTCCGACATGCGATCGTTGTCGGCCTGTGTGAATCTGGTCCCGGCCCTGGCCCCTAGATCCCCCACAGGAGGCATCACCATGGCCAAGAACAAGAACCGTGACCGTAAGCAGCAGCGTCCCACCGAGCGTGGCCAGCGGGCGGACCGCAGCCCCGCGGCGCAGACGGAACCCCAGCCCGAGGTCGAGGTGGCCGCCCCCGGCGACATCGCGACCCGCAAGCGGAAGCGCAGCTTCGGCCACAACTGACATCTGCGTGACGGGTCGTTGAGACCCACTCGTATGCGCATACGCGTGAGGGGCGTACCCGGTACCGGGTACGCCCCTCACGCGCGTCGAGATCCCTCAGCCGGCCAGGCAGGCCGGCCCGAGGAGCACCTTCAGGTCACCGAAGAGCGCCGGGTCCGGCTTCACCCGGTGCCGGTCCAGGCGCAGCACGGTGGTCTTGGTCGGCCCCTGGAGCTTGATCCGGACCTCGCTGTCGCCCTTGTGGTGGCTGAGGACCTCGCCGAGGCGGCTGACCAGCGGCGGGGTGACCCGGGTGGCCGGGATGGTGAGGATCACGGGCGCGTTGGTGCCCGCGTTCGACAGGTCCGGCACCATCAGCTCCATCGCGACGAGCCGCGGCACGTCCTCCCGCTTGTCGAGACGGCCCTTGACGAACACCACGGCGTCCTCGACCAGTTGGGTCGAGACGAGCTGGTAGGTCGCGGGGAAGAACATGCACTCGATCGAGCCGGCGAGGTCCTCGACGGTGGCGATGGCCCAGGCGTTGCCCTGCTTGGTCATCTTGCGCTGGAGGCCCGAGATGATGCCGCCGATGGTCACCACGGAGCCATCGGAGTAGTCACCTCCGGTGAGCTGGGAGATGCCCGCGTCGGCCTTGTCGGACAGGATGTGCTCCAGGCCGAACAGCGGGTGGTCGGAGACGTACAGACCGAGCATCTCCCGCTCCTGGGCGAGCAGATAGGTCTTGTCCCACTCGTCGGGGGAGAACTCCACGTCGAGCCCGAAGCCCGGCTCGCTGGTCTCGGCCGCCTCGCCCATGCCGCCGAAGAGGTCGAACTGTCCCTCGGCCTCCTTGCGCTTGACCGCGACCACGTTGTCGATCATCGGTTCGTAGTGCGCGGTCAGGCCCTTGCGGGTGTGGTTCATGGCGTCGAAGGCGCCGGCCTTGATCAGCGATTCGGTGGTGCGCTTGTTGCAGACCACCGCCTCCACCTTGTCGAGGTAGTCCGGGAAGGAGACGTACTTCCCCTTGGCCTTGCGGCACCTGATGATCGACTCGACGACGTTCGTGCCGACGTTGCGGACGGCGGAGAGGCCGAAGAGGATCACGTCGTCGCCCTGGGCCGCGAAGTTGGACATCGACTCGTTGACGTCCGGCGGGAGCACCTTGATGCCCATGCGGCGGCACTCGTTGAGGTAGACGGCCGACTTGTCCTTGTCGTCCTTCACCGAGGTGAGCAGGGCGGCCATGTACTCGGCGGGGTGGTTCGCCTTGAGGTACGCCGTCCAGTACGAGACCAGGCCGTACGCGGCGGAGTGGGCCTTGTTGAACGCGTAACCGGCGAAGGGGACCAGCACGTCCCACAGGGCCTGGATGGCCTCGTCGCTGAAGCCCTTCTTGCGGGCGCCCTCCTGGAAGAGGACGAAGTTCTTCGCCAGTTCCTCGGGCTTCTTCTTGCCCATGACGCGGCGGAGGATGTCGGCCTCGCCGAGCGAGTACCCGGCGATGATCTGGGCGGCCTTCTGCACCTGCTCCTGGTACACGATCAGGCCGTGGGTGACGTCCAGGACCTCCTTGAGGGGCTCTTCGAGCTCCTTGTGGATGGGCGTGATCTCCTGCTGGCCGTTCTTTCGAAGGGCGTAGTTCGTGTGGGAGTTCATGCCCATCGGGCCCGGGCGGTACAGGGCCGACACGGCGGAGATGTCTTCGAAGTTGTCCGGCTTCATCAGCCGGAGCAGGGAGCGCATCGGGCCGCCGTCGAACTGGAAGACGCCGAGGGTGTCGCCGCGCTGGAGCAGCTCGAAGGTCGTGGGGTCGTCGAGCGGGAGGCTCAGGAGGTCGATGTCGACCCCCTTGTTGGACTTCACCATCTTGACGGCGTCGTCCATGATCGTGAGGTTGCGCAGGCCGAGGAAGTCCATCTTCAGCAGGCCGAGCGACTCGCAGCTCGGGTAGTCCCACTGGGTGATGGTGACCTTGTCCGTGTGCCTGACCCAGACGGGGACGTGGTCGGTGATCGTCTCGCTGGACATGATCACGCCGGCGGCGTGCACACCCATCTGGCGGACCAGGCCCTCGACGCCCTTGGCGGTGTCGATGACCTTCTTCACGTCCGGCTCGTTCTCGTACATCCCCCGGATCTCGCCCGCCTCCGAGTAGCGGGGGTGCTCGGGGTTGGTGATGCCGTCGAGGTTGATGCCCTTGCCGAGGACGTCGGCGGGCATGGCCTTGGTGAGGCGGTCGCCCATCGCGTACGGGTAGCCCAGCACGCGCGCGGAGTCCTTGATCGCGTTCTTGGCCTTGATGGTGCCGTAGGTGCCGATCATGGCGACCTTGTCGGCGCCGTACTTCTCCGTCACGTACCGGATCACCTCGACGCGCCGGCGCTCGTCGAAGTCGATGTCGACATCGGGCATGGAGACGCGCTCGGGGTTGAGGAACCGCTCGAAGATCAGGCCGTGCGGGATGGGGTCGAGGTCGGTGATGCCCATCGCGTAGGCGACGATCGAGCCGGCCGCGGAGCCTCGGCCGGGGCCGACCGCGATGCCCTGCTTCTTGGCCCACATGATGAAGTCGGCGACCACGAGGAAGTAGCCCGGGAAGCCCATCGAGATGATGGTGTCCATCTCGTACTCCGCCTGCTTCTGGCGGTCCTCGGGGACGCCGCCGGGGAAGCGGCGCTCCATGCCGCGGCGCACCTCCTCCTTGAACCAGGTGACCTCGGTGTACCCCTCCGGGATGTCGAACTTGGGCATGAGGTCGCGCTTCTCGAACATGCCCGTGGTGTCGACCATCTCGGCGATCAGCCGGGTGTTGGCGCAGCCCTCCTGCCAGGCGTCCGAGGAGTCGATGGCGTACATCTCGTCGGTGGACTTCAGGTAGTAGCCGGTGCCGTCGAACCGGAAGCGGTCGGGGTCGGAGAGGTTCTTGCCGGTCTGGATGCACAGCAGGGCGTCGTGGGCGGACGCCTCGTGCGAGTAGGTGTAGTGCGAGTCGTTGGTGACCAGCGGGGGGATGCCGAGCTTCTTGGAGATCTCCAGCAGGCCGTCGCGGACCCGGCGCTCGATCTCGATGCCGTGGTCCATCAGCTCCAGGAAGTAGCGGTCCTTGCCGAAGATGTCCTGGTAGTCGGCGGCGGCCTTGAGGGCCTCGTCGAAGTGGCCGAGGCGCAGCCGGGTCTGGACCTCGCCGGAGGGGCAGCCGGTGGAGGCGACGATGCCCTCGGACCACTGGGCGATGGTCTCCTTGTCCATCCGGGGCCACTTCTGGAGCCAGCCCTCCGCGTACGCGTCGGAGGACAGCCGGAAGATGTTGTGCAGGCCGGTGCTGTTCACCGCCCACATCGTCTTGTGGGTGTATCCACCGGAACCGGAGACGTCGTCCCGCTTCTGGTGCGGCTGGCCCCACTGGATCTTGCGCTTGTTGCGGCGGGACTCGGGCGCGACGTACGCCTCGATGCCGATGATCGGCGTGACCCCGGCCTTCTGCGCGGTGTGGAAGAAGTCGTACGCCCCGTGGAGGTTGCCGTGGTCGGACATGGCGATGTGCGACATGCCCATCTCGTTGCACGCGTTGAACATGTCCTTCAGCCGCGCGGCACCGTCCAGCAGCGAGTACTGGGTGTGGACGTGCAGGTGCGTGAACGGCGGCTTTGACACGGCTTCGGCCTCCAGGGAGAACATCGGTCGAATGGGGTCCGACAGGCTGCGCACAGTCTGGGGGACAGCGTCGAAGTCTATGCCTCGGCACTGACACTCCGAGGGCTGACCCGCGTACCTTCGGGCGAGGGTCGCGGGCACTCCCGCGACCCGCCGCACGTTAGTCAAGGGGCGGACCTGCCGCCCCGAACATCTGCACCAGGAGGCACCCAGCGATGTCGTTCCCGCCGCTCGACGACGAGCACCGCGGCGAAGAAATCCTCGCCGTCTTCGACACCGCCTTCGGCCAGCTGCTGGCCGCCGACCCGGCCGCGTTCCGGGTGAAGTTCCGGAAGATGGCGGCCTCGGCCTTCGCCTTCTACCGGGGCACGGCGTGCCTCTTCTACAACGACCTCGAGGCGGAGAAGCGGGGCGGGCCGTACCTGGACGAGCGCACCTCGCGCGTGTGGATCCACGGCGACCTGCACGCGGAGAACTTCGGCACGTACATGGACGCCAACGGCCGGCTGATCTTCAACGTCAACGACTTCGACGAGGCCTACGTCGGCCCCTTCACCTGGGACCTGAAGCGCTTCGCCGCGTCCATCGCGCTGATCGGGTACGCGAAGGCGCTCAGCGACGAGCAGATCTCCGAGCTGGTGACGATCTACGCGGTGGCCTACCGCGAGCGGATCCACGCCCTGGCCACGGGTGCGAAGAGCGACGAGGTGCCGCCGTTCACGCTGGACACCGCGCAGGGCCCGCTGCTGGACGCGCTGCGGGACGCCCGCTCGCTGACCCGGTTCAGCCTGCTGGAGTCGATGACGGAGATCCGCGACTTCGAGCGCCGCTTCGCCCCGGGCGGCGGCTCCGTCGAGCTGGACGCGGCCACGCGCTACAAGGTCCTCGCCGCCTTCGACGGCTATCTGGAGACGCTGCCGGACAGCTCGCTGGCCCGCCCGGACTCCTACCGCGTGAAGGACGTCGTCGGCCGGCGCGGCATCGGCATCGGCTCGGCGGGGCTGCCGTCGTACAACATCCTTCTGGAGGGCCACAGCGACGCCCTGGAGAACGATGTCGTGATCTACATCAAGCAGGCCCAGACCCCGGCCGTCTCCCGGCACATCACGGACCAGGCGATCCGTGACTACTTCCAGCACGAGGGGCACCGCACGGTCATCTCCCAGCGCGCCCTCCAGGCCCACGCCGACCCGTGGCTGGGCTGGACGGAGCTGGACGGCTCGGGCCAGCTGGTCGCCGAGGTCTCGCCGTACGCGGTGGATCTCGACTGGGGCGACATCGACGACCCGGAGGAGATCGCCCAGGTGGTGGCCGACCTCGGCCGGGCGACGGCGACCATGCACTCGGCGGCGGACGACCAGTCCGGGGAGTCGCTGGTGCCGTTCTCCACGGAGCGGGCCATCGACGCGGCGATCGCGGCCGACGAGGACGGCTTCCCGCCGCTGCTGGTCGACTTCGCGCACACCTACGGCGCACGCGCGCGCGGCGACCACCAGACCTTCGTGGACCTGTTCCGCAACGGCCGGATCCCGGGCCTGTAGCCGGGGCTTTCGCCGTCCGCTCCCCCACAGGCATCCTTTAGGGGTCTCTTACCGGCCCCCATGACAGACTCTCCTTTCGCTATGGACATATCCGGGATCCAGCTCAGAGCCGTACGCGCGGCGCTGTTCACGGCAGTGGTCGTGACACTCAGCACCGCGTCGCACGTGCTGCTGTCCCAGGTCCCGCTCCCGATGGGCACGGTGGCCGCGGTCGCCGCCGCCGTGTTCGTGATCGCGTACGCCCTGGCGGGCCGCGAGCGCTCCTTCGGGCGGATCGCGGCCCTGCTGATCCCGCTGGAACTGGCCGCCGACACGGTGTTCACCGCAGGTCAGCACGCCTGCTACGGCCGGGCCGGCGGCCCGGTCGCCGGTCCGCTGCGTTCGGTCGGTCTGGACGTGCTGTGCGGGGGCGGCGAGGTGGGCACCCCGCTGGCGCGGATGGCCGGGGCCACCGGCACCGACCGGCTCGCGGCCGCGGTCGCGCACGCCGACCCGGCCACCGCCTGGCTGCTGCTCGGGGCGCACATCGGCGTGGGCCTGGTCGCCGCCGTCTGGCTGCGCCGCGGCGAGCGGGCCCTGGCCCAGCTGCTGCGGGCCGTGGCGGCCACGACGTTCCGGCCGCTGCTGCTGGCCGTCGCCGCGGTCGCGGTGGAGCGGTCCCCGGCCGGGCGGTGTCTGCCGTCGCGCGCCGCCGACCGCACGCCCACCGCCCGAGACCTGATCCTCGCGTACACCTTGGGGCGGCGTGGACCGCCGTGCTCGCCCGCCTTCGTCTGAGGCGCTCCGGCACTTTTCACTCCTCGGGCTTTCGAGCTCTTGAGCTTTCGAGCACAGGCAGTCCCCCTACGCATTCCGCACACCCACGTGTGCGCGTCCCCTTACGGAGAACATCACCATGAGCAAGCGGAACACCCAGGCGGCGAAGACGGCGGCCCGCGAGCGGCTGCGCGCCGAGCGCGAGCGCGAGGCCAAGCGCGCCAAGGCCAAGCGGCAGATCGTCGTCGCCTGCTCCATCGTCGGCGTCCTGGCGATAGCCGGCGGCATCGGCTACGCGGTCGTCCAGGCCAACAAGCCCAGCTACTGGGAGGGCCAGAAGGACGCCAAGGTCGTCACGCCCGCCAACACCACGGGCACCAAGGGCACCACGGTCGTCATCGGCAAGGACTCGGCCAAGAAGACCCTGAAGGTCTACGAGGACGCGCGCTGCCCCGTGTGCGCCCAGTTCGAGCAGACCGTCGGTCCGACCGTGAAGAAGGACATCGACGACGGCAAGTACAAGATGCAGTTCGTCGGTGCCACGTTCATCGACAACAAGGACAACGGCGAGGGCTCCAAGAACGCGCTGAGCGCGATGGGCGCCGCGCTGAACGTGAGCGACGCCGCGTTCCTCGACTACAAGGCCGCGCTGTACTCGGCGAAGTTCCACCCGGAGGAGACGACCGACAAGTTCAAGGACGACAGCTACCTCATCAAGGTCGCGAACACCGTCCCCGAGCTGAAGGACAACAAGAAGTTCCAGGACGCGGTCAAGAAGGGCACCTACGACGCCTGGGCGATGGCCATGTCCAAGAGCTTCGACGACAACAAGGACGGGGTGACGGGCACCCCGGGCTTCGTCATGGACGGCAAGCAGCTCACCGCCGACAACCAGGGCACGCCGCTGATGACCGTGGCCGACTTCAACAGGGTGGTCGGCGAGGCCCTCAAGAAGTGACGGCGGGTCCGGTCCGGGCCACCGCGTGAAGAGCGGGCGAACTTCCGGAGTTCGCCCGCTCTGGTGCATACTGATCAGTAACCTGATCGACCGTGACCAGTCGATACAGATCATCGAAGACATCCGAGGGCCTCAACTTCCTCCACCCGCGCCGGCGTACGGTCGTCAAGGCCGCGGCGGCGACCGCTGTCCTGGCCGGGCCGCTCGCCGCCTCCCTGCCCGCGCGCGCCGCCGACCAGGCCCCCGCCTTCCTGCACGGCGTGGCCTCCGGTGACCCTCTGCCCGACGGTGTCCTGCTGTGGACCCGCGTGACCCCCGTGCCGGAGGCGGTCGCCGGCTCCGGTCTGGGCCCGGACACCGAGGTGAGCTGGGTCGTCGCCGAGGACCGGGCGTTCACCACGATCGTCGCCAAGGGCTCCACCACGGCGAAGGCCGCCTCCGACCACACGGTGAAGGCCGACATCCGGGGCCTCAGGCCGGCCACCGACTACTGGTTCCGCTTCTCCAGTGGCGGCACCGACTCCCCCGCCGCGCGCACCCGCACCGCCCCGGCGGCCGACGCGGCCGTCGCGAACCTCCGCTTCGGCGTGGTCTCCTGCGCCAACTGGGAGGCCGGTTACTTCTCCTCGTACCGCCATCTCGCGGCCCGCGGCGACCTGGACGCCTGGCTGCATCTCGGCGACTACATCTACGAGTACGGCACCGGCGAGTACGGCACGCGCGGCACGGTCGTACGGCCGCACGCCCCGGCCCACGAGATCGTCACGCTCGCCGACTACCGCATACGGCACGCGCGCTACAAGACCGACCCGGACCTCCAGGCCCTGCACACCGCGGCTCCGGTCGTGGCGATCTGGGACGACCACGAGTTCGCCAACGACGCCTGGCCGGGCGGTGCCGAGAACCACACGGAGGGCGCGGAGGGCGCCTGGTCCGCGCGTCAGGCCGCCGCCAAGCAGGCCTACTTCGAGTGGATGCCGGTGCGTCCGGCGATCGCGGGCACCACCTACCGCCGGCTGCGTTTCGGCAAGCTGGCCGATCTCTCGCTGCTGGACCTGAGGTCCTTCCGCTCGCAGCAGGTCAAGGTGGGCAACGGCGAGGTCGACGACCCGGACCGCACGCTCACCGGCCGCGCCCAGCTCGACTGGCTCAAGGCGGGGCTGACGGCGTCCGACACCACCTGGCGGCTGGTCGGCAACTCGGTGATGATCTCGCCGTTCGCCATAGGCTCGCTCTCCGCCGATCTGCTGAAGCCCCTCGCCAAGCTGCTCGGCCTGCCGCAGGAGGGCCTGGCCCTCAACACCGACCAGTGGGACGGCTACACCGACGACCGCCGCGAGATCCTGGCCCATCTGCGCGCGGGCGCGATCCGCAACACGGTCTTCCTGACCGGCGACATCCACATGGCCTGGGCCAACGACGTACCGGTGAACGCCGGCACCTACCCGCTGTCCCCGTCCGCCGCCACGGAGTTCGTCGTCACCTCGGTCACCTCCGACAACCTCGACGACATCGTCAAAGTCCCCGAGGGCACGGTCTCCGCGGTCGCCTCACCCGTCATCCGCGCCGCCAACCGCCACGTCCACTGGGTCGACACCGACCGCCACGGCTACGGCGTCCTGGACATCACGGCCGAGCGGGCGCAGATGGACTACTACGTCCTCTCCGGCCGCGCGACCCGCGACGCGACCGCCAAGTGGGCCCGCTCCTACCGCACCCGCAGCGGCACCCAGAAGCTCGAGCGGGTCCACGACCCGGTGTAAGCGTTCACAGGCTCTCAAGGAAGCCGAGCGCCACCCGCCAGGTGGCCTCGGCGGCCTCCTCGTCGTAGTCCGGCAGGTCGGGGTCGGTGTAGAGGTGACCGGCCCCGGCGTAGCGGTACACCTCGACGTCCGCGCCGGTCCGGCCCATCTGGAGATACCAGGCGCTGAGCCAGTCGTCCGTCTCGAAGGGGTCCGGCTCCGCCACGTGCAGCTGGACCGGGAGGTCGTCCGCCGTGGCGTCCGGCGCGATGTCCGACGTGCCGTGCAGGAGCAGCAGCCCGCGCGCCTTGTCGTCGCCGAGGGCGAGGGTCTGGGCGATCGAGGCGCCGAGCGAGAATCCCGCGTACACCAGCCCGCGCTCGGAGTAGGGCGCGGCCGCCAGTACGGCCCGCTTCAGCAGCTCGTCCTTACCGATCTTCTCCTGGTGCTCCATGCCCTCCTCGACCGCCTCGAAGGTGCGCCCCTCGAAGAGGTCGGGCGTCCACACCTCGTGTCCGGCCGTGCGCAGCCGGTCAGCGGCCCGGAGCACCGCGGGCCGCAGCCCCTGGGTCGAGTGAAAGAGCATGATGTTCATGAAGCCCATGGTGCCAGCCGGGTGTGACACCGCGAGATCGCGGCAGTACCCAGGACCGGACGGAAGTCACATGTTCATGCCTGCCGGTGCCGGTTAGGTTCGGGGGCATGGAGAACCTGCTACGACCGCTGATCGTGGTCGGTGGCTCGGTCGTGCTCACGCTCGTGATCGGCTGGGCCACCGACTTCCTGCTGCGCAAGGCCGACGAACGGCACCACGAGACCCAGCTCTGGGGTCTGCTCCGCCGCGGCCGTATCCCCTACCAGCTCGTGCTCTTCGCGGCCCTCCTGAGAGGGTCGTACGACGAGGCGGACCTGCTGGAAGACCACCGCGAGGGCCTCGGCCAGGGGCTGACGCTGCTGCTCATCGGCTCGGCCGCCTGGCTGGTGATCCGTATCGCGGGGGCGATCGTCGAGACGTCCTACAGCCGGTACGCCAGCGCCCGCGCCCACCGTGATCCGGCCAGGGTCCGCCGGGTGCGCACCCAGGTGACGCTGATCATGCGGGTGGTGTCCGCGGTCGTCGGCGTGGTGGCCACGGCGAGCATGCTGCTGACGTTCCCGGCGTTCCGGGCGGCGGGCGCCTCGCTGCTGGCCTCGGCCGGCATCCTCGGCATCGTCGCCGGTGTCGCCGCCCAGTCCACGCTGAGCAACATGTTCGCGGGGTTCCAGATCGCCTTCGGCGACATGGTGCGCATCGGGGACACCGTGGTGGTGGACGGCGAGTGGGGCACGGTCGAGGAGATCACGCTGACGTTCCTGACCGTCCACACCTGGGACGAGCGCCGGATCACCATGCCGGTCTCGTACTTCACGTCCAAGCCGTTCGAGAACTGGTCGCGCGGCACCCCGCAGATGACCGGCATCGTCTTCTGGCACCTCGATCACACGGCCCCCGTGGAGGCGATGCGCGAGAAGCTCCGCGACATCCTGCGCGAGTGCCCGGCCTGGGACGGCCGCGCCTACAACCTGTGCGTCACGGACACCACCCCGAGCACGATGCAGGTGCGGGCCCTGGTGACGGCCAAGGACGCGGACGACATCTGGACGGTGCGGGTCACGGTCCGCGAGGAGATGCTCCGCTGGCTGACCGAGGAGCACCCGTACGCCCTCCCCCGGGTCAACACGGCGGACGCGCTCCTGCCGCCGTCCTGGAACGGCAACGGGAGCGGGAACGGCCACCGCCCGTCGCAGGACGGCGTCCCGCCCCAGCAGCGCCGCTACCACGGCTCGGCGAGGCCGGAGCGCTGACGGCACCGGAGCCGGAAAAAAGCGGGCTGCCCGTACCGCGGGCGGCCCCCTTCTCCTTGCTGGCTCTCAGTGACCGCGTTCGGCGCCGCCGTTGACCTGGATGATCTGGGACGTGATGTGCCCGGCCCCCTGGGAGGCCAGCCAGTGCAGGGTCTCGACGACGTCACCGGGGGTCCCGGCCCGCTTGGTCGAGGTCTCCTCGACGAGCCGCGCCCGCCGCTCCTCGCTCATCGCGTCCCCGAAGAACTCGGTGTCCTCGACATAGCCGGGCGCGACCACGTTCACGGTGATGCCGCGCGGCCCCAGCTGCCGGGCCAGATCATGGGCGTATGGGTGCAGACCCGCCTTGGCCGCCGCGTACGCCCCGCTCCCGGACCCCCGGTAGGCGGCGATGGAGCCGAGGAACAGCACCCGCCCGCCGGGCTCGGCGAGGCGCGGCTTCAGTGCCTCGGTGAGCAGGACGGCGGTCAGGGTGTTGAGCCGGAAGTTCACGGTCCAGTCGTGCGCGACGGCCTCGAGCGGGTCGTCGTGCCCGGCGTCCGGTTCGAGCAGTCCGTTGCCCCCGGCGCTGTGCACGAGGACGTCCACGGCCCCGAACTCCCGCTCCACGAAGGCGGCGACACCCCGTACGTCCGCCGGTTCGGTGAGATCCGCCGCGTACGTCCGCGCCCCCGGCACCCCGGCCTTCTCCAGCACGTCGACCCGCCGCCCGAGCAACAGCACCTGATCCCCGCCCGCGGCGAACGCCCGCGCCGCCGCGAGCCCGATCCCGGTCCCTCCACCACTGATCACCACATTCCGAGCCATACGACGACCCTACGACCCGTCAGCCGCCGACGTCGAAGACCCCGCCGGGAAGCCGGTCACCGCATCGACCGCACATCGAGATGCCGCAACACCCGGTCCACGACCTCGGGATCGGCCCCCGGCTCGCTGCGCGCCGCCAGCACCTCGTGCCGCGCCGCACTCAGCATCTCCTGCTGGATCCGCCGCACCTGCTTCAGCCGCCGCGCCCGCTCCCGGGAGGCCTCCCGCCGCTCGTCCTCCGCGACCTCGGGACTGATGCGCACCCCGATGTCGAAGGCCCGCCGCAGCATCTGCTCGGACAACTCCTCGGGGAGCTCCTCTTCCTCCTCGATCTCGCGCAGCCGGCGCTTCGCCGCCTTGGACGCCCGGATCGCCAGTTCCTTCGCGAGTTCCTTCTCGTGGTCCGTGTCGGCCTTCACGCCCAGCCGCCGCACCAGCCACGGCAGGGTCAGCCCCTGCACCACCAGCGTCGCCACGATCACCCCGAACGCGATGAAGATGAGCTCGTCCCGGTTGGGGAAGGGCGCCCCCGCGTCCGTCTCCAGCGGAATGGCCAGCACCAACGCCACCGAGGCGACCCCGCGCATCCCCGACCACCACATGACGACGGTCTCGCGCCAGCTCACCGGGATGTCCTCGTCGTAGTCCCGCCGCGCGTGCAGCCGTTTGGTCAGCCAGGTCGCCGGCAGCAGCCACAGCAGCCGGACGAGCACGACGACGGCCACCACCACGGCCGCCCAGCCGAGCAGTTCGCCCCAGCGGCCGGACGCGGTGCGGATGGCGTTGTGCAGTTCGAGACCGACCAGCCCGAAGGCGACGCCGGTGACGAGGGTGTCGACGATGTTCCAGAAGGTGTGCCCGGCCAGCCGTGTCATGACGTCGTCGGCGTCGGACCCGTACTCCGCGAGGAACACGGCGGTGGTGAGCACGGCGAGCACTCCGGAGCCGTGCAGTTCCTCGGCCATGACGTACGAGGCGTACGGCACCAGCAGGGTCAGCCCGATCTGCAGGGTCGCGTCCCCGAGCAGTTCCATCAGCTTGTTGGCGCCCCAGCCCAGCCCGATGCCCACGGCCGCCCCCACCACGGCCGACAGCACCAGATCGAGCCCGGCCTGCCAGGGCGAGAACGTCCCGCTGACGGCGGCGGCGATCGCCACGTGGTACAGGACGATGGCCGTCACGTCGTTGAAGAGCCCCTCGCCCTCCAGGATCGACACCAGCCGGCGCGGCAGCCCCAGCTGCCCGGCGACGGCGGTGGCCGCGACCGGGTCCGGCGGCGCGACCAGCGCTCCGAGCGCGAACGCCGCGGCCAGCGGCAGCCCCGGCACGATCGCGTCGGCCGTGGCGGCCACACAGGCCATGGTGACGAACACCAGCGCCACGGCCAGCAGGAAGATGGGTCTCTTGTTCGCGGCGAACTGCCGCCATGACGTGCGCCGCACGGCGGCGTACAGCAGGGGCGGCAGCAGCAGCGGCAGGATGAGGTCCGGCGGGATCTCGACGTTCGGTACGAACTCGAGCAGCGCGAGGACTATGCCCAGGAGCGTCATCAGCACCGGCGCGGGCATCCCCAGCCGGTCCCCGACCGGGACGCTGATCACGGCCCCGAGCAGCAGCACGAACAACAGGGCCAACTGATCCACGGTCAGCGCTCCGGGAGGTCAGACGGTCATACGACTGAACTCAAGCCTGCCACGCAACTCCACGGACAAACCGTTTCGGCACCCGCGGCGAACGGCTAGAGCGGACGCCGCATCCCCTGGTGCGGGATGCCCGCCTCCAAGTACTCCGGCCCGTACGCCTCGTAGCCCAGCCGCGCGTAGAAGCCGAGCGCGTGCGTCTGGGCGTGCAGGTCCACGGCCGTGAGACCACGCGCGCGTGCGGCCTCCTCGATGGCCCGCACCAGGGCGACCCCGACACCGAGCCCGCGCGCCCCGCCCGTCACGGCGAGCCGGCCCAGCGAGCCCACGGAGGGGCCGGCCCCGGTCTGCGCCTCGGCCGCCTCGCCGTACAGCAGCCGCCCGGTGCCGAGCGGCTCGCCGTCCTCCCGGACGGCCAGCACATGCACGGCCCCCGCGTCGTACGCGTCGTACTCGAGGTCCTCAGGCACGCCCTGCTCGCCGACGAAGACCTCCTTGCGCACCGCGAAGCACGCCTCACGGTCGGCGGGGTCCTCCGCGACACGCACCGCATACCGCGCGGTGCTCATGCGTACGTCTCCTCCCGGACCTGGTCCAGGGCCTTCTGCAGGTCCTCCGGGTAGTCGCAGGAGAACTCCGCCCACTGCCCGTCCCCGGGGTGCTCGAAGCCGAGGCGCACCGCGTGCAGCCACTGCCGCGTCAGGCCGAGGCGCTTGGCCAGCGTCGGGTCGGCGCCGTAGGTCAGGTCGCCGACGCAGGGGTGCCGGTGGGCGGCCATGTGGACGCGGATCTGGTGGGTGCGGCCGGTCTCCAGCTTCACATCGAGGAGCGATGCCGCGCGGAAGGCCTCGATGAGGTCGTAGTGCGTGACGGACGCCTTGCCCTCGGCGGTGACCGCCCACTTGTAGTCGTGGTGGGGGTGGCGGCCGATGGGCGCGTCGATGGTGCCGCTGGTCGGGTCGGGGTGGCCCTGGACGAGCGTGTGGTACCGCTTGTCGACCGTGCGCTCCTTGAACTGGCGCTTCAGCGACGTGTACGCGTACTCCGACTTGGCGACGACCATCAGCCCCGACGTGCCGACGTCGAGGCGGTGCACGATGCCCTGGCGCTCGGCGGCGCCGGAGGTGGAGATGCGGTACCCGGCGGCGGCCAGGCCCCCGATGACGGTCGGCCCGGTCCAGCCCGGCGACGGGTGCGCGGCGACGCCCACGGGCTTGACGATCACGACCACGTCATCGTCGTCGTGCACGATCTCCATGCCCTCGACCGGCTCGGCCACGACCTGCACCGGCGCGGGCGCCTGGGGCATCTCGACCTCCAGCCAGGCGCCGCCGTGCACACGCTCCGACTTTCCGACCACCGACCCGTCGACCGTGACCTTCCCCGCGGCGGCGAGTTCGGCCGCCTTGGTCCGGGAGAAGCCGAACATCCGGGAGATGGCGGCGTCGACGCGCTCGCCCTCCAGGCCGTCGGGCACGGGCAGGGTGCGGATCTCGGGAATCGTGCTCACCCGTCGAGTATGCCGGACGGGTCCGACAGTCCCGTACGGCGCCTGTCAGTCCTTGTGGACGGTGCCGTCCGGGTCGAGCCCCTTGAAGGACAGCAGCACGATCAGGATGCCGCCGCACACGATCGCCGAGTCGGCCAGGTTGAAGACGGCGAAGTGCTTGGGCGCGATGAAGTCCACGACCGCGCCCTCGAAGACACCCGGCGCCCGGAAGATCCGGTCGGTGAGGTTGCCCAGCGCACCGCCGAGCAGCAGCCCGAGCGCGAGCGCCCAGGGCAGGCTGTAGAGCTTGCGGGCGAGCCGGGCGATCACCACGATCACCGCCGCCGCGATCATGGTGAAGATCACCGTGAAGGCTTCGCCGAAGCCGAAGGCCGCGCCCGCGTTGCGGATCGCCTCGAACTTCAGCCAGTCCCCGATGATCTCGATCGGCGGGTGGTGCTCCAGCTTGGCCACCACGATCATCTTGGTGCTCAGATCGAGGGCGTACGCGAACAGGGCCACGACGAACAGGACCGCGATACGCCGCTTGCCCCGGGGCGGCGCGGCCGCGTCACCCGTGCCGGACTCCCCGGCGGGCCGGGTGCCCTCGGAGTCGGCGCGCTCGCCCGCCGCCGCGTCCTCGGGCCGCTCCTGCCCGTCCCCGGCAGCGTCCGGTGTGTCCGGCGTACCGATGATGCGCTCCGCCTCTGCCACGTGAGTCCCTCAACCTAGGTGCCTGACTGAGCACGAGGGTACGACACGCCCGGTGCCCCCATGTGCTCAGGCGGCATTCGGCCGCCGGTCAGTACCTGCGCTCCTGCTTCTGCTTGCACTCCACGCACAGCGTGGCCCGGGAGAAGGCCTGCATCCGGGCCTTGCCGATGGGGTTGCCGCAGTTCTCGCACAGGCCGTAGGTGCCCGAGTGGAGACGGTCCAGGGCGCGCTCGGTCTGGAGGAGCATCTCGCGCGCGTTGGCGGCCAGGGCCAGCTCGTGCTCGCGGGTGATGTTCTTGGTGCCGGTGTCCGCCTGGTCGTCGCCCGCGCCGTCCCCGGAGTCGCGCATCAGACCGGCGAGCGAGCGCTCCGACGACGTGATCTCCTCCCGCAGCCGGGTCTCCTCGGAGGTCAGCTCGGCACGCGCGTCCTCGACCTCCGCCTCCGTCCAGGGGTCCTCCCCAGGGCGTACCGCGAGCTCACCGGGCTCCGCCGCGGCGACCCGTGCCTTCGGGACGGCGGTCTTGGCCGCCGTCGCCGCGCCAGGAGTCTTCTTCGCACCCACCGTGGTCGCTCCCGTCTGCGTCGCGGCCTCGACCGCGTCCGCCTTCTCGGCCGTGCTCTTCCCGGCCTTGTCCTGTGTGACCGCGCCGCTTTGGGCAGTGCCCTTCGCGGCCGCGCTCTTCGTGGTGGTGCTCTTGCCTCCGGCGCGCACGCCCTCGGCCCCGACGCCCTTCTCGGCGGCGACGGCCTTGGCCGCCTTCGCCCTCTTCACCGCGGCCTTCTTCTCCGCGACCTCACCGACAGCGGCCTTCTTGGCCGTGGCCTTCTTACCCGCGGTCCGGCCGGCTGCGGCCGTCTTCTCCGCGGTCCGGCCGACTGCGGCCTTCTCCCCCGCTGGCCCGCCGACAGCGGCCTCCTTGCCCGCGGCTTTCCCAGCCGCAGCCTTCTGCCCCGCGGCCTCACCGACAGCGGCTTTCCTGCTCGCGGCCTTCCCGGCCGCAGCCTTCGCGCCCGACGCCTTCCCGGCTGCGGCCTTCTTGGCCGTGGCCTTCCGGACAGCGGTCTTCTTGGTCGCCGCCTTCTTGGCAGCAGCCCGCTCGGCCTCGGTCTTCTCGGTCTCGGTCTTCTCGGTCTCGGTCTTCTCAGCGCCGGTCTTCTCAGCCCCGGCATTCCCGGCCGCGGTTCTCTCGACCCCAGCCTCCTCGGCCGCAGGCCCCCCGGCCCCAGTCTTGCCGACCTCAGCCTCTTCGACCTCAGCTTTTTCACCGGCCCCCTTGGCCCCGGCTCCCTCGGCCCCGGCCGCCTTGCCCGCGACCCTCCTCGCCACGGCCTTTCCCGCCGCCGCCTTCTTGGCCGTCACCTTCTTGACCGCCGCCCTGGTCCTGGTGACCGCCGCCTTCGTCCCCTCGGTCGCCTTCTCGGTCGCCCCCTTCGCCGCCCGCCCCGCCGAGCCTCCCTGGGTGGTCTTCTTCCCACCCGGGTCCTTGGGCGCACCACCGGAGGCCTCCGCGGACCTGCCGGACGCCGGCTGCTGTACGGCGGTCTTCTTCGCCACCATGGCCGCGGCCCCTTCACATATTGTGATCTTGCTCGCGAATCGTGCTGGGACGATAAATCGACTTGAGTCCCGCGGCAACGGGGCACACCGCCCGATTCGCCCGCCTCGCGCACGCCGCGCGGCGAACCTGCATCCGTTGTGCCCAGCTCCCCGCCCGGTAATCCGCCGAGCCGGACGTCCCAGGATCCGAACACCCATACCACTCCATTCGGGTCATCAAACCCAAACACCACCCTTTACGCCACCCCTTCCCCCGCGGCCCCGAAAATGCGGTCGGCCGCTGTCCGCCCGGCGCCGTACACTGGGCGGAGCGAAAAGCGTGGATGGGGACGAGTAGCGGCGTACGCAGCCCAGAGCGACCCGGGGACGGTGGAAGCCCGGGGGCGAGCGCGACGTGAAGATCACCCCGGAGCCGCCGGAAGAAAGCCGCAGCCGAACAGCAGCGGCCGGTAGACCCGGCATCGCGACCCCAATGAGGGGGCTCACCGGCGCACACCCCGCACCGGAGGGCCAAGGAGGGTGGTACCGCGGGAGCGCGCCGAAGTCGGCGCAGGCAATGACGTAGCTCTCGTCCCTCCGGACGGAAGGCAGCAAGTCCGCCGGAGGAAGCCCGCTGATGACATCGCCGACGTACCGCCAGGTACCCGCCCAGGTAGACCTGCCCGCGCTCGAGCACGCGGTGCTCGAGTTCTGGCGCGAGCAGAAGATCTTCGCCAAGAGCCTGGAGCAGTCCGAGGGCCGCCCCGAGTGGGTGTTCTACGAGGGCCCGCCCACCGCCAACGGCATGCCCGGCGCCCACCACATCGAGGCCCGCGTCTTCAAGGACGTCTTCCCCCGCTTCCGCACCATGCGCGGCTACCACGTGGCCCGCAAGGCCGGCTGGGACTGCCACGGCCTCCCGGTCGAGCTGGCGGTGGAGAAGGAGCTCGGCTTCTCCGGCAAGCAGGACATCGAGGCGTACGGCATCGCCGAGTTCAACGCCAAGTGCCGCGAGTCGGTGACCCGGCACACGGACGCCTTCGAGGCGCTCACGACCCGCATGGGCTACTGGACCGACCTCCAGGACCCGTACCGCACCATGGACCCCGAGTACATCGAGTCGGTCTGGTGGTCGCTCAAGGAGATCTTCAACAAGGGCCTGCTGGCCCAGGACCACCGCGTCGCCCCCTGGTGCCCCCGCTGCGGCACGGGCCTGTCCGACCACGAGCTGGCGCAGGGCTACGAGACGGTCGTCGACCCGTCCGTGTTCGTCCGCTTCCCGCTCACCTCAGGCCCGCTGGCCGGCGAGGCGGCGCTCCTGGTGTGGACGACGACCCCGTGGACCCTGGTGTCCAACACGGCGGTCGCCGCGCACCCCGAGGTCACCTACGTCGTCGCGACCGACGGCGAGGAGAAGCTCGTCGTCGCCGAGCCGCTCGTCGCCAAGGCCCTCGGCGAGGGCTGGGAGACCACCGGCCAGACCTTCACGGGCGCCGAGATGGAGCGCTGGACGTACCAGCGCCCGTTCGAGCTGGTGGAGTTCCCGGAGCCGGCCCACTACGTGGTCAACGCCGACTACGTCACGACCGAGGACGGCACGGGTCTGGTCCACCAGTCCCCCGCCTTCGGTGAGGACGACCTCAAGGTCTGCCGCTCCTACGGCCTCCCGGTCGTGAACCCGGTCCGCCCGGACGGCACCTTCGAGGAGGACGTCCCCCTCGTCGGCGGCGTCTTCTTCAAGAAGGCCGACGAGAAGCTCACCGAGGACCTCGACAGCCGCGGCCTGCTCTTCCGGCACATCCCGTACGAGCACAGCTACCCGCACTGCTGGCGCTGCCACACCGCGCTGCTCTACTACGCGCAGCCCTCCTGGTACATCCGCACCACGGAGATCAAGAACCGTCTCCTCGCGGAGAACGAGAACACCAACTGGTTCCCGGACACGGTCAAGCACGGCCGCTACGGCGACTGGCTGGACAACAACATCGACTGGGCGCTCTCCCGCAACCGCTACTGGGGCACGCCGCTGCCCATCTGGCGCTGCGAGGACGACCACCTCACCTGCGTCGGCTCCCTCACCGAGCTGACCGAGCTGACCGGCACCGACCAGTCGGGCCTGGACCCGCACCGCCCCTACATCGACGCGGTCACCTTCACCTGCCCGCAGGACGGCTGCGGCAGCACGGCCACGCGCGTGCCCGAGGTCATCGACGCCTGGTACGACTCGGGTTCGATGCCGTTCGCGCAGTGGGGCTACCCGTACAAGAACAAGGACACCTTCGAGTCCCGCTACCCGGCGCAGTTCATCTGCGAGGCCATCGACCAGACCCGCGGCTGGTTCTACACGCTGATGGCGGTCGGCACCCTGGTCTTCGACAAGTCGTCGTACGAGAACGTGGTCTGCCTCGGCCACATCCTCGCCGAGGACGGCCGCAAGATGTCCAAGCACCTGGGCAACACCCTGGAGCCCATCCCGCTCATGGACCGGCACGGCGCCGACGCGGTCCGCTGGTTCATGGCGGCCGGCGGCTCCCCCTGGGCGGCCCGCCGCGTCGGCCACGGCACCATCCAGGAGGTCGTCCGCAAGACGCTCCTCACCTACTGGAACACGGTCGCCTTCCAGGCCCTGTACGCCCGTACGTCGGGCTGGGCCCCCTCCGAGGCCGACCCGGCCCCGGCCGACCGCCCGGTCCTGGACCGCTGGCTGCTGTCCGAACTGCACGCGCTCACCGACCAGGTCACCCAGGCGCTCGACGCCTACGACACCCAGCGCGCCGGCAAGCTGCTGTCCGCGTTCGTCGACGACCTGTCGAACTGGTACGTGCGCCGCTCCCGCCGCCGCTTCTGGCAGGGCGACAAGGCGGCCCTGCGCACCCTGCACGAGGTCGTCGAGACGGTCACGCAGCTCATGGCCCCGCTGACCCCGTTCATCGCCGAGCGGGTCTGGCAGGACCTGATCGTCCCGGTCGCCCCGGGCGCCCCGGAGTCGGTCCATCTCTCCTCCTGGCCCGAGGCGGACCTCACGGCCATCGACCCGGAGCTGTCGAAGCAGATGGTGCTGGTGCGCCGGCTCGTGGAGCTGGGCCGTGCCACGCGCGCGGAGTCGGGCGTCAAGACGCGTCAGCCGCTGTCCCGCGCCCTGATCGCCGCGTCGGGCTTCGACGCGCTGGACTCCGGGCTGCGCACCCAGATCACGGAGGAGCTGAACGTCGAATCGCTCGCGACCCTGAGCGACGTCGGCGGCTCCCTGGTCGACACCACGGCCAAGGCCAACTTCCGCGCGCTGGGCAAGCGGTTCGGCAAGCGCGTCCAGGACGTGGCCAAGGCCGTCGCGAACGCGGACGCGGCCGCCCTGTCCCTGGCCCTGCGCGAGGGCACGGCCTCGGTGGAGGTCGACGGCGAGACCATCACGCTGGCTCCCGATGAGGTGATCATCACGGAGACGCCGCGCGAGGGCTGGTCGGTGGCGTCCGACTCGGGTGCCACGGTCGCCCTCGACCTGGAGATCACGGAGGAACTCCGGCGTGCGGGCCTGGCCCGTGACGCGATCCGGCTGATCCAGGAGGCCCGCAAGAACAGCGGCCTCGATGTGGCCGACCGCATCGCGCTGCGCTGGACGGCGACCGACCCGGCCGTCACCGAGGCGCTGGCCGAGCACACCGGCCTGATCGCCGACGAGGTCCTGGCGACGGACTTCGTGGAGGGCGAGGCGGACGACACGTACGGCGAGCCCTTCACCGACGAGGGTCTGACCCTGACCTTCCGCCTGCGCAAGGCGTAGCGCTCAGCCCGAAGGCCCGGTCCCGCCAAAGATCTTGGCGGGACCGGGCCTTCGGCGTTGCGTACGCACGAACAAGCATGCAAAAGAGCGAGGCCCCGGGATCACCCCGGGGCCTCGCCCTGAACGCTGCCGATGTCTACGCCGTACTACTGGCCATCAGGCCGTCAGTTGTCATCCTCGTCGATCAGGAAGCCCCGCATGGGCGAGGGCGCCTGACCCATCGGCGAGGGGCCCTGCGGACGCACGGGCGCCATCGGCTGGGTCATCGCCGGAGACATCTGCTGCTGACCGCCGTAGGACGGACCGGACGGCGACGGGCCGCCGCCCATCGTCTGGTTGCCACCGCCGTAGGACGGGGCGCTCGCGCCGGCCGGAGCCATGGAAGGCGCCGGGGACGGCGGGAGGGACGCGGCAGCCGGAGTGCGCGGCGGAGCCAGCGAGTCGTCGGCCTGGGTCTCCAGCTGACGCAGCTGCGACTCCAGGTACGACTTCAGGCGCGTGCGGTACTCGCGCTCGAAGCCGCGCAGGTCCTCGACCTTGCGCTCCAGCGTGGCGCGAGCGGACTCCAGGGAGCCCATCGCCACGCGGTGCTTCTCCTGCGCGTCCCGCTCCAGGGCATCGGCCTTGGCACGGGCGTCACGCTCCAGACCCTCGGCACGCGAACGCGCTTCCCCGACGATCTTGTTGGCTTCGGAACGGGCCTCGGCGATCGCCTGGTCGGCGGTCTGCTGGGCCAGCGAGAGGACACGGGCGGCGCTGTCGCCACCGGGGCCTCCCTGACCGGGGCCGCCCATCGGAGGACCGCCCATGGGGCCGCCCATCGGGCCACCCATCTGCTGCTGCATCTGCTGCTGCATCGGGCCGGGACCGCCCGGACCCTGGCCCATCGGACCGGGGCCCTGCGGACCACCCTGACCGCCGGGACCGGCGGGCAGCTGCGGGGCACCGCTCGGCAGCTGGGGCGGACCACCCATGGGGCCACCCATCTGCTGCTGCGGCGGGCCCGATATGCCGGCGGGTACAGGACCACCCGGACCGCGCATGCCCTGCTGCTGCTGTTGCTGCTGATCCTGCTGGGGCTCCGGAGGCTTGCGCATGTTCTGCTGATTCTGGGCAGCAGCGCGCGTGGCCGCGGCCAGCTTGGCGCGCAGGTCCTCGTTCTCGCGGAGCAGGCGGGTCAGTTCGGCTTCGACCTCATCGAGGAAGGCATCGACCTCGTCCTCGTCATAGCCTTCTCGGAGGCGGACGGTCGTGAACTGCTTGTTCCGCACGTCCTCGGGGGTCAACGGCATCTCTTCACCTCAACGTAGTCGTCGGCATTCGGCAAGACGGTAGGTCACATCGCTCATCACAGCCGGCTCACGATCGAGATCAGGATGTAGACGATGATCATCAGTACGAAGAAGGACAGGTCTAGCGCCACGCCCCCGAGACGCAGCGGCGGAATGACCCGCCGCAGAAGCTTGAGCGGTGGATCAGTGACAGTGTAGGTGGCCTCCAGAACGACCACCATCGCCTTGCCGGGTTGCCATGAGCGGGCGAACTGGAAGACATAGTCCATGACCAACCGGAAGATGAGCACGATGAGAAAGCACATCAGCGCGATGTAGATGACATCCAGAACCACGCTCATGACCTGCGCTTCCCTCTCCCCTGTGCCCTGCTGGGTACTGCTGTTTCCGGTGGTGCGTCTCAGCTCTGGTTGAAGAACCCGCCCTCTGCGATGCGGGCCTTGTCCTCCGCCGTGACATCGACGTTAGCAGGCGACAACAGGAACACCTTCTGCGTCACCCGCTCGATACTGCCGTGAAGACCAAACACCAGACCAGCCGCAAAGTCGACAAGTCGCTTCGCATCTGTGTCATCCATCTCAGTCAGATTCATGATCACCGGAGTGCCTTCACGGAAGTGTTCCCCGATGGTACGGGCCTCGTTGTAGGTCCGTGGGTGGAGTGTGGTGATCCGGTAAGGCTCTCGTTCGGACACGACCTTGGGCATGATCACCGGTGCGTTCTTCTCCAGACTTGCGCGTTCTTGTGTGATGGATGCCACGGGCGCGATACGCGCCGGGCGTCCGGATTCCGCGGGGAGCGAAGCGGAACGGGGGGCCGGTTCGCGAGGCACGGACGGCTGTACGACTCGTACCTCTTCGTCCCTTTGGGGCTGATGTGAGACGTGCGGCTGATGGGACGGCTCGTGCCGTCGGTGGTCCCGCTCGGGCTCCGGGTCCAGTTCGGGTTCGAAGTCGTCGTCGGGGTCGAATCCGCGGCCGTCGTACCCATCGTCCTCCACGAGGCCGAGGTAGACCGCCATCTTGCGCATCGCGCCGGCCATGCTCTGAGTCCTCCGCTCTGTGGTGGATCTGCTGACGACTGCCAAGTGCCTGCGATCCACGAGGTCCTTGAGTCCGCCTATCGGCGGCAATGACCATATTTTCTGCTGTGGTCCGACTTCTTGGCGACGTTACCCGAGCCTGGGGCGGACTCCGAGTACCGCGCTGCCGACGCGCACATGTGTCGCTCCGGCCGCCACGGCCTGTTCGAGGTCCGCACTCATCCCTGCCGAGACCATGGTGGCAGTCGGATGACTCCGGCGCAGGTCGGTCGACAAAACCATCAACCGCTCGAACGCCGCCTGTTCGCGTCCCGCATATTCGCCGGTGAGCGGCGCGACGGTCATCAGTCCGCCGAGCCGCAACCCCGGCGCGTCGGCCACGAGGCCGGCCAACTCCTCGATCCCGCCGGGGGCCACGCCGCCCCGCTCGCCCCGCGCGCTCTCCCCGGCGTCGAGCGCGACCTGGAGCAGACACCCCAGTTCGCGCCCGGTCCGCACAGCCTCCTTCGACAGAGCTGTGACGAGCTTGGGACGATCGACGGACTGCACGAAGTCCGCGTAACCGACCACCGATCGCACCTTGTTGGTCTGGAGTTGACCGACGAAATGCCATGAAAGGGGCAGATCCGTACAGGCGGCGGCCTTGGGGGCCGCGTCCTGGTCGCGGTTCTCGGCGACGTGCCGCACCCCGAGTTCCGCCAGCATGCGCACATCGCTCGCGGGATACGTCTTGGTGACCACGATCAGGGTCACTTCCTCGCGCCCCCGCCCGGCGGCCGCGCACGCATCGGCGATACGTCGCTCAACTTTCGCCAGATTCGCGGCGAGTTCGTCCTTACGGTCCGTCATGCCCCATCAGTCCAGCCATACATAGCCCGCGAGCCGACCCGTGGTCCGGTCGCGGCGATACGAGAAGTGATCGTCCGACTCCAGCGTGCACACCGGAGCCTGCGCCCGGTCGCGCACCCCGAGCCGTTCAAGCTGGGCGTGCACTCCGGCACTCACGTCGACCGCCGGAGTGCCCCAACTGGTTTCGGCGTACGCCGCCGGCTCGACGGCGGAGACCTCGGCGCGCATCGCCTCGGGCACTTCGTAGCACCGGCCGCAGACGGTGGGCCCGGTGCGGGCGACGATCCGGGAGGGCTCGGCGCCCAGGTCCGTCATCGCGCGTAGAGCGGCCGGGACGACCCCGGCGATCATGCCGGGCCGGCCCGCGTGAGCCGCCGCGACGATCCCGGCGACGGGGTCGGCGAGCAGGACCGGCACGCAGTCCGCGGTGAGCACCGCGAGGGCGAGCCCCCGCTTCACCGTGACGATCGCGTCGACCGAGGGGATCTCGGACGAAGATCCCCACGGCCGGTCCACCACCGCCACGTCGGCCCCGTGCACCTGGTTCATCCAGACCACCCGGTCCGGCTCGACGCCCAGGGACTTGGCGGCCAGGTCCCGGTTGGCGCGTACGGCGTCGGGGTCGTCGCCGACCGCTCCGCCGAGATTGAGCTCCTCATACGGAGCGGCGCTCACTCCGCCCCACCGGTCGGTGAAGCCGAAGTGCGCGCCGCTCACGCTTTCGCGCTGTCCTATCACGACTGAAGGATCACTTGAGGAAGTCCGGTACGTCCAGTTCCTCGGCCGCGCTGTCCGAGTAGGTCCGCGGCGCCGGCGGGACCGGCGGGGCGACCGGGATGTCGTTCGCCGGTTCCGGAGCGGGCTCCGGGTCCTCCTTCGGGGTCACGCTGCCGAGCGAGCCGAAGGACGGCCGGCTCTCGGTCTGCCGCGCCGGGGCCGGCTCCTCGCGCTTGGCCGAGGACGAGCCGAGGACGTTGTCCCGCTTGGAGGGCGGCTGTCCGCCGTCGAAGCCGGCCGCGATCACGGTGACCCGGACCTCGTCGCCGAGGGCGTCGTCGATCACCGCGCCGAAGATGATGTTGGCCTCGGGGTGAGCGGCCTCGCTCACCAGCTGGGCGGCCTCGTTGATCTCGAACAGACCGAGGTCGGACCCGCCGGAGATGGAGAGCAGCACACCGCGGGCGCCGTCGATGGACGCCTCCAGCAGCGGCGAGGAGATCGCCATCTCGGCGGCGGCCACCGCGCGGTCGTCGCCGCGCGCCGAGCCGATGCCCATCAGCGCCGAGCCCGCCTCGGACATGACCGACTTGACGTCGGCGAAGTCGAGGTTGATGAGGCCGGGGGTGGTGATGAGGTCGGTGATGCCCTGGACACCGGAGAGCAGGACCTGGTCGGCCGACTTGAACGCGTCCAGCACCGAGACCTGGCGGTCCGAGATGGACAGCAGCCGGTCGTTCGGGATGACGATGAGGGTGTCGACCTCTTCGCGGAGTTCGGCGATGCCGTCCTCGGCCTGGTTCGCGCGGCGCCGCCCCTCGAAGGTGAACGGGCGCGTGACCACACCGATGGTGAGAGCGCCGAGCGAGCGGGCGATGTTGGCCACGACGGGCGCGCCGCCGGTGCCGGTGCCGCCGCCTTCACCGGCTGTCACGAAGACCATGTCGGCCCCCTTGAGGACCTCCTCGATCTCCTCGCGGTGGTCCTCGGCGGCCTTGCGGCCCACGGCCGGGTTGGCTCCGGCGCCGAGTCCGCGGGTGAGTTCACGGCCGACGTCCAGCTTGACGTCGGCGTCGCTCATCAACAGAGCTTGCGCGTCGGTGTTGATGGCGATGAACTCGACGCCCTTGAGACCGACCTCGATCATCCGGTTGATGGCATTGACACCACCGCCGCCGACACCGATGACTTTGATGACTGCGAGGTAGTTCTGCGGTGCTGCCACGTCGAAGGCCTCTCGCCTCGAGTTACGTGTCGCCGAATCACCGTGACGCGCTGCGCCCCGCGACCCGACGACTGATGCCGAATGGGACGGTCCGTATCGCCGACCCGAACCCTAACCCTGAAGTTTAGGGTTACCAGTGTGTCTGTTCCTTGGAGTCTTCTGAACAGGACACTAAGTCGACAAGTGGCGCACGTTCAACGAACACGCCGAACCTCCCGTTTTTCTTTTCACCCTATGTGATCAGCCGTAGCACTGCCCAACCAGGGTGCTGGCCTGCGCGGATGTGCGTCAACTTACTGATGACGCGGGCGCGGTGGGGACGCTCACGTCGAAGTAGCGCGCGCCGGGCGAGGCTTTCATCAGGGCGGTGAGCGTACGGGCCTTGACCGCGCCCTTCTCGCTGCTGCCCCAGACGACCGTGCGGCCGTCCCTCAACTCCAGTGAGATGTCGTCGTAGGAACGGACCTTGACGGTCTGTGTGGCGCGGGCGACGGCGGCCGGAACGGCTCGGGCGACGACGACCGCCTCGCGTACCAGCCGGGCCTCGCCGAAGCGGCGCAGGCTCGCGGCGGCGGAGCTGGACCGGGACAGCGTCAATTCCAGTGCGGGCACGCCTTTGGGCGCCTCGGGAACCGTGGCGAAACGGACACCTTCATCGTCCACCTCGACGAACTTTCCGCCCTTTTGGACAATCAGAACCGGAGTCCGCTCGACCACTTTCAGCCCGATTCCATCGGGCCAGGAACGGACCACGTCAACCGAGTCAATTCGGGGCAATTTCCGGCGCAGTCGCGACTCGATCGCGTCGGTGTCGACGGAAATCAGCGGCTTCCCGAGCGGAACGTCGGCGGCGGCACGCACCTGAGCCGGTGTCAGGACCCTGGTGCCCGACACGGACACGCGCTCGGCGCGCAGCCAGTCGGAGCCGTAGAACAGCCATACCGTCGGGAAGCCGAGGAAGACCAGGGCGAGGCCCAGGATGACAATCACACGAAGCCGGGCCCGCCTGGACCGTGGACGGGGCGGCGGGCCGGACGACTTCTGCTGGCGTTCACCGCGCTCGGCGGTGGTCGATCCGGCCACGCTCCCCTGCCTTCCGTCATACAGTCCTAGCGGTGTGCACGACTGGCGGCGATCGCCTCGTACACCATGCCGACGAGCAGGTCGTCGGCGTCCCGGCGGCCGAACTCGGCGGCGCTGCGGGACATCTGGTACAGCCGGTGCGGGTCGGCGAGCACCGGCAGGACGTTCTGCTGGACCCACTCGGGGGTCAGCTCCGCGTCGTCGACCAGCAGACCGCCGCCGGCCTTGACCACTGGCTGGGCGTTGAGCCGCTGTTCGCCGTTGCCGATGGGCAGCGGGACGTAGGCGGCCGGGAGCCCGACGGCGGAGAGTTCGGCGACGGTCATCGCGCCCGCGCGGCAGAGCATCATGTCCGCCGCGGCGTACGCGAGGTCCATCCGGTCCAGATAACTTACCGGGATGTAGGGGGGCATTCCCGGCATCTGGTGGACCTGCGGCAGTTCGTTCTTCGGACCGACCGCGTGCAGGATCTGGATTCCGGCCTGCTGGAGCCAGGGCGCGACCTGCTGGACGACCTCGTTCAGCCTGCGGGCGCCCTGGGAGCCGCCGGTGACCAGCAGCGTGGGCAGGTTCGGGTCGAGACCGAACGCGGCCCGGGCCTCGGGGCGTACGGCGGCCCGGTCCAGGGTGGCGATGGAGCGGCGCAGCGGGATGCCGATGTAACGGGCGCCCCGCAGCTTGCTGTCCGGCGTGGAGACCGCGACCTGGCTGGCGTAGCGCGAACCGATCTTGTTGGCCAGGCCCGGGCGGGCGTTGGCCTCGTGGATGACGATCGGCACACCGAGGCGCTTGGCCGCGAGGTAGCCGGGCAGGGCGACGTAGCCGCCGAAGCCGACCACGGCGTCCGCCTTGGTGCGCTCCAGGATCTGCTCGGTCGCCTTGATCGTCCCGCGCAGCCGGCCCGGCACGGTGATCAGCTCGGGGGTGGGCTTGCGCGGCAGCGGCACGGCGGGGATCAGCGCGAGTTCGTACCCACGCTCGGGTACGAGACGTGTCTCGAGGCCGCGCTCCGTTCCCAGGGCCGTGATGCCCACGCTCGGATCCTGCCTGCGCAGGGCGTCCGCGAGGGCGAGCGCGGGCTCGATGTGGCCCGCGGTTCCTCCGCCGGCGAGTACGACATGCACCGAAATTCACCGCTCTCCGGACGAGCGCGCCGCCGAGGCACGTCGTCGCATCGTGTTCCATCTCCGGGGACTCCGAATGGAACCGGTGCCCCCAGTCCCCCGCTTTCTACCAAAGCGGGGTTGCCGCATCGCAAGCGCCGCCCGCGCAGCGGGCTCGTCGCGTGCGAAGGCGATCAGCAGCCCGATGGCGAACATGGTCGGCAGCAGGGCGGATCCCCCGTAGGAGAACAGCGGGAGGGGGACACCGGCGATCGGCAGCAGACCGAGCACCGCACCGATGTTGATCACGGCCTGCGCCGTGATCCAGGTGGTCACGCCTCCCGCGGCATACCTCACGAAGGGGTCCTCCGTGCGTCCGGCCACGCGGATACCCGCATAGCCTAGAGCCGCGAAGAGGGCGAGTACCGACAGCGTCCCCGCCAGGCCCAGTTCCTCACCGGTGACGGCGAAGATGAAGTCGGTGTGGGCTTCGGGGAGTTGGCCCCATTTCTCCACACTCGCACCCAGCCCGGAGCCGAAGATTCCGCCCGAGGCCAGGGCGTAGATGCCGTGCACGGCCTGCCAGCAGTCGACGGGACCCGACTGAGGCTCGGTGGCACCGAGGCACTGCAGCCGGGCCATGCGGTTGGCGCTGGTCTTGATGAGGATCAGGCCGAGCACGGCGGCGATCGACAGCACACCGGCGAACAGCCGCGTGGGCGCGCCGGCGAGCCACAGCAGGCCGAACAGGATGGCCGTGAGGATGATCGCGGTGCCCATGTCGCCGCCGATCATGATCAGCCCGAGCAGCATGAAGGCGGCCGGCACCAGCGGGACGAGCATGTGCTTCCACTGGGTCAGCAGCTTCCGGTCCTGCTTGCGGGCGAGCAGGTCGGCGCCCCACAGCACGAGGGCGAGCTTGCCGAACTCGCTGGGCTGGATCTGGAAGGAGCCGCCCACCGCGATCCAGTTCTGGTTGCCGTTGACCGACACTCCTATCCCGGGGATCTGCACCAGGATCATCAGGAAGACGGCGCCCGCGAGGATGGGGTAGGCCAGCGCCCGGTGCAGTTTCACCGGCATCCGTGAGGCGGAGAACAGCAGCCCGGCGCCGATCACCGCGGCGAGCAGCTGCTTGCGGAAGAAGTACGAGCCCGGCAGCGACATCTGCAGCGCGGTGATCTGGGAGGCCGAGTAGACCATCACCAGCCCCAGCACGGTGATCAGCAGACTGCCGCCGAAGATCAGGTAGTAGGCGGTCAGCGGCCGGTCCCAGCCCCTGCGCGCCCGCAGATACAGCCCCAGGACACCGCTCTCGCGCGACGTCCGGGCCACGGCGGGCCGGCGGACGGGCCGCTGCGCGGGCGGCCCTCCGGTACGGCTACCGGGCATGGACGGCTCCCGCGGACGCGCGTGGAAGGGGTGGGGGCGTCGGCCCCGGGTCGGCGGCGGGTGTCCGCCGGCTGGTCTCGGGCCACATCCGAGTCACGCGTCCCTCCAAGGGTCCCGAAGCACCCGTCGTGGCCGAGACCGACCGTCAGGTGCCCGCGCCGAGTTCGCGAACCGCCTCCGCGAACGCGTCACCGCGCTTGTTGTAGTTGGTGAACATGTCCATCGAGGCGCAGGCCGGGGCCAGCAGCACCGTGTCGCCGGGCTGTGCGAGCCGCCGCGCCTCCTGGACGGCCTGGAGCATCGCCCCAGTGTCGGTCCGGTCGAGGTCGACGACGGGTACTTCCGGGGCGTGTCGCGCGAGGGCTTCCCGGATGAGCGCGCGGTCCGCGCCGATCAGCACGGCGCCGCGCAGCCGCCCCGCCGACTTGGCGACCAGCTCGTCGAAGACGGCGCCCTTGGCGAGCCCGCCCGCGATCCACACGATCGGCTCGTAGGCCGCCAACGAGGCTTCCGCCGCATGCGTGTTGGTGGCCTTGGAGTCGTCGACGTACGCGACGCCGTCCACGTCGGCCACGTGCGCGATGCGGTGGGCGTCCGGGGTGAAGGCCCGCAGACCGTCCCGTACGGCCTTGGCGGGCACCCCGTAGGCCCGGGCGAGGGCCGCCGCCGCGAGGGCGTTGGCGATGTTGTGCGGGGCCGGCGGGTTCACGTCGGCGACCTCGGCGAGCTCCTGGGCGTTCTTCTGCCGGTTCTCCACGAAGGCGCGGTCGACCAGGATGCCCTCCACGACACCGAGTTGGGAGGGCCCGGGCGTGCCCAGGGTGAAGCCGATGGCGCGGCAGCCCTCCTCGACGTCGGCCTCGCGGACCAGGTCCTCGGTGGCCTTGTCGGCCGCGTTGTAGACGCAGGCGATCTGATTGCCCTCGTAGATCCGGCCCTTGTCGGCGGCGTACGCCTCCATGGAGCCGTGCCAGTCGAGGTGGTCGGGGGCGAGGTTCAGCACGGCGGCCGAGTGGGCGCGCAGCGACGGCGCCCAGTGGAGCTGGTAGCTGGACAGTTCCACGGCGAGCACGTCGTAGCGCTCCTCGCCGAGCACCGCGTCCAGGAGCGAGACGCCGATGTTGCCGACGGCGGCGGTGCGCAGGCCCGCCGCCTCCAGGATCGAGGCGAGCATCTGGACGGTCGTGGTCTTGCCGTTGGTGCCCGTGACGGCCAGCCAGGGGGCGGCGTCGGGGCCGCGCAGGCGCCAGGCCAGTTCGACGTCGCCCCAGATCTCCAGACCCGCGGCACGAGCCGCCGCGAACAGCGGCTTGTCCGGCTTCCAGCCGGGCGCGGTGACGATCAGCTCGGAGCCCTCGGGCAGGGTGTCGCCGTCACCGAGGCGCACGGTGATGCCGAGCGCCTCCAAGTCGGCCGCCTGCGCCCGGGCGCGCTCGTCGGCGCCGTCGTTGACGACCGTGACGATCGCGCCGAGGCCGTGCAGCACCTTGGCCGCCGGGACGCCGGAGACGCCGAGCCCGGCGACGGTGATGTGCTTGCCCTGGAAGGCGAAGGGCTCCGAGGAGGTCACTTGTCCGCTGCCCATCCTGCGTAGAAGAGGCCTAGTCCGACGATCACACAAATGCCCTGAATGATCCAGAAGCGGACCACGACAAGCACTTCGGACCAGCCCTTGAGTTCGAAGTGGTGCTGGAGTGGCGCCATCCGGAAGACGCGCTTCCCGGTCAGGCGGAAGGAACCGACCTGGATCACCACGGACATGGTGATCAGGACGAAGAGGCCGCCGAGGATGGCGATCAGCAGCTCGGTGCGGGAGCAGATCGCGAGGCCGGCGAGCACACCGCCGAGCGCGAGCGAACCGGTGTCACCCATGAAGATCTTGGCCGGCGAGGTGTTCCACCACAGGAAGCCGAGGCAGGCGCCCATCAGCGCCGAGGCGACCACCGCCAGGTCGAGGGGATCTCGCACCTCGTAGCACGCGCCCGGGTTGGTCAGGGTCTGCGCGTTGGCGCAGGACTCCTGGAACTGCCAGACGCCGATGAAGGTGTAGGCGCCGAAGACCAGCACCGAGGCGCCGGTGGCCAGACCGTCCAGACCGTCGGTCAGGTTCACGCCGTTCGACATCGCGAGAATCATGAACAGCGCCCAGACGACGAACAGCACGGGTCCGATCGTCCAGCCGAAGTCCGTGATGAACGACAGCTTCGTGGAGGCGGGGGTGTTGCCGCGGTTGTCCGCGAACTGCAGCGACAGCACGGCGAACCCGATGCCGACGATCAGCTGGCCGGCCATCTTCGCCTTGGCCCGCAGACCCAGCGAACGCCGCTTGACGATCTTGATGTAGTCGTCGAGGAAGCCGACCAGGCCCATGCCGACCATCAGGCCGAGCACCAGCAGACCCGAGAAGGTCGGCGCCGCGTCGGCCTCCGGGTCCAGATAGCCCGTGATCACCTTCGCCAGGAAGTACGCGGCGACCGTCGCCAGGATGAAGGCGATACCGCCCATGGTCGGCGTACCGCGCTTGCTGGCGTGCTCGCGCGGGCCGTCGTCGCGGATGTACTGGCCGTAGCCCTTGCGGGCGAGCAGCTTGATCAGCAGCGGGGTGCCGACCAGGGTCAGGAAGAGGCCAATGACTCCTGCGAACAGGATCTGCTTCATCATCGGGCGGAAACCTCACCCTCGGCACCGGACTCGAGGAGCGCCTGCGCCACGCTCTCGAGGCCGACCGAACGGGACGCCTTCACGAGCACGACATCCCCCGGGCGCAACTCGCTGCGCAACAGGTCGACCGCCGCCTGTGCGTCGGACACGTGCACCGACTCCTCACCCCACGAACCCTCGTTATATGCGCCCAGTTGCAGCCAGGCGGCTTCCCTGCCACCGACCGCGACGAGCTTGCTGACGTTGAGCCGGACGGCGAGCCGCCCGACCGCGTCGTGCTCGGCGAGAGCCTCGTCCCCGAGCTCGGCCATCTTGCCGAGCACCGCCCAGGTCCGCCGCCCCTTGCCCATCGCCGCGAGCGCGCGCAGAGCGGCTCGCATGGACTCGGGGTTCGCGTTGTAGGCGTCGTTGACGATCGTCACGCCGTCCGGGCGCTCGGTGACCTCCATCCGCCAGCGGGAGAGGGAGCCCGCCTCGGAGAGCGCCACGGCGATCTCGTCTGCGGACATGCCCAGTTCGTGGGCGACGGCGGCCGCGGCGAGCGCGTTCGACACGTGGTGCTCACCGTACAGGCGCATGGTCACGTCACTTGCACCGGAGGGTGTGTGAAGCCTGAACGAGGGCTGTCCGCTGTCCGTGAGTCGCACGTTCTCGGCGGAGACGTCCGCTTCGCCGGACTCTCCGAAAAAGATCACCTTCGCCTTCGTACGGGCGGCCATGGCCCGCACGTAGGGGTCGTCCGCGTTCAGGATGGCGGTTCCGCCCTCGGCCTCGGACGGGAGCGCCTCGACGAGTTCGCCCTTCGCCTGGGCGATCTGCTCACGGCCGCCGAACTCGCCGATGTGGGCGCTGCCGACGTTGAGGACGAGGCCGACCTTCGGGGGCGTCAGACCGGCGAGGTAGCTGATGTGCCCGATACCCCGGGCGCCCATCTCCAGGACGAGGAACCTGGTCTCCTCGGTGGCGCTGAGCGCGGTCAGCGGCAGTCCGATCTCGTTGTTGAGGGAGCCGGGCGTGAACACCGTCGGCGCCTTGCGCTGGAGCACCTGCGCGATGAGGTCCTTGGTGCTGGTCTTGCCCGCCGAGCCGGTGAGGGCGACGAGGGTGGCACCGAGACGGCGTACGACGTGCCGGGCGAGGGCGCCGAGGGCGCTCTGGACGTCGTCCACGACGATCGCGGGCACGCCGACGGGCCGGGTGCCGAGCACGGCCACCGCTCCCGCCTCGACGACCGCCGCCGCGTAGTCGTGTCCGTCCACGCGCTCGCCGGCGAAGGCGGCGAACAGGCTGCCCGGCACCGCCTCGCGAGAGTCACGGACGACCGGTCCGGTGACCTGGACGGACGGATCCGGTATGTCGTGTGTCTGCCCGCCGACGACTTCTGCGATCTCGGCGAGGGAGAGGGCGATCACAAGTTCATCCCCTGGGTCTTCTGGATTTTCATCCCTGGGTCTTCTGGACGGCTTCGCGAAGTACCTGGCGGTCGTCGAAGGGACGGACCACCCCGGCGATGTCCTGGCCCTGCTCATGGCCCTTGCCCGCGACCAGCACGGTGTCGCCGGGCTCGGCACGGGCGACGGCGGCGGCGATCGCGGCGGCCCGGTCCTCGAAGACCTGCACCTCGCCACGCTCGAACGCGGGCACGGAGGCCGCGCCCTGGAGCATCGTGGCGAGGATCGCGAGGGGGTCCTCGGAGCGGGGGTTGTCGGAGGTCAGTACGGCGGTGTCGGCGAGCCGGGCCGCGGCGGCGCCCATGGGCTCGCGCTTGGACTTGTCCCGGTCGCCGCCGCAGCCGAGGACGATGTGCAGCTTGCCCTCGGTGACCTTGCGGAGGGCCTTGAGGACCGATTCGACCGCGTCGGTCTTGTGGGCGTAGTCGACGACCGCGAGGTAGGGCTGACCGGCGTCCACGCGCTCCAGACGGCCCGGCACGCCGGGTACGGCGGCGACACCGTCGGCGGCGGCCTGCGGGTCGAGGCCGGCGACGGCCAGGGCGACGATCGCGGCGAGGGTGTTGGCCACGTTGAAGGGGCCCGGCAGCGGTGACTTGGCGCTGATCCGCTCACCCTTGGGGCCGATGACGGTGAACGTCGAGTCGAGTTGGCCGACCTCGACGTCCTCGGCGCGCCAGTCGGCGTCGGGGTGGCCCTCGGCGGAGTAGGTGACGACCGGGACGGTGGCCTCGTTCGCGAGCCTGCGGCCGTACTCGTCGTCGATGTTGACCACGCCGAGTTTGCCGCGTCCCGGCGTGAAGAGCTGCGCCTTGGCCTGGAAGTAGTCCTCCATGCCGGAGTGGAACTCCATGTGCTCCGGGCTGAGGTTGGTGAAGACGCCGATGTCGAAGACACAGGCGTCGACCCGGCCGAGGACCAGGGCGTGGCTGGAGACCTCCATGGCGACGGCGTCGACGCCGCGTTCGAGCATGACGGCGAACAGGGCCTGGAGGTCGGTGGCCTCGGGGGTGGTGCGCTCGGACTTGATGCGCTCGTCGCCGATGCGCATCTCGACCGTGCCGATCAGGCCGGTGGACCTGACGGTCTTCAGGCCGCCCTCGACGAGGTAGGCCGTGGTGGTCTTGCCGGAGGTGCCGGTGATGCCGATCTGGAGCAGGTCCCGGCCGGGGTGGCCGTAGATCGTGGCGGCCAGCTCGCCCATCTGCGCGCGCGGGTCGTCGACGACGAGGACCGGCAGCCCGGACTCCGCGGCGCGCTCGGCGCCGGTGGGGTCGGTGAGCACGGCTGCCGCGCCGAGGCCGGCGGCCTGCGTGACGAAGTCGGCGCCGTGCAGGCGAGCGCCCGGGAGGGCGGCGTACAGATCGCCGGGGCGTACGGCGCGCGAGTCGTGGGTGATGCCCGTGACCTCGGCGGCGCTCTCCGGCGTGGGAACACCCAGCTGATCGGAGAGTTCCGCGAGGGGTGTGGCGGAGACCTGCACCGGCCTGGGCGGCCCGGGGTATGTCACGGGATGGCCCTTCTGGGTGGTTTGGGACTGATCAGCGTGTGGCACGGCGGTGAGCGTACCGGGCGCACCCGCCTCCGGGCGAAGTGAGGGGGCGGGGGTGCTCTGGTTCCCGGGGTCGGGGGTGATCGTTGTCACGGGGGCGGTCCTGGTGGCTCGGTGATGCTCGGTGCTGATCAGGGCTCGGGGTTCGGTTCCGGTCAGTTCTGGAAGGAGACGGGCAGCTTCGCGGCCTTGGCGCCGGTCGGCGGGACCTGGAGGGACTTCAGTGCGAACTCCATGACCCGCTTGTAGACGGGGCCGCAGATCTGGCCGCCGAAGTAGCTGCCCTGGGTGGCGTTCTGGATGGCGCAGTAGACGGTCACGCGGGGCTTGTCGGCGGGCGCGAAGCCGGCGAAGGACGAGGTATAGCCGTGGTACTTGCCGGTGGCCGGATCCACGCGGTTGGCCGTGCCCGTCTTGCCCGCGACGCGGTAGCCGGGGATGCGCGCCTTGGTGCCGGTGCCCTCCTCGTCGTCCACGACGGACTCCAGCATCTGGGCGAGGGTCTTCGCCGTCTTGGTGCTGACGACCCGCGTCTTCTTGGGCTCGGGGGCCGGGGCGAAGCGGCCTTCGGGGCCCTTGGTGCCGCGGACGAGCGAGGGTTCGACGCGGACGCCGCCGTTGGCGATGGTCGAGTACACGGACGCCGCCTGCATGGCGTTGATGGAGACGCCTTGGCCGAAAGGAATCGTGTACTGCTGCGAGGTCGACCACTTGTCGGGCGGGGCGAGGATGCCCTTGGTCTCGCCGGGGAAGCCGAGGCCGGTGTAGTCGCCGAGGCCGAACTTGCGCAGGTAGTCGTAGAGGACCTTGTTGGACTGGGCCTGGGTCTTGCGGAGCTGGCCGGTGGCGAGGATGGTGCCGATGTTGCTCGACTTGGCGAGGACGCCGTTGAGCGTCAGGTACCAGGTCGGGTGGTCGATGTCGTCCTTGAAGAGCCGGTCGCCGCGGTGCAGCCGGTTGGGCACGACGACGTGGGTCATCGGGGTGGCGGTGTTCTCCTGGAGGACGGCGGCCATCGACATGACCTTGGCGGTGGAGCCGGGCTCGAAGGCGTCCTGGACGGCCGCGTTGCCGAGCGCCGCCGAGTCGGCGTCCGACAGGTCGTTGGGGTCGAAGCCGGGTGAGTTGGCCATGGCCAGGATCTGTCCGGTGCGGGTGTCCTGGACGATGACGTAGCCGCGGTCGGCCGCGGACTCCTTCACCTGGTCGCTGATGGCCTTCTGGGCGGCCCACTGGATGTCGCGGTCGATGGTGAGCTCGACGTCGCTGCCGGGCACGGCGGGGGTCTCGGTGGAACCCACGGTGGGGACGAGACGGCCGCCGGACTGGGCGTAGCGGATCTTGCCGTCCTTGCCGGCCAGTTCCTTGTCCAGCTGCAGTTCGATGCCGCCGCCGGGCTTGCCCTCGCCGTTGACCCAGCCCAGTATCCCGGCGGCGAGGTCGCCGTTGGGGTACACGCGCTTGCTGGTGGCGACGGAGAAGACACCCGCGAGGACGTTGTGCGCTGACTTGTCCGTCTCCTCCTTCTTGGCCAGCGCGGACTTCAGGTCCTTGATCTGCTTCCAGACCTGCGGGGTCTGCCGGGAGGCCAGCTTCGCGTAGCGCAGGTTCTTGTTCTTCGGCCGCAGCTTCTCGACCAGGGCTTCCTGGTCCTGGCCGAGGATCGGCGCGAGGAGCGCGGCGGCCTGCTCGGGCCCGTCACCGATCTTCAGGTGGTCCGGGGCGAACATGGTGGGGTCGGCCGTGATGTCGTAGGCGTCCTCACTGGTCGCCAGGGCCACACCGGACCGGTCGGTGATCTCGCCCCGGTCGGCTGCCAGCACCTGCCCGACATAGCGGTTCTGCTCGGCCTTGGCCGCGTACGTGCTCGCGTCGACGGCCTGCACCTGGAACAGCCGCACGACGAAGGCGATCATCACCAGCGTCAGCGCGAGCCCGACCAGCCGCAGCCGGGGCCGGGGACTGCCCAGCCGCAGCGGCCGGGACGCCCCCGGCCGTCCCTGACCCGGCCGCCGCACCGGCCGCGCACCGGGCCCCGGCCGCCGCCGGGCATCAGACCGAGCGGGCCTGGCAGGACCGGGCACACGCCGGCGCGGGGGTTCCCTGTCGGACACTTCCGTCACCTGCCGGGGGTCGGGGTGGACTGGGGACTGACGGACACGGCTGGGGCCCCACGGCCGATCCGGCCCCGGGCCTCGGGGCCGAGGGCGCACAACGGCGACGGCCCGGCGAACACCCGAGCGGCCGCGAGCCCACGAGGGGACACCGCGCCAGGGGCCGGACGAACGCCGGGATCACGGAGACAGGCGGACCCGGCCAGGCCCGCCGCACGGCGGCACCGGGCATCGAGCCCGCCGGCCCCGGCACCGCCACGGGCTTGACCCAACGGAGACCACCCGGCAGACACCCGAGCTACCCGGCCCGAGACCCGAGCCACCGCGAATCCGCGAGCGGAGACCGCGCCAAGAGCCGGGCGAGCGCCGGGATCACGAGGGCAGGCGGGCTCGGCGAGGGCCGGGGCACGCCGGCGCGGGGGTTCCCTGTCGGACACTTCCGTCACCTGCCGGGGGTCGGGGCGGGGCCGTTGGGCATGGCCTCGGGGGCGAGGACGAGGGGGATGTGGGCGGCGGTCTGCCAGGCGCCGGGGGCGGCACTGGGGACGCCCTTGACGGTGCCGTCGCGCTCGAGGAAGGCCGGGTCGCCGCCGGGGACCATGCCGAGCTCGCGGGCGCGGCGCTGAAGGGCCTCGGGGGCGGAGTAGGCGTCGATGTCCCGCTGGAGGGCCTGTTCCTCGTCGGTGAGGCTCTTGGTCTCGCGCTGGAGATCGTCGAGCTTGAACGCGCCTTCGCTGAGCGCCGAGTTCAGCACCAGGAGACTGATGAGGCCGCCGCCGAGCAGGAGGACCACGAGGAGCACGAACGGCATGCGGGCCGCCTGTGCCTTACCGGTCGGGAAGAGCCGCGCGAGACCGGCCGCCCTCCCCTTGAGTTCGGGTTTACTGCTCACTCACGCTCCCTCGGGTCACGTGGCTCACTCGACGTCCTCCCTGATGCGCTGCGCCCCGCGCAACCGCGCCGGTGCCGCCCGCCGGTTCTCGGCGATCTCCTCTTCCGTGGGGAGTTCGGCACCACGGGTGAGCAGCTTGAGCCGCGGCTGGTAACGCTCGGGCACGACGGGCAGTCCGGGCGGCGCGGTGGTGGCGGCGCCCGCCGCGAAGACCTGCTTGACCAGACGGTCCTCCAGCGAGTGGTACGACAGCACCGCGATCCGCCCGCCCACGTCGAGCGCCTTCACCGCGGCCGGGATCGCCCGCTCCAGGACGGACAGCTCGCCGTTGACCTCGATGCGCAGCGCCTGGAAGGTGCGCTTGGCCGGGTTGCCGCCGGTGCGCTTGGCGGCCTGCGGCAGGGCGTCCCGGATCAGCTCGACGAGCCGCGCGCTGTTGCTGAACGGCTCCTTCTCGCGCTCGCGCACGACCGCGGCCACGATCCGCTTGGCCTGCTTCTCCTCGCCGTACGCCCGCAGGATGCGGACGAGTTCGCCCGGCGGGTACGTGTTGAGGACCTCGGCGGCGCTGGCTCCCGTCGTCTGGTCCATCCGCATGTCGAGCGGGGCGTCCTGGGCGTAGGCGAAGCCGCGGTCGGCCTCGTCGAGCTGCATGGAGGAGACGCCGAGGTCGAAGAGAACGCCCTGCACGCGCGCGATGCCGAGCTTGTCCAGCACCTCGGGCAGTTCGTCGTACACCGCGTGGACGAGGGTGGCGCGCCCCCCGTAGGACGCGAGGCGCTCACCGGACAGGCGCAGGGCCTCCTTGTCGCGGTCGAGGGCGACGAGCCGCGCCCCGGGGAACCGCTCGAGCAGCGCCTCGCTGTGGCCGCCGAGGCCGAGGGTGCAGTCGACGACCACCGCCTCCGGGCCCTCCAGGGCGGGTGCCAGCAGGTCCAGGCACCGCTGGAGCATCACCGGGACGTGTCGACTCTGGCTCAAGGGGGCCTCTCAGATCCGGCACGGGCCCACGCACCGCCGGGTCCCCGCCCGCTGCTGAAGGGGAGGCCTGCCGGCGCCGGAAGCGTCAGCCGACCGGGAGCGGGAGGAGGCCGAGCCGTACGTACGCGCCGCGCACGTGGGGAGATCGCCGGGCGTCGCCGGGTCTCCGGGGAAATCAGTCCAGCGGGGAGAGTCTCGCCTCCCGCTTCGCGTCACTTTAGTCCACCGTGTCTCCCGGTCAATCAACCGGCCTGCGCGTCGCGACCGGCGGGCACACCACCCTTGTGGGTTACCTCACCACAAGGCCCGATGGCGTTCTTTGTCCCCTCTCACAGCGGCCCCGGAACGGTCGTGACCAGTACCGTCATGGATATGACGACTTCTGCATCATTTCCCACGGGTTCGGAGAGCGCCGGCACCGGAAGCGGCACGGTCACCGACCGCATCGTCGACGCCAACACCCGCTACGCCGCCGACTTCGGCCACGCCGGGATGGCCGCCGCACCCGCCCTGCACGTGGCGGTCGTGGCCTGCATGGACGCCCGCCTCGACCCGCTCGCCACGCTCGGCCTCGAACTCGGCGACTGCCACACCATCCGCAACGCCGGCGGCGTGGTCACCGACGACGTGATCCGCTCGCTCACCATCAGCCAGCGCAAGCTGGGGACGCGCAGCGTCGTCCTCGTCCACCACACCGGCTGCGGCATGGAGACCCTCACCGAGGACTTCCGGGGGGAGCTGGAGGCCGAGGTCGGCCAGCGCCCGGTCTGGGCCGTGGAGTCCTTCCAGGACGCCGACCAGGACGTACGGCAGTCGATGCGGCGCCTGCGCACCTCGCCGTTCCTGCCGCACACCGACGACATCCGCGGATTCGTCTACGACGTCAGGACGGGCCTGCTGCGGGAGATCGACCCCGCCTCCTGACCTGGTCACCCGCCCCCGGCCCCACCCCGGAGCCGGCCTCTCGCGGCTGTCGAAATCCTGTCAGTCACACGTTCGAAAGGGTGCCAAGGCCGACATATCGCGGCCAGTTATCCACAGTCGAGTGACACGAATCGGTAACGGCAGCAAGAATGCGGGAGTGACGTCACGCTGAGCGTTTCACGCGTGGTGTCCGTGGTTCGGGGTGGGCCGACGCGCGGCATGCGGCGTCGGCCGGGGAAAATGGGGTATCCCGTGCTCCCCGGGAGTACGGGAAAGGCCGAGGAGGGCCGGGTGACGACCTATGACGATCGAGCGAGCCTCACTGATCTGACCGCCGTGGTGGAGCGGGTGCGGGAGTCGGTGGAAGGCGTGATCGAGGGCAAGCCCGAGGTCGTACGGCTCTCGCTGACCGTGCTGCTCGCCGAGGGACATCTGCTGATCGAGGACGTCCCGGGAGTCGGCAAGACGATGCTGGCCAAGGCGCTGGCGCGGTCCATCGACTGCTCGGTGCAGCGCATCCAGTTCACGCCCGACCTGCTGCCCTCGGACATCACCGGTGTGTCCATCTGGGACCAGCAGCGCCGTGACTTCGAGTTCAAGCCGGGCGCGATCTTCGCGCAGGTCGTGATCGGCGACGAGATCAACCGCGCCTCGCCCAAGACGCAGTCCGCGCTCCTGGAGTCGATGGAGGAGCGGCAGGTCACCATCGACGGCGACACCTACGAACTGCCCAGCCCCTTCATGGTGGTGGCGACGCAGAACCCGGTCGAGATGGAGGGCACCTACCCGCTGCCGGAGGCCCAGCGCGACCGTTTCATGGCCCGGGTCTCGGTCGGCTACCCCAGCGCGGAGGCCGAGTTGCAGATGCTGGACGTGCACGGCGGCGTCTCGCCGCTGGAGGACCTCCAGCCCGTGGCCCACGCGCACGAGATCCTCAAGCTGATCGAGGCGGTGCGCGGCGTGCACGTCGCCGAGCCGGTCCGGCGCTACGTGGTGGACCTGGTCGGCGCCACGCGCACGCACCCCGACCTCAGACTGGGCGCCTCCCCGCGCGCGACGCTGCACCTGCTGCGCGCGGCGAAGGCGTCCGCGGCCCTCAGCGGCCGGGAGTACGCGCTGCCGGACGACGTGCAGGCGCTGGCCGTCGCCGTCCTGGCCCACCGCCTGCTGCCCACCGCCCAGGCCCAGCTGGGCCGCCGCACCTCCGAGCAGGTCGTCGAGGAGATCCTGCAGCGCACCCCGGTGCCGGCGGCGCCGCAGCCGCAGAGCGGCTTCGGCGGCCTGGGCCGCGGGGTTCCGGCGTATCCCCAGCAGCCGCCGCGGAGGCTGTGATGACCACCGCGGGGACGGGGCACGCGGAGGCCGACCAGGACGAGAAGGGCGGCATCCGCACCGCCCTGGCCGGTCTGACCACCCGCGGACGCTCCTTCCTGGCCGCCGGCGTCGCGGCCGCCGTCTGCGCCTATGTGCTCGGGCAGAGCGACCTGCTGCGCGTGGGGCTGCTGCTGGCGGTGCTGCCACTCGTGTGCGCGACGGTCCTGTACCGCACGCGCTACCGGGTCGCGGGCAGCCGCCGCCTCTCCCCCGCGCGCGTGCCCGCCGGCAGCGAGGCCCGGGTCCACCTGCGGATGGACAACGTCTCGCGGCTGCCCACGGGCCTGCTGATGCTCCAGGACCGGGTGCCGTACGTGCTCGGCCCCCGGCCGCGCTTCGTGCTGGACCGAGTGGAGGCGGGGGGCCGCCGCGAGGTGTCCTACCGGGTGCGCTCGGACCTGCGCGGCCGCTACCCGCTGGGCCCGCTCCAGCTGCGCCTGACCGACCCGTTCGGCATGTGCGAGCTGACCCGGTCCTTCTCGACGTACGACAACCTCACGGTGATCCCGCGCGTGGAGCCGCTGGCGCCGGTGCGCCTCAGCGGTGAGGCGAAGGGGTACGGCGACGGACGGCAGCGTTCGCTCGCGCTGGCCGGCGAGGACGACGTGATCCCGCGCGGGTACCGCTACGGCGACGATCTGCGCCGCGTGCACTGGCGCTCCACGGCCCGCTACGGCGAGTTGATGGTGCGCCGCGAGGAACAGCCGCAGCGCGCCCGCTGCACGGTGCTGCTCGACACCCGGGGCATCGCCTTCCAGGGCGCGGGCCCGGACGCGGCCTTCGAGTGGGCCGTGGCGGGCGCCGCGTCCGTGCTGGTGCACATGCTCGAACAGGGCTTCTCGGTACGGCTGTTGACCGACACCGGCAGCGCCGTGCCCGGCGAGGGCGGCGACGGCTTCGCGGGCGCGAGCCAGGGGTCGGCGGACGCGGCCGGGCTGATGATGGACACCCTCGCGGTGATCGACCACTCCGACGGCGCGGGCCTGTCCCGGGCCTACGACGTCCTGCGCGGGGGGAACGAGGGGCTGCTGGTGGCCTTCCTCGGCGACCTGGACGAGGAGCAGGCGGCCGTGGTGGCCAGGATGCGCCAGCGCGGCGGAGGCGGCGTCGCCTTCGTGCTGGACAGCGAGACCTGGGTGCGGGAACCGAGTGACGTGACCGGTCCGTCGGACGGGAGCGAGGAGCGGCTGCGCATGCTGCGCGAGGCGGGCTGGACGACCGTGGGCGTGCCCCGGGGGGCTTCCCTGGACGAGTTGTGGCGACAGGCGGACCGGGAGCGCAGGGGCGTGGCCGCGGCGGGCGGGGAGGGACCGTGATGAGCGGGCGGATACGACTGACGCTGGGCGCGTGGGCGGCCGCCGTGATGGCCTCGTGCGCCCTGCTGCCCCTCGTCAGACCGGCCACGTGGATCGTGCAGGCGGCCTTCCTGCTGGGCGTGCAGGCGGGCGTGGGGGCCGCGACACGCAGGGTGCCGCTGGCCAGGCCGCTGACGGTCGCTGCGCAGGCCGTGGTCATGGTGTTCCTGCTGACGTTCGTCTTCGCCCGTGAGCAGGCCCTCGCCGGGCTGGTCCCGGGGCCGGAGGCCCTCGACCGCTTCGCGATCCTGCTCCGGCAGGGCGGGGACGACATCGCGCGGTACGCGATCCCGGCCCCTCTGGAGTCCGACGGCATCCGGCTGATGCTCATCGGCGGGGTCCTGATCATCGGGCTGCTGGTGGACGCCCTCGCGGTGACCTTCCGCAGCGCCGCTCCGGCCGGGCTGCCGCTGCTCGCGCTGTACTCGGTGGCCGCGGGGCTCTCCGACGGGGGCACGGACTGGCTGTGGTTCCTGGTCGCGGCGGCCGGCTATCTGATGCTGCTGCTGGCCGAGGGGCGGGACCGTCTCTCCCAGTGGGGGCGGGTCTTCGGCGGGGCCCCGCGCACGGCCGGAGAGGAGCAGAGCGGGGCGGTCGCCCCGGTCCGCACCGGCCGGCGCATCGGTGTGGTCGCGCTGGGCATCGCCCTGGTGGTGCCGCTCGGCCTGCCCGCGATGAACGGCGGCCTGCTGGACTCGGTGGGGGCGGGCGCCGGTTCCGGCTCGGGCGGCGGCGGCACGATCTCCGCCGTGAACCCGCTGGTGTCGCTGCGGGACAGCCTGAACGCGGACGAGGACCAGCAGGTCCTGTCCGTGAAGACCAAGGTGCCGGACGTCTCGGACCTGTATCTGCGGATCGTGTCCCTGGACGACTTCGACGGCACGACCTGGAAGCCGTCCCGGCGGTCCATCACCGCCCTCCCCGACGGCACGTTCCCGACGCCGATCGGTCTCGGCCCGGACGTGAAGCGCACGGAGTTCGACACCACGATCTCCGCGGCCGACTGGTACGCCCAGGACTGGCTGCCCATGCCGTATCCGCCGAGCGGGGTGAACATCCGGGGCAACTGGCGCTACGAGCCCCTGGGCATGACGCTGGTCGGCGATCACGGCCAGAACACCCGGGGCCTGACATACCAGGTCAAGAGCCTGGACGTGCAGCCGACGGCGGAACAGCTCGCCTCGGCGCCGAAGCCGCCGGCGTCCATCGACCGCGATTTCACCAAGCTGCCCGACTCGCTGCCTTCGGTGGTGGCGAGCACGGCCCGCAAGGTCACCGCGGGCGCGGCCAACCCCTACGACCAGGCGGTCAAGCTCCAGGACTGGTTCGCCGTGACCGGCGGCTTCGAGTACGACACCCAGGTGCAGGTCGGCAGCGGTTCGCAGGCGATCGCCCGCTTCCTGAAGGACAAGCAGGGTTTCTGCGTGCACTTCTCCTTCGCGATGGCGGCGATGGCCCGCTCCCTGGACATACCGGCCCGGGTCGCGGTGGGCTTCGCGCCCGGTTCCCCGCAGGCGGACGGCTCGGTGTCGGTGGGCCTGCGGGACGCGCACGCCTGGCCCGAGCTGTACTTCGAGGGCGTGGGCTGGACCCGCTTCGAGCCGACTCCGAACCGCGGCTCGATGCCGTCGTACACGCTGCCGGAGGACCAGGGCAGCTCGGTGCCGGACCCCGCGCGCCCGACCGAGACGTCCTCCGCCGCGCCCTCAGCGGCGCCCTCGACGCGCGAGAGCTGCACGCCGGAGCAGAAGAGGCTGGACGGCGGGTGCGCGAGCGAGTCGCCGCAGGCGGCGCTGCCCACGGACGACGACGGCCCGAAGTGGTACGCGATCCTGGTCTGGGCCCTGGCGGGCCTCGCCGCCCTGGCGCTCCCGCTGGCCCCGATGCTGTGGCGTCTGCGGACGCGCACGGTCCGGCTGGGGGCGCACGGCCGCGGCGAGGCGGACGCGGCTCCGCACACGCTGGCCGTCTGGCAGGAGCTGACCGACACCGCGTGGGACTTCGGCATCACCCCGGACGAGTCACAGACCCCGCGCAAGGCGGCCGCCCGCATCGTCGCGCTGGGCGGGCTCGAAGGGGCGCCTGCGGCCTCGGTGCACCGGGTGGCGAACGCGGTGGAGCAGGTCCTGTACGCGCCGCAGCCCCGCCCGACGGCGGGCATCGCGGACGACGTCCGCCGGGCGTCGGCGGGTCTGAGCGCCGCGGTCGGCAGGGGCGCCAGGATCCGCGCGGTTCTCGCGCCGCGCTCCACGGTGCGTGTGGTGTGGACGGCGTCGGCCTGGTGGTCGGGGGTGCGGGAGCGCGTCCTGGCGATGCGGCCGACGTGGCGGAAGGCCTCGGGGCAGCAGGGCTGAAGCCCGCCGGGCGCCGCCGGGCCCCGGCGGCGCCCGGCGTCGACGGCATGCGTCAGGGGGTGACCACCGACTCGGTGGTCACCCCCTGATTCACGTCAGCGGTGGGGACCAGTCCCGTGGGGACTAGACCCGTGGGAACTAGTGGCCGCCCTGTTCGTCGCGGCGCTTCTGCCAGCGCTGCTCGATGCGGTCCATCATGGAGCGCTTCTGCCGGCCGCCCTGGCGGCGGGCCTGCGGTCCGGCGGCGCCTGCCGCCTGTTCTCCTGGCTTGGGGGCCTTGCGCCAGCCGGTCACGGCGAGCACCGCACAGCCCAGCATGACGAGGAAGCCCACGACGCTGAGCCAGACCTGCTTGGCGACCATACCGGCCATGAGGAGCGCAATACCTACGAGGAAGCCGGCGACCGCCTGGTAGACCCGTCGCCGGGTGTACGTACGCAGTCCGCTTCCCTCGAGCGCCGTCGCGAACTTGGGATCTTCGGCGTACAGCGCTCGCTCCATCTGCTCGAGCATGCGCTGCTCGTGCTCCGAGAGCGGCACGGAGTCCTCCTCATCGTGCAGTCGCCGGGGGCGACCCGGGGGGTCTCTTCAGGATAGGCAGGGAATCGCCCCCGTGAAACCCGCCCCTCTGCGCCAACTGACCAACCGGTACCCGACATGGACGTCCCGGCTCGCTGAGGCTTCCATTCCCCGGCGGCCGACCCGTCATGCCGGAACGGTCTCCCTCGATCATACGGCGCCAAGCCCCCATTCGGGGGGCCTGTGGCGTACTCCATGCACAGTCAAGGCGCTGATCAGGGGTGGTACCCCATGAAGCGGCTCAGGCCCCGGCCGCCTCACCGGTCTCGCCGGCCCCACCGGTCCCAGCGGCCCCGGCGGTCTCACCCAGCACATGCAGTTGCGTGGCCACCGAGTGGAAGGCCGACAGCTCGGCCGCGGCCTCCTCCAGCTTCAGCAGCGCTTCCAGGGCCCCGGGCTCGGTGTCCACGAGGACGCCGGGCACGAGGTCGGCGAAGACCCGCACGCCGTGCACGGCCCCGACCCGCAGGCCCGCGCCCTCCACGAGGTCCGTGAGCTGCTCGGCGGTGAAGCGGCGCGGCACGGGGTCACCCGTGCCCCATCGGCCGTTCGGGTCGTCGAGGGCCTGCTTGGCCTCCTTGAAGTGACCTGCGAGGGCGCGGGCGAGCACGGCACCCCCGAGACCGGCGGCGAGCAGGCTCAGGACGCCCTCCGGGCGCAGGGCGGCCACCGCGTTGCGGACGCCCTCGGCGGGATCGTCCATGTACTCCAGGACGCCGTGGCACAGCACCACGTCGTAGCCGCCGCGCTCCGCCACGTCGAAGAGGCCGTGGGCGTCGCCCTGCACGCCCTTGACCCGGTCGGCGACGCCGGCCTCGGCGGCGCGGCGCTCCAGGGCGAACAGCGCGTTGGGGCTGGGGTCGACGACGGTGACCCGGTGGCCGAGGCGGGCGGCGGGCACCGCGAAGTTGCCGCTGCCGCCGCCGGTGTCGAGGACGTCCAGCGATTCCCGGCCCGTGGCCTTGACCCGGCGCTCCAGGGCGTCCTGGACGACCTCCCAGACCACGGCCGTACGCAGTGAGGCACGCGACCGGGAAGGGCCGGAGCGCGACGACGCCGGTTCAGCGTGGTGAGGGGAGACGGGCGGGCGCATCGGGTCCGACACGGCAGTTGACTCCTCGGCGCGGCACCGCCTCTTGCGCGGCGGAGCGAACGGGGCGCCTCCCCCGGCCCCGGCTACGGGGAGGGAAGACTTCAGGCGTCTCCCACCCTATTGCCTCGGACACGGCGGCCCGCATGAGCGGTCCCGCCCCGGACCGGAGGCAGTGCCGGCCGGGTGGATCCGGGGCGCAGCCCGCCGGTCAGCCGGCGTCCGGCATGCCCCTCCCCACGCCGGGATCCTCCGGCCGGTCCCGGCCCCTGTCCCGGTTCCGGTCCCGGTCGCGGTCCGGGCGCGGCTGTGGGAGGACCGGCTGGAGGACGAGCATGCGCTCGACGAGGCGGAGGAACATCGACACGTCCCGTATCAGGTCGTCGGCGTCCCGGACGCTCGCCGCGCCCTCGATGCCCGCCTCGGCGCGGGCCCGGCGCCGGGCTCCGGCGGCGAACAGCGCGCTCCACTCGGTCAGTTCGGGTGCGATCTCGGGGAGGACCTCCCAGGCGCTCCTGATCTTGGTCCGGGCGCGGGTCGAGGTCTCGGGCCTCCCCCGGGCCGCGAGGACGGCGGCGGCGGTGCGGAGGGCGGCGAGATGGGCCGTCGCGTAGCGCTCGTTCGGAGTGCCCAGGGCGGTGGCCTCGTCGAGACCGGAGCGGGCCTGGGCGAGCAGGTCGAGGGCGGCGGGCGGGGCCGTGGCCCGGCGGAGCACGGGGTGCACGTCGCTCGCGGGGCCGGTCAGTGAGGGGGCAGGGCCGGTGGCGCGGCGCCGGCGGGCGGCGGCTGCGTGATAGCTGGCCATGACGAACCTCCTGTCGTCGTGTGACGGCGGCTCCTCCCAGGGAGTGCCGTATGTGACCCATCGTGAGGTATGGCACTGACAATCCGTTCTGACCTGCGGTTTTGCTTCGATCGCAGGTTCGGAGTAGTTTTTGCACTGACCAGTCAGTTCAAATTCATGCACCATCAGGGGAGCCCCGTGGGGGAACAAACGGGAGGGGCGCGGGTCGCCGCCGAGGGCCTTGGGATCAAGGGGCCGCGCGGGTGGGCGTTCCGCGGGATGTCCGTCGACGCAGAGCCGGGATCACTCATCGCGGTCGAGGGCCCGTCCGGCTCCGGCCGTACGTGCCTGCTGCTCGCGCTGACGGGCCGGATGAAGATCACGGAGGGCACGGCGACCATCGGCGACGCCGGCCTTCCCAAGCACATGTCGGCGGTGCGCCGAATCAGCGCCCTGGCCCATGTGCCCGGGGTCACCGACCTCGACCCGGCGCTCACCGTCGGCGAGCACCTGCGCGAACGGGCCCTGCTCCACAGGCGGTTCGGCGACTCCCTGCGCGGGCTGCTGCGGCCCCGCGGCGAGCGGGCGGCCGAGGCGAAGCGGCGCGTCGACGCGGCGCTGACCGCGGCCGGACTGGACCTGGAGGCGCTGCCCAAGGGTCCCCGGACCGCCGTACGCGATCTGGAGCGGCTGGAGGCGCTGCGGCTGTCGGTCGCCCTCGCCCTCGTGGCCCGGCCGCGGCTGCTCGGGGTCGACGACACCGACCTCAAGCTCTCGGACGGCGAGCGGGACGAGGTCTGGGCCCTGCTCACATCCCTCGCCGAGGCCGGGACGACGGTCGTCGCGGTGTGCAGCGAGGCCCCCGAGGGCGCCGTCAAGGTGTCCACCCGGCAGAGCGCCCCTGAGGAAACCCCGCAGGACACCTCTCAGGACACCCCGCAGGACACCCATCAGAGCGAGGACAAGGAGAAGGCCGATGCGCTCGCCGAGACTGGCCGCGCTTGAGCTCCGCCGCTTCGGCCGGGGGAAGCTGCCGCGCGCGGCGCTGGTCGCGCTGCTGGTGCTGCCGTTGCTGTACGGCGCGCTGTACCTGTGGTCGTTCTGGGACCCGTACGGCCGGCTGGACCGCATCCCCGTGGCGCTCGTGAACGACGACAAGGGGGCGACCGCCGACGGGAAGAAGGTCACGGCGGGCGACGACATCACGAAGAAGCTGCGCGACAGCAAGACCTTCGACTGGCGCGAGGTGAGCGCCGCCGAGGCCCGCAGGGGCGTCGAGGACGGCACCTACTACCTGTCGCTCACCATGCCGGGCGACTTCAGCGAGCAGGTCGCCTCCAGCTCCGGCAAGGCCCCGGAGACCGGCGCCCTCCAGGTGCGCACCAACGACGCGAACAACTACATCGTCGGGCAGATCTCCCGGTCGGTGTTCGGCGAGGTGCGCCAGGCCGCGTCCACCAAGACGTCGCGGTCCTTCCTGGACAAGATCTTCGTCTCGTTCTCCGACATCCACGGCGAGACCGTGAAGGCCGCGAAGGGCGCCGACAAGCTCAAGGGCGGCATCGGGAGGGCCGAGAAGGGCTCCAAGGACCTCGCCGACGGCCTCAAGGACGCCAAGGACGGCAGCGGGAAGCTGTCCGCGGGCCTGAAGAAGCTCGACAAGGGCGGGGGCGACATCGCGTACGGCACGAAGGAGGTCGCGGAAGGCACCCAGCGTCTCGCCGACAAGGTCAACACGAACGCCGGCAAGGTGGCCCCCTTCCTGAAGGGCAACGAGAAGTCCATCGGCGACACGGCCCAGTTCGTGGCCGACGCCTCCGGCGCGGTCCGCAAGCACCTGGACGCCCTGGCGGAGCGGGCCCCGGCCGCCGCCAAGGAGGCCCGTACGTCCTCGGACACGCTGAACGGCACCTACGCCAGGCGCTGCGACGACCCCGTGGTGCCCGACGCCGCCTGCGCCGACCTGAAGAAGGCCAAGGACGCGGCCGCCGGCGTGGCCACCCTCGCCGGTGACCTCGACACGCTGATCGCGGACCAGAAGGGCGATCTGACCAAGCTCGACAAGCACCTCGCCACCCTGCAGAAGCAGTCCCAGGCCCTCGCGGACCGCGCGCCGCATCTCTCCGAGGACCTCGCCGACGCCGTCAAGAAGATCAACAAGCTGAACGACGGGGCGGGCGAGGTCGCCAAGGGCGCGAAGAAGCTGCACCAGGGGATCCGCTCGGCCAAGACCGGAGCGACCGACCTGGACAAAGGCGTCGGCGATCTGGAGACCGGCGCGGTCGACCTCAACGGCGGCATCTACAAGCTGGTCGGCGGCTCCGGGAAGCTCGCCGGCGGACTGCACGACGGGGCCGAGCAGATCCCCGACTACGACAAGCAGGACCGCGACCGGCGCACCGAGGTCATGGCCGACCCGGTGCGGCTCGCCTCCCAGGACCTGCACAAGGCGCCCAACTACGGCACCGGCTTCGCCCCGTACTTCATCCCGCTGTCGCTGTGGGTGGGCGCCATGGTGGCGTACATGCTGATCGCGCCGATGAACCGGCGCGCGCTCGCCGCGGGCGCCTCGGCGTGGCGGATCGCGCTGTCCGGCTGGCTGCCGGTGGTGGCGATCGGGGTGCTCCAGACGGTGGCCCTGATGTCGGTGCTGCACTGGGCGGTCGGGCTGGAGATGGCGCGGGCGGCCGGGACGGTGGGCTTCCTGTTCCTGGTGACGGCGTGCTTCGCGGCGATCGTGCAGTGGCTGAACGCGCGCTTCGGGGCGGCGGGCCGGATCCTCGTCCTCGCCGTGCTGATGCTCCAGCTGACCTCGGCGGGCGGCACGTACCCCGTGCAGACCAGCCCCGGCTTCTTCAACGCGCTCCACCCCTTCCTGCCGATGAGCTACGTCGTGGAGGCCCTCAGGAGGCTCATCACGGGCGGCGGTATGGAACCGGTGTGGCACGCGTGCGTGGTGCTGACGGCGTTCACCGCCGGTGCCCTCGCGCTGACCGCCGTGGCGGCCCGGCGCCGCCAGGTGTGGACGCTGGACCGGCTGCACCCGGAGCTGACCCTGTGAGCCCTTCCGTCACGTCTCCCGGAAAGGTTCCTGTGACAATCAGGGCCATGGAAAGCAGCAGTGCAACGTCGGGCGGCAGCACACGCCGCGAGGCCACCCGGCAGAAGCTCTACGAGGCGGCCGTCACGCTCATCGCCGAGCAGGGCTTCTCCGCCACGACCGTGGACGAGATCGCCGAGCGTGCCGGAGTCGCGAAGGGCACGGTCTACTACAACTTCGCGAGCAAGTCCGTACTCTTCGAGGAACTGCTGCGGCACGGAGTGGGCCTCCTCACCGCCTCGCTCAAGGAGGCGGCCGAGCGGACCGCCCGGGAGGGTGGCAGCAAGGTCGACGCGCTGGACGCGATGATCCGCGCGGGTCTGGTCTTCATCGACCGCTATCCGGCCTTCACCCAGCTCTACGTGGCCGAGCTGTGGCGCACCAACCGGACCTGGCAGTCCACGCTGATGGTGGTCAGGCAGCAGGCCGTCGCGGTCGTGGAGGACGTCCTGCGCGAGGGCGTCGCGGGCGGCGAGTTCAGCGAGGAGATCGATGTCCCGCTGACGGCGTCCGCGCTGGTCGGCATGGTCCTGGTGGCCGCGCTCGACTGGAAGTCCTTCCAGGCGGAGCGCTCCCTGGACGATGTGCACGCGGCCCTGTCCCGGCTGCTCCAGGGCAGGGTGAGCGGCTGCCGCTGAGGAGGCGGCCGGCGCACACGTGAAAGCGCCGGTCCGCTGTGGCCGCGTCCCCCGCGGGCCACCTCGAACCGGCGCCTTCCCTGCTCCCCCTTTTTCCTGCTCCCCCGTGCGTCCCCCGCAGGACCCCCGTGCGGTCGTCCCCCGGTTCTCCCCCGTGTCTCGCTCCCGCCGACAGGGCCGGCGGAAGGAGCGGATCGCGGGCCGGCCCCGTTCCGGCGCCCCGTGTCGCCGGTGCCGGAGCCGTGCCCCTTTCCGTGCCTCCACTCTCTCGTTCCCGCCGGGCCCGCCCCATCCGCGCGCGTACTCAACTCCCCGGCTAGGTACGGGTACTCAGCCCTGCGCACACGGCACCAGAAGGCGCTGTCGGTGGGGGCCGATAGAGTCCATGGCATGGCACGGATTGCGGTGATCGGCGCCGGGATGGGCGCGCTGACGGCTGCCGCCCGGCTGGCCGTCGCGGGCCACCGGGTGGCGGTGTACGAGCGGACGGACACATACGGCGGGGCCCTGCGCCGCTTCGAGCGTGACGGGTTCTCCTTCGACACGGGCCCCGGCCTGCTCCCGCTCCCGGCGGTCTACCGCGATCTGTTCCTCAAGACCGGCAAGGAGCCGCTGGAGGCGTGCGTCGACCTGGTCCAGGTCGATCCCTCGTCCCGGCATGTGTTCGCGGACGGCACCTGTGTGTCGCTGCCGAACGCCTCGCGCGCGGGTGTCGTCACCGCCCTGGACGAGGGCCTCGGCCCGGGCGCCGGGCAGCGGTGGGGCGACTTCCTGGTCCGGGCCCGCGAGGCCTGGGACCGCACCCGCCGCCCGCTCCTGGAGGAGCCGCTGTGGCCGAACTGGCAGGTGCTGGCCGAGCGCGAGCCCTACCCCGCGGTGCCCCACAAGCGGCTGGTGCGCACCCGCCGGGCCGGCACCCTCGCCGAGATCGGCGCCTGGGAGCTGCGCGACCCCCGGCTCACCGCCCTGCTGGAGAGCCACGCCCTCGCCCAGGGCCTGGACCCCCGCGCCACCCCGGCGAGCGCGGCCGTACTGCCGTACATGGAGCACGCCTTCGGCGTCTGGTACGTGCGCGGTGGCCTGCGCGAGCTGGCGCGGGCGGTGTACGAGCGGTGCGTGGCCAGAAAGGTCGAGTTCCGCTTCGGCGCCGATGTGACCGGGGTGCTGGAGAAGGACGGGCGGGCATCCGGGGTGGAGCTCGCCGACGGGACGGTCGCCGAGGCGGACTTCGTGATCGCCGGTGTCGCACCCGGCGTGCTGGAGCGGCTGACGGCGGGCACCGCGGTGCGGGGCGACGGGGAGGTGCCGCCGCAGCCCGCCTCGGCCAGTCGGCTCACGCTGCTGCTGGGCCTGCGCGGCGCCCGCCCCGAGGACACGGCACACCGCACGGTGGTGCACACGGCGGACCGGGAGGCCGAGCTGGACGCCCTGTTCGGCACGACTCCGTCGCACGCGCGGCCCACGGTCACGATCCTGCGGCCCGACGACCCGGCACTGGTCCCGGACCGGGACCACGAGGCGGTCACCCTGACGACGGTGGTGCCCGCCCGGCCCGACGAACCCGCCATGTCCTACGACGACCTCGCCGACACCATGATCGGCGTCGCCGAACGGGCCATACCCGACCTGCGCGAGCGTCTCCTCTGGCACGAGGTGCGCACCCCGGCCGACATCGCCGGGGCGACCGGCGCGGAGGGCGGGGCGGTGCCGGTGCAGGCACTGGCGGCGGCCGACGGGCGGCTGCTGCATCCGTCCAACGGCACGCGCGTGCCCGGACTGTTCACCGTCGGCGGCTGGGCGCACCCCGGCGGCGGACTGCCGCACGCGGGCATGTCGGGCGCGCTGGTCGCGGGACTGATCGTGGAGGGGCCGGGGTTCCGGGGCTCCCAGTGAGCCCGCCGCCCCCGGCGGGGTTCAGCCTTCAGAAACGGTACTGCTCGTCGAAGCCGTTGCCCTGCGGCTGCTGCTGCCCGTTGTCCTGGTACGGGTACGGCTGCTCCGGCGGCAGCTCCTGCCCGTACTCGTCGGTGCGCTGCTGCGGGACCCACACACCGCCGGGCGGGGACTCGCCGCCGTAGGTGCCGGCGTACTGGTCCTGGCCGTAGCCCTGCTGCTGGCCGTAGTACTGCTGGTCGCCGTAGCCGGTGTCGTACGAGGTTCCGCCGCCGTAGGTCCCGTTGCCGACGTACGGGTCGGAGTAGGCCGCGTACTGCTGCTGGCCGGTGGTGTCGTAGCCCTGCTGCTGGCCGTAGCCCGAGTAGTCGTAGGCGTAGGACTGGTCGGTGCCCTGGGCCGTGGCGGCGTACTGGTCGTGGGTCGAGCCCTGCTGCGGGTAGCCGGTGTCGCCGTAGACGCCGTAGGAGCCGGTGTCGTCCGGGATGGGCTGCGGCTCGTAGACGGCGGCACCGTCGGCGGCCGTCGACTGGAGGGGACGCGCGGGGGTGAAGACGTCGTCGCGGTCGTAGTCGTCGCCCTGCGCGTAGGAGGCCGCGTCACGGCGGTAGTCGCCGCGCTCGCCGCCCTCGTCGCCCTCCGCCGACTCCAGGCCGGAGACCTCGAGGGTCGGCTCCTGGCGGCCCCGCTCACCGCGGCCGCGCTTGCCGCCGCCCAGGATCGGGGCGTTCATCGCCCAGCCGGCCGCGAAGCCGCTGCGGAACGACAGGGTGACGTAGGTCTGCCCGACCGCGAAGGCGGCCGCGCCCAGTCCGATCACGACGACCGACGGGATCAGGACACCGACGACGACGCCGAGGAAGCCGCCGAAGGCCAGCAGTCGCCAGCGCAGCCGCGCCTTGTACTGCAACAGCACCTCGCCCAGCAGCCACAGCGCGACGACGCCGAACGCGATGTAGAGGACCGCCCAGCCCATGTACGCCCCTCTCCCAGTGGCCGCTACGCAGTGTGTCGTATACCGGTGCGAACGGTCTAGGCCTGCGATGGGTGGTGCAGGCCCAGGTTCTCGTAGATTTCCAGAGTCGCCGTGGAGTTGTTGAGCGTGATGAAGTGCAAGCCGGGCACTCCCTCGGCGAGCAGCCGCGCGCAGAACTCCGTGGCGAATTCGATCCCAATGGAGCGTACAGCGGCCGGATCGTCTTTTGCTGTGAGGATCCGCTCTTTCAGGGCGTCCGGGAAGACGGCGTTGGTGAGGGACGGGATCCGCGCCAGCGACTTCACGCTGGTGATCGGCATGATCTCGGGGATGACCGGGGTGTCGCAGCCGGCGGCCGCGACCCGGTCACGCAGCCGCAGATAGTCCTCCGGCTGGAAGAACATCTGCGTGATCGCGTAGTCCGCGCCCGCGCGGCACTTGTCGACGAAGTGGCGGACGTCGGTGTCCCAGTCGCTGGAGCGGGGGTGCATCGCGGGGAAGGCGGCGACTCCCACGCAGAAGTCACCGGAGGCCTTGATCAGCTCGACGAGCTCGGCGGCGTAGGCGAGGCCGCGGGGGTGCGGCACCCAGTCGCCCATCGGGTCGCCGGGCGGGTCGCCGCGCAGGGCGAGCATGTTGCGGATCCCGGCGTCGGCGTACTGGCCGATGATGTTGCGCAGGTCGGCGACGGAGTGGTCGACGGCGGTGAGGTGCGCGATCGGGGTGAGGGTGGTGTCGGAGGCGATCGCCTCGGTCGCCTTGACCGTGCCCGCGCGGGTGGAACCGCCCGCGCCGTAGGTCACGGAGACGAAGTCGGGCGCCACCGCCTCGACCCGGCGGAGCGCGTTCCACAGGTTCCGCTCGCCCTTCGGGGTCTTGGGCGCGTAGAACTCGAACGAGTACGTCGTCTTTCCTGTCGCGAGCATGTCGCGGACGGTGCGGGCGTGGTCCGACCTGATGGATGCGGTGCCGAGGGCCATACCGGCAGGTTAGCCAGGGGCGGTCGGTCCCCCAACCGGGCATCGATATTTGACCGATTTGTGTACTTGTTGTCCACCCCTTGGACAACCGGCCCACCGGCGTACTACTTCTCCCGCAGCCGCTTGGCGAACTCGGCCGCCGCCGCGCCGGGGTCGTCGGCCTCGGTGATCGCCCGTACGACGACGACCCGCCGGGCGCCCGCTTCCAGGATCTGGTCGAGGTTGCCGAGGTCGATGCCGCCAATGGCGAACCAGGGGCGGTCGGTGCCGAGGGCGGCGGTGTACCGGACGAGGTCCAGGCCGGGGGCGTGGCGGCCGGGCTTGGTGGGGGTGGGCCAGCACGGGCCGGTGCAGAAGTAGTCCACGCCGTCCTGTGCGGCGGCAGCGGCGGCCTCGGACTCGGCGTGCGTGGAGCGGCCGATCAGGACGTCCTCGCCGAGGATCGCGCGGGCAGCGGGGACCGGGAGGTCGCCCTGGCCGAGGTGCAGCACGTCGGAGGCGGCGGCGTGGGCGATGTCGGCGCGGTCGTTCACCGCGAGGAGCTTGCCGTGCCGGGCGCAGGCGTCGGCGAAGACGGCCAGATGCTCCAGCTCCTCGCCCGCCTCCATGCCCTTGTCCCGCAACTGCACGATGTCGACCCCGCCGGCCAGCGCGGCGTCGAGGAACTCGACGAGATCGCCCTGCCGCTTACGGGCGTCGGTGCAGAGGTAGACCCGGGCGTCGGCGAGCCGAGCCCGTGCGGTGGTGGCGGTGTCGGGCATGCGTGTCCCCCTGGGTGTCGGTGTCGGTGGCGTTCGGGGCGCGACCGGGGCGCCGGAGCGCCCCGTGCCGGTGCCGGCAGGGCGGCGAGGCCACGCCGCCGATGGCAGGCGGGCGGCGGCCCACGCCCCGAACGGGCGCGAGCCGCCCCGGGGCCGTGGCCCCGGGGGCCGCGGCCCGCGCTCCGGGCAGTGGTTCAGGTCCGGCCCCGCTCGCACGGCACCGGACGGCGTTTCGGTCCAGGCCGGGTCAGACCGCCAGCGCCTGGGCGCGGCGCTTCACCTCCGTGCCGCGATTCTCACTCAGGGCCTGCGCCGGGGTGCCGGGCAGGCTCGGGTCGGGGGTGAAGAGCCACTCCAGCATCTCCTCGTCCGTGAAGCCGTCGTCCCGCAGGAGCGTCAAGGTCCCGGACAGGCCCTTGACGACCTTGTCCCCGTCGATGAAGGCGGCGGGGACGTGCAGCGCGCGGTTCTCACCTCGGCGTACGGCGATGAGCTGGCCGTCCTTGACCAGCTGCCGCACACGCGTCACCTCGACATCGAACTGTTCGGCGATGTCGGGGAGGGTGAGCCAGGCGGGGACGAGAGCATCGATCTTTGCGTCAATCTCGGTCACGGAAACCAGCCTGCCATCCCCCACTGACAGTCGGAAGTCAGCCCGGCCCGCCCGGACCGGCCACGGGCTCCCCGAAAGCTACGCCGTCGCCGCCTTCAGTGGCCTGGCCGGGTCCTCCAGCAGCACCGGATTCATGGCGGCGCCGGACTCGATCAGGCGCCGCCCCTGCGCCAGGTCCCGGGGACGGCCCACCGCCAGCAGCGCCACCAGCCGGTCACCGCGGAGCCAGCACACCGTCCAGGCCGGCCCGGTCGGGTCGCCCCGCCACAGGGTCGTGTCGGCGCCCGCGTGATGCCCGGCGTACTGCACGAAACGCCCGAACTGCTCGGACCAGAAGTACGGCACCGGGTCGTACACCGCCGGTGCCTCCCCCGAGGCCAGGCCGACGATGTTCAGGGCCACCGTGCGCGGCCCCTGGAGGGCGTTGTCCCAGTGGTGCACCAGCAGGCGCTCGCCGTACCGGCCCGAGGGGAAGGAGGCGCAGTCGCCGACGGCGTACACGTCCGGCGCCGAGGTCCGCAGGTGCTGGTCGGAGATGATCTCGCCCTGGGGACCGAGCTCCACTCCGGAACCGGCCAGCCACGCCGTCGCGGGGCGGGCGCCGATGCCGACCACGACCGCGCCCGCGGGCAGCCGTGTGCCGTCGTCGAGGAGCACCGTCCCGGGCTCGACGCGCTCCACGCGCGCGTGGGTGCGCAGGACCGCACCCGCGTCGGCGTACCAGCCGGCCATCGGGGCGGCGACCTCGGCGGGCAGTGCCCCGGCGAGCGGCCGCTCGGCGGCCTCCACGACGGTCACCGCGCAACCGGCCTCGCGCGCGGCCGTGGCGAACTCGGCGCCGATCCAGCCGGCGCCGACGACCACGATGTCGTGCTTGCGGGCCAGCACGGGCCGCAGCCGCTCGGCGTCGTCGAGGGTGCGCAGCAGATGCACGCCCGGCACGCCCTCCGCGCCGGGCAGCCGGACCGGTTCGGCGCCGGTCGCGACGACGAGGGCGTCGTAGGGCACGGGCCCGTCCTCGGTGTCCAGCTCATGGTCGCCGGGGCGCAGGCCCAGCACCTCGCAGCCGAGTCGCAGTTCGATGCCGAGGGCCTCGAAGTCGAGGTCGAAGGCGGAGCCCTCGGCCTTGCCGAGCAGGACGGCCTTGGACAACGGGGGCCGGTCGTAGGGCTGATGGGGCTCGGCGCCGATGAGGGTCACGGTGCCGGTGAAGCCCTGCTCCCGCAAGGCGACCGCGGTCTGCACACCGGCCATGCCCGCACCCGCCACGACCACGCGCCGCGGCGCGGACGGACCTGGTTCCTGCGTCTGCTCGCTCACCTGATCACCATAGACACCTGACGTTTTGTCAGTCAGTGCTCATGCGCAGTGACCTGCTCCACAACGCTCGTCCCGCTGCCCTGCTGGGACTCCCACTCCCACGTCTCCTCCAGCCGCACCCGCCCGTCGGGCAGTTCCACGACCGTCGACACACAGTGCCCCGAGGACGTGGTTCCGTCCTGCTTGAGTTGTACGTAGCGGAAGTCCAGCCGGTCATCTTCCCGGGTACCCACGAGATGGCCGCGTACGACGTCGCCGCCCGTGTACTCGGCCCAGATCTCGCCGTCCTTCTCGTGGTACGTGAACCGGGTGCGGGTCCCCACCTGGCCCGGCGCCTGGTCGGCGACCGGGGCGAGGAGAAGACCGTCGAGGGATCGGGCCATGGACGGAGGCTCCCTTACTGCGACATACGGCATCGGGCTAGGGTGGCCAACGTAGAGCACTCGCGGGAGCCCGGACGCACCGGGCTGAGAGGGAGGCTGGCGGCCTCCGACCGTACGAACCTGATCCGGGTCATGCCGGCGAAGGGAGGGGCTGGACGCCCATGTCGCGTACGCGAACCTCAGACGTCCTCGTCATCGGGGGCGGCATCATCGGCCTGGTCACCGCGTGGCGGGCCGCACAACGCGGGCTCGCCACGGCCGTGGTGGACCCCGAGCCGGGCGGCGGGGCCGCGCAGGTGGCGGCCGGCATGCTGGCCGCCGTCACGGAGCTGCACTACGGCGAGCAGACCCTGCTCGGTCTGAACCTCGCCTCCGCCCGGCGCTACCCGGACTTCGCGGCGGAGCTCACCGACCTCACGGGCCACGACCTCGGCTACCGCCGCTGCGGCACCCTCGCCGTGGCCCTGGACGCCGACGACCGGGCCCATCTGCGTGAACTGCACGCCCTGCAGCAGCAGTCCGGCCTGGACTCGCAGTGGCTGTCGGGGCGCGAGTGCCGTCGCCTGGAGCCGATGCTCGCGCCCGGCGTGCGCGGCGGGCTGCGGGTCGACGGCGACCACCAGATCGACCCGCGGCGGCTGTCCGCGGCGCTGGTGACGGCGTGCGAGCGGGCGGGTGTGGTCTTCCACCGGGCATGGGCGGAGCGGCTCACCGTCGTACGGGAGCGGGCCGCGGGCGTCGTCACGGCCGACGGGACCGCGCTGGACGCCGGGCAGGTGGTGCTGGCCGGGGGCAGCCTCAGCGGACGGCTCGCGGGCGTCCTCGAGGACGTGCTGCCTCCCGTGCGGCCGGTGAAGGGGCAGGTCGTACGGCTGACCATGCCGGGGCGGCACGGGCCGTTCCTCAGCCGGACCGTGCGCGCGGTGGTGCGCGGCAGCCATGTCTACCTGGTGCCGCGCGAGAGCGGCGAGCTGGTCATCGGGGCGACCAGCGAGGAGACGGGCTGGGACACCACCGTGACCGCGGGCGGCGTGTACGAGCTGCTGCGCGACGCGCACGAGCTGGTCCCCGGCATCACCGAGCTGCCGTTCACCGAGACCCGGGCCGGACTGCGGCCCGGCTCCCCCGACAACGCGCCGCTGCTCGGCCCGACCGGCCTGGAGGGACTGCTGCTGGCCACGGGGCACTATCGCAACGGTGTCCTGCTCACCCCGGTGACCGGCGACGCCATGGCGCACGCCCTGACGACGGGCGAACTGCCCGAAGAAGCACGCCCCTTCACCCCGAAGCGCTTCAGTACCGCCACCGCACTCACGGAGCAGCCCGTATGAACATCTCCGTCAACGGGGAGCCCCGGGACGTCCGGCCCGGCACGGCTCTCGACACCGTCGTGAGGTCGCTCACCACCTCGCCCTCCGGAGTGGCAGCCGCCCTCAACGAAACCGTCGTCCCGCGCACCCGGTGGCCCTCCACGGCCCTCGCCGAGGGTGACCGCGTGGAAGTCCTCACCGCCGTCCAAGGAGGCTGACCATGGCCGACGATCCGTTTGTCCTCGGTGGTACGTCCTTCACGTCCCGCCTGATCATGGGTACGGGCGGGGCGCCCAGCCTCGATGTGCTGGAGCGTTCGCTGGTGGCGTCCGGGACGGAGCTGACGACGGTCGCGATGCGCCGGGTGAACCCCTCGGTGCACGGTTCCGTGCTGTCCGTCCTGGACCGGCTCGGCATCCGGGTGCTGCCCAACACGGCGGGCTGTTTCACCGCCGGAGAGGCCGTCCTCACGGCCCGTCTCGCGCGCGAGGCCCTCGGCACCGACCTGGTCAAGCTGGAGGTCATCGCCGACGAGCGGACGCTGCTGCCGGACCCGATCGAGACGCTGGAGGCGGCCGAGACGCTGGTCGACGACGGGTTCACGGTGCTGCCGTACACCAATGACGACCCCGTGCTGGCGCGGAAGCTGGAGGACGCCGGCTGCGCGGCGATCATGCCGCTCGGCTCGCCGATCGGCTCCGGTCTCGGCATCCGCAACCCGCACAACTTCCAGCTGATCACCGAGCACGCGCGCGTGCCGGTGATCCTGGACGCCGGGGCGGGTACGGCGTCGGACGCGGCGCTGGCGATGGAGCTGGGCTGCGCGGGTGTGATGCTCGCCTCGGCGGTGACACGGGCGCAGGAGCCGGTCCTGATGGCCGACGCGATGCGGCATGCCGTGGAGGCGGGGCGGCTGGCGTACCGGGCCGGGCGCATTCCGCGGCGGCATTTCGCGGAGGCGTCGTCACCGACGGAGGGAAGGGCCGCGCTGGATCCGGAGCGCCCCGCTTTCCAGTAGGCGCCGACCTACACGTCACAGGTCAGTCGCAGTACCGGGCCCGAGAGCGGACGGGGCGGCGGGCTGTCGGTCGTGGCTCGTACACTCGCCTGCGTGGACACGACCCTTCAGGACCCCTTGGTCGGGCAGGTGCTCGACGGCCGGTATCGCATCGACGCGCGCATCGCCGTCGGCGGGATGGCGACGGTCTACCGGGCTGTGGACACCCGGCTGGACCGCGTTCTCGCGCTCAAGGTGATGCACCCCTCGCTCGCGGTGGACGGCTCGTTCGTCGAGCGGTTCATCCGCGAGGCGAAGTCCGTCGCCCGACTGGCCCATCCGAATGTGGTGCAGGTCTTCGACCAGGGCACCGACGGCAGCTACGTCTATCTCGCCATGGAGTACGTCGCGGGCTGCACCCTGCGGGACGTCCTGCGCGAGCGCGGGGCCCTGCAGCCGCGCGCCGCCCTGGACATCCTGGAGCCGGTGCTGGCCGCGCTGGGCGCCGCCCACCGCGCCGGATTCGTGCACCGGGACATGAAGCCCGAGAACGTCCTCATAGGGGACGACGGCCGGGTGAAGGTCGCCGACTTCGGACTCGTCCGAGCCGTGGACACGGTGACGAACACCACAGGCACCGTGCTCGGCACGGTCGCGTACCTCGCGCCCGAGCAGATAGAGAACGGCACCGCGGACCCCCGTGTCGACGTGTACGCGTGCGGCGTGATGCTGTACGAGATGCTGACCGGCGACAAGCCGCACGACGCGGACTCCCCGGCCGTGATCCTCTACAAGCACCTGCACGAGGACGTCCCGCCGCCGTCGGCCGCCGTACCCGGTCTGGCCTACGAGCTGGACGAGATGGTGGCCTCGGCGACCGCCCGCACCCCCGACATCCGCCCGCACGACGCGGTGGCGCTGCTCGCGCGGGTCCGCGACGGGCGCGCCGGGCTGAGCGCGGAGCAGCTCGACGTGGTGCCGCCGCAGGCGCTCAGCGCGGAGCACGACGGCGCCGACGACCGTACGAGCGTGATCCCGCGCGCCCTGACCACGCTGCGCCCGCTGCCGGTCAACGAGGACGACGAGACCTCCGAGGCGGCGCTCAACCGCACCAGCCGTTTCGAGTCCCCGCCGCCCCCGCCGTCCCGGCGCCGCCCGGGGTCCCGGCGCGGCCCGCTGGCGATCGTCGTCGCCGTGCTGCTGGTGCTGGGCCTCGGCGGCGGCATCTGGTACATCAACTCGGGCCAGTTCACCGAGGTCCCCCCGCTGCTGGCGAAGACCCAGAGCCAGGCCGAGAGCCGGCTGCAGGACGCCGGGCTGGATCTCGGCAAGGTCGAGCACGCCTACAGCGACACCGTGGAGCGGGGCCAGATCATCAGCACCGACCCGAAGCCCGGGGCGCGCATCCGCGGCAACGACGCGGTGAGCATCACCGTCTCCGACGGCCCCGAGACCGTGCGGGTGCCCGCCCTGGAGGGCCAGAAGCTGGTCGAGGCGCGGGCCCAGCTGAAGGAGGACGGTCTTGAGCCGGGCATGGTCACCCGGGAGTTCAGCGAGGACGTGCCGAGGGGCTCGGTGATCTCCGCGCGGCCCGCCGACGGCACCAAGGTGCGCTCGGGCACGGCCGTCGCCCTGGTCGTCAGCAAGGGCAGCCCCATCGACATCCCCGACGTCACCGGCGCGGACGAGGCCGACGCCCGGGCTCAGCTCCAGGAGGCCGGGCTCAAGGTGAAGATCGCCACCGAGCGGGTCAACTCCTCCGAGTTCGACAAGGGCCAGGTCGCCGAGCAGACCCCGAACGCCGGCGGCCGTGCGGCCGAGGGCGACACGGTGACGCTGACGCTGTCCAAGGGCCCCGAGATGATCGAGGTCCCGGACGTGGTCGGCCAGAGCGTCGACGACGCCACGCGGGCGCTGGAGGGCGCCGGGTTCCAGGTCGACGAGGACCGCGGTCTGCTCGGCCTGTTCGGCGACGAGGTCAAGGGCCAGTCCGTCGAGGGCGGCGAGACCGCGCCCAAGGGTTCGACGATCACCATCAAGATCAGGTGACGGGCACGGGCCGGGAGCCCGTGGACGGAGCGGGGCCGGCAGCGTGACACCCTGAACGGGTGAACAATCAGCTGTCCGGCCCCTCCCGCAACCCGGTGGGCGGCCATGTCCCCGTGGCCGGTGGGCTGCACTCCGTCGGTCTGTCGTACGCCCGTGATCTGAGGGCGGAGACCGTCCAGGTCTTCGTCGCCAACCCGCGCGGCTGGGCCACACCGGCCGGGAATCCCAAGCAGGACGAGGCGTTCCGTGCGGCCTGCGAGGCCGAGTCGATCCCGGCGTACGTGCACGCCCCCTACCTGATCAACTTCGGTTCGCACACCGAGGCGACCGTGGAGAAGTCGGTGGAGTCGCTGCGGCACTCGCTGCGCCGCGGGCGGGAGATCGGGGCGCTGGGCGTGGTCGTGCACACCGGCAGCGCGACCGGCGGCCGGGAGCGGTCCGTGGCGCTGAAGCAGGTGCGGGAGCGTCTGCTGCCGCTGCTGGACGAGCTGACCCACGACGACGACCCGTATCTGCTGCTGGAGTCGACCGCCGGCCAGGGCGCCTCACTGTGCTCGCGGACCTGGGACTTCGGCCCGTACTTCGAGGCGCTGGACGCCCACCCGAAGCTCGGCGTGTGCCTGGACACCTGCCACATCTTCGCCGCCGGGCACGATCTGACCGGCCCGAGCGGGATGCACCAGACGCTGGACCTGCTGGTGGACACGGTCGGCGAGGGCCGGCTGAAGCTGATCCACGCCAACGACTCCAAGGACGTGGTGGGCGCCCACAAGGACCGGCACGAGAACATCGGCGTCGGCCACATCGGCGAGGACCCCTTCCGGGCCCTGATGACGCACCCCGCGACCGAGGGCGTGCCGCTGATCATCGAGACGCCGGGCGGCAAGGAGGGGCACGCGGCGGACGTGGAGCGGCTGAAGAAGCTGCGCGACTGCTGACGGCCTGACGGCCTCGGATCAGAGGTCGGGGCCGTCCCCGGGCTCCTCCTGGTACGAGTAGCGCTGCTCCTGCCACGGGTCGCCGACGTTGTGGTAGCCGCGCTCCTCCCAGAAACCGCGCCGGTCTGCGGTCATGTACTCCACGCCGCGCACCCACTTGGGGCCCTTCCAGGCGTAGAGGTGGGGCACGATCAGGCGCAGCGGGAAGCCGTGCTCGGCGGTGAGGAGTTCGCCGTCCTTGTGGGTGGCGAACAGGGCCTGCTCGGAGGCGAAGTCGGACAGCCGCAGGTTGGAGCTGAAGCCGTACTCGGCCCACACCATCACATGGGTGACGTCGTCCGCGGGCGGAGCGATGTCGAGGATGGTGCGCGCGGGGACGCCTCCCCATTCGGCGCCCAGCATGCTGAACTTCGTGACGCAATGCAGATCGGCCACGACAGTGGTGTACGGCAGGGCCGTGAACTCCTCGTGGGTCCAGCAGTGCTTGCCGCCGCCGGCGGTGGCGCCGAAGACCCTGAACTCCCAGCGCTCGGGCCGGAACTTGGGGACGGGCCCGTAGTGCGTGACCGGCCAGCCGCGCTGCAATCGCTGTCCCGGCGGAAGCCCGGGCTGCGTCGCTCCCGCCGAATCGCGCCCTTCTCCCGATTCGCGTCCCACCGGCTGACCCATGGGTCCATCCTGACAGACCTGGGGTGATGCCCTTGACCCGGGCCATCTCAAAACGGGGCATTACGAACTAAGCATGCCCTAACTTACTAAGTGAAGACTTACTGGACGATCTTCTTCCGCGGTGGAATCATGCGGCGCAACCTGCCAGTTCTTACGCGTGGAAGGAGCCTCTGCGATGCAGGGCGACCCCGAGGTCCTCGAATTCCTGAACGAGCAGTTGACCGGCGAGCTGACGGCGATCAACCAGTACTGGCTGCACTACCGGATCCAGGACAACAAAGGCTGGACCAAGCTCGCCAAGTACACGCGTGAAGAGTCCATCGATGAGATGAAGCACGCGGACAAGATCACCGAGCGCATCCTCATGCTGGACGGTCTGCCCAACTACCAGCGGCTCTTCCATGTCCGGGTCGGGCAGACGGTGACCGAGATGTTCCAGGCCGACCGACAGGTCGAGGTCGAGGCGATCGACCGCCTCAAGCGGGGCATCGAGGTGATGCGCACCAAGGGCGACATCACGTCCGCGAACCTCTTCGAGTCGATCCTCGAGGACGAGGAGCACCACATCGACTATCTGGACACGCAGCTGGAGCTCATCGAGAAGCTCGGTGAGGCGCTGTACCTCGCGCAGCAGATCGAGCAGCCGAGCTAGGACCCGCCTAGGCGGCGTCCTCCAGATCCGACAGGTCCGAGAGAACCGGTTCGCCCCGGTCGGCCATGTCCCGGCGAGGGCACGCGCCCCTGCCGAGGAGCGCCTGGATACGGCGTACGCACGACCCGCAGTCGGTGCCCGCCTTGCAGGCGGAGGCTATCTGGCGGGGGGTGCAGGCGCCGCTGTCCGCGTGCTGCTTGACCTGCTGCTCGGTGATCCCGAAGCAACTGCAGATGTACACGCGGCTCACCTCCCGGCGGGGTTTCGTTCCTGGTGCCGTCCCGTTGATCGGTGAGGCTAACCTAACCTTACCCGCCGGGCCGGAGCCACAAAAGTGGAGAGGGGCGCGGATCCTGTGATCCGCGCCCCAGTCCATGCCCGGTAACAGGCGAGCCCGCTACTGGTCCCTGTACATCTCGGCCACGAGGAACGCCAGGTCGAGCGACTGGCTGCGGTTGAGCCGCGGGTCGCAGGCCGTCTCGTAGCGCTGGTGCAGATCGTCGACGAAGATCTCGTCGCCGCCGCCCACGCACTCGGTGACGTCGTCGCCGGTCAGCTCCACGTGGATGCCGCCCGGGTGGGTGCCGAGGGCCTTGTGGACCTCGAAGAAGCCCTTGACCTCGTCGAGCACGTCGTCGAAGCGGCGGGTCTTGTGTCCGGAGGCCGCCTCGAAGGTGTTGCCGTGCATCGGGTCGGTCACCCAGGCCACGGTGGCGCCCGAGGCGGTGACCTTCTCCACCAGCTCGGGGAGCTTGTCCCGGACCTTGTCGGCGCCCATGCGGACGATGAAGGTCAGCCGGCCCGGCTCACGCTCCGGGTCGAGGCTCTCGATGTACTGCAGCGCGTCCTCGGCCGTGGTCGTCGGGCCCAGCTTGATGCCGATCGGGTTGCGGATCTTCGAGGCGAACTCGACATGCGCGTGGTCCAGCTGCCGGGTGCGCTCGCCGATCCACACCATGTGCCCGGAGACGTCGTACAGCTGCCCGGTGCGCGAGTCGACCCGGGTCAGGGCGGACTCGTAGTCGAGCAGCAGCGCCTCGTGCGAGGAGTAGAACTCGACGGTCTTGAACTCCTCCGGGTCGGCCCCGCAGGCGTGCATGAAGTTCAGTGCCTGGTCGATCTCGCGGGCCAGCTGCTCGTAGCGCTGTCCCGAGGGGGACGACTTCACGAAGTCCTGGTTCCAGGCGTGCACCTGGCGCAGGTCGGCGTAGCCGCCGGTGGTGAAGGCGCGCACCAGGTTCAGCGTGGAGGCCGACGCGTGGTACATCCGCTTCAGGCGCTCGGGGTCCGGGATGCGGGCGGCCTCGTTGAACTCGAAGCCGTTGACCGAGTCGCCGCGGTAGGTCGGCAGGGTCACGCCGTCGCGGGTCTCGGTGCCCTTGGAGCGCGGCTTGGAGTACTGGCCGGCGATCCGGCCGACCTTCACCACGGGCACGGACGCGGCGTACGTCAGCACGGCGCCCATCTGGAGCAGCGTCTTCAGCTTGTTGCGGATGTGGTCCGCGGACACCGCGTCGAAGGCCTCGGCGCAGTCGCCGCCCTGAAGGAGGAACGCCTCTCCCTTGGCGACGGCCGCCATCCGGGCGCGCAGCTGATCGCACTCGCCCGCGAAGACGAGCGGCGGATACGACTCGAGGTCCGCAACGACTGCGCGCAGAGCCTCGGTGTCGGGGTACTCGGGCTGCTGCGCCGCGGGCAGGTCTCGCCAGGTGTTGCCAGCACTCGCGCTGGTCTTAGCGTTCACGGTCACGACCTCAACATTACGGGGTCGTGTCGGGCGTCCTGACCCATGCCCAGCAATTGAGACACGGCGTACGCTCCTCGGACATGGGGTAGGGTGCGCTGCATGTTCGCGCATTCGATCCAGACCTGGTGGTGGACCGCTCATCCGGCGGCCCACTGACTGCGCGTACGACTGACTTCGCGAAGGCCGCCCGAGGGGCGGCCTTCGGCGTTTCCGGGGTCCGTTCCTCACCGACATCGATCCGCATCGATTACCGACGTCGATCGGCATCGATCGACATCAACGGAAGAGGAACCATGGACCTGGCACAGCTCCTTCACGATCCGCGCCCCTTCGCGCTGCTGCGCCGCCGCACCCCGGGCCAGGACCATGATCAGGTCGAGGTCCTGATCGGCCCGGTCGCCACCTGCGACCGGCTCGCCGACCTCCCCGACGAGGGCCTCGCGCTCGTCCCCTTCCGGCAGATCCGTGAGCGCGGCTTCGACGTCCGCGACGACGGCACGCCCCTGGCGGTGCTGACGCCCGAGGAGTCCTGCGAGATCCCGCTGGCCGAGGCCCTGGACCAGCTCCCGGGGCATGACGTGCGGGTCGAGGGCGGCGGCTTCGACGTCGGCGACGAGGAGTACGCGGAGATCGTCGGGCGGGTGCTGCGGGAGGAGATCGGGCGCGGCGAGGGCGCGAACTTCGTGATCAGGCGCACATACGAGGGGGAGATCCCCGGGTTCGGGCGGGCCGACGCGCTGGCTCTGTTCCGGCGGCTGCTGGAGGGCGAGCGGGGCGCGTACTGGACGTTCGTCGTGCACACCGGGGACCGGACGCTGGTCGGGGCGAGCCCGGAGGTGCATGTCCGGATGTCCGGCGGCACGGTCGTCATGAACCCGATCAGCGGCACCTACCGCTACCCCGCCGAGGGGCCGACCCCCGAGCATCTGCTCGGCTTCCTCGCCGACGGCAAGGAGATCGAGGAGCTGTCGATGGTCGTCGACGAGGAGCTCAAGATGATGTGCACCGTCGGCGACATGGGCGGCGTCGTGGTCGGACCCCGGCTGAAGGAGATGGCGCACCTCGCGCACACCGAGTACGAGCTGCGCGGGAAGTCCTCGCTGGATGTGCGGGAGGTGCTGAAGGAGACGATGTTCGCGGCGACCGTCACCGGCTCGCCGGTGCAGAACGCCTGCCGGGTGATCGAGCGGCACGAGACCGGAGGACGGGGCTACTACGCCGGGGCGCTGGCCCTCATCGGGCGGGACTCCGGCGGGGCGCAGACCCTGGACTCCCCCATCCTCATCCGTACCGCCGACATCGACGCGGACGGCGGTCTGCGGGTGCCGGTGGGCGCCACGCTCGTGCGCGGGTCGGACCCCGAGGGCGAGGTCGCGGAGACCCATGCGAAGGCGGCGGGCGTGCTGGCGGCCCTGGGTGTACGGCCGGGCAGGCCGCGTGCGGAGTCCGTGCGGCCGAAGCTGGCCGAGGATCCACGCGTGCGTGCCGCGCTCGACGGGCGCCGGGCGTCGCTGGCGCCGTTCTGGCTGCGGATGCAGGAGCGCTCCGAGGGGCTCGCCGGGCACGCCCTGGTCGTCGACGGCGAGGACACCTTCACGGCGATGCTCGCGCACCTGCTGCGGTCGAACGGCCTGGAGGTGACCGTCCGGCGCTACGACGAGGCGGGGCTGCGGGAGGCGGTGCTCGCGCACGAGGGGCCGGTCGTGCTCGGCCCCGGCCCGGGTGACCCCGCCGATCTCACCGGCCCCAAGATGCGGATCCTGCGCGGCCTCACCGCCGAGGTCATCCGCGGCCATGCGCACGGGGTCCTCGGCGTCTGCCTCGGGCACGAGCTGATCGCGGCCGAGCTGGGGCTGGAGATCGTACGGAAGGACGTGCCGTACCAGGGCGCGCAGACGGAGATCGAGCTGTTCGGGCGGCGCGAGACCGTCGGCTTCTACAACAGCTTCGTGGCGCGCTGCGACGAGGAGGCCCACCAGGAGCTGGCCGCGCACGGCGTCGAGGTCAGCCGGGCCGCGAACGGCGAGGTGCACGCGATGCGCGGGCCCGGGTTCGCCGGGGTGCAGTTCCATCCGGAGTCGATCCTGACGCTGAACGGCGCGGCGGTCGTACGGGAGCTGGTGGGGCAGTTGCGCAACACGACCGTGTAGCCGTCCGGGGGCCGGCGCCCCCGGACGTCCGTGTCCCGGTCAGCCGAAGAAGACGCCGACCTCCTCGTACAGCGTGGGGTCCACCGTCTTCAGGCGGGCCGTCGCGTCGGCGATCGGGACCCGGACGATGTCCGTGCCGCGCAGGGCGACCATCGTGCCGAAGTCGCCGTCGCGGACGCAGTCGATGGCGTGCAGGCCGAAGCGGGTGGCGAGCCAGCGGTCGAAGGCGCTGGGGGTGCCGCCGCGCTGGACATGGCCCAGGACGGTGGTGCGGGCCTCCTTGCCCGTGCGCTTCTCGATCTGCTTGGCCAGCCACTCGCCGACGCCGGAGAGGCGGACGTGCCCGAAGGAGTCCAGCGACTGGTCCTTGAGAACCATGTCGCCGTCCTTCGGCATCGCCCCCTCGGCGATGACGACGATCGGCGCGTACGACGCCTTGAAGCGGGACGTCACCCAGGCGCAGACCTGCTCGACGTCGAAGCGCTGCTCGGGGATGAGGATGACGTTCGCCCCGCCGGCCAGGCCCGAGTGGAGGGCGATCCACCCGGCGTGCCGGCCCATCACCTCGACGACCAGGACCCGCATATGGGACTCGGCGGTGGTGTGCAGCCGGTCGATCGCCTCGGTCGCGATGCCGACCGCGGTGTCGAAGCCGAAGGTGTAGTCGGTGGCGGACAGGTCGTTGTCGATGGTCTTCGGGACGCCGACACAGGGCACGCCGTGGTCGTCGGACAGCCGGGCGGCCACGCCCAGGGTGTCCTCGCCGCCGATGGCGATGAGCGCCTCGACCTCCAGCGCGGCGAGGTTGTCCTTGATACGGCGGATGCCGTTCTCCTCCTTCAGCGGGTTGGTCCGCGAGGAGCCGAGGACGGTGCCGCCGCGGGGCAGGATGCCGCGCACGGCGGGGATGTCGAGCCGGACGGTGTCGCCTTCCAGGGGTCCTCGCCAGCCGTCCCGGAAGCCGGTGAAGTCGTAGCCGTACTCCTGCACGCCCTTGCGGACGATCGCCCGGATGACGGCGTTGAGGCCGGGGCAGTCGCCGCCTCCGGTCAGTACTCCGACGCGCATGGAACAGTCCCTTCGCCGCAGGTGCCTGACGAAGGGTCAGTGTGACGTGCGCCTCACTCGTCGTCGAGGCCGCGCTCTATCGCGTACCTGACGAGCTCGACCCGGTTGTGCAACTGGAGCTTGCCGAGGGTGTTCTGGACGTGGTTCTGCACCGTGCGGTGGGAGATGACCAGGCGTTCGGCGATCTGCTTGTAGCTCAGGCCCTTGGCGACCAGGCGCAGCACCTCGGTCTCGCGGTCCGTGAGCCGGGGCGCCTTCGGTTCGTCGGTGTCGGGGGCGGGGGCGGGTTCGGAGGCCAGGCGGCGGTACTCGCCGAGGACCAGTCCGGCGAGGCCGGGGGTGAAGACCGGGTCGCCGACGGCCGTACGGCGCACCGCGTCCTGGAGTTCCCCGGTGGAGGCCGACTTCAGCAGGTAGCCGGTCGCGCCGGACTTCACGGCCTCCAGGACGTCGGCGTGCTCACCGCTCGCGGACAGCACGAGGACGCGCAGCGCGGGGTTGGCGGCGACGACCTCCTTGCAGACCTGGACGCCGGGCTTGGCGGGCAGGTTCAGGTCCAGCACGAGGACGTCGGGTGCGGCGGCCTTGGCGCGGCGCACGGCCTGGTCGCCGTCGCCCGCGGTGGCGACCACCTCGAAGCCCGACTCGGCCAGGTCACGGGCGACGGCGTCGCGCCACATGGGGTGGTCGTCGACGACCATGACCTTGATGGGGTCCTTCGCCGGGTCCCGCGGGTTCTCCGTGGTGTCCGTCATGGCCGCTCCGCCTTCCCCCGTGCGTCCGTCACTGCTTTCGGTACCTTCAGCTCGACCTCCGTGCCCTGGCCCGGCACCGAGATCAGCTCCGCGCTGCCGCCGAGGTCGCGCAGCCGGCCGCGGATCGACAGGGCGACACCGAGCCGCCCCTCGCCCTCGGCCTCGGCGAGCCGGCCCTGCGGGATGCCGGGGCCGTCGTCCCGGACGGTGACGATCACCTCGTCCGGCTCGTCCTCGACCAGGATCCACGCGCGCGCCTGCTCCCCGGCGTGCCTGCGGACATTGTCCAGGGCGGCCCCGACGGCCGCGGCCACCTCGCGGGCGGCGACCGGGGTCAGCGGCACGGGCGCGCCGGGCTCGGCGAGGCTGACCCTGGCCCCGGCGTACGGCGCGAGCAGGGCGCGCAGGTCGACGGGGCCGCTGTCCTGCGGCTCCTCCTCGACCGTCCGGACGACCGCGCCCTCGGCGGCGTCCTCCGAGACCCGGGAGACGGGCACGAGCCCGCCGGAGACCAGGGTGCGCAGCGCGACCTCCTGCTCGCCCGCCATCCGGCCCAGCTCGGCCGCCTCGCCGCCGATCACCGCCCCGCGCCGCTGCACCATCGCCAGCACCTGGAGCACGCTGTCGTGGATGTCCCGGGCGAGCCGCTCCCGCTCCCGGGTGGCGGCCTCGATCTCCAGGGCGCGGGCGAGGGTGCGCTCGGAGGCGCGGGCGACCTCGACGACGTAGCCGATGGCGACGGAGGCGATGCAGACGAGGATGACGTTGTGGACGGTGTCGCGGGCCGGGGTGCCGCGCTCGACCAGGTTGGCCACGGCCACGAGGCCGGAGGCGAGGGCCGCCCAGCGCCAGCCGCCCTTGACCGCGAAGGCGAGGACGGCTCCGGCGGTCCAGATCGACGGCAGGGTCGGGCCGCCGGCCTGGACCCGCTCGTGGGCGTCGGCGACGGGCGTGAGCATGATGCCGGTGATCGCGATGGTGAGGTCGGCGGCGAGGAACCGCTTGGTGCAGCCGGCGGCGTTCGCGACCCGGGGCAGGGTGGCCAGGGTCCACACGCTCAGCACGGCGTAGTAGGCGACGGCGACCCAGGGGCGGGTGAACTCGTCGTAGGCGGTGGCGAACAGGCCGACCGCGTACAGCATCGTGAGCACCCGGTAGCCGGACAGGGCACGCCACAGCGGCAGCTCGACCGACATCCTCATGACTCGCTCGCGCTTGGCCATCTCCCCCGCCCCCCGGCGTCGAGCCCCGACTAGGGCTCGGTCCGCCGCTGCTCCGTCTGGTCCTTCTCGGCCCGGTCCTTCTCGGCCTGCTCGCGCTCGGCCTTCTCCTTCGCGGCCTGTTCCTTCTCCGCCCGCGCGAGGGCGGCCTTCGCCGCCTTCTCGGCTTCCTTGTCCGCCTTCGCCGCGTCCGCGATCTGCCGCTTCATGGCCGTGGCGTACATGTCGACGTACTCCTGGCCGGAGAGCTTCATGATCTCGTACATGACCTCGTCGGTCACCGCGCGCAGCACGAAACGGTCGTGCTCCATGCCCTGGTAGCGGCTGAAGTCCAGGGGCTTGCCGATCCGGATGCCCGGGCGCATCAGCTTGGGCATGACCTTGCCGGGCGGCTGGATCTTCTCCGTGTCGATCATCGCGACGGGCAGGACGGGGGCGCCGGTGGCGAGGGCCACGCGCGCGAGGCCGCCCGGCTTGCCCCGGTAGAGCCGGCCGTCGGGCGAGCGCGTCCCCTCCGGGTAGATCCCGAACAGCTCGCCCCGCTCCAGCACCTCTATGCCGCTCTTGATGGCGGCCTCACCCGCGCCGCGCGCACCGGAGCGGTCCACGGGGAGCTGGCCGACGCCCTTGAAGAACGCGGCCGTCATCCGGCCCTTCACCCCGGGCGTCGTGAAGTACTCCGCCTTCGCGATGAACGTGACCTTGCGGTCCAGGACCGCGGGCAGGAAGAACGAGTCCGAGAAGGACAGGTGGTTGCTCGCCAGGATCGCGGCGCCCTCTGCGGGAACGTTCTCCAGGCCTTCCACCCAGGGCCTGAAGGCGACCTTCAGCGGTCCCCCAACAGCGACCTTCATCGCGCCGTACAACAACCGAGTGCCTCCTGTATGTGTCGGTCAGACCATAACCCGGAGCGCTGTCAAAGGCGCCGACGGCCCTGGTCGGTGTCAGTGCGGTCGCGTACGGTGAAGGTCCCGCGAACGACGTGCGACCCCCTCCATGACGTTCCGTGACATTCCGTGATCGTGTCAGTCCCTTCTCACGACCAGGAGGCCGAAGGTGCCGGTCCTTTCCGGAGCCGAGCCGTTTCGCCACGAGGGCGGGGAGGTCGCCGTCCTCCTCTGCCACGGTTTCACCGGATCACCGCAGTCGCTGCGCCCCTGGGCGGAGCATCTCGCCGAGCGCGGCCTGACCGTCTCCCTGCCGCTGCTGCCCGGGCACGGCACCCGCTGGGAGGACCTGCGGATCACCGGCTGGCAGGACTGGTACGCGGAGGTGGACCGCGAGCTGCGCCTGCTGTGCGAGCGCCGTGAGCAGGTGTTCGTGGCCGGTCTGTCCATGGGCGGCGCCCTGGCCCTGCGCCTCGCCGCGAAGCACGGCGGCGCCGTGAGCGGCGTGGTGGTCGTCAACCCCGCGAACAAGGTGCACGGGCTGGCGGCGCACGCGCTCCCGGTGGTCCGCCACCTCGTCCCCGCGACGAAGGGCATCGCCAGCGACATCGCCAAGCCGGACAGCCGGGAGCTGGGCTACGACCGGGTCCCGCTGCACGCGGCGCACTCCCTGCGCCAGTTCTTCCGGATGACCGACGGCGAGCTGCCGCAGGTCACCCAGCCGGTGCTGCTGCTGCGCAGCCCGCAGGACCATGTGGTGCCGCCCGCCGACTCGGCCCGCATCCTCAGCCGCATCTCCTCGACGGATGTGAAAGAGGTCATCCTGGAACAGAGCTACCACGTCGCCACGTTGGACCATGACGCGGACCGGATCTTCGAGGAGAGCGTCGACTTCATCGGCCGGCTCGCGTCCGGCCTCGGCAAGGGGCCCGGTCTCGGCAAGGAAGGGACGACCGCAGGTGGCTGAGCACGACTCGGACCGCGAGGACCGCGAGGGCCGTGAGCCGGACGAACAGGGCGTCCCGTTCGACGAGGAGGCCGCCTGGGCCGCGATCGTCGCCGCGTACGGCGAGGAGCCGCCGGACCCGCCGGGCGCCAAGCCGTTCAAGTCGATCGAGGACCTGGCGCTGCCGGCGACCGGGACCAACGACGACCGGGTGGACACGGCCGGGGCGGCCGGGGAGGCGGTCAAGCCCGCCGAGCCCGAGGAGGCCGCGAAGCCCGGGGACAAGCCGGTCGAGCCGGTCACCCCGCTGGGCGGCTCGGTCTCCTTCGCGCCCGGTGTCGGACCGCGCGACTACTCCGTGCCCGAGCCCGCCGAGGAGGACTTCGACGAGGACGACGAGGGCCACTTCGTGCCGCCCGAGCCGCCCCCGCTGCCGACGGCCGACGTCACCGCGAAGTTCGCCTGGCTGGGCGTGCTCGGCGGGCCGGTCCTGCTGCTGCTGGCCGTGGTGCTCGGCTGGGAGATGGAGTGGTGGCTGGCCACGGCGGGGATCGGCGGTTTCCTCGGCGGGTTCGCGACGCTGGTGATGCGGATGCGGACGGACGACGAGGACGACGAGGATCCGGGGCGCGGGGCGGTCGTCTAACCGGCTGGGATTCTGAGGGCGGCGAGGACCGGGAGATGGTCCGTGGCCGCCCTCAGGTCTGTCCCGGTCACCCCGGGGAGTCCGTCCGGCACGCCGCAGCCCAGCACCTCGATGCCCTTGGTCGCGAAGATCGCGTCGATGCGCTGGTAGGGGTCGGCGGGGGTCCAGGTGTGCTCGCCGCCCCAGGGCGCGGCGGCCCGGCAGTCGGTGAGCTGCTCGGTCAGCAGGCGGAAGGTGCGGCCGTCGGGGCGCTCGTTCAGGTCGCCGCCCGCGATCGCGTGCTCCACGCCCATCCCGGCGAGCCGGTCCAGGAGCATGCCGCCCTGCTCGTGGCGCTCGTCCTTCTGCAACGAGAGATGGCAGCTCAGGACGCCGATCCGGGTGCCGGCGAAGCGGACGACGGCGGTGGCGAAGCCGCGGCGGTGCAGGCCGGGGGTGGGGGGCAGGAGGATGTCCTCGGTGCGTTCCACCCCCGCCCGGAGCGAACTGAGGATCGCCGGTCCGGTGGTGGTGGCTCCGCCGGTGACGATCACCAGGTCGGCCGCGCGGGCCAGGCGGGCGAGTTTCTTGCGCCAGCGGAAGAAGCGGGGGGCTTCCTGGACGAGGACCAGGTCGGGTTCGCATGCCCTGATGACGCGGGCCAGGGCGGCGGTGTCGTCGCGCATCGAGCGGATGTTGTAGGTGAGGACCCTGATGACCGCGGAACCGTCGGGTTCGGTACGGGAGTTGGGGAGCGGCGGCATGTTGGTCAATTTACGCCCAATGGGGCGGGGCGCGGGGATTGTGCGCGAGTGCCGGTTGTTCGTGGCTGGTCGCGCAGTTCCCCGCGCCCCTGAAGACAAAGGCAGGGCATTACATGATCGGGTCGGGTTCCCTTGCCAGGTCCGCTGCTCCTACCAGGCCTGCCTTGTTGCCCAGTTCGGCCGCTCTTACCTCCGCGACCGGGCGCCAGTTGCCGCCGACCAGCCAGCGCTTGTAGGACTTGCGGATCGGGCCGAGGACCAGTTCGCCCTCGTCGGAGAGGCCGCCGCCCACGATGAACGCGGAGGGGTCGAACAGGGAGGCGAGGTCGGCGAGGCCCGCGCCGACCCAGCGGGCCAGTTCGCGGTAGGAGTCGACGGCCACGCGGTCGCCCTGGCGGGCGGCCATGGAGATGTGCTTGCCCTCGATGCCCTCGGGCGTGCCGTTGCCGAGGCCGAGCAGGATCTCGGCGTTCTCCGGGGTGGCGTTGGCGCGCTGCTTGGCGTACCGGACGAGCGCGCGCCCGGAGGCGTACTGCTCCCAGCAGCCCTGCGAGCCGCAGCCGCACAGCAGGCCGTCCGGCACCATGCGGATGTGGCCGAACTCGGCGGCCACGCCGAAGTGCCCGCGGCGCAGCTTGTTGCCGATGATGATGCCGCCGCCGAGGCCGGTGCCCAGGGTGATGCAGATGACGTTGCGGTGGCCCTTGCCGCCGCCGAACTTGTACTCGCCCCACGCCGCGGCGTTCGCGTCGTTCTCGACGACCACCGGAAGGCCCACACGGGCCTCGACCTTCTCCTTGAGCGGCTCGTTGCGCCAGTGGATGTTAGGCGCGAAGTAGACCTCGGAGCGCTGCCGGTTCACATAGCCGGCGGCGCCGATGCCCACGCCGACGATGTCGTGTCCGACGCGCGCGCCTTCCACCGCCGAGGCGATGGCGTCCACGATGCCCTCGGCCGTGCCCGGGGTCGGCACCTTGTGGGTCGAGAGGATGTTGCCTTCCTCATCGACCACGCCGGCCGCGATCTTCGTGCCGCCGATGTCGACGCCGATGGTGAGTCCCATGAATCCCTCAGTTTCGGTCGAGCCCCGCTACGGCCAACGGTACCCGAGAGGCCGGGGGCTCGGCCGGGGGCTCAGTCCAGGTCGATGCGCTCTCCGGGGCCGTCGTCGTCGCCCCGGTCACGGCGTTCGTCCAGGTCACGGGGATCGGTGTCGTCGTCGCGGCCGGTCCAGCGCCGCTCCTGGGCCTGGACGGCGGAGCGGTAGGCGGCGAGCAGTTCGTTCCCGGCCGCCGCCAGGTGGTCGAAGACGTCCGGGTTGCGCTCGATGACGGGTTCCACGGCGTCCTTGGCCTGCTGGACGACCTGGCGGACGACCTGCTGGGCGGCGGGCCCGGCGACCGCGCCGAACAGCGGGGACTCGAGGCCGGACAGCTTGTCCGCGACGGCGTCGACGAGCTTCTTCAGTTCCTCGGCCGCGGAGCCCGGGGGCGGGCCGTACTCGGCGCGGCGGCGGGCCTTCTCCGCCTCGAGGTCCTCGGCGCACGCGGTCGCCCAGGCGTCGGCGTCGGTCGCCCGTACCTCGTCCACGGCCTCTTCGCGGGCGGCGTCGGACGGGGGGAGCTCTTCGCTCATGACGGACTCCTGACTACGGTTCGTCCCTACGACGTTACCCGAACGGGCGTACCGCGCTCACCGGGCCTTCGGCCACAGTTTCGGGTCGGGTGCGAAGCGGATGCGCAGCTCGCCCTCGCGCAGAGCGGCCCCGTCGACGGTGCAGCGGCGCAGCGCGGAGGGCAGCGGGACGATACGGCGGAACCGCCCCGCGGTGACGACCAGTTCGTCGCCTCGCCGGACGAGGTCCAGTTCCTCGCGTATGGCGCCGGGCAGCGGGATGTGCCAGACGAGCACACCGTCCTCGCCGAGCCGGTCGGTCACGGGCCATTCGGCCGGGGCGCCGGTGGGCTCGGCGCCGGGCGCCGCGAGGGCGGTGAGGTCGTCGGTGCCGCGCGGGTCGTGTCCGAGATGGGTGACGGTGCGCACGTCGTACGCCTCCCGCCACTCCTCCAGTGTCTTGCGCTGCTGGGCGACCGGCCCGGCGAGCCAGGTGTCCGGGGACGCCTCGGGCAGGACGCGATTGGCGACCACGACGTCGGTGCGCAGACCGCGCAGGGCGAGACCCAGGCCGGCGCCGCGGACGGCGTCGGCACCGGCCGGGCCGGGCTCGGCGACCAGCCGTACGACGGTGTCGCGGTCGGCGACGACCGCCTCCACGGCCGCCAGCTCCAGATCCCAGCGGCCCGCCGTCTCGTACAGCCACTCGGCGGGCATGGGCACGCCGGCGAGCCGTCCCAGCACGGGGCGCAGGGCCCGGGCGGCCTGCCGTTCCGGCGGCAGCAGCCGGCGCAGATAGCGGCGCAGTTCCTCGGGCAGGGCGAGAAGGGCGAGGGCCTGCGGCGTCGGCGGCAGGTCGACGACGAGGAGGTCGTACGACTCCGACAGTGCGGCGTCACGCAGGGCCCGCAGCAGGGCGAGTTCCTCCGCGCCGGGCAGCGGCGTGAGTTCCTCGGGGTCAAGCCGGGAGGCGCCGAGGAGATCCAGGGCGGAGGAGGCACGGTCCTGAAGGGCGGTGAGGTCCTTGCGGAAGTCCTGGGCGGGGTCGGGCCGCCAGGCGGTGAGGCGTGGCGCGGCTTCGACGGGGGTGGGGCCCGTGCCGATCCCCAGCGCGGCACCGAGGGTGTCGGTGCGGTCGGCGCTGAGGACGAGGGTGCGGGTGCCCGCGCGGGCGGCGGTGACCGCGGTGGCAGCGGCGAGCGTGGTACGCCCGCTACCGCCGGGGCCCATGATCAGGATGGTGCGCATGGGAAGGAACGGTAACCGAGTCGCCCCCTAAGGGGCGCGGGGCTGTGTTGAACATGCGGCTCCGCCGCGTGGGCGCGAGCAACCACAGCGCACCGGCACCCGGTCAATCAGCTACGCCGACTCAACGCGCTTCTTCAACCCGGCCAACGCCCGGTCGATGATGACCTTCTCGGCCTTCCGCTTGATCATCCCCAGCATCGGGATCTTGACGTCCACGGTCAGCACGTACGTGACCTCCGTACCCCCCGCCCCGGCCGGCTTGAGGATGTACGAGCCGTCCAGAGACCGCAGCATCTGGGACTTGACCAGCGTCCAGGACACCTCGTTCTCGCCGGTCCAGGTGTACCCGAGCACCTGGTCGTCCTTGATCGCCCCCGCGTCCATGACGAGGCGGACCTGCTCGGCGCGGCCCTGCTCGTCGGTCTTGAGGACCTCCGCCTCCTTCACCTCACCCGTCCAGTCCGGGTAGCGGGCGAAGTCGGAGATGACCGCCATGACGTCGGCCGGGGCTGCCTCGATGGTGATGCTCGAGCTGGTGTGTTCCGCCATCGCCGTGGCTCCTCCAGATACGGGCCGGTAAGACGTCGTCGTGCGCACGTGTGTGCAGCGTGAAGGCTACCGCGCACGGGGCCCGCCGATCTCACCCGACCTGGGGCGTCCTCACCATTCCAGCGCCCAGGGCGTCCCGGTCGCCGCGAAGTGCCCCACGTTCACGCACTCGGTGGCCCCGATCCGCATCCGCCGGGTGAGGGGCTGGTGCACGTGCCCGAACAGGGCGTACCGGGGCCGGGTGCGGTGGATGGCGTCCAGCAGGGCGCGGCTGCCGCGCTCGAAGCGGCGGGCGACGGTGTCGTAGACCAGCTCGGGAACCTCGGGCGGGATGTGGGTGCAGAGCACGTCGACCTCGCCGACGGCCTCGATCTTCGCCGCGTACTCCTCGTCGCTGATCTCGTACGGCGTCCGCATCGGCGTGCGCAGGCCGCCGCCGACGAAGCCGAAGACCCGGCCGCCGATCTCGACGCGCTCGCCGTCGAGGACGGTCGTGCCGGGCCCGGCGTACTCGGGCCACAGCGGCGGCATGTCGACGTTGCCGTAGGTGGCGTACGTAGGGGTGGGGAACGCGGCGAACATCTCGGCGTACTGTCTGCGCACCGCCTTCTCGATCACCGAGGCGCGCTCCGCGCCGACCCCGGCCCACAGCCGGGCCCCGAGTTCCCGCGCCTCCTCGAAGCGGCGGGCGGTGCGCAGGGCCACGAGGCGGTCGGCGTTCTCGACGCCGAACAGGTCGGGGAAGATGCCGCGCGAGTGGTCGGCGTAGTCGAGGAAGAGGACGAGGTCGCCCAGGCAGATCAGGGCGTCGGCGCCCTCGCCGGCCCTGGCCAGGTCACGGGCGTTGCCGTGCACGTCGCTCACCACATGCACGCGTGTCCTGTGGTTTCCGGCTGGTGTGGGTGCCATGGCGATCAAGGGTAGGCCGAGCGCTGTCCTTGTGAACAGTGGCGGTCCTACCTGCGGTTACTGGTCAGTCAGTTAGTACGTGGACTACTGTGCGCGAAGGAATACCCGAGTGTGTGACGCACCGAACATCTCGACAGGACCCCCTGTCGCAGAAGCCATACCGGCGGGTAACGTCCGGGCCGTCCAGTCGTGCTCTGCATTTCAACAAGTGAATGCCTGAGTACCTGCCCGAGCCTTGGACCACACCGTCGCAGCACAACGTCGTGGCGCCGGCGCCCTATGAGGAGCAGCAGTCTTGCGCGAGTTCAGCCTTCCGGCTTTGTACGAGGTCCCTGCGGACGGAAATCTCACCGACATCGTCCGCAGAAACGCCGCGCAGCACCCGGACGTCGCCGTCATCGCCCGCAAGATCGGCGGCACCTGGCAGGACGTCACGGCCACCGCGTTCCTCGCCGAGGTGCACACGGCCGCGAAGGGGCTGATCGCCGCCGGTGTCCAGCCGGGCGACCGGGTCGGGCTGATGTCCCGCACGCGCTACGAGTGGACGCTGCTGGACTTCGCGATCTGGAGCGCGGGCGCGGTGACCGTGCCGGTGTACGAGACCAGTTCGGCGGAGCAGGTGCAGTGGATCCTCGGTGACTCGGGCGCCACCGCGTGCATCGTGGAGTCGGACGCGCACACGGCCGCCGTCGAGTCGGTGCGTGACCGGCTACCGGCGCTGAAACACGTGTGGCAGATCGAGGGCGGCGGCCTCGACGAACTGGGCCGGCTCGGGCAGGACGTCACGGACCGGACGGTCGAGGAGCGCGGCTCGATCGCCAAGGCCGACGACCCGGCGACCATCGTCTACACCTCGGGCACCACCGGCCGCCCCAAGGGCTGTGTGCTCACCCACCGCAGCTTCTTCGCCGAGTGCGGCAACATCGTGGAGCGGCTGCGTCCGCTCTTCCGCACGGGCGAGTGCTCGGTGCTCCTCTTCCTGCCGCTCGCGCACGTCTTCGGGCGGCTGGTGCAGATCGCGCCCATGATGGCGCCGATCAAGCTCGGCTGCGTCCCGGACATCAAGAACCTCACCGACGAGCTGGCCTCGTTCCGCCCGACGCTGATCCTCGGGGTGCCGCGCGTCTTCGAGAAGGTCTACAACTCGGCGCGCGCCAAGGCGCAGGCCGACGGCAAGGACAAGATCTTCGACAAGGCCGCCGACACCGCGATCGCCTACAGCAAGGCGCTGGACACCCCCTCGGGCCCGTCCTTCGGCCTGAAGATCAAGCACAAGACGTTCGACAAGCTCGTCTACAGCAAGCTGCGCGCGGTCCTCGGCGGCCGGGGCGAGTACGCCATCTCCGGCGGCGCCCCGCTGGGCGAGCGCCTCGGCCACTTCTTCCGCGGCATCGGCTTCACGGTCCTGGAGGGCTACGGCCTGACCGAGTCCTGCGCGGCCACCGCGTTCAACCCCTGGGACCGGCAGAAGATCGGCACGGTCGGTCAGCCGCTGCCCGGCTCGGTGGTCCGGATCGCCGACGACGGCGAGGTGCTGCTGCACGGCGAGCACCTGTTCAAGGAGTACTGGAACAACCCCGGCGCGACCGGGGAGGCGCTGGCCGACGGCTGGTTCCACACCGGTGACATCGGCACCCTCGACGAGGACGGCTACCTCAGGATCACCGGCCGCAAGAAGGAGATCATCGTCACCGCGGGCGGCAAGAACGTCGCCCCGGCCGTGATCGAGGACCGCATCCGCGCGCACGCGCTGGTGGCGGAGTGCATGGTGGTGGGCGACGGGCGGCCGTTCGTGGGCGCGCTGGTCACCATCGACGAGGAGTTCCTGGGCCGCTGGTGCGCGGACCACGGCAAGCCGGCGGGTGCCACCGCGGCGTCGCTGTGCGAGGACCCGGACCTGCTGGCCGCGATCCAGGCGGCGATCGACGACGGCAACGCCGCGGTGTCGAAGGCGGAATCGGTGCGGAAGTTCCGCATTCTGTCCTCCCAGTTCACGGAGGAGTCGGGCCACCTGACCCCCTCACTGAAGCTGAAGCGGAACGTGGTGGCGAAGGACTACGCGCACGAGGTCGAGGCGATCTACGCCAAGTAGTGCGCGAACGGCGTCATGGCGCGGTGTCCTCGGCGAGGACCCGCGCCATCGTGCGTTCGGCGAGGGCCGTGATGGTCACGAAGGGGTTGACCCCGATCGAGCCGGGCACGAGCGAGCCGTCGACGGCGTAGAGCCCGCGGTAGCCCTTGAGCCGGCCGTAGCCGTCCGTCGCCCGGCCCAGGACGCAGCCGCCCAGCGGGTGGTAGGTGAAGTCGTCGGCGAAGACCTTGTTGCCCGAGCCGAACAGGTCGTAGCGGTAGATCGTGGCGTTCGCCCTGTTGATCCGGTCGAACAGTTTCTTCGCCATGCCCACCGACACGGCGCTCTGCGCCGCGCTCCACCCGAGCCGCACGGCGCCGCTCGCCGCGTCGTACGAGAAGGACGCCCGTTCCGGGTTCTTGGTGATCGCCAGGTAGAGGCTGACCCAGTGTTCGAGCCCCATGGGCAGGGGCGCGATCTCGGCGAAGACGGGGTTGGCGGTGTTGGCCCAGTCGTCGATGCCCATGACCGGCATGGTCGACTGGTTCGCGCCGACCGTGTCCCACAGGTGGTTGGCCCGGCCGAGCATCACATTGCCGTTGGTGCCCCAGCCGGTGCCGACGCTCGCGTCCAGGGCGGGCAGGGTGCCCGACTCCCGGGCGCGGACGAGGAGTTCCGTGGTGCCGATGCTGCCGCCGCCGAGGAACAGGTACGTGCAGGCGTACTCCTTGGTCTCGACGACGGTGCCGGTGTCGTCGATCCGCTCGACGCTCAGGACGTAACCCCCGTCGGCGGCCCTGCTGATCGACGTCACCCGCTCCATGGTGTGGAGGGTGACGTTCCCGGTGCCGAGCGCGGAGGCGAGGTAGGTCTTGTCGAGGCTGCGCTTGCCGTGGTTGTTGCCGTAGATGACCTCGCCCGCGAGCGCCGATCTGGTCGCCGTGCCGGCCGCCTCGCGCTCCATGTGGCCGAAGTCGTAGACGTTGGGCACGAAGGTGGTCCTCAGCCCGGCGTTGTCCGCGTGTTTACGGGAGATCCGGGTGAAGCGGTACCACTCGGTGGACTCGAACCAGGCCGGGTCGATGGTGTTGACGCCGAGCATGGAGCGGGCGCGCGGGAAGTACGTGTCGTACATCTCCGCGGTGTCCACGGTCGGGAACTGCTCGGCGAAGTAGGACCGGAGCGGGGTCACCGCCATGCCGCCGTTGACCAGGGAACCGCCGCCGACGCCCCGGCCGACGTACACGGACATGTGGTCGTAGTGCACGCGGTCCAGGACGCCCGGGTAGGAGCTGATGTCCCTGTTGACCAGGTCCAGCCAGAGGAAGGTGGCCAGCGGGGCCTCCGTGCGGGTGCGGAACCACATGGAGCGCCGGTCCGGGGTGCGGGTGGAGCAGAAGATCTTGCCGTCGGGGCCGGGGGTGTTCCAGAGCCGGCCCATCTCCAGGACGAGGGTGCGGATGCCGGCCTGGCCGAGGCGGAGGGCGGCCACGGCGCCGCCGTAGCCGGAACCGATCACGATCGCCGGGGCGTTGTCGACGGCTGCGGGTTCGGCGGCTTGGGCCGATCGGAGGCCGATTCGGGTGAAGCCGAGGGCGGCCGCGGTCTGGATTGCCGCCATTCCTATGATCTGACGTCTTGTCAGCTGACGTCGCATCAGGTTTGCTGTCATGTGCGCAGCATGGGCGGATTATTGGGTTCCGCCTAGTGGGGTGCGCGTTTTTCGTCGTGGGCGGGTGCGGGTTCGTTGTGGTTGATCGCGCCCACGCGGCGGAGCCGCACATCGACACAGAGCCTTACAGCAGCGTCTGCAGCTTCTCCGCCAGCAAGTCCCAGCGCCACTTCTCCTCGACCCACGCCCTGCCCCGCTCCCCCATCCGGTGGCGGAGCTCGGCGTCTCCCAGGAGGGTGACGATGCGCTCGGCCGCCTCCTCGGGGGAGCCGCCCCGGACGACCCAGCCCGTCTCGCCGTCGAGGACCGCGTCCGGCGCGCCGCCCGAGTCGCCGGCGACGACGGGCAGGCCGGTCGCCGAGGCCTCCAGGTAGACGATGCCGAGGCCCTCGACGTCGAGGCCGCCGCGCCGGGTCCGGCAGGGCATCGCGAAGACGTCCCCGGCGCCGTAGTGCGCGGGCAGCTCGGACCAGGGCACGGCGCCGGTGAAGCGGACCGAGGCGGCGACGCCGGTCTCCCGGGCCAGCTTGCGCAGGTCGCCCTCGTACGGGCCGCCCCCGACGATCAGCAGGACGGCGTCCGGCTCGGCGGCCAGGATCCGGGGCATGGCCCGGATCAGCGTGTCCTGCCCCTTGCGCCGCACCAGCCGGGACACGCACACGATCACCGGGCGGTCGGTCAGCCCGAGCCGGGCCCGGATCTCGTCGCCGCCCGAGTCCGGGTGGAAGGTCTTCTCGTCGACGCCGGGCGGGAGCTGCGCCATGCGCGCGGCGGCCTGGGGGCTCAGCGCGCCGGCGATCCGCGAGCGCGTGTACTCGCCCAGGTAGGTGATCGTGTCCGTGGAGTCCCCGATCCGGCGCAGCAGCTGCCGGGCCGCGGGCAGCTGGGCCCAGCCGGCCTCGTGGCCGTGCGTGGTGGCGACCAGCCGCTCGGCGCCCGCGCCGCGCAGCGCCGGTGCCATCAGGCCGAGCGGCGCCGCCGCCCCGAACCACACCGAGGCGCAGCCGTGCTCCCGCAGCAGCCCGACGGCACGCCGGGTGACGGCGGGCGTGGGCAGCAGCATGGTCGTACGGTCCCGTACGACGGTGAAGGGCTGCTCGGCGTCGAAGGCGGCGGTCGCCTCGACGCCCTCCCGGCTCCGCTTCCACGTCGACGCGTAGACGACCAGCTGCTGCGGGTCCAGCCGCAGCGCCATGTTGTGCAGAAACGCCTGGATGCCACCGGGCCGGGGCGGGAAGTCGTTGGTCACGATCAGGGTCTTGCGCACGCCGCCGACCCTACCGAACCCGACCCTCAGCGCCGTGCGGGGCAGCTCTTATGGCACGCTCACAGCTGTCCGGGACATCATGAGCCCATCGACAGAGCACGCGGACGGGCAGGGATCAGGTGAAGACGACGGGCGCGAGGCGGTCCCTGGCATGGCTGCCGGTGGTCTGGTGTCTCACGAGGCTGGCGCTGCTGCTGTTCGTGATGAAGGTGTACGTCTTCCCGGGCCCGGACGTGACGAGCGACGTGCACGCCATCTACCAGGGCTGGTACGAGGTACTGCGCACCGGAACGTTTCCTCAGAACGATGTCACCTGGCAGTACCCGCCTGCCGCCGCCCTGGCGATCCTCTCCCCCGCGCTGCTGCCCTTCCTGCACTACGCGACCGCGTTCTTCGTCCTGGTCTGCGTCACCGACCTGATCGTCCTGGCCCTGCTGATGTACGCCGGACGGCGGCCCGGCAAGACCCTGCGCGGCGCCTGGGTGTGGGTGGTGGGCGTCCCGCTGCTGGGGCCGACGGTGTACTCGCGCTACGACGTGATGGTCACGGCCGTGGCGATGGCCGCGCTGCTCGCGGGCGCCCGGCACCCGAAGACCATGGGGGCGCTGGCGGCCTTCGGCGCGCTGCTGAAGGTCTGGCCCGCGATGCTCCTGCTGGCCGCCCGCCGCCGGAGCGCCTGGGCGTCGGCCCTGGTGACCGGCCTCGCGGTGACGGGCGCCTTCGCCCTGGTCATGCCCGGCGGGTTCGCCTTCCTGACCTTCCAGCGGGACCGGGGCACCGAGGTGGAGTCGCTGGGCGCGCTGGTCTTCCATGTCGCCCGGCACTTCGGCTGGAACGGCGAGGTGCGGCTGAACTACGGCTCGATCGAGTTCCTCGGGCCGTATGTGAGCGAGGTGAGCACGGCCGCGCTGTTCCTGACGGGGGCCGCCTTCGGCTGGCTGGTGCTGTGGCGGCTGCTGGCCCGGCGCTTCGAGGAGCACACGCTCGCCGACGCGGCCTTCGTGGCGGTGCTGATGTTCACGACCACCAGCCGGGTGATCAGCCCGCAGTACATGGTGTGGCTGGTCGGGCTGGCCGCGGTGTGCCTCTGCTTCCCCGGGAGCCGGATGCGGCTGCCGGTCGGTCTCGTCCTGGTGGCGTGCTTCGTGACGGTGCTGGAGTTCCCGCTCTACTTCGCCAACGTGGTGGCCAGCGACGGCCTCGGCATCACCCTGCTGTTCCTGCGCAACGGCCTCCTGGTCGTCGCCACCCTCCTCGCGGCCCGCGCCCTGTGGAAGGCGACGGTGCCGCGCACGGTCCCCGCTCCCCTGCCCTCTCAGCCGGCCCGCGCGGGCGAGACCCCCGTCTCCTCCTGAGCCGGGGCCCGCCGGAACAGCACACCCGCCAGCCCGCACTGCACCGCCGTCGCGAGCCCCAGCGCGAGACACACCCCCGGCAGCCCGAGCCCCGTCAAGCCGTACGCGAGCGCCAGCTGCACCGCGGTCCCGAGCACGGTCACCCGCAGCAGCGCCGAGGCGCCCCCGCTGCCCTCGAAGACCCCGCCGAGCGCGACGAGACAGGCCATGAGCAGCAGACAGGGCCCGACGCAGCGCAGAAACAGCACACCCTCGCCCGCGACCCCGGGCCCGGACCCGAAGGCGGCCATGAGCCACGGGGCACCGGCGGCCAGCAGCACGGCCGCGCTGAGGCCCAGGGCGCCGGAGACGAGCACGGCCTGCCGCCCGATCGCCCGCCGCTCGTCCTCCCCCGCGCCCCGGGTGTGCGCGGTGTGGATGGCGGCGGCCTGGCGGACGGCGTAGAAGGCCATGGTCGCCACGTACATGACCTTGTAGGCGATCGCGTACGCGGCCACCGACGTCACCCCGAGCCGCGCCACGATCGCGACCAGGACCAGGGCGCCCGTCTGCCGCACGGTGAAGTCGGCGGACATGGGCAGGCCGGTCGACAGGGTCCGGCGCAGGGAGACGGCCAGGGACTCGCCCGTCTCCGCCTCGCGTGCCTCGCGCAGCAGCGCGTTGCGCCGTACCGCGAGGAGTCCCGCCCCGAGCGCCACGGACCGGGACAGCACCGTGGCGGCCGCGGCGCCCCGGACGCCGTAGAGGTGGATGAAGAGCGGGTCGAGGGCCAGGATCAGGCCGTTGGAGAGCAGGGCGAGCCGTAGCGGGGTGCGTGTGTCGCCGGTGCCTTTGAGGAGGCCGTCGACGAGTTGCTGGGCGAAGAAGACGGCCATGCCCGGCAGGGAGAGCGTGAAGTAGGCGACGGCGAGCGGGAGGGCGGCGCTGTCGGCGCCGCCCAGCACCAGCCGGGCCAGCGGTTCGCGTCCCAGCAGTCCGCCCGCCACCACCAGGGGTGTCACGAGCGCCCACAGCGCCCATCCGCCGCGCATGGCCGCCCGTACGGCCACGGGGTCGTGGGCGCCCCGGGCGTGTGCGACCAGCACGGTCGTGCCGGAGCCGAAGACCAGGGCGATGCCGAGCAGCACGTTCTCCGTGTTGGTCGCCACGGCCACGGCGGCCACGGCCGGGCTGCCGAGCCGCGCGACCCAGACGGTGTTGATGATCCCCGCGGCGACGGAGGCGAGCAGCGAGAGATAGACGGGTCCGGCGAGCAGGAGGAGCTGCTTGCGATGGGCGTTCACCGTGACCGTCCCCCTGACCCCGAGTCCCCATGGCCCTCGATACGAGCTACCTCTGTACGAGCTATCTCGATTCGAGGTAGCTCGTTAAGAGGTAGCATGCGTCAGACGTCACCCGCAAGGAGGACCAAGGGAGGACCATGCTGGAGCTGTCGATCCTCGGCTTCCTGGCCGAGGAGCCCCTGCACGGCTATGAGCTCAAGGAGCGCATCAAGGCGCTGACCGGCCATGTCCGGCCCGTGAGCGACGGCGCGCTCTACCCGGCGATCACGCGCCTGGTCGGGGCGGGCCTGCTCGACCAGCACACCGAGCCGGGCGCGAGCGCGGCCCCGCGCCGGATCCTCGCCCTCACCGACCGGGGCCGCGAGGAACTGCTGGAGCGGCTGCGCCGGCCGAAGCAGACCGAGATCACCGACCACGTCCGCTTCAACACGGTCCTGGCCTTCCTGCGCCACCTGCCCGACCGGCACGAGCAGGCCGCGGTGCTGCGCCGCCGGCTGGCCTTCCTGGAGACCCCGACGAGCTTCTTCTACGACTCCGGCAAGCCGGTCCGCGCCGAGGATTCGGACGACCTGTTCCGCCAGGGCATGCTCCGGGTCGCGCGGGCGACGGGCGAGGCGGAGCGGGCCTGGCTGCGGGAGACCGTCGCGCTGCTCGATCAGCCGAGCTGAGCCCGCAGATACTCCTGCCACTGCTCGGTGAAGGCCTCCGGCGTCGTCCCCAGCACGTCCCGCATCGCCTCCGCCACCGCCCCGGCCCGCTTCCGGTGGTCCCCGACGGCCCGGTAGAACTCGCCCAGCCGGGCCTCGCCCCAGCGGTCGGCGATCAGCCGGCACGCCGTCCAGCCGCTCTCGTAGGCCCGGGCCAGGCGGCTCGCGTCGCCGGTGAACCCGAAGTCCTCGTCCTCCGGCAGCGCCTCCGGGAGCCGCCCCTGGCTCACCGCCCGGGACAGCTCGGGCGCGGCCTCGGAGGGGACCCGGCCGGTGGCGCGGTAGCCGGCCCAGTCCGCGTACCCCTCGGACAGCCAGAGGGGCGTGGCGGCGCTGGTGTGGGCGCGGGTGGCGACATGGGTGGTCTCGTGGGTGACGACGACCTGCTCGCCGAGGCCGCCGAGGAGCGCGAAGGCGTCCGGGTTGACGATGACGCGGTCCGCCGGTGCCCGGGCCGGAGCGCCCGTCTCGCCTGTGGTGACCGCCGCGATCCCCCGGTAGGAGGAGGCGGGCGAGCCGAGCAGCCCCGCCATCCCCTCCAGGGACTTCGGCACGAGCAGGACCACCTGCCGGGACCAGTCCGTGCCCCACGCCTCGGACACGGCGGGCACCGCACGGTCGGCCAGGTCCGCGAAGTCGCGCAGCGACCGGCCGGACTGCCCGACGCCGAGGACGAGGCTGCGGGCGCCCCGGACGGCCTGCACCGCCCCCTGGTCCCACAGTTGCTGTGCGGACTTCTTCGCGGGCCGGTCGGTCTCGACGGACCACCGCCCCGCCGTGTCCCGGCTCAGCCGCAGGGTGCGGCCCGCGGTCACCGGCGCCCGGTCGTACCCGGCGACGCGGTAGCGCAGTTCGGCGTCGGCGGTGGCGGTGTCGCCGGTGCGGCGCACTTCGGTCACCCGGTACGACCAGGCGGCCAGCGGCACCGCGCGCAGCCGGGCGAAATCCACCCCAGTGCCCGTGCGTTCGTAGGCCCGCTCGTCGCGGTCCAGGACGGCGGCGGCCCGCCGGTCCAGGAGCCGCTGGACGTCGGCCGTGGCGCTGTCGGCGGCGGACCGGCCGCCGCACCCGACCAGGGCGACGAGCAGCACGACGAGCGCCACCACCGCGGACCCCGACCTTCGACCAGCCACGTTCCCGATCGTACGGGCGCCGGGGCCGCTCCGGTCAGACCCTGGTGACCGAGGAGACGGGCATCATCCCGACGGGGTCGTAGCGCACGGGTGCGCCGGGGTAGGGCGCGTGGATGACCTGGCCGTTGCCCATGTACATCCCGACATGGCTGGCGTCGTCCCGGTAGACGACCAGGTCGCCGGGGCGCGCCTCGGACAGCGGGACCTGCCGGCCGGCGTACCGCTGGGCCTGCGAGGTGCGCGGCAGGGCCACCCCGGCCTGCGCGTACGACCACTGCGTCAGGCCCGAACAGTCGAAGCCGGAGGGGCCGTTGGCGCCCCAGACGTAGGGCCGGCCGACCACGCTGCGGGCGGCCGCGACGGCGGCGGCCCCGCGTCCCGAGGCGGGGGTGGCGTTCCCGAGGTAGGGCAGGTCGCCGCGGCCGGAGCGGGAGGCCCGGTCGTAGGCGGCGCGCTCGGCCTCCGGCAGGGAGTTGAGCAGCCGCCGGGCCGTGGCGAGCTTCCGCTCGACGGACTTCTTGTGGACGGCGACGGTCCTGCGGCTCTTCTCCAGTTCGCGGAGCTTGCCCGCGGCCTCCTCGCGGTCCTGGGCGAGTGTGCGCATGGCGTCCTGGAGGTCTTCGAGCTCACCGGCCTGGTGGGCGGTGAGGCGGTCCAGCCGGGCGGCCCGGTCGAGGTAGTCCTCGGGGTCGTCGGAGAACAGCAGGGCGAGGGACGGGTCGAGGCCGCCCGAGCGGTACTGGGCGCCGGCGAGCGAACCGAGCTGCTCCCGCATGGAGTTGATGCGCTGCTGCTGCCGGGCGATCCGGTCCCGGGCGGTTCCGGCCTCCTCGCGCAGTGCGTCGGCGCGCTCGTCGGCCTTGTTGTAGGCCTCGGTGGCCTTCTCGGCCTGCGCGTAGAGGCGGTCCACCTCGGCCCGGGTGTCGTCGTGCGGTGCGGACGCGGCCGGTACCGCGCACAGGGCGGTGGCCGCGACGGACAGGAAACCGACCGCGGCACCGGCGCCCCGGTCGAACCCGGACGGTGCAAGTCGGCGATGGGACCCCACGGGAAGCCGCACTCCTTCCGCTGACGGACTTGGAAACGCGGCAGACAGTAGCCCCGCGACCGGGAGCAGCCAACGACCATCCGTGGGGGTGCGGCACGACGCCCCGCCGCTGACGCAGGTCACCGGCGGGGCGTGGGCTTACTCGAGACTGTGGTGATTCCCCCGAATGGCGGACACGGTGTCCTCGGGGGCGGTGCCGTTCGTCAGACGCGGACGCCGAACATGAACGGGCCGCCGATGGTGTCCATCGACTCGTAGCGGACGACCGTGCCGGTGCGCGGGGCGTGGATGATCTGGCCGTTGCCGGCGTAGAGGCCGACGTGGTGCAGGTCGTTGAAGAAGAAGACCAGGTCGCCGACCTTGAGCTGGCTGACCGAGGAGATCCTGGTGCCGATCTGGGACTGCGCCTCGGAGGTGCGCGGGATCTGCATGCCGGCCGCCGCGTAGGCCCGGGAGGTGAGGCCGGAGCAGTCGTAGGAGCTGGTGCCGGTGGCGCCGTAGACGTACGGCTTGCCGAGCTGGCTCTGGGCGAAGGCGAAGGCGGAGGCGGCGCGGCCGGAGCCGGGCGGGACGTTGTCGGTGAGGGCGTCGCGCTGGCTGTCGCGGCTGGCGCGGTCCTGCTCGGCGGCGAGCGCCTGCTTCTCGGCGGCGGTGAGGCTGTTGAGCAGCTTCTGCGCGGAGCCGAGCTTGCCCTGGACTTCCTTCTTCTTCTTGCCGAGTTCGGTGCGGGTGGAGGCGAGGTCCTTGAGCTTCTCGGAGGCCTCGGCGCGCTCCTGGGCGAGTTCGCGCTGCTTCTCCTGGACCTTCTTCAGCGCCTCGACCTGCTGGCTGCTCAACTGGTCGAGCGTGGAGGCCTTGTCGAGGTAGTCGTCCGGGTTCGCGGAGAGGAAGAGCTGGACCGAGGGGTCGATGGAGCCGGTGCGGTACTGCGAGGCGGCCGCGAGGCCCAGGCTGTCGCGCAGCTCGTTGAGCTCCTCCTGGCCGCGGGCGACGTTGTCCTGGATGGTGGAGATCTCCTTCTGGAGCTTCTCCTGCTTCTCCTTGGCCCCGTTGTACTTCTCGGTGGCCTGCTCCGCCTCTTCGTAGAGCTTGTCGACCTTGGCCTTGACCTCGTCCTTGCTCGGCTTCTCGCTGGGAGCCGCGTTGGCGGCCTGCGCGCTGAAGGCGACGGCAGCGGCGGCGGCGGTGGTCAGCACGGTCACACGTGCGCGGCTCGGCTGCTTCGGACGACGGTGGGACGCCACGGGTGAAAGCTCCTTCTGCCCCCTCCGCCGTCTCTCCCGATGAGTGATCACCCGAGCGGAGGTTTCGGAGCCTGACCCTAGTGACCTTCCTGTGATCAGTTCAAATCCTCAGATGAAAAATTGCGTCACAGTGAGCCAACTTTTCCCCTGGACTCACAGGCGGTGAGACTCACTTGACTTAACGTGGCCCACAGGTCTCACCAATTCGGGCATCACGCCCGGACGTTACGCATCGCCCGTAGGGGCGCCTAGGACCGCGAAAGGCGCCTGAGGAGCATCGCCGAGGCCACCGGGCGGGCACCGGCCCGGGCCACTCCGTCGGCGACCTCGCGGTCCGTGGACGCCACGATGACCGGCCTTCCGGGTGGTTCGGCGCGCACCAGTTGACGGATGAGTTCGTCGGCGGTGACGCCCGGCTTCGAGAACAGCACCCGTACGCCGCGCGGCGGCGCCAGCAGGACCGGTGCGGCCAGTTCGGCGCCGTCGAAGACGCACGTCACCTCGGCGCCGCTCTGCGCCGCCAGTTGGGAGAGCTGCCCCAGCAGCCTGAGGCGCTGCTTCTCCAGGGGCATCTGCGGATAGCCGGTCTTGGTGACGTTGTAGCCGTCGACGACCAGATGCGCCTGCGGCAGCGCCAGGAGCTGGTCGAGGACCTGCGGGTCGTCCTCGGAGAGGGCGCGGGCGGCGATGTCCTTCGGGGTCATCCGGCCCGGCTCGACGGCGTCCACGGTCTCGGCGGGCCGCACCGACACCGGCGGCAGGGCCAGTTCGCGCCGGAGCCCCTGGGTGGCGTCCAGCAGGGTGTCCAGCAGCAGCCGGACCCGCATGTCCTCCACGCTGCGGCCCTCGCGGGCCGCCCGGCGCGTGGCCTCCAGGGCCGCCTCGGTCTCCCCCAGCCGGGCCTTGAGCCGCCGGCTCTCGCTCTCGGCGGCGGACACCTGGGCGTGCCCCTCGGCGCGGACGGCCTCCATCTCGCCGTGCGCCTTGCGCAGGGCCGCCTCGCCGCGCTTGACGTCGCTGAGGGCGGCGCGGAGCTTGCGGTGCAGCGACTCGGTTTCCTTCTTGGCCGATTCCAGCTCCATGCGCAGCCGCTCGGTCTCGGTCCTGGTGTGGTCACGGGCCCGGGCCAGCTCCTCACGCAGTCGCTCCAGCTCGGCCCGGCTCTCCTCGTCGGCCCGCTCGGCGTCGGCCCGCTGGGCCTCCTCGCCGGCCGCGGTCACCAGCTTCACCCAGTCGGTGGGCCGCAGTACGTAGGCCGCGGCCGCCACGTCGAGCGGGTCCGCGGCCGGGGGCGGGGAGCCTGAGTCGAGGGCGCCGGCGAGTTCCGGCTGGGCCTCTCTGAGCTTCTCCCCGATGCGCTGACGGAACAGCGGGTCGGACTCCAGCGCCGAGGCCATGGCATTGCCGGCGAACTTGGCTCTGCGGTTCGGGGCGAACCGGGCGTACTGCCTGAGCTGTGCGGGCAGCTCGCCGACCGTCAGCGCTCCGAAGCCGTCGGAGACGATCTGCACGACCCTGCGGCGCACCCCGTCGGGCAGCGGACGGTCGAGCACCTCGGCGGCGCCGTCGCCCGGCCCCCCGCCTGTGGTCTCCACCATCCGTCACACCCCTATGCCTGTGCGGGGGCCCTGCTCCCCTCAGGAGCCGGCGCCCGGCCTGTCCACGAGTTCCACCTGGTCCACCGCGTTGCACCAGCGGCAGCGCACCGACTCGATGGTCTCACTGAGCACGTCGCGCTCCTCGACCTTCGGCTCTCCGGCCAGGTCCAGGTGGACGTACTCGACGACCTTCGACGAGCGGGTCACGTCGAAGCGCGTGAGGTTGCCGCAGAGGGTGCAGCGCCACCGCGTCTCGGCGGTCGGCAGGGGAACCGTCATCGTGGCCTGTTCTCTTTCCTTCTAGTGTCCGTGACGCCACCGGCTTCCCCGGTGCGTGTGGCTCGTAACCCTACGGCCTGCGAGGTCCTCGTCGCCTGCGTGTCCACGGCGGCGAGGCGGTCTGTGCGGTTGCGTCCGGTTACGTCATGCTCTGTAGCCATGATCAGCAAGTGGAGTGCGTCGATCGCCCGGGCGAGCGGATCGATCAGGGGTTCGTCGGCGCCGGTGACGTACTCACTGATCGCCCTGTGCTGCACGGTCTTCCTGGCCGGGCCCGCCTCGGGCATCGGCCCGGCGTACGGCTCGGGCGACGATCTGCTCGCCGCGCAGCGGGCCTACTTCCGGCACTGGGGCGTGATTCCCGCAGACCTGTTCGAGGCATCCCCCGGGGCGGCCCTCACCCCGGTGACGGCCCTCTTCGTCCACGGCACCTGGGTGCACCTGCTCGGCAACATGCTCTTCCTCTACGTCTTCGGGGCGATGACCGAGGAGCGGATGGGGCGGGTGCAGTTCACCCTGTTCTACGTAGGCTGCGGCTACCTGGCCCTGCTCGGGTACGCCGTCGCCAACGCGGATTCCGAGCAGTCCCTGGTCGGTGCCTCCGGGGCGATCTCGGCGGTCCTCGGCGCGTTCCTGTACCTGTTCCCCCGTGCCCGGGTGACCAGTCTCCTGCCGTTCCTCTTCTTCCTGCCGGTGCGCTTCCCGGCCTGGGTCGTGCTGCCCTTCTGGGCGGCGCTGCAGTGGCTGGCGGCGGGGCGGGCCCCGGAGGGGCCAGGGGTGGCCTACCTCGCCCACCTGGTCGGCTTCGGCCTGGGCTTCTGCTACGCCTCGGTCCGCTACGGCCGTCCCACCGGCCCTACTAGAGTGAGGAAAGCCCCTGCACCGGCCCCCGAGGGAGAGAACCAGCCGTGATCACCGCGATCGTCCTGATCAAGACCAGCGTGGACCGGATCCCCGAGATCGCGGAGTCGATCGCGGCGCTGGACAGCGTCAGCGAGGTCTTCTCGGTCACCGGCACCTACGACCTCATCGCGATGGTCCGGGTGAAGGAGCACGAGGACCTCGCCGAGGTCATCCCCGGCCGGATCAGCAAGATCCCCGGCGTCGAGGGCACGGACACGCACGTGGCGTTCCGTACGTACTCGCAGCACGACCTGGAGGCGGCGTTCTCGATCGGGCTGGACAACTAGGGCTCGCGGGGCCGACCGGAGGGCCCGGCGGCCCGACCGGCTCCGGATGAAGGGTTCTTCATCCGGGGTTCATCATCCGCGGCGGGTTCCGTCCGCAGGATCGGGCGCATGGCATTCTCCCGTCGTATGGCCGCCCTCTCCGCGGTCGTGCTGATCCCCCTGGGCATCGCGGCGACCAGCTACGCCCTCGCGGACAGCCCCCGGTCGCCGAAGGTCCCGTCCCAGCAGGTGGAGCTGGACAGCGGCACACCCACCCCCACCTCCACGCTCGGGCCCACCCCGAAACCCACGCCCGGCGACGAGGTCGTCTCGCGGCCTCCGGTGACCGACAGCTCGGCTGGTGACGATGATGACGACGACAGCGGCCAGGGCAACGGGGACGACGGACCCGGCGACGACGGACCCGGCTCCGACAACTGACCCCGGCCGGCGGCGGGTCTCCGCCCGGGTCCGCATCCTGCTCTGGCTGCTGCTGGTGATGGCGGTGGCGCTCGCCTCGGTCGCCATGACCACCCGCTCCTTCCTGCTGCGGGACGTCGACAACCGGATCAACCGCCTGCTCACCCAGGAGACCGGCGAGTTCGCCAACTTCGAGGAACGGGGCGGGGATCCGCAGACAGGCCGCCCGTTCACCGACGCGAACCGCCTGCTGACGGTGTTCCTGGAACGGCAGTACCCCGACGCGGACGAGGAGCTGATCGGCCTGGTCGGCCGGGCGGGCGGCGACCCCCGGCAGATCCGCCAGCGGCACGACCTGCCCGTCGCCCTGCCCCTGCACCGGGATCCCGCCGCCAAGCGCGCCGTCTTCGACTCGCCCGAGTCCTCCGGGGTGCTCCGGCGTCCCGAGGGCGAGATCCGCTGGGCGAAGGTCACGGTGGCCCAGCAGGGCCGGGCGCCGGAGGCCGCGTTCGTCGTCGCCTTCCACCCGGAACGCGAACAGGCCCGGGTGAACGACATGTTCCGCATACTGCTCGTCATCTCCGGGGTCGCCCTGCTGCTGACCGTCGGCATCGCCTGGGCGGTCGCCGGGCGGATCCTCAAACCGGTGCGGGTGGTGCGCAGCGCGGCGGCGCAGCTCACCGAGCAGGGGCTCACCCGGCGGATCCCGGTGCACGGCAACGACGACATAGCGGCCCTCGCCGTCACCTTCAACGGCATGCTCGACCGGCTGGAGCGGGCCTTCGCCGCGCAGCGCGAGTTCGTCGACGACGCGGGGCACGAACTGCGGACCCCCATCACCATCGTGCGCGGCCATCTGGAGCTGATGGGCGACGACCCTGCCGAACGCGAGGAGACCGTCCGGCTCGTCACCGACGAGCTGGACCGGATGAGCCGCATCGTCGAGGACCTGCTGCTCCTCGCCAAGGCGGAGCGCCCCGACTTCGTCACCCCCGAGCCGGTCCAGGTCGCCGAACTCACCGCCGATGTCTACGTCAAGGCCCGCACCCTGGGCGAACGCGACTGGCAGCTCGACGGGGTCGCCGACCTGGAGGCCGAGCTGGATCCGCAGCGGATCACCCAGGCCATGGTGCAGCTCGCCCAGAACGCCGTGCAGCACACCACCACCGGCCAGACCATCCGCATCGGCTCCCGCACCGAGGGCCCGGACCTGGAGCTGTTCGTGGCCGACACCGGCCCCGGGGTGCAGCCCCAGGACGCCGAGGTCATCTTCGAACGCTTCCGGCGCGGCACGGCCCGCCGCGGCACCCGGGGCTCCGGCGCGGGCCTCGGGCTGTCCATCGTCAAGGCCATCGCCGAGGGCCACCGGGGGCGGGTACGGCTCTACGACCCGCCCGGTGGCGGCGCCGGCTTCGCCCTCGTCCTGCACCACGCACCCCGGGCACCGGAAGGGGACCCCTCGTGAACCGCATCCTCATCGTCGAGGACGAGGAGCGCATCGCCTCCTTCGTGGAGAAGGGCCTGCGCTCCAACGGCTTCACCACGACCGTCGTCACCGACGGCGACGCGGGGTACGAGTACGCCCTGACCGGCGGCTTCGACCTCGTCGTCCTGGACATCGGGCTGCCCGGCCGGGACGGCTTCACCATCCTGCGCGAGTTGCGGGAGGCGCGGGTGTCGGTGCCGGTGATCGTGCTGACCGCGCGGGACTCCGTACGGGACACGGTGGCCGGCCTGGAGGGCGGCGCCGACGACTGGATGACCAAGCCGTTCCGCTTCGAGGAGTTGCTCGCCCGGGTGCGGCTGAGGCTCCGTACGGCGGCGCGGGCGCCGGAGGTGACGGTGCTTCGGTCGGGCTCCCTGAGCCTCGATCTCCGTACCAGGCGTGCGCGGTCCGGGGAGCGGACGGTTGATCTGACGGCGCGTGAGTTCGTGCTGCTGGAGCTGTTCCTGCGGCATCCCGGGCAGGTGCTGTCGCGGGAGCAGATCCTGTCGCATGTGTGGGGGTACGACTTCGATCCGGGATCCAACATCGTGGATGTGTATGTGCGGACGCTGCGGAAGAAGTTGGGGGCGGAGCGGGTGGAGACGGTGCGGGGGATGGGGTATCGGGTGCCGTAGTGCCACGTCGTCGAGTTGGCCGGGTGCGGGCTCGTTGTGGCTGGTCGCGCAGTTCCCCGCGCCCCTGGGGCACCGTAGTGAAGGTTCCTTCATGTGGAACTCATCGACGACTCACCGCCCGGGCGAATCCTCGATGGCGTGACCCTGAATCTGCGCTCCACCATCGCCTTGTGCGTGGCGCTGTCGTTGTGTGCGCTGCTCGCGATACCCGTGAACTTCCCGGGACTCGGCGGTGACGCCCGATTCACGCTGGGCGTGTTCGTGCTGGCGACCTGTGCGTGGATCGGGACGTCGATCGACGACACCTATATCGCGCTGGGTGCCGGGCTCGCGCTCACGGTGACCGGGGTGATCAGCAGTGACACCCTGTTCGGCACGCTCGGGGACGACACGGTGTGGCTGCTGATCTGCGCGTTCGTGCTGGCGGCGGCGGTGAGTCGGACCGGGCTCGCGGGCCGGGCGGCGGTGTTCCTGGTCAGTGGGGCACGCACCGTACGGCAGCTGGTGCACCTGACGACGGCCGCGCTGGTCGTCACGGCGTTCGCGGTGCCCGCCACCTCCGGCCGGGCCGCGCTCGCGCTGCCGGTGTTCCTGGCCCTCGCGAAGGTTCTCGCCGACCGGAAGCGACTGGTGGTGATGCTGGCGTTGCTGTTCCCGACCGTGATCCTTCTGTCGGCGGTGGCAACACTGATCGGTGCGGGCGCGCATCTGATCACCGTGTCGGTGCTGTGGGAGACGACCGGGCAGCACATCGGCTTCACTCAGTGGCTGCTGCTGGGGCTGCCGCTGGCCGTGGCCTCGTCCCATCTGGCCGCCGAGCTGGTGCTGCTGACGACGACCCGGCGGGCGGATCGCCGGGGCCCGGTCAGCATCGCCCCGGAGCAGATCCAGCAGCACAGCGAGCAGCCGGTGACCGGCCCCTGGAGCCAGGCCGAGAAGCTCTGCGCCCTGCTCCTGGCCACGGTGGTGCTGCTGTGGTGCGCTGAGCCGCTGCACCGGGTGCCACCCGCCCTGGTCGCGCTGATCGGCGCCGTCATCGCCTCCTCCCCCGCGCTCGGCACCGTCCGTCTGAAGGACGCCCTGAAGACCGTCCCCTGGTCGCTGCTGCTGTTCATGGCGGCGACGATGGCGATGGGCGTCGCGCTCGCCGACTCGGGGGCGGCGAAGTGGCTGGTCTCGGGGCTGCCCACGGGTGAATCGCCGGTGCTGTTCCTCGCGATCGTGATCGCCGTCAGTACGGCGGCCCATCTGGTCCTGCAGTCCCGTTCGGCCCGTTCGTCGGTGCTGGTCCCGCTGGTGGTGGCCGCCGCGATCGGCGTCGGGGTCAACCCGGTCGCCGCCGCGCTCGCCTCCACGGCCGCCGCCGGCTTCTGCCACACCCTGCCCGCCTCGGCCAAGCCGGTGACGCTCTTCGCGCAGGTCCCCGGCACCCCCACCTACACCCCGCGTGACCTGCTGCGGCTGTCCGCGTTCCTGGCGCCGCTGACCGCCGCCCTCGTCCTGCTCTTCGCCGTCGCGGTGTGGCCGCTGCTCGGCGTGTCCGTCACCCGTTGAGGAGAGTCCTGATGCTGACCCGTGTCGTCGTAGCCCCCAGTGGCTTCAAGGAGTCACTGTCCGCGGAGGCGGCGGCCGACGCCATCGCCGCGGGCGTCCGCCGTGTCCTGCCCGACGCCGAGATCGACCTGGTTCCGCTGGTCGACGGCGGCGAGGGCACGGCCCTCGCCCTGGCCGCGGCGACCGGCGGCCGGCTCGTCACCGTGCCCGCCACCGGCCCCGTCGGGGACACCATCGGCGCCCATTTCGCCCTGCTGGGCTCCGGGGACACGGCGGTGGTGGAGATGGCGGCGGTCGCGGGCCTCTCCCTCGTCCCGCGCGACCTGCGCGACCCGGGCGCCACCACCACCTACGGCGTGGGCGAGCTGATCCGCTCCGCGCTCGACCTGGGCGTCCGGCGGATCCTCGTCGGCTGCGGCGACTCGGGCACCTCGGACGGCGGCGCGGGCGCGCTCCAAGCGCTCGGGGCCCGGCTCCTGGACGAGGAGGGCCGGGAACTGCCGCATGGTGGAGCCGCGTTGGCGCGTCTGCACCGCATCGATCCGCGGGGCCTGGACTCCCGGCTGGCGGAGGTGGAGCTGCTCGTCGCCTGCAACCCCTACAACGTGCTGTGCGGCGAGCGGGGCGTCGCCCGGGTCTTCGGCCCGCAGAAGGGCGCGACGCCGGTTCAGGTCGAGGAGCTGTCGGCCGGCCTGGAGAACTGGGCGTTCGTCCTCACCCGCGATGTCGCCGTCCCGGACACCGATCTCCGCTCCGGTCCCGGCACGGGGGCCTCCGGCGGTCTGGGCGCCGGTCTCGCCGCCCTGGGCGCGCGTCTCCTCCCCCGTTTCGACGTGCTGCTGAACCATCTCGACCTGGACGCCCGGCTGGCCCGCGCCGACCTGGTCGTCACCGCCGAGGGCGCCCTGGACCACCAGACACCGCGCGGCAAGGTCCCGGCCGAGGTGGCCCGCCGGGCCAAGCTCCACGGCCGCCCGGTCCTGGCCCTCGCGGGCACCCTCGGCGAGGGCGCGCACGAGGTGCCGGGCGTGGACGCGTGCAGCGGCATCCTGCCGGCGCCGATGGCCCTGGCGGAGGCCCTGATCCGGGCCTCCGAACTCCTCACGGACGCGACCGAACGCGCCCTGCGGATGATCGTCCTGGGCGCCCGGCTACCGGCTCAGGCGGAGGTGTCCGGGACGCAACGGCCGTCCTCCGTGCGGTAGTTCCACCGCGCGCCGTCCTGGACCAGCTCCTTGACGGCGCTCACGAACCGGTCGACGTGCTCGTCGGGCGTGCCCGCGCCGAAGCTCACGCGGATGGCGTTGAGGGACTTCTCGCCGGGAGCCGCCTCCGGGGCGCCGCACTCGCCCTGGGTCTGCGGGTCGCTGCCCAGCAGGGTCCGCAGGAGGGGGTGGGCGCAGAACAGCCCGTCGCGCACCCCGATGCCGTACTCGGCGGAGAGGGCGGCGGCGAAGTGGGAGCTGTTCCAGCCCTCGACGACGAAGGAGAGGACACCGACGCGCGGGGCGTCGTCCCCGAAGAGGGAGAGGATCCGGACCTCCGGCACCTCGGCGAGGCCCGTACGCACCTTCTCGATCAGGTACCGCTCGCGCGCGACCAGGTTGTCGAACCCGGCCTCGGTGAGCGCCGCGCAGGCGGAGGCGATGGCGTAGGCGCCGATGACGTTCGGGGAGCCGGCCTCGTGCCGGGCGGCGCTCTCGTGCCACTCCACGTCGACGCCGCCGTCCGTACGCCGCGCGACCTTGCGCGAGGCACCGCCGCCCGCGAGGTAGGGGTCCGCCTCGCGCAGCCAGTCGGACCGGCCGGCCAGGACACCGGAGCCGAAGGGCGCGTACAGCTTGTGCCCGGAGAAGGCGACCCAGTCGACGTCGAGGTCCCGGACGGACACCGGGTGGTGCGGGGCGAGCTGGGCGGCGTCCAGCACGATCCGCGCGCCATGGGCGTGCGCGGCCGCCGCGAGCTCCCGTACGGGCCACAGCTCGCCGGTGACGTTCGAGGCGCCGGTGACGCAGACGAGGGCCGGGCCGTAGGGCTCGCGGTCGGCGAGGGCGCGCTCCAGGGTCTCGACGGCCTGGCGCGGGCTGCTCGGGGCGTCGAGGTAGGTGACGCGCGCGTTCCGCCAGGGCAGCAGGGAGGCGTGGTGCTCGGTCTCGAAGACGAAGACCTGGCAGTCGGCCGGGAGGGCGGCGGCTAGGAGGTTCAGGGAGTCGGTGGTGGACCGGGTGAACACCACCTGGTCGCCGTCCCGGCAGCCGAGGAAGTCCGCGACGGTCCGCCGGGCGTTCTCGAAGAGGTCGGTCGAGAGCTGGGACAGGTACCCGGCACCGCGGTGGACGCTGCCGTAGTACGGCGCGTAGGCGGCGACGTCGTCCCAGACGCGCTGGAGCGCCGGGGCGCTGGCGGCGTAGTCGAGCGCGGCGTAGGTGACCTCGCCGCCGGTCACGAGCGGCACGGTGACATCCCGGCCGAGAACGGGCAGCGAGGCACAAACGGACCGGTCGGCGGCAGCGGTGGAGACAGACATGGGGGAACTCCCGTGAAGGCAGGTGGAATCCGCCCGCGAGCGCATGCGGCTCGAGCGGGGGCGAAGGAAAAAGGGGGTGCGGAGGCGGGGCTCTGCGGCCCTATCGCATTCGCTGGTTCACGAGAAACTCCTCGTCACGCGCTTGCCACAGACCTCGCTGCCTGCGGCCTGGTCTTCACCCGGGGCACCCCGCCACGGACGGAGGGTTGCCGGACAGTCGGCCGGGGCCTCATGACTGTCACTCATGACCTGATCAGGAAAGTACGGGAAAAGATCGGCGTCCCGCAACCCGAGTCCGGATCGCGGGACGCCGTACGAAATCCGCTAGGCGTTGCTCGCGGCCACCCAGCGCTCCAGAGTCCGCTTCGCGGCCCCTGAGTCGATCGACTCCGCGGCCTTCGCCATCCCGGCACGGACCTGGTCGGCCAGCGGTGCCGCCGTCGGCTCCAGGGCCACCAGCGCGGCCGCCGAGTTCAGCAGGACCGCGTCGCGGACCGGGCCGGTCTCGCCCTCCAGCAGACGGCGGGCGACCTCGGCGTTGTAGGAGGCGTCCGCGCCGCGCAGGGCCTCCACGGGGACCAGTTCGAGGCCCACGTCGCGCGGGTCGAAGGGCTCCTCGGTGACCTTGCCGTCGCGGACGATCCACACCCGGGAGGTGGCGGTGGTGGTCAGTTCGTCCAGGCCGTCGTCGCCCCGGAAGACCAGGGACGAGTTGCCGCGCTCGGCGAAGACGCCCGCGACGATCGGTGCCATGCGCGGGTCCGCCACACCGACGGCCTGGGAACGCACCCGGGCCGGGTTGGTCAGCGGGCCGAGCGCGTTGAACACCGTACGGATGCCGAGCTGGCCGCGGGCCGCGCCCGCGTGGCGCAGGGCCGGGTGGAACTTCACCGCGAAACAGAAGGTGATCCCGGCCTCCTCGGCGACCTCCGCGACCCGGTGCAGGGGCAGCTCCAGATTGACGCCGAGCTTCTCCAGCACGTCGGAGGCCCCGGACGCCGAGGACGCGGCGCGGTTGCCGTGCTTGACGACCTTCGCGCCCGTGCCGGCGACGACGATCGAGGACATCGTGGAGATGTTGACCGTCTTGGCGCCGTCACCGCCGGTGCCGACGATGTCGACCGTCGCCCCGGGCACCTCGATCACATTGGCGTGCGCGTACATCGTCCGGACGAGGCCGTTGATCTCCTCGACGGTCTCGCCCTTGGCCCGCAGGGCCACCACGAAGCCCGCGATCTGCGCCTCGGTCGCCTCGCCGCGCATGATCCGGTCCATCGCCCAGGCGGTGTCGTCCGCGCTCAGGTGCCTGCCGTCCAGCAGGCCGTTCAGCAGGGCGGGCCAGGAGCGGCCCGCCGCGGTGTCGCCTCCAGCGGGGGTCACAGCGCTCATCAGCCGCTCCTGGGTCGTCGTACGTCGCGTAAAGCAGTGGTCCCACCCTATCCAGCCCCGGGCACCACGAAGGGCCCCGTCCGAACACCGGACGAGGCCCTTCTGTGGCGTGGCGAAGCAGCGATCAGTGGTGGCCGTGGCCGCTCGTGATCTCCCGGTACTCCTCGGGGGTGGGCTTGGGGATCTGGGCCCCCTCGCCGAAGTAGGACTCGCTGAGCTTGGCGCGCAGCTTCTCGGAGCCCTTCACCTTGCGCTCGACACCGTTCTCGTCGGTCGTCGCACCGATCTCGGCCGGCTGGTACTGCTCGTGCGCGGTGAGCGTGTACATCTGCTCCTGGCTGAGCGGCTCGTGCACCTCGATGAACTCACCGTGCGGCAGGCGCTTGATGATGCCCGACTCACGGCCGTGCAGCACCTTGTCCTTGTCCCGGCGCTGCAGGCCGAGGCAGATGCGCTTGGTGACGATGAACGCGAGGACCGGTCCGACGAAGAACCCGATCCGGACGAACCAGGTGACCGCGTTGATCGACAGATGGAAGTGCGTGGCGACGATGTCGTTGCCACCGCCGATCAGCATGATGATGTAGCCGGTGATCCAGGCGACACCCACACCGGTACGGGTCGGGGCGTTGCGCGGCCGGTCCAGGATGTGGTGCTCGCGCTTGTCCCCGGTGACCCACGACTCGATGAACGGGTAGAGGGCGATGATCCCGAGGAAGACACCGAAGAGCACCAGCGGGATGAACACGCCCAGGACCAGTGTGTGGCCCCAGAAGTTGACCTCCCAGCCAGGCATCGCGCGGATCAGACCCTCGGCGAAGCCCATGTACCAGTCGGGCTGGGCACCGGTCGACACCTGGTCGGGACGGTAGGGGCCCAGGACCCAGATCGGGTTGATCGTCGCGATGCCGGCGAGGGCCGCGATGACACCGAAGACCAGGAAGAAGAAGCCTCCGGCCTTGGCCATGTAGACCGGCAGCAGCGGCATGCCGACGACGTTCTTGTTGGTCCGTCCGGGACCCGCGAACTGGGTGTGCTTGTGGTAGAAGACCAGGATCAGGTGGCCGACCACGAGCCCGAGCATGATGCCCGGCAGCAGCAGGATGTGGATCGAGTAGAACCGGGCGACGAAGTCGGTGCCCGGGAACTCCCCGCCGAACAGGAACATCGAGATGTACGTGCCCACGATCGGCACGGACAGGATCGCGCCCTGCGTGAAGCGGACACCGGTGCCGGAGAGCAGGTCGTCCGGGAGCGAGTAGCCGGTGAAGCCGGTGAACATGCCGAGGACGAACAGCAGGAAGCCGAACATCCAGTTGATCTCGCGCGGCTTGCGGAACGCGCCGGTGAAGAAGACGCGCATCATGTGCACGAACATGCCGGCGAGGAAGATGATCGCCGCCCAGTGGTGGATCTGCCGGATCAGCAGACCGCCGCGGACGTCGAAGCTGATGTCCAGGGTGGAGGCGAACGCCTCCGACATCAGCTGCCCCTGGAGCGGGACGTAACTGCCGTGGTACTCCACCTCGTTCATCGACGGGTGGAAGAACAGCGTCAGATACACACCCGTGAGGATGATGATGATGAAGCTGTAGAGGCAGATCTCACCCAGCATGAAGGACCAGTGGTCCGGGAAGATCTTGCGCATGTTGGCCTTGGCCAGGGAGTAGATCCCGAGGCGGCCGTCGGCCCAGTCGGCGACCCGCTCACCCGCGGGTGCCTTGCGGCGTGTCTGTGCAGTGCTCATCCGCGCTCCCAGAAAGCAGGGCCGACGGGCTCGTCGAAGTCGCCGAGCGCCTCAAGATAGCCCTCGTCGTTCACGCCGATGCGGAGCTGCGGCAGGGCGTGACCGGCGGGACCGAAGATCACTCGGGCACCGTCGGAGAGGTCGAAGGTGGACTGGTGGCAGGGGCAGAGCACGTGGTGCGTCTGCTGCTCGTACAGGGAGATCGGGCAACCGACGTGGGTGCAGATCTTCGAGTACGCGACGATGCCCTCGTGCGACCACTCGAGCTCGCGCTTGTCCTTGATGTTCTCCGGCTGGATCCGGACGATCATCAGGGCGGCCTTGGCGATCTCGTTCTGGAAATCGTGGTCGTGCTCCTCCAGGCCCTCGGGCTTGGCGAAGGTCAGCGAACCGACCGCGACGTCCGAGGGACGCAGCGGCTCGTCCGTGTTCATGTTGACGAGCAGCTTGCCCTTGGACCACAGGGTGTGGCGGAGCTTGGTGCCGGGCAGCGGGCCGAGGTCGCGCAGCAGCACGACGCCGGAGAGCGGCACCAGCGTGAGCGCGCCGAGCATGGTGTTGCGGATCAGCTTGCGGCGGCCGAGCGCCGACTCCTTGGCGCCCTGCTTGAAGTCCGCGAAGACCTTCTCGCGGACCTCGGGCGTCGCCGCGATCGCGTGCCGCTCGTCGGCGACCTCCACGTCGGACATCAGGGTGCGCGCCCAGTGGACGGCGCCCGCGCCGATGCAGAACAGCGCGATGCCGAGCGTCATGCCCAGCGCGAAGTTCAGCGCGCTGATGTGACCCAGCGGGAAGATGAAGACCGACTTGTCGACCGGGATCGCCACGAACGCGGCGATGAAGGCGACGGTGGCCAGCATCGACACCGTGAACAGCAGGGCGACCGTACGCTCGGACCGCCTGGCGGCCCGCTCGTCGATGTCCTGGATCCGGTGCTCGTGGGGAGGCAGGCCCGGGTCGGCGAAGGGGTGCTTGTCGTCCGGGACGCTCACCGCGTCGTGCCCGTGCTCGTCACGTCCCGCGTGCTCGGCGGGCAGGTTCTCTTCTGGAATGTCTTGGCTACTCATGACTTCTTGGCCTTTGCGGTCCGGGCGGCGACCCACACGGCGACGGCGATCAGTCCGCCGAGACCGAAGATCCAGCCGAACAGGCCCTCGCTGACCGGCCCGAGGCCGCCGAGCTCGAGGCCGCCGGGGCTCTCGGTCTGGTCGCTGTTGACCGCGTCGAGGTAAGCGATGATGTCCTTCTTGTTCTTCTCCGACAGCGTGGTGTCGGGGAAGGACGGCATGTTCTGCGGGCCGGTCTGCATGGCCTCGTAGATGTGCTTCGCGGAGACGCCCTCGAGGGTCGGCGCGTACTTGCCGTGCGTCAGCGCGCCGCCCTTGCCGGTGAAGTTGTGGCACTGCGCGCAGTTGGTGCGGAACAGCTCACCGCCCTTGGCGATGTCGGCGCCCTCGGGGCCGTACTGCTCCTCCGTCGGAACGGACGGACCGGCACCCAGCGAGGCGATGTACGCCGCGAGCTGGTCGATCTCGGCCTGCGAGTAGATGTTCTTCTTCTTCGGGACCTGCGGGCCCTGCGAGGTGGCGGCCGGCATACGGCCCGTGCCCACCTGGAAGTCGACCGATGCCGCGCCCACACCCACCAGGCTCGGCCCGTCGGAGGTGCCCTGACCGCCGGTGCCGTGGCAACTGGCGCAGCCGACCGAGTAGAGCTTCTTGCCCTCCTCGATGGTGAGGGACTGGGCGGTTTCGTCGGCCTTCGCCGGGCTCGTCGGTGCGAACACGGCATACAGCCCCCCGGTGCATGCCAGCGCGAGGAGTAGGACGACGAGCGCCGCCAGCGGGTGGCGTCGTCGTGCGGAGAGCTTTTTCACGGATTACCCCGGTGTCAGGATCTTCTGCGTCGATGCTTCTGGGATGCGCGCTTCATGGAGCACGCGTGGATGCGGGCCCTGCTACTTGATCATGTAGATCGTGGCGAAGAGGCCGATCCAGACGACATCGACGAAGTGCCAGTAGTAGGACACGACGATCGCGGCCGTCGCCTGCTCATGGGTGAACCTGCTGGCCGCGTAGGTCCGGCCGAGGACCAGCAGGAAGGCGATGAGGCCGCCCGTCACGTGCAGGCCGTGGAAGCCGGTCGTCAGGTAGAACACCGAGCCGTAGGGGTCGGAGGACAGGGACAGGCCCGCCTCCTTGACCAGCTCCGTGTACTCGAGGACCTGACCGCCGATGAAGATCGCACCCATCACGAAGGTGACGATGAACCACATCCGGAGCTTCTTCACATCACCGCGCTCGGCGGCGAAGACGCCGAGCTGGCAGGTGAGGGAGGAGAGCACCAGGATGGTGGTGTTCGCCGCCGAGAACGGGAAGTTGAGATGGCCGGCCATCTCCTTCCAGTGCTCGGCACCGGTCACCGATCGCAGGGTGAAGTACATCGCGAAGAGGGCCGCGAAGAACATCAGCTCGGAACTCAACCAGATGATGGTTCCGACGCTGGTGAGGTTCGGCCGATTGACCGACGGGTGCGCGTGCCCGGTTTCTGCTGTCGTTGCTGTCGCCACGACCGACATTATGTCGGTCGCTTATCCCGCCCTCACTCCGGGGGGTGCCGTTCGGAGTGTCTTCGCCTGTCGTACCGGTGTTGACGTGGTGTTCAAGGGAGTAGCATCCCGCCCATCGGGCCTGTCCTTACGACGCTGACGTCACGGAGGAACAATGCAGCCGACCGCCACGGTGCTGGTCTACAGCGACAACTCCAACACCCGCGAGCAGGTGCGGCTGGCCACGGGACGGCGGCCGGCGCCGGATGTTCCCGTGGTGGAGTTCCTGGAGTGCGCGACCCCGGACGCGGTGCTCAGGGAGCTGGACCGGGGCGGGATCGATGTCTGTGTGCTGGACGGTGAGGCCGTGCCGATGGGCGGCATGGGGGTCTGCCGGCAGATCAAGGACGAGGTGTTCCACTGCCCGCCGGTGTTGCTGCTGATCGGGCGGCCGCAGGATGCGTGGCTGGCGACCTGGAGTCGGGCGGAGTCGGCTGTGACGCTGCCGGTGGAGCCGGTGGAGTTCGCGGCCGCGCTGGCTGCTTTGCTGCGGGAGAAGAAGGCTCTGAACGCCTGAGGGCTCGGGGCTGCCGGTTGTGTGGCGGGTGCGGGTGTGTGGGGGTTGTTCGCACAGTTCCCCGCGCCCCTTCAGGTCAGATGCTCTGAGGGCGTAGACGGGCCCTGTCGGCCTCTGCGGGGCCGTCCGGGGTGCCGCCGAGGAGGGCGCTGCCTGTGCGCCACTTCTGCCAGTCGAGGTTCCAGTCGCCGAAGCCGTTGCCGAAGGGGGCCATGGTGTCGCCGCCGGAGTTGATGACCTTGACGATGTCGCCCTCGCGTACGGTGTCGTAGAACCAGGCGGCGTTCTCGGTGCTCATGCCGGTGCAGCCGTGGCTGACGTTGGCGGCTCCCTGGGAGCCGACCGACCAGGGGGCGGCGTGGACGTACTCGCCGCTGTTGGTGACCCGCACCGAGTGGTGGACGATCAGGTCGTAGAAGTCCGAGGCGCCGATGCTGGCGCTGGTCATGCGGACGGTGCCTTCCTTGGCCAGGACGACCTTGACGCCGTTGCGCGTGTCGTAGCCGGGCATACCGGTGGTCACCGGTATCTGGCGGATGATCTCGTCGTTCTTGTAGACCGTCATCTGGTGGGCCGAGGCGTCCGTGACGGCTATGAGCTTGTCGGCGGTGCTGAAGGTCAGCGGTTTGGCCTTGCCGCCGCCCCACAGCCGGTCGCCGATCTTGATGCCCTCCAGGTTGCTGCGGACCTGGACGGTGGCCTGTGCGGGCCAGTAGTCCTTCGGGCGGTAGTGGAGCTTCTTCTCGTCCACCCAGTGCCAGGCGCCGTCCACGGCGGGCATGGAGCTGACCTTGAGCGCGCGTTCGACGACGGCCCGCTGGGCCCTGTCCTTGACGGCCCGGCTCAGCTCGGCGGTGACGGGCTGGCCGACGCCGTAGGTGCCCGTCCTGGGGCCGAAGGTGACGTCCAGGCGCTTCTTGGTGGTGGGCTTGCCCGTGTCGAAGGTGAGGACCTTGCGGCCGGGCGCGCCGTCCTCGTCCTCGGTGCTCACCCGGACCGTGTAGCCGGCGTTGGCGGCGAGCGGCGCGGTGCTGTGCCAGCGGCTGCCGTCGGCGGCGAGTTCGCCCGCCAGGTAGCGTCCGGTGGCGTCGTAGGCCGTGACGTCCGTGATGCGCCCGTCGGAGTCCTCGGCGACCACTTCCAGGGGCTTGTCCGGGTCGGCCTTCTCGCGGCCCTCCACGGGGCCGTTGAAGGAGATCTGGTCCGCCGCGTCGTAGGGACGGTGGGAGAGCGGGTTGCCGTCCGCGCCGCAGGCGGTGGTGACGCCCGCGCTGAGGGCTATCACCAGCAGCGTGCAACCGACGACGGTGCGGGGCCGGGGTATCGCTGAGTGGCTCATGACCTCACGCTAGGAAGGCCCGTCAACGGCGGCACGCCGAGAGACTCGTACGAGTGACACATATTGCGGCGGAAGGGCGGCATGCGGCAGGGGCCCGGACGCTCCTCGCGGAGTGTCCGGGCCCCTGTGGCATTTGGGCGCGTGTTACTGGGTGCGGTTCTCACCGCGGTAGTACTCGAAGACCCAGCCCCAGACGCCGATCAGGATGATCGGCAGGGAGAAGTACATCAGCCACCAGCCGATGGCGACCGACAGGAAGGCCAGGGCGCCGCCGATGGCCAGGGACAGCGGCTGCCAGCTGTGCGGGCTGAAGAACCCGACCTCGCCGGCGTCGTCCGCGACGTCCGCCTCCTTGTTGTCCTGTGCGCCGACGTCGACCCGCTTGGCCGTGAAGCCGAGGTAGAAGCCAATCATGATGCACAGGCCGAAGGTCATGAAGAGGGCCGTGGTACCTACCGGCTCCTTCGACCACACGCCATAGACGACCGCCATGACGAGGACGAAGAAGCTCAGCCACATGAACATCTTGCCCTGGATCTTCACTTGCCGGCCTCCTTGCCGCCGGCGAGGGCCTTCTCGCCGTGCCCCGCGTTCTCGAGCTGGTCGAGAGCGGCGATCTCCGGGTGGTGCAGGTCGAACGCCGGGGATTCGCTGCGGATCCGCGGCATGGTGATGAAGTTGTGGCGCGGCGGCGGGCAGGAGGTGGCCCACTCCAGGGAGCGGCCGTAGCCCCACGGGTCGTCGACCTCGACCGTCTTGCCGTACTTGGCCGTCTTCCACACGTTGTAGAAGAACGGCAGGATCGACATGCCGAGCAGGAACGAGCTGATCGTCGAGATCGTGTTCAGCGCGGTGAAGCCGTCGGCCGCGAGGTAGTCCGCGTAACGGCGCGGCATGCCCTCGGCACCCAGCCAGTGCTGGACCAGGAACGTGCCGTGGAAACCGATGAACAGCGTCCAGAAGGTGATCTTGCCGAGGCGCTCGTCCAGCATCTTGCCGGTCCACTTCGGCCACCAGAAGTGGAAGCCGGAGAACATCGCGAAGACCACGGTGCCGAAGACGACGTAGTGGAAGTGCGCGACCACGAAGTACGAGTCGGAGACGTGGAAGTCCATCGGCGGCGAGGCCAGGATGACACCGGTCAGACCACCGAAGGTGAAGGTGATCAGGAAGCCGGTCGCCCAGAGCATCGGTGTCTCGAAGGACAACGAGCCCTTCCACATCGTGCCGATCCAGTTGAAGAACTTCACACCGGTCGGGACCGCGATCAGGAAGGTCATGAAGGAGAAGAACGGCAGCAGCACACCGCCGGTGACGTACATGTGGTGGGCCCACACCGTCACGGACAGACCCGCGATCGCGATGGTCGCGCCGATCAGACCCGTGTAACCGAACATCGGCTTACGGGAGAAGACCGGGATGACCTCGGAGATGATGCCGAAGAACGGCAGCGCGATGATGTACACCTCTGGATGGCCGAAGAACCAGAAGAGGTGCTGCCACAGCAACGCCCCGCCGTTGGCGGAGTCGAAGATGTGGGCGCCGAACTTGCGGTCCGCCTCCAGGGCGAACAGCGCGGCCGCGAGGACCGGGAAGGCGAGCAGGACCAGCACACCGGTCAGCAGCACGTTCCACACGAAGATCGGCATGCGGAACATCGTCATGCCCGGGGCGCGCATGCAGATGATCGTGGTGATGAAGTTGACCGAGCCGAGGATGGTGCCGAAGCCGGAGAAGGCCAGACCCATGATCCACATGTCGGCGCCGATGCCCGGGCTGCGGACGGCGTCCGAGAGCGGGCTGTAGGCGAACCAGCCGAAGTCGGCCGCGCCCTGCGGGGTGAGGAAGCCACCGACCGCGATGAGCGAGCCGAAGAGGTACAGCCAGTAGGCGAACATGTTCAGCCGCGGGAACGCCACGTCGGGCGCGCCGATCTGCAGCGGCATGATCCAGTTCGCGAAGCCGGCGAACAGCGGCGTCGCGAACATCAGCAGCATGATCGTGCCGTGCATCGTGAACGCCTGGTTGAACTGCTCGTTCGACATGATCTGCAGACCCGGCCGGGCCAGCTCGGCGCGCATGAACAGCGCCATCACGCCACCGATGACGAAGAAGGCGAACGATGTAATCAGGTACATCGTGCCGATCGTCTTGTGGTCGGTCGTCGTCAGCCACTTGACCACGACACTGCCGCGGTTCTGGCGCCTGACCGGCAACTCGTCCGCATAGTGGGACCCTGCTGCCGCGGCACCCTGGGGTTCGTTGAGGATGCTCACAGGTTGTTCGTCTCCCGGTTCTTCTCGTGGCTCGTCTGCGCGATGCCGGCAGGAACGTAACCGTTCTGCTGCTTGTCCACGAGGTCCTTGAGGTGCTGCTCGTAGCGCTCGGGGGAGACGACCTTCACGTTGAACAGCATCCGAGAGTGGTCGACGCCGCAGAGCTCGGCGCACTTGCCCATGAAGGTGCCCTCCTTGTTGGGGGTCACCTCGAAGGCGTTGGTGTGGCCCGGGATGACGTCCTGCTTCATCAGGAACGGCACCACCCAGAAGGAGTGGATGACGTCACGCGAGGTCAGCACGAAGCGGACCGTCTTGCCCTTGGGCAGCCAGAGCGTCGGACCGGGGTTGCCGTTCTGCGGGTTCCGCGTACCGGGGGTGCCGCAGTCGTAGGCGCCGCCGGCGTTCGCCGGGAAGTCTTCCTTGAACCGGTCCGGGATCGCGTCCAGGTCCTTGGAGGTCTTGGCGTCACCGGTGGAACCCGCGACGGGCTCGATGTAGTTGAAGCACCAGCTCCACTGGAAGCCGACCACGTTGACCGTGACGTCGGGCTTCTTCTTGAGGCTGAGCAGCTCGGACTCGTCACGGGCGGTGAAGTAGAACAGCACCGAGACGATGATGAGCGGGACCACGGTGTACAGCGCCTCGATGGGCATGTTGTACCGGGTCTGTGGGGGAACTTCGACCTTGGTGCGGCTGCGCCGGTGGAAGAAAGCACTCCACAGGATCAGACCCCACACCAGCACGCCAACGGCGAGCGCAGCCGCCCAGGACCCCTGCCACAGGGAGAGGATCCGAGGAGCCTCTTCCGTGGTCGGGGTGGGCATACCAAGGCGGGGGAAGTCTTCCCAGTTGTACGAGCAACCGGTGGCTGTCGCCAAGACCAGGCCCGCGGTCAGTGCCTGCAGCAGCTTCCGCCGCATCGGGCGCCGCGGCGAGCGGTCGGAGCCGTTGGGACTCACGTAGCGCCTTCCCGAGAGTCTCGCCCGCGCGGATCGGCTGCGGCCTGGCCTTCTCGCTGGTCGGTCGCCGCCCTGCGTCGGGCAGGGGTTTGGATGTTTATGCGGACCAAACCCTAGCCGACGCCCTCCGGGGGTTCTCTAGGAGGGGTGCCTAGTGGGGTGGGGTGTTCGCTTGATTGGCGGGTGCGGCGGTCGTTGTGGCTTGTCGCGCCCCGCGGCGGAGCCGCAGATGTCTCAGGCCCGTGCCCCTTGGGGCATCTCCCAGCTGCACGTTCTAGCGTTGCTGTGTGGCCTACTTCGATGCTGCTTCTGGTGCTCCGCTTCATTCTGTTGCCCGGCAGGCTCTGCTGGCCTCCCTTGATGAGGGGTGGGCGGATCCGGCGCGGTTGTACAGGGAGGGGCGGCGGGCTCGGATGCTGTTGGACGCCGCTCGGGAGGCCGCTGCCGAGGCGGTGGGGTGCCGGGTGGACGAGCTGGTGTTCACCTCGTCCGGAACGCGTGCGGTGCATACGGGGATTGCGGGGGCGCTGGCCGGGCGGCGGCGGGTCGGGCGCCACCTGATCGTGTCGGCGGTCGAACATTCTTCTGTCCTCCATTCGGCCGAGGTGCACGAGTCGGGCGGCGGGTCCGTCACCGAGGTGCCGGTCGACCGGGGCGGGGCGGTGGACCCGGCGGCGTACGGCGACGCCCTGCGCGCGGACACCGCGCTGGCCTGTCTCCAGTCGGCCAATCACGAGGTGGGCACGGAGCAGCCCGTCGCGGCGGTGGCCGGACGGTGCCGGGAGGCCGGGGTGCCGTTGCTGGTGGACGCCGCGCAGTCGCTCGGCTGGGGGCCGGTGGAAGGGGACTGGTCGCTGCTCACGGCCAGTGCGCACAAGTGGGGTGGGCCGTCCGGGGTCGGGCTGCTCGTCGTGCGCAAGGGTGTGCGGTTCTCGGCGCAAGGGCCGGTGGACGAGCGGGAGTCGGGGCGGGCGCCCGGTTTCGAGAACCTTCCGGCGATCGTGGCCGCGGCCGCTTCCCTGCGGGCCGTACGGGCGGAGGCCGCCGCGGAGGCCGCGCGGCTGCGGGAGCTGACGGAGCGGATCCGGGCCCGGGTACCGGGGCTGGTGCCCGACGTCGAGGTGGTCGGGGACCCGGTGCGCCGGCTGCCCGGGGTCGTCACCTTCTCCTGTCTCTATGTCGACGGGGAGGCTCTGCTGCACGAGCTGGACCGGGAGGGTTTCTCCGTCTCGTCCGGATCGTCCTGCACGAGCAGCACGCTGACGCCGAGCCATGTGCTGCGGGCGATGGGCGTGCTGAGCGAGGGCAATGTGCGGGTGTCGCTGCCGGTCGGGGCGGCGGAGGAGGATGTGGAGCGGTTCCTCGCCGTACTGCCGGGGGCTGTGGCGGGAGTGCGGGAGAAGCTGGGGGCGCCGGTCTCCGGGGCGGTGGTGCGGGAGGCGGACGTCCTCGTCGTGGACTCCCTGGGCAAGCGGTGCCCGATCCCCGTGATCGAGCTGGCGAAGGTGATCGGCGATGTGCCGGTGGGGGGCCTGGTCCGGGTCCTGTCCGATGACGAGGCGGCGCGGCTGGACATTCCCGCGTGGTGCGAGATGCGGGGCCAGGAGTACGTAGGGGAGGAGCCGGCGGACAAGGGAACGGCATACTTGATCCGCCGGGTGAGCTGAGAAACCCAGGGGCGCGGGGCTGTATCGATGTGCGGCTCCGCCGCGTGGGCGCGACCAGCCCCCACGCCCCTGAACTCGGCAACGGTCAGGCCAGATGCCCCTGAACCTCGGTCGCCGCCTCGTCGCCGTACGCCTTGGTGAATCGCTCCATGAAGTGCCCCCGCCGCAGCTGGTACTCCTGCGTCCCCACCGTCTCGATGACGAGGGTCGCCAGCATGCAGCCGACCTGCGCGGCCCGCTCCAGGGAGACACCCCACGCCAGGCCCGACATGAAGCCCGCGCGGAACGCGTCGCCGACGCCCGTGGGGTCGGCCTTGCGCTCCTCGTCCGGCGTGCCGACCTCGATCGGGTCCTCGCCGACCCGCTCGATGCGGACGCCGCGCGCGCCGAGGGTGGTGACGCGGTGACCCACCCTGGACAGGATCTCGGAGTCGCTCCAGCCGGTCTTGGTCTCGATGAGGCCCTTCTCGTACTCGTTGGAGAAGAGGTACGTCGCCCCGTCCAGCAGGATGCGGATCTCCTCGCCGTTCATCCGGGCGATCTGCTGGGAGAAGTCGGCGGCGAACGGGATGGACCGGGAGCGGCACTCCTCGGTGTGGCGGAGCATCGCCTCCGGGTCGTCCGCGCCGATGGAGACCAGGTCGAGTCCGCCGACCCGGTCGGCGACGGTCTTCAGCTCGATGAGGCGGGCCTCGCTCATGGCGCCCGTGTAGAAGGAGCCGATCTGGTTGTGGTCGGCGTCGGTCGTGCACACGAAGCGGGCGGTGTGCAGCGTGTCGGAGATACGGACGGAGTCGGTGTCGACGCCGTGCCGGTCGAGCCAGGCGCGGTACTCGTCGAAGTCCGCGCCCGCGGCGCCGACCAGGATCGGCCGGGTGCCGAGCTGACCCATGCCGAACGCGATGTTCGCGGCGACGCCGCCGCGGCGGACGTCGAGCTTGTCGACCAGGAACGACAGCGAGACCGTGTGCAGCTGGTCCGCTACGAGCTGGTCGGCGAAGCGACCGGGGAAGGTCATGAGGTGGTCGGTGGCGATGGAGCCGGTGACTGCGATGCGCACGGCGTGGATTCTCCTGAGGGAGGCGGGCCTTGACACTTCACGCTATCGGGTGGACGGGCCGGCGCTGAAGGCAGCGAAACTACCCGATAGTAGATCTTTCTCCGCGAGCTCGAGCGTGCCTACGGTGCGGCTATGACGAACCTCAAGGTCCAGGTACCCGTTCCGGTCGACCTCGAAGGCGATCTCGCCTCGCTGCCGGGTGACGGGGCGCGGATGGCTCCCCACTGGGCGGCTCCCGACCGCATCGCCTCCCGGCCCGTCTCGCCGGCCCTGATCCACGGCGTGACCGTACCCACGGCGTCGGCCCGGCTGCTCGACGCCATGTCGGACTACGGGGACTGACCGGCCCCCCGCGGGAACCGTGTGCTCCCCCGCTGCGTCCCATCGCTGTCCCCCGTAAAGGGGAGGCGGGATACGACCCACCAGCCGCCCGTGAGTGACCGGTCCGGGTCCCATGGGACGGCTGTGCAGCCGAAGGAGCGATGCGGTGAACACCGAGCGACCCGACAACGACGACGACGCCAGGGAAGCGGGCGGCGCCGGAGCCGCCGACCCTGCCCGTGACACCGGGGGCGTCTGTGACGGTGAACGGGGTTCGGCGGACGCGCAGGACGCGACCGAGGCCGCCGAGCCCCGTGAGGCCGACACGCCCGGGGTCGCTGAGACGGAGCAGGACGCCGACGCCGATCAGGCCCCTGAGGCTCCCGCTCCGGAGGCATCCGAGGTGCGTGAGTCCGAGGCCCGTAAGGACGACACGGCCCCGGAAGCGGAAGCGGAAGCAGAAGGGGAAGCCGAAACAGAACCGGACACCGACGCGGACACGGCAGCGAAGGCCGAATCAGAAGCCGCCGCGACGCCGGACGACACCGACCCGCTCCGTGACACCGGCACGCCGGACAGCGAGCTGCCCCGCAGCGAGGAGGACCTGGTCCACCCGGGCGGCGGTCGGCCCCGGACGCCCGCGATCATCGCCTCCGTCGCCGCCGCCGTACTGCTGATCGGCGGGGGCGGGGCCTGGCTCGCCACCAACGTGGCCGGTGGGTCGGGCGACGGGCAGACGTCCGGCGCGCCCGGCGGGGACGACACTCCCCCGCCGCTGGCGCTCGACGGGTACTCGGATTCGACCTCCGGCGAGGGCAACGGCATCGCGCCCGGTGAACCCAACCCCTACGGCGCCACCTACAAGCTCGGCGGCGCGCTGCCGGACGGCCCCGGCGAGGCGCCGGTGTACCGGGCGCAGGGCGAGGTCACCAAGGAGGACGTGGCCCGGCTGGCGAAGGCCCTCGGGGTCGAGGGAACGCCGGTGACGCAGGGCGAGGCCTGGAAGGTCGGAGCCGGTCAGGACGGTTCGGGGCCGAGTCTCCAGGTGAACAAGCAGGCGCCGGGAGCCTGGACGTTCAACCGCTACGCCCCGGGCACCGACGACTGCAAGGGCACCGACACCTGCACGGCTCCGCAGTCCGGCGGCAGCCCGGTGAGCGAGGCGGAGGCCGAGAAGGCCGCGGCGCCGGTGCTGAAGGCGCTGGGGCAGGACGCCGCGAAGCTGGACGCGAGCCAGGTCATGGGCGCCCAGCGGGTGGTGAACGCCGCTCCCGAGATCGGCGGACTGCCGACGCACGGCTGGAACACCGGGGTCACGGTCGGCTCCGAGGGCGAGGTCGTCGGCGGCAGCGGTCAGCTCAAGGCGCCGGCCGAGGGGGACACGTACCCCGTGGTCAGTGCCAAGAAGGCGCTGGAGCTGATGGAGGAGCGGCCGACGAGCGATCACCGGATGGGCATCGGCGGCTGTGCGAGCGCCGTGCCGCTGAAGGACCGGCTGGAGGAGCCCTGCGGATCATCCGCGAGCGGCTCTCCCGGGCAGGGGCAGCAGGACTCCGTCACGGTCGAGGGCGCGGTGTTCGGACTGGCCTCGCACTTCGTGGACGGGCGCCAGGCGCTGGTGCCGTCCTGGCTGTTCGAGGTGACGGCGCCGGGGGCGAAGGACCCGTTCACGGTGACGTACCCGGCGGTCGACCCGAAGTATCTGACGTCCTCCGCGCCGAGCGAGCCGAGTGACAAGGCGACGTCGGCCCCCTCGCCGCGCGACGTCGAGGTGGACGGCTACCGGGCCGAGGGTGACGAGCTGACCGTGACCTTCATGGGCGGGGTGTGCGCCGACTACGACGTGAAGGCGAGCGAGAAGGGCGGCGAGGTGACGGTCGAGGTGACCTCCACCGCGTGGCCGGACAAGGTCTGCATCATGGTCGCGAAGAAGTTCCAGGAGACCGTGCGGCTGGACGAGCCGCTGGGTGACCGTGCGGTCGTGGACTCGGACGGCAAGGCGGTCCCGCTGGCCAAGGAGGGCGCGCGGCTGCCGGCTCCCCCCACGCGGGAGCGCTAGGACCGGCCCGGGCAGGTAGCGAACACGAAGGCGGCGGCCCCGTCGGAGGGGGCCGCCGCCTTCGTCATGTCCGCTGCCGCTCGGTGGCGGCCCGGCGGGCTCAGCTGAAGGAGTCGCCGCAGGCGCAGGAGCCGGTCGCGTTCGGGTTGTCGATCGTGAAGCCCTGCTTCTCGATCGTGTCCACGAAGTCGATCGTGGCACCGATCAGGTACGGGGCGCTCATGCGGTCCGTGACGACCTTCACACCGCCGAAGTCCTTCTCGACGTCGCCGTCGAGGGAACGCTCGTCGAAGAAGAGCTGGTAGCGCAGGCCGGAGCAGCCGCCGGGCTGGACGGCGACGCGCAGCGCGAGGTCGTCGCGGCCTTCCTGGTCGAGCAGGGTCTTGACCTTGTCCGCGGCGGCGTCGGTCAGGATGATGCCGTCGCTGACGGTGGTGGTCTCGTCCGATACGGACATCTACATCTCTCCCGGGTTGTACGGAGACTGCTTGCCGACGTGTCCAACCGGCGGGGCCGCGGATTCATTCCGGGCCGGGCGCTCGATTTACGGCTTCGTTTCATGCTCGCACACACGCCGGGAACCGGAAAACGGCTCATTCCCGGTCTTCCCGGGAATGAACGGCGGCCCACCGGGATTCACGTCACACAGACGCTATGGCCATCGTCAAAGTGACGTGAAGCAGTTATGATAGATAGCGTCATATCGACGAAAAGTCGCGGAACAGAAAGGGTGCGTGTCGTGACCACCGCCCAGCCCCAGGAGCTCGACGTACAGCCGACGCCCCTCGCCCTGCTGCTCCTCGGCCGTGAGGCCGACCCCAGGAGCGAGCGCGGCGTGGAGTGCCCCGGCGACCTGCCCTCGCCGTCCGACCCGGACCTGGTGGAGCGCGCCCGCAAGGCCAAGGAGAAGCTCGGGGACAAGGTCTTCGTGCTCGGCCACCACTACCAGCGCGACGAGGTCATCCAGTTCGCCGACGTCACCGGTGACTCCTTCAAGCTGGCCAAGGACGCCGCCGCCCGCCCCGAGGCCGAGTACATCGTGTTCTGCGGTGTGCACTTCATGGCCGAGTCCGCGGACATCCTGACCTCCGACGACCAGAAGGTGGTCCTGCCCGACCTGGCCGCCGGCTGCTCGATGGCCGACATGGCGACGGCCGAGCAGGTCGCCGAGTGCTGGGACGTGCTGACCGAGGCCGGGATAGCCGAGCAGGTCGTGCCCGTCTCGTACATGAACTCGTCCGCCGACATCAAGGCGTTCACGGGCAAGCACGGCGGCACGATCTGCACCTCCTCGAACGCGAAACGGGCCCTGGACTGGGCCTTCGAGCAGGGCGAGAAAGTGCTCTTCCTCCCCGACCAGCACCTCGGCCGCAACACCGCCGTGCGGGACATGGGCATGTCCCTGGAGGACTGCGTCCTCTACAACCCGCACAAGCCGAACGGCGGCCTCACGACCGAGGAACTGCGCGCCGCGAAGATGATCCTGTGGCGCGGCCACTGCTCGGTCCACGGCCGCTTCAGCCTCGACTCGGTGAACGACGTACGCGAGCGCATCCCGGGCGTGAACGTCCTGGTCCACCCCGAGTGCCGCCACGAGGTCGTGGCCGCGGCGGACTACGTCGGCTCGACGGAGTACATCATCAAGGCCCTGGAGGCCGCCCCGGCCGGCTCCAAGTGGGCCATCGGCACGGAACTGAACCTGGTCCGCCGCCTGGCGAACCGCTTCGCACCCGAGGACAAGGAGATCGTCTTCCTCGACAAGACGGTCTGCTTCTGCTCCACGATGAACCGCATCGACCTCCCCCACCTGGTCTGGGCCCTGGAGTCCCTGGCCGAGGGCAACCTCGTCAACCGCATCGAGGTGGACAAGGAGACGGAGGCGTTCGCGAAGCTGGCGCTGGAGCGGATGCTGGCGCTGCCGTAGCCCTTAGCCCTTAGCCCGTAGCGGGTACGAGAGGGGTGACGCCGACCGGCACCGTGCCCGGCGTCGCCCCTTCTTCACGCAGGACACAGGACGCAGGCCAGCGCGCATTTCATGTTTCGTGCGGACAGTTCCGCATTCCTCGTGTCCGGCCCGCTCTACCGTCATTACGCTGACCCCTCACAGCACGACGTGCACCATTCGGGGGCGGCATGACGACACAGCGCTGCCGGGTCGACGATCTCGTGGTCGTGGTTCCGGGGATCATGGGCAGCCGGCTGACGGACGCGGACGGGAACGAGTTATGGGGGCTCTCGGGAAAGGCCCTGCTACGAGGGATCAGGACCTTCGGAAAGTCCGTGACCCGGCTGGCCCTCCCGTCCGACCTGGGAGACGGCCACCCCGGTGACGGCGTCCGGCCCGCCGGGCCGATGCCCGATCTGCACGCCCTGCCCGGGGTCGGGCCACTCGTCGACGGCTACAACGGGCTGCTGGACTGGCTGGAGCGACACTTCACCCTGCGACGGCGGCTGCCGGGCGACGACCCTCGCACACCGGTGAACCTGGTGGACTTCTCGTACGACTGGCGGCTCTCCTGCCGGTACAACGCCGAACGGCTCGGCGAACGGGTGGAGGAGGAACTCGGCCGCTGGCGTGCCTCTGCACCCGGGCGGGCGGAAGCCAGGGTCGTGTTCGTGGCCCACTCGATGGGCGGGCTGGTGACCCGGCAGTACATCGAGATGGGCGGCGGCGCGGAGGTCGCCCGGCAGGTGATCACGCTCGGGACGCCGTACCGGGGCTCACTGGACGCCCTGCTGTACCTGGTGAACGGGCTGCGGCCGGGCTTCGGCCCGCTTCGGCTGAATCTGGCGCGGTTCGCCCGCAGCCTGCCGTCCCTGCATCAGCTCACCCCGGACTACGCGTGTCTGGAGGGTGGCGGCACGGACGCGGACAACCTCCGATACGCGCGTGAGGTCACCGGGCTCCCTGGGGTCGACGAGGCCCTGCTCAAGGACGCGGCGCTGTTCCATGCGGCGTTGCACGAGTCCCGGACGGGGGCCGCGTACGGGGTGGAGTACCTGCCGGTGAGCGGGGTTCTGCAGCCCACTCCGACCACGGCCCGGCCGGGGGACGACGGCCGGCTCTCGCCGCTGCTCACCATCGGCGGCGCGGACGAGGGCGGCGACGGGCGTGTGCCCCGTCTGTCCAGCGCCCATCTCACGGGCGTACGGCGACCCGCGTACACCCCGTGGGAACAGCACGGTTCGCTGCAGAACAACTCCGCCGTCCGCTGGGCGCTGTGGGGGTGGCTCACACCTGAGCTGCCGGTGCACCGGGGTCCGGAGGAGTACGCGGCGGCAAGGCCGCTCGGGGTGCGCGTGCCGGAGGTGCTGGCGGCAGGCAAGGCGGCGGAGGTCGAGGTGTCGGTCCCCAGGGACGTCCCCGGGCACGACGAGCTGGCGCTCGCCCTGAGTGTGGACGACGGCCCCGAACGCTCGCTGCGGAACCGGGGCGACGGGCGCTACACCGCTCCGCTCACCGGTCTCGCCCCCGGAGCCCACCGGCTGAGGGTCGGCGCACGGCACGCTCCGGAGGCCTCGGTGACGGCGTTGACGCTGGTGATGGGGCACGAGGGGGAAGAGGGCACCGAGGATGAGTGAGGCTCCGGAGTTCAGGGCCACCGCGCTGTGTGTGGTGTGCGAGTCGTACGACGACTCTCGTACCTTCCCTCAACTGGTGGGCGTCAAGGCGCAGATGGAGGAGATCGCCGGCCTCCTCGAAGGGCTGGGCTTCGACGTGCGGCTGGTGGGCGGGGGGAACCCGGACCGGGCGGCCTTCGACCGGGAAGTCGAGGAGTGGAGCGAGGGCTGGCGGCGCTCGGGGGGCCGCAAGCCGGCGTTGATCCTCTGGTCGGGGCACGGCGTCCTCGCCGACGACGAACTGCGGCTGGTCCTCAGTGATCTGAAGCCCGGCGACCATGTGGGGACGCGGAAGGTCCGGATACGCAGGCAGGGCGTGTCCACCGAAGAGCTGATCGGATACGCCGTCTCCTCGGATGCCGATCAGATCCTGGTGGTCGTCGACACCTGCTACGCGGGCGACGGCGTCGGGGACGGCATCCAAACCGCCCTGAAACACTGGTCCGAGATCTCCCTTCCGCCCGGCCGGACCAAGTGGCTCGGCAGCATGGCGAGCTGCCAGCGCAACGAGACGTCGGACGGCGGCGGACCGCTGCTGCGGGCACTGGCGGCGGTGCTGCGGGAGGGGCCACGCACGGACGAGTACCTGAGCGCGTGGAGCGCGCACAACGAGCTGGTCAGTGGGGTCGAGCTGCTGACGGCGCTGGCGACCAGGTGCGAGTCGGAGGGCCAGCGGCCCGCGCGTGGCACCGCGGGCGACGAACGACCGGCGTTTCCCAATCCTCTCGCCCGGCCGGGGACCGCGCCGACCCTCGTGGAGCACCTGGTGCTCGCCGCGCGCGGCGTGGGGCACCGGGAAGAAGGCTGGTTCTTCAGCGGACGGCAGCGCGTACTCGGAAAGATCATCACGTGGATGGAGGCGGCGGCTCCCGGTCTCTTCCTGGTCACCGGGCCCGCCGGGTGCGGCAAGTCTGCGGTGCTAGGACGCGTCGCGACGCTCGCGGACCCCGAGCAACGACAGGAGGCAGAGCGGCAGGGAGCCCTCCGGGAGGGTGACCCGGACCCGGGTGTACGGGACGTCCGGACCTTCGCGGCCGTGCATCTGCGGGGCCTGGACGCGACACAGGCCGCCGCGGAACTCGCCGCCCGGCTGGGGTTGCGCGAGCCGAGGAACGCGGACGCCCTGAGAGCCGAGCTGCGTGAGCTTCCGACGCTTCCCGTCCTGGTCCTCGACGGTCTCGACGAGGTGCCGGCCGAGCACACCCAGGGCGTGATCGAGGAGCTGGTCTTTCCGCTGAGCCGGATGCTCCCGGTGCTGGTCGGCTCCCGGGAACGGCCCTTCCGGGGCAGGCTGAAGGAGGGCGAGACCCTGCCGGACGCCCTGGTCCGCCACATCGGCGACAGCGTCACGACGGTGGACCTGGAGGCCGAGCCGGACACCCGGCGGGACATCGCCGAGTACGTACGGCGGCGCTGCGAGGCCGCCGAGGTCGACGGGGCCGGGGTCGCCGAGGCCCTGGCGGACCGCGCGACGGCACAGGACGGGGGGTTCCTCTTCGCCCGGCTGGTCACCGGCTTCCTCGTCGCACGACTCCAAGAGCCCGGGAGCCTCCGGGACACCGATGACCTGCTCGCCGGGCTGCCCGAGTCCGTGGAGGCCGCGTTCGAGGAGGATCTGCGTTCCGGCCCCCAGCGGGTACGCGACGACGGCACCGAACTCCCCTCGGCTGCGCGGGACCTCCTCACGGCGCTCGCTTGCGCCGCCGGCCGGGGCATGCCCGCGGGCGGAGTCTGGGAGGCGGTGGCCTCGGCGTTCGGCGGTCAGGGGGTTGTCTACGACGAGGGCGACCTGGACTGGGTTCTGTCCGCCTACGGCCGCTACATCGTCGAGGACGGTGCGGGCTCACAGGCCGTGTACCGGCTGTACCACCGGGAGTTCGTCTCACATCTGAGGAGGCGCGAGGGGCCCGAGGGGGCGGCCGCCGAGGTGGTCGTGCTGTGGGCGGTGGTGGACCTCCTCAAGCGGCAGGCCGAGGCCGGCGGCTGGGAGCGGGTCGATCCGTACGTACGGACCTGGCTGTCCCGCCACGCTGCGTGGGCCAGCGTCCCGGGGCCGGGCATCGACGTGCTGCGTGACCTTGTGGTGTGGGATCGGGAGAACGCGCTGCCGCATCTGGGGAAGGCGCTGCTTGAGGTCTCCGTCGCCTTGTCGGGGAACGCTCATCACACGGTTGCCGCAGAATTCGCTCGTGAGGCAACCGACATCTATAGGGACCTGGCTGACAGGGACAGGAGCTATCTCCCCGACCTCGCCGGATCGCTCAACAACCTCGCCATCTGCCTGGCCGAGACCGGAGACCGCCAAGCTGCCCTCGAACCCGCCCACGAAGCCGTACGCATCCGACGCCAACTCGCCCACACCAACCCCGCCGCCTACCTCCCCCACCTCGCCACGGCACTCAACAACCTCGCCAACCACCTAGCCCAGACCGGAGACCGCCAAGGCGCCCTCGAACCCGCCCACGAAGCCGTACGCCACTACACCCAACTCACCCACACCAACCCCGCCACCTACCTCCCCCACCTCGCCGGATCACTCAACAACCTCGCCATCCGCCTGGCCGAGACCGGAGACCGCCAAGCTGCCCTCGAACCCGCCCACGAAGCCGTACGCCACTACACCCAACTCACCCACACCAACCCCGCCGCCTACCTCCCCCACCTCGCCACGGCACTCAACAACCTCGCCGCAACCCTGGCCCAGACCGGAGACCGCCAAGGCGCCCTTGAACCCGCCCACGAAGCCGTACGCATCCGACGTCAACTCGCCCACACCAACCCCGCCGTCTACCTCCCCGACCTCGCCGGATCACTCAACAACCTCGCCAACCGCCTGGCCGAGACCGGAGACCGCCAAGGCGCCCTTGAACCCGCCCACGAAGCCGTACGCCACTACACCCAACTCACCCACACCAACCCCGCCGCCTACCTCCCCCACCTCGCCACGGCACTCAACAACCTCGCCAACCGCCTGGCCGAGACCGGAGACCGCCAAGCTGCCCTTGAACCCGCCCACGAAGCCGTACGCATCCGACGCCAACTCGCCCACACCAACCCCGCCGCCTACCTCCCCCACCTCGCCACGGCACTCAACAACCTCGCCAACCACCTAGCCCAGACCGGAGACCGCCAAGGCGCCCTTGAACCCGCCCACGAAGCCGTACGCCACTACACCCAACTCACCCACACCAACCCCGCCGCCTACCTCCCCGACCTCGCCATGGCACTCAACAACCTCGCCAACCGCCTGGCCGAGACCGGAGACCGCCAAGGCGCCCTTGAACCCGCCCACGAAGCCGTACGCCACTACACCCAACTCACCCACACCAACCCCGCCGCCTACCTCCCCGACCTCGCCATGGCACTCAACAACCTCGCCAACCGCCTGGCCGAGACCGGAGACCGCCAAGCTGCCCTTGAACCCGCCCACGAAGCCGTACGCCACTACACCCAACTCACCCACACCAACCCCGCCGCCTACCTCCCCGACCTCGCCGGATCACTCAACAACCTCGCCGCAACCCTGGCCCAGACCGGAGACCACCAAGGCGCCCTCAAACCCGCCCACGAAGCCGTACGCCACTACACCCAACTCACCCACACCAACCCCGCCGCCTACCTCCCCGACCTCGCCATGGCACTCAACAACCTCGCCAACCACCTAGCCCAGACCGGAGACCACCAAGGCGCCCTCAAACCCGCCCACGAAGCCGTACGCCACTACACCCAACTCACCCACACCAACCCCGCCGCCTACCTCCCCGACCTCGCCATGGCACTCAACAACCTCGCCAACCACCTAGCCCAGACCGGAGACCACCAAGGCGCCCTCAAACCCGCCCACGAAGCCGTACGCCACTACACCCAACTCACCCACACCAACCCCGCCGCCTACCTCCCCGACCTCGCCATGGCACTCAACAACCTCGCCAACCGCCTGGCCGAGACCGGAGACGAACCAGCCGCCATCCAGGCCTACACGGACACAGCCGCCGGGCTCGCTCAGGCCCACCCGGCCGCCGCACGCACGATCGAGTACGAGCGTGCGGCCTTCCAGCTCGGACGTCCCGAGCCCACGCGCGCGTTCGGTCTGCTGGGACTCATCCGCATCGTCAACGACGAAACGGCCGAGCAACCAGGTGAGATCGTCCTGCACGCCAGACAAATGATCCGGGCCCAGGCCCACACATCCCGTGACAGTCGCGAGTCTCTGGAGCACACGTGGCGGCAGGAGACAGACACCGCCACCCCGGACTGGCTGTCGCTCTCGGAGGACACTCTGAACCTGGTCGTCGAGTGGGCGAACACGCCCACCTGGACGGACAGCCGGACCTTCTGGTCACGTCACGCCGACGCCCTCGGCGCTGACGAAGCCGCGACAGCATTGGCGGAGTTCGCGCTCGCTTGGCCGGTCGCCGAGCAGCACCAGCGCATCAGGGAACTGGTCCTCTCCGAAGGCATGGACGCCGTCTTCTCGGCCCTGATCCTCCGGGACACGCTCTCAGGCTGGTTGGAGTGCGAGGGCTGGGACGACTCGAAGCGCTTCTTCCAGGAGAACAGCGAAGTCCTCCTCAACGAGTCCGCAGAGAAGGCCCTCACCGAAACCGACGACGTCACCCCTGGCGTCGCGGTTCACCCGGCTCTCCTGCGCATCGCCCGCTCTGAGGACATCGACACCGCGTTCCAGTGCGTCCAGGACCGAGGCGCCCTCCAGCGGCATGTTCTCCGTGCTCTGAACGACGGTGACGCCCAGGCACTCGCGTACGGCGCCGCCATCGAAGGCTCGGTCTTCAACGACGCGTTCTCCTCCGCCACCCACCACCAAGCCGCCCTCCTCCTCGCCGGCGACCCGGAGTCCCTGGACCTGGACGCCCTCGCCGAGGCGGCGTCCGAAGCAGACCCGGAGACCCGCAACCGGCTCACCTCCGAACTGGCGGCCCTCGCCACCCGCTCCCCCGACCCGCAGCACACCGCTCACTGGTTTCGCCTGGTGCAAGCCCTTACCCAGACCCGTCCATGACACCGGTGTACGTGGTCTGCCTGGTCCTGGCAGCCGCCCCCGCTCTCCCGAACGCGCCCAACGTGCTGGAGGAGCACCGCGACATCCAGCAGAGCATCACGTACTCCCGCTACGGCCACACCGTCCGGCTGGACACCCTCCCAGCCGCCCGCTGGGACGACCTGACCCAGTACCTGGCCGACACCACACCCCAGGTACTCCACTTCGCGGGGAGGGGTACACCCGACAGCGGCCCCCGGTTCGTCACCGACGACGGCGGTGAGGCACCGGTCGCCCTGGACGGCCTGCGTCGCTGTGTCACCGCTGCCACCGCCAACGGCCTTCATCTGCTCGTCCTGAACGCGTGCTGGACCGCCCACCTTGCCAAGGAGTTAAGCGACGCCGTTCCCGCCGTCATCGGCTGGCAGGCCGAGGTCGCCGACGTTCACGCACGCGGCTATGCACGGGTCGTCCACCGCAATCTCGCCGCGGGCGAGTCCGTGGCCAAGGCCCACGGGACCGCTCGCATGATGCTGGACCTGGCCGGTTGCACGAGCCTGCCGACGCTGCACACCGGCGATGGGCGCATCCCCGAGGCACACTTCCTCATCGGTCCGGAGGCACGCTCCGTACCCCGACGGGAACCGCTCAGCCTCCGCTACCAGCAGTCCGGCGCCCACCTGCGCAAACCGCGCTTCCGCCCGCCGCCCCCACAGTTCTGACCAACCACCGGGCTCATTCGCCCGACAGCCGCGCGCCCCGGCTCGCCGCGATCCGCAGCGCGTCCGTGAGCGCCTCGGCGAGTCGTTCACCCGCAAACCTCAACTCCCTGCCGCCCACCGCAGGTTCACCGAGGAGCGACCTGGCCGCGGTGAGGACGTACGCGGCCGAGTCGAGCAGTTCGGCCTCCAACTCGTCGGCCATGCGGGAGAGCCGGCTGCCGTCGTCGTCCGTGCTGAGGTAGCACGGGCGTCCGTCCGGAGTGGTCCATGGCAGCAGTCTCAGGGGCGCACCCGTTCCGTCGCGCATCATCCGCCGCTCCTTTCGAACCCGTTCCGCTGACAGGCGTGAACACCGGTGATTACCGTGTGTGCCTCCATCGTCGCGCTGCGGCATACGTCCTCGACAGGAGCGCCGCGTCCCGGGACCGAGAACGGGACATCCATAGCAACCTCAACGGCTACAGAGAGGCCAGACCATGGCGTTCAAGCCACAGACCCTCACCCCGTACCTCTCCGCGCGCCACTACTTCGGCGCCGAGCAGCGCCGTCACCGTGAGGCCGCGAGGCTCTCCCTCGTACAGCTCGCGGGCATCGTGAACTCCAGCAAGAGCACCCTCGCCCGCATCGAGACCGCCGAGTTGATGCCTCCCCCGGACCTTCCCGACCGGCTGGACGCGGCGTTCGGCACGGACAAGCACTTCCACGGGCTGTACGAACTGGCCAAGCGGGAGGCGCATCCGGATCAGTACCGGCGGTTCATGGACTTCGAGGCGCAGGCGGAGGTCGTCGAGAACTTCGTAGCGCAGGCGGTGCCAGGGCTGTTGCAGACCAAGGAGTACGCCCGCGCGCTGCTCAGCGTGCAGGAGGCCCTGACTCCGGAGCAGGTGGACGAGCGAGTCAACGCCCGACTCTCCCGGCAGGACCGGCTGCGCTCGGCCGAGCGTCCCCTGCGCTGGGCGATCATCGACGAGGCGGTTCTCCGGCGAAGCGTCGGCAGCGCAGAGTGCATGCACAAGCAACTGGCCCGGTTGCTCGAACAGGTGGATACTCCGGACAGCAAGGTCCAGGTGCTGCCCTTCAGTTCCGGCCCGTACTCGTTGATGGGCGGCACCCTGACTCTGCTGACCCTTCCCAACGGCTCCGCCATGGCCTACGAAGAGGGAATCCGGGTCGGGCATCTCTACGAGGACCGAACCTCGGTGAAGGAATGGCGACGGCAGTACGAGGTGCTGCGCGCCAACGCCCTCCCTCCGGCCGCTTCGGCGGAGCTGATCCGACAGGCGATGGAGGACCACAAGCCATGCGACACACCCCCGAACTGAACTCCGCCCGCTGGCGCCGGAGCAGCTACAGCAACACCAACGGGGGCGACTGCGTCGAGATCACCGAGGACTTCCCCGGCGTCGTCCCCGTCCGCGACAGCAAGAACCCCCACGGCCCCGCACTCGTCGTCCCGGCCACCGCCTGGGACACGTTCGTCACGTCCCTCAAGGGCTGAAGTCGAAGGGGGCGCCCCGTGACCATGAGCCACGGGGCGCCCCTCGCCATACCTACTGCTGTCAGACCTGCGCCGGCTCCGGCTCCTCCGCCGTCTCCGAGCGCTGGGCCGGGAGGCCCTTCTTCGCTGCCCGCTTCTTCGCCCGGCGCTCCTTGCGGAGTTCGAACATCGCGTACAGCGTCGGGACGAGGAGGAGGGTGAGGAGGGTCGACGTCACCAGGCCGCCGATCACGACCACGGCCAGCGGCTGGGCGATGAAGCCGCCCTCGCCGGTGATGCCGAGGGCCATGGGGAGCAGGGCGAAGATCGTCGCCAGGGCGGTCATGAGGATCGGGCGCAGTCGGTGCCGGCCGCCCTCGATGACGGCCTCGACGACGCCGTAGCCCTGCTTGCGGTACTGGTTGATCAGGTCGATCAGGACGATCGCGTTGGTCACCACGATGCCGATCAGCATGAGCATGCCGATCATGGCGGGGACGCCCATCGGGGTGCCGGTGGCCACCAGGAGGCCGATGGCGCCGGTGGCGGCGAACGGGATGGAGACGAGCAGGATCAGCGGCTGGACCAGGGACTTGAAGGTGCTGACCAGCAGCATGAAGACGATCGCGATAGCCGCCAGCATGGCCAGGCCCAGGTTGGCGAACGCCTCGTCCTGGTCCTCGGAGACACCGCCGATCGACGCCGTGGCGCCCTCCGGGAGCTTCAGCGCGCTGATCTCGGACTGGAGCTTGGTGCTCACCGCGCCGGTGTTGTCGCCGGTCGGCTTCGCGGAGATGGTGGCCGCGCGCTGGCCGTCGATCCGGGTCATGGAGACCGGGCCGTCGATCTGCTTCACCGTGGCGATGTCGCCGAGCTTCACCGCGCCGAGGCGCAGGTCCTGAAGCTGCTTCAGGGTCTGTGCGGGCTTCGCCGAGCGGATGACGACGTCGCGCTCGCTGTCGTCGAGGGTGGCCTTGGCCGCGTTGGTGCCGCGGATCGCCTGCGCGACGGCGGCGCCGAGGGTCTGGTCGTTGAAGCCGGCCGCGGCCGCCTTGTCGTTGGCCTTCACCGAGATGCGCGGCACGCTCTGCGCCAGGTCGCTGGTGACGTCCGTGACGTCGTCGAGCTCGGCGACCGTCTTGCGGACCTGCTCGGACGCCTTGCGCAGGACCTCGGAGTCGGCGGCCTTCACCACGACGCTGAGGTCCTGGCTGCCGAAGCCGTCACCGGCGGCGATGGTGGTCGTGCCGATGCCCTTGAGACCGGCCAGACCCTTCTCGATGTCGTCCTGGACGTCCTCGAACGGCACGGAGTCGTCCAGCATCACCTGGTACGAGGCCTGGTTGGAGTCCGTGCCGCCGCCGAAGGCGGCCATGAAGCCGGAGGAACCGATGGTGACCTGGTAGTCCTTGACGCCCTTGGTGTCGGCGAGCAGCCGCTCGACCTTCTCGGCCTGGGCGTCGGTCGCCGCGAGGCTGGTGCCGGGCTTCAGCTCCTGCTTGACGTTGAGGACCTCCTGCTCGCCCTGGTCGAAGAAGTTCGTCTTCAGCAGGGGCGCCATGCCGAACGTGCCGATCAGGACGACGATCGCGATGGCCACGCTGGTGAGGCGGCGGCGCGTCGCGAAGCGCAGGACCGGGACGTAGATGCGCTGGAGGCGGCTCTTGGCCTCCTTCTCCTCGGCGATCCGGCGTGCCTCGTCGGCGTCCTCGGGGGTGCCCTTCGGGGGACGCAGGAACCAGTACGACAGGACCGGGACGACCGTCAGGGAGACGAGAAGGGACGCCAGCAGGGCGGCGGTCACCGTCAGGCTGAACGAGCCGAACAGCTCGCCCACCATGCCGCCGACCAGGCCGATCGGCAGGAACACCGCGACCGTGGTGAGCGTCGAGGACGTCACCGCGCCGGCGACCTCACGGACGGCCTGGAGGATCGCCGAGTTGCGCTCCTCGCCGTAGCCGAGGTGCCGCTTGATGTTCTCCAGGACCACGATCGAGTCGTCGACGACGCGGCCGATGGCGATCGTCAGGGCGCCCAGCGTCAGGACGTTCAGCGACAGGTCGCGCGTCCACAGCACGATCAGGGCGAGGACGACCGACAGCGGGATGGACACCGCCGTCACGAGGGTGGAGCGGATCGAGGCCAGGAAGACCAGGATCACCAGGACCGCGAAGAGCAGACCGAGCGCGCCCTCGGTGGTCAGGCCCTTGATGGACTTGGAGACCGCGGGGCCCTGGTCGCTGACGACCGTGAGGTCGGCGCCGGAGCCGAGGTCCTTGCGCAGGTCCGGGAGCTTGTCCTGGACGGCCTCGGAGATGGCGACCGCGCTGCCGTCGCGGTCCATGGTGACGGCGACGGAGAGGCTGGGCTTGCCGTCGGTGCGGGTGATGGAGTCGGCCGGGGCCTCCTGCTGCTTCACCGCGGCGACGTCGCCGAGGCGCACCGGCTTGCCCTTGCCGGGCTCGCCCGTGACCATCAGGTCCTGGATCTGCTTCAGCGAGGTGAAGCCGCCGCCGACCTGGACCGTGCGGTTGGCGCCGTCCTCGTCGAAGGAGCCGGCCGGGACGGTCGCGCCGCCCGCCTGGAGCGCCTCCATGAGGGACTGCGGGGTGAGACCCGCCTTCGCGAGCCCCGCGTTGTCGGGGGTGACGGCGACCTGGAGGTCCCGCACACCGTCGACGGTGACCTGGCCGACGCCGTCGATGTCCTTGAGGTCCGGTACGACGGTCTTGTCGAGCTGGTCGGCCAGGGCCTGCTGGTCCCGCTCGGAGCTGACGGCGAGGACGACGGTCGGCATGTCGTCCGTGGAACCGGCGACGATCTGCGGGTCGACGTCGTCCGGGAGCTGGACGCGGGCCCGGTTGACGGCCTGCTGGACGTCGGCGACGAGCTGCTTGGTGTCGTTGCCGTAGTCGAAGGACGCCATGATCACGGCGTTGCCCTCGCTGGCGGTGGAGGTGACGCCGCTGATGCCGTCGACGGCTTCGAGGTTGTCCTCGATGGGTTCGACGACCTGCTTCTCGACCACGTCCGGGGACGCGCCCTGATACGGCGCCAGCACGGACACCATGGGCAGTTCGATGGTGGGCAGGAGCTGCTGCTTGAGCTGGGGTATCGCGATCGCCCCGAAGACGAGCGCGATGATCGACATCAGCCCGATCAGGGCCCGTTGCGCGAGGCTGAATTTCGACAGCCAGGACATGGGTGAGGGTCTCTCTTCTGTTAGCGGCAGAAGCGGCAGCGAGCGCGCAGATGAGCACCCGCCCTAACACCCTGAGCCATGGAGGACCCCGGATTCGTAGGCCCCAGGTCCATTTCCTTATGCCGCGCATACTCCGGGCGCAGTACACCCGGGTCGGGCTCACTCCACCCTTGGACGGACCAGTCCGGACTCGTACGCAGTGACCACGAGCTGGGCCCTGTCCCGGGCGCCCAGCTTGGCCATGGCCCGGTTGACGTGCGTCTTCACCGTCAGCGGGCTGACCTCCAGACGCTCGGCGATCTCGTCGTTGGAGTGCCCGCCGGCGACCTGGACGAGCACTTCGCGCTCCCGTCCGGTCAGCGAGTCGAGCCGCTCGGCGCGGGCCGGGTCGCGCTCGCCGTCGTCGGCCGGGTCCTGGGCGAGGAAGCGGGCGATGAGGCCCGTGGTGGCCGCCGGGGACAGCAGGGCCTGGCCGCCCGCGGCGGTCCGGATGGCGGTCAGCAGCTCCTCGGGCTCGGAGCCCTTGCCGAGGAAGCCGGAGGCCCCGGCGCGCAGTGACTGCACGACGTAGTCGTCGACCTCGAACGTCGTCAGGATGACCACGCGGACGTCGCCCAGTTCGGGGTCGGCGCTGATCATGCGGGTCGCGGCGAGACCGTCGGTGCCGGGCATCCGGATGTCCATGAGGACGACGTCGGCGTGCAGTTCCTTGGTCATCCGCACCGCTTCCGCGCCGTCGGACGCCTCCCCCACCACCTCCATGTCGGGCTCGGAGTCGACGAGCACTCGGAAGGCGCTGCGCAGCAGCGTCTGGTCGTCGGCGAGCAGGACACGGATGGTCATGCGGGGTCCTCCCCGGTCGGTGTGCGGTTCTTGACGGGCAGGATCGCATGGACGCGGAAGCCGCCGCCGTAGCGGGGACCGGTGGTGAGGGTGCCGCGCAGGGCGGTGACGCGCTCCCGCATGCCGAGCAGGCCGTGCCCGCCGCCGTTGCCCGGGTCCGCGTCCTCGCCGCTGCCGTCGTCGAGCACGGTGATCTCGATGTTCGGTCCGACCCGTACGACGCTCACCTCGGCCTTGGCGTGCGACCCGGCGTGCTTCTGCACGTTCGTCAGGGCCTCCTGGATGATCCGGTAGGCGGCCAGGTCTACGGCCGCGGGCAGGGCGGTGCCCTGGTCGGTGCGGGCCACCTCGATGCGCTGTCCGGCGTTGCGGAAGGTGCCGGCGAGTTCGTCGAGGCGGTCCAGGCCGGGGGCGGGTTCGGTGGGGGCCTCCGGGTCGCCGGACTGCCGGAGCAGGCCGACGGTGGCCCGCAGCTCGTTGAGGGCGGAGCGGCTGGCCTCCCGGACGTGCGCGAGCGCTTCCTTGGCCTGGTCGGGGCGTTTGTCCATGACGTGGGCGGCGACGCCGGCCTGGACGTTGACCAGGGCGATGTGGTGGGCGACGACGTCGTGCAGATCCCGGGCGATGCGCAGGCGTTCCTCGGCGACCCGGCGGCGGGCCTCCTCCTCGCGGGTGCGTTCCGCGCGTTCCGCGCGTTCCCGGATGGCCTGGATGAAGGCGCGGCGGCTGCGGACGGCGTCGCCGGCGGTGGCGCCGATGCCGGCCCAGGCCACGATGCCGAGGTTCTCCTGGGCGTACCAGGGCAGGGTGCCGGCGGCCATGGCGGTGCCGGTCAGCACGGTCGTGGTGAGCAGGCCGACCCGCCAGGTGGTGGGGCGGTCGGTGGTGGAGGCGACGGTGTACAGGGCGATGACGGCCGACATGGCGACGGGGGTGCGGGGGTCGCCGGTGACGGACTCCACGACGGAGACCGTGCCGGTGAGGGCCAGGACCGTCATGGGGGCGCGGCGGCGGAAGACCAGCGCGGCGGCGCCGAGGACCATGAGGACGAGGCTGAGGGGGTCGGGGGTGCGCAGGGCCCAATTGACGGTGTCGCGGTGCCTGGGCTCCACGAAGGAGCCGGCGACCATGCAGGCCAGGACTGCGGTGGCCAGGACGGCGTCCACGGCCAGGGGGTGTGCCTTGGCTTGGACTCTGACCCGCGCGAGTGTGCTCACGGCTGTTTACGGTAGCTGGGCGGGGTGTGCGGGGGTATGGGGGCCGGGTGTGAGGTGCTCGGCGTCGGGGCTCGGGTCGGGTGGGTCCGCAACCCGGCGGCGCGGGGTGCCGCTGCGCCCACCCGTGCCGCCCCTTGCGGCACGCATGCCCGCAGCTAAGCAATCAGCCGGGGATCAGGCCGTCGTCGCTCAGGAAGTCCCGGACCTCCTCCAGGGTCGCGTCGGGGGACGGGAGGATCAGTTCGGATGGCTCCAGAGAGTCGTCCGGGAGGGGGTCGCCGAGGTCGCGGACTCTGGTCAGCAGGGCCTGGAGGGTGCGGCGGAAGGCCGGACCGTCGCCGTTCTCCATTTCCGCCAGGAGCTCGTCGTCCAGCTTGTTCAGCTCGGTGAGGTGGCCGTCGGCCAGCCTCACCTGGCCCTCCCCCATGATCCGTACGATCATGTCGCCCTCCTAGGCGTGGGCCCCTACTGCTTGTCGAAGCGCGGGGTGTCCTGCGACTGCTGCCGGTCCTGCTGCTGCGACTGGCTCGTGCCACCTTCGATGGCCTGCTGGTCGGCGGCGGGGCCCCCGGCCAGCTCCTGCTTCATCCGCTGCAGTTCCAGCTCTACATCCGTACCACCGGAGAGCCGGTCCAGCTCGGCCTGGATGTCGTCCTTGTGCATGCCGGAGGGGTCGTCCAGCGCCCCGGAGGCGAGCAGTTCGTCGATCGCGCCGGCGCGGGCCTGGAGCTGGGCCGTCTTGTCCTCGGCGCGCTGGATCGCCAGGCCGACGTCGCCCATCTCCTCCGAGATGCCGGAGAAGGCCTCGCCGATCCGGGTCTGCGCCTGGGCCGCCGTGTACGTCGCCTTGATCGTCTCCTTCTTCGTACGGAAGGCGTCGACCTTGGCCTGGAGCCGCTGGGCCGCGAGAGTGAGCTTCTCCTCCTCGCCCTGCAGCGTCGCGTGCTGGGTCTCCAGGTCGGTCACCTGCTGCTGGAGGGCGGCCCGGCGGGACAGCGCCTCACGGGCCAGGTCCTCACGGCCCAGCGCGAGCGCCTTGCGGCCCTGGTCCTCCAGCGTGGAGGACTGCTTGTTCAGCTGGGCGAGCTGCAGTTCCAGGCGCTTGCGGCTGGTCGCCACGTCGGCGACGCCGCGGCGCACCTTCTGGAGGAGCTCCAGCTGCTTCTGGTACGAGTAATCGAGGGTCTCGCGCGGGTCCTCGGCCCGGTCAAGGGCCTTGTTCGCCTTCGCGCGGAAGATCATCCCCATACGCTTCATGACACCGCTCATGGGCTTCGCGCGCCCCCTTCTGACCGAACCGGCTCCAGCTCCTGCGACAGAACCCACAGTACGGGCCCTGCATCCATTACCGCACTGTTCGGGGACGGATGCGCTCATCCCCAAGGACGACTGTGGACGGCACCGCTCCGGCGTAGGGAGTAGGTGATCCCCGGGTTACCGGAGGCATACATCCCGGGAAACGACCGGAGCCGTACACATCGTCCCCTCTGTCCCCATACAGACGACTGGTGTTGCCGGATCGTTCCCCACGGGACTGGGGTCCATGCCCGGAAGCCCTTACCCTTGGGTTTTGTGTTCCGTAGCCGTGCGAAGGATGAGAAGGCCCAGGACGCCGTGAAGGCGCCGGAGACCGACTCCAGTCAGCCCCGTCACCCCGAGGCCCGCAAGGGCCGCCCCACGCCCAAGCGCAGTGCGGCCCAGTCGCAGCGCCGCAGCGTGGCCAACACGTCGACGACGCGCAAGGAGGCCGCCAAGCGACAGCGCGCGGAGCGCCGTACCGCGATGGAGCGCCAGCGTCAGGCGCTGGCCAGCGGCGACGAGCGGTATCTGCCCGCCCGCGACAAGGGACCGGTCCGCCGGTTCGCGCGCGACTTCGTCGACTCGCGGTTCAACATCGCGGAGTTCTTCCTGCCGATGGCCGTGGTCATCCTCGTGCTGAGCATGGTGCGCGTGCCCGCGCTGCAGAACATCGCGCTGCTGCTGTGGCTCGTGGTGATCGTGCTGATCGTGCTCGACTCGTTCCTCTCCGCCTTCCGCCTGAAGAAGCAGCTCGCCGAGCGGTTCGCCGGCGAGAACAAGCGGGGCGCGGTCGCCTACGCCCTGATGCGCTCCCTCCAGATGCGCCGGCTCCGGCTGCCGAAGCCGCAGGTCAAGCGCGGAGAGCGGCCCTGACCACGACGCCGTTTTCCGAGAGCGCGGCGAAAGCCCCGGTGACCGGGCCGGGCGGGTTGCGCGATGTGGTCCGGCAGGAGCTGGTCGCCCGGCAGCTGGACGAACAGATATCCGGGCGGTTCCCGGTCGGGCAGCGGCTGCGGGTGCTCGACGTGGGCATGGGCCGAGGCACGCAGGCGCTGCGGCTGGCCCGGGCCGGGCACCAGGTGACCGGTCTGGAGCAGGACCCGAGGATGGTCGCCGTGGCCCGGGAGTCCCTCGCGGGGGAACCCGAGGGCATCCGGAAGCGGATGCGGATCATCGAGGGCGACGGCCGGGACACCGGTGTGCACTTCCTGCCGGGCGCCTTCGACGTGGTCCTGTGTCATGGCGTGCTCATGCACGTCGAGGAGCCCGACCCGCTGCTGGCGGGTCTCGCCCGGATGCTCGCGCACGGCGGACTGCTGTCCCTGCTCGTGCGCAACGGGGACGCGCTCGCCCTGCGGCCGGGGCTGTCCGGCGCGTGGGCCGACGCGCTGACCGCCTTCGACACGACCGCCTACCGCAACCGGCTGGGGCTCGACGTACGGGCCGACCGGCTGAAGGATCTGACGTCCACGCTCGCGGGCATCGGGGCGCCGCTGCACGCCTGGTACGGGGTGAGCGTGTTCACCGACTCGGCGGCGGACGACGCGGAGGTCCCGGGTGACGCCCGGACGCTGCTCGCGGTGGAGGAGAAGGCCGGGCGGACGGATCCGTACCGCGGGGTGGCGGCGCTGCTGCACCTGTGCGGTGTGCGGGGCTGACGCCCCCGGGGCCATGGAAGAGGGGGTGGGCGAGGGCCTTCGGCCCCCGCCCCGGGCTCACGCCTCGGCCGCGTGCAGACTCATCGGGCCGTAGATCTCCGTGGCGTCCTCGAACAGACGCACCTGGTCGGCACCGCCCTCCTGCAGGGCCTTCCAGTGCTCGCCGATCCAGGACTCGGCGTCCCCCTGGGTGGGGAAGTCCTCCGGCGGCACCGCGGGCTGGACCTCAGTCCCGTCGGTCTTCTCGAACCGCCACGTCCATGCCGCCATGTACGCCTCCCATGTGTGAGCACCTTGCACAGCAGGAGCCGGATCTTGGTCCGGCTCCTGTCCCCGAGCGTAAGCGTTCCGCTGGGTGGGGCGTTATAAGCGTTGCGGGAGTGCGGGTTCTTGGGTGTGTGCGGGTCGTATTGGGCTGGTCGCGCAGTTCCCCGCGCCCCTTGGGGCGTCTCCGTCACGCATGACCCATGGTCACGGGTGAGAATCGGGGGCGTGGAACTTACTCTGCTCGGTACTGGCGCTCCTGCGGGGCTTCCCCGGCCCGACTGTCCCTGTGCTAATTGTTCGGCGGCTCTTGGGCCGGATTCTCGGGCGGCTACCGCGTTGCTGCTGGACGGGGCGTTGTTGCTTGATCTGACGCCCGGTGCGGCGTTCGCGGCGGCTCGGGCGGGGCGTTCGCTGACCGGTGTGCGGCAGGTGCTGTTGTCGCATCCGCATGACGGGCCCGCGGTCGAGGTGCCGGCCGGGGTGCCGCAGCCCGGACGGGTGCCGGACGGGCAGGAGTTGACGCTGCTGACGGGGCACCGGGTGCGGGCGGTGGCGATGGACGCGCCGGGCACGGGGTACGCGGTGACCGGGCCGGAGGGGCAGCGGCTGCTGTATCTGCCGCCGGGCGGGGCGCCGGCGGGGCTGGCGGAGCTCTCCGAGCCGTACGACATGGTGCTCGCGGATGTCGGAGGGCGGCCGGACGCGTTGGCGAAACTGCGGGCCGTGGGGGCGGTGGGGCCGACGACCGATGTGGTCGCCGTCCATCTGGACCATGACGTGCCGCCGGGCCCCGAACTCGGGCGGCGGCTCGCGGCGGCCGGGGCGCGGGCGGTGCCGGACGGGGCGACGCTGGCGGTGGGGGCGTACGAGGACGTGCCGGACGTACCTCGGCGCACGCTGGTGCTGGGCGGGGCGCGGTCGGGCAAGTCCGTGGAGGCCGAGCGGCGGCTGGAGGCCTTTCCCGACGTGCTGTACGTGGCGACGGGCGGGTCGCGCAACGGGGACACCGAGTGGTCGGTGCGGGTGGCCGCGCATCGGGAGCGGCGGCCGGGGTCGTGGCGGACGGTGGAGACCTGCGATCTGGTGCCGTTGCTGGCGGAGGAGGGGCCGCCGCTGCTGGTCGACTGTCTGTCGTTGTGGCTGACGGACGCGATGGACTCCGTCGGGGCGTGGGACGACGCGGTGTGGGCGGAGCGGGGGGAGAAGGCGTTGCGGGAGCGGGTGCGGGAGTTGACGGAAGCGGTGCGTTCGAGTCGGCGGGCTGTTGTCGCCGTGTCGAACGAGGTGGGGTCGGGGATTGTGCCGGCGACCGCGTCGGGGCGGCGGTATCGGGATGAACTCGGGCGGCTGAACGCGGGGTTCGCTGAGCAGTGTGAGCAGGTGCTGTTGGTGGTGGCGGGGCAGGTTGTGGTGCTGCGGGGGTGAGCCGTGCGGGCCGCCTTGGGCTGGGGCAGGTGGGTGCGCAGCCCGGCGTAGCGGGGTGCCGCTGCGCCCACCCGTGCCGCCCCTAGCGGCACGCATGCCCGCAGCGGGGGGGGGCGGCTCGCGGTTAGGCCGGTTTGCGGGCGATCACCCTGTACGTGTTCGCCATCCGTGTGCGGCGGGCCAGCGGAGCCAGTGCGTGGTCCGCCAGGGCCGCCAGCCCCACCAGGGGAAGGCCCGCTCGTAGCAGGGCCTCCCTGGCGTGGCGTTGGAAGGGGGGTGGGGGGATCGCTCGCCAGGGGGTGTCCGGGGTGGGGAGGGCGTGGGAGAGGGCCAGGGAGGTCGCGCCGGAGAGGTCGTGGGGGATGTGGGTGGGGCGGTGGTCGAGGGTGAGGACCGTGCAGCCGGTCGTCTCCAGTTCGGCCCGGAGGTTGCGCGGGGGCAGCAGGTGGAGGTGGCGGGGCTGGTCGTAGGGGAGCCACCAGCGGCCGAGGAGCGCGGCGAAGACGCTGCGGGGGTCGAGGGTCTCGACGAGCAGGTGGCCGCCGGGGCGCAGGACATGGAGGGCGGCGCGGAGTTCGGCGCGGGGGTCGGGGGCGCCCTCCAGGTGGTGGAGCATGCTGACGACGTCGTAGCGGGCGCGCAGCGGGCCCGAGATCCGGGGGTCCGACAGGCGGCCGACGTGGGCCTCCTCGACGCGTTCGGCCGCGACGGCCCGGGTCACGTCGGGGTTGACGTCCAGGCCGTCGAAGGAGGTGTAGGGGAAGAACTCCCGGGCCGTCGCCGGGAAACGCGCGCTGCCCGTCCCGACGTCCAGCCAGCTCTCCGGCTCCCCGAACGGCCGCATCGCCCGGACGGCCGACAGATGGCGCTGCCGGCTGCCGCGCAGGGCGACGAGGGCGTCGGCCGTGGGGTCCAGGGGCGCCCCGCGCACGGTCCGGTGGTAGTGGGCGAGGCCCTCGGCCGTGAGGCGGGGGTTCTGGAAGGTGTGGCCGCAGTCGCGGCAGTCGTCGACGGTGAAGCTGCCCGGCTTGTACTGCCGCAGGTCACCGGTGCGCAGCCGGTTGCGCAGCCGGCCGGAGCCGCACCAGGGGCAGTCCTCGCGGCGCGGTTCGTGCACCGGCGCGGGCGCCTGGGGGACGGAGGGGGCGGGAAGTTCGGGCATGGGCGGCTCCCGGGCGCGAGGCGTACGGCAGGGACGTACGACAATCCGCTGCAAACGGGAACGTATGGGATGCCGATCTTGGGTGCAACGACGTCGCCGTGACGGAGTCGCGATGTGGCGCCGTGCTGTTCGATCGGTGCCGGTACTGTTCGGCGAATGAGCTCGCTTAATCTCGACGACTTCACCGATCTGATCGAGCGTCCGGACGGCGGGATCCGCCGTGACGCCGAGGCACGCCGGGAGCGGCAGATCGTGCCGCCAGGGTCGCTGGGCCGGCTCGACGACCTGGGTGAGTGGCTGGCGGCGGCGCAGTCCGCGGTGCCGGTGCGTCCGGTCGAACGGCCGCGGGTGGTGCTCTTCGCCGGTGACCACGGCGTCGCGGAGCTGGGTGTCTCGGCCCGTCCTGCGGGCGGTGCCGGGGAGTTGGCGCGCGAGGTGCTGGAGGGCGGCCGGCCCGTCTCGGTGCTCGCGCGGCGGCTCGGCGTGCCGGTGCGGATCGTCGACATGGGCCTGGACTGCGATCCGGAGACCCTGCCCGAGGATGTCGTACGGCATCGGGTGCGGCGCGGCAGCGGGCGGATCGACATCGAGGACGCGCTGACGGCCGAGGAGGCCGAGGCGGCGTTCCTGGCCGGGGTCGCGGTGGCCGACGAGGAGGCCGACTCCGGTACGGATCTGGTGGTGCTCGGCGATGTCAGCGTCGGCGGGACGACGGCCGCGGGCGTGCTGGTCGCGGCGCTCTGCGGGGTCGACGCGTCGGTCGTCACCGGGCGGGGCGGGCTGGCGATCGACGACCTGGCGTGGATGCGCAAGTGCGCGGCGATCCGTGACGCGCTGCGCCGGGCCCGGCCGGTGCTCGGGGACCAGTTGCAGTTGCTGGCGACGGTCGGCGGGGCCGATCTCGCGGCGATGACGGGCTTCCTGCTGCAGAGCGCCGTGCGGAAGCTGCCCGTGGTGCTCGACGGGGTCGTGACGGCCGCGTGCGCGCTGGTCGCGCAGCGGATCGCGTTCCGGGCGCCGGACTGGTGGCTGGCCGCGCACGACAGCGGTGAGCCCGGGCAGGCGAAGGCGCTGGACCGGATGGCCCTGGAGCCGCTGCTGACGCAGGGCGTGACCGTCGGGGAGGGCGCGGGCGGGCTGCTGGCGCTCCCCCTGGTGCAGGCGGCCGCGGCGCTGGCGGCGGAGCTGCCCGAGAAGCCGAAGGAGTCCGAGCGGCCGGTGGAGCCGGAGGGCACGGAGGACTCCGAGGTTCCCGCCGAGCAGTAATCGCCCTGGAGATCCAGGTCACGCACACCTGGCTCAACTTCGTCCCGTTCCGGTCGGTCTTCGCGTGTGGTGTCGGTTTGACTGAGCCACAGGCACCGCGCACATCCGCTGCCGCACCGGCCCCTGGACGAGGACGACCCGATGACCACGCTCGCCCGCTGGGCCCGCGCCGAATGGGGGCGGCTGTACGCCGCGGTGCGCGGGCCGCTGCGGGAGCGGCGGCTGCGGGCGGTGCCGATGGCGGCCGGGGCCGTGTGCCTGACGTCCGTGCTCCACTTCGCGCACAACCAGCCGTGGGGTTACGGGTTCGTGCAGGACATCGGTGCCGTACGGGCCGAGGACCCGCTGTGGCTCGCGCTGCTGCGGACGCCGCTGTCGCTGTTCGTGCCCGCGCTGGATCTGCCGGCGTGGGGTGCGCTGGCGCAGATCCTGCTGGTGTTCGGCATCGCGGAGATCTGTCTGGGGTGGCGGCGGACCCTGCTCATCGCCTACCTGGCGACCCTCGCGGGCACGCTCTACGCCCGCCTCGGCATCTGGCTGGGCCCGGACTCCCCGCTGGGCCTGCCCGCCTCGGACGCGCGGGTCGTGGACACCGGGCCGTCGGCGGCGGTGGTGGGCCTGGCGGTCTACCTGGGCCTGCGCTGTCGGGCGTATGTCACGGCGGCGGCGGTGATCGTGGCCATGGCGGTCGAGGTCGTCCTGAAGGAGAACCTCGCGGGCAAGGAGCATCTGGCGGCGATCGCGGCCGTGCTGGTGCTGTGCGCGGCCGAGGCCCTGCGTCAGTGGTGTTCGAGGGACCGGACGGGCTCGGGGTCGGGCGCGCCGCCGATCCAGTCCTGAAATCTGCGCCGGGGGCCCACCCAGCGGCGGTCGTGGTGGTAGGCCCGCAGGCCGGACTTGGCCCGGGCGTGGGGACGGTTGCGGTAGAACCGCTTGGCCCAGGGGGAGGTGGGGCGGGCCAGCCGTACGGCGCCGACCAGGGCGACGAGGGGGATGATCACGCCCAGGACGGCGATGCGGACCTTGCCCTTGAACAGGGCGATGAGGGCGAAGCCGAAGTTCACGAGGACGTTCCCGAGGACGACGGCGCGGTTCTGCTGCTGGTCCTCGGAGAGGTCGTCGACGCCCAGCGGCGAGAAGCCGAGCAGGAGCAGGCCGACGAGGGACGCGGTGAGGACGACCATCTCGACGCTCTTGCGGCCGTCCGGGGTCCAGTAGACGTCGGCGAGGTGCAGGACCAGGGCGAACTCGTCGAGGACGAGTCCCGCCCCGATGCCGAAGAGCACCGCGGCGAGGCAGGAGCCGAAGCCGTACTGGCCGCCGGCGACCGCGCCGAAGCCGCCGATGATCGTCAGGATGACGCCGGGCACCACGTGGTGGACATGGACACCGCCGCTGCTGCTGATGTTGCGGAAGGGGCCCTTGCCCGCCCGGATGAGGCGGGTGATGCCCCGGGTGATCACGAACGTCATCACGAAGGAGACGAGAGCGAGAAGCAGCGGCAGCTTGCCGGGTTCCATGATGTTCCGCTCGAACCATCCCATATGTGAACTTTATCCTCGGCTACCGTGCCCGCTCTCCTGACCGGCCGGTAGCCTGCGCCGGTGTCCAGAACCTCGCCCCTCGACGGTCTCCGCTTCGCCTTCGGCACCCTGACGGTGTTCCCGGTCCGGGTGACCCGGTGGGACCGGGAGGCCGCGCGCGGCGGCATGCTGTGCGCTCCCCTGGCCGGGCTGGCGGTCGGTGCCGCTGCCGCCGCCGTGGGGCTGGTGCTGCTGTTCCTCGGTGCGGGCGGGCTGCTCGCCGCCGTGGCCACCGTCGCCGTGCCGGCCGTCCTCACCCGGGGGCTGCATCTCGACGGGCTCGCGGACACCGCCGACGGCCTCGGCAGCGGCAAGCCCGCCGAGGACGCGCTGCGGATCATGAAGCAGTCGGACATCGGGCCGTTCGGGGTCATCGCCCTCGTCCTCGTCCTGCTCGCCCAGGTCACCGCCCTCGCCCAGGCCTACGACGCCTCCTGGGCCCGGGGCGCCTTCGCCGCGGTCGTCTCCGCGACGGTCGCCCGGCTGGCCCTGACCCTGGCGGCCCGGGCCGGGGTGCCCGCGGCCCGGCCGGAGGGGCTGGGGGCGGCGGTCGCGGGCGTGGCGCCCCCGCGCGGGGCGCTGCTCACCGCCGTCGCCGTCACCGGGGCGGCGGCAGCGGGGAGCGCCTTCTGGGGGCCGTACGACGTGGTGCGGACCGGGTGCGCGGTCGTCCTCGCCCTGGTCGCCTCCGAAGCGCTGCTGCGGCACTGCACGCGCCGCTTCGGCGGGGTCACCGGGGATGTCTTCGGCGGGCTCGCGGAGACGGCGGCGACGACGGCGCTGGTCGTCCTGGTGCTGGGCTGACGGATCGAGCCCGGGCTCAGCAGGCCTGTCGCCAGACCCCCAGTTCGTACTTCTTGAGCAGCGAACTGAGCTTCAGACGGCGGGACTCGGCACAGAAGCGGCGGGTGGGCACCTCGTACTCGACGTGGAAGACCGCCTTGCCCGCGTCGACGAACGGCTTCAGGGCCGCGCACTCGCGGTACTGGGCGCACTGCTCGTTGACCGCGAAGTCGAAGTCCTTGACCAGCTCGGGGATCTGGTCCAGGTCGTTCTTCAGGCCGACGGCCAGGCCCCGGTCGTGGGCCAGGCGGGCGATGAGGCGGTTGTAGCGGAGCTGGTCGGCGGCCTTCAGCGGGAAGCCCGTCTCGTTGCGGTAGCCGTCCATGTTGTCGGGCTCGACCGCGTCGAAGCCCTTGTCGCGGCACATGTCGATCCGGGCCGCCATGAGGGGCTCCAGGACGTCGGTGCGGCGGATGTCCAGCCAGCGTTCGCCCTTCCAGCCGTTGCCGCGCCCGAGGACGGACTTCGGGAACTCCTCGGCGTCCGGGCGGAACTCCTCCCAGGCGCCGGTGGACAGATAGCAGATGACCTTGCGGTCCTCGCGGTGCAGGCGGGTGACGGTGGCCTCGGAGTGGTCGAAGCCGTCGATGTCGTAGACCGGCACGTCGACGGAGGTGTCCAGCTTCCCGCTGAGCTGCCACTGCCAGGCGATGCCCGGCCGGGGCTGCCAGCGGGGGCCCGGTTTGTCGTCGGCGGGCTTCTGGGTGCAGCCGGCGAGCAGCAGGACGAGCAGGGCGACGAGCGAGGACGTGCGTCTCACGGGGTGTTCTCCGGGTGGTGCAGGGTGTACGGCAGGGTGCCCCAAGGATGATCGCCGGTGCCGGGCACCGCACAATGCACCGCCGCGCCCCGCGCCCTGGCCAGGCCCTCCGGGTCGGCGTCGGGCGGCACGTCGTACACCAGGTGGCACAGCCGCACGTCGCCGCCGCCGGGCCACGGCTCGGGGCGCAGCGCGCGGTAGGACGCCCAGGTGCCCTCGAAGGTGACGAGGACGTCGGCGATACGGGCGTAGCAGGGGTGGGGTGCCGTGCCGTGGTTGAGGACGAGGGTGCCGCAGCCGACGCCCCAGGCGGCCACCGCCAGCCGCTGGTAGTACTCGAAGTGCTCGGGCCCGGAGGGGACCTGGTCGAGGAAGGCGCCGTCGGTGCCGTACCAGTCGCGGTGCCGGGTGAGGTCGCGGACGACGTCGGTGGTGGCGCGGCGGGCGTAGTCGGTGTCGGCGTACCCGAGGACCCGGACGCCCGCGTCCCGCAGCCGGGCGGCGACCTCCGCGAAGGCCGTGTCGGGACGGTCGCCGGGGCCGCTGGCCGGGTTGAGGACCACCCCGTAGAGGCGGGGCGCGGCGGCCAGGATCGCCTCCCATTCGGCGGGGCGGACGGAGGGGTGCTCGTAGTACGGGACCAGGAGAGTGCTCATCGGTGGGCTGTTGCCCTCCCCAGCAGGGCGCACACCAGGGCGCCTTGGACCACGGCCGCCGTGCCGTACACGGCCGGGCCCACCAGCTGCGGGTCCCCGGTGCGGGTGACGAGGAGCAGGGTCTGGGCGAGGGCGGCGGCGCAGCACACCGCCGTCGCGCCGGTCACCGCGCCGAAGGACTGGAGCAGCAGGCCCGTCCACAGCACCACGCCCAGCAGGAGCAGCCCGGCCAGCCGGACACCGCCGGGGACCGGGGCGTGCGGCCACAGGGCGGATGCGGCGAGGCTCAGTAAGAGCAGGGCGGTGAGGTAGGCGGCCAGGCAGGCGACGACGGTGAGGACGGTGGTGCGGCGGAAGGCCCCGGTGGTGCCGCTGGAGCGCAGTGCGGCGAGGCCGCCGCTGCGGAATCGATACAGCAGCCACTCGGCGGGGCCCATGCTGAGGGTGAGCGCCACGGCGGCGGGGGCGGCGACCGCGCTGCCGGCCTCACCGGCTAGGACGTCGCCGAGGGCCGCGTACAGCACGAGAACGCCGGTGGCGAGCCCGAACAGGGCGTACGGCAGGGAGCCCGTGAGCCGGGGTCCGGCGGGGCGACGGGGTGCGGGGGCGGTGCCGGACGCGCCCGGCGGGAGCAGGGCGGTGAGAACGGCGGTCCACCCGCCCTCCTCCTTCACGGCCGGTGCCACTTCGCGCGCGGCGAGGGCCGCCACGGCCGCCAGGGAGCCCAGCAGGAGAACCAGGCTCACGGCCTCGGGCAGCGGGTCGGCCAGGGACAGCACCGCGCCCGCCGCCATCGGCGCGAGGGCGGCCAGCAGGAGCCGTTCGCGGCCCAGCACCAGCAGGACGGTCGCCGCCGCCAGATAGCAGGACTGCCCGGCGGCGAAGGCGACTGCGGCCGGGGCGGCTCCGGCCGCACAGGCCAGGGCGACCACCGAGCCGAGCAGGGCCCCGGCCGGGGCACCGAGCAGCAGGGCGCGCCGGGCGGCCGTACGGTCGCCCAGCCCCAGCCACGCATAGGCCCGGTGGGCGAGGCCCTGGTTCCAGGTCCAGCCGCACAGGGCGCCGGCGAGCAGCGGGACCGTGCCCGGCGGGAGGCCGAAGTCCGCGTCGCCGGCGAACAGGGGCGCGCCGAGGACGTAGGCGAGACCGGGCAGGGCGAAGACGACACCGCGCAGCAGACAGCCGAGCAGGCCGGTCCGCCAGGGGTCGGCGGCGGGGCCGTCGGGCTCGGGGTAGCGGCGTTCGACGCGTTCGTAGAGGGTCTCGGCGAGCGCGAAGGAGTTCTTGACGCCGTACCGCTCGCGTATCTGGTCGTCGGAGAGGCCGTCGGACTCCAGCAGCGCGGCGATCTCGTCCGGGTGGACGGCCGCGGCGATGAAGTCCTGGAGGCGGGCGGCGAGTTCGTCGACCGGGTCGGGCAGGGCCCAGCTCGGGGTGGCGCGCTGCCGGGGGATGTAGGGCAGGGTGTCCGGGCGGGAGCCCGGCGGGAGCCAGACGCTTCCGCTCACCAGCCCGTGCCGTTCGTCGCCACGGCCGCGTACCAGGGATCACGCAGTTCCAGGGTCCAGTCGGCGACCATCTCCAGCGTGGGCTCGTACACCTCGTCCTCGCCCGCGAGTTCCTTGTAGATGGTGCGGAAGGCGTCCACCGAGCGGCGCAGCGTGAACCGGTCGATGACGCGCTGGCGCGACAACGCGCCCAGTTCGAGACGCCGTTCGTCGTCCTTGAGCAGGGTCAGCGCGGCGGCGGCCATCTTCTCCGGCTCGCGCGGCGGTACGACCAGTCCCGTGTCGCCGACGGCCTCGCACACCCCGCCGACGTCCGTCGACACCGTCGTACGGCCGCAGGACATGGCCTCGATGATGGAGAACGGGAAGCCCTCGGAGATCGACGACAGCATGACGACGTGCCCGGCAGCGTAGGCCCGCCAGACCTCGGTGATGCGGCCCTCGAAGGTCAGGCCGTCGGTGACGCCCAGTTCGGCGGCGAGCTTCTCCAGCCGGGTGCGGTAGGCCTCGCCGCCGGGCGGGACCGGGCCGAAGAGCCTGAGCCGGGTCGCGGGGATCTCCGCGCGCACCATCGCGTAGGCGCGGATCAGGGTCTCCAGGTCCTTGATGGGGTCGATCCGGCCGCACCAGGAGAGGGTGGGCACCTCGGGCTCGGGGCCGGCGTGCGGGAAGGCGGCCGGGTCGACGCCGTTGTAGACCGTGCGGATCTTGCCGGCGTCGGCGCCGCCGCGCTCCTCCCAGCGGCGGTTGTACTGGTTGCACGGGGTGATCAGATCGGCGGCGCGGTAGCCGTAGGAGTTCAGCTCGCGGTAGAAGCCGAGCATGAAGGCCTTCACGGGCCAGCGCTGGGCGTCGTTGCGGTAGCCGAGGTAGCGCTCGCGCAGATAGATGCCGTGCTCGGTGAGCAGAAACGGTACGCCGTCCAGGTGGCGGGCGGCGAGCGCGGGCAGGGTCGCGAGGCCGCTGCTGACGGCGTGGGCGACGGAGTCCTCGGGGATGCGGACGCCCAGGGGCCTGAGGGCGTGTTCCAGGAGGTCGGTCGCGGTGAGGGCGTCATGGACCGTGGGGCGTGCGGCCGCGGTCGGCAGATGCGGCATCGTCCAGATCCACATCAGGGACTTCAGCGCCGACTCGGTGCGCAGGGCCGCCGACAGGCGGCCGTCCCGGGCGAGTTCGGCCAGCTCGTTCAGGGACGTGCCGAAGTCGGTGGGCGAGCCGGGGTCGAGGAAGGAGAGCAGGAAACGCTCGTAGGTGTCGGTGAAGCGGCGGCGGGCCTTGCCGTAGGGGGGCCTCGCTCGGCCGGGGCGGGGGCCCCAGGTGGGGACGGAGGTGTGGGCGTAGACGTTGGGCGGCAGGTCCCAGGTGACGGGTTCGCGGCCGTTGCCGGTGAGGGAGACGATGTGGAAGTCGACCTCCGGCATGCCCTTGACGAGTTGGTCGCACCAGGTGCTGACGCCGCCGTGAACGTGTGGGTAGGTGCCTTCTGTGAGCATGGTGACGTGGCGGCCTGTTCGCCTCATGCGGTGTTTCCCCCTGTAGTGCGGTTTTGTGCGGGGAACTGCTGCCCGGATGCCGGGTGCGGGCATCGTGTGGCTGGTCGCGCAGTTCCCCGCGCCCCTGAAGTACGTATCCCTACGGCAGCTTCAAGGTGAGAGCCGACGAGAGTGCTGCCGGGCCGGTCCACGCCGAGCGGGATCCCGCGTACGGGGTGCCGAAGGCCGTGGTGCCCAGGAGGAGTTGTTTCTTGGTGCCCTCCGGGGCGGTCACCGGGATCTGGGTGCCGGACGGGGCCGTGACGGTCACGGTGGTGCCGATGCGGTAGGCCGTCACGCGGCCGTTCGCCAGGGCGGTCTGCCAGGCGGCGCGGCGCTGGACCTCGGTGCCGATGGCGCTGTGCCGGGGGTTCTCCAGCGGGGTGCTGTCGGCGAACAGGGATCGATAATCGGCCAGCACCTTCTCCATGACCGGGTAGAGCAGCCGGTCCTCGGCCAGGTTGGACTGGTGCGCGTAGTGCGGTCTGGGGTCGCCCGCGAGGGCGTGGCCCAGGGCGGTGCGCGCCTCCTGGGGGACGATGTGCTCGGCGTAGCCGGTGGTGGTGTCGAGCGGCTCGTCCAGGCAGGTCGAGGTGGGGTTGTCCTCGCAGACGCCGCTGCCGCCGTCGCCGCGCGAGGTGTAGATCCAGTTGTACTCGTCGGCCATCTCGGCCGCCGTGCCCACGTTGTAGTACACGTTCATCGGGTGGCGCGGGACGGTCAGCGCGTTACCGATCGCCCGCTGCTCGGGCTCGCGTGAGTTGTCCGAGGCGATCCACTTGACGCCGGTGTCGGCGAGGGCGCGGGACAGGTTCGGGTTGTCGGCGGGCTGCTGGGGCAGCGTCTTCAGGCCCGAGTGCTCACCGGTGACGAGTTCGGCGCGGTCGACCGGAAGGCCCTTGCCCACGGCCCAGTTGTGGTTGTCGCGGATCTGCGCGGCGATCTCGGCGCGGCTCGTGTACTTCACCGAGCCGTCCGCGTTCTTCGCGCAGCTCCACGGCACGCTGGAGGTGTCCTGGACACAGCCGAGGAACGGGTGCGTGTAGGTGTGGTTGACCCAGCGGTACTGCGCCTCGTCGGCGAGCAGCCGGTCGGTGAGGGCGTCGGTGCCGCCGTGTTCGGCCTTCCACTCCTCGCCGGAACCGGCGTTGTAGACCATGTCCATGGTGAAGCCGTGCTCGCGCTGCCACCGGGCGGCGTAGGCGGCGTCGTCCGCGGTCATGCGGATCGGCGTGGTGCCCTCGCCGTCGCCGCCCGCGCAGTCGAAGTCACCCGGGGTGCAGTTGCGTTCGGTGTCCCAGCGGCTGTCCGGGGCGAACACGTCGTCGACGTGCACCGCGAAGGAGTTGCGGGTCTGCCCCAGGTGCACGCCCTGGGTGAGCCACTCGACGATGCCCCGGGCCAGCAGCCGGAACTGCTGCTGGTTGTTGTTGTACGCGAAGGTCACGACGAGTTCGCGGCGGCCGTCGTGGGCGTACTCGCCGACGAGGCTGCCGCGGCCGGTGCCGCCGGGCACGGGGATGTCGACATAGCTGGTGAAGCCGGCGCGGGGCCGGGCGACATAGCCGTAACTCTCCTGCACGTCCGGCGCGTTGTCCTCGAACCGGAACGCGCCCTGGAGATAGCCGAACCGGCCGGCCTTCCCGGCTGCGGTGACCGATGCCTCGCGCCCGTCGAGGGTGCCCGCCCAGCCGCCTTCACTGGTGTAGTCGAGGCCGACCCTCGGGTGGGCCCAGGTGTAGGCGTCGACCTGCGGGATGCCGTACGTCCGTTCGTACGTCTCCAGGGCGGTCTGCTCGGCGGAGCCCGCGCCGAACGGGGCCTCGTTCGGCAGGACGACGCCCTGGTACTTGGCGCGGGGCCTGCCGCTGACCGTGTCGCTCAGGAACGACTCGGTGATTCTCGGGCGGCCGGAGTCGTTCAGATCGACGGTGGTGTACGGGACACCCGTGCTTCTGAGCTGGGCGGTGACGGCCTTGACGGGACTGTCGCCGTTGTCCACCACCAGCACCTTGAGATCGATGCGCGGCTCTTCCGCTGCCGCCGCCCCGGGCGCCGTCGCCCCGGCCGTGATCATGCCTGCCGCCGTCATCGCCGCGGCCGTGTTTCTCCACCTGCGCGCACGCTGCGCCATGGTTCCTCCCCCAAGAAGATCCCAGAGATCCCCTTGCGGTCGAACAAAGGCCGAACAGAGGAGGATCAGTGAAAATCATGCAAAGCGGCGAGCGAGACTCTTGCCGGATCCGAGCGAGTGTGACCGAGTTCACCGCCTTGAGGGATCAAGAAATGGCTACTTCGCGACCGACAGGTGAACACCCGCAGTAATGAGCGAACGCGACCACGCGCGTAGTCTCGTCGTCGAGTGTTCGCCGCACCGGGGAAGGCCCCGTGATCGCCGGCCCCGAGTCGGAATAGGGTCGGCTCGGGCCCGGTCGACCCACACCGTTCGACCATCGCAACTTCACATCGGAAGCGAGATTTCACCACCGTGACTGCTCTCACTCTCAGCACCGCCGCGGCGCCCGGCCTGCGGGCCGACGCGATCGTGATCGGTGTCGCCAAGGGTGCCAAGGGGCCGGTCGTCGCACCGGGCGCCGAGGCCGTGGACAAGGCGTACGACGGCAAGCTCGCCGGCGTCCTGGAGACTCTCGGCGCCTCCGGTGCCGAGGGCGAGTTGACGAAGCTGCCGGCACCGTCCGGCTTCAAGGCACCGCTCGTACTGGCGGTGGGCCTGGGCGCGGTACCCGAGAAGGACGCCGACTACGACACCGAGGCCCTGCGCAGGGCCGCCGGCGTCGCCGCCCGCGCCCTGTCCGGGACCAAGAAGGCCGCCTTCGCCCTGCCGCTGACGGACGCCGCCGACGCCGGCGCGATCGGCGAGGGCGCGCTGCTCGGCGCGTACTCGTTCGACGCCTACAAGGAGAACGGCAAGGACCCCAAGGCGAAGAACGGCAAGGCCCCCCTCGCCGAGGTCACCCTGCTGGGCGGCAAGCCCCGCGACAAGGCGTACAAGGCGGCGATCGAGCGTGCCGCCGCCGTGTCCGAGGAGCTCAACCGCGCCCGCGACCTGATCAACACCCCGCCGAACGACCTCAACCCCGAGGCGTTCGCCGCGGTCGCGCAGACCGCGGCCAAGGAGCACGGCATCAAGGTGCAGGTGCTCGACGTGAAGGCCCTGGAGAAGGGCGGCTACGGCGGCATCCTCGGCGTCGGGGCCGGCTCGGCGGCGGGACCGCGCCTGGTGAAGCTGTCCTACACCTCCTCGAAGGCGAAGAAGCACCTCGCCTTCGTCGGCAAGGGCATCACCTACGACTCGGGCGGCATCTCGCTGAAGCCGGCCGGTCACAACGAGACGATGAAGTGCGACATGAGCGGCGCGGCCACCGTGTTCGCCGCGGTCGTCGCCGCCGCGCGGCTGGGTCTCGAGGTCAACGTCACCGGCTGGCTCGCCCTGGCCGAGAACATGCCGTCCGGTTCCGCGACCCGTCCGGGTGACGTGCTGCGGATGTATAGCGGCAAGACGGTGGAGGTGCTCAACACCGACGCCGAGGGCCGGCTGGTGCTGGCCGACGCCCTGTGGGCGGCCTCCCAGGAGAAGCCGGACGCGATCGTGGACGTGGCGACGCTGACCGGGGCGATGGTGCTGGCGCTGGGCAACCGGACGTTCGGGATCATGGGCAACGACGACGCGTTCCGCTCCGCGGTGCACGAGGCCGCGGAGGAGGTCGGGGAGCCGGCGTGGCCGATGCCGCTGCCGGAGCACCTGCGCAAGGGGATGGACTCCCCCACGGCCGACATCGCGAACATGGGCGAGCGGATGGGCGGCGGGCTGGTCGCCGGTCTGTTCCTGCGCGAGTTCGTGGGCGAGGGGATCACCTGGGCGCACCTCGACATCGCGGGGCCGGCGTTCAACGAGGGCGGGCCCTTCGGGTACACGCCGAAGGGTGGTACGGGGTCGGCTGTGCGGACGCTGGTGCGGCTGGCGGAGCTGACGGCCGCGGGTGACCTCGGCTGAGTTCGCCTATTGGCTCGGCCTCGCCGGTTGTGTGGCGAGTGCGGGGGCGTGGGGGTTGTTCGCGCAGTTCCCCGCGCCCCTGAAGGCGTGCCCCCGCTGCTCGTCGCAGGCGAGCGTGGGGGCTGGTCGCGCCCGCGCGGCGGAGCCGCAGATCGAACACAGCCCCGCGCCCCTGAAGGCGTGACCCCGCTGTCCGTCGCAGGCGAGCGTGGGGGCTGGTCGCGCCCGCGCGGCGGAGCCGCTGATCGAACACAGGCCCGCGCCCCTTGGGGCGTGCCCCCGGGGGCACTCTCATCTGAACGTGGGGCGTCTCACACAGCAGCCCGGCGTCTCTTTGTGTGTCGACAAGTGCGAAGATGGGGCTCGGCAGGACAGGGCCCCACCGAAGGGCCGAAGAACGAGCGGCCGGACACCAGCCGCCTGCCGGTCAGTGAAGACCGGCGTACGGCGCACATGCATGGAGGACGTGACGTGGCGAACGACGCCAGCACCGTTTTCGACCTAGTGATCCTCGGCGGTGGCAGCGGTGGTTACGCCGCGGCCCTGCGCGGGGCGCAGCTTGGCCTGGACGTCGCCCTGATCGAGAAGGACAAGGTCGGCGGGACCTGCCTGCACCGGGGATGCATCCCCACCAAGGCTCTGCTGCACGCGGGCGAGATCGCCGACCAGGCCCGCGAGAGCGAGCAGTTCGGTGTGAAGGCCAGCTTCGAGGGCATCGACATCGCCGGCGTCCACAAGTACAAGGACGGCGTGATCTCCGGCCTGTACAAGGGCCTGCAGGGCCTGGTCGCCTCGCGCAAGGTGACGTACATCGAGGGTGAGGGCAAGCTCTCCTCCCCGACCTCCGTCGATGTGAACGGCCGGCGCGTCCAGGGCCGCCACGTGCTGCTCGCGACCGGCTCCGTGCCGAAGTCGCTGCCCGGCCTGGAGATCGACGGCAACCGCATCATCTCCTCCGACCACGCCCTGGTCCTGGACCGTGTGCCGAAGTCGGCCATCGTCCTCGGCGGCGGTGTCATCGGCGTCGAGTTCGCCTCCGCCTGGAAGTCCTTCGGTGCGGACATCACCGTCATCGAGGGCCTGAAGCACCTCGTGCCGGTCGAGGACGAGAACTCCTCCAAGCTGCTCGAGCGCGCCTTCCGCAAGCGCGGCATCAAGTTCAACCTGGGCACCTTCTTCGAGAAGGCCGAGTACACCCAGGACGGTGTCAAGGTCACCCTCGCCGACGGCAAGGAGTTCGAGGCCGAGATCCTGCTGGTCGCCGTCGGCCGCGGCCCGGTCTCGCAGGGCCTCGGCTACGAGGAGCAGGGCGTCGCCATGGACCGCGGCTACGTGCTGGTCGACGAGTACATGCGCACCAACGTCCCGACCGTCTCCGCCGTCGGTGACCTGGTCCCGACCCTCCAGCTCGCGCACGTCGGCTTCGCCGAGGGCATCCTGGTGGCGGAGCGTCTGGCCGGTCTGAAGACCGTTCCGATCGACTACGACGGTGTCCCGCGGGTGACGTACTGCCACCCGGAGGTCGCCTCCGTCGGCATCACCGAGGCCAAGGCCAAGGAGATCTACGGCGCGGACAAGGTCGTCGCTCTGAAGTACAACCTCGCGGGCAACGGCAAGAGCAAGATCCTGAACACCACGGGCGAGATCAAGCTCGTGCAGGTCAAGGACGGTGCCGTGGTCGGCGTCCACATGGTCGGCGACCGCATGGGCGAGCAGGTCGGCGAAGCCCAGCTGATCTACAACTGGGAGGCGCTGCCCGCCGAGGTCGCGCAGCTCGTCCACGCCCACCCGACGCAGAACGAGGCGCTCGGCGAGGCCCACCTGGCCCTGGCCGGCAAGCCCCTCCACTCGCACGACTGACCCCCTCGGTCGAAAAGCGACGACACAGACTTCCGCACTTTCCGTAAGGAGCAACCGAAACCATGGCGGTTTCCGTAACCCTTCCGGCGCTCGGCGAGAGCGTCACCGAGGGCACTGTCACCCGCTGGCTGAAGGCCGAGGGTGAGCGCGTCGAGGCCGACGAGCCGCTGCTCGAGGTCTCGACCGACAAGGTCGACACCGAGATCCCCTCCCCCGCAGCCGGTGTCCTGGCCTCCATCAAGGTCGCCGAGGACGAGACCGTTGAGGTCGGCGCCGAGCTGGCCCTCATCGACGACGGCAGCGGTGCCCCCGCCGCCGCCCCGGCCCCGGCCGCCGAGCAGGCCCCCGAGCCCGCTCCCGAGCCGGCCGCGGCCGCCCCGTCCACCGAGCAGGCCGCCCCGGCGCCCGCTCCCACCACCGACGCCGCCGCCGGCGGCGGCTCCGCCGAGGGCACGGACGTCGTCCTGCCCGCGCTCGGCGAGTCCGTCACCGAGGGCACCGTCACCCGCTGGCTGAAGTCGGTCGGTGACAGCGTCGAGGCCGACGAGCCGCTGCTCGAGGTCTCCACCGACAAGGTCGACACCGAGATCCCGGCGCCCACCGCGGGCACGCTGCTGGAGATCGTGGTCGGCGAGGACGAGACCGCCGAGGTCGGCGCCAAGCTCGCCGTCATCGGTGTCGCGGGCGCGGCTCCGGCCGCCGCTCCGGCGCAGGAGGCCCCGGCCGCCCCGGCCGAGCCCGCCCCGGCGCCCCAGCCGGCCGCCCCGGCCCCGCAGGCTCCGTCGGCCCCGGCCCCGCAGCAGCAGGAGACCCCGGCTCCCGAGCCGGCCCCGGCCGCTCCGGCGCCCGCCCCGGCTCCGGCCCAGGCCCCGGCCGCTCCGGCCGCCGCCCAGCCGACCGACGACGGCGCCTACGTCACCCCGCTGGTGCGCAAGCTCGCCGCCGAGAACGGCGTCGACCTGTCCACCGTCAAGGGCACCGGCGTCGGCGGCCGTATCCGCAAGCAGGACGTCATCGCCGCCGCCGAGGCCGCGAAGGCCGCCGCCGCTGCCCCGGCTCCGGCCGCGGCCGCCGCTGCTCCGGCCGCCAAGAAGGCCCCGGTGCTGGAGACCTCGCCGCTGCGCGGCCAGACCATCAAGATGCCGCGGATCCGCAAGGTCATCGGCGACAACATGGTCAAGGCCCTGCAGGAGCAGGCCCAGCTGTCCTCGGTCGTCGAGGTCGACGTCACGCGTCTGATGAAGCTGCGCGCCCGGGCCAAGGACTCCTTCGCGGCCCGTGAGGGCGTGAAGCTGTCCCCGATGCCGTTCTTCGTCAAGGCCGCGGCCCAGGCGCTGAAGGCGCACGCGCCGATCAACGCCAAGATCAACGAGGCCGAGGGGACCATCACCTACTTCGACACCGAGAACGTCGGTATCGCGGTGGACTCCGAGAAGGGCCTGATGACCCCGGTCATCAAGAACGCCGGTGACCTCAACCTGGCCGGTATCGCCAAGGCCACGGCGGAGCTCGCGGGCAAGGTCCGTGCCAACAAGATCACCCCGGACGAGCTGTCCGGCGCGACCTTCACCATCAGCAACACCGGTTCGCGTGGCGCGCTCTTCGACACGATCATCGTGCCGCCCGGCCAGGTCGCCATCCTCGGCATCGGCGCCACGGTCAAGCGCCCCGCCGTCATCGAGACGGAGGAGGGCACGGTCATCGGCGTCCGCGACATGACGTACCTGACCCTGTCCTACGACCACCGCCTGGTGGACGGCGCCGACGCCGCCCGCTACCTGACGGCGGTCAAGGCCATCCTGGAGGCGGGCGAGTTCGAGGTCGAGCTCGGCCTCTGACCTTTTTGCACGGCTGAACAGTGCCCCCGCCCGGACATCACCGGGCGGGGGCACTGCCTGCTTTCAGGGGCGCGGGGAACTGCGCGAGCAACCACCACGGCACGGCAGCCGAACGACGAAGTCACACCCCCCATGTAAGTCTCGTCTCACCTGCACCAAGACACCCCCACCCATCCCGCCCGCGGAGCGACCCGGCCTTATTGTCTAAACGTCAAACCCCTTTAAGGAGCTCACATGACCGCGCCCGTCATCCACTCGCTGCGCGAGCAGATCCGCGAGCACATCCTGGAGGGGATCATCAGCGGACGCTGGCAGCCGGGCGAGCGGATCGTCGAGCGCCGGATCGCCACGGAGCTGGAGGTCAGCCAGACCCCGGTCCGCGAGGCCCTGCGCGAGCTGGAGTCCCTGCGCCTGATCGAGTCCGCTCCGAACAAGGGCGTCCGCGTACGGAACCTCACCGCCGCCGACCTGGAGGAGAGCTACCCGGTCCGGGCCGGTCTGGAGGCCATCGCGGCGGAGCTGGCGGCCCAGGGCCTCGCCGAGGACTGCGGGGCGCTGGAACCGCACGTCACCGCCCTGTACGAGGCCGACCGCAGGTCGGACGGCACCGCCCAGGTCCGCCACACCGTCGCCTTCCACCGCGAAATGGTCCGCGCGGCGGGCAACTCCGTCCTGCTGCACACCTGGGAAGGCCTCGGCATCGAGGTGTTCACGGCCCTGTCGATCCGCTGGCTGGGCACCCAGCAGCAGTCGTACGCGGAGGAGCACGAGGAGCTGGTCGCCGCCTTCAAGCGCCGCGACCCCCGGATCGCCGAACTGGTGAAGGCCCACGTCCTGGGCTGCGCGCCCCGGGCGTGACATTCGGGCACACCTCCGCTCATACGCCTCTCACCTGCGAAAACCAGCCCAAAACCCGTCACCGCGTGCCACTCCCGGAGGCACCGCGTGCCTACTTTCTCGTGATCAAGAGGTTTTACGCCTCAACCCTTTGATCGATCATCGATCAGAGAGTTACAGTCGCCGACGGGCTTGCCACCCAAGCCCCAGCCCTGTCCTGCCAAAGACAAAGGGCACCCCCGAACCCTTACCGATGAGGGAACCCCCTTCGACTGAGGAAGGCGGCGACATGACCGACCCCAAAGCCATCCAGCCGAGCGAGCTCGACCAGCTCCCGGACCGGGACCCGGAGGAGACCGCCGAATGGCAGGCCTCCCTGGACGCGGTGACCGAGGCGGCCGGACCGCATCGTGCCGCATACCTCATGCGGCGCACGCTGGAGCGTGCCGAGGGCGCCGGCCTGGCGCTGCCGAAGCTCCTGGAGACCGACTACGTCAACTCCATCCCCACCGCCGCCGAGCCCGGCGTGCCCGGTGACGAGGCGATGGAGCAGCGGATCACCGCGTGGAACCGCTGGAACGCGGCCGCGATGGTGACCCGGGGCAGCAAGTACGGCGTCGGCGGCCACATCGCCACCTTCGCCTCCGCGGCCTGGCTCTACGAGACCGGCTTCAACCACTTCTTCAAGGGCAAGGAAGCCGACGGCTCCGGCGACCAGCTCTACATCCAGGGCCACGCCTCCCCCGGCATCTACGCCCGCGCCTTCCTCGACGGCCGGCTGAACGAGAGCCAGCTCGACAACTTCCGCCGCGAGGCGGGCGGCGACGGCCTGCCGTCCTACCCGCACCCGCGCCGTCTGCCCTGGCTGTGGGAGTTCCCGACGGTGTCGATGGGCCTCGGCCCGCTCTCCGCCATCTACCAGGCGCGCTTCAACCGCTACCTGGCCAACCGCGGCATCAAGGACACCGCCGGTTCGCATGTGTGGGCGTTCCTCGGCGACGGCGAGATGGACGAGCCCGAGTCGACGGCGGCCCTCGCGCTCGCCGCGCGTGAGGAGCTGGACAACCTCACGTTCGTCATCAACTGCAACCTGCAGCGCCTCGACGGCCCGGTCCGCGCCAACTTCAAGATCGTGCAGGAGCTGGAGGCCCAGTTCCGCGGCGCCGGCTGGAACGTGATCAAGACGCTGTGGGGCACGGCCTGGGACGAGCTGTTCCAGCTCGACACCAGCGGCGCGCTCGTACGCCGTCTGCGTCAGGTACCGGACGCGCAGATCCAGACGTACCAGACGCGTGACGCCGCCTACATCCGCCAGGACTTCTTCGGCGCCGACCCGGCGCTCGTGGAGCTGGCGAAGCTGCTGAGCGACGACAAGATCCTCGAGTGTTTCCACTTCTCGCGCGGTGGTCACGAGGCGCGCAAGGTGTACGCCGCCTACCGTGCGGCCGTCGAGCACAAGGGCGCGCCGACCGTGATCCTGGCCCAGACGGTCAAGGGCCACACCCTCGGCGAGGGCTTCGCGTCGAAGAACGCCAACCACCAGATGAAGAAGCTGACGGTGGACGAGTTCAAGAACATGCGCGATCTGCTGGAGCTGCCGATCAAGGACGGCGACTTCGTGGACGGCGTGGTGCCCTACGGCCACCCGGGCGCCGACTCCCCCGAGGTCCGCTACCTCCAGGAGCGCCGCGCCGCCCTCGGCGGTCCGGCCCCGGCCCGTCGTGTGCACCCGGTCGCCCCGCTGCCCGCCCCGGCGGAGAAGGCGTTCGCGTCCTTCGACAAGGGCTCCGGCTCGCAGAACGTGGCGACGACGATGGCGTTCGTCCGCCTGGTCAAGGACCTGGTCCGCGACAAGGAGTCGGGCAAGCGCTGGGTGCCGATCGTCCCGGACGAGGCGCGCACCTTCGGTATGGAGTCGCTGTTCCCGTCGCTCGGCATCTACTCGCCCAAGGGCCAGACGTACGAGCCGGTCGACCGCGACCAGCTGATGTACTACAAGGAGGCCAAGAACGGCCAGATCCTCAACGAGGGGATCACCGAGGCCGGTTCGATGGCCGACTTCATCGCCGCTTCGACGTCGTACGCGACGCACGGCGAGGCGATGATCCCGTTCTACATCTTCTACTCGATGTTCGGCTGGCAGCGCACGGCCGACCAGATGTGGCAGCTCGGCGACCAGCTCGGCCGCGGCTTCCTGATCGGCGCCACGGCCGGCCGCACCACCCTGACCGGTGAGGGCCTGCAGCACGCCGACGGCCACTCCCCCGTCATCGCGGCGACCAACCCGGCGGCCCTGTCGTACGACCCGGCGTTCGCCTACGAGGTCGCGGCGATCGTCAAGGACGGTCTGCGCCGGATGTACGGCGAGGCGGCCCCGGGCGAGGACCAGAACGTCTTCTACTACCTGACGGTCTACAACGAGCCGATGCCGCAGCCGGCGAAGCCGTCCGTGGACGGGGTCGACGAGGGCATCGTCAAGGGCCTGTACCGCTTCAACACGGCGGAGTCGGCGGGCATCACGCCGCCGGCCAACGCCCCGCGGATCCAGCTCCTCGGCTCCGGTACGGCGATCCACTGGGCGCTCAAGGCGCAGCAGCTGCTCGCCGAGGAGTGGGGCGTGGCGGCCGACGTGTGGTCGGCGACGTCCTGGGGCGAGCTGCGCCGGGACGCCCTGGAGGCGGACGAGGCGCTGCTGCGCGGCGAGGAGCGGGTGCCGTTCGTCCGGCAGGCGCTCCAGGGCGCCGAGGGCCCGGTGCTGGCGGTCTCCGACTACATGCGCCAGGTCCCGGACCAGATCGCGCAGTGGGTCGAGCAGGACTATTCCTCGCTGGGCGCCGACGGCTTCGGCCTCTCGGACACCCGTGAGGCGGCCCGCCGCCACTTCGGCGTGGACGCCGAGTCCATCGTCGTCGCGGCCCTGGCCCAGCTCGCCAAGCGCGGCGAGGTCAAGGCGACGGCCGTGAAGGAAGCGCGCGAGAAGTACGGTCTGTGAGAACCGACCGGTGATCGGCAGGCCCTCGCTCCGGCGGGGGCCTGCTGCATGATGTGCCCATGCGTGCTGCCCGGCTCATCAAGATGGTGCTGCTGCTCCAGTCCCGGCCGGCCATGACGGCCGCCGAACTCGCCCGTGAGCTGGAGGTGTCGGAGCGGACCGTGACCCGGGACGCCCAGGCGCTGTCGGAGGCGGGTGTGCCGGTGTACGCGGACCGGGGCCGGGCCGGCGGGTACCGGCTGATCGGCGGGTACCGGACGCGGCTGACCGGGCTGCACCGGGGCGAGGCGGAGGCGCTGTTCCTGTCCGGGGTGCCGGGGGCGCTGCGTGAGATGGGTCTGGAGGACGCCGCCTCGGCCGCTCAGCTGAAGGTGTCGGCGGCGCTGCTGCCGTCCCTGCGGGACGCCTCGAAGACGGCGGCGCAGCGGTTCCATCTGGACGCGCCGAACTGGTTCAAGGAGCCGAGGACGCCCGCGCTGCTGCCTGCCGTCGCCGACGCCGTGTGGGACGACCGGCGGGTCGTCGCCCGCTACCGGCGCGGGGAGGACGAGGTCGTCCGGGAGCTGGAGCCGTACGGGCTCGTGCTGAAGGCGGGCGTCTGGTACCTGTGCGCGCGGGTGGCCGGGGGCGGGTCCTTCCGGGTGTACCGGATCGACCGGTTCACGGCGGTGGAGCCGGGCGAGGAGCGCTTCGAGCGGGAGCCGGAGTTCGAGCTGCCGGCCTTCTGGGAGGAGCGGGCGGAGCAGTTCGCCCGGTCCATCCTGCGGGCACGGGTGGTGGTGCGGCTGTCCCCCTACGGTGTGCGCGCCCTGCCCCATGCCCTCGACTCGCTGTCCGCGCGGGAGGCCCTGGCGGACGCGGAGGAGCCGGACGCCGACGGATGGGTGACGGTGGCTCTGCCGGTGGAGTCCGAGGAGGTCGCCCACACCCAGCTCACGGCGCTCGGCGCGGAGGTGGAGGTGCTGGCGCCCGAGGGCCTGCGCGAGCGGTTCGCGGCGGACGCGCTGCGGCTGGCCGGGCTCTACCACCCCGGGCACCGGCCCCGGGGCGGCGCATAACGATCCCGCGCACTCCGGGTGCGCCCGTGTGTCCCAGGGCCGATGCTTGTCCCGTGATGGACGAGACGGAGTTCTGGGAGCTGGTGGACGACTCGCGCGAGGCCGCCGAAGGCGACCCGGAGGAGCAGGCCGACCTGCTCGTGGAGCGGCTCTCGCAGCTCGACCCGGACTCGGTCCTGGACTTCGCCCGTCACTTCGAGTCGCGCTACAACCGCGCCTACCGGTGGGACCTGTGGGGTGCCGCCTGGGTGCTGCTGGACGGGGCGAGCGACGACGCCTTCGACTTCTTCCGGTGCTGGCTGATCGGCCAGGGCCGCCATGTCTTCGAGGGCGCCGTGCACGACCCGGACGCGCTCGCCGAGCTGCTGGACGACTTCGACGAGGAGATCGACGGCGACGGCGAGGAACTCGGCTACGCGGCGGACGAGGCCTACGAGCAGCTCACCGGTGTGGTCGCCCCGGATCTGGCGATCCCGCCCGCGCCCCCGGAGCCGGAGGGCACCTCGCTCGACTTCGAGAACGACCGGCTTCTCGCCGACCGCTATCCCCGGCTGTGGGAGCGTTTCAGGGGCTGACCGCCAGGCTCCGGGGCTCGGCCTTCACCTCGTGGTGCAGCGGGGCCGCGTTGGCCTGGTCGAGGGCGGACGCGGTGGCCGCCGCCGGGCCCAGGACGACGGTCGCGACCGCGCAGAGCACCGCCCAGGGGCCGCGCGTGGCCGCGCTCCAGGTGTGCGGGTTCTTCGTACGAACGTCGTTCATGGTCCCCACCTCCGGTCGGCTGCCTGTGGTGGCGACCGTAGGGGGCCGGGATCTGAGGACACTGCGCGTCGGCTGTGGCCTTGCTGTGGGTCCTTCGGCCGGTGCTGCAGACGGGCCGCCAGCTCTCTGATCTCCGGCAGGCGGGCGTGCAGGGCGGCGCCGGGGCAGCTGGTCATGTAGCCGTCGTTGTGGCCCGCGAGGGCGGGCAGTTTCGCGGTGGTGCCGGCCGCGTACCGGCTCAGGCCGTTGCTGGAGACCAGGCGGACGCTGGCCCGCGGGTCGGTGCCGGACAGGCCCAGCTTCCAGGCGGACAGCGCGGCGATGGCCTGGACCATGGCCTGCGGTACGGGCATGCCCTCGGTGAAGGTGCCGAGGGCGGCGATGCCGGTGGTGCCGTGGTTGAAGCCCTGGGTGTGGGCGCCGGTGACGGCACGGTCGACGCCGCCGGCGCGGCCCTCGTAGATGGTGCCGCAGCGGTCGACGACGAAGTTGTAGCCGATGTCGTCCCAGTCCCGGACGCCGGTCTGGCCGGTGTACACGTCCCGGATGATGCGGGGCGAGTCGGCGCAGTCGTAGCCGTTGGGTGTGTCGGTGTGGTGGACGAACACGGCGGAGACCCGGTCGTCGTAGCGGGGGCGCGGCTGGGTGCGGGCAGCGTCGCCCAGCCACTGCGACCGGAGCACGATGTGCGGCCGGGGGGCGGTGTGGGGCTTGGCGGTGGGGCGGGCCGCGGCCGGCTCGGGGGCGCTGTCGGCGGCGTTCTCGACGCCGTAGGCGCACAGCACCAGCGCGACGGCGGCACAGAGGCCCGGCAGGCAGCCGAGGCCCACCCGGGCCGCACGCGGCAGCCCGGTTATGCCGGGTGTCCTGGCGGCGCGGTGCCTGCGCGCACCCTGCCGTCTTCGGAAGACACGCATGTGCTCACTGTCGACCCGATCCGGTCCGTCCGCGATGTGTGATGTGCCACCCGGTGGAACCATCGTCACGGTCCGCGACGTTTTTCCTGGTGCACGGACGCGTGGCCGGTTCTGATCATCCACGCGCGTGTGACTGATCACCGGGCCCTCCCCCCACGTACTAAGGGGTTCCGAATGAAAGGCGGCGTGCGTGGACCTGCTCGACATCCTGCTGTTGCTGGTGGTCCTGGCCTATGCGGCGTCGGGGTACCGGCGCGGGCTGGTGGCCGGCTGTGTGTCACTGGCGGGCTTCGTGGGCGGCGCCGTCATCGGCGTGTGGGCCCTGCCGTGGGTGATGGACCTGGTGACGCCGGGGACCACGGGGGCGACGCTGACAGCGGTGTTCACGGTGCTGCTCCCGGCGGTGGTGGGGCACGAGCTGGCGGGGCGTCTCGCGCTGCGGCTGCGGCGGGAGCTGGACAGGGGGCCGCTCAGAGTGGCGGACGGGGTCGGCGGGGCCGTGGCCAACTCCGTGGCCGTGCTGATCGTGGCGTGGGTGGCCGCGAGCGTCCTGGGCGTGTCCTCGTCGCCGCTGGTCACCTCGGCGATCCGGGACTCGAAGGTGCTGGACGCCGTGCAGCGGACGATGCCGGACACCACGCCGGCCTGGTTCTCGGGGGCCACCTCCGCACTGACCCAGGCGGGCTTCCCGCAGGTCTTCAACCCGTTCGAGAACGAGTCGACCGCCGAGGTCGCCGCGCCCTCCGGTGACAGCGTCACGGCGGCCGCCACCGACGCCGCCAAGCGGAGCACGGTGAAGGTCGAGGGCGTCGCCGGCACCCAGGGCCGCGAGGGCAGCGGGTTCGTGTACTCCCGGGAGCATGTGATGACCAACGCGCATGTGGTGGCCGGCATCGACGAGCCGACCGTGCAGATCGGCGGGGTCGGGCGGACGTACGAGGCGCGGGTGGTGCTCTTCGACTCGCAGAAGGACGTGGCCGTGCTGTACGTGCCGGGTCTGAAGGCGCCGGTGCTGCGGTTCGACGACGCCGCGGAGCGCGGGGACTCGGCGGTCGTCGCGGGCTATCCGCAGGACGGCGACCTGAACCTCCAGGCGGCGACGGTCGCGAACCGGGTGCGGGCGACGGGCCAGAACATCTACAACGACGGGACGGTCACCCGCGAGATCTACTCGATCCGCTCCACCGTCCGCCCCGGCAACTCCGGCGGCCCGCTCCTCACCACCGACGGCCGGGTCTACGGCGTGGTCTTCGCCCGCTCCACCTCGGACGCCGAGACGGGCTACGTCCTGACGGCGGCCGAGGTCGCCGCCGACGCGCGCCGGGCGGCGGACGCGACGGCCCCGGTGGACACGGGCGAGCTGGCCGCGTCGTAGATCCGGCTCAGAGGGAGCGCCCCATCAGTACGTCGTCGACGTACTTCCCATCGAGCAGGAACTCCTCGGGCAGGATCCCCTCCACCACGAACCCCTCGGACTCGTAGAGTCCCCGGGCCGGAACGTTGTGGGCGAGGACGCGCAGGGTGATGCGGCGGGCGCCGCGGCGGCGGGCCTCGTCGACGGCGGCGCGGACCAGCGCTCGCCCGACGCCCCGGCCGCGCGCGTGCTCGCCGACGGCCAGGCCCTGGATCTGGCGGACGTGCCGGCCCGCGTCGACCGGGGTGGGGAAGCCGAGGTGGACATAGCCCGCGAGGCGGTCGCCGACCTCGGCGACAAGGCAGTCCTCGGGCGCGTGCCGCTCGTTGAAGAAGGGCGGGTACGGCGGCTTCGGCTCGGGCAGCACGGCATGCAGAGGTGACCATGCGGCGCGGTCGAGCAGCCCGAGCGCCTCCTCGTCGTCGAGCCGTGCGGGTCGTATGTGCGGAGTCGGCATGGCGGTCACGTTACGTCGGCGCCAGCGGTTCCCGACGGGGCTTTTACGGGCGCGACCGGCAAGATTGAGCCATGCGACGCATCGCGGTGACCGGCGCCTCCGGTCTGATCGGCAGCGCTCTGGTGCGGTCCCTGACCGCGGACGGGCACGAGGTGGTGCGCCTGGTGCGCCATGAGCCCCGGGCGGCGGACGAGGTCCGCTGGGACCCGGAGGGCGGGCGCGTGGACGCGGCCGGGCTCGCCGGGTGCCACGGGGTGGCGAACCTGGCGGGTGCCGGGGTCGGCGACCGCCGCTGGACGGACGACTACAAGCGGAGGATCCGCGACAGCCGGGTGAACGGCACGGCGGCGCTCGCCGAGGCCGTCGCCGCGCTGGACGACAAGGACCGGCCGGGGGTGTTCGTCAACGGCAGCGCCATGGGCTACTACGGCGAGACCGGGGACCGGACCGTCGACGAGAGCGCGCCGGCGGGTGAGGGCTTCCTGCCGTCGCTGTGCGTGGAGTGGGAGGGCGCCGCGGCACCGGCCCAGGAGGCCGGTGTGCGCACGGTGTTCACACGGACCGGACTGGTCGTCTCCCGCGACGGCGGCGCGTGGGGGCGGCTGTTCCCGCTGTTCCAGGCGGGGCTCGGCGGGCGGATGGGCGACGGGCGGCAGTACTGGTCATTCATCGCCCTGCACGACGAGGTCGCCGCGATCCGGCATCTCCTCGACACGGACGGTCTGTCCGGGCCGTTCAACCTCACCGCCCCGAACCCCCTGACGAACCGTGAGATCGTCGCGGCGATGGGACGCGTGCTGCACCGCCCGACCGTGTTCGCCGTGCCCGCGCCCGTCCTGCGGAGCGTGCTCGGCGAGATGGCCGGGGATGTGCTCGGCAGCGCCCGGGTGTTGCCGACGCGGCTGCTGGAGTCGGGCTTCCGGTTCGCGTTCCCGGAGATCGAGGGGGCGATCCGGGCGGCGCTGTGACGAGTCCCGTACGAGTCGCGGCCGTTTCGGCACAGCTCCTCGAGTCGCCCACAAGCAATCTGCGACCACTTCATGCCCACAAGGCATCCGTATGCGACCGCCGTGCGACCGTGCCCTGTTGATGCGCGACCCCATTTGACCGATCACAGCCCTACCCTCGACCAGAACTCGCGTATCCCTGCGGCCTGTTGAGGGCATGACGTCTCCAGCGCCCGCGCAACCTCGAGGAGGGGCACGTGCTTGAGCCCGCGTACCAGGCGGACGTGGTCGTCGTGGGGGCCGGGGTCGCCGGACTCTCGGCCGCGAACCGGCTCACCCGCGCAGGAGTGACGACCATGGTCCTGGAGGCCGCCCATGGGGTCGGCGGCCGCATGGCGACGGAGAAGGTCGACGGCTTCCGGCTCGACCGGATCGGCCAGTTGCTGTCCACGGCGTATCCGGAACTACGACTGACACCCGGACTGGGCGGGCTGGTGCTGCGGCCCTTCGCGCCCGGTGTCCTGCTGCACGGCGACGGCCGCCACCATCGCGCGGGCGTCCAGGCCGGTGCAGGGGGCGCACGGGGCGCACGAGGCGCGCTCCATGCGGTCCGTGCCCTGGCGAGCGCTCCTCGGTCTCCGGTCGCGCCCAGGCCGCCCAGGAGGCCGGTGGCGGTACCGGGGCGGCAGGTCTCCGTGCCCCGGAGCCGGTCCGGCGCCCCGCTCGGCACGGCCGTCGACCAGGCCCGGCTGGGGGCCGCCCTCACCCGGCTGGCGAGCACCCCGGCCGAACGGCTGCTGACCCGCCCGGAGCTGCCCGCCGGTGAGGCCCTGGCGGCGCGTGGGCTGCCCGCCCGTACGATCGACGGCTTTCTGCGTCCGCTGCTCGCCGCCCTGCTGTGCGACCCGGACCTGACCACGTCCAGCCGGTGCGCGGACCTGGCGCTGCGGGCCTTCGCGAGCGGCCGGCTGTGCGTACCGGAGGGCGGCGCGGAGGCCCTGCCGGAGCTGCTGGCCCGCACGCTGCCGCCGGGCACCGTGCACACCGGCGTGCGCGTCACCTCCGTCTCCACGACCTCGGTGACCACCGCCGAGCACGGCGAGATCCGCTGCCGGGCGGTGCTGGTGGCGACCGGTGCCCGGGCCGCGGCGGAACTGCTGCCCGGGCTGCGGGTACCGGAGTTCCATCCGGTCACGGTGGTGCACCACACGACCGACGAGCCGCCGGAGACGGGGGCGTCGCTGCTGCTGGACGCGGATCTCGGCGGGCCGGTGGCGCATACGGCGGTGGTGAGCCAGGTCGATCCGTCCCGCGCCCCGGCGGGGCGGGCGCTGGTGTCCTCGACGGTGCTGGGGCGGCCTCCGGGGGATGTCGACACGGCGGTGCGGATGCACTTGGCGCGGTTGTACGGGATGCCGACGGCTCGGTGGGAGACGTTGGCCGTCCATCAGACGGTGGAGGCTGTGCCGGCGATGCGGCCGCCGCATGATCTGCGGCGGCCGGTGCGGTTGATCGCCGGGCTGTATGTGTGCGGGGATCATCGGGATACCAGCACGGTGCAGGGGGCTTTGCACTCCGGGCATCGGGCTTCTGCGGCGATCTTGGCGGACTTGGGGGCGGGGCGGTCGATGCATGTGGCCGATCCGCTGCCTACTGTGCCCCGGGCTGCTTAGGTGCTTCGTCGGGTGCGGGTGCGTTGGGGTTGTTCGCGCAGTTCCCCGCGCCCCTGAAAAGCAGACACCTCAGCCAAGGGCCGCTACCTTGTCGCGGTAGCTCCGCACCGGGGCCGCGTCCCTGTACGGCTCGAGTCTCCTTTCGAAGTCCCTCACGTACTCCACCGCCCGCACCGAACGCATCTCCGCGGCCTGGCCCGCCGCCTCCGCTCCGAGTTGGCAGGCCTGGTCGAGTTCGCCCAGGCCCAGGCGGGCGGTGGCCAGGACCACGCGGCAGAAGAGGCGGCTGCGGGCGTAGGAGGGAGCGCGCAGTTGCAGGGAGCGTTCCGCGTGCTGGGCGGCGGCGCGGAACTGTTGCAGGTCGCGGTGGCAGTGGCCGAACTCGTCGGCGAGCTGGGCCTCGTCGAAGAATTTCGCCCAGTGCGGTACGTCGTCCCCGGGCCGGGCCGTCTCCAGGGCGCGCTCGGCGCGGACCAGGGCCGCGGTGCAGGCCCGGACCTCGCCGAGCACTCCGTGCCCGCGGGCCTCGGAGGCGTGCAGCAGGGTCTGCACGACGGGCGGGGCGGAGGTGCCGACGCCCTGCTGTGCCACCCGGGCGAGCTGCACGGCCTCCCGCCCGTGCCCGAGGTAGACGGCCTGCCGGCTCATGGTGACCAGCACATACGCCCCGTACGTCCGGTCCCCGGCGGCCTGGGCGAGCCGGAGCGCCTGCACGAAGTAGCGCTGGGCGAGTCCGTGCGCGGCGATGTCGTACGACGTCCAGCCCGCGAGCCGGGTGAGGTCGGCGGCGGCCGCGAACAGCCTGCGGCCGGTCTGCTCGCCGTAGGTGCCGCGCAGCATCGGCTCGCACTCGTGCTCCAGATAGCGCACGAGGGCCTGGCGGGCGTGACCGCCGCCGTAGGCGTCGTCGAGGGTGCGGAAGAGCTCACCGACCGAGCGCAGGGCGGCGATGTCGCCGGCGGTGACCTTCTGGCCGGGTCCGCGCTCGGCCTGGCCGCGCTGGCGGGGCAGGGACGGTACGCCCGGCACCCCCGGCTCGGTTGCCCCCGGGAGGCGGACGGGGACGCGGCCCTGGGCGGGGATGCGGGCGGCGGGCGGCTCGCCCCGGGCGACCTTCTCGTCGGCCCGGCCGATCAGCCAGTCCCGGCTCGGCACGACGAGCCCGGCCGGGGTGAAGGCGATCTTGCGCAGCTCGGCGTGGCTGCCGGAGTCCTTGCGCCACAGCCCGCTGACGATGTCGACGGCCTCCTCGGGGGCGGCCGCGAACTCCAGCCCCGCGTAGACCGGGGCGCAGGCGTCCAGGCCGAGGTCCTGGGCGGTGAGGCGGCGGCCCAGGCGCCGGGTGAAGACCTCGGCGATGAGCGCGGGCGTGGTGCCCCGGGGCTGCTGGCCGCGCAGCCATCGGGTGACGGAGGTCTTGTCGTATCTCAAGTCGAGCCCGTGTTCGAGACCGAGCTGGTCCACGCGACGGGCGAGTCCCGCGTTGGAGAACCCCGCTTCTGCGATGAGCGCGGCGAGCTGTCGGTTGGGGGTGCGCTGCGCGGGTCGTTCCGTCATGGTGCGGTGCGGTCTCCTGCCTTCCGGTGTCGGTGCTGTGCCGGATTGCCTGTGAGCAGGCCTTTTGGCTTGCTGGACGGCGCGAATGTAGCGGAGAGTAAGCACCCCATCACACATTTTCGCGGACATTCATCCGATCGTGTGAGGATTGGCCCCGGGACTGACGTGTTCGGGCCGGACGTACAGTGGCTTGGGCGCGATACGTGCCTGACACACCTGTCCGAGGGAGGCGCTTGCCGTGAGTGGGTTGCGGTTCGTCCGCATGGGGTTCGGTGACGAGGCCGTCGAGTACCAGGAGGCCTGGGACGAGCAGCGCCGGGTGCACGCGGCGCGGTTCGCCGACGAGATCTCCGACACGGTCCTGCTCCTGGAGCACCCCCCGGTCTACACGGCGGGCCGGCGCACCGCGGACAACGAGCGGCCCCTGGACGGCACGCCGGTCGTGGACGTGGACCGCGGCGGCAAGATCACCTGGCACGGCCCCGGCCAGCTGGTGGGCTACCCGATCCAGAAGCTGCCCCGCCCGGTGGACGTCGTGGCGCACGTACGCCGTCTCGAAGAGGCCCTGATCCTGACCTGCGCGGAGTTCGGCCTGGAGACCACCCGGGTCGAGGGCCGCAGCGGCGTGTGGGTCCTGGGCGACCCGGTCGAGCAGCGCCCCGCGCTCGGCGGGCTGGCCCTGGACTTCGACCCGCGTCTGCACGACGAGGAGTTCGACCCTCGTATGAACGGCCCGGAGTACGCCCCGTCCAACGCGGGCCAGCGTCGCGAGGACCGCAAGATCGCCGCGATCGGCATCCGCGTGGCCAAGGGCGTCACCATGCACGGCTTCGCGCTGAATGTGAACCCCGACAACAAGTGGTTCGACCGGATCATCCCCTGCGGCATCCGCGACGCGGGCGTCGCGTCCCTGGCGAACGAACTGGGCCGCGACGTGACGATCGAGGAGGTCCTGCCGGTGGTGGAGCGGCATCTGAGGGACGTACTGGAGAACGCGGAACCGAAGCCGCGAGCAATCGAGAAAACACCAGCAACCGTCAGCCCGTCCGGCGCTTGAGGACGAGGCCGTTCAGGCCGAAGCGGGGGCCTGGGGGCGGCAGCCCCCAGTAGGGGAGAACACCCACGCCGGGTTTCAAATCAACGGGCGTACCCTAGAGGGCGCCGAAGAATCAATCGCTAGGGAGCCGGTCGTGTCCGCAGTCGCACCCGACGGACGCAAGATGCTGCGCCTGGAGGTCCGCAACAGCCAGACCCCCATCGAGCGCAAGCCCGAGTGGATCAAGACCCGGGCGAAAATGGGCCCCGAGTACACCAAGATGCAGAACCTCGTGAAGAGCGAGGGCCTGCACACGGTCTGCCAGGAAGCCGGCTGCCCCAACATCTACGAGTGCTGGGAGGACCGCGAGGCGACCTTCCTCATCGGCGGCGACCAGTGCACCCGGCGCTGTGACTTCTGCCAGATCGACACCGGCAAGCCCGAGGCGCTCGACCGTGACGAGCCCCGCCGGGTCGGCGAGTCCGTGGTCACCATGGACCTGAACTACGCCACGATCACCGGCGTCGCCCGCGACGACCTGGAGGACGGCGGCGCCTGGCTGTACGCCGAGACGGTCCGCCAGATCCACCAGCAGACGGCGGACCGCGAGGACGGCCGGACGAAGGTCGAGCTGCTCGCGCCCGACTTCAACGCGGTCCCCGAGCAGCTCGCGGAGGTCTTCTCCTCCCGCCCCGAGGTCTTCGCGCACAACGTCGAGACGGTCCCGCGCATCTTCAAGCGCATCCGACCCGGCTTCCGCTACGAGCGCTCCCTGAAGGTCATCACCGAGGCCCGCGACTACGGCCTCGTCACCAAGTCGAACCTGATCCTCGGCATGGGCGAGACCCGCGAGGAGGTCAGCGACGCGCTCAAGCAGCTGCACGACGCGGGCTGCGAGCTGGTCACCATCACGCAGTACCTGCGGCCCTCCGTGCGCCACCACCCCGTGGAGCGCTGGGTGAAGCCGCACGAGTTCGTGGAGCTGCAGCAGGAGGCCGAGCAGATCGGCTTCTCCGGCGTGATGTCCGGCCCGCTGGTGCGCTCCTCGTACCGCGCCGGACGCCTCTACCGGATGGCCATGGAGCAGCGGGACGCGCGCATCGCGGCCCAGGCCGTCTGACACATCGTCACCACCCCGCCCGTCACAGGGTGAGACAAGCGTGTGAATTCCCGCACAAGACGCTACTCGCCAGTAGCGGCCGATTTGACGCGGTCCTGACCGTCCTCGCAGATGAGGGCACATGTCAGGACCGCGTCGGCGTTTCACCAGTCCCCGCCGGGGCTTCATGGGTGTTTGACCGGCCGGTCACGCCCTGGTAACACCAATCAGTGACGCTGAACTCACAGCACGTACACCCATACCGAGGGGGGACCTCACCCATGCAGGCCGCGCCGGTCCGCGCCACCGCGATTCCGTCCTTCACCACCGCACTGCGTGCCGTCGAGTCGCTGCTGATGAGCAGCGGTCAGCGCACCGCCCGCCGCAACGCGTGGACCTCCGTGCTGGAGGACCGCCGTCGCGCCAAGGACCGGGTCGAGGCGCAGCGCGTGCTCGACCAGTCCGTTTCCCGGTCCGTCTCCGTCCGCCCCTGAGCGCGGCCCCTCCCCCACGGGGCCCCCGCGGGCACTGCCGTCGTCGGCGCTTGTGGAGGCACGTAGACTTCGTGCCATGGCGAGGAAGGAACCTGCAGCGGACGCTGCGAATCCCGGGCGACTGAAGCAGATCGCTCTGACCTACAAGATGACCCGCAGGGCCGACAAGAAGATCGGTCTTGTACTCGCGGCAGTCGGAATCGTCACCTTCGGTGTCTTCCTCGCGATCGGTTTCTTGATCGGTCACCCCATCTATCTCGGCATCCTGGGCCTCCTGCTCGCCTTCCTCGCGTCGGCGATCGTGTTCGGGCGCCGGGCCGAGCGGGCCGCCTTCGGGCAGATGGAGGGACAGCCCGGCGCCGCGGCGGCGGTGCTCGACAACGTCGGCCGGGGCTGGACGACCACCCCCGCGGTGGCGATGAACCGCAACCAGGACGTGGTGCACCGCGCGGTCGGCAAGGCCGGCATCGTCCTGGTCGCCGAGGGCAACCCGAACCGGGTGAAGTCGCTCCTCGCCTCCGAGAAGAAGAAGATGAACCGCATCGTCGCGGACGTGCCCGTGCACGATCTGGTCGTGGGCACCGGCGAGGGCCAGGTCGACCTGAAGAAGCTGCGCACGACCATGCTGAAGCTGCCGCGCGTGCTGACCGGCCCGCAGGTCACCGCCACCAACGACCGGCTGCGCGCCCTCGGTGACCTGATGAGCAACATGCCGCTGCCCAAGGGACCCATGCCGAAGGGCATGAAGCTGCCGAAGGGCGGGCCGAAGGCCCGCTGACACTCCGCACACGAATGATGAAGGGGCGCCCGGATCACACCGGGCGCCCCTTCGTCATTCGTACTGGACGCGCTAGATACGGACCTCGACCGTGCCCGCCATCCGGTCGTGCAGACCGCGGCCGTCGCGGTCCCAGATCAGGGCGGGGATCGCGAGGAAGAGCAGGACCGTGCGCAGGAGCGCGCGCCAGGGGCTGACGCGGCCGGTGTCCAGGGCGAGGACCCGCAGGCCGAGGAGCCGCTTGCCCGGGGTGAAGCCGACCGTACCGACCGTGAGCACCATGAGGGCGAACAGGATGAGCGGCGCCCAGATCTGGGCCGCCTCGTTGTAGCTCTGCGTGATGAGACCGTATGCGATCAGGAGGCTCAGGCCCCAGTCCACGGCGAGGGCGCCGAGGCGGCGGCCCGGGCGGGCGATCGAGCCGGATCCCTCCTCGGGCAGACCGAGCTGCTCGCCCCGGTATCCGAAGTCGACACCGGCCTCTTCCGCCGCCGCGCGGGGCCCGGAAAGCCACGATCCGAGTGCTTGCCTGTTGTCCACCCGTCCACGGTACTGCGCCCGTAAATGACCAGGGCACGGCGGGGTGTGATCGGGCTACGGTGGAGGGTGAGCCGGTTAACTTGTGCGAAACAAATGAGTCACGCCAGAGAAATCACCCGTCCCTAGGGTCTACGTCAGCGTGTGCCACCCGCACTGGCAGCACGAACGAACTACCACCCCGGCGGGACGGTCGGGAGTAGGAGGAGCTGGATGTTCCAGAACGCCGACGAGGCCAAGAAGTTCATCGCGGACGAGGACGTCAAGTTCGTCGACGTCCGCTTCTGCGACCTGCCGGGCGTGATGCAGCACTTCACGATCCCCGCCGAGGCCTTCGACCCGGCCGAGGAGCTGGCTTTCGACGGCTCCTCGATCCGCGGCTTCCAGGCCATCCACGAGTCCGACATGGCGCTGCGCGCGGACCTGTCGACCGCCCGTGTGGACCCGTTCCGCCGTGACAAGACGGTCAACATCAACTTCTTCATCCACGACCCGATCACGGGTGAGCAGTACTCCCGTGACCCGCGCAACGTGGCGAAGAAGGCCGAGGCCTACCTCGCGTCGACCGGTATCGCGGACACCGCGTACTTCGGCCCCGAGGCCGAGTTCTACGTCTTCGACAGCGTCCGCTTCGCGACCAGCGCGAACGAGTCCTTCTACCACATCGACTCCGAGGCCGGCGCCTGGAACACCGGCGCCCTCGAGAACAACCGTGGTTACAAGGTCCGCTACAAGGGCGGCTACTTCCCGGTCCCGCCGGTCGACCACTTCGCCGACCTGCGTGCCCAGATCTCCCTGGAGCTGGACCGGGCCGGCCTGCAGGTCGAGCGCCAGCACCACGAGGTGGGCACCGCCGGCCAGGCCGAGATCAACTACAAGTTCAACACGCTGCTCGCCGCGGCCGACGACCTGCAGCTCTTCAAGTACATCGTGAAGAACGTGGCGTGGCAGAACGGCAAGACCGCGACCTTCATGCCGAAGCCGATCTTCGGTGACAACGGCTCGGGCATGCACGTCCACCAGTCGCTGTGGACCGGCGGCCAGCCGCTCTTCTACGACGAGGCCGGTTACGCGGGCCTGTCGGACACCGCCCGCTACTACATCGGCGGCATCCTCAAGCACGCCCCGTCGCTGCTGGCCTTCACCAACCCGACGGTGAACTCGTACCACCGCCTGGTGCCGGGCTTCGAGGCGCCGGTCAACCTGGTCTACTCGCAGCGCAACCGCTCCGCGGCCATGCGTATCCCGATCACGGGCTCGAACCCGAAGGCCAAGCGCGTCGAGTTCCGCGCGCCCGACTCCTCCGGCAACCCGTACCTGGCCTTCTCGGCGCTGCTGCTCGCGGGCCTGGACGGCATCAAGAACAAGATCGAGCCGGCCGAGCCGATCGACAAGGACCTCTACGAGCTCGCCCCCGAGGAGCACGCGGGCGTCCCGCAGGTCCCGACCTCCCTCCCGGCCGTCCTCGACCGCCTCGAGGCCGACCACGAGTTCCTCCTCCAGGGCGACGTGTTCACGCCGGACCTGATCGAGACGTGGATCGACTACAAGCGCGCGAACGAGATCGCTCCGCTGCAGCTGCGTCCGCACCCGCACGAGTTCGAGCTGTACTTCGACGTGTGATCGACGCCTGATCGAAGCATTGCGGCCGTGCCCCCGCTGTCCGTCCGGACAGCGGGGGCACGGCCGTATGTTCTATTCTTCTCTCAGGACCACACGGGGGTGGAGTGGGAATGTCCGAACACGAACAGGACGGCCAGGAGCGCGAGTTCGACCTCAGATGGGCGGACGACGCCGAGCACAAGGAGCCCTCGGCCCGGGCCCGTATGCTCGCCGCGCGCTGGAAGGACAATCCTCCCGGCCCCGTCCCCTTCCGTCCCGACCCCGACCACCGCTCACGCGGCCGCCGCGCACGCTCACGCTCCCACTCCCGCTCGTCATGGGTCTCCACGGCCGTGGTGTTCGGCTGTGTGGCGGCGGTGATCGTGCTGCTGGGGTACATCAACTTCCGGGCGCCGTAGCGGGCCGAGGCGCCGTACCGCACCTGGCCTTCTCGCCCGCACCGCACCTGATCTTCTCCGCCCGTACCGCACCTGACCTCGCTATTCGGTGCGCAGGGCCGTGGCCGTCCGGGCTCCGGCGGCCCAGCCGGCGGGCAGGAGCGCGCCCAGGGCGGCGATGAGCAGGCCGCCGAGTGCGAGCGGGAGCAGCTCGGCCGCTTCGTAGACGGCGATGACGGAACCGGGGAGGCGGAGCCCCACGCTGTCGCCCATCGCGGGGAGGACCCAGCCGTGCAGGGCGACGCCGAGCGGCACGCCCAGAGCGCCCGCGGCCAGGCCGGTCACGACGACCGAGGTGAGGACCATCGCGACGGTCTGCCGGGGGGCCATGCCGAGCGCTTTGTGGACACCGATCTCCCGGACGCGTTCGCGGGTGTCGAGCAGCACGCCGTTGAACACGCCGAGCGCGGCGACGGCGACGAGCATCAGGGTGAGGATCATGGACAGCGCGTTGAGGGTGACGACCACGTCGCTGCCGCCGTCGAGCCCGCCGGACTGAGCGGTGGCCCCCAGCGGTGCCAGGTCCTTGTTCAGCGCGTCGACGTAGCCGGTGACATCGGTGCCTGGTGTGACCGCGATGTGGTGGCTCGTCTCCGTCAGGTCGGGACGCGCGGCCGTGAGGGTCGAGGCGTCGGCGAAGACCTGCATGCCGTCTTTGCGGGGGTCGAGGACCTCGCCGACGATCCGGACCGTGACCGGCTGGGCCAGGCCGTTCAGGGTGACGGTGTCGCCGACGCGGGTGCCGGTGGCGGCGAGGAAGGGCGTGGGGACCACGGCTTCGCCGGGCCTGTCGATCCAGCGGCCCGAGACCATCGTGTAGCCGCCCCAGGAGGCGTCGCCGGTGAAGGCGATCACGTCGGTGGTGCCGGTCAGGCCGGACACGGTCGCCCGTATCGTCGCCGCGCTGTAGTGCTTCCCGGTTCCGGCGGCGGCCTCGACGACCGCGGCGACGGCGGCGGGGTCGGCCTCGGACCGCTTCCCGGTGTCAGGGCCCTGAGGTCCGAAGTCCGGCAGGGGCGCGGGCACCACGACATCGGCGGCGTCGTGGGCCCTGGCCTTCATCACCAGGCCGAGCGAGGCGCCCATCCCCACGGTGAACGTGACGGCGACGGCTCCGAACAGGATCGCCGTGCCCATGGCCAGCGCACGGGCGGGCCGCGCGAAGGGCCGGGCCAGGCCCAGGGCGACCGGCTGCGGCAACGGCAGCCTCCCGGCCAGGCGGGCCGCCCACCGGCCGCGTCCCGCCGAAGCGCCGCGCCCGACGGCGAGCGCGTCGACCGTACGCAGCCGCCCGGCCCGCCAGGCGCTCGCCCACGCGGTCACCGCCACCAGGCCGAGCACCCCGGCGATCACCGCCAGGTCGACCCAGGGGGCGATGGTCAGGGACGGGGCGCCGTAGACCTCCTCGGTCTCGGCCAGGACGGGGACGGCGAGCAGGTGGCCGGCGAGGACACCGAGGGCCGTGCCGCCGGCGGCCGGGATCAGCGCCTGGCCCACGTACGCGCGCACCACCTGGGACGGGGTGAAGCCGACGGCCTTGAGGATGCCGATGCGGCGCGTCGCCGTGCCGACGGCCGACGCGACGACGTTGCCGACGATGAGCACCGACATGACCAGGCCCAGGGTGCCGAAGGCGATGAGGAACGGGACGTAGAGGGCGGTGTCGCGCTCGGCGTTCTTCCTGACGGTGAGCCAGGACGTCTCGCCGACGGCCGCTCCCGGTGGCAGGGACCGCGTCACGGCCTCGGTCCCCGCGGTGATCCGCGCGGCGGTGCCCGCGGCGGTGAAGCGGTAGAGCATCTGGTAGCCGCCGCTGTCCGGACCGGTGAGCGCCGGCATCTGGGACGGGACCACCCAGGCGTCGGCGGTCCGTGTGACCGACCGGGCCACGCCGACCACCGTCAGGGCCGGACCGCCGGGCAGATCGGAGAAGGCGATCTTCATGCCCAGGGTCGGGAGGAGCGAGGAGTCGGCGGACAGGGCGATCTCGCCGGAGCGCGTGGGCCACCGCCCGTCCAGCAGGGCCACCTCGTCCACGGCCCGGCCCGGATCTCCCCGGCCGACCACGGTCATCGGCCCTCCGGGGCCCGCCCCGTCCGACCGCGGTGTGACCGTCGCCGTACGGAACGGCCCGGCCGCGTCGCTCACCCCGCCGGTGTCCCTGGACCGCGCGAGCTGCCCGGCACTCACCTCGCCCGCGTCGAACTCCACGGACAGATGCGCGCCGTGCTGTCCCGCGAAGGCGTCGTCGAAGGGCGCGCCGGAGACCACCAGCAGGGTGCCGCCGAGGACGGAGGCGGCCACCGCCATCATCGTGGCCAGCCCGATCACCAGCGTCTGCACCCGGCGTCGTCCCACCCCCGAGCGCACCACCTTGCCGAGCGCGCTCATCGGGCGGCCTCCGGGGTGACGGCCCGCGACGGCACGTCTTCGGTGATCCGGCCGTCGGCGATCCTGACCGTTCGGTTCGTGCAGGACCGGGCCAGAGCCAGGTCGTGGGTGACCACGACGATGGTCTGGCCCTCGGCGTTGAGGGCGGTGAGCAGCCCGCTGACGTCCTGTCCGGCGGCCGTGTCCAGGGCCCCGGTCGGTTCGTCGGCCAGGAGCAGCGCCGGCCGGTTCATCAAGGCCCGGGCCACCGCGACGCGTTGCCGCTCGCCGCCGGACAACCGCCCCGGGTAGGCGCGGGCGTGCCGGTCGATGCCCAGTAGTTCCAGCACTTCCACCGCCCGGCGGTGCGCCACGCCCCGTGCCAGGCCCGCGAGGCGGGCGGGCAGGACGACATTGTCGATGACGGTCAGATCGTCGAGCAGGTTGAAGAACTGGAAGACCATGCCGATCCTGGAGCGCCGGTAGAGCGCCGACGCGGCTTCGCCCAACCGGTCCACCCGCAGCCCGTCCACGGTGACGGTCCCCGTGTCGGGCCGGTCCAGGCCCGCGATGAGATTGAGCAGCGTGGACTTGCCGCTGCCGGAAGGGCCGAGGATCGCGACGGCCTCGCCGGGCCGCACGGTCAGCGTGGCCTCGTGCAGCGCGGGCGGGCCGTCGTCGTACCGTCGGCTCACCTCGCGCAGTTCGATCATCGGCTGGGTCATGAAAGGCTCCTCGGGTACGGGCGGTTGGCCGCCTGAACGCTAGGAGCGGGTCCGGTCCGAGCGCGTCGCCCGCCCGAACCCCTTGCGGTACCGCGCTGGGAGGATGCGTGCAGACGTCATCCCTGCGATGTAGTCGCGTGGTGTATCCGGTGCGGTGGGAAATGACCGTCGGGACGGACTCCGCGGTCCCCGCGCGGCGACGACAATGACCCGGTGACGGACGTACGTACGACGCTGGAGCGGTTACGGGAAGCGGCCCGCCGGACGCTCCGCGAGGCCGGGCTGCCGAGCGGTCCCCCGCTGCGCCCCACCCCGCGCGCGTGGCGGTTCGACGGCCTGGTGGCGCTGGCACTCGCCGTCGCCACCGTCCACTACGGCATCGACAACGTGAACGTCGTCGTGATGCGGGAGATCGCGCCCGGCGTGGAGATCGTCGTGCCGCGCCCGTCCGGGCCCGGCGGCCTGGCCTACATGGTGACCCTCGCGGTCGTCGCCTCCGGTGCCCTGGCGCTGCGCCGCCGCTACCCGCTCGCCGTGCTGTGCGTCGTGACGGCCGCGACGCTGGCGACACCGCAGAGCGTGATGCGGCTGACCTTCTACGCGTTCGTCATCGCCGTCTACAGCGCCGCCGTGTACAGCCCCTACCGGGTGGCGACCCTGGCGGCGCTGCCGGTGTCGGTCGTCCTGGTCGGCACCTCGGGGAACTCGGTGATTCCGATCGTCCCCCACCACTACATCGCCCTGCTGATCCTCGTCCCGATGGCCGTGGCCGCCGTCGGCCTGCGTACCTGGAAACTCCGCACCGACGAGGGCCGCGCCCGGCTCCTGGCCCTGGAGCGCGAACAGGCCGAGGCGCTGCGCCGGGCCGTCGAGCACGGGCGGGCCAGGATCGCCCGCGAACTGCACGACGTCGTCACGCACAACGTCAGCGTGATGATCATTCAGGCGGGCGCAGCCCGCAAGATCATGAAAGCCTCCCCCGAGCAGGCCGGTGAGGCGCTGCTCGCGGTGGAGGCGGGCGGGCGCGCGGCCATGACCGAACTGCGCCATGTCATGGGGCTGCTCACCATGGCCGACGAGGGCGAGGGGAGGGACACCGCCGATTCGGTTGCGGTGCCGGCCCCTCAACCGGGCCTGGACCAGCTGGAAACACTGGTCGGGCGGGTCCGGGACACGGGACTGCCCGTCGGCCTGACCGTGACCGGCCCGCCCCGCCCTCTCCCGCCCGGCCTCGAACTCGCCGCCTACCGCGTCGTCCAGGAAGCCCTGACCAACACCGTGAAGCACGCCCGCGGGGCCACCGCCGCCGTGACCGTCGAGTACGGCCCGGAGCGGCTCCGGGTGGAAGTCACCGACACGGGTGGGCAGCCGGGCGCGGGCGCGGCCGCCGGGAACGGCCGGGGCCTGATCGGCCTGCGGGAGCGCCTGGCCGTCCACGACGGAACCCTGCGCACCGGCCGGCGCCTGACCGGCGGCTACCGCGTGGAGGCCCTGATCCCCCTGGAGACGCCGTGACCGAGCCGCTGCGCGTGCTCCTCGCCGACGACCAGACCCTGGTCCGCACCGGATTCCGGCTGATCCTCGGCGCCGAGGGCATCGATGTCGTCGCCGAGGCGACCAACGGGACCGAGGCGGTCGAAGCGGTCCGCCGCACCCGGCCCGACGTGGTCCTGATGGACGTCCGGATGCCCGAGATGGACGGCCTGGAGGCCACCCGCCGCATCCTCACGGGCGCCCTGGACGCACCCCGCGTCATCATCCTGACCACCTTCGACCTCGACCGGTACGTCTACGCCGCCCTGTCCGCCGGGGCCAGCGGCTTCCTCCTCAAGGACGTCACCCCCGAGCAGCTGACCGCGGCCGTCCGCACGGTCCGCACCGGCGACGCCCTCCTCGCGCCCGCCATCACCCGCCGCCTCGTACAGAGGTTCACCCAGCGCGGCAGCGACACCGCCGCCCTCCACCGCGACCTCGCCTCGCTCACCCCGCGTGAACTGGAGGTCCTCGGCCTGCTGGCCCGAGGCCTCAGCAACGCCGAACTCGCCGCCCGCCTCCACCTGGCCGAGACCACCGTCAAGACCCACGTCGCCCGCGTCCTCGCCAAACTCGGCCTCCGCGACCGCGTCCAAGCCGTCATCGTCGCCTACGAGACAGGGCTGGTCAGCGCAGGCGTCGGCGAGGACGCCCAGGGGTCCGGCGAGCAGACGTAGCGGCCCGGACGACCGGGTAATTCGCGCGACCAGCCCGGACGGGCGCCCTACGCTCCTCCGGAAGAGCAGGTCGAGCGGGGGCGGAGATGGACGAGGACGTCAGGAGTGGGGAAGCGGCTGCGGCGCGGCTGGCCGGCGGGGGGCTGCTGGCGGAGGTTCTCGACGTGGCCGATCCGCGTGCCTGGACCGCTCTGGACGCCGGGGTGCGTTCCTGGGGGTGGTACCGGGCACGGGATCTGCCGGACCGGGCCTGGGTCGAGGGCCGGGTCCGTCAGATCCGGAAGCCGGCCGAAGGCAAGGACCGTGGTCTGCTGCGGCTGGCCCGGCGGCGGCCGGAGCCCGTTCGCGCCGAGGAGCCGGTCGAGTCGTGGCTCGCGCTCGCCCTGTGCCACCCGGACGGCCGGACCCGCGAGGCGGCCCTCGCCCTGGCCGCTGAACATCCCGCGCTGGTGCCCTTGGTCGTCGTGCGCGCCGCCGACTGGGCCGGGCCGGTGCGGGAGGCGGCGCGGGAGCTGTTGCGGGAGTGCCTCGACGTGGACACCGCCGTCTCCCTCGCGCCCCTGATCCTGCGCGTCGGCCGCCGGGAGCGGGGGACGTACGGCGTGGAGCTGCTCGGTGAGGTCCTCCGGCGGGCACCCCGGGGGATGTTCGACTCGCTGTTCGGGCACCCGGACCGCGGACTGCGGCGGTTCGTGTACCGGGTGGCCGTGGAGGAGTCGTTCCTCTCCCCCGCCCGGCTCGCCCGCACCGCCGCCCGGGACGACGATGTCGTCGTCCAGAACCTGTGCGCCGAGGCGGCCCTGGCCGCCGTACGGGAGGGCGGGGACGGGGAGGACGTGCTCGAAGCGCTGCTCGGCGCCCGCAATCCACGGGTCCGGTCCGCCGGTGTCACCGCGCTGCGCCGGGCGGGGCGGGCCGAGCGGGCCGCGGAGTTCCTGATCGACCGGTCGGCGGTGGTGCGGGCCTGTGCGCGGTATGTCGTACGGCAGTCCGGGGCGGAGCCGCTGCGCCGGTACCGGGAGCTGTGCGCGGACGCGGGGGACCCGGCCCTGCCGCCGGGCGCGGCCATCGGGCTGGCGGAGTGCGGGGAGCGCGGGGACGCCGAGCTGCTGTACCCGCTGCTGACCCACCCGGCGCCGACGGTCCGGGCCCGGGCCGTTGCGGGGCTGCGCACGCTGGACGTGACGGACACGGAGCGGCTGCGTCCGCTGCTCGATGATCCCGCTCCCGGTGTCGTACGGGAGGCCACCCTCGCCCTTCTGCCGTCGGCCGCGCTGCTGCCCGAGGCATGGCTGGCGGAGCGCCTCGCGCCGGGGCGGTCCCGGCCGGTGCGCGTGGCGGCGTTCCGGTTGCTGGAGGCGCGGGGCGGGGTCGTACGGCTGCGGGCCGCGGTACGGCTGTTGGACGATCCGGACGGGAAACTCCGTGCACGGGCCGCCCGGTCGGCGCGGGCCTGGTATCCGGCGGCGGCGTTGCGGGCGGACGCGGAGGCGGATGAACTCCTGGCGCGGGCCCGGCGTCTGCTCCGGAGTGGCTGCTAGCGTCCCGGCGCGTGGACGACTCTGTGTATGTGGGCAACGCGGGTGTGGACGCGGCGTTGGACCGGGGGTGGTTGCTCGGGCATTTCAAGGGGGGTGGGGATCCTCGGCGGAGTGAGGCCGTCGAGGTCAAGTGGGGGGTCCATCCCAAGGGTGACGAGCGGGCGGAGTGGGTGCGGGGGGAGGAGCGGACCGCGCTGCTGGTGCTGATCAGTGGGCGGTTCCGGGTGGAGCTGCCCGGGCGCGGTGTGGTGCTGGAGCGGCAGGGGGACTACGTCGTGTGGGGGCGTGGGGTCGATCACTCCTGGGTGGCGGAGGAGGAGTCGGTGGTGCTGACCGTGCGGTGGCCGTCCGTGCCCGGGTACGCGGTGGACGCGGGCGGCTGACGGCTTTGCCTGTCCTGGGGGTGATCACGACCCGTTCATGGGCGGGGCCGGGTGCACACTGGCAGTGGGACGAGTGCCTGACTGCGGGGTGATGCAGATGCACAGCCGCTTCCGGAGCGACCGGCGGTTGACCACCCGTATGGGGATCACGCTGTTCCTGCTCGGGTTGTTGTACGTGGGGTTCGTCGCGGCGCTGATCGTGCTGCTGAGGTCCTGGGTGCTCGTCGTGGTGGTCGCGGCGGGGCTGTTGGGGGCTCAGTACTGGTTCTCCGACCGGATCGCGCTGTACGCCATGCGCGGGCGGGTCGTGGAGCGGGAGGAGTTTCCCGAGCTGCACGGGGTCGTGGACCGGCTGTGTGCCATGGCCGACATGCCCAAGCCGGTGGTGGCCGTCTCCGATATGGACATGCCGAACGCGTTCGCGACCGGGCGGAATCCGGACCACGCCGTGGTCTGTGTGACGACCGGGCTGCTGCGGCGGCTGGAGCCGGCCGAGCTGGAGGGCGTCCTCGCGCACGAGCTGTCGCATGTGGCGCACAAGGACGTCGCCGTGATCACGGTCGCGTCCTTTCTGGGGGTGATCGCGGGATTGATCGTGCGGTTCGCCTTCTACTCGCAGTTGTTCGGCGGGGGACGCAGGGACCAGAACACCGCGGTGATCTTCGCCGCGGTGATGGGTGTGTCCGCGGCCGTGTACGCGCTGAGCTTCCTGCTGATCCGGGCCCTGTCCCGGTACCGGGAACTGGCCGCCGACCGGGCGGCCGCGCTGCTCACCGGCCGGCCCTCGGCGCTCGCCTCCGCCCTCACCAAGGTCTCCGGCGACATCGCCCGCATCCCGACGAAGGACCTGCGCACGGCCCAGGCCTTCAACGCCTTCTACTTCACCCCGGCGCTGGGCCGCGAGCCCGGTGTCGCGCGGCTCTTCTCGACCCACCCGAGCCTGGAGCAGCGCCTCGACCAACTGGGCCGGATCTCCGCCGAGCTGGGCGAGGCGGCGGCACCCGGAGGGGTGTGAGCGGGGCATGGGGCTGCTGGACATTCTGCTCGGCCGGACCAAGCCGGTCGCGCCGGATCTCGACCGGCTGTTCGCGCTGCCGTCGGCGGCCGTGACCCTGGAGGCCGCGGCGGGTTTCACCCCGACCGGGCAGGGCGCGGTGTGTTACGCGACGGTCGAGGGCGCGGCCTTCGAGCAGAGCCACCGCGAGGTGCAGGCCCTGCTGGACGCCGACACCGAGCGCGACGGTCCACCGGTGGAACTGCGCCAGGACGGATACGGCTACTCCTGGCTGGTCTCGCACCGCGCCCCCGACCAACTGCACGCGCTCGTGAACGACCTGCACGCCGTGAACAGCCAGATGGAGGTCAACGGCTTTGGGCCGCAACTGCTGTGCTCCCTCGCCGGGTTCCGGGACCGGGCCGGGCGGCGGCTCGCGCTGGTCTACCTCTACAAGCGCGGCACGTTCTACCCGTTCGCTCCCCTGCCCGGCGGCGAGGCGCAGCGGCGCGACAACGCGCTGGAGCTCCAGGTGCGGTCGGCGCTCGCCGGTGATCTGCGGATCGAGCAGGATCTCGGCCGCTGGTTCCCGGTGTGGGGGGCGCCCGGGCTGTGACCGCCCCTCGTCGGTCGCGCCTCCCCCACTCACCCGTCACCGCCCTGCGCGGCGTGAGTGAATGGCCGTATGAGTGAGCTGGAGTTGACCCCTTTCACGCACGCCTTCGGCGGTGAACGACTCAGCGGGCTGTACGGCGGAGCCCGTGCGTCGGCGAGAGCGACCGCCGTGGTCCTGCACGGCGCGGGCAACGGCAGCAAGGAGCGGCTGATGCCGCTGCTGTCGGAGTTCGCCGCGCACGGCTGCCACGTCCTCGCCTTCGACTTCTCGGGGCACGGGGAGAGCACCGGCCTGCTGCGGGAGCTGAGCCTGCGCCGCCGCTTCGAGCAGGCCGTGTCCGTGATCGACGCGCAGACACGCGGGGACGTGCCGATGGTCCTGGTCGGGTTCAGCATGAGCGGTCAGACGGTGGCCGATCTCGCCCGGCACTACGGGGACCGGGTGGCGGCCCTGGGGCTGTGCGCGCCCGCGGTGTACGCGGCCGAGGCGTGGGACGTGCCGTTCGGGCAGGGCGACGGACGGTTCAGCGAGATCATCCGCCGGTCCGGCGGCTGGCGTACGTCGTCCGCGCTCGACGTGCTGGGGTCGTACGAGGGGCGGGCGGTGCTCGCGGTGCCGGGCACGGACGAGGTCATCCCGCCCGCCGTGACGGAGGCCGTCTCCCAGGCCCTGGCCCGGCGCGCGCAGTTCACCCACTGGGAACTGCCCGAGGCGGAGCACCGGTTGGGCCTGTGGTTCCGGGACCGTCCCGACGACCGGCGGGCGTTCGTCACGGCCCTGCTGGCCGGGCTCGGCGAGCAGGGCTGGACGGCGACCCGGGCGTGGGTGGCCAAGCAGCTCCCGGAGAGCCGTACGGTCGACAAGTCGGCTTATCTGCAGGGCGGTTGGAGCGCCCAGATGCGGCGGCTCACCCTCGACGACGGCACCGCCCTCGCCCTGCGGACCTTCGTGAAGCCCTTCTTCCGGCGGCACGCCCCCGGGCTGCTGTCCCGCGAGGCGGACGTGCTGACGCTGCTGGGCGGGGAGGAGGGTGTGCCCGCCCCGGAGCTGATCGGCGTGGACGCGACCGCCGAGCACTGTGACCATCCGTCCCTGCTGATGTCGGTGCTGCCGGGGCGGGTCCGGGTCGACGAGGAGGACCTCGACGCGCGCGTGGAGCTGCTCGCGGCTCAACTGGCCCGGATCCACCGGGTCGTTCCCGAGGAGCGTCCGCGCTCGTACCAGGCGTGGACGTCACCGGAGGGCGTTCCGCCGGGCTGGGAGCGGGCCGTGGACGTCATCCGCCGCGATCCCCCGCCGTACGAGGGCTGTTTCCTGCACCGGGACTTCCATCCCGGGAACGTGCTGTTCACGGGCTCGGGGGCCGGGCTGCGGATCGGCGGTGTCGTCGACTGGGTGGAGACCTCCTGGGGCCCCGCCGACCTGGACGTCGCCCACTGCTCGACGGCGCTCGCGCTGCTGCACGGCCCGGAGTACGGCCTCGGCTTCCGGGAGCGCTACGAGGCACGCGGCGGCCGGCCCCTCGCCGACGGCCCGGACCATCTGTACTGGCGGCTGCTCGACGCCCTGGCCTATGTCCCCGACGCGGCGAAGCTGGCGGTTCCTTGGCGGGAGCTGGGGCGGACCGACCTGACACCTCAGGTGCTGGGCGGGCGGCTGGAGGCGTATGCGACGGGGCTGATGGAACGGTACGTCTGAGGCCGGCGCCGCCCCGGGCCCTCAGGCCCGTACGTACACACCCGCGCGCGCCGCCGTCGCGGCGGCCTCGGCGGCCCGGTCGGCCGTGGCGCCGTCGAGGCGGGCGCCGCTGATCAGCAGGTGGTAGTAGAGCGGGGCGGAGACGGCGCGGATCACCTCATGCGTGTCGGTGCCCTCGGGCACCTCGCCCCGGTCGACGGCCTGCCGCACACAGGGAGCCCATTCCCTGACGCGGATGTCGTAGAAGCGCCGGAGCGCCGCGGCCGTCCTGGGGTCGCCGGTGGCGGCGGCGATCAGGGCCTTGAACAGGGGCCCCTGCCGGGGGTCCGTCAGGGTGCGCTGGACGAGCCGGGCGTTGGCCGTGAGGTCGCCGAGCAGCGAGCCGGTCTCGGTGCGGGGCGCGGACTGCTCGGCCATGTCCAGCAGGAGGTCGGCCACCAGCCCGGTCACGGTCGCCCAGCGGCGGTAGACGGTCGTCTTGCCGACCCCGGCACGGCGGGCGACGTCGGCCAGGTCCAGGCCGGTGAAGCCCTGCTCGGTCAGGGCGTCCTCGGCCGCCCGCAGCACCGCTTCCCGTACCCGCGCCGTGCGCCCTCCGGGCCGCACGGTCCCCGGCTCGCCTCCGTCAGCCATAACGGCACTCCTGTTCCATTAACCGTCTCGCCCTGCTACCTTAGTGACCACTAACGGAACCATAGACCCGTTAGTGGAGATCGAGAGGAGCCGAGATGGAATACAGGCGACTGGGCGCGTCCGGACTCATGGTTCCCGCGCTGAGCTTCGGAGCCGGCACCTTCGGCGGACAGGGCCCGCTGTTCGGCGCGTGGGGCACGACCGACGCGCGGGAGGCGCGCCGTCTGGTGGACATCTGCCTGGACGCCGGGATCACGATGTTCGACACCGCCGACGTCTACTCCGCCGGGGCCTCCGAGGAGGTGCTGGGGCAGGCGATCAAGGGCCGCCGGGACCAGGTGATCGTCTCCACCAAGACCGGCCTGCCGATGGGGGACGGACCGGGCGACGCGGGTTCCTCCCGCACCCGTCTGATCACCGCCTGCGAGGACGCCCTGCGCAGACTGGGCACGGACCACATCGACCTGTTCCAGCTCCACGCCTTCGACGCGGGGACGCCGGTCGAAGAGGTCCTGGCCGCCCTCGACACCCTCGTCCAGGCGGGCAAGGTGCGCCACACCGGCGTCTCCAACTTCTCCGGCTGGCAGGTGATGAAGTCCCTCGCGACCGCCGAGAAGCACGGCCGTCCGCGCCCTGTGGCCCACCAGGTGTACTACTCCCTCATCGGCCGCGACTACGAGTGGGAGCTGATGCCGCTCGCCCTCGACCAGGACCTCGGCGCGATCCTCTGGAGCCCGCTCGGCTGGGGGCGCCTCACCGGCAAGGTCCGCCGGGGAGCACCGCTCCCGCCCGGCAGCCGGCTGCACCGCACCGCCGAGCACGGCCCGCCCGTCACCGACGAGCACCTCTACGACGTGGTCGACGCGCTGGACGAGATCGCGCAGGAGACGGGCAAGGCCGTGCCGCAGGTCGCCCTCAACTGGCTGCTCCAGCGGCCGACCGTGTCCTCCGTCATCATCGGCGCCCGGGACGAGCGGCAACTGCGCCAGAACCTCGGCGCCGTCGGCTGGAACCTGACCCCCGGGCAGGTGGCGAGGCTCGACGCGGCGAGCCACCGCCCGGCGCCGTACCCCTACTTCCCCTACGAACGCCAGGAGGGCTTCGCCCGGCTGAACCCACCGGTGTTCCCCGCGCCGGGAACACCGGTGGACCGGCTTCAGCGCGCGTAACGCATGAACGCCCGCACCATGTGGCACGTCGTGCCCGACGGCGGGTGGACACCGATCTGCTCCGCCGCGCGGCGGATCGTCTCGTCGCGGGCCTGGTTCGGCATGTAGACGCCGGAGTCGAGCAGGGCGATGGCGAGCCGCATCGCCTTGAGGCGGCGGTTGTGCGTGACGTACCACTCGCGCGGCCGGCCCGGCGGCAGCGGCCGCTTCTCCACGGGCGCGTAGGGCAGGTCGAGCAGGACGGGACGCTTCGCGGTGGACTGGGTGGGCAACGGCTTCGACTTCAGAGCGGCAGCGGGCACAGACATCCTCCTGTCGCGATCGGGCGGCCACCGGAAGTCCTCTGCGACCCCGGCGCCACCCTCGAACACTGCTTATATTCTACCGCCGGGCACTGACAACGGGGAGTCCGCCAAGCCTGGCAAAAGCCCTGGTGAGCAGGGAAATTGGCGCCATGTCACGGCAGCTCCGCGAGGGGCGTCTGAGGTCGGCTGAAAATCGAACAGCGACGGCTGCGCGTACCGTGGGCGCATGGAGATCTGGATCAATCCGGCCTGTTCGAAGTGCCGTAGCGCCGTGTCGCTGCTCGACGCCGAGGGCGCCGACTACACCGTCCGCCGCTATCTGGAGGACGTGCCGAGCGAGGACGAGATCCGTGGCGTTCTCGAGCGCCTCGGCCTGGAGCCCTGGGACATCACCCGCACCCAGGAGGCGGCCGCCAAGGAACTCGGACTCAAGGAGTGGCCGCGGGACGCCGGTTCGCGTGACCGGTGGGTCAAGGCGCTCGCCGAGCACCCGAAGCTGATCCAGCGCCCGATCATCACCGCGGACGACGGCACGGCCGTGGTGGGCCGGACCGACGAGGCCGTGCGGGACGCCCTGGCGCGCTGACCACCCCTCTTTTCCCGTGTGGCGCAGGTCACTTCATTGACTCCTGTAACTGCTGAGTAACCTCGTTCGGTATCTCGTACATAGCGGCGTACGCTCCCCTACCTCTTCAGGAGGCGCGCATGTCGCGTAGGAGAACTCTCGGCCCAACGAAGAAGATCGCGCTGCTGGTGAGCGCGGCGGCGGTGGCGGGAGGCGGGGCCTTCGTCATGGCGAGCACGTCGAACGCCTCACCGCCGACCACCCGGTCGGCGGCGGAGTCGACGGCCTGCCTGGGACTCGCCACCGCCCTCGGCAACAACGAGAAGTTCATCGCCGACCAGCAGGCCAATCCCGACGCGCAGTCGGAGGCCCGGATCGCCAACCGCGAGGCGGTCATCGAGGAGATCAAGCGGAAGCAGGAGGCGTCGGGGTGCACGGTTGGGGAGTCGGCTCAGGACTCCCAGGCCGCGCAGCCCTCGCAGCCCGCGCAGGGCGGTGAACAGGCCGGCGGCGAGCAGGCCGGTGGCGGTCAGGACGCGGCCGGGGGCGGCGCCGAGGCTTCGCAGCCCGCGGAGTCCGCACCGGCGGAAGACGCCGGTGGCGGCGCCGCCGCGTCGGGACAGCAGGTGTGCAACGGCTCCACCGTCACGCTCTCCGGCGAGGGCGGTGCGCCTGCCGCGTCCAGCAACCAGTTCCCGGTCGGCACGCAGCTGAAGGTCACCAACCTGGACAACAACAAGTCCACGACGGTGGAGGTCACCTCGGCCTCCGGCAGCTGTGCGCTGCTCAACAACGCCGCCTTCGAACAGGTCCGTGAGCCCGGCAAGTTCCTCATCCGCCGGGCCCTGATCGAGAAGGTGGGGTGACGCCGGACGGCCGACTGAGTCACTGAGGCGGCGGCCAACCCCTCGGCCGCCCCACGTACGTGTCACCGGTCCTGCTGCTCCCGGCCAGGAGCAGCAGGACCGGCGCGTGCGGGTGACGCGGGCGCCGGTCACCGGCTTGACGGAGGGAAGCCGGTGACCGCCCCCAGCCTCGGGCGGAGCGCCCTCTCGGCATGAAGTACGGCACGGCAACACCAGGTAACACGGGGTTCACATCCGAGCAATGGCCGGGAAATCGCCTGTTGACAGGCTGCCGGACAGTTGACGCGGCGCACCGGTGCCGCAGCGCCGCAGCACCCGCGATACGCGCCCAGACACACCCCCGAAGGATGTGGCCCGTGACCTTCAAGGCTGAGTACATCTGGATCGACGGCACCGAGCCGACGGCCAAACTGCGTTCCAAGACCAAGATCATCACGGGCTCGCCCGAGGGTCTGGACGCGCTGCCGATCTGGGGCTTCGACGGGTCGTCCACCAACCAGGCCGAGGGCCACGCCTCGGACTGTGTCCTCAAGCCGGTCTTCACCTGCCCGGACCCGATCCGCGGCGGCGACGACATCCTGGTGCTGTGCGAGGTCCTGAACATCGACCTCACCCCGCACGCCAGCAACACCCGTGCCGCGCTGGCCGAGGTCGCCGAGAAGTTCGCGGCGCAGGAGCCGATCTTCGGCATCGAGCAGGAGTACACGTTCTTCCAGGACGGCTACCCGCTCGGCTTCCCCAAGGGCGGCTTCCCGGCCCCGCAGGGCGGCTACTACTGCGGTGTCGGCGCGGACGAGATCTTCGGCCGTGAGGTCGTCGAGGCGCACCTGGACAACTGCCTGGAGGCGGGCCTCGCCATCTCCGGCATCAACGCCGAGGTCATGCCCGGCCAGTGGGAGTTCCAGGTCGGCCCGGTCTCCCCGCTGGAGGTCTCCGACCACCTGTGGGTGGCCCGCTGGCTGCTCTACCGCACCGCCGAGGACTTCGGCGTCTCCGCGACCCTGGACCCCAAGCCGGTCAAGGGCGACTGGAACGGCGCGGGCGCGCACACCAACTTCTCCACCAAGGCGATGCGCGAGACGTACGAGGCGATCATCACCGCCGCCGAGTCGCTCGGCGAGGGCTCCAAGCCGCTCGACCACGTCAAGAACTACGGCGCGGGCATCGACGACCGCCTGACCGGTCTGCACGAGACCGCCCCGTGGAACGAGTACTCCTACGGCGTCTCCAACCGCGGCGCCTCGGTCCGTATCCCCTGGCAGGTCGAGAAGGACGGCAAGGGCTACATCGAGGACCGCCGCCCGAACGCCAACGTCGACCCGTACGTGGTGACGCGACTGCTCGTCGACACCTGCTGCTCGGCCCTGGAGAAGGCCGGCCAGGTCTGACCGGTACCTCCCGGCTCCCGAGGGGGCGCTCACCGCTCGCGGTGGGCGCCCCCTCGCGTTGTCAGTGGGGCGTGTCAGGGTGAGCGGCATGGAGAACGACGGGGGCCTCACGGTCAAGGTGAGGACAGAGAGCGGGCAGGCGTACACGCGGATCGCGGCCCGGGAGCTGCGCGAGTTGGTGGAGCGGATCGGCGGGGACGACGACCACTTCCTCATCGTGCAGCGGATACCGGACCGGCCGATGGTCTTCATCCAGACGGCACGAGACGGGGACGGGGCCTACGACCTCCAGCACCGCACGGGGTCCGTTCCGCACCTGTGGGTGACCCGGCTGACCGATCCGGGCCTCGTCGCCGAGGTAATGGTCCGCTGGGCGCGCCAGGAGGACGGCTGGGACACCGGAGTCACCTGGGAGCGCGAGAAGTTCGGGCTGCCCGCCGCTCCGCCCCCGCTCGCCCCCGAGGTCTCGGCGCGGGCCGAGGGGTACGTCCACGAGATGCTCCGGGACGGCTACCTGGACATCGAGACGATGATCCGCGAGGCGGTGTACCTGATGCAGGGCAAGGAGGACTCCTCCCCCGTCTCCCCGGCGCAGGCTCGCCAGATCGTCGAGCGGCTGTGGCTGGAGCGCGTCGACGAGCAGGAGACCTGGAGCGAACCGACCGACCCGGACCGGCTGGAGCGTGCTTTCGCGGCCCTGGACCGCGGCGGCATCGTCGCCCGTGAGGACTTCACCTGCTGCCGGGGCTGCGGCATGGCGGAGATCGGCGCGGAGGCGGACGGCACGCCGGGGGTGCGCGGGTTCGTGTTCTTCCACCACCAGTGCACGCGCGGCGCGGCGCGGGGGCACGGCCTGTCGCTGTACTACGGCGGATTCGACGGGTCCGAGGAGACCACGAAGGCCGTCGGGCACGAGGTCGTGGCGGCGCTGGCCGCCGCCGGGCTGTCCACGGAGTGGGACGGTGATCCGGGCAAGGCGATCGATGTCGGGCCCCTGGAGTGGCGGAAGCGGCTGGTGGGATGAGGTTCCGGCGGGGCGGTCCGATGTCCGGCGTGTGTCCAAGGTGTGAGAGGAGGGTCCCGGCGCGGGGGCCTCTCTGCTTCAATGGGGCCATGGCCAGCTACCAGAAGTACACCGCGACGGGTCGTCATGACCTCGAGCCCTTCTGGCCGTCCCGTCAGGACTACGACTTCGACCGGGTGTGTTGCCGCGCGACGAACGCGCCGGCCCTCTAACGCCGTACACCCCGGCCTTCGGCCAGCGCGAACCGCGTACGTCCTCGGCGACCCCGACCACGAACTCGCGGCCGTCGATCTCTCCGACGAACTCCTCGCGCGAAAGAGCTGACCTCTCATGGCGACCACTCGTTCTCTGTCCACCGCCGCCCTCAACACCCCTCCCGCGAACACCGCCCGGCATCGACTGCGGGCCGTCGACCGGGACGAGGTGGTGACCGTCGCGGACCTGCTGCCGCCGGGCGCCACCTGGCTCCCGGCGCCGCAGCACACCCTGCCCGCGCTGCCCGGCCAGCCGCCGATGATCGGCTATCTGGTGCTCGTCCCGGCCGACCAGCAGCCGCCGTTCCCGGTGGCGGTGCCGGACCTGCCGGAGCCCGTCGCCCCCGAGGCCGCTCCCGCGCCGGGCGGCGAGCAGCTGATCCGCGTCGACACCGTGCAGCGCACCGCCCAGGTGGCCGGCCGACCGCTCGACCTGACCTATCTGGAGTTCGAGCTGCTCGCCCACCTGGTGGCGCACCCGGGCCGGGTGCACACCCGCGACCAGCTCGTCGGCACGGTGTGGGGCTACGGGCACGTGGGGGACGGCCGCACGGTCGACGTCCATGTCGCCCGGCTGCGCCGCAAGCTGGGCGCGGAGCACCGCGACACGATCCGGACGGTGCGCCGGGTCGGCTACAAGTACGTGCCTCCCGTGGGCCGCTGAGCCACCGGCCCCCACCCTTCTGCTGACGGCAGATCCCGTTCCGTACCGCCGCCCCACCGGGCAGAGTCGGCGGCATGAGGCTTCTGATGCTGGGTGGTACGGAGTTCGTGGGGCGGGCCGTCGTGGAGGCGGCCCTGGGGCGGGGCTGGGACGTGACCGTCTTCCACCGGGGGCGGCACGAGGCGCCGGAGGGCGTGCGGTCGCTGCTGGGCGACCGCACCGCGCCCGACGGTCTCGCCGCCCTCGCCGACGACCCGGGCGAGTGGGACGTCGTCGTCGACACCTGGTCGGCGGCGCCCCGCGCGGTGCGGGACACGGCGCGGCTGCTGCGGGGTCGCGCCGGCCGGTACGTGTATGTGTCGAGCTGCTCGGTGTACGCGTGGGCCCCGCCCGCCGGGTACACCGAGGACGCGCCCCTGGTGGAGGGCGCCTCGGCCGACGCGGAGCAGACCGCGTACCCGCAGGACAAACGCGGCGGTGAACTGGCCGTGCTGGACGCCTTCGGCGAGGACCGGTCGGTGCTCGTCCGGGCCGGGCTGATCCTCGGCCCGTACGAGAACATCGGCCGGCTGCCCTGGTGGCTGGGCCGCATGGCGCGCGGTGGTCCGGTGCTCGCCCCGGGGCCGCGCGAGCTGCCCGTGCAGTACGTGGACGTCCGTGACCTGGCCCAGTGGATCCCGCACGCGGCGGAGCGGGCGCTGAGCGGGCCGTACAACCTGGTCAGTCCGCAGGGGCACGCCACGACAGGCGCGTTGCTGGAGGCGTGCGCACGCGTCACCGGGGGCGGTGCCGAACTGCGGTGGACCGAGCCCGAGGTGATCCTGGAGGCGGGCATCGAGCCGTGGACCGAGCTGCCGGTGTGGGTGCCGCCGGGCAGCGATCTGCACGACGCCCTGCACAGCGCGGACGTCTCCCGGGCGGTGGCGGCGGGGCTGAACTGCCGGCCCGTCGCGGAGACCGTGGCCGACACGTGGCGGTGGCTCCAGGACATCGGCGGCACGGCGCCCCAGCGGCCGGACCGGCCGACGGTGGGGCTCGACCCGGAGAGGGAGGCCAAGGTGCTGGCGACCGGGCTGGGCGCTTGAGGCGTAGGAACCACCCCGTGGACCACCGCGCCGCCTCCCGAGGTGTACGTAGCACCACCCCCTGACCGGGTGTCCCGGCCCAGTGACCCCGCACCCCCGCTCGGCGAGACTGACGCCATGACCATCGACACGAAGAGCGGCTACAGGGCAGCGAAGGGGCGGGGCGGGGCGCTGGCGGCGCTACGGGGGCTGGGGGTGGCCCTCGTCTCGCTGCCGGGGGCGGTGCTGTGCTTCACCCTGTCCCTGGTGTCCATGGCGCTCATCCCGATCGGGATCGGGATCGTCACGACGCCGTACGTGCTGAAGGGCGTACGGGGGTTCGCGAACTGGCGGCGGGTGCTCGCGGCGGAGTGGGGCGGGGTGCGGATCCCGCCGGCGTACCGGCCGCTGCCGAAGGACGCCAATCCGTGGGCGGCCACGTTCGGGATGCTGCGCGACCCGGCGACCTGGCGGGATCTGATGTGGCTGCCGGTCGACATGACGGCGGGGTTCCTCACCGCGCTGCTGCCGGCCGCGCTGTGGCTGTACCCGCTGGAGGGCTTCGCGCTCGGGGCCGGGCTGTGGCGGGTCTTCCCCGACGGGTACTGGTACGGGTTCGTCAAGGTCACCGGGCAGGTGTCCGCGCTCGGTGCGGCCTTGCTGGGCCTGGTCGTCCTCTTCTTCGCGCACTTCCTCACCCCGCGGCTGCTGGACGTCCACTTCCGGCTCACGCAGGCCGTCCTGGGCTCCGGCCAGGGCGAACTGGCCGAGCGGGTACGGGTGCTGACCGAGACGCGGCGCGACGCCGTCGACACCTCCGCCGCCGAACTGCGGCGCATCGAGCGGGACTTGCACGACGGGGCCCAGGCCCGGCTGGTCGCGGTGGGCATGGACCTGGGCACCATCGAGGCGCTCCTCGACAAGGATCCGGCCCGGGCCAAGGAGCTGATCGCGCAGGCCCGAACGTCGTCGGTCGAGGCCCTCGCCGAACTGCGCGAGCTTGTGCGCGGCATCCATCCGCCGGTCCTCGCCGAGCGGGGCCTCGGTGACGCCGTACGGGCGCTGGCGCTGCGGCTGCCGGTGCCGACCGAGGTGAGCGTGGACCTGCCCGGGCGGGCGGAGGCGCCCGTGGAGTCCGCCGCCTACTTCGCCGTCAGCGAGGTGCTCACCAACGCGGTGAAGCACTCCGGGGCCGACCGCATCTGGGCCGATCTGCACCACGCCGACGGGATGCTGCGGGTGTCCGTCACCGACAACGGCAAGGGAGGTGCGGTGATCGGCACCGGTTCCGGACTCTCCGGGGTGGAGCGGCGGCTCGGTACATTCGACGGCGTCCTGGCCGTCAGCAGCCCCGCGGGCGGTCCCACCATGGTCACCATGGAGATCCCTTGCGCGTTGTCCTAGCCGAAGACCTCTTCCTGCTGCGCGACGGGCTCGTCCGGCTGCTCGAGGCGCACGACTTCGAGATCGCGGCGGCCGTCGAGTCCGGTCCCGAACTGGCCGCCGCGCTGGCCGAGCTGGAACCGGACGTCGCCGTGGTCGACGTACGCCTGCCGCCGACGCACACCGACGAGGGGCTGCAGTGCGCGCTCGACGCCCGCCGCAAGCGGCCCGGCCTTCCGGTGCTGGTGCTCTCCCAGCACGTTGAGCAGCTCTACGCGCGTGAGCTGCTCGCCGACGGCAGCGGCGGGGTCGGGTATCTGCTGAAGGACCGGGTGTTCGACGCCGAGCAGTTCGTGGACGCCGTACGGCGGGTCGCCGCCGGGGGGACGGCGATGGACCCGCAGGTCATCCAGCAGTTGCTGGCCCGGCAGTCGAGCGACGACGGGCCGCTGGCGCGGCTGACGCCCCGGGAGCGGGAGGTGCTGGAGCTGATGGCGCAGGGCCGGACCAACGCGGCGATCGCCGGCCGGCTGGTGGTGACGGAACGGGCCATCGCCAAGCACACCGCGAACATCTTCGCCAAACTGGGACTGGAGGTCTCGGACGACGACAACCGCCGCGTGCTGGCGGTTCTGGCCTATCTCGACCACGGCCGGTGAAACCGGACCCGACGGTTCACCGACCGTGCGGGATCAGCAACTGCCGGTATGAAACGGGCTGTTGAGAACACAGAGCCCTCACGAATCTCGCATCAATTTCAGAGACATCTGAACACCCGTGGGACCACCTGCGTATGGAAGGGAGCCGCTTCACTCCTGTCGGGCGCCTCGATGCCCCCGAAAAAGGAAGTCAGAGGAGTTCCATGGGACGCAACACAAGAAAACGCCGGACGCCGATGGCCACCAAGGCCATAGCCGCATCGGCGGCCCTAGCGCTCGGTGGGGGCGGGCTGATCTGGGCAAACTTCTATGCCTCGGCGCATGAGGAGAACTCGGCGAACCAGACGAAGTCCGCGGGTGCGCAGGTCGCCACGATCCAGTGCCCGGACGTCGGACAGAGCCTGACCGACGTGCCGGACGGCGCGCGCAAGGGCGTGGACAAGGAGCTTGCGAACCTCGACAAGCAGATCAGCGAGGCCTACACCCGGCTCGCCTCCACGCGTCAGGCCCAGGCCGGTGACTCCGGCTTCGTCAACAACGCCATCCTCGGCCCGCTGAAGTCGAAGCGGACCGCCGCCATCGACCGCATCGGCATCAACATCAAGCGGGTCGGTGGCAAGGCGCCGGGCAACCTCGCCCAGATGGCCGAGTGCCAGGGCATGAACGCCGACGCCAACACCAACGACGGCCAGGCCGGGGGCGGGCAGAACAACAACGGCGGCCAGAACAACGACGGTCAGGACCAGGGCCAGAACAACGGCGGCCAGGACAACGGCCAGGACCAGGGTCAGGACCAGGGCGGTCAGGACAACGGCCAGGGCCAGGACCAGGGCCAGGGCGGCAACGGCGGTCAGGGCGGCAACGGCCCGGCAGCCGCGGACTTCGTCAACATCGAGGAAGTCCAGCCGAACTCCCGCAACCTGCCGAACGGTCTCGCGGCGAACGGCGACGGCGGCTCCACGGGCACCTTCACCACGCAGTGCGGCACCAACGAGAACGAGAACCGCAACTCGGACAACGTGATCGTGGCGCCCGGTGTCTCCAACGGCGCCCAGCACCAGCACGACTACGTCGGCAACCAGGCCAACACCGCCTTCGCGAGCGACGAGGACCTGGAGAACGGCGAGACGACCTGCCAGAACCAGGGCGACAAGTCCACGTACTTCTGGCCGGTCATCCGGATCCAGGACGGTTCGGACGACATCGACGCGGGTCAGCCGGGCGGTGGCCAGGACGGCAACGTCGGCCAGATCGTCGAGCCCGCGCAGGCGGAGCTGAAGTTCGTGGGCAACCGCACCAGCGATGTCGTCGCGATGCCGAAGGCCCTGCGGATCATCACCGGTGACGCCAAGTCCCTGACCAACGGCCTCAACAACGCCAACACGTCCTGGACGTGCACCGGCTTCGAGGACCGTCAGGTGACGGACAAGTACCCGATCTGCCCCGAGGGCAGCAACATGGTCCGGCTGTCCAACTTCCAGAGCTGCTGGGACGGCCAGAACATCGACAGCGCCAACCACCGCACCCACGTCGACTTCGTGGAAGCGGACGGCAGCTGCTCGAACGGCTTCCAGGCCATCCCCCAGCTCCAGGTCCGTCTGGTCTACGACGTCCCGGCGCCGCAGATCAACAATGGACAGGTCCAGAACGCGTTCGCGGTGGACTCCTTCCCGGAGCAGCTGCACAAGCCGATCACGGACCACAACGACTTCATCAACTTCTTCGACGAGAACGTGATGAACGAGATGGTCCAGTGCATCAACAACGGCGAGAACTGCCAGTAGTACTCGGCGGGTAATACTCAGCCAGCGGATAAGCCGGCGGTGGGAATTCCCACCGCCGGCTTATCCACGCTCAGAAGCTGTGCCAGATGTCCTCATGCCACCTTGATGACGACCTTGCCCGAGGTGTGCCCGTTCTCGACGACGGCGAGGGCGGCCGGGGCGTCGGAGAGCGGATGGACCGCGGTGATCACGGGTGCGAGGACTCCGTCGAGGGCCAGCCGGGCGGACCGCTCCAGATTCTCGCGGTCGACGCGGCGCTCGACGAAACGCCCACCGAGATCGGGCACGGACATGTCACCCACGGCGATGACGTCGCGGGGATCCCGGGCCAGCGGAGCGACCGTCCGCAGCGAGGCGCCTCCGACCAGGTCGACGATCCCGTCGAAGCCGTCCGGAACCAGCTCGCGTGCCGCGGCGGCGACGTCCTCGGCGGTGTAGTCGACGAACCGCACCCCGATGGCCTCGGCGTGCTCGCGTTTGGCGGTGCTCCCGATGCCGAGAACGCGCAGTTCGCGCCCGACGGCCAGCCGGGCGACGGCGAGGCCGACGCCGCCTCCGACCCCGTTGACCAGGACCGTGGCACCGGCCGGGAGGCCGAGCTGGTCGAGCACGTCCACCGCGGTCGTCCCGGCCACCGGCAGCGTCGCCGCCACGGTCGCGGACAGACCCTCAGGGATGCGTGCGGTGTTCGGCGCGGACAGCACCGTGGTCTCGGCGTAGGTGCCGCCACCGGTGAGTGCGAAGCCGAAGACCGCGTCACCCACCTCGAGCCCGTCGACGTCCTCGCCGCGGGCGAGCACGGTTCCGGCTGCCTCCATGCCCAGCACGCGGGGAAACGGACGCCCGCCGTCGAACCCGTCGAGCAGACCTGAGCGCACCATGTGGTCGAGGGGATTCACGCCGGCGACGTCGACCCGGATCAGCACCTCGCCGCGACCGGGCACGGGATCGGGACGATCGAAGAACTCCTGTACCTCGGGCCCGCCGTACCTGCCGAAACCCCACGCCTGCCCCATCTTCCGCCGCCTCCCGTGCGACCGGCCCGGTGATTCCGGGCGTTGTCGCCATCCTCACCTCTGACATCGATGTGAGGGGCAACCGGCTGAGGCGCAGATCACAGCATCAGGCCGACCGCGCCACCGGTTCCGGGGCCGTGGACAGCTCCGCCCGGTGCCGGCTGTTGGCGCTGATCAGCACGTCGAGCGCAGCCCGGGTCTCGATCAGGTGCGCGATGTCGGCGTCGATCCGGTCGCGCTCGCGCATCATCGCCGTGAACGTCTCCTCGGCGACGCCCAGGTCGTCCGGGACGTCCACACACGGCAGCACGGTCGCGATCACCCGGCTGGACATGCCCGCGTCGAACAACTGCCGGATGAGCGACACGCGCTGGACCGCGGCATCGGAATAGTGACGCTGCCCCGCGCCGGAGCGTGAGCTGGTCAGCAGGCCCTGCTCTTCGTAGTACCGCAGTGAGCGCGGACTCACGTTCGTGCGCTTGGACAGCTCGCCTATCCGCATCCGTGAGAGCCTACGCCCGCGCGTGCCCCAGGTTCAGCCGCTGTGACCGCCACTGCCGTGACCGCCCTTGTTGTGGCTGCCGCCGGGGTTCATGTGCTCGGAGCCTTCCTCCATGGTCCCGCCGAGGCTGCTCTGCAGCGCCGTGACCGTCTTCTGCTCCCCCACGGCGACCCACTTGCGGCCGACGAGGTAGTAGCCGCCGTAGTCCTTCGCGCCGTTCAGCCACTCGCGCTGGCCGCGGTCGGTGGAGAAGGTCGCGAGGACGTACTTCTCCTTGCCCTTCTTGCAGAGGGCCTGGCGGATCGTGTCGGCGTCGGTCTGCATGTTCGGCTTGCACTTGGCCTCGGCCGCGATGTGCTCCAGGCTGCCGGTCACTTCCTTCGGCACGGCCGCCTCGTCCTTGCCGCCGGATCCACAGCCTGCCAGCGCCAGTATCGCCACCGCGCCGCTCAGCGCGAGCATCGGTCGGGTCACCCTCATCTGTTCCTCCGGTCCTTGTCACGGCACGGTCCGGACGCATGCCGCACGGAGCCCCGGCAAGGGCTCTCGCCTTCGATACGGCTGCGGAGCCCGTAGCGCTCAAATTCCGCTGCCTCCGTAGGCACGCCTGTGCGAGGGTGGCACGGTGAACCAGGACTGGGAAGATCGCACCGCCGCACTGTGGGCCCGCTTCGACGACTACGCCGAGGACGAAGCGGACGAGGCGCGCTTCCGTGCCGAGGTCGACGCCCTCGTCGCCGAGCTGCCGGAGGGCAGCCCGCTCGGGCCGTTCGAGCAGGCCTGCGCCTGGGACTCCACGGGCCGCTCGGACCTGGCGGTGCCCCTGTACCAGGAGGCGCTGCGGCGCGGACTCTCCGACGTCAGTCCCTACAAGGCCCGCCGGACGAAGATCCAGCTCGCCAGCTCGCTGCGGAACGTCGGCCGGGCTCAGGAGGGCGTGGCGCTGCTGACGCCCGAGCTTCTCGCCCCGTCCGACGAACTCGACGACCCGGTGCGCGCCTGCCTCGCCCTGTGCCTGTCCAGCCTGGGGCGGGACCGCGAGGCGCTGTCGCTGGCGCTCGGCGCCCTGGCCCCGCACCTGCCCCGCTACCAGCGGTCGATGGCGAACTACGCCCGGCTGCTCGTGGAGCAGGAGCAGCCGCGGGGGTGACGCTGCGCGGTCAGGTGACCATCCGACCATTCGCTCGTTCTGCTGAACGTGCAGTCACAGGATGTCGCCCAGCGCCCCGCACCCTCCTCCCCCGCCGGCCCGGTCGTCGACGTCGAGCAGGCCGAGGCCGCGCTCGTCGAGCACTATCCGCGGCTCGTGCGGCTCGCCTATCTGGTGCTGCCGCCGGGCCTGGGCCGCAGCAGGCGCGTGGTGACCGCGCACGCCCTCACCCAGCGCGCCCTGCCCCGCAACCGCACTCCGGCACCGGTCATCCCGGCCCAGTCGACCGGCCGTGACGGCGATCCGGGCTACGCCCTGGTCCGCCTCCAGGTGCTGCGCACGGCGCTGGAGGCGGGGCTGCCGCTGCGGCGCCGGGCCTGGCCCAAGCGCTCCCAGCTGCCGCCGCTGCTGCCCCAGGTGTGGGGCCTGAAGCTGTTCCCGCGCTCCGGCGGCGCCGACGAACTCGCCCTGGACCAGCGGCTGTCCACCCTGTCGGGTCCGGCCCGGGCCGCCTACGCGCTGCGCGGCTTGGAGCGGCTCGCGGACGACGAGACGCGCGAGGTGCTCACGGCGGCGGGAGTCGCCGACGCGGACGGCGCGCTGCTGGAGGCCGGCGGGGTCCCCGCGCAGTTCGGGCTGCTCGACTCCCCCGAGTTCGACCCCTGCTCGCTCCAGGCCCGCCCCACCGACCTGATGCGGCGCCGCCAGCATCTGAAGGCCGCGCTGGCGGCCGGGGCGGCGCTGCTGGTGTGCGGGGCGCTGCTCGGTCTGCCCGGCGAGGGCTGGGGTCCCGACGGCGCCGCCGCGCCCCCGTATGCGCGCAACCCCGCCGCCCAGGCCGCCCTCGACCCGGCGAAGCTGACCCGGGTCCCCGCCGCCGCGTGGCAGAGCTCGGCGCGCACCGACTTCTCGGTGTGGCCGGCCCGCGGCGACCTCACCGGCGACTCGGCCCTGCTGCGCCGCGCCCTGGCCGTCTGGGCCCGCCCCGGCGAGGCGGTCCAGGTGTCGGCGACGCCCGGCACCCTCTCCGGCGGCCCGGCCGGACCGCCCCAGTTGCTGTACGCGGGGACGGTCGACGCCGCCCGTGTGGTGATCCTCTACGACGGTCTGCGCATCGCCCGGTACGCCGAGCCGAAGGACGGCACGCAGGGCGCCGCCCTCGACTTCGCCCGGGTCGACGGCGCCGGCCGGGCCGAGGCGGGCGCGGTGGTCCTGGGCCGGACCGACGGCAACGTCCGCTATCTGACGGCCCCCTGGGTGTCGAAGGCGGGCGAGCGGGATCTGCTGAAGCCGGGCTCCGGGGCGATGGACCTCGCCCTCACCGACGGGGTGACCGCGCCGCTGGCCAGCCCGGCCCTCAGGTCCGGTCCGTGCACGTCGTGGAACGTGCTGCAACTGGCCGACGGCGAGCGGACCCGGCTGCTGAGCGACCTCGGCGAGCTGGTCCCGGCCCGGCTCACCAGCGGCCGGCCCGGCTCACCGGGAGAGGCGTCCGGCGCGGAGGCGCTGCGCACCTGGCAGCCGTACGCCTGCTCGCTGGGCTCGGTGCGCTCGGCGGGTGTGCGGAGCGTCAACGCCTGGGCGTTCAACGAGCAGCCGCTGCCCGATGCGAGCGGGTCGGCGGCGTGGGTGTGCACGCGGGCCGAGACCTGGCGGGGCGGCGGGGCGCGGGTGCTGGCGCAGTTCCACACGCCGGGCGGGCGGTACGGGGCGGTGGCGGCGAAGGCCGAGAACGTCCCGGCGTGCGGGGCGCGTGATCCGCATGTGCTGGCCGGGGTGCTGTGGAAGTCGGAGGCGGGCACCTGGTATCTGCTGGCCGCGGGCAGCCGCCGGATCGAGTCGATCCGGGCGACGGGCGGGATCAGCGGATCGGCCCGGGGCAGTCTGCTGACCGTGCGGGGCGAGCAGGGGGCGCGGGCGGAGCTCAAGGGGACGCTGCGGGACGGGCGTTCGCTGGGCGGGCTGCGCTGACCGGGCCTTTGTCGTGACCGCGCGGTGCGCCCGGCGGAACATCGGCGATCGATCCGGTCCGTTCGAGGCTGGAATCGATCGGTAAGGTGTTCGTATGACTACCGGGGTTCGCCGCAGATTGGGAGTCGAGGAGCGGCGGCAGCAGTTGATCGGCGTCGCCCTCGAACTGTTCAGCCGCCGCTCGCCCGACGAGGTCTCCATCGACGAGATAGCGTCGGCCGCGGGCATTTCGCGGCCGTTGGTCTATCACTACTTTCCCGGCAAACTCAGCCTGTACGAGGCCGCGTTGCAGCGGGCGGCGGACGAACTCGCGGCCCGTTTCGTGGAGCCGCACGAGGGTCCGCTGGGGGCGCGGCTGCATCGCGTGATGGGCCGCTACTTCGACTTCGTGGACGAGCACGGGCCGGGTTTCTCCGCCCTCATGCGGGGTGGACCCGCGGTCGGCTCCTCGACGACCAACGCGCTCGTCGACTCCGTACGGCAGGCCGCGTATGTCCAGATCCTTTCGCACCTGGGCGTGACCGATCCGCCCGCGCGGCTGGAACTGGTCGTCCGGTCCTGGATCTCGCTCGCCGAGTCGACGGCGTTGATCTGGCTGGACGGCCGGCGCATCCCGCGGGAGGAGCTGGAGAGCCAGCTCGTGCACGACTTCGCCGCGCTGGCCTCCGTGAGCGCCGCCTACGACGAGGAGATGGGCGGCCTGCTGCGCCGTATCTTCAAGGAGGAGCCGGCCGACGGCCCGTTCGCCGATCTGGCCGGCCGGCTTCTGACGCTGGCGACCTGAGTCCGCTCAGCCCTCGAACTTCCGGTAGGAGGCGTCCAGGTCGCGCACCTCGGCGGAGGCGTGCAGCACGATTCCGTCGGCGGTCTTCAGATGGGTGCGCAGCAACTCCAGCGCGGCTTCGGTGAGCCGGGCCTTGGTGCCCTCGGTGCGGCCGGCGAGCAGCGCGATGTGGACGTGCACATGGGCGTGCCCCTCGGTGTCGGGCCCGACCACGATGTCCTCGGTGGGGCGGAACCGGCTCTTGCACGCCGTCGGCTTGGCGGCCGCGATGTCGACGGTCGCCTCGTGCAGCGCCTTGGCGAATCCGGTCCGGTCGAAGCCGTCCGCGAGGTCGGCGGAATAGTCGACGGTGATCTGCGGCATCGGTGACTCCTGGTCTGGGCGGGCAACGAGGTCACCCTAACCGGAGGGCCAGCAGGGCGATGTCGTCCTCCCGGTCGTGGCCGAAGCAGCCCAGGAGCACGTCGCAGAGGGTGTCCAGGCCGGTGGGGGCGTCGGCGGCGGCTGTGCGGAGTTGTTCCAGGGAGGTGTCCAGGGGGATGCCGCGGGTTTCGATGAGGCCGTCGGTGACCATGAGGAGACGGTCTTCGGGGGTCAGGTGGTGCTCGGTCGGCGGGGGGCGTTCCAGGCCCAGGCCGAGCAGCGGACCGGAGGCGTCGACGTACTGTGCGCCGCCCCCGTCGCGCAGGATCAGCGGCGGGATGTGACCGGCGTTGGCGATCCGCACCCGGCCGCTGCCGGGGTCGACCAGGGCGAGGCACACGGTGGCCGTGAGGTCGGGGTGGTAGCGCTGGAGCATCCGGTCGAGCCGCCCGGCCAGCACGACCGGGTCGCTCTCGTCGACGCAGTAGGCGCGCAGCGCGTGCCGTATCTCGACCATGACGGTGGCGGCGTCCAGCGAGTGCCCGACGACGTCGCCGACCGCGGTGAGCACCCCGTCGCCGGTGCGCAGGGCGGCGTAGAAGTCCCCGCCGATCTCGGTCTGCCGGGAGGCGGGCACATAGCGGACCTCGATGTCGACGCCGGGCAGGTGGGGCAGCTTGTGCGGCCGGGGCAGGAAGCTGTGCTGAAGGGTGAGGGCGACATGCCGCTCCACCTGGTACAGCAGCAGCGGTTCGGCGGCGAGCGCGGCGGCCTGGGCGAGCCGGGCGAGCAGCCCGTCGTCCGCCGGGCCGTTGATCGCCGTACGCCGTACGGGCGTGGCCAGGCACACGGCCGTACGGCCGTCCTGCGCGGTCGCCACGGTCAGCAGGGCGTCCTCCTCGACGCCCGGCCGGAAGATCCCGGCCGGCCACAGCGGTGCGGGGACGACGGCGCTGTGCACGCCCGTGCGGCCCTCCGCGAGCCGGGCGGCCAGGCGGGCCGCCGCCTGGTGCGCGCCGCTGTCCGTCGGTGCGGGGCGGCTGCGGGCCGTGCCCTGGTAGGGCTCGCCGTCGGGGGCGATCACGAACACCACGGCGGGCGAGCCGGTGAGGCGTGCGGTGCCGTCGGCGGCCGCGGTGGCGAGTTCCCGGGGGCAGCGCGCCGTCTGGACCGTGATGACGGCCTCTGACAGCAGGGTCAGCCGGTGGACGACCGTCTCGGCGCCCGTGCTGCGGCGCGCTCCGCGCACGGCGGCCCGGACGACGGCCTGGATCTCCTGCGGTTCGGCGGGCACGGTCAGATAGGCGTCGCCGCCCGCGTCCAGTCCCCGGCACCGGTCCCCGGGCGCGGTCCGGGCGGCGGAGAAGTGCACGACGGGCAGCGCGGCCATGGGCGGCCGGGCCCGCAGCCTGCGGCACACTTCGAAGCCGCTCATGTCCGGCAGACCCACGTCGACGAGGGCCACGTCGGGCAGGGTGCCGTCGCGCAGCCGGACGTCGAGTTCGACGAGTGCCTCGCCGCCGCTGGCGACGGGCACGACCCGGTGGCCGGCCCGGCTGAGCACCGCGCCCATGGCGTACCGGCTGGCCGCGACGTCGTCCACGACCAGCACGGTGGTGCCGGGGGTGTGCTGTGTGCCGTTGCCGTCCATCTCGAGGAGCACCTCGGGCCGTACCTGGGTGGGGCGGGCCGCCGGTCGCGGCCCGCACCGCCCAACGTAGTGCGCTACTCGGCGGCCCGGGTGAAGACGGCGACCGTGCGCCCCGGAACGGCGAACGTGCCCGATTCAGCCGCGTAGGCGGACGACTTGACGGTAGGGTCCGCCCCCGCCGCCTGCACCGGGTGCAGCCGGTAGCCGGTTCCGGCGAGCGCGGTGACCCGCTGTTCCCGCCGCTCGGGTGTGGCGTTGAAGACGACGACGAGATCACCGAGCCGCATGGTGATCACGCCGGGCGTCTCCTCCTTGCCGGACAGCGGGAAGGAGAGCTTCGACTGCACCTGGCCGGCCGTGGCAAGGGAGAACGCCGGCTCCGTGGAACGGATCCTCAGCAGGTCCCGGTACGCGGCCGAGGTGCCCTCGATCTGCTCGCAGCCGACCTTGACCGAGCTCAACAGGGGCTTGCCGTAGGGCCACTTGTCCTTGTTGTCGGCCGCCATGGGCAGGCCGCGGCCGAAGCCGTTGCCGTCGGCGCAGTTCCAGTGGACGGCGTTGAACCAGTCGCCGCTGTCGTAGGAGTTGCGGTCCAGGGACTTGGAGCGCAGCAGGTCGGTGCCCGCCTGGGAGAGGGCCGGGCCCTGGGAGAGGGTGGCCGTCGCCATGGCGAGGACCTGCATCCGGGCCCGGTCGGACGCGCTCGTCGTCGCGGGCAGTTTGAAGGCGAGGGCGTCGAAGAGCGACTCGTTGTCGTGCGCGTCGGCGTAGGCGAGGGCGTCTCCGGGGGCGGCGGCGTATCCGGCGGGTTGGCCGTTGTAGTCGACGTCGGCGCCGGTGACCTCCTTGCCGTCGGTGTCGGTGAACCGGTAGCCGGCGAGGTTGCCGGAGAGGCCGACCTTGATGAGGTCCTGGTAGTGCAGCAGACGGGCCTTCTGCTCGGCCGGGGTGCCGTTGTGCTGCGAGGAGTTGGGGTCGGTGTACAGGCCGGACGCGAAGCCCTGCACGCCGGGATCCTCGTCGAAGGGGCCGCCGCCGCGTACGGCGTCACGGGCGCGGTCGGAGAAGGTGGCGATGCCGGTTCCGGCCATGTTCTTCTGCGTGGCCTGCTCGAACCGGGCGTCGTCGGCGATCTCGCCGAAGTTCCAGCCCTCGCCGTAGAGGATGATCTTCTTGCCGTCGACGCCGTCCTTGGCGAGGGTGAGCGCGTCGAGGGCCCCCCGGACCGCGAGGATGTTGGCCTTCGGGTGGTGGCCCATCAGGTCGAAGCGGAAGCCGTCGACCTTGTACTGCTTGGCCCAGGTGACGATCGAGTCGACGACGAGCTTGCCCATCATGGCGTTCTCGGTGGCCGTGTTGGCGCAGCAGGTGCTGTTCGCGACCGAGCCGTCGGCGAGGAGCCGCTGGTAGTAGCCGGGCACGATCCGGTCGAGGACGCTCGTCCGCTCCTGGCCGCTCGCCGCGGTGTGGTTGTAGACGACGTCCATGACGACCCGCAGTCCGTCCTCGTTCAGCGCCTTCACCATCTCGCGGAACTGGACCGTGCGGGCCGTGCCGTCCGGGTCGGTGGCGTAGGAGCCCTCGGGGACCGTGTAGTGGTACGGGTCGTAGCCCCAGTTGTAGGCGTCCTTCGCGGCGATCTTCCCGACGCACTCCTGCTGCTTGTCGGAGTCGGCCGGGTAGGAGGCGAGGTCGCAGTCGACGCCCGCCTGGTCGGCCTTCTTCTCCGGGATGGTGGCGATGTCGAAGGCGGGCAGCAGATGCACGTACGAGGTGCCCGCCTTCGCCAGCTCGCGCAGATGCTTCGGGCCGTCGCTGTCCTGGTCGGTGAAGGCGAGGTAGCTGCCGGGGTGCTTCGCCGTGCGGTCCTCGACGGAGAAGTCCCGGATGTGCAGCTCCTGGATCTGGGCGTCCCTCAGCGGTACGGCCTCGGGCTTCTTCAGGGACTTCCAGCCACGCGGGGCGAGCGATCCGTCGCCCAGGTCGACGACGAGGCTGCGCTCCGAGTCGGCGGTGAGGGCCAGGGAGTAGGGGTCGGTGACCTTGTTGGTGACGACCTCGCGGACGCTGGGGGCCCAGACCTTCACGACGTACCGGTAGGGCTTGCCCTTCCAGGACTTCGGGCCGGTGGCGGACCAGACGCCGGTGGTGGCGTCGCGCCGCATCGGGACGGTGGAGTCGCCGATCTCCAGGGACACCCGCTGTGCGGTCGGCGCCCAGACGGACAGCGTGGGGCGGCCGTGGGAGAACGTCGGGCCCAGGTCGGCCTTCGTGGCGTCGTAGAGGTCGTCGAGGACACCGGCGAGCTGGACGCCGGTCGCCGCGAGCACGGCGCCGTTCGCGGCGTGCTGCGTGGCGACGACCTGGCCGCGCAGGGCCTCGCGCACCCGGTCGCGGTCGCGCGGGTCGACGGTCCAGGCGTCGTACGCCTTCAGGTGCGGGAACCTGGCCTTCTGGGCGTCGGTGAGCTCGGTCTTCGCCAGGCGCAGCCGCTTGGCGTCACCGGTGAGGGCACCCTCCTTCACCGCGATCGAGCCGTCGCGGGCGTAGAGCAGCTGGGTGGAGGCGGCCGCGTCGGAGCCGTTCCAGGCGAGGGTGTTCCGGTCGATCCAGACCGCCTTGGACGTGGTCAGGTCGAGCGCGGCGGCGGCGCCCACCGGCTGCGGAAGCAGGTACTTCTCCTGGCCGCTCAACAGCCACACCTCGTGGCCGTTCGCCTTGAGGTCGAGCGACTGGTCGGACGGCAGGTCCTTCTCGTCGCCCTTGTGGAGGATGTAGCTGAGGCTGGTGGCACCGTCGGTGAGCGGTACCTCGAAGACCGCACCATAGGTATCAGTCTTGACCGGCTTGAGGGGGTTCGACCAGTCGGTGGGGTTCGCGGCGCCGGTCCAGACGTGCAGGCCCCAGCCGTCGTACTTCCCGTCGGCCCGGTGGTAGTGCAGGACGGCCTTGGTCTTGTCCGGGGCCGGGTAGTCGGCGGCCGGCTTCTCCGTGCGGACGGTCTCCTTGCCCTGCTCGATCCAGACCTCGCCGGTCTTGGTGACGTCGATCGCGCGGTCGGCGGAGACGTCCTTGTCGCCGTCCTTGTCGATGACCAGGAAGTTGACGTTCGAGGCGCCGGGCTTGAGCTTGACGTAGGCGAAGGCTCCGTAGGCGTCCCGGCCGGTGAAGGGGTGGCTCTCGGGCCAGGGCGTGGCCTCGCCGTCGGCGAGGTCGCCCCAGGCGTACAGGCCCCAGTCGGCGTAGTTCCCGTCGGCGCGCTTGTAGTGGACGATCGCGTAGTCGCGGGAGGAGGCGCCGGGCGGCTCCTCGACGGGCGGGGTGCCGGTGGTGGAGGATGCCAGGGCGCTCGCGGTACGCCCGCCCGAGTCGACCACGACGGCCTTGTAGCGCAGGGCCGTGCCGGGCGGTACGTCCTCGGCGATCGTGTGGGTGACCTTGTAGGGGGCGTGGTCGGCGGAGCCGAGGGTCCGCCATGTGCCGTTGCCGGTCTGCGCCGCGAAGACGACCCGGTTCAGCTGTCCCCCGTCGACGTCGGCGGACAGTTCCACGGTGCCCGTGGCGCCCGCGGCCGGGGCCTTCAGGGTGATCGTCGGCTTCGTGACCGGCTCGGCGAGCTTGCCGGCCGCCTTGAGGACGATCGCCGAGCCGGCCGGGACGGTGACGGTGAGCTTCTTGTCGCCGTCGCTCTTCAGGGCGGCTTCCGTGCCGTAGACGCCCTTGAAGGCCATGCCCGGCGAGCCGGTGGCGAAGGTCGCGGTCTTCTTCTCGGCCGCGTTGTTGAAGGCGACGACGTACTCGGTGCCCCGCTTCGCGTCCGTGCGGGAGAAGGCGTACACCCCCGGGCCGTCGGCCGCGTACCGCTCCTGCTGGACGCCGTCGGCGAGAGCGGGATGGGCCTTGCGGAGCTTGGCGAGAGCGCTGATCTGGCGGTAGAGCGGTGCCTTCGTGTCGTAGGCGTCCTCGGCGTGGGTGCGGTCGGTGCCGATCCGGTCGTCGTCGAGGTAGTCGGCGGTGCGCGAGGCGAACATGCTCTGCCGGGCGTCCTTGTCGCCGCCCGCGCCCGTGAAGCCCTGCTCGTCGCCGTAGTAGACGACGGGGTTGCCTCGGCTGAGGAACATCAGCTCGTTGGCGAGCCGGTCCTTGGCGAGGATCCGGTCGTCGGTGGCCTTGGGGTCGTCCTGCTTGAGGAAGGTCCCGATCCGGCCCATGTCGTGGTTGCCGAGGAAGGTGACCTGCTCGTACGCGTTGGCCTTGCCGGTCGTGTACAGGTAGTCGTCGCCGAAGACGCCCGCGAGCTGCTGCGCGCTGCCGCCCTGGGAGGCGTACTGGCGGGCCGCCTCCTGGAAGGGGAAGTCCAGCGTGGCGTCGAGCCGCCCCTGGGTGACGTACGGGGAGGTGACGGCGGTGTCGGCCGAGTACACCTCGCCGAACATGAAGAAGTCGTCGCGCCCCTGCCGTGCCGCGTAGGCGTCGAGGGCGGTGGCCCACTGCGTCCAGAACTCCATGTTGACGTGCTTCACGGTGTCGATCCGGAAGCCGTCGACGTCGAAGTCCCGCACCCAGCGCTGGTAGATCCTCTCCATGCCCCGGACGACCTCGGGCCGCTCGGTCCACAGGTCGTCGAGGCCGCCGAAGTCGCCGTGCTCGGAGCTCTCACCGGCGAAGGTGGAGTCGCCGCGGTTGTGGTACATCGTCGGGTCGTTGAGCCACGACGGGACCTTGACGTTCTTCTTGGCGGCCGGGACGGTCGGCGTCCTGGGGAAGGAACCGGCGTCGACCGGCGGGAACTTCTTCTTGCCGTCCGCGTAGTCGGTGTCGTCGAAGGGCTTGCCGTCCTTGGTCAAGTACGGGAAGGCGCCCTTGGAGAGGTAGTCGTACGACTTCTCCTCATAGTCGACGACATCGGCCGTGTGGTTGGTGATGACGTCGAAGAAGACCTTCATGCCCTTGGCGTGGGCCTTGTCGATGAGGGTCTCGAGGTCCTTGTTGGTGCCGAAGTGCGGGTCGACCTGGGTGAAGTCGGTGATCCAGTAACCGTGGTAACCGGCCGACGCGTTCGCCCCCGTGCCCTGCACCGGCTGGTTCTTGAAGATCGGGGCCATCCACAGGGCGGTGGTGCCGAGGCCCTTGATGTAGTCGAGCCTCTTGGTCAGGCCCTTGAGGTCGCCGCCCTGGTAGAAGCCCTTGTCGGTGGGGTCGTAGCCGGTGGCGAGGCGGGAGCCGGTCAGGCCGCCCTTGTCGTTGCGCGGGTCGCCATTGGCGAAACGGTCCGGCAGGACGAAGTAGAACTGCTCACGGGTGGCGTCGTGACGGGCGGGCTCGGCGGCGAGCTTCGCGTCGGACGGAGGCGCCGGCGGGGTGGCCGCTCCGGCGGCGAGAGGCTGGACGAGTGCTGCGGCCAGCGCGGTGGCGGTGACCGCGGCGACCCGTCCGGCACGGGAGGTTCGGCGCCTTGAGGGCGCACGCCATCTCGGTATCACTGACGTGGACTCCTTGCGATTGCGGCTCTCACGGGTCCGACCCCGCGCGACCGTATCGCCGCCGAAACGCTTACAGCAAGAGCCCTGAAACCATCGGAAAGAACTTTCAACAAGTGGAGTTGGTCTGCGTCAGCAGCCCCAGCCGCCATGGGAGCGTGTTGTAGGGGCCGCTCGCCGAGGGGTTCAGGCCCTGGTAGAGGTACTGGAGCCGGCAGGGATTGACCGTGAGGGTCTGGTCGTTGGTGTGGCGGACCATCTCGCCGTGGCTGATGTCCTGGCTCCAGGGCGTGCCGCTGAAGGTGACGTTGTTGGAGCGCGCGAAGGGGTTGGACTCGGTGTCGGCCAGCGGGGTCCAGCTCCCGGCGATGCTGCCGGACGTCCAGGAGCGGAAGTACCGCTTGCCGTTGCCGCCGATCGCCTCGTTGAGCAGCAGATAGGTGTTGGAGTCCTTGAGCTTGTAGACGTTGGCGGCTTCCCAGAGGCGGTACTTGTTGGAGTCCTGGAGCGCGATGACGGTGTTGGTGAAGCCGTTCGGGAAGGCGGCCAGGCTGGTCTCCGAGCGGTACAGGTGGCCGTTGTCGTCGGAGGAGAACAGATAGCACTTGGCGCTGTCGCAGACGTTCCAGAAGTCGACCCAGTAGCCGCTGCCGATGTTGTCCTTGATGATCTGCGGCATGCCGTTCGCGTAGAACTTCTTCGGCGCGGTCCAGGACTTGGGGTTGGCGATGTCCGCCGTCGTCGAGTAGGCCGCGTTGTCGCCGGTCTGGTAGACGAGGTACCAGAGCTTCTGCGGCGCGAAATAGAACACCTGCGGGGCCGCCTTGTACCCGGCGCCGATCGCCGTCTGGTCCAGGTAGTGGTGCTGCGCGGAGGCGGCCTCCTGCCAGCTGGCGAAGTTCAGATACACCATGTTGTAGGCGCCGCTGGTGCTGGCGGTGCTGGCGAACACGTGCCAACGGCCGTTGTGGTACACCACCGACGGGTCCTTGATGGCGCTGAGCTGGTGGGTCGCGTCCGACTTCGGGGAGATCAGCACATTGCTGGAACTCCACTTGAAGCTGCCGGGCAGGGCCGCCGCCCGCGCTTGCGAGGACGCGGTGGACGGCGCCACCAGGGCACCCAGCAACAGGGCCAGGCCTCCGATCAGGACTCCCAGGAGTCTTGTCAGGCGCATCGTGTCTCCTATCGCTGGAGGGTGTAGGTGACGAGCGAGCGGGCCGGAACCGTGGCCTTCAGCGACCCGCCGGTGACCGGCACGGCCGGCTGCCGGGAGGTGCTCTGGGAACCGTTGGTCAGGTACGGGGTGGCCGTGCCGGTGGTGAACCCGATGTTCTGGAGACCGAAGGACACCTGGGTGGCACTGGAGGCCGCGTTGAGCGCCACGACCGTCACCGTGCCGTCGGTGTTGCGGAACGCCGAGAGCCTGAGGTTGCCGTCGGAGGTGGTGGCGCCGATGCGGGTGGCCCCGGGCCGGATGAAGCGGCTGTAGTTCGCGAGGGCCCACAGGCGCTTGGAGACGTGGTAGTTCGCGCCGTCCATCTGGATCAGCCCGCGGGTGGCGCCGGTCGAGGCGCCGTACCAGTACACGTAGCCGCTGGTGTTGCCCTTGGTCAGGGCGTCGTGCACGGCGCCCGCGACCGTGAAGCCGTCGTAGCCGCTGCCGTCGTCCCAGGCCTCGTTCCAGGTGGTGCCGTCGGGCGACCACTCCGACATCCAGGTCCGCTTGCCGGTCGGCAGCGGCCCGTCGATCTTGCTGGCGTATGTGTGGCCGGCGTGCGTGTCGACGAAGCCCCGGGCCGTGGCGTCGGCCTCGATGGCGCTGGTGTAGTTCTTCTGCTGGTTCCAGCCGAAGGAGTCGCAGCAGACGACCTGGTACCCGCCCGCTCGCGCCACGGGCCCGAAGACCTTGGTGAACTCCACCGCCTGGGCGGGCGTGAGCCGCATGGAGTCGTAGGTGGCCGTCCAGTCGGGCTCGTTGGTGAACCCGAGGTCGTTGATGCGAATGCCCTCTTGGGCGTAGAACTTCGCGTACTGGACCAGGTAGTTCGCGTACGCCTTGCGCCAGTCGCCGCTCGCGCAGCTCGCACCCGCCAGGCCGCACAGGGTGCCGCCGTTCGCGTCGGTGCCGTTGGTCTTCATATAGCCGGGGGCCGTCCAGGCGTCGGCGTAGAAACGGTTCACGCCGTAGGCCTTGGCCTGCTGGGCGAGCCAGACCTGGCCCTTGTCGTTGCGGTCCCACACATACTTGGGGGTCGCGTTCGGCCCGCCGGGGTCGGTCGGCTGGATGCCCGAGTCGATACCGAGGCGCAGGATGCTCAGCCCGACGCCGGTGCTCCGGCTGAACAGCAGGTCGAGGATCTCGCGTTGGCGCTGGGCGGGAAGTCCCTGCGAGCCGCGCATGATCGCGGCCCGGCCGAAGTGCTCGGAGATGCCGAAGCCGTCGATGGGCTGGTGCCGGGTGGCCCCGTCGATGGTCGCGGAGGCGTCCGCCCGGGTGTCCGTCGGCGAGGCCCCGGCGGTGACACCGACGGTGGTCATCAGCACCGCCAGGGACGTCACCGTCCACCGTCTGAGACCTCTGAGTCCGCGCAGCGTGATCCGTCCCGTCATGGGAGCGCTCCCAGTGGTATGAGGTCGCCCCCCGGGGTTTCCGAGGGGCGAGTGTTCGAGATGCTGAACAACGTTCAGGGAGTTGCCACTGTGGAGGGAACGTAGGGCAGCGTTCCGGAAGCGTCAATCCCTCATGCGCCGCAACTGGAGCCCGGCGCTCAGCAGTTGGACCGGCCCACGTGGATCGCGAGGGCCGTGTTCGCGCCGAGGGTTGCGGTGAGCTGACCAGCGGAGTTCACGGTCACGGTCGTGTTGTTCTGCACGTTGCAGTACGTCCCCGCCGGCAGCGAGGTCTGATAGGTCCGGCTCAGCGAACCCGACTCGTGATTGATGGCCACGAAGCCCTTGCTCCCCCGCCCGAACGCGATGGCGTCGCCCCCGTTGTCCCACCAGTTGGTGACGGCCTGCCCGCGCGTGGCATTGCGGAAGCCGACCATGGATTTGATCTCCGGCCAGTTGTGCTGACACTTCCAGCCATCCTGCCAGCAGGCGTTCACCTGGCCGCCGTTCGGCGGACCGGCGTCGTGATCGCTGAACTCGTAGCCGGAGTTGATGTCCGGGGCGCCGTAGGGCCAGGCGAGCATGAAGACGTTGGCCAGGGTGTAGTTCGCGTTGTCCTTGTAGCTGAGGGTCGAGCCGTTGCGCTCGGTGTCGTGGTTGTCGACGAAGACGCCGGAGACTCCGCTGCCCATATAGCCCCAGCCCTCGCCGTAGTTCTTCAGATAGGCGAGGTTCTCGTTGTTGAAGACCCGCTTGAGGTCGTAGGCGTAGCGGAACTCCTGGACGTCGCCGTTACTCGTGTATTCAGTGGGCTGGACGGCCTCGCCGGAGCCGTGGATCACCTCCTGCTTCCAGTAGACCGACGGGTTGCTCAGCCGGGACTTGATGTTCGCCAGGTCGGCCGCGTCCATGTGCTTGGCCGCGTCGATGCGGAAGCCGTCGACGCCGAGGGAGAGCAGGTCGTTCAGGTACCCGGCGATCGCGCCGCGCACATAGTTCTCGCCGGTGTCGAGGTCGGAGAGGCCGACCAGTTCGCAGTGCTGGACGTTCCAGCGGTCCTGGTAGTTGCTGATCTGGGAGGTGCAGTCGTCGAAGTCGGGCGCGGAGTACAGGCCCGGGTAGGTGTACTTGCCGTACGACGAGCCGCCGGTGCCGGTGCCGCTGCCCGCCGCCATGTGGTTGACGACCGCGTCGGCGACGACCTTCACCCCGGCCGCGTGGCAGGTGTTCACCATGTCCCGGAAGGCCGTGCGGTCACCGAGCCGCCCGGCGATCTTGTAGCTGACCGGCTGGTACGACGTCCACCACTGGGAGCCCTGTATGTGCTCGGCGGGCGGGGAGACCTGGACGTAGCCGTATCCGGCGGGGCCGAGGGTGTTGGTGCACTCGCGGGCGACGGAGGCGAAGTTCCACTCGAAGAGGACGGCGGTGACGTCCTTGGTGCCAGGTGGGGAGGCCTGTGCACTAGTCGGGTTCATGACAACCGAAGCCGCCGCGAGCGCGGTGGCGAGGGCGAGGAATCTGCGTGCCATGTGGGGTTTCCTTCTTCGTTGAAGGTTCTTGCAGCAAGGTTCAGAAACCTTGCAGTGACGCAGATGATAGAGGCCCGCCACCCGAAAGGGCAGCGGGCCGTACGAAATTCAAAGGAAAATCAGGCGGTGGTCGCGGTGGTCCACCACACCGTGCCGTCGGCCGGCACCTTCGCCTCGTCGTCGACCAGGACGACCTCGCCGCTCGCGACCAGCACCCGGCCGTACGCCGGCATCGCCACCGACTCCCCGGTGGTGTTCGCGACGCACACGAACTCCCCGCGCCGGAAGGCGAGCACACCCTCGGGCGCCCGCAGCCACTCCACGGACGTACCGGCGCCGAGGTCGGGCTGCTCACGGCGCACGGCGAGCGCGGCCCGGTACAGCTCCAGGGTCGAGCCGGGCTCCCCGGTCTGCGCCTCGACGCTCAGCTCGCCCCAGCCGTCGGGCTGCGGCAGCCAGCTGCCCCCGTCGCCGAAGCCGTACGACGCCCCGGTCCGGGTCCACGGGATCGGCACCCGGCACCCGTCGCGGAAGCCGTCCTGCCCCGCTCCCCGGAAGTACGCCGGGTCCTGACGCACCTCGTCCGGCAGGTCGACGACGTCGGGCAGCCCGAGTTCCTCGCCCTGGTAGACGTAGGCCGAGCCGGGCAGCGCCAGCATGAGCAGGGACGCGGCCCGGGCCCTGCGCAGCCCCAGTTCCCGGTCGCCGGCCAGCCGGATCTGGGTGCCGAGGCCCGCCGGGTTGGCGAAGCGGGTGGCGTGCCGGGTCACGTCGTGGTTGGACAGCACCCAGGTGGCGGGGGCGCCGACCGGGCGCATGGCGTCCAGGGTGCGGTCGATGACCTCGCGCATCTCCTCGGCGTCCCAGTGGGTGCTGAGGTACTGGAAGTTGAACGCCTGGTGCAGCTCGTCCGGGCGGACGTAGTGGGCGGTGCGCTCGATGGTCGGGGTCCAGGCCTCGGCGACGAAGATCCTCTCCCCCGCGTACTCGTCGAGGATGAGCCGCCACTGCCGGTAGATCTCGTGCACGCCCTCCTGGTCGAAGAACGGCATGACATCGTTGCCCAGCAGCTTCACCTGGTCGTGGGATCCGAGGTCGGGCAGCCCCGCCGCCTTCACCAGACCGTGGGCGACGTCGATGCGGAAGCCGTCGACGCCCATGTCCAGCCAGAAGCGCAGGATGGAGCGGAACTCGTCGCCGACCGCCGGGTGCTCCCAGTTGAAGTCGGGCTGCTCGGGGGCGAAGAGGTGCAGGTACCACTCCCCGGGCGTGCCGTCGGGTTCGGTGACCCGGGTCCACGCCGGCCCGCCGAAGATCGACTCCCAGTCGTTGGGCGGCAGTTCGCCGTGCTTCCCCTTGCCGGGGCGGAAGTGGTAGCGCTCCCGCAGCGGCGAGCCCGGGCCCTCGGCGACGGCCCGCTTGAACCACTCGTGCTGGTCGGAGGAGTGGTTCGGGACCAGGTCGACGATGATCCTGAGGCTCAGCTCGTGGGCGTCGCGGATCAGCGCGTCGGCGTCCAGGAGGTTGCCGAACATGGGGTCGACGGCCCGGTAGTCGGCGACGTCGTAGCCGGCGTCGGCCTGCGGCGAGGCGTAGAAGGGGCTGAGCCACACGGCGTCCACGCCGAGGTCGCGCAGATACGGCAGACGGGTGCGGACACCTTCCAGGTCGCCCATGCCGTCGCCGTCGCTGTCGGCGAAGCTGCGCGGATACACCTGGTAGATCACCGCGTCCCGCCACCAGTCGCGGCGCTTGGCGACGGCCGTGGCGGAAGTCGGGGTCGGGGCGGCTGAGTGCTGCTGGCTCATGTCGTCCTTGGTGCGTAACAGGGGTGTGGTCATGTGAGACGTGGGGTGGGGTGACGAGGTGGCCGCGGTACAGCGGGGTCGGATGGGCACCGCGGCCACCTCGGGCTTCTGGAGTGCGGTTCGGCAGCGCCCCAGGGGCGCGGGGAACTGCGTGAGCGACCACGACGGCGCCGCGGCCGAGCGACGACCTGTCCCGGCTCCACCGGCGGAGCGTGCGTCACCCCTTCGTGCCACCGGCGGTAAGCCCGGTCACCAGATTCTTCTGCACGAGATAGAAGAAGATGGCAGCCGGTATCGCGATCAGCACAGCCGTCGCGGCCATCAGATTCCGCTGCGCGTCATGCTCGCTCACAAAGGTCTGCAGACCGACGGCAAAGGTGTACTTGTCGTCGCTCAGCATGAACGTCGAGGCGAACGCGACCTCCCCGAAGGCCGTGAGGAAGCTGTAGAACGCCGCGACCGCGAGGCCGGGCTTCGCGAGCGGCAGGATGAGCCGCGCGAACGTGCCGAAGGGGGTCAGCCCGTCGACGCGCCCGGCCTCGTCGATCTCGAACGGGATGGTGTCGAAATAGCCCTTCATCAGCCAGGCGCAGTACGGCACGATCGTGGTGCAGTTGACAAGGATGAGACCAAGGTAGCTGTCGATGAGCTGGAGATCCGAGAGGATCTGGTACATCGGCACGATCAGTACCGCGATGGGGAACATCTGGGTGACCAGCAGCGCCCACATCAGCTTCCGGTAGCCGGGGAACCTCATGCGGGAGACCGCGTAGCCGGTGGACGCCGCGACGACGACGCCGATGAGCGTCGTGCCCAGCACCACGACCAGCGTGCTGGTCAGCCAGTCGAAGAAGCTCGTGTCCTTCAGGACGAAGGCGTAGTTGTCGAGCGTCATCTTGCTCCAGATGCGCCCGGGGTGCAGGTAGTCGTCCTTGTCCGGGCCGAGGGACAGGAAGACCAGCCAGGCGATCGGGAAGAGCGCGGTCAGGCTCGCGCCGATCAGCACGGCGTGCGAGGCGAGGGAGCCCGCGCGGCTCTGCTCGCCGCGGCGGCGGACCTTGCGCGGGTCGCCCGCGGGGCGCCGCTCGCCGGCCGCGGCGGGGGTCTCGACGGTGGTCGTACTCGTCGTACTCATGAGAACTCCTGCCTCAGATCGCGAGCTGCTGCTCGTTGCGGTCAATCCAGCGGCGGTAGAACGAGGTGAAGACGATCAGGAGGGACAGGAGCAGGATTCCGTAGGCGGCGGACTGGGCGTAGTCGCGCGGCTGCTGCCCGAAGCCGAGCTGGTAGGCCCAGGTCACGAGGATCTGGGCGTCGGGGGCGGTGTTGCCGAACAACAGGAAGATGATGGCGAACTGGTTGAAGGTCCAGATGACACCGAGGAGGACGACCGTCGTGCTGACGGACCTCAGGCCGGGCAGGGTGACGTAGCGGAACCGCTGCCAGGCGTTCGCGCCGTCCATCTCGGAGGCCTCGTACAGGCTCGCGTCGATCGACTGCAGTCCGCCGAGCAGCGAGACCATCATGAACGGCACACCGCACCAGGTGTTGACCATGATCGCGGAGAACCGCTGCCAGAAGGTGTCCTCCAGCCACAGCGGCGTCGGCAGATGCAGCAGCTCCAGGCCGGAGTTGATGATGCCGCCGTCGGCGAGCATGAAGCGCCAGCCGAAGACGGTGACGAAGGTCGGCACGGCCCAGGGCAGCACCAGGAGCATCCGGTAGAGGGTGCGGCCGCGCAGCTTCTGGTTGAGCAGCAGCGCCAGGCCGAGACCGATGCCGTAGTGCAGGGTGACGCAGGCGGCCGTCCAGAAGACCGTCCACAGGAAGTGCGACCAGAAGCGGTCGTACGCCGTCGGGCCCCACAGGATGTCGGCGTAGTTGTCCAGGCCGATGAACTTGTAGGTGGCGTCGATCTCGTTGACGCCGATCGTGCGGGCGGTGTTGAGGCTGGTGGCGTCGGTGAGCGTGAGGTACAGGCCGTATGCCAGCGGGTACAGCACGAGGACCCCGAGGACGACCGCCACCGGGGCGACCATCGCGTAGGCGTACCAGTGCTTGTGGAAGCCGTTCTTCAGCCGCCGGCCCGGCCCGGGACGCGGTTCCCGCTCACCGCGCCGCTTGCCGGTCGCTCGGTCGATGACGACTGTCATGGTTCGACACCTTCTGGAAGTTCAAGGAGTTCTAGGGGGCTGCCCAGGCGCAGGCACGGGCCGGTGGCCGCCGGATCCCCCTCCCCAGTGCCAGGGGGATCCGGCGGCCACCCGGCGGTCACTTGGAGAAGTCGGGCACCAGCTTGGTGATGGCGGTCTCGGCGTTGCCGAGGCCCTTGTCCAGGGACTCCTTGCCGCTCGCGATCTTGAGCAGCTCGTCGTCGAGCGGGACCCACAGGGAGCTGTACTCGGGCAGCGCCGGGCGCGGCTGGGCGGCGGACAGCACGCCCTGGTAGCCGGCGATGCCGGGGTCGGCCTTGACCTCGGCGGTGTAGGCGTCCTCGCGGGTGGGGAGCGTGGAGTTCTTCAGCGCGATGGTCTCCTGGGCCTTGGCCGAGGTCATGAACTTCACGAACTTCAGCGAGGCCTCCTGGTGGGCCTTGTCCGAGCCCGCGTACACGGAGAGGTTGTGGCCGCCGGTCGGGGCGCCCGCCTTGCCGGTGGAGCCGGCCGGGACGGTGGCGATGCCGAGGTTGTTCTTGTCCTTGAAGGCGGAACCCTTGTAGAAGTTGGTGATCTCCCACGGGCCCTGGACGATCGAGGCGACCTTGCCGCTGACGAACGCCTCCTGGATGTGGGCGTAGGCGTCCGCGGTGGTGTCGGCCTTGTGCAGGCCCTTGCCCTTGAAGAGGCCCTGCCAGGTGCCGTAGCCCTTCTTGGCCTCCGGCGAGGTCACGGTGATCTTCTTGGCGTCGACGTCGACGGTGTCGGCGCCCTCGCCGTAGAGGAAGCTCTGCGCGTAGTAGGCCTGGGTGGAGCCCCAGTAGCCGTCGACGCCGGTCTTGTCCTTGATGGTGGCGGCGGCCTTCTTCAGGTCGTCCCAGGTCTTGGGGGCCTCGACGCCGGCCTTCTCGAACAGTTCCTTGTTGTAGACGAGGGCGAGGGTGTCCGTGGTGAAGGGGACGCCGTAGGTCTTGCCGTCGTACGTGGCCTGCTCGATCAGGCTGGGCTGGAACTTGTCCTGCTCGGCGAGGGCCTCGGTGCCGTCGAGCGGGGCGAAGAAGCCCTTCTTGGCGAAGGCCGGGGTCCAGCCGACCTCGGAACGCAGCACGTCGGGGGCGCCCTTGGAACCGGCGGCGGTGTCGAACTTGTTCTGCGCCTGGTCGAAGGGGACGTTGACGTAGTTGACCTTGACGTCCTTGTTGGCGGCCTCGAACTCCTTGACCAGGGCCTTGTACGTCGGCGCCTCGTTGGTCGCGTTGGAGGTGTCCCACCAGGTGATGGTGACCGGGCCGCCGGCCTCGTCGCCGCTGTCGCTTCCGCCGCACGCCGTCGCCGCCAGGGCGAGGGACGCCACCAGCGCGGTGGCCGCTATGCCACGCCGCATGAGTTCTCCTTGAGGGTCAGCCCGTTCGTGCTGCCGACTGCGCCGTTGGCCGCCGGGCGTCGGTGAGATTAGCCGCGCTTCACGGACTTGCGAAAGACCTTGCAGCAAAAAGTTGCAAGCGGTGCGGATGGTTACCCCGCCGTGACCTCTCCCCGGCCCCTCCCGGACCCGGATTTCCGGCTGTTCGGCAGGGACTCGGACAGCTGTGCAAGACTCTGCAAGCACTTGCCATCCGCTTCCGTCGGGGGAATCATTCGTTGCGGATCGGACGCCGGCCACGACCTCTTCTCGACCATTTGGGGACCGCGATGACCCAGCAACCCGCCGCCGGCCGTGGGACGGCACGCACCAGGCGTCCCGTCGGTGCGCAAGGAGATCCCCGGCCGCTACAGTCCGGTCCTGTGACCACACGGCTTGCCGACATCGCCGCCCAGGCGGGGGTGAGCGAAGCGACCGTCAGCCGCGTCCTCAACGGGAAGCCGGGCGTCGCCGCCACCACCCGCCAGTCCGTCCTGGCCGCCCTCGACGTACTGGGCTACGAACGCCCGGTGCGGCTGCGCCAGCGCAGCGAGGGCCTGGTGGGACTGATCACCCCCGAGCTGGAGAACCCGATCTTCCCGGCCCTGGCCCAGGTCATCGGCCAGGCGCTGACGAGGCAGGGCTACACGCCCGTCCTCGCCACCCAGACGCCGGGCGGCTCGACGGAGGACGAGCTCACGGAGATGCTCGTCGACCGCGGGGTCGCCGGCATCATCTACGTCTCCGGGCTGCACGCGGACACCACCGCCGACATGCAGCGCTACGACCGGCTGCGCGCGCAGGGCGTGCCGTACGTGCTGGTCGACGGCTTCTCGCCGAAGGTGCAGGCGCCGTTCATCTCCCCCGACGACCGTGCCGCGATGAGCCTCGCGGTCACGCACCTGGTGTCCCTGGGGCACCAGCGGATCGGGCTGGCGCTGGGGCCGAAGCGGTTCGTGCCGGTGCAGCGCAAGATCGAGGGGTTCGTGCGCACGATGCAGGACCAGTTGGGGCTGGGCGCCGAGGCCGTCGAGTCGGAGCTGGTCCAGCACTCCCTGTACACGCTGGAGGGCGGGCAGGCCGCGACGACGGCGCTGATCGAGCGGAACTGCACGGCCGTGGTGTGCGCGAGCGACATGATGGCGCTGGGCGCGATCAGGGCGGCGCGGCAGCTGGGCCTGGACGTGCCGAAGGACATCTCGGTGGTCGGCTTCGACGACTCCCCGCTGATCGCCTTCACCGACCCGCCGCTGACCACGATCCGCAAGCCGGTCCCGGCGATGGGCCAGGCCGCCGTCCGCACGCTGCTGGAGGAGATCGGCGGGACTCCGGCCCCCCACAGCGAGTTCGTGTTCATGCCGGAACTGGTGGTGCGCGGTTCAACCGCTTCGGCACCCGGGGATCGCACTCGCTCCTGACGTCATGGCCTGATCTCGCCGTAGAGAGAACATGCGACCCGGCCCTCACCGGGGGATGATCGGTGGGGAAGTCCTTTTCTGGCAGACTTTGTGCCTATGGGTGACACGACCGTGACGAAGCCGGAAGGCCGGGAATCGGCCCTTCCGCAGCCCGTTACGGCCGAGAGCGGCCCGGGTTCACCGCGCCGGCCGCGCACCCCGCGCCGGCCCCGGTTCTGGTTCGAGATCCTGCTGATCGCGGTGAGTTACTGGACGTACTCGCTGATCCGCAACGCCGTGCCCGAGCAGAAGACCGAGGCGCTGCGCAACGCCGACTGGATCTGGAAGGCCGAGCACCATCTGGGCATCGCCGTGGAGGAGTCGGTCAATCACGCCGTGAACACGGTGACTTGGCTGATCATCGGCATGAACTACTACTACGCGACGCTCCACTTCGTGGTGACGCTGGGTGTGCTCGTGTGGCTGTTCCGTTGGCATCCCGGCCGGTACGCGGCGACCCGGCTGGTGCTCTTCGCGACCACCGCCGTCGCCCTGGTCGGCTACTACCTGTATCCGCTGGCGCCCCCGCGGCTGATGAACGGCGGCAATTTCATCGACACCGTCATGGTCCACCAGACCTGGGGTTCGATGGCCTCCGGCGACCTGAAGCACATGTCCAACCAGTACGCCGCGATGCCGTCGATGCACATCGGCTGGTCCCTGTGGTGCGGCCTGACGATCTTCGCCCTGGCGTCGGTCCCCTGGGCGCGGGTGCTGGGCCTGCTGTACCCGGCGCTGACCCTGGTCGTCATCGTCGCCACCGCGAACCACTTCTGGCTGGACGCGGTGGGCGGCCTGCTCTGCCTGGCCTTCGGCTTCACGGTGGCACGGCTCTGGTACGGCACCCAGCCGTACGCGCTGCCGCGCCTGGTACCGGCGAGACCCTGACCCCTGCCCGGGCAGGGCTAGCGCTCCGCCGCCCCGTAGAAGAGTTCCTCCACCACGCCCCGTGCCCTGCGCGCCGTGCGGCGGTAGGCGTCGAGCATGTCGCCCGCGTGGCCGGGGCCGTAGCCCAGGTAGCGGCCGACGGCGGCCAGTTCCCGGGGCTCGGTGGGGAACGTGTCGCCGGCCCGGCCTCGGACCAGCATCACCGCGTTGCGGACGCGGGTCGCGAGGACCCAGGCCTCGTCCAGGGTCGCGGCGTCCTCCTCCGTGATGAGCCCGGCCGTGCGGGCGGCGGCCAGGGCCTCACGGGTGCGGGTGGTGCGCAGGCCCGGCTCCGCCGAGCCGTGCCGCAGTTGCAGCAGCTGCACGGTCCACTCCACGTCGGAGAGACCGCCGGGGCCCAGCTTGGCGTGGAGTTTGGGGTCGGCGCCGCGCGGCAGCCGCTCGGACTCCATCCGGGCCTTGAGCCGCCGGATCTCGCGGACGGCCTCGTCGTCGAGCCCGTCCGCCCGGTAGCGCAGCGGGTCGATCAGCTCGATGAACCGGCGCCCCAGGTCCTCGTCCCCGGCGACGGGCTCGGCCCGCAGCAGCGCGTGCGACTCCCAGGTCAGGGACCACCGGCGGTAGTACGCCTCGTACGACTTGAGGGTCCGCACGAGCGGCCCGGACTTGCCCTCGGGGCGCAGATCGGCGTCGATGAGCAGGGGCGGGTCGGCGCTGGGGATCTGGAGCAGGCGGCGCATCTCGGAGACGACCTTGTTGGCGGCCTGCCCGGCCTCCTGCTCGTCGACGCCGTCCCGCGGCTCGTGCACGAACAGCACGTCCGCGTCGGAGCCGTAGCCCAGCTCGTGCCCGCCGAAACGGCCCATGCCGATGATCGCGAACCGGGTGGGCAGACTGTCGCCCCAGCCCTCCCGCACGACGGCCCTGAGCGTGCCGGCGAGCGTCGCCGCCGTCAGGTCCGACACCGCGCCGCCGACCCGGTCCACCAGCGCGCCCTGGTCGGCCTCGGCGGGCTGCTCCTCGGTGCCGTAGGAGCCGACGATGTCGACGGCGGCCGTACGGAACAGCTCGCGGCGCCGCACCCCGCGTGCCGCGGTGACCGCCTGGGCGGACCCGTCGGCCCGTTTCACGGCGGCGAGTATCTCCTGCTCCAGATGGGTGCGGGAGCGGGGCTCCAGACCGCCGCCGTCCCCGTCGCCGAGCAGCGCCACCGCCTCCGGGGCGCGCATCAGCAGGTCGGGCGCGAGCCGCCCGGCGGACAGCACCCGGGCGAGGTTCTGCGCGGCGGCGCCCTCGTCCCGCAGCAGTCGCAGGTACCAGGGCGTCTTGCCGAGCGCGTCCGACACCTTGCGGAAGTTGAGCAGGCCCGCGTCCGGGTCGGCGGAGTCGGCGAACCAGCCCAGCAGGACGGGCAGCAGGGTGCGCTGGATGGCGGCCTTGCGGGTGACGCCGGAGGCCAGCGCCTCCAGATGCCGCAGGGCGGAGGCCGGGTCGGCGTAGCCCAGGGCGACCATGCGCTCCCGGGCCGCCTCGGGCCGGAGCCGGGCCTCTCCGGGAGCGAGCTGGGCGACCGCGTCGAGCAGCGGCCGGTAGAACAGCTTCTCGTGCAGCCGGCGTACGACGGTGGCGTGCCGCCGCCACTCGCGGTGCAGGTCGGCGACCGGGTCGGCGCGCAGGCCGAGGGAGCGGCCGATGCGGCGCAGCTCGGCCTCTTCCTCGGGGACGAGGTGGGTCCGGCGCAGCCGGAAGAGCTGGATCCGGTGCTCCATGGAGCGCAGGAAGCGGTAGGCCTCGTCGAGCTTGGCGGCATCCGCGCGGCCGACATAGCCGCCGGCGGCGAGGGCCTTGAGGGCGTCGAGGGTGGTTCCGCTGCGCAGGGAGGTGTCGGTCCGGCCGTGCACCAGCTGGAGCAGCTGCACGGCGAACTCGACGTCCCTGAGGCCGCCCGGGCCGAGCTTCAGCTGGCGGTCGACCTCGGCGAGGGGGATGTTCTCCACGACCCGGCGGCGCATCTTCTGCACGTCGGGGACGAAGTTCTCGCGCTCGGCGGCCTTCCACACCAGGGGCTGGACGGCGGCGACGTACTCCTCTCCGAGGTCGAGGTCGCCGGCCACCGGGCGGGCCTTGAGCAGCGCCTGGAACTCCCAGGTCTTGGCCCAGCGCTGGTAGTAGGCGAGGTGGCTGGAGAGGGTCCGTACGAGCGGGCCGTTCCTGCCCTCGGGCCGGAGGTTGGCGTCCACGGGCCAGATGGAGCCCTCGACCGTGGTCTCCGAGCAGATCCGCATCATGTGCGAGGCGAGCCGGGTCGCGGCCCGCACGGCCTTGGTCTCGTCGGCCCCCTCGATCGCCTCCCCGACGAAGATGACGTCCACGTCGGAGACGTAGTTCAGCTCGTGGCCGCCGCACTTGCCCATCGCGACGACGGCGAGCCTGCACAGGGCCGCGTCCTCGGGGGCCGCGGCCTCCGCGATGCCGAGGGCGGCGCGCAGGGTGGCGGTGGCGAGGTCGGCCAGCTCGGCCGCGGACTCGGCGACGCCGGTGGTGCCGCACACGTCCCGGGCGGCGATGGACAGCAGGCAGCGCCGGTAGGCGACGCGCAGGGAGACCGGGTCGTCGGCCTCCGCGAGGCCGGCCTCGAACTCCTCCACCCCGGGGTGGAGGTCGTACGCCTCGTACATGACGAGCGCCTGCCAGTCGCCCGGGTGCCGGGTGAGGTGGTCGGCGAGGGCGGTGGAGGCGCCGAGCACGCCGAGCAGGCGGTCGCGCAGCGGCTTGGCCGCGATCAGCGTGTCGAGCAGTTCCCGGCGGGCGCCGGGGTTCGGCTGGGCCTCCAGCAGCCGGACGAGGCCGAGCAGCGCGAGATCGGGGTCGGCGGTCCCGCCCAGCGCTTCCAGCAGCACCGGGTCGTCGCGCAGGAGCACGAGCTCGGCGCTGTCCAGGAGCCGTTCGGCGGCGGTGGCGTCGGTGAAGCCGTGCCGCAGCAGCCGTGTGAAGGTACTGCTCCTGCGCCCCGGCGCCGCCGTCATCCCGGGCCTCCCTCGGACTCGCCTCGGTCTTCTTCGGTCTTCTTCGGATCAAGGTCGTACGGCTTTGAGCCTAACCGCAGAGTCCGGGTCAGGCTCCGATGAGTTCGCCGGACGGACAGGGTCTGCCCTGTGAAGCGAGGGGGGCGAGACGCCGGGAGGACACCCATGACCACCATGCACCCCAAGACCCGCCTGGACCGCCGCTACAGCGACGCGACGGCCACCGCGACCGACTGGCGGGAGGCCGAAGCGCGGCTCACGGCGGCGGAGCTGTTCTGGATCACGACGGTACGACCGGACGGGCGCCCGCACGTCACCCCGCTGCCCGCGATCTGGTCGGAGGGCGCCCTGCACTTCTGCACGGGCCCGGAGGAACGCAAGGCGAGGAATCTCGCGGAGAATCCGCACGTCGTGCTCACCACCGGCACGCCCACCTGGGACCAGGGTTACGACCTGGTGGTGGAGGGCGAGGCGAGGCGCGTCACCGACGACGCCCGGCTACGCGAACTGGCCGCCGGGTGGGAGGCGAAGTACGGCAGCTTCTGGCACTTCGAGGTACGGGAGGGCTATTTCCACCACGGCGCCGGGCATGCCGCCGTCTACGCGGTGGCGCCCCGGACGGTTTTCGGCTTCGGTAAGGGGGAGCCGTTCAGCCAGACGAGGTGGCGGTTCGCCTGAGCCGTGATCCGATGCCCGACGCATGCCGCCGAATGCCGGACGGATGCCTGACCGGTGCCCGCCGAACCGCATGCCTGACGGATGCCTGACCGATGCCCGACGAACCGGATGCCTGACGAAGGAGTCACGCCATGGACTTCACGCTCGAAGTGATCCCGCTGCCCGTCACCGACATCGACCGCGCCCGGGACTTCTACCGGGACAAGGTCGGCTTCCATGTCGACATCGACCAGGAGGTCATGCCCGGGATGCGGATCATCCAGCTGACCCCTCCGGGCTCCGGCTGCTCGATCGCCCTCGGCGAGTCCATCTGGGAGATGACCCCGGGCCCCACCCCGACCCCCGGCTCGTACCAGGGCCTGCAACTGTGCGTCGCCGACATCAAGGCCGCCCACGCGGAGCTCGTCGAACGCGGCCTCGACATCTCGGAGCCGGTCCAGTACGCACCGGACGACGGCGCCACGTTCATGCACTTCACGGACCCGGACGGCAACGGCTGGGCGATCCAGGAGTACCGCCGCCGGGCGACGGAACCGCTGCATCAGCTGCTGGCGGACCTCAAGCGACAGGGGGCGTGACCTCGACGGTCGTCAGACGCGTGACCGCCAGCCGCGTCAGCTCACGGCTCCGCGGCTCGGTGTCGAGGGCTCGGTGCAGGGTCAGTCCCTCGATCAGCGCGTCCAGCTGACGGGCGGTGTCCGCGTCGAAGTGCTGCTCGAGGAGCAGCCGGCTGCGGCGCATCCACGCGTGGGTGAGTTCGCGGTACTCCGGGCGCCGGGCGGCCAGCGTGTACAGCTCGTTGGCGAGGACGACATCGCGGCGGGGCCCCTCGGAGAGGGCGTGCACGAGGTCCGTGACGGCCTCACGGGCCTCTTCGACGGTCCCGGCACGGCCGAGATACCGCTCGAAGACGGCCACGATGTGGTCGGCGAAGCGGGTGAAGGCCTCACGCAGCAGGTCGTCGATGCCGGTGAAGTGGTAGGTCATCGACCCGAGCGGCACCCCGGCCCGGACGGCGATCTTGCGATGGGAGACGCCGGCGACTCCCTCGTCGGCGATGTGGTCGAGCGTGGCGGCGAGAATGCGCTCGCGCCGCTGCGGGTCCGCGTGTCCGGTGGCCATGAGCGGGCGCCGGTCAGAAGTTGCGTACGGGGCGGGCGGGGTTGCCGACGGCGACGACATTGGCCGGTACGTCCCTGGTGACCACCGCCCCCGCGCCGATCACCGCGTTGTCGCCGATGCTCACTCCGGGGCACACGATCACTCCGCCGCCGAGCCAGACGTTGTCCCCGATCACGATCGGCCGGGCCGCCTCCAGCTTGTCCCGCCGCGGCTCCGGCTCCACGGGGTGGGTGGGTGTGAGGAGCTGGACGTTGGGGCCGATCTGGCAGTCCTCGCCGATGGTGATCCGGGCGACGTCCAGCGCGGTCAGGTTGTAGTTGACGAAGGTGCGGGCCCCGATGGAGATGTTGCTGCCGTAGTCGACGTACAACGGCGGCCGCACGTCAGCCCCCTCCCCCACCGAACCGAGCAACTCACCCAGCATCGGCCGAGCCGCCTCGGCGTCCTCGGTATAGGCCGCCAGATACCGCGCGGCGATCCGCATCGCCCGCTGCTGCCGCCGGGCGATCTCCGGGTCGTCGGCGATGTAGAGGTCGCCGGCGAGCATCCGCTCCAGGTTGGTGCGCGGGTCGTTCGGGAAGTGGTCGATGGCCATGCGTACGATCGTACACTCATGAATGTACGGACGTACACTCCTGCTCGCCTCCGGATCCGTCACATGCGATGGGGCTTCACCCGGGGCATGCCGTCAACGGCCGGCCGGGTGTGTCACTCGGCGGCGTCGAACGCGGGTGCGAGCGGGGCCAGTGCCGCGCGGAGCTGGTCGGGCAGTGGACCTGAGGGCACGACCAGCCCTCCGGCACCGAAATCCCCGGCGATCCCCGTGGTCTCGGCCGGCCGGAGCCAGCCTTCCAGTGCGATGCGAACCGCCGCGGCCACGCTCGCCGCGAGAACGCGGGCCGTGTGCGCTCCGGCGTCACCCAGGCGTTCGGCGATCACCGCCGCGAGAGGGAGCTCGATGTCGGCGGTGGTATCGAGGAACGCATCACGGAGCGCGGTCCGGGTGATGATCAGCAACAGCGCCCGCTGTTCACGCTCACCGGTGTTCGTGTACTGCTCGACCACTGCTTCGGTGACGGCGTCGGCCAGGCGCACTCCTGCGGGCCGGGCCGCGACCGCCGCCGCGATCCGCGCCTCCCGGTCCGCGGCGACAGCGGAGACGATCGCCTGCTCCCGGCTGGCGAAGTAGTTGTTGTAGGTGCGCGGCGAGACCCCGGCCGCCTCGGCGATGTCCTCGACCCGCACCTGATCCGGTCCACGCTCCACGGCCAGGCGCAGGGCCGCCTCACGCAGCGCCTCGCGCGTGGCCCGCTTCTTCCGCTCCCGCAGCCCTGATGGTGGTGTCGTCACGGTGTCAGCGTTCCACACAGAGCTGCGTGCACGCAAACTTGCGTACACGCACTTTTCTTGTCAGTCTCGACCGACCGAGACCGAGGGAGAGGACGTCACCATGCGAGCCAGAGGGATGACCTACGACACCGGATTCGTCGTGCACGGCCAGATGTCCCGCGCGCATCTCGACCCGGCGGTGGTCCGGCGCGAACTCGCCATCATCCGCGACGACCTGCACTGCAACGCGATCCAGATCATCGGCGGGGACCCGGACCGGTTGGAGCTGGCCGCCGGTGCCGCCGCCGAGCTCGGCCTGGAGGTCTGGTTCTCGCCCTATCCGCTGGAGCTGGATCCGGAGCAGATCCTCACGCTCTTCCGCGACTGCGCCGAGCGAGCGGAACGACTCCGGCAGCAGGGGGCCGCGGTCGTGTTCGTCGCAGGGGTCGAGCTGAGCGTGATGAACCGCGGGTTCCTGCCCGGAGGGAGCCCCGAGGAGCGGGTCGAGCGGCTGATGAGCCGACCCGAGCAGCGGGCCGAGGGGATGCGCGAGCTCGGCGTGCGCGTCAACGCCTTCCTCCGCGATGCCGCGGCCACGGTCCGCGAGCGCTTCCAGGGCAAACTCACCTACGCATCGATCCAGTTCGAGCAGGTCGACTGGACTCCCTTCGACATCGTGACGTTCGAGCTGATCCGCTCCGCCGAGGTCGCCGACCGGTTCCGGGACGCGGTGCGCACCCTGGCCCAAGGCCCGAAGCCGCTCGCCATCACCGGGTTCGGCACCGCGGCCTATCGCGGCGCGGGAGACCGCGGTGGACGGGTGCTGGAAGTGGTCGAGCACGACCCGGAGACCAGGGCCCCGGTACGGCTGAACGGCACATACGAGCGTGACGAGGCCGGCCAGGCCGCATATCTGAGCGAACTGCTGGAGATCTTCGAGACCGAGGGCGTGGACAGCGCGTTCGTGTTCCTGTTCGCCCTGCCCGGCTACCCGCACCGCCCCGACGGCGACCCCAGGGACGACTTGGACCGGGCCGGCCTGGGCATCGTCAAACTCCTCGAAGGGCGCCGGGGGCAGACCTACCCCGACATGGAATGGGAACCCAAGGCCGCCTTCGCGGCAGTGGCGGGGCGGTATCGGAGGTGACGGGCCCCGTGCACGGGAAGTGAGATGGCACGAGGCCGACGGTCCACGACCGTCGGCCTCATCCGCCGTATCAGCGGGAGAGCCCGCCCTGACCTGCCCTTACAGTGCCGGCAGGTTCTTCCGCAGCTCGAACGGGCCGGTCTGACGGCACTCGCGGTGGAGGCCCTGGTGACGTCGCTGTTGCGCGAGGGTGCACACGGGCGAGTACAACGAGATGTCGGCCGCGGTCGCGCTCATCCGAGCCATCTCCTGCCGCTGGCCAGATTGAGCGCGTGGTTGCGTTCCCCCAGAGCCGCGAGCCGCTCGGCTTCCGTGGCGGGGCGAACACGAACCGGGTCGGCATCCCAGCCTCGCCCACCCGCGACCGGCCGGATCCGGACGCATGGGCCCTCAAATCCGGCTACGAAGCCGAGCCGGTCGCCGTGCGTGTCGACGACCATCGCATCGACGCGGAGATCCACGCCGGCCGACACTCCACCCCCTGCCCGCAGCACGTCCGCAAGCCGCAGCGCCACAGCGGCGCCGATGCGTCCGAGTTCGATCAGCTTGAGTTCAGGTGACCCCAGGTCCACCCCGAGCGAAGGGAAGCGGACTCCGACGTCCCCCAAAGCCGTTCTCAACGACTCGACCGCCGCGTACGGGTCGATGGCCTTCTCTGTGTCTCTCGTGACCATGACCGCGACGGTAGAGGCAACGAGTTGCTCCATACCTCGCTGATTTCTCGATGTTTCTTGACTGGCCGCCCTTGTTGCACGATGTTTCTGACACAGGGCAACGCACCAGCGCATTCGCGACGTTGGGACCGGGGAGGCTGCTTCAGCCAGCGGCTCACACGGAGGACACCATGCGACGGCTTCGGTTCAACGGGACAGGCTCGGGGGGCGGCGGTTGCCCCGGCGTGCACGAAGATCTCGAGTCAGGTGAGGTCATCGTCCACGGCCCGCCGCTCACCGACCCCGAGGATCTCGACCAGCTCAGGCACTTCGACGAGGGAGAGGTCGCCGTCGTCGTACCGCGCAACACGCTCGTCGACTTCGGCCCGCGTGACGACACCCCTCGGTTCATCAACGCCGACGACCAGTTCGGCCGGCTCTTCGAGACCTTCGAGCACACCGCCTGGCGCCTGGAGTCCCGGCGCCGGTACGCGAGTGACGAGGACACGGAGACCTGGGCTCAGTTCGCGGCCGGAGAAACGGTGCGATGGGACTACGACGACGCCTGGTGCCGCAACGTCAGGACGCAGACCGAACAGGGCAAGCGCTTCGAACGCGTGCGCCTCGTCGACTCCCCCGCCACGCAGGGGCAGCTCTACCTGCTCGACAACGCCGTGCGGAACTGCGCCGTCGGTGAGGACATCCGTAACCTGTCCCGCACGGAGGCCGAGCGGCTGCGACTGCCTGTCGAGGACTTCTGGATCTTCGACTCGCGATTGGTCGCCCGGCTCGTCTTCGACGGCGAGGACAACCTGACCGGCGCCGAGCTCATCACCGAGCCGGCCGCCGTGAACCGCTACTGCCAAGCGCGGGACGCCGCCTGGCACTACGCGATTCCGTACGACCGATTCAAACCCGACCGGATGTGAAGTGAGCTTCGGTACCGACTATCAGCAGGCCCGTGAGGCTCTCGGAGTACAGCTGCGGGAGCTGAGACTCACATGCCCTGACGGCCGGCTCACCGGTGCCCAGCTGGTGGAGCGGCTCGGTCCTGGGTGGACCAGGTCCAAGGTCAGCAAACTGGAGAACGGCAGGCAGACGGCCACCGCCGAGGAACTCAGGGCCTGGGCCGAAGCGGCGGGCCACCCGGGGGCGTACGACGGTCTGCTCGCCCGGTTGCGCGGCTTCGAGTCGCACATCCGCTCCTGGCGGCGGCAGTTGGCGTCCGGGCACAAGCCCGTGCAGGACGCCATCACGGCCGAGCACGACCGCACCCGCGTGCTGACCATCTGGGAGAACAACCTCGTCCCCGGCATGGTCCAGACGGCGGACTACGCCCGGCACGTCTTCATCCGGCATGCCGACCTGATGCGGTCCCCCCGGGACACCGAGGAGGCGGTACGGGCCCGGATCCGACGGCAGGAGGGTCTCTACGAGCCGGGCAGGAAGTACCGGATCATGATGTGGGAGGCGGCTCTCTACTCCCGGGTGTGCCCACCACCCGCCCTCGCCGCCCAGCTCGACCGGCTCACGAGCGTCATCGGACTGGACACGGTGGAACTGGGGATCGTCCCGTTCGCGGCCCCCTTGAAGATCTACGCGGGCAACAGCTTCTGGATCTACGACGATCGCCGCGTGGTCGTGGAGGACTGGCACGCCGAGCTGTGGCTCGACGACACCGACACGATCGCCACGTATCAGCGCGTGTGGGACACGCTGTGGGAGTCCGCCCTGCGCGGCCCGGACTCCCACAAGGTGATCAACACGGCCCGCCGGGCGGTCGATACGCCCTGAGCGCCGGCCCGAGAAGGCCTCGTCAGATCGACTCCCGCCACCCGTTCGTGATGGGCAGCCGTCGGTCCTTCCCGAAGCCCTTCGCCGAGATCTTCGTGCCCGGCGGGTACTGGCGGCGCTTGTACTCGGCCGTGTCGACCATGCGGAGGGTCTTGGTGACGAGGTCGTGGTCGAAGCCCGCCGCCACGATCTCGTCGGCGCCCTTGTCGTGGTCGACGTAGAGGTCGAGGATCGCGTCCAGCACCGGGTAGTCGGGGAGCGAGTCCGTGTCGACCTGGCCCGGGCGGAGTTCCGCGCTCGGGGGCTTGGTGATGGAGTTCTCGGGGATCGGCGGGGTCTGGCCGCGCTCCCGGGCGGCCCTGTTGCGCCACTCGGCCAGGCGGAAGATCGACGTCTTGTACACGTCCTTGATGGGGCCGTACGCCCCGACGGAGTCGCCGTAGAGCGTCGAGTAGCCCACCGCCAGTTCCGACTTGTTGCCGGGGGCCAGGACGATGTGGCCTTCCTGGTTGGAGAGGGCCATGAGGAGCGTGCCGCGCAGGCGTGACTGGAGGTTCTCCTCCGCCAGGCCCGTCAGACCCAGCGAACCCATGTACGCGTCGAACATCGGCTCGATGGCCACGGTCCGGAAGTTCAGGCCCGTGCGGCGGGCCATCTCCGCCGCGTCGTCCTTGGAGTGCTCCGAGGAGTACTTCGACGGCATCGACACGCCGTACACGTTCTGCGCGCCCACCGCGTCGCACGCGATCGCCGCGACCAGCGCCGAGTCGATGCCGCCCGACATGCCGATCAGGACCGACTTGAAGCCGTTCTTCGCGACGTACGCCCGCAGGCCCACGACCAGCGCCGAGTAGACCTCCTCGTCGTCGTCCAGGCGGTCCGCGTAGCCACCGGAGAGCTCCCGCTCGTAGGGGGCGAGCGGCTTCTCCGAGAGGATCACGCGGTCGATGCGCAGACCGTCGTCGACACGCTGTCCATCAGCGACTCCGTCGCGGGCCGTGGGTGCGTCCTCCGACGCCTCCGGCAGGTCCAGGTCCAGGACCACACAGCCCTCGGCGAACTGCGGCGCCCGCGCCACGACCTCGCCGTCCTTGTCCACGACGATCGAGTCACCGTCGAACACCAGCTCGTCCTGGCCGCCGATCATGGCCAGGTACGCCGTCGTGCAGCCGGCCTCCTGGGCCCGCTTGCGGACCAGCTCCAGGCGCGTGTCGTCCTTGTTGCGCTCGTAGGGGGAGGCGTTGATCGACACCAGCAGGCCCGCCCGCGCCGAGCGCGCCGCCGGGACGCGGCCGCCGTCCTGCCAGAGGTCCTCGCAGATGGCCAGGGCGACATCCACGCCGTGGACGCGCAGGACCGGCATGCTGTCGCCGGGCACGAAGTAGCGGAACTCGTCGAAGACGCCGTAGTTCGGCAGGTGGTGCTTGGCGTAGTTGAGGACGACCTCGCCGCCGTACAGCACCGCCCCCGCGTTCTGCGGCGCGCCGGCCGGCTGGCCGTACTTCGGCTGGGCCGTCGCGCTGCGGTCGAGATAGCCGACGATCACCGGCAGCTCCCCGAAGCCCTCGTCGGCCAGGCGGCCGGCCAGAGCGCGCAGCGCCGCCCGGGAGGCCTCCACGAAGGACGACCTGAGGGCCAGGTCCTCGACGGGATACCCGGTCAGCACCATCTCCGGGAACGCCACGAGATGCGCTCCCTGCTCGGCGGAGTGCCGGGTCCAGCGGACGATCGACTCGGCGTTCCCGGCGAGGTCGCCGACGCTCGAATCGATCTGGTTCAGGGCGAGACGTAGTTGAGGCACGCCGCCCAGTGTAATCGTCAGTGCGACGCAATGGGGTGGTGTGAGTCACCCCACACCACCCCGTCCGCTCGGAGATCAGCCCACTCGGTGATCAGCGGCGTCGGTACGACTCGACGTAGCCGCTCGCGGGCGAGCCCACGCCGGTGACGTCGTCGTAGCCCTTCACGGCCGAGAGCGAGCTGTCCTTGCCCAGGCTGCGCACGGACGTGGCCAGACCGTCCGTCGCGTCGTAGCCGTTCACGAAGTCGACGCGGGCCACGGCGAGGCCGGAGCCCGTCGGGTCGTCGGTGACGTCGTGGTAGACCTTCGAGCCGGCCTTGGCGTAGATCGCCGGGTTGGCGAAGCCGATCGGCTTGCCGCCCCGGGCCTCCTGGGCCAGGGCCTGGACGGCCGCGACGGTCGGCGCGGCGAGCGAGGTGCCGCCGATGCGGTACTCGCCGTACGCCTGCGACTTCCCGTCCGGCAGGGTCTGGGTCTGGCCGACCAGGAAGCCGGTGTTCGGGTCGGCGATCGCCGCGATGTCGGGCTCGACCCGGTTGCCGGTGGCGCTGTTGGCCTTCGCCAGCGTGTCCGGTACGACGCCCTGCTGGTAGCCGGGCTCCGCCACCGTCCTGCTGGTGCCGCCGCCCGCGCCGGAGGTGAAGGCGCCGGGGAAGTCCGTCCAGCTCTTGCCGTCGGCCGACAGGTTGGCCTTCTCGGTGCCCCAGCCGGTCTCCCAGAGGTACTGGTCGCCCTTGCCGACGGCCAGCGAGGTGCCGCCGACGGCGGTGACCCACGCCGAGTCGGCCGGGGAGTCGACCTGCTTCGTCCCGGAACTCGCGACCTCGTCGCCGTCGTCGCCGGAGGAGAAGTAGAAGCCGATGCCCTCGACCGCGCCGAGCTGGAAGACCTGGTCGTAGGCCGCCGCGAGGTCGGGTGTCTGCGCGGCCTCGACCTCGCCCCAGGAGTTGGACACGATGTCGGCCAGGTGGTGGTCGACGACCTTGCCGAGCGCGTCGAGCAGGTCGGCGTCGGTGCAGGACGCGGCACCCACGTAGGTGACGTCGGCGGCCGGAGCGACCGCGTGCACGGCCTCGACGTCCAGGGTCTCCTCGCCGTACCAGCCGGAGGCGGAGCAGTCCGTGGTGTTGGTGTACGTCGCGGGCAGCACCTGGTGCAGCTGCCCGGTCTTCCACGCCGCGTCGCCGTTGCGCTTGGCGTAGGTGCCGGCGTCGTAGGCGATGGTCGGCGAGGCGTACGCGTCCGTGATGGCGACCCGGACACCCTTGCCGGTGCGCTTGCCCGCGCCGTAGGCGGCCCGCAACTGCTTGCCCGTGTAGCCCTTGATCGCGTACGGGATCTTCGTGCCGTAGGCGTCCGGCAGCGTGCTCGCCGTCTTCGAGCCGTAGTACGAGGAGAACGGCCCGGCGTTGCGGAACACGGTGTCCGGAGGCGGCAACCGGTCGTCGTGCGTGACCATGTGCGGCGCGTTGTCCAGGCCGGTGACGGTCAGTACGGCTCCGGCCAGGCTCGCCGGGACGGAGGCCGTGCTCGCCGGGGCCCGGTAGGTCTTCGCGCCCTTGGCGAAGTTGTGGAGCTGAGCGCCGAACGCCTTCTCGGCGGCGGCCACGTCACCGGTCACGGAGACGTAGTGCGGCGTGACCCCGGTGACCTTCAGGCCCGCGGCCGTCAGCCAGGACGTCACCGCCGCCACCTGGGCCTTGGTCGCGCCGAAGCGGGCCCGTGCTTTCGCGGCGGTCAGATACTTGCCGTACGAGGCCGACCTCGGGTCGGACACGGCCTTCGCGTAGGCGGCGAGACCGGCGGCGTCGCGGCCTCGGAGATACACCCGGGCCGACATCCGGGCGCCGTCGGAGGTGGCGCCCTGGTCGGCCTTGGCCGTGGCCCACGCGGGCCGGGTCCCGGCCAGCAGGTCGCGGAGCGGGTGGTCGGCGGCGTGCGCCGCGGGTATGCCGAGCGCCAGCGCACCGGCGAGCATCGGCAGTGTCGCCGCGATGCTCACCCCAGTGCGCGCCTTGGCGCGATTGGATCTCATGGAACCCCCTGTGCGGTTCGTCGCGAGTGATCACTCGACCGTCGCCACTCTCGCGACGAACCGTTCATGTCAGGGGAATGCGAAACCCAAGAAGCGCCCCGCGCAGGCCAAGAAGTGCCCAAGGCGCCGCGATGCGGGGCGATTTGAGGCTTACGCCCCAGGATCCGGGCGCTACGAGCGCGGCGCGGCGCCCCGCTCCTTCAGCAGGTCCGTCATCAGGCCGATCTCCGACTGCTGCGCCTCCACCATGCCCTGCGCGAGCCGCTTCTCCACCCCGACCGTGCACCTCTCCACACAGCCCTCGGCCATGTGGACACCGCCCTTGTGATGGTCCGTCATCAGCTGGAGGTAGAAGATCTCCGCCTGCTTGCCGTTCAGTGTGCCGAGCTTCTTCAGCTCGGTGTTGGTCGCCATGCCCGGCATCAGCGCGCCGTCCTTGCCGGAGGCCATGCCGCCCATGTCCATCCAGGCCATCGGCTCGGAGGACACCTTGGGCAGCCCCCACAGATCGAGCCAGCCGATCATCATGCCGCGCTGGTTGGCCTGCGTCTGCGCGATGTCGTACGCGAGACGCCGCACGTCCTCGTCCTTCGTGCGGTCGCGCACGATGTACGACATCTCCACGGCCTGCTGGTGGTGCACCGCCATGTCCCGCGCGAACCCGGCGTCCGCGGACTCGGCGGAAGGGGTCCGGCTGCTGCCGTCGTCCCCGGCGACGGCGTAGCTGATCGCACCGGCCGCGACGAGCGCCGTCACGGCCGCCCCCGCGATCAGACCGGCGTGCCTCACTGCGACAGCCCGTTCGTGCAGGCGGCCCCCGGCTCGGGCGTCTGCTCGCCCTGCACGAACTTCTCGAAGAACTTGTCGACGTCCGGGTCGCTCGCGCCCTTCACCGTGCGCTGGTGGCCCCACGCCGACAGCATGATCGGGTCCTTCTGGTCGTCCATCGGGCTCATCAGCGTGTACGGCGTCTTCTTCACCTTCGCCGCCAGGGCGTCGATGTCGGCCTTCTTCGCGTCGGCGTTGTACGTCACCCACACCGCGCCGTGCTCCAGCGAGTGCACGGCGTTCGTGTTGTCGAGCTGCTTGGTGTAGACGTCCCCGTTGCAGTTCATCCAGGCCTGGTTGTGGTCGCCGCCGACCGGCGGCTCGGAGGCGTACTTCACGTCCTTGGTGACGTGATTGCGGGCCAGCTTCCCCTCCCACGTCTTCACGCCGTCCTCGCCCGTGACGAACTTCCCCTTGGCCGAGGAGTCGCTCGCCGCGGTGTCACTTCCGCCGTCGCCGGACTGGGACCGCACGAGCACGACACCGCCGCCCACGAGACCGCAGACGACCACCACGCTCGCCGCGATGACGAGGATCCGGTTGCGGCGCTCACGGGACTGCTCGGCGCGCCGCATCTCCTCTATCCGCGCCTTGCGTGCCGTGCTGCTCTTGTTGGCGGAGCCCATGAGATGTCCTTCGTGGGAAAGATGGGACGGTCGGGTGAGCTGATCGTAATGGGGGGAACGGGGCGCCTCGTAGAGCGGCGGAGGGAATGGGCCGAATCGATACGGCACCGACAGGTGCCCGACAGCTTCGGAGATCCCGGCGCCGGATAATTTGAGCCGCAGATTCCCATTACATACGCTGCGTGTATGCGGCTGCTGCGCTCCACCGACCTCGCCCTGCGGGTTCTCATGCGGCTCGCCGTCGCGGGCGAGTCGAGTCCGACGACCAGGGAGGTCGCGGACGGCATGGACGTGCCGTACACGCACCTGGCGAAGGTCGTCGCCGAACTTCAGCACATGGGGCTGCTCGAGGCCCGCCGCGGCCGGGGCGGCGGCCTCACTCTCACGGAGCGGGGCCGTACGGCGTCGGTGGGGGCCGTGGTGCGCGCCTTCGAGGGTGACGGCGACGTCGTCGACTGCGAGGGCTCCACCCCCTGCCCCCTGAACTCCGCCTGCCGGCTGCGCGGCGCCCTGCGCCGGGCCCAGGAGGCGTTCTTCGCCTCACTGGACCCGGTCACGGTCGGGGACATCGTGGCGGAGCCGACCGGGGCGCTGCTGCTGGGGATCTCCCGGAGAAGCTAGAAGCCGGCGCGGGGCGCCTTTACGGCCGCCCCGCCAGCCACAGATCCGGCCCGAACACCTCGTAGTGGATGTCGGCCGGGGCCACGCCCTTCGCGATGAGCTGGGCCCGCACCGCCCGCATGAACGGCAGCGGCCCGCACAGGTACGCGCGCGTGCCCGGCGCGACCGGGACGCCGGTGAGGTCGACCAGCCCGGAGTGGGTGCCCGAGGGGGCGTCCTGCTCATACCAGAGGTGGACGGCCGAGTCCGGCAGCTTGGCCGCGTAGGCCTCGTGGTCGGTGCGCAGGGCGTGGGTGTCGGGTGAGCGGTCGCCGTGTACGACGGTGACCGGGGCGCGGTGACCGGAGCCGGCGAGGTGCGCCAGCATCGCGGCCATCGGGGTCACGCCGATGCCCGCCGAGGCCAGCAGTAGCGGTGTGTCGGGGTCGGTGTCCAGGACCAGGTCGCCGTAGGGCTCGGACAGTTCGAGGACGTCGCCCTCGCGCACGCGCGCGTGGAGGTGGTTCGACACCTCGCCGTCGGGAGCGCCGTCGCCGTGCACGCGCTTCACGCTGATCTGCCGGAGCAGCGGGCCGGGCGCGCCGGAGAGGCTGTACTGCCGGATCTGCCGGGCGCCGTCCGGGAGGGCGACGCAGACGGAGACGTACTGGCCCGCGAGGAAGTCCCGCACCGGGCCGCCGCCTGTGGGCCGCAACCGGAAGGTGACGACGTCCGCGGTCTCGGGGACGCGCTCGACGACCTCCCAGGTCCGCCAGGCGGGCCCGCCGCTCTCCTCGCTCAGCCGCTTCTCCACGGCGATCAGCGCGTTGGCCATCAGCCAGTAGACCTCGTCCCAGGCGGCGGCGACCTCGGGCGTCACGGCGTCGCCGAGCACCTCGGCGATGGCGGCGAACAGGTGCTCGTGGACGAGGCCGTACTGCTCGGGCGTGACGCCGAGCGAGGCGTGTTTGTGGGCGATGCGCTGCAGCATCGCGTCCGGCCGCTGCTCCGGACGGTCCAGCAGGTGGGTCGCGAAGGCGGCGATGGAACCGGCGAGCGCCTGCCGCTGGGTGCCGGCGGCCTGGTTGCCCCGGTTGAACAGGTCGCGCAGCAGTTCGGGGCGGGCCGCGAACAGACCGGCGTAGAAGCGCTCGGTGATCGCGCCGAGGGCCCCGCCGACGGCGGGAAGCGTGGCGCGGACGGTGACGGCGGACTGCTCGGACAGCATCGGGGCTCCTCGGTGCTCGACTGCGGGCACAGTATTTAAAGTTGTATCTGAGATGCAACTTTAGCGGGTGGAGCAACGAAGCGGACCGGCCGTTACGGATGTCACTGCGAGCAGGCACTATGGGCGGAAGAGCAGTTCACCCGCCGTAGGTGCGGCGTTCGGCCCGGGGCCGGCCGGGCGATCATGGTGCGCAACGCGTACGAAATGGTGGTGTGGTGGGATGCTCAGGTGCCCGACCGCCTCCCGTGGTACGGAAGAGAAGGCGGCCTGACCAGCAAGGATGGGGAAGCGGAAGATGGACAAGCAGCAGGAGTTCGTGCTCCGGACCTTGGAGGAGCGCGACATCCGGTTCGTACGCCTGTGGTTCACGGACGTGCTGGGCTTCCTCAAGTCCGTCGCCGTGGCCCCGGCCGAGCTGGAACAGGCCTTTGACGAGGGCATCGGCTTCGACGGCTCCGCGATCGAGGGCTTCGCCCGGGTCTACGAGTCCGACATGATCGCCAAGCCGGATCCGTCGACCTTCCAGATCCTGCCCTGGCGTGCGGAGGCCCCGGGCACGGCCCGCATGTTCTGCGACATCCTCATGCCGGACGGCTCCCCGTCCTTCGCCGACCCGCGCTATGTCCTCAAGCGCGCTCTGGCCCGGACCTCCGACCTGGGCTTCACGTTCTACACCCACCCGGAGATCGAGTTCTTCCTGCTGAAGGACCGGCCGCTGGACGGCAGCCGTCCGACGCCCGCCGACAACTCCGGCTACTTCGACCACACCCCGACCAACGTCGGCATGGACTTCCGCCGCCAGGCGATCACCATGCTGGAGTCGATGGGCATCTCGGTGGAGTTCTCCCACCACGAGGGCGCCCCCGGCCAGCAGGAGATCGACCTGCGGTACGCCGACGCGCTCTCCACTGCCGACAACATCATGACGTTCCGCCTGGTCATGAAGCAGGTGGCGCTGGAGCAGGGCGTCCAGGCGACCTTCATGCCGAAGCCGTTCTCCGAGCACCCCGGCAGTGGCATGCACACACACCTGTCGCTCTTCGAGGGCGACCGCAACGCCTTCTACGAGTCGGGCTCGGAGTACCAGCTCTCCAAGGTGGGCCGCTCCTTCATCGCGGGCCTGCTGCGGCACGCGGCGGAGATCTCCGCGGTCACCAACCAGTGGGTCAACTCCTACAAGCGCATCTGGGGCGGCGCTGAGCGCACGGCGGGCGCGGGCGGCGAGGCCCCCTCGTACATCTGCTGGGGCCACAACAACCGCTCGGCGCTGGTCCGCGTCCCGATGTACAAGCCCGGCAAGACCGGCTCGGCGCGGGTGGAGGTCCGCTCCCTCGACTCGGGCGCGAACCCCTACCTGGCCTACGCCCTGCTGCTCGCCGCCGGCCTCAAGGGCATCGAGGAGAGCTACGAGCTCCCGCCGGGTGCCGAGGACGACGTCTGGGCCCTCTCCGACGCCGAGCGCCGCGCGATGGGCATCGAACCCCTCCCGCAGAACCTCGGCGAGGCCCTCACCCTGATGGAGCGCAGCGACCTGGTCGCCGAGACCCTCGGCGAGCACGTCTTCGACTTCTTCCTGCGGAACAAGCGGCAGGAGTGGGAGGAGTACCGGTCCGAGGTGACCGCGTTCGAGCTGCGGAAGAACCTGCCGGCGCTGTAGGGGCAGGTCAGAGGTAGTCTCCCGCTGATTCGGCGGATGGGGCCGACGGTCCATGACCGTCGGCCCCATGGCGTCTCACTGCCTCTGGGTCTTCTTCAGGCCGTCTGGCGCCCAGCGCCCCACCCGGTCTGGATGCTGCTTGCGTCCTCCAGATCGGCACGCACCTGGTCGCGGACCTCCAGCCCAACTGAACGGGTGCCACCGCGATGGCGTCTCACTCGTGTCCCGGCGAAATGCCTTTCCGAAGTCCGCATCCGCCTCCGAGGCCAATCGTCGTGCGGTGTCGCTCCGGTAGCGCCGCTCGTACAGCGAAGACGCGCTCTGCGCTTCAATGCCCAACGCGGCCACTTCCCGCAGCAGACGGTCGCACTGATAGCGTGCGGCAGGGAACATCACGCCGCGCCGACGCCTCGCGAGGCCCGTGGGCATGCGCCACGTCCACCCGAGGGAAGGCGAATACCGGCAACCCGATGAAGCCGAACACTCGCTTGCGACAGCTCCGCGAGCATGTCGTTCACGGGAGACTTCAGGCGGTCCCGTCCGATCTTCGCAAACCAATCGGTGCTACGCCCAACCAGACCAGCGATCACCTTTTCTGTGTGACCACGCATTACGTGCCGCCTCCTGTTGTGTGTGGGCGGTACAGAGCAGGGGTTGGAGCGGGTAGTCGGCCTCGCTGTGCACCCCGTATCTGCGCTTCGCCTGCGGACCTCCTCCTTCCGGCGGTGTCGTGCCAGAAGGGGCTGCCTATACGGTCACGATATGGAACTTCGCCAATCACTGTTTCGCCCGATTGGGTCTCGGGCCGACACCCGGCCTCGCCCCGCAGATGAGGAAGAATCGTGGTTCACAGAACACCGCGGCTGGAGTTCCTTTCTGGTCATTCTCTTGGCCGTCAATGCTGGGGTTTTCTTGGGTTTCTGCATCCCAGACTTGGGGCGGGCCGAAAACACGGTTCACTCACTGTCAGTTGTGATGCGATTCACCCTTTTCATTCTCAATGCCATCGCCTTCGTCGGTGTGATGAAAGAGTTGAGAGGTCGGGCAAGGAATTGGGATTTGTGGCCATGGATTTTTGCTGCTCAACTAGGCGCTCTCCCGTTCCTCTTCATCCCGATCCTGATCGAAGCGCGTAGCCCTTTCCACGATCGCCTGGATGCTCTCATCGTCCTCATTTCGGCAGGCTTGACAGCTGGCGCCCTGATGGTGGTTTTCTTTGTTTGGGTCACAGGAAGGATTCACTTCGGCGCAGCCTGGGCTTTCTTTGTCGCCCTATTCCCCTTGGCCGGACTCCTCCAGTTCTGGATCCAAAGTTACTATCAGCCAGCTCACAGTCGTCCGGGGGTGAATGTGAACGTCAAAATGGAGGAACTGAGCCGATCCGGCAGCATTTCGCGAATGCGAGGTACAGTCACCGTCCAGAACAACGGCAAAGCCGCTGTCGACTCGCTCGGGTCCCTTTATAAGGCCGTCGGCTATGACCTGAAACCCGACAAAGGCAGTATGGATGCAGCCATGGATGTGGTGGGTCCCGACCTGAACTACATGGCGGAGAGTGAAAGGATCCTCAGGATTGGCGATGTTTTGCCGGGAGAGGAATCCCTGACTCCTAGCCAAAAGTATGAGACTTCATTCGTTTTCGATGCCGACAGCAGGAAGGAAGAGGTTGTTCGCCTCGTTGTGAACCTCGTCTTGATTACGCGCGGATCAGTGAAGAGTACTACTACTGACTGCGAATATAAAATGTGCGCGAAAACGCTATTCAAGCGCTCCACTGCTATGCGTGAAATTCTTGACGACGATCCATATGCCGAGACTTACATCGACTTCCATCCTCCAGGGAAGCCGAACGATACGTCGGAATTGCCATACCTGCATATCAAGTATGGCTCCTTGGAAGGCCTCGGCAAGGAATCTCATGAAGAAGTTGATGCACTCGTGAGAGATGTGACGCCGGAGATCGTCGCCGAGTATCGACTCAAGCCGTAATGGGTGCATCAGGTCGAAGATCTCGCCTCCGCTACAGTCCGCGAATTCACTACCGTCTGTCCCGCCGCCGTTGACGGGCGAAGTGGCCACTGCTTGGCCGACCAATGACAACCGTTTGAGTGCACGGCAGCGCTGCGACTTGCTCGATCGCATGAGATCGCTCCGGAGCAGTGACACTTCCCAACAAGCGCCAGGAGCGGGAGGAGTACCGCAGCGAGGTCACGGCGTTCGAACTGCGGAGGAACTTGCCGACGCTGAGCGTTTCACCAACGTCCCAGGACAGCACACCTAGACAGCTCCCCGCCTCCGCGCACGATAAGCCGCCGCCTTCACGCGATTGCCGCACTCCTCCATCCCGCACCAAGCACGCCGCGCACCCCGTGACCGGTCGAGGTAGACGCGGGTGCAGCCGGGGCGGCCGCACTCCTTGAGGCAGGCGTGGGGGTCGGCCAGCAAGGTGATGGCGCTCCGGGCCAGTTGAGACAGGGCCGCGGGGAGGTCCCCCGAGGTGCGCAGGCCCGCGTCGCTGAGCTCGATCGCGCACGGCGGCACCGCAGCCGCGCCGTTGACGATGTCGAGACTGCCCGGATCGAAGGGGCGGTCGAGCACGCGGTCGAGGGCCAGTCGGTAGAGCGCCTCTCGCAAGGACAGCGCCGACTCGAAGGTCCGCGCGTCGGCGGTCACCCGGTCGGGAAGTCCGTCACACGCGACGACCCACCGTTCGAGATCCGCGGGCGTGGTCAGGAGGTCGACGGGCTCGTTCCGGCGGCTCAGCACGGTTCCGGTCAGGTCGAGGGCCGGGTCGCCGCTCACGAAGGTGAAATCCACGTCACCATCTTGACCGGTGACAAGACTGCTGGGCAATATCGTCACCTGTTGAAGCGGTGACGATGAGCCGGGGGGCGGGGAGGACGCATGAGAGGAATCCGCGACATCGAGGTCGTCGTCTTCGATGTCCTCGGAACGCTCGTCGACGAATCCAGCGGGCTCAGGGCAGCGATCCGTGAAGCGGCCCCCACATCCGACGAGGCGGCCGTCGACGAGTGGGTCGGCCTGTGGCAGCAGCACTGCGAGCGTGAGCAGCAGCGCATCCGGCAAGGGCACCGCCCCTACGCCAACACCGAGGTCATCGACGCGGAGGCCGCCCGGAGCATCGCCGAGCAGGCCGGGGTCGACGATCCGAGCGTCGTCGACCGGCTGGCCAGGGCGGGGCAGCGCCTGCCCCCGTGGGACGACTCCGTCGCCGGGCTGGAGCACCTCGCGCGGCGGCTTCCCGTGATCGGGCTCTCCCATGCCAGCCGCACCGCCCTGCTGCGACTCAACGCGCATGCCGGGCTGCGCTGGCATCAGGCCCTGTCCGCCGAAGCCGTCCACGCCTACAAGCCAGCACCGGAGGTCTACCGGCTCGCCGTCGACACCGCCGGATGCCCACCGGAGCGCGTCCTCATGGTGGCCGCGCACGCCTGGGACCTGCGCGGAGCGCGGGAGGTGGGTCTGCGGACCGCCTACGTCCGTCGCCCGTCCGGAGATCCGCCGACTGGCTCCGACGACTTCGACGGGCGGTTCGACGGGCTCGATCAACTGATCGGCGTGCTGTCAGCGGGCCAGGTAGGGTCCAGCTCACCGCGAAGGGGGGCCTGATCATGGCAGAGCAGCGTGCCCTTCCACCCCGGGTCGAGGTCGCGGGGCGGCTCGCCGTCGAGGCCGGGTTCAAGAAGAGCTGTGTCCCCGAGGTGGGCAGGCTGCTCGCCATGGTCGCCGCTTCGAAACCGCACGGGGTCGTCGCCGAGAGCGGTACGGGGTCGGGTGTGGGAACCGCCTGGCTGCACAGTGGGCTCGGGGCCGGTGCGCGGCCTGTCACCGTGGAGCGTGACGAGGAGCTGGCCCGGCGTGCGGCCGGTGTGTTCGCGGACGACAGCCGGGTCAGCGTCCTGAGCGGGGACTGGCGGCTGCTCGAAGAGCACGCGCCGTTCGATGTCTGCTTCTGCGACGGCGGGGGCAAGCGGGACGCCCCCGAGCGGGTCGTCGAGTTGCTCGCTCCCGGTGGGGTTCTCGTTCTGGACGACTTCACCCCGTCGGCGGACTGGCCGCCGAGGTTCGAGGGCGGCGTGGACGAGCTGCGGCTGTGCTACCTCACCCACCCGGACCTCGAAGCCACCGAAGTCCTCACCACGCCCACCAGTTCGGCGATCGTCGCGGCGCGCTGTCGGGGCTGACCGTCGTACGAACGACGACGCGGCGGCCCGCAGGGTTGCCCCCGCGGGCCGCCGCCCGAGTCGCAGCACCGGCGTACCGGCCACCGTCAGTGACGCACCGCCTCCGCCTCCTGCGGGACATGGCTCGCCACGATCCGCTCGCGTCCGGCGGTGGCCGGTGCGCGGCGGCGGTCGACCGTGTAGGCCAGGGATGCCACGGCCAGGCCGAGGACGGCCAGGGCCGCGCCGGCGAGGGCCGGGGAGGTGACGCCGAAGCCCGCGGCCAGGGCGAGGCCGCCGATCCAGGCGCCGCCGGCGTTGGCCAGGTTGAAGGCGGCCTGGTTGGCGGAGGAGGCCAGGGACGGGGCCGAGGAGGCCTTCTCCATGACCATGAGCTGGAGCGGGGAGCCGGTGGCGAAGGCCGCCATGCCGAGCAGGATGACGGCGACGGCCGCGGTCAGCTCCGTGCGCATCAGCAGCGGGAAGACCGCCAGGACCACGACGAGGGACCCGAGGCCGCCGAAGAGCGTGCCCCGCAGGGAGTGGTCGGCGAGGCGGCCGCCGAGCAGGTTGCCGGCGGTCGCGCCGACGCCGAACAGCGCCAGCAGCAGGGTCACGCTGGCACCGGCGTAGCCGGCGGCGTCCGTGAGCATCGGCGTGATGTAGCTGTACGCCGAGAAGAGGGCGCCGAAGCCGGCGACCGTGGTGCCGAGCGACAGCCAGACCGGCAGGGAGCGCAGGGCGGCGAGTTCGCCGCGCAGGCCCTGGGCGGTGGTGTGCTCGTGATCGCGCGGGATCAGCAGCGCGAGCGCGGCGATCGCCGCCAGGCCGATGGCGCTGACACCGAGGAAGGTCGCCCTCCAGCCGAGGTTCTGGCCCATGAGGGTCGCCACGGGCACGCCCGCGACGTTCGCGACCGTCAGGCCGAGGAACATCAGGGAGACCGAGCGCGCCTTGCGCTCGGGGGCGACCATGTTCGTCGCGACGACGGCGCCCACACCGAAGAAGGCGCCGTGCGGCAGACCGCTCAGGAAGCGGGCCGCCAGCAGCCAGCCGTTGTCGGGCGCGAGGGCCGACAGCGCGTTGCCCGCGACGAACAGTCCCATCAGGCTGATGAGGACCGTGCGGCGGGACATCCGGGCCGTGACCGCGGCCAGCAGGGGGGCGCCGATGACGACGCCCAGCGCGTACGCCGACACCAGGTGGCCGGCGCTGGGTATCGAGATGTGCAGGTCGTCCGCGACATCGGGCAGCAGCCCCATCATCACGAACTCGGTGGTACCGATGCCGAAGGCGCCCACGGCGAGGGCGAGCAGGGCCAGGGGCATGAGGAAGCCTTTCGAGTCTTGCTGGGGGATCCGTACGTTCGTATGTTCAAGTACGGAACAAAGTCTCTCAGGCCTGCTATTCCGCCTACGGCCGTCCTCAGCCGTCTGTGGCGACCTTCACACGGGCGGCGATCGGCAGATGGTCGCTGCCCGTCTCCGGGAGCGTCCAGGAACTCTCCGGCTTCAGGCCCCTGACCATGATCTGGTCGATACGGGCCATCGGGAACGACGCCGGCCAGCTGAACCCGAAGCCGTTGCCGGCCGCGCCCTGCGTGGAGCGCATCTGGGAGGTGACGGCGTTGAGCGCGCGGTCGTTCATGGTGCCGTTGAGGTCGCCGAGCAGGACGACGTTCTTCAGGGGCTCGTGGGCGATGGCCTCGCCCAGGAACTCCGCGCTCCGGTCACGCTGCCGGGCCGTGAAGCCGGCCTCCATCTTCACCCGTACCGACGGCAGGTGGGCGACGTAGACGGCGACCTGCCCGGACGGGGCGGTCACGGTGGCGCGCATCGCCCGGGTCCAGCCCATGTCGAGGTCGACGGCCTTGACGCCGGTCAGGGGGTACTTGCTCCAGACCCCGACCGTGCCCTCCACGGAGTGGTAGCGGTAGGTCGACGCCAGCGCCTTCTCGTACGTCGGGACGGCGGATGCCGTCAGTTCCTCCAGGGCCACGACGTCCGCGCCGGAGGCGGCCACGTCACGGGCGGTGCCGGACGGGTCCGGGTTCTCGGCGTTGACGTTGTGCGTGGCCACGGTGAGGTCGCCCCCCGTGGCGGTCTTGTCGCTGAGCTGGCCGCCGAAGAGGTTCAGCCAGACCAGCGACGGCAGGATCAGCGCGATCAGCGCGGTCGCGGACTTGCGGACCAGGGCGAGCAGGAGCAGCACCGGGATCAGGAGCCCCAGCCAGGGCAGGAACGTCTCGATGAGGCTGCCCAGATTGCCGATGGCGTTGGGGATGTGCGAGTGCACCAGCATGACCACGGCCAGCAGCACCGCGCAGCCGGCCACGAAGAGACCGCGCCGCCACATCCTCGGGTCGCCCCGTCGGCCGCCCGCCATACGGTCGAACAGGCGGCGAAGCCGGTTTCCCCGGCGCTCGGGCCCCGAGCCGCCGTTGTCCGTCTCCGTCATGTACGCCTGCTGCGCCATACCGTCGCCTCACTGCCTGCCGTGCACACCATCGCCCCCGTGTCCTTACGACCCTAGGGGATGATCCGTTCCGTTCCCGCCGTCCGCGGACGGCCGTACGGGGGCGAGGACGAACGAGTCGGCGCGGCGAGTTCCGGTTACCGGCTGTGAAAGCGCCCTCTGTGACGAAACGCGCACACTAGGACGGCCGCGAGCCCGAACTGACGGACGGTGAGCCGTCGGGACGCCCGCCGGGGCGCAGTCCTTCGAGCAGCGTGTCGACGACCTGTTCGGCGAGGCCCTCCGGCAGGTCGGCCTCCGGGTGCAGGACGGAGCGCAGGAGCATGGGGCCGACGAACAGGTCGTTGAGCAGGTCGAGGTCGACGTCCGTGCGCAGTTCGCCGTTCTCCTGGCCGCGGCGCAGGACCTCCAGGCCGAGCCGGCGGCGTGGTGCGACGACGGTGGAGTGGTACGCGGCCCAGATCTTCGGGCTGCTCTTCATCTGGGCGTGCGCGTTGTGCAGGATCGCCGACGAGCGGCTGGCCAGGCCGCGCCGCCGCACCTGTTCGAGCAGGAGCACGAGGTCGTCGCGCATGGAGGTGCCGGGGAGCGGCGGGTCGGGGGGTTCGGCGGCGCGCAGGACGTCGACGAAGAGTTCCTCCTTGCCGCTCCAGCGGCGGTAGATGGTGGCCTTGCCGACGCCGGCGGTGCGGGCGACGCGCTCGATGGACAGCTCCGCGAGGGGCACGCCCTCCTCCAGGAGCCTCATCACGCCCTCGATGATGGCGCGTTCGACGGCCTCGCTTCTGGGGCGGCCCCTCGGGGGGCCGTCGTTCGGGGGGTGCCGTTCGGCGAGGCTCACGTCGCTCCGTCCTTTGCCGCCAAGTGAGATTGCTGGCTGGTGGGTTGCATTGTCGCGCAGGGTCACGACCGCGCGTCGGACAACTCCTTGTCTCCCTCCCCCTGCTGGGGTGCCGGGGGCTTCCCGGGCAGGAACAGGGCCACGACGACCGCGCCGATGAGGGCGATGCCCGCGCCCCACAGGGCGGTGATGTGCATCGCGTGCAGGAACGCGTCGTAGGCGGGGGTGACGAGGGACTTGCCCTCGGGGCCGAGCTTGGCCGCGATGCCGAGGGTGGCCTCGATGGACTCGCCGGCGGTGTGGCGCAGGGCGGGCGGCAGCGCGCCGAGCCTGTCCTCGATGCCGTTGCGGTACGCCGTGGACAGCACCGAGCCGAGGACGGCGATGCCGAGGGCGCCGCCGACCTGCCGGAAGGTGTTGCTCAGCGCGGAGGCGGAGCCGGCCTTCTCGCGGGGCAGGGCCTGCATGATGACGACGCTGACCGGGGTCATGATGTGCGCCATGCCGGTGCCCATGAGGAAGAAAATGACCTCCAGGATCCAGATGGGTGTGTCCGCGTCCAGGGTCGCGAAGGCGGCCAGCATCGCGGCGATGAGCAGCATTCCGGCGGTCGTGGTGGCCTTGTTGCCGAAGCGGTCGACGAGCAGCCGGGCCCGTGGCGCGAAGATCAGCTGGGCGGCGGCCAGCGGCAGCATCAGCAGACCGGTCTGCAGCGGCGAGTAGCCGCGCACGCTCTGGGTGTAGAAGACCGAGAAGAAGGTCACGCCCATCAGCGCGAAGAACACCAGCGCGATGGCGGCGATGGCGGACGAGAACACCTTGTTCTTGAAGTACGTGACGTCGATGGACGGGTGATCGCTGCGCTTCTCGAACACCACGAAGGCGACGAGGACGGCGAGACCGGCGCCGATCGTCGACAGCACGGTGGCGTCGGTGAAGTCGGCGAGCTGGCCGCCCTTGATGATGCCGTAGACGAGCAGGACCAGGCCGACGACGGAGAGCACGACGCCGACGGGGTCGACACGGCCCGGCTTCGGGTCGCGGGAGTCGGGCACCAGCCACAGCATCAGCGCGAGGGCAAGCAGCACGATCGGCACGTTGACGAGGAAGACCGAGCCCCACCAGAAGTGGTCGAGGAGCACACCGCCGGTGATGGGGCCGATGGCGATGGCGAGGCCGACGCCGCCGGCCCAGATGCCGATGGCCTTCGGCTGCTCCTCGCGCTCGAAGACGTTCATCAGGACGGCGAGGGTGGCGGGCATGACGAACGCGGCGCCGAGACCCATCACGGCCCGGAAGGCGATCAGCTCCCCCGGCGAGCCGGAGAACGCGGCGAGCGCGGACCCGATACCGAACACGGCGAGGCCGCCGAGCAGCACCTTCTTGCGGCCGAGCCGGTCGCCGAGCAGCCCGGCGGTGAACAGCAGGCCCGCGAAGACCAGGGTGTAGGCGTTGATCGCCCACTCCAGCTCGCTCTGCGTGGCGCCCAGGCCGGTCGGGGCCGGGGTGGAGATCGTCTTGATGGCGACGTTCAGGATCGAGTTGTCGAGGACGACGATCAGCAGGCTCAGCATCAGCGCACCGAGGATCGCCCAGCGGCGCCGGTGCACCGCTTCCGGTATCGGGGGGCCGGTGGGGGCGGCGCGGTCGGCAGGAGTAGTCATACCGTCGAGCGTAGAACCATTTCGATACGAGACCGTCTCGTATTGGAATACCCTTACCGAGCTCTTACTCGCACGGCCCCATCGGCGCGCCGGGCGGAACTCACAGGGCCTCCCCTAGCCCTGCTTGGCACGAGGTGCCACCATGGACGTGGTCCGGGGACGCCGTCAGGGCGCCTCGAGATGACGTGTGAGGAGCCGTGCAATGACGCAGCTTTCGGCTGCCCAGAGCGCCAAGACGCTGTACGGGGGCAAGGGAACCCGCCGTATCACCGTGCGCGACATCGCCGCCGCCAAGGAGCGGGGCGAGAAGTGGCCCATGCTCACCGCCTACGACGCGATGACCGCGTCCGTGTTCGACGAGGCCGGGATCCCGGTCATGCTCGTCGGCGACTCGGCGGGCAACTGCCACCTCGGGTACGAATCGACCGTGCCCGTCACCCTCGACGAGATGACCATGCTGTCCGCGGCGGTCGTACGGGGCACCTCGCGCGCCCTGATCGTCGGCGACCTGCCCTTCGGCTCCTACCAGGAGGGTCCGGTGCAGGCGCTGCGCTCGGCGACCCGGATGGTGAAGGAGGCGGGAGTGCAGGCCGTGAAGCTGGAAGGGGGCGAGCGGTCGCACGAGCAGATCCGGCTGCTCGTCGACTCCGGCATCCCGGTCATGGCGCACATCGGCCTGACCCCGCAGTCCGTCAACGCGATGGGCTACCGCGTGCAGGGGCGGGGCGAGGAGGCGGCCCAGCAGTTGCTGCGGGACGCGAAGGCCGTGCAGGACGCGGGCGCGTTCGCGGTGGTGCTGGAGCTGGTCCCGGCGGAGCTGGCGGCCGAGGTGACGCGGACGCTGCAGATTCCGACGGTGGGCATCGGGGCCGGCCCCGAGTGCGACGCGCAGGTGCTGGTGTGGACCGACATGCTGGGTCTGACCGGCGGGCGCGTCCCCAAATTCGTCAAGCAGTACGCCGACCTGCGTGAGGTCATGAGCGGCGCGGCGAAGGCGTTCGCCGAGGACGTCGTCGGCGGAACGTTCCCGCAGGAGGAGCACTCCGTCCACTAGAGCCACAGCGGTACCACGGACGGCCCGCCGACCTTCCCCCAGTCGGCGGGCCTTCCCTCTTTTCTCTGTGGTGTCGGCGGGCTGTAGGCGGCTTGTCGGTGGTTTGTCGGTGGGCCCTGAGACCGTCTGTCCCATGACGCGAATCGACACACACGCCGGCGGCGCCGCGGTCACCGTGCGGGGGCTGGTGAAGCACTACGGCGAGACCAAGGCACTGGACGGGGTCGACCTGGACGTGCGGGAGGGCACCGTGATGGGGGTGCTCGGGCCGAACGGGGCCGGCAAGACGACCCTGGTGCGGATCCTGTCCACGCTGCTCGCCCCCGACTCGGGCCGGGCCACCGTCGTCGGCTACGACGTCGTACGGCAGCCCCGGCAGCTGCGCCGGGTGATCGGCCTCACGGGGCAGTACGCCTCCGTGGACGAGAAGCTCTCGGGCTGGGAGAACCTGTACATGATCGGGCGGCTGCTCGATCTGCCCCGCAAGAGCGCCCGGGCCCGGGCCGACGAACTGCTGGAGCGCTTCACGCTCACCGAGGCCGCCAAGCGGCCCGCGGCGACGTACTCCGGAGGCATGCGGCGACGGCTGGACCTGGCCGCCTCGATGATCGGCCGACCGGCCGTGCTCTTCCTGGACGAGCCGACCACCGGGCTCGACCCGCGCACCCGCAACGAGGTGTGGGACGAGGTCAAGCGCATGGTCGGCGACGGCGTCACCGTGCTGCTCACCACTCAGTACATGGAGGAGGCCGAGCAGCTCGCCACCGAGCTGACGGTCGTGGACCGCGGGCAGGTCATCGCGGGCGGCGCCATCGAGGAGCTGAAGGCGAAGGTCGGCGGCCGTGCGCTGCGGATACGCCCGGCCGATCCGGTGCAGCTGCGGCCCCTCGCCGCCGCTCTGGACGACTTGGGCATCACCGGCCTCGCGACCACGACCGTGGACAGCGACCGGGGCGACGTCCTCGTGCCGATCCTCAGCGACGAGCAGCTGACAGCCGTGGTCGGCGCGGTCACCTCGCGTGGCATCACGCTCTCCTCCATCACCACCGAACTGCCCAGCCTGGACGAGGTGTTCCTGTCCCTCACCGGCCACCGCGCCAGTGCCCCGCAGGACACCGTGCCCGCCGACGACCGTCAGGAGGTCGCCGTATGAGCGCCGCCACCGCAGCCATCCACGAGGGCGAGGCGGACGCCCGTATCTCGCCGCGTGCCCATCTGCGCCACACCGGGGCCCTGGTCCGCCGCAATCTGCTGTGGATCCGCAAGGACCCGGAGTCGATGGCCGACGCGCTGCTGATGCCGGTCATCTTCACCCTGCTGTTCGTGTTCGTGTTCGGCGGCTCGATCGGGCAGGCGCTGGGCGGCGGGCAGGACCAGTATGTGCAGTACGTGATCCCGGGCATGATCGCGATGATGAGCATGACGCTGTCCCAGGGCGTCGGCACCGGCTTCAGCCAGGACTTCAACTCCGGTGTCATGGACCGCTTCCGGTCCCTGCCCATCGGGCGCGGCTCGGTGCTCTTCGCGAAGATCTCGGTGGAGCTGCTGCGGATGCTGTTCGCGACCGCCGTGCTGATGATCGTCGCCGTCGCGGTCGGGTTCGAGATCACCAACTGGCCCGGTCTGCTCGCGACCGTGGCGCTGTCCACCGCGTTCGCCTCGTCGATCATGTGGGTGTTCCTCACCCTGGGCGTGATCATGAAGAACGCGCAGTCCGTGCAGGCGATGGGCTTCCTGGTGCTGTTCCCGCTCCAGTTCGGCTCGTCGATCTTCGCGCCGACGACCTCGATGCCGGGCTGGCTGCAGGCCTTCACCGACTACAACCCGCTGTCCACGCTGGCGGACGCCGCGCGCGGGCTGATGGTCGGCGGGCCGGTCGCGCACGATCTGTGGGTGACGCTCGGCTGGTCGGTGGCGATCACGGCGGTGATGGCTCCGATCGCGATCCACAAGTTCCGCACCAAGAGCTGAGCGGAGAGGCCGTCTTCGCGTCGTTCGCGTCAGACCAGGGCGGTGGCCTCCTCGGCGGAGAGGCCGCCGCCTTCCGCGTACGCGCTCTCGTACGCCGGGTCGCCGAGCACCGCCCGGGCCCGCAGCTCCGCCCGCTCGCGGGTCTCGCGCTCCTGCCGCGCGGCGACATGGCCGGGCGGCAGAAGGCCGTCGGCGGCGCCCAGGCAGCGGGCCGCGTCGTGGGCGCGGTGCCCGCCGTCGAGGCCGGCCAGGGCTCCGGCCCCGATGGTCAGGTACACCGCGCGCATATGGGGGGCGATGAGCTGCGAGCGCGGGTCGGCGGCACGCTCCAGCGCCTTGCGGATGAGGTCAAGGCACTCCGCGTGCCGCCCCTCCACGGCGTCCAGCCAGGCCTCGGCGCCGAGGATGAACGCATCGAAGACGATGAAGTGGGCGATACGGAAGTCCTGCCGCAGCCGTCGCAGTTGCTCGCGTGCCTCGGGCACCCGGTCCGTCAGGCCCAGCCGGACGGCCAGGTAGAGGCGGGCGGCGGGCATGGCCTCGCTGATCGAGTCCCCGCGCTCGGCGATCACCTCGCGCAGCAGCCGCTCGCCGCGCTCCTCCTCGCCGGCCTCCAGCAGCGCGTTGCCGAGCCGGGCGGTGAGCACGGCCGTCTGGCCGTGGGCGCCGAGGTGGTCCGCGTGGGCGATGGCGGCCTCGTAGTCGGCGGCGGCCAGGGCGTAGGCGCCTCTGCGTTCATGGGTCTCGGCGCGGGCGGAGAGGGCCTCGGCGGTGCCCCAGGCGTCGCCGAGGCGCCGGTAGATCTCCAGCGACTCGTCGGCGTCCCGGGCGGCGTCGCCCGCCCAGTCGGTGCGGTTGGCGAGGAAGTTGGCCCGCATCTGGAGGCCGGAGGCCAGCTCCCATTCAAAGCCGGGGGTCTCCCGGCAGGTGCGGATGGACGCCTCCATGACGACGCGCAGCCGGTCCATGTCGCCGGTCAGCATCACGGCGAAGAGCCAGAGCAGGCCGGGGAGCCGGCAGGTCTGCGGGAGGCCGGGCTCGTAGGTGTCGGCGATGGTGTTCAGCTTCTGCTGGGCCCGCGGGGTCTGCCAGGCGTCCAGTTCGGTGTCCATGCAGGCGAGATGCGCCAGGTGGATCCCGCGCCGGGCCTCCTGGAGGACCTCGCCGGTCATCGGGGGCGGGGCGTCGGTGCAGCGCTGCCAGACCGGGGCGGCGGGGCGGACGGGCTCGGTGAAGGGGTCGGGGCCGAGGGTCATGACCTCGCGGCACCAGGTGCGGGCCTCGATGCGCAGGTCGCGCATCTGCCAGTACCAGACGAGGGACAGCGCGAGGCAGAGCGCCTCCTGCTCGTCGCGCAGGGCGACGGCGTGGCGCAGGGCGGTGCGCAGATTCTCGTACTCCCGCTCCAGCCGGTGGATGGCGGCGAGCTGGCCGGGGCCGTGCAGCAACGGGTCGGTGCGGCGGGCGAGTTCGCGGAAGTACGTCAGATGGGCGCGTTCGGCCTCGGCGCGCTGTCCGGCCTCGTCCAGCCGCTCGGCGGCGTACTCGGCGACGGTCTCCAGCAGCCGGTAGCGCATCTCGCCGTCCGAGGACTCACCGGGCGGCGCGGCCACGACCAGGGAGCGGTCGACGAGCGAGCCGAGCACCTCCAGGGCGACCGGCCCGCACACCGCCTCGGCGGCGGGGAGGTCGCAGCCGCCCGCGAACACCGACAGCCGCCGCAGGACGTCCCGTTCGTCCTCGTCGAGCAGGTCCCAGGACCAGTCGACGACGGCTCTGAGGGTCTGCTGGCGGGGCAGGACGGTGCGGCTGCCGGAGGTGAGGAGGCGGAAGCGGTCGTCGAGCCGCTCGGCGATCTGGCGGGGGGTGAGCATCCGCAGCCGGGCGGCGGCGAGTTCGATGGCCAGGGGCAGACCGTCGAGGCGGCGGCAGATCTCCGCGCACGCCCCGGGGTCGTCCTGGACGCGGAAGCCGGGCCGGGCCGCCCCGCCCCGCTCGGCGAGCAGCCGCAGCGCGACCGGCTCGGGCAGCGGCTCCACGGGCCGCAGCAACTCCCCCGGTACGCCCAGGGGTTCACGGCTGGTGGCGAGGACGGTCAGGCCCGGGCAGCGCTCCAGCAGTTCCTCGGCGAGCCGGGCGGCTGCGTCGGCGACGTGCTCGCAGTTGTCGAGGATCAGCAGCATGCCGGGGCGGGAGCAGTGCTCGGCGAGCCGCTCGACGGGGTCGTCGAGCCGGTCGGCGACAGCGGCCCGCATGCCCTCGGCGCCGCCGCCGTACAGCACGGTCTCCCGGGCGCCTACGGCGGTGAGTACGGCTTCCGGGACGGCGGCCGGATCGTCGACGGGGGCGAGTTCGGCCAGCCACACGCCGCCGGACATGGCGGGCCGTACGGTCTCGGCGGCCTCCTGCGACAGCCGGGTCTTGCCGGCCCCGCCGGGTCCGAGAAGGGTGACCAGCCGGGCGGTGGTGAGATCGCCCCGGATGGTCTCGATGTCGCTCTCACGGCCGATGAAGGAGGTGAGCCGCGCCCGCAGATTACCGACGGGCCGGGGCTCGACGACGGGCGCGGGGCCGCCCCCGAGGCTCAGCAACTCCGCGTGCAGGGAGCGCAGTTCCGGCCCCGGGTCGGCGCCCAGCCGATCGGCGAGCGAGCGCCGGACCTCCTCGTAGGCGTCCAGCGCCTCCGCCGTGCGGCCGGCGTCGCGCAGGGCGCGCAGACGCAGGGTCTGGAGGGGTTCGTCCAGGGGGTGGCCGTCGCACAGGGCGGTCAGCTCCGGCAGGGACTGTTCGGCCTGGCCGAGGGCGAGGGCGGCGGTGTGGCGGGCGCGCAGGACGTCCAGGCGGCGGGTGTCCAGGCGGGCCGCCTCGGCGGTGCGGTCGGGGAGGTCGGCCAGGGCCGGGCCGCGCCACAGCGCGAGGGCGTCGTCGAGGATCACGGCGGCCTTGGCGGGGTCGTCGTCGGCCAGGGCCCGCAGTCCCTCGCCGGCCAGCCGCTCGAACCGGTGCAGGTCGACATCGTCGGGCGCGGCCGTGAGCCGGTACCCGCCCTCGGCGGAGGCGACCGCGTCCGCCCCGAGCGCCCGCCGCAACCGCCCGATCAGCGCCTGGAGCGCCGCCGGACCGTCGGCGGGCGGGGCGCCGTCCCACACCTCGTCGACGAGCAGCCCCACGGGCACGGTACGGCCGGCCCGCAGGGCGAGCACGGTCAGCAGCGCACGCAAACGCGCCCCGCCCACCGAAACGACCGTGCCGTCGGTGCGGAGCGCTTGCGTGGTGCCGAGGATGCGGTAGCGCACGGGGTCCATTGTCTCCGGTGGTACGAGAACGGGTCACGAGGTTTCTACGGCGCGGCGGACGCCCTTGGCTGCGGAGCCACCCGGCCTCAGCCCCGACGCCGCCCAGCGCCCTCTGTCCCCGGTGGGGCCACGCCCACACTCGGGGACTCCAGCGCCACCATCACCCCCGACTCCCTCCACCGTCGCCCCTGCTCCGCGTCACCGTCGGCGAACCACTTCGGGCACCGCTCGACCGCCCTCAGACTCCGCTCCCCCGGGACCGGCTGCCAGGAGCGCGAGCCGGGCGGGGTCTCGGCGTAGCCCTGGGACAGCACCCGCACGGCCCGTACCCGCCCGGTGACCTGGGGCCAGGACGCGCCGTGCCGCTCGACGGAGAGCAGCCCGACCGAGCGGGTAGCCCTCCGGGGCTGCCCGCCCAGGGCCACCGTCAGGCCCGACTCCTCCCGCACCACCCGGACGCCGCCCACGTGCTCCACCGGTCCGGCGACCTTGGTGAGCTGGTCGTGCCAGCCGCCGCCGTACACGTCGGCCGGGTCCAGGAGCAGCAGGGGCCAGCTCACCTCGTCCCCCACCGAGAACGGTGTGCCGCAGCACTCCATCTGCCAGTCCGCGTAGAACACGTGCCAGAGCCCCATGCCCCCACCCTCTCCGGAACCGACCGCCCCGCGCGAGACGTTTTCCCCGTGCGCCCGGTACGGTCGGGCAGTCCCATCGCGTGTCCGAAGAGTGCGAAGAGTGCAGGGAGCCCCATGACCACCGCCACCAGCCGCCACAGCGAGCGGCGGATCAGTCCCGTCTTCGTCGGGATTCTGGCCGTGACGGCGGTCACCGGGTGGGCGACCTGGACCGGTTTCGCGGAGCAGCCCGGTGTCGCCGTGTTCCTCTTCGTGACGGCGGCCTGGATCGTCTCCCTGTGTCTGCACGAGTACGCGCACGCGCGCACCGCCCTGCACAGCGGCGACATCTCGATCGGCGCCAAGGGCTATCTGACGCTGAACCCCTTGAAGTACACGCACGCGCTGCTCAGCATCGTGCTGCCGGTGATCTTCGTGATCATGGGCGGGATCGGCCTGCCCGGTGGCGCGGTGTTCATCGAGCGGGGGCGGATCCAGGGGCGCTGGAAGCACAGCCTCATCTCGGCCGCGGGTCCGCTGACGAACGTGCTGTTCGCGATCGTCTGCACGGCCCCGTTCTGGCTGGACGCCCTGGACGGCGTGCCGACCGACTTCCGGTTCGCCCTGGCCTTCCTCGCCCTGCTCCAGGTGACGGCCGCGCTGCTGAACTTCCTGCCGGTGCCGGGCCTGGACGGCTACGGCGTGATCGAGCCGTGGCTGTCGTACAAGATCCGGCGCCAGGTGGAGCCGTTCGCGCCGTTCGGCCTGCTGTTCGTGTTCGCGCTGCTGTGGCTGCCCGCGGTGAACGGCGTGTTCTTCGACGTGATCGACACGATCCTGAAGTCTCTGAAGATCAGCGACTTCGAGACGTACTGCGGTCAGGAGCTGTACCGCTTCTGGCAGGGCTCGAACGAGTTCTGCTCGGCCGCGCCCTGAGGGGTCAGCCCGTGGGCGACTTCTGGGCCTTGGCGCGCTTCACGTAGTACCAGGTCATGTTCGACGACAGTCCGGCGAGCAGCACCCAGACGATCCCCAGCCAGCTGCCCTGCACGAAGGAGACCACGGCCGCGGCCACGGACAGGACGCAGAAGATGGAGGCGTAGAGGGCGAGGCGGGGCATGGCGGTCGGCTCCTGTCGGGGGACACTGCGGGTCATACGGTCACTGCTGGTGCCGTCCAGTGTCCCCCATCGGCCTCACCGGCTCACACGTCGGTGACGCGCAGCCCGGCGTGTGCCTTGTAGCGGCGGTTCACGGAGATCAGGTTCGCCACCAGCGACTCCACCTGGTGGGCGTTGCGCAGCCGCCCCGCGAAGATGCCGCGCATCCCGGGGATACGGCCGGCGAGCGCCTGGACGATCTCGACGTCGGCCCGGACCTCGCCGAGCACCATCACGTCGGTGTCGATCTGCTCGATCTCCGGGTCCTCGAGGAGCACGGCCGACAGGTGGTGGAAGGCGGCCGTGACGCGGGAGTCCGGCAGCAGGGCGGCGGCCTGCTCGGCGGCGCTGCCCTCCTCGGGCTTGAGGGCGTAGGCGCCCTTCTTGTCGAAGCCGAGCGGGTTGACGCAGTCGACGACGAGCTTGCCGGACAGTTCCTCGCGCAGGGATTCGAGGGTCTTGCCGTGGCCGTCCCACGGCACGGCGACGATCACGATGTCGCTGCGGCGCGCGGTCTCGGCGTTGTCGGCGCCCTCGATGCCGTGTCCGAGTTCCCCGGCCGCCGCCTGGGCGCGCTCGGCGGCCCGCGAGCCGATGATCACCTTCTGGCCGGCCCGGGCCAGCCGGTAGGCGAGGCCCTTGCCCTGGGGCCCGGTCCCGCCGAGCACACCGACGACGAGTCCGGAGACGTCGGGCAGGTCCCAGGGGTCCTTGGCGGGGGCCTTCTGGGCGTTGTCGGTGGCAGCACTGTCGGTAGAGGTCATGGCCCCGACTCTACGTCCGTGCCCGTGCCGCCGATGTCTCCCCCAGCCGTTCCCTCATGGCACGGGTGAGCGACCCAACTGCCCGGGCCGGGCGAATCCGTGGAGACTTCCTCCGCACCCGCGACCGGCTCGGGCAGGATGCGGCTCCATGGATGCCGTACGGGTCGCGCTGCTGCGGGAAGTGCTCGCCGGGACCGAGTGGCTGGGCGCCACGCGGAGGTTCGCCGGGGCGCTGCGGGGGTCGGTGGTGTCGCACGGGGGCGGGCTGCTGCTCGTCGGCACCCCGGAGTACGAGCCGTGGCACCTGGCCGCGCACCTCGTGGACGAGGCCGCCTGGTCGGGCACACCGGAGCTGGCCCCGACGCTGGTACGGCACGACGCCCGCGCCTGCGACCCGGCGCACCTCGCGGTCGGCCTGGGACGGCTGGAGGCGGCCCGGCGGGGCGAGACGCTGCTCGTGGTGTCCCCCGAGGGACCCGGACCCGCCGCACCACTCCTTGAACGCGTGTCCGACGCCCGTCGCGCCGGGGCGACGGTCCTCGCCCTCGGCCCCGACGCGGGCGAACTTCCGGCGATGGCCCACGAGTCCCTGTCCGTCCCCACCGGCGCGGAACTGGACCTGGACACGGTCCAGCACCTGGTCAGCGCGGCAGCCGGGGAGAACGCGCTACCGGCCCCCGCGCGAGGCCCCCGGCGCCTCAGGGACAGGCTGTCCCGACTGGCGGACAACCTGACGGCGCCCCCGCCGGCCCGCTGGTGACGACTCCCGCGTGCGTCTCCCGCGCGTCTCCCGCGCGATGAGCAACCGAGCCCCGAAAAGCAGTTGCCCGCCCGCGCCCCTCCCCCGACCATGACCCTTCGTGACCGACGACCTCCCCGAACGTTCTTCCGGCCTCCGCGCCATGCTCCCCGACCTGTCCCCCTGGCGGGCCTCCGCCGACTTCCGGCGGCTGTGGGTCTCGGGGCTGATCACCAACTTCGGGACGTTCCTGACGTTCGTCGCACTGCCCGTGCAGCTGAAGGAGCTGACGGAGTCGGCGGCGGCGGTCGGGGCCATCGGGGCCGTGGAACTGGTGCCGCTGGTCGTGTTCGGGCTGTACGGCGGGGCTCTCGCCGACGCCTGGGACAAACGGAAGCTGATCCTGTGGACGGAGGCGGGGCAGGGGCTGCTCAGCGTGGTGCTGCTGGCCAACGCGCTGCTTCCGCGGCCCGCTGTCTGGCCGCTGTACGTCGTCGCCGCCCTGTCCTCCGCCCTGGTGTCCGTGCAACGGCCCGCACTCGACTCGCTGTGGCCGCGGATCGTGGCCTACGAACATCTGCCGGCGGCGGCCTCCCTGAACTCGCTGCGCTGGACGGTCGGCGGCGTCGCGGGCCCGGCGCTGGCGGGGGTGGTGGTCGCCTACGCCGGTGTCGGCTGGGCGTACGGCGCCGACCTGGCCACGTTCGTCGTGTCCGTGGTGCTGATCACGCGCATCGCGGCCTCGCCGGCCTCCCACGAGGCGGTGAAGCCCTCGCTGCGGGCCATCGCCGAGGGCGCCCGCTACGCGTGGAGCCGCAAGGAACTCCTGGGGACCTACGCCGTCGACCTGGCCGCGATGTTCCTGGCGATGCCGCTCGCCCTGCTGCCGTTCCTGGCGGACGAGCTGGACGCGCAGTGGTCACTGGGGCTGATGTACGCGGCGGTCCCGGCGGGGGCCCTGCTGGTGAGCCTGACCAGCGGATGGACCTCGCGGGTGCACCGGCACGGCCGGATGGTGGTGCTGGCGGCCGCACTGTGGGGCCTGGCCATCGCGGGCGCCGGGGTCGTCGGCAATGTGTGGCTGGTGCTGCTGTTCCTGACCCTCGCCGGCGGCGCCGACATGGTCAGCGGCGTCTTCCGCGCGGCCATGTGGAACCAGACGATCCCGGACGAGCTGCGCGGCCGTCTGGCCGGGATCGAGCTGCTGTCGTACTCGGTCGGACCGACGGTCGGTCAGATGCGCAGCGGCGGTTTCGCGGCCTGGCTGGGAGTGCGGACGTCGGTCTGGTCCGGCGGGCTGCTGTGCGTGGGCGCGGTGGCGCTGCTGGCGGTGTGCCTGCCGAGGCTCATGACGTACGACGTGCGAAGCAACGAGCACGCGGTGCGGCTGCGCGAGAAACGCGCAGCCGCCGCTGTGGCCGCCGAGGCGTGATCAGTCCTCTTCCCGGCCGCCCGTCGGGGCGTCGTGCCACTTGGGGTCGTTCTCCCACTGGAGGTTGCGCTCGCGGGCGGTCGCCATCGCGTGTTCGGCCTCCGGGCGGGAGGCGTACGGCCCGAAACGGTCCTTGTTGGGGCACTCCGGCCCCTCTTCGACCTTCTTGTGCTCCAGGCAGTAGTACCACTCGCCCGGCTTGCCGACCGTGCGCTTCTTGAACAGGGCCATGACCAGCTCCTCTCGCCATCGACATGTTCCCCCATGGGCGCTGGTTAGACTCGCTGGCATGTCTGGCCAGTCGCTGCTCGTCCCGGGGGAGCTGTCCCCCACCCGTCCCGTGCCCGGAAACATCCGTCGCCCCGAGTACGTCGGCAAGCCCGCGCCGACGCCGTACACCGGTCCGGAGGTGCAGACCCCCGAGACGATCGAGGCGATGCGCGTCGCCGGCCGGATCGCCGCCCGGGCAATGGCGGAGGCCGCGAAGCTGATCGCCCCCGGGGTGACCACGGACGAGCTGGACAAGGTGGCGCACGCATACATGTGCGACCACGGCGCCTATCCCTCGACGCTGGGCTACCGCGGTTTCCCGAAGTCGCTGTGCAGCTCGGTCAACGAGGTCATCTGCCACGGCATCCCGGACTCCACCGTCCTGCGTGACGGCGACATCATCAACCTCGACGTGACGGCGTACATCGGCGGCGTGCACGGCGACAACAACGCGACGTACCTGGTGGGCGAGGTCGACGAGGAGTCGCGGCTGCTGGTGGAGCGGACGCGGGAGTCCCTGACTCGCGCGATCAAGGCGGTCCGCCCGGGCCGGCAGATCAACATCATCGGCCGGGTCATCGAGTCGTACGCGAAGCGTTTCGGCTACGGGGTGGTCCGGGACTTCACCGGCCACGGCATCAACAGCTCGTTCCACTCGGGCCTGATCATCCCGCACTACGACAGCCCGCACGCGACGACCGTGATCCAGCCCGGGATGACGTTCACGATCGAGCCGATGCTGACGCTCGGGACGCACGAGTACGACATGTGGGACGACGGCTGGACGGTCGTGACGAAGGACCGCAAGCGGACGGCCCAGTTCGAGCACACGCTCGTGGTGACGGACACGGGCGCGGAGATCCTCACGCTGCCGTAGCGCCCCACACACCCCATGAAACGGCCCGCTCCCCTCGGAGGGCGGGCCGTTCGCTTGCCTTCGGCAGGTTTTTACCGACAGCGCGTCGGGAAGGTTACCGACAACAGGTCGGAAAGGCTATTGACTTAGGTTAGCCTAACCATAGAAAGTATCGCCCATGGATTCCTTCTCGACCCTCATTCGGACGGCTTCCCGAGAGCAGCACGAGGAGGTCAGGGGCTCGACCTTCATGAGCGACCTGCTGGGGCGCAAACTCGGCGTCGACGCGTTCGCGCGCTACACGGAGCAGCTGTGGTTCGTGTACGGGGCACTGGAGTCGGCGGCCGCGCGGCTCACGGCGGATCCGGTGGCCGGACCGTTCGTCCGCCCGGAGCTGTTCCGTATGGCCTCGCTGGAGCAGGACCTGGAGTATCTGCGCGGCCCCGGCTGGCGGTCGGGCATCAGCGCGCTGCCGGCCACGCTGGAGTACGCGGAGCGGATCACCGAGTGCGCCCGCGACTGGCCGGCCGGCTATGTCGCCCACCACTACACCCGCTACCTCGGCGACCTCTCCGGCGGGCAGATCATCCGCGACACGGCCGAGAAGGCGTGGGGTTTCCCGAAGAAGGGCGACGGGGTCCGCTTCTACGTCTTCGAGCAGATCTCCAACCCGGCCGCCTTCAAGCGGAGTTACAGCGCACTGCTGGACGCGGTGCCCGGTGACGAGCTGGAGCGGCAGCGGGTCGTGGCCGAGTGCAAGCGGGCGTACGCGCTGAACAACGCGGTGTTCGAGGAGCTGGGCGCGGAGTTCCCGCTGACGGCGTAGGGCCGGGAGAGCTCCGTCGGTTCAGCGTTCGAGGTGGACCCGGCCGCCGACCTCGGTCCAGCCGCCCGGCTGGGGTGCGGTCAGGAGCTGGGAGCCGGCGCCCTGGGTGATGTTGAGGGCCCGGCCCAGCCGGTCGGTGAGCAGCAGGGCGGCCGCCCCGGTCGCCTCGTCCTCGTCGATGCCGTCGCCGCGGCCGGGGAAGGCCCGGGCGCGGATCCGGCCGGCGGGCTCGTCCTCCCAGGCCCAGGCGTAGACCCACTCCCCCGGCGGCGGTACGGCCAGATCGTCGACCTCGGCGGCGCTGCCGTACTGCCGCAGGGTGCGCGGCGGCACCCACTCCGCCCGCGCCTCGATCCAGCAGAACTCGCCGTCCTGCCGGGCCCCGACCACCCCGGCGGGGACGACCAGTTCGGGCACGTCGAGCAGCCACGCCGTCCCGACGCAGGGGTGCCCGGCGAAGGGCAGCCGCAGGGTCGGCGTGTAGATGTCGATCACGCCGCGCTCGGGATCGTCGACGAACACGGTCTCGCTGAAGCCGAGTTTCGCGGCGAACTCCTGCCGCTCGCTCTCCCCGGGCAGCACCGAACCCTCGCGAACGACCCCGAGTTCATTGCCGTATCCACCGCGCGGCCCGCAGAAGACACGGAGTACGTCGTAGTCAGTCACGAGGGCAATTCTGCCTTGAACCTTCACCGCCACGACGACCGACAGAGAGCGCAGGTAAGGCTGGATGACCGTCCTGGAGAGGCCCACCACGAGCGCCCCGCCCGAGGTCCCGCCCCGAAGACGCCGTACGACGGCCTGGCTGCTGACCGCCGGGCTGGTCTCGGCCCTTCTCGTCCTGGTCCCGGTCGCCGCCGGCACCGGCGCCTATCCCGTCCCGGTCGGTGACGTCCTCGCCTCCGTGCAGCACCGGCTGGGGCTGGGCGGCGGGGAGCTGGACCGGGTGGCCGAGTCGGTGCTGTGGAACGTGCGGTTCCCGCGGATCGTGCTGGCCCTGCTGGTCGGCGCCTCGCTGGGCTGCGCGGGCGCGCTGATGCAGGGCGTGTTCGGCAACCCGCTCGCCGAGCCGGGTGTCATCGGGGTCTCCTCGGGCGCGGCGGTCGGCGCGGTCGGGGCGATCGCCCTCGGGGTGAACGTCCTCGGCACCTGGACGGTGTCCGTCTTCGCCTTCGTCTCCGGTCTGGCGACGGTCCTGCTCGTCTACGCGGTGTCGCGTTCGGGCGGCCGTACGGAGGTGGTGACGCTGATCCTCACCGGTATCGCGGTGAACGCCTTCGCGGGGGCGCTGATCGGCCTGTTCCTGTTCTTCGCGGACACGGCGGCGGTCAACCAGATCGCGTTCTGGCAGCTGGGCTCGCTCTCCCAGGCGACCTGGCCGAAGGTGCTGGCGGTCCTGCCGTGCGCGGTCCTCGGCCTGGCGGTCGCGCCCCTGTACTCCCGCCGCCTGGACCTCCTGTCCCTCGGTGAGCGGCCCGCCCGGCATCTGGGCGTGGAGGTGGAGCGGCTGCGGATCGTGCTGGTCCTCGTCATCGCGCTGCTGACCGCGGCGGCGGTGAGCGTCTCCGGGATCATCGGGTTCGTGGGTCTGGTGGTCCCGCATCTGCTGCGCATGCTGGCAGGGCCCGGTCACCGCTTCCTGATCCCGGGCAGCGCGCTGCTCGGCGCGCTCGTGCTGCTGGCGGCGGATCTGACGGCCCGTACGGTCGCCGCGCCCGCCGAACTCCCCCTCGGGGTGCTGACGGCCCTGCTCGGCAGCCCGTTCTTCTTCTGGCTGCTGCGCCGCACCCGGCGCCGACAAGGAGGCTGGGCGTGATCCGCCTGCGTACCCGACGTCCCACTCCCCCGGCCCGGCCGTCGCCCGGCGATGTCCTGGCCGAGACCCAGGATCTGTATGTCCGGCTCGGGGCCCGCGAGGTACTGAAGGGCGTCGACCTCACGGTCCGCGCCGGTGAGGTCCTCGCCCTGGTCGGTCCCAACGGGGCGGGAAAGTCGACGCTGTTGAGCGCGCTGGCCGCCGATGTCCCGGCCGCCGAGGGGGTCGTACGCGTCCACGGCCGCCCGGCGGCTGAGTGGCCCGCGCCCGATCTCGCCCTGCGCCGGGCGGTGCTGCCGCAGTCCGCGGCGCTCTCCTTCCCCTTCACGGTCGAGGAGGTCGTCCGCATGGGCCGCGCCCCGCACGCCGCCTCCCCCGCCTCGACCCCGGCCGACGACGACCGGGCCGTCGCCGAGGCCATGGCCGCCACCGAGGTCACCGGCTTCGCCACGCGCCCGTTCTCCGCGCTCAGCGGCGGCGAGCGGGCCCGGGTCGCGCTCGCCCGGGTGCTCGCCCAGCAGGCCCCGCTCCTGCTGCTCGACGAACCGACGGCGGCGCTCGATCTGCGGCACCAGGAGCTGGTGCCGCGGCTGTGCCGGTCAAGGGCGCACGCCGGTGACGCGGTGGTCGTGGTGGTGCACGACCTGGGTCTCGCCGCCGCCTACGCGCACCGGGTCGCGCTCCTGTGCGCCGGTCGCGTCGCGGCGGACGGCCCGCCCGCCGAGGTCTTCTCCGAACGCCTGCTGAGCGAGGTCTACGACCAGCCCGTGGAGGTCTTCCCGCACCCTCGGACCGAAGATCTCCTCATCACCCCGAGACGCGACCTTTGACCTTCCTTTGACCGGTTCATGAGGGCGATTTTGGGCCACTTAGGTAATCCTTATGTGCCCTAGGGGTGAGCGCCTTAGGTGAGCCTCACCTTCCCTGCCTGCCCTGCCTTCACTGGAGCCCTCATGCGACCCGTCAGACCCGCCACCGTCGCGATCGCCGTCGCGGCGGCCCTGACCGCCGTCACCGGCTGCACCGAGAAAGGCGGCGGGAAGGACGGCGACCGCGTCGTCCACGTCACGGCGACGGACGACAAGTGCGAGGTGTCGAAGAAGGAGTTCCCGGCCGGGCACGTCGAGCTGGCCGTGGAGAACAAGGGGTCCAAGGTCACCGAGGTCTACGTCCTCTTCCCCGACGACCGTGTGGTCACCGAGCGGGAGAACATAGGCCCCGGCACCGAGCAGCGCGTCACCGCCGAGGTGAAGGCCGGCGACTACCAGATCGCCTGCAAGCCCGGCATGAAGGGCAAGGGCATCCGCCAGGCCGTCAAGGTCACCGGCGGCAAGGCCGTCCAGCGCGACCCGCGCCTGGACAAGGCCGTCGCGGCCTACCGCGCCTACGCCCAGACCCAGGCCGACGAGACGCTGCCCAAGGCCGAGGCGTTCGCGCGGGCCGTCAAGGACGGCGACCTCGACGCCGCGAAGAAGGCGTACGCCCCCTCCCGCATCGGCTGGGAGCGCACCGAGCCGGTCGCCGAGTCCTTCGGCGACATCGACCCGAAGGTGGACGTCCGCGAGGACGGCCTGGAGGACGGCCAGGACCCGGCCACCGACTGGACCGGCTGGCACCGCCTGGAGAAGGCCCTCTGGCAGGACAAGAAGATCGGCGACCGCGAGAAGGAACTCGCCGACACGCTCATCACCGACCTGAAGGACTGGCAGAAGCGGGTCGGCAAGGCCGAGATCACCCCCACTTCGATGGCCAACGGCGCCAAGGAACTCCTCGACGAGGTCGCCACCGGCAAGGTCACCGGCGAGGAGGAGCGCTACTCGCACACCGACCTGGTCGACTTCAAGGCCAACGTCGAGGGCGCGCAGCAGTCGTACGAGCTGCTGAAGCCGGTCGCCGAGGAGAACGACGCGGCCCTCGTCACGGAACTGGACCGGCAGTTCGCGGCGCTGAACACCCTGCTCGACAAGTACCGCCCGAACACCGCGTCCTACGACTTCACCTCGTACGACAAGGTCGGCAAGGCGGACCGCAAGGAACTCTCGGACGCGGTGAACGCCCTCGCGGAGCCGCTGTCCAAGCTCGCCGCAGCGGTCGCCAAGTAGCGGGACACACCATGACGGACACCAACCCACCGTCCCCCTCCCGCCGTTCACTGCTCGGCTGGGGCGGCGCGGGCCTGGCGCTCGGCGCCGCCACGGCAGGCGGAGCGGTCGCCCTGGCCCACGGCAACGACGCAGCCCCGGCAGACCCCGGAGCGGCGGTCCCCTTCCACGGCATGCACCAGGCGGGCATCGCCACCCCGGTCCAGGACCGCCTGCACTTCGCCGCGTTCGACGTGACGACCGACGACCGCGCGCAGTTCGTCCAACTGCTCAAGGACTGGACGCAGGCCGCCCGGCGGATGACGGCCGGGCACCCGGTCGGCGAGGGCGCCTACGGCGGGCTGCCCGAGGCGCCCCCGGACGACACGGGCGAGGCCCTGGGCCTCAGACCCTCCCGCCTGACGCTCACGATCGGCTTCGGCCCGACCCTGTTCGAGAGGTTCGGCCTCACGGACCACCGGCCCGAAGCACTGATCGACCTGCCGAAGTTCGCGGGCGACAACCTCGACACGGCCCGCAGCGGCGGCGACCTCTGTGTCCAGGCCTGCGCGGACGATCCGCAAATCGCCGTGCACGCGATCCGCAACCTGGCCCGTATCGGATTCGGCAAGGTGGTCATCCGCTGGTCGCAGCTCGGCTTCGGCAAGACGTCCTCGACGACGCCCGAGGCGCAGACCCCGCGCAACCTGATGGGCTTCAAGGACGGCACGCGCAACATCGCGGGCACGGAGACGGACCGCTTGCGCAAGCACGTCTGGGTGTCCGAGAAGGACGGCGGCCCGTCCTGGATGACCGGCGGCTCCTACCTCGTCGCCCGCCGCATCCGTATGCACATCGAGCCGTGGGACCGCACCTCGCTCCAGGAGCAGGAGGACATCTTCGGCCGCGACAAGGGCGAGGGCGCCCCGGTCGGCAAGGCGAAGGAGCGCGACGAGCCGTTCCTCAAGGCGATGAAGCCCGACGCACACGTCCGGCTCGCGCACCCCGACTCCAACCGGGGGGCGACGATCCTCCGCCGCGGCTACTCCTTCACCGACGGCACGGACCGCCTCGGCCGCCTGGACGCGGGCCTGTTCTTCCTGGCCTACCAGCGGGACGTCCGCGAGGGCTTCATCCCGATCCAGCGCAATCTGGCGACAGACGCGCTCAACGAGTACATCCAGCACGTGAGTTCGGCGCTCTTCGCGATCCCGCCGGGCGTCCGCGACAAGGACGACTGGTGGGGCCGGACGCTGTTCTCCGGGGAGGCGTAGACCCGATGTTCTCCAACTACCTGATCGGCCTGCGCGAGGGTCTTGAGGCGAGCCTCGTCGTCTGCATCCTCATCGCCTATCTGGTCAAGACGGACCGCAGGGACGCCCTGAAGCCGATCTGGACCGGCATCGGGGTCGCGATCGCCCTGTCCCTCGGTTTCGGCTGCGCGCTCGAATTCGGCTCCCAGGAGCTGACGTTCCAGGCCCAGGAGGCGCTCGGGGGCTCCCTCTCCATCGTCGCGGTCGGACTCGTGACGTGGATGGTGTTCTGGATGCGCCGCACCGCACGGCATCTCAAGGCGGAGCTGCACGGCAGGCTGGACGCGGCGCTGGCGATGGGGACGGGGGCGCTGGTCGCGACGGCGTTCCTGGCCGTGGGGCGGGAGGGCCTGGAAACGGCCCTGTTCGTCTGGGCCTCGGTCCACGCGGCGAGCGACGGCACGCCCCGGCCGCTGGTCGGTGTGGGTCTCGGCCTTGCCACGGCAGTGCTGCTGGGCTGGCTGTTCTACCGGGGCGCGCTGCGGATCAACCTGGCGAGGTTCTTCACGTGGACCGGCGGCATGCTCGTGGTCGTCGCCGCGGGTGTACTGGCGTACGGCGTCCACGACCTCCAGGAGGCCGACTTCCTGCCCGGCCTCACGAACAGGGCCTTCGACATCTCCGGCACGATCCCTCCGGACAGCTGGTACGGCACCCTCCTCAAGGGCATCCTCAACTTCCAGCCCGACCCGACGGTCCTCCAGGTGACGGTATGGCTCCTGTACCTGATCCCGACCCTGGCCCTGTTCCTTGCCCCCTCGGGCCTCGTACAACGCCGGGCAATTACAGACCCGACCCGGGACAGCTGAGGCCGGGTGGGTCCGCAGCCCGGCGTGGCGGGGTGCCGCTGCGCCCACCCGTGCCGCCCCTAGCGGCACGCATGCCCGCAGCGGGGGCGGCAGGGCGGGCCCGCGGCCAGGCGGCGAGGGCGGGCCCGCGCGGCGGCCTGCGGCAGCCAGGGCGGGTGCGGCGGCTGGCGGAGCGCCACGACGCGCCCGCACCCGCGTACGGCGAGAAGGGGACGTGTCGGGGGGTGTCCGCCCGCAGCGGTTGGCGCGTCAACGAACAGTCAATTGGTCCCCGACCCCATCGCGCCGTTCCGAGGACGGACACCCCCCGGCGCGGCCCCGACCCACCACCGGCGCCTAGGCGCGGACGCGCCACCCGACGTCGGACGCGAACCCACCACCCGACGTCAGGCACAGACGCACCACCCGCCGTCAGGCGCGAACCCACCACCCGACGTCAGGCACAGACGCACCACCCGCCGTCAGGCGCGAACCCACCACCCGACGTCAGGCACAGACGCACCACCCGCCGTCAGGCGCGAACCCACCACCCGACGTCAGGCACAGACGCACCACCCGCCGTCAGGCGCGAACCCACCACCCGACGTCAGGCACAGACGCAGGGCCAGACCTACCCACCCCGCCCCAACCGCCGGAGGCACCCGGTAGGGTTCGCCTCCGGAAAGGGGAAGGTGAAGGCACCCGATGATCAGGGATCGCGACCCTCGAACACTCCGCACGCTGGGCCGGAGGAGCCTCATATCGGCCTCGGTGACCGCTTTGTCGTTGACGGCGAGCGGATGCGTCGTCGTGCACGGCGAACGGGAGATCCTCCCGTCCACGACCCGCGCCGAAGCCGCCAAGGCCCTCCAGGAGTTCACGGCCGCGTACAACGAGGCCGACAAGGCCTACGACGCCTCCCTGGACGCCGAGCACACCACCGGCGCCCTCGCCGACATCGACACGGCTCGTCTGGAGGCCGGCCGGAAGAACAACCCGGGCGGCAACCCGAACCACTCAGCACTGAAGCTGACGGACGCGAAGTTCACGATCCCGAAGAAGGCCGGCTGGCCCCGCTGGTTCGTCGTCGACGCCGCCGGCAACAAGGGCGGCACCGCCCGCTGGCTGCTGGTGTTCACCCGCAGCAGCCTCGACGACCCCTTCCAGGTCGCGTACCTGACGCTCGTCGCCCCCGACAAGGTCCCGGAGTTCAAGAAGGACGCGGACGGCTGGGCCGAGTCGGTGCCGGTGAACACGCCCGGCCTGGCGGCGCAGCCCGGCGATCTGAGCCAGACGTACACGACGTATCTGAAGAACGGCGGGGCCGTCTTCGCGGACGGCGCGCACACCAGCCAGTGGCGTGCGCTGCGCGAGAAGAACACCAAGAGGCCGGGCCTGGTCACCCAGTACATCGACGAGCCGCTGACGAACGGCGACTACGGGCCGCTGGCGCTGCGCACGACGGACGGTGGCGCGCTGGTGTTCTTCACGACGCGGCACTACGAGAAGCAGACGGCCTACGCGGGCACGGAGTTCCCGACCCCCAACAAGGACGTGCTGGCCCTGACGAAGGGCGAGATCAAGCAGTCGCTCACGCTGGAGTTCGTCTCCAACGAGGTGGCGCTGGATCCGAAGGGCCAGGGCAAGGTGACGATCCTGGGCCGGATCCAGGGCATGACGTCCGCGGAGGGCTCGTAACCAAGGGCCTGAGCCCGACTCAACACTCGCCCCGGCTCGGAGGCCTCAGCGTCGCGAGGGCCACGCCGACCCCGCCGAGTCGGCGTCGACGTACCGCCCGCAGACCTCGGTGAGCACCTCCAGCAGACTCAACGGGTCGGGCAGCTCGTGCTCGGGCCCGCGCACCCACCGCACGGCTTGGCCGTCACCGGGCAGCCGGGCGGGCGGCACGAGGACGTAGGAGCCGCGGCAGTGCCAGCGCAGCCCGGGGTGCTCGTCCGCCGTCTCGGGGTGACAGTCCAGCTCGCACGGCCACCACTCGTCCTCGTCCTCGGGCGTACCCCGGGTGAGGGTGAAGAAGAGCATGCGGCCGTCGTCGCTCTCGGCGACCGGCCCGACCTCGACACCCTCCGCGAGCAGCCGCTCCAACGCGTCGCGACCGGCGTCGAGGGGCACGTCGAGGACGTCGTGCATCATGCCGGTCGCGGTGATGAAGTTGGCTTCGGGCTGATGGCGGGCCCAGCGCTCGATCTGGGCGCGGTCGGTGGTGGACTGCGTCTGCCAGGCGAAGGACACGGGGTGCCGGGCCGGGGTGGGACAGCCGACACGGTCGCAGGAGCAGCGGTAGCCGGCCGGGTGGGCGGCGGGCGCGAGCGGCAGTCCCGCTCCGGCGGCGGCGAGCAGCAGGGCCTCACGGCCGCCGTCACCGGCGGCCTCCTTCGGCGGGCGCCCGGCACGCAGCCACTGGGTGAGTTTGCCCCGAAGGCCGGTCCGGCCGCCGAACTCCGCGCTCATCTATCCCCTCGCCTCGCCGTCGTGCGGAACAGCATGCCCTATGGTCCCATCTTCCCGCGCACCGGGGGGCCAGTGCCCACATCAGGGGCAGGAGCTATGAGACGGGTACCGGTGGGGCGAGCGAGGCATATGCCGCACCAAGATCGGTGTCATTGCCCGCTTTGACCCGATATAGCGCCCTACCGTATCGCCATGGTCACAACGATCGCGCTGACGGGCCTGGCCACCGCGGCTTCCGTGGTCGCGCTGACCCTCACGGCACACGGCACCGCCCCGCTGCCCCTGGAGTGGGGCAACGGCCCGCTGACGGTGGCGGCGCTCCCCCGGATCACCTACGTCGCGCACCGCGGCGGCGCCCACGAGGTCCCCGAGAACAGCATGGCGGGGCTGATGGCCGCCTACCGGCGCGGTACGGCGCAGGTGCTGGACTTCGACACCCGGCTGCTGCGCGACGGCACGCCGGTGGTGTTCCACGACGAGACCCTGAACCGCACCACCTATCTGGGCGGCGCGGTGCGCGGCCTGGACGCCCGGGAGTGGCAGGGCGTACGGCTGCGCCCGAGGGATGTGCTGCCGGGGAGCTGGCGGTCGGAGCGGCCGCCGACGGTCGCGGAGGTCCTGGACCGTTTCGGCGGGCGGATCGTGCTGATGCTGGAGGCGAAGGATCCGCGGAGTCTGGACCGGCTGGCCGCTCTGATCCGGGCCCGCGGCCTGACCCGCTCGGTCTTCGTGAACTCCAACGACCCCCGGGTGGCCCGGCGCGCCCACCGCCTCGGCCTGCTCACCCAGCTGTGGCGCTCGGCGCGCCAGATGCGCACGGACCGGCCGGAGCGCTGGCGGTCGTACGTCGATCTGCTGGACGTGGACCACCGGGCGCGCGACGCGGATCTGGTGCGGGCGGTGAACTCGGGGATCGCGCGGGTGTGGGCGCACACGGTGATGACGGACACCCAGCGGGACCGGGTGCTGGAGCTGGGGTGCACCGGGGTGATCACGGACGCGCCGGGGCGGCTGGCTCGGATCGCCGAGCGGGAGTCCTGGCAGGCCCGGGAGGCCCGGGAGGTCGCCCAGCGGGACGCCCGCAGGGCCTTTCAGCGGGGCGCGAGGCCCTGAAGGGCGTAGTCGACGAGGGTGTCGGTGTACTCGTAGGAGATCGGGCCGGTGTACTGCAGCCAGCGCTGGGCGAGGGGGGAGACCCAGAGTTCGAGGGCGATGCGCGGGTCGACGTCCGGGCGGACCTGGCCGGCCTCCTGCGCGGCGCGCACCCGGTCGGCGTACAGCCGGAGCGAGGGTTCGAGCAGATTGGCCACCATGACGCGGCCCAGCTGCTCGTCGACGACGCCCTCGGCGGCCAGGGCACGGGAGGGACCCTCGAAGCGGGGGTCCCGGAGCTGGTCGACGGTGAGACGCAGGACGGCCTTGAGGTCGGCGGCGAGGTCGCCGGTGTCGGGGATGGCGAAGTCGTACTCCCCGCCCGCGTCCCGGGACGCCTGTTCGCTCAGGTCGAGGAAGGCCTCCAGCAGGACGTCGGCCTTGGAGGACCACCAGCGGTAGATCGTCTGCTTGCCGACACCGGCCCGGGCGGCGATGCCCTCGATGGTGGTCTTGGGGTAGCCGACCTCCGCGACCAGGGTGAGGGCGGCGTCGTAGATGGCGCGGCGGGACTTCTCGCTGCGCCGGGTGGAGTCGGGGGCGGGCTGCGCGGGCTTCTTCGGGCTCATGGCTCGAATTTATCAGGTTGACAAGACGGTGCGTCTCGCCTGACAGTGGTGAAGGCAAGGAACGAGACGAAACGTCTCGTCGCATCACCATCGTACTCACGTACTCAGGAGAGGAGCCCCGACATGACCCGAGGCGGAGCCGGAAACATGCTGGGCGTCGGCGGATCACGCAAGAACCTCGGCCGCAGCGCGCTGCGCGGCGACGGCCGGGGCGGCCGGATCGGCGGCGGTCTCGATCCGCAGGCCCAGAAGCGCGAGCTGCTGCGCAAGCTCCAGGAGAAGCGGCAGCAACAGCAGGCAGGACAGGAGGGCGGTACGACCGGCCGGTCGTCGTGAGCCTCCCCCGTCCGGGGGAGGGCGTCCCCTCGCGCGCGGGATCCTCCCGGGACGTCCGGCGGATGTACTGAAGCGGTCGCGACACCGCGACCGCACACCGCGACCGACGGACACCCGGGAGGAAACACGATGGGCGTGTGGACGAGACGACGGCTGCTCACCTCGGCGGCCTCGGCGGCCTCCGCCGTCTCCGCTGCGGGCCTCGCCGTCACGGCGGCCGGACCGGCGAGGGCGGCGGACGGAGGGCCCCGGCCGGCGGACGCCGACATCGCGGACACCCTGCGGGCGCTGCCCGGACTGCGGCTGATCGAGGAGCGGCGGGACGCCGGAGCGGGGTACCGGCACTTCGTCCTCGGCCTGCGCCAGCCGGTCGACCACACCGACCCCTCGGCCGGCACCTTCGAGCAGCGCCTCACCCTGCTCCACACCGCCGCCGACCGGCCCACGGTGCTGTTCAGCACCGGCTATCACGCGGTCCTCACCCCGCGGCTCACCGAACCGGCGACGCTGCTGGGTGCCAACCAACTCCAGGTGGAACACCGCTACTTCGGCGTCTCACGCCCGGCGGACCCCGGCTACGCCCACCTCACCATCCGCCAGGCCGCCGACGACCACCACCGCGTCGTCCGCCTGTTCCGCCGGGTCTACCCCGGCGCGTGGCTGTCCACCGGCAGCAGCAAGGGCGGCATGACGAGCCTCTACCACCGGCGCTTCCACCCCGGTGACGTGGACGGCACGGTGGTCTACTCGGCCCCGAACAACGTCGACGACCGCGAGGACTCCGCCTGCCTGCGCTTCCTGGAGACGGTCGGCACCGCCCCCGCCCGTGAGGCCGTCAAGGCCGCCCAGCGCCGGATGCTGCTGCACCGGGCCGAGCTGGTCGCCCGCTACGAGGCCTGGGCGTCCGCCTCCGGCGACACCTTCCGCATCGTCGGCAGCGCGGACAAGGCCTTCGAAATCGCCGTGCTACGGGTGCTGTTCATGTTCTGGCAGCGCGCGACACCGGCCGACACCGCCGCGATCCCCGGCCCGGAGGCGACGACGGACGAGCTGTACACCTGGCTGGACAACTGGGCCGGGCTGTCCCTGTACGCCGACACGGCGGCCGGGCGGTACATCCCGTACTGGTACCAGATCGGCACGCAGCTCGGGTACGGCGATGTCCCCACCGGCCACCTCGCGGACCTGCTGCGCCATCCGGACGGCATCGCGGCGCGCAACTTCGTGCCCCGGGACATCCCCATGGTCTTCGACACGCGCGCCATGCCGGACATCGACCGCTGGGTCCGCCGCCGCGGCAGCCGGCTGCTGTTCGTCAACGGCGCCCAGGACCCGGCCGTGGCCGAGCACTTCCGGCCCGGGGGTCCCGACTCCCGGACGCTGTGGGTGCCGGGCGGCAATCACAGCGTCGACATCGCGAACCTGTCCCCCACCGACCGGGCGTCGGCGGAGGAGACGTTGCTGCGCTGGGTCGGTTCGGCAGGAGGCCGGTGATCAGGGGGCGGGCGGCCAGGCGTCTCCCCAGTCGGCGTCGCGTGCGGCCTTGTACAGGTCGCCGTGGCGCTTGGTGACGGTGGTGCGGTTCAGGGCCGGGTCGGTCTCGCAGAGGTCGAGGAGGACCTGGCCCTTGCGGATCTGGGGCTTGCGTACGACGCGTGCGGGGGCCGGTTCGACGGGGAAGCGGGCGGCGGCGACGTAGCTGAACTTCTCGTCCTCGTACGGCAGGGAGCCGCCCTTGACCTGGCGGTGCAGGGAGGAGCGGCTGACCCGGGCCGAGAAGTGGCACCAGTCCGTGCCGGGGGCGATGGGGCAGGCCTCGCTGTGCGGGCAGGGGGCGGCGATGTGGAAGCCGGCGGCGATCAGCCGTTCCCGCGCCTCGATGACGCGGGCGTAGCCGTCGGGGGTGCCGGGTTCGACGATCACGACGGCCTGTGCGGCGGCCGCGGCGGCGTCGACGAGGGCGGTGCGGTCGGGGGCGGTCAGCTCGTTGAGGACGTAGGAGACGGTGACGAGATCCGTGCTCTCGAGGCTGAGCGCCGCCCCGATCCGGGCGCGCTGCCACCGCACGTCCCGCAGGGCCGGGTCGGCCGCGGCGATCTCCCGGCCGAGGGCCAGCGCGGGCTCGGCCCAGTCGAGCACGGTGACGGGCCGCTCCCCGTCCCAGGTCGCGGCCACGGCCCAGGCCGCGGCCCCCGTACCGCCGCCGACGTCCAGATGCCCGCCGGGCACCCACTCGGGCACGGCATCCGCGAACGCCTCCAGCGCCGACCGCACGGCCTCGAAGGTCGCCGGCATCCGGTAAGCGGCATAGGCGGCCACATCGGCCCGGTCCCGGAGGATCGGAGCGTCGGTGGGAGTCGCCCCCCGATAGCTGGCGATCAACCGCTCCACCGCCCGCGAGGCCTGCCGAGGCGGCAGCCCGTCGAGCAGACCGGCAAGAGCGGCACGGAGGGTTTCGGCGGCCGGGGGTGCGGGGGCGTTCACCCGGCGATTCTACGAGGGCCGAGGGGGAGGGAGAGAGCGGTGCTCACGGGGCTCGTGCGACAGGGCGTGCTCACGCGGCAGGGCCGGCCGAGGCGCGCTCCCCTGGGAGAGCCGTGCTCTCAGATGCCCCGTACCGCTCGTGCCACCCGTGCCGCCGCCGCTGCCCTCGGTGCGTTGTCCGGGCGGCGGCGGACCGGGTGGACCGTGTTCGTGAGGAGGATCAGGAACGTGTCCGTCGCCGGGTCGAGGACGAGGGACGTGCCGGTGAAGCCGGTGTGGCCGGCCGCTCCTCGGCCGGCGAGGTCGCCCATGAACCAGGGCTGGTCGAGGGAGAAGCCGAGGCCGGGTGGGGTGAAGAGGAGGTCGACGAAGTCGGGGCCGAGGATGCGGGCGGGGCCGTGGGAGCCGCCGGCGAGGAGGGTGCGGCAGAACACCGCGAGGTCCCGGCCCGTGGAGAACAGGCCAGCGTGGCCGGCCACACCGCCCAGCGCCCAGGCGTTCTCGTCGTGGACCTCGCCCCGCAGCATGCCCCGGTCCGCCTTGGCCCACGGCCGCCGCTGGTCCTCCGTGGCCGCCGCCCCGGGGCACGGCCCGAACTCCGTCGCCGTCATGCCCAGCGGCCGGGTGATGCCGTCGCGGACGAGGACGTCGAGCGTGCGGCCGGTGACCCGCTCCAGGACGTACTGGAGGAGCAGCATGTTCAGGTCGGAGTAGCAGTACGTGCCGGGCACCCCGACCGGCGGTTCCGCCTGGAGCATCGCCAGCCGGTGCGCGGCATCCGCGCAGTCGTACAGCGGGAGTTCGGGCCGCAGCCCGGAGGTGTGGGTGAGGAGCTGTCGTACGGTGACGCCGTGCCGGGCTGCCGCCGTGAAGTCGGGCAGATACGCGCCCACCCTCGCGTCGATGCCCAGCGTGCCGCGCTCGATCTGCTGCACGGCGGCCACGGACGTGAACAGTTTCGTGAGGGACGCCAGGTCGAAGGGTGTGCCGACGGTCATCGGGACCCGGTCCTCGGCGGGCAGCTCCACACCGGCGTCGGCGTCCTCGTCGTAGGCCGAGTAGCGCACGGCCCAGCCCGCCGCCTCCTCCACCGCGATCACGGGGCCGCGTCCGACGACCAGGACGGCGCCCGGTGCCCAGGGGCGCTGCCCGGTGGTGAGGACGTGCACCTCCCGGATGAGGTGGCGCAGTTCCACGGGGTCGAGTCCGGCCCGTTCCGGCGTGCCGTCGCGCAGTCTCGGTGCGCTCAGCTGTCCGCTCCCTCCGCGCTCGCGGTGCTGTTCTCCGTCTCCGAGGCCTTCGGGGTCTTCGGAGCCTTCCAAGGTCGGCACATTCCCACGAAGCAGGCCACCGCCACCAGTGCGGCGGCCAGTTGGACGACAGCCATCGGGACGGCGGTGTCCTCGCCGGCGACGCCGACGAGCGGGGAGGCGATCGCGCCGATGAGGAACGACGACGTGCCGAGCAGGGCGGACGCGGAGCCCGCGTTGTGCTTGGTGCGCATCAGGGCGAGGGCCTGGGTGTTGGGCAGGGTGATGCCCATCGCGGACATCAGTACGAAGAGCGCGACGGCGACGGGCGTGAGGCCGACCTCGCCGAAGACGCCCGTGGACATCAGCAGCAGCGCGGTCGCGGCGGTGATGACGATCGTCAGGCCGATGCCCAGCACCCGGTCCAGGCTGACCCGGCCGACCAGGACCTTGCCGTTGATCTGGCCGACGAGGACCAGCCCGACCGAGTTGACGCCGAACAGCAGGCTGAACGTCTGCGGGGAGGCGCCGTAGATCTCCTGGATGACGAAGGGGGACGCCGAGATGTAGGCGAAGAGGGAGGCGAAGGCGAAGCCGCCGGTGAGGGTGTAGCCGGCGAAGGAGCGGTCGGCGAGCAGGCCGCGCATCGCGCGCAGGGCCTCGCCGACGCCGCCGCTGTGGCGCTCGGCGGGCGGCAGGGTCTCGGGCAGCTTCGTCCAGACCAGGACGCCGATCGCGATGCCGATGCCGGTGAGGACGACGAACACGCCCCGCCAGTCCGTGACGCGCAGCACCTGTCCGCCGATCAGCGGCGCCACGATCGGGGCGACCCCGGAGATCAGCATGAGGGTGGAGAAGAAGCGGGCCATGGCCATGCCGTCGTAGAGGTCGCGGACGACGGCCCGGGCGATGACGATCGCGGCGGCGCCCGCGAGGCCCTGCGCCAGCCGGAAGGCGACCAGGGACTCGACGGTGGGGGCGAGGGCGCACAGGACGGTGGCGACGACGAAGACGGCGAGCCCGGCGAGCAGCGGCCGGCGGCGCCCCCAGCGGTCGCTCATCGGCCCGACGACGAGCTGGCCGAGGGCCATGCCGGCGAGGCAGGCGGTGAGGGTGAGCTGGACGGTCGCGGCGGGCGCGTGCAGGGAGCGGGTGACCTCCGGCAGTGACGGGAGATACATGTCCATCGCCAGCGGCGGTACGGCCGTCAGGCTGCCGAGGAGGAACGTGACGAGGAGCCCGGTGCGGCGCTGCGCTGTGAGGTCGGGGCGCTCCGTGCCTGCTGCGGCCCCCTGTGCGGTGTTCGATATGGACGCCCCACCCTCGGGCATGAGTCCCTCCCTGTTCGATTCGATCGCCCCCTATGCTCTCAGCTCGTACGGACTGCTCGGGGTCACAAGGCGAAGGCGGCGCGGTATGACGGCGGACACGGTGCGGTGGGGCGTCCTGGCGACCGGTGGGATCGCCGCCGCGTTCACGGCGGATCTGTTCGACCTGCCGGACGCGGAGGTCGTGGCGGTGGCGTCACGGTCCGAGGAGTCGGCGAAGGCGTTCGCGGAGCGGTTCGGGATACCCCGGGCGTACGGCGACTGGAACCGGCTCGCGCGGGACGAGGACATCGATGTCGTCTACGTCGCCACACCGCACACGGCGCACCGGACCGCCGCCGGTCTGTGTCTGGCGGCCGGGCGGAACGTGCTGTGCGAGAAGCCGTTCACGCTGAACGTGCGCGAGGCGGCGGAACTCGTCGCGCTGGCGCGGGAGCACGGGCGCTTCCTGATGGAGGCGATGTGGATGTACTGCAATCCGCTGGTGCGGCGGCTGAAGTCCCTGGTGGACGATGGTGCGATCGGTGAAGTGCGCAGTGTGCAGGCCGATTTCGGGCTGGCCGGGCCTTTCCCGCCCTCGCACCGGCTGCGGAACCCGGAGCTGGGCGGGGGCGCGCTGCTCGATCTGGGTGTGTATCCGGTGTCGTTCGCGCAGCTGCTGCTCGGGGAGCCGTCGGACATCACGGCGCGAGCGACGCTCTCGGACGAGGGCGTGGACCTCCAGACCGCGGCCCTGCTCTCCTGGGAGAGCGGCGCCCTCGGCTCGGTGCACTGTTCCATCGTCGGCGGTACGGCGACCTCCGCCTCGGTCACGGGCTCGCGGGGCCGGATCGACGTCCCGGGCGGGTTCTTCTTCCCGGACCGTTTCGTGCTGCACCGGGACGGCCGTGACGCCGAGGAGTTCACGGCCGATCCGGCGGACGGGCCGCGCAACAGCCTGCGCCACGAGGCCGCCGAGGTGATGCGCGCCCTGCGCGCCGGTGAGACCGAGTCGCCGCTCGTCCCGCTCGACGGCACGCTCGCCGTGATGCGGACGCTCGACGCGATCCGGGACCGCGTCGGCGTCCGCTACCCGGGCGAGACGGGCGAGTACCCCGATGAGACGGGCGAGCCGCGCCTCACGCCGGCTTGAGCCCCTGCTCCCCCACCTCCGTCACGAAGGACGCGGCGGCCGAGTTCACAGTCGCCGTCCGTCCCGCCGCGTGACGCGACCCTCACCGCCGCGCGGGCCGAATGGCGCGGCCCACCACCGGAGCCTCTGCCACGCTGGCATCGTGCAGAAGCCCACCTCCGTCACCCCTGACCCGTCCGCCGCCATACCCGTCCCGCTCCTCACGCAGCAGTGGCTCGACCTCTCCTTCATCCACTGGGCCGTCGACCCGGACGCCGTGGCGGGTCACCTTCCGCACGGCACCGTTCCCGACACGCACGACGGGGTCACCTACGTCGGACTCGTCGCCTTCCGGATGCACCGGGTCGGGTGGCTCCGGCTGCCGGGGGTCCCGTATCTCGGGACGTTTCCGGAGACCAACGTCCGCCTGTACTCGGTGGACGCCGACGGGCGGCGCGGAGTCGTCTTCCGGTCGATGGACGCCTCCCGGCTGATACCGGTACTGATGGGCCGCGCCGGCTTCCGACTGCCGTACCTGTGGTCCCGGATGACCGTCCGTACCGCCGGAGACACCGTCACCTACACCAGTTCCCGCCGCTGGCCCGGCCCGCGCGACGCGTACAGCCGCATCACCGTACGCACCGGTGAACGTATCGAGGAGCCCACCGAGCTGGAGCATTTCCTCACCGCCCGCTGGGGCATGCACAACGCGTTCCTCGGCGGAACGGGGTACCTGCCCAATCACCACCCGCGCTGGCCCCTGTACCGCGCCGAGTTGGTCCGTTGCGACGAGAACCTGATCACGACGTCCGGCCTCCCGGCGCCGAGCGGCGCCCCGGTCAGCGTCTTGTACTCCCCGGGCGTCCCGGTCCGCCTCGGCCGCCCGGCACGCCCGGCGGGCATCCCCACTCCCTGAGGGGAACCGAAGAAGCACTTGAAGGAGCACTGGTGGAAACGGACAGGCAGCACGTCGAGCGGGCGGAGGCGCGGTCGAGGATCGCGGTGGTGACCGGGGCGGGTTCCGGCATCGGCCGGGCGGTGGCCGTGGAACTGCTGCGCGCGGGCTGGCCGGTGGCGCTGGCGGGCCGGCGCGTGGAGACCCTGGAGGAGACGGCGGCCCTGGCGCCCGAGGGGACGGCGGCAACGGCTCCGGGTGGCGCGGCTCTCACCGTACGGACGGACGTCTCACGCCCCGAGGACGTGGCCGCCCTCTTCGAGGCCGCCGTCGGGCGCTTCGGGCGGGTCGACCTGCTGTTCAACAACGCGGGCACGTTCGGGCCCGGCGGTGTGCCGGTCGAGGAACTGCCCTACGACGCGTGGCGGCATGTGGTGGACACCAACCTCAACGGGGCGTTCCTGTGCGCGCAGGAGGCGTACCGGCGGATGAAGGAGCAGGACCCGCGGGGCGGGCGGATCATCAACAACGGCTCGATCTCGGCGCACACGCCCCGGCCGCACTCGGTGGCCTACACGGCGACCAAGCACGCGCTGACCGGCCTGACCAAGGCGCTGTCGCTGGACGGGCGGCCGTACGGGATCGCGGTGGGGCAGATCGACATCGGCAACGCGGCGACCGACATGACGTCCCGTATGCAGACGGGAGCGCTGCAGGCGAACGGGGAGGTGGCCCCGGAGCCGGTGATGGACGTCGCCGATGTGGCCCGCACCGTGCGGCACATGGCGGAGCTGCCGCTGGAGGCGAACGTGCAGTTCGCGACCGTCCTCGCCACGGCGATGCCGTACATCGGGCGCGGCTGAACGCCGCCCGCGCGGTCGTCAACGCGTCAACCTGCACAACCGGAATTTCAACGTCCGCCCTATTGCGGCCGGTCCGGCGCATATGCTCAACTCTCCTACACCAAAGCTTCACACTTGGAGCAGAGAGCTTCCGTCAGCCACATCCAGGGGGGAGGCGGCAGTCGTTCCACGGCACCGGGTGGGGGTGGACCCCGCGTGGGACCGCGGGGTACGCACCGGTACGTGGAACGACTGCCGCACAGCTCGACGGGGCTACCGCCCGAGCAACCGGTCGATCTCGGCCAGTTGCCCGCCGGTCAGTGCTCCCTTCGCCATCGCCCCCGCGTTCTCCTCCGCCTGCGCGACCGAGCGGAAGCCGGGGATGGGGACGGTGGCGGGGCTGCGGGCCCACAGCCAGGCCAGGGCGCCCTGGGCGAGGGTCCGGCCCTCGCTGGTGAGCAGGGAGCGGAGGGCCTCGACGCGGGCGAGCCACTCGGGGTCGGCGCCGGATCCGTCACCGAACCCCTGGAGCCAGGCCGGCGGCCTGCTGCGGATGTCCCCGCTCTCCGGCGGCTGATGGGCCCGGCGCTTCCCGGCGAGCAGCCCCATGGCGAGCGGGCTGCGGTTGATGCTCGCCAGCCCCGCCTCCTCGCACAGCCGGAGCATCTCGGGCGCGTCCTGAAGGACGTTGAGGGCGTGCTGGACGGCGGCGCAGTGCGGGCCCTCGGCGAACACGGCGGCACGGGCCGGGTCGTCGGTGCTCCAGGCGTAGGCGCGGATCAGCCCTTCGCGCACCAGGTCCTCGCAGGTGTCGCGGAGCAGCGCGGCCTGCTCGGGTTCGGCGTCCCCGATGTGGAACTGGTACAGGTCCACATGGTCCGTGTCGAGGCGGCGCAGGGACGCGGTCAGCGCACGGCGCAGATGGGCCGGGGAGGCGTCGCTGCCGTCGGCGGTCCGCGTCCGCTCGTCGAAGAGATAGCCCCACTTGGTGGCGACGACGACATCGGCCCTGCGCTTGCCGAGGGCCCGGCCCAGCACGCGCTCGCTGTGCCCGGTGCCGTAGTTGTCGGACGTGTCGAAGAAGGTGACACCCAGGTCGAGGGCGCGCCGCACCGCCCGTACGGACTCCTCGTCGTCGACCTTGCCCCAGCCGAACGGCTGCCCCTCGGGCCCCTGCCACTCCCCGCCGATCGCCCAGCAGCCGAAGCCCAGGGCGCTCACCTCGATGCCGCTGCGTCCCAGTGTGCGTGTGGTGTCCATGGCCGGGGACGCTACGAGTTGGAGCGCAGGCGAGGACAAGGCCCCGGGTAGGAGGTTTTTACGGTCTTTCAGGCCTGCCCGGTCTCGAAGCGGGAGATCCTGCCGTCCTCGTCGACCGTGAAACTCCACCGGGTGCGCATCTCGCCCCAGGTGTCGTTGTTGTAGTGGGCGACGAGGGAACGGCCGTCGTTGGACTCGCTGTCGACCCGCATATGGCCGTGGGAGAAGAAGATCTCCCGGTCCACCCAGTCGGCGAGGTCGCGGTCGGAGCCGTCGTCCGCCATGGTCGCGCCCGGCGCGAGGAGCTCCATGAAGCTCTCGCGGTCGTGGTTGTTCACGGCGGTCACGAAGGCGCGGACGGCCGGGTCACTGAGGCGCGTGGTCTGAATCGTCATGCCAGTCAGCCTCGTACCGGTCGGCGGCCCCCGCCACCCGTGCCACCCGAACGGCGTCCCGGGCGGCTCCGCCGGGTGTCGCGGCAGGCCAGGGGTGCGACGGTGGGAGCGTGACGAGGAGTACTCATCCGCTGTGCCGTCCGCTCCGGGAGACGACGTGAGCCGTTACGACCGACGTGATCTGGGCCTGCTGCTGCTCCGGCTGGGGACGGGCGGTGTGCTGGCCGCCCACGGCACGCAGAAGCTGTTCGGCTGGTTCGGCGGGGGCGGCATCGAGGGCACCGGGCAGTTCATGGAGGCCGTCGGCTACGTCCCGGGCAAGGTGAGCGCGACGGCGGCCGGTCTCGCGGAGACCGGCGGCGGCACCCTGCTGGCCCTGGGCCTGGCCACTCCGGCGGCCGGTGCGGCGGCGGCCGGTGCGATGGCGGGGGCGGCCGCGGTGCACACCCCGAACGGGTTCTTCAACCAGGGCGGCGGCTACGAGTACGCGGCGGCGCTGGGCCTGACGGCCGCCGGCCTGGCCGTCACCGGCCCGGGTCGGCTCTCCGTGGACCATCTGCTCGGGCACGCGGTGAACCGCGGCTGGATGATCCCGGCGGCGTTCGCGGCGACGGCGGCCGGGACGGTGCTGGTCGTGGGGGCGCGGACCAGGCGGCTGCGGAAGGCGAAGGAAGGCGAGCAGGACCCGCTGTTCGACGAGGAGTACCTGGAGTAGGGCGACGGCTGGGGGGCGTTGTCAGACCCTCGTGGCAGGCTGCCGGCCCATGAACGATCAGACATCGCCCGCCCCGGCCTCGCCCGAGCTGTGGGGCACCATCGACACCCTGTGGGAGTGGCTCGAGACCCACCGCCCCGTCGAGGGCCGCGAGGGCTTGCTCCTGCGCATCCTGAAGCTGTCCGAGGAGGTCGGGGAGGTCGCCGAGGCGGTGATCGGCGCGACCGGCCAGAACCCACGCAAGGGCGTCACCCACGGCTGGGACGACGTCCAGTCGGAGCTGTGCGACGTGGTGATCACGGCCCTGATGGCCCTGCGGACCCTGACGCCGGACGCGCGCGAGGTGTTCGCCCGAAATCTGGAGCGGGTGCGGGAGCGGTCGTCGGCCTCGCCGGGCTGATCATCCGATACGCGCCGATGCCGATCGCCCGATACTCCACAACACCCCGCCCCCGCCGCTTCGTCGGGCTACGCTGCGAGTGAATATGCCGAGCGGCCGAATCCTGGCCCTTGCGGGTTGAGGAGTTTGGTGACGGGGGTGGACTTAAGGTTCCGGTCCCTGGTGGTCGCGCACGCCGTGTCGGCCTACGGGACCTACCTGAATCTGATCGCGCTCAGCCTGTTCTCGTACGAGGTCACCGGCAGCGCCCTGGGCGTGGGCGCGGTGATGGCGGTGCGGCTGCTGTCCGGTGTCACGGCAGGTCTCACCGCCGGGGCCCTGACCGCGAGGCTCACCCGCCGGACCGTCATGGTGGCGACGGACCTCGCCCAGACCCTCGCCATGGTGGTGCTCGCGCTCTGGGCGACGCGCACGCCGCTGTGGGTGCTGCTCGCGGCGGTGGTCGTGCTGGGCGCGGGGAACACGTTCTTCAACGTCGCCCTGCGCAGCGCGGTTCCGGTCATGGTCGGGCAGGACGACCGCGCCCGCGCGAACGGCGTGCTGGTCACGGCCCGTTCCATCGCCACGGTGCTGGGCTTCGCGTCGGCCGCGCCGGTCATCGCCCTCGGCGGTTTCGGCGTCGCCTTCGGGGTCAACGCGGCGAGCTTCGCGGTGTCCGCGGGTGCGGTGCTGCTGCTCCGGCCGCGTACGGACACGGGCGGCGACGGGGGGTCGGTGAGCGACCCGGGCGGTACGGAGGACAGCGGGAGCGTCACGGAGGACGGCGGGGACGGGTTCTCGTCACGGCGTGGTGGGTGGCTGCGGGGGCGCATCGTGGGGCTCGCGGGCCCGTTGCTCGCCCTGATCGCGCTGCGGGGGCTCGACGCGCTGGCGTCCGCGTCGCACAACGTGGCCCTGCCGCTGGCGGCGCACGCGGCCGAGCCGTCCGAGCCGGCCGTGTTCATGGCCCGGTTCTGGGCGGCGTGGGCGGTGGGCACCCTGATCGCCCACCAGGTCCTCAAACGCCGCTCGCACGGGACGTCCTGGGGCGAGCGCGCGTTCGCCGTCGGCACCTGCGCGATGTCGCTGTGCTTCGTGGCCGCGTTCACCGGACCGCCCGCCCCGGCCCTGATCGCGGCGGCCGTGGCGGCCGGGTTCGCGGACGGCTGGACCGAGATCGTCTACACCTCACGCCTCCAGGCGGCCCCCGACCGGCAGCGCGCCCGGCTGTTCGGACTGTCCGCCACCGCCGAGCAGTCCGGGTTCGCCCTGGGCACGATCGCCGCCGCGGCCGCGCTGGAGGCGCTGCCCGCGCTCGCCGTCGTGGGCGTCTTCCACGGGGCCGCGGCGTGCGGCGCGCTGGTGCTGCTGCTCACCGTCCGGCGGCGCGACGCGCGTAGAGACCGGGACCACTCAGACCGATCGTCCACCAGCGGAGAACCGGACCGTTCGTCCACCAGCGGGGAAAAGGGAGAGAACACGCATGGAACGTCTACGGGGGCACGCCCTCTGCCAGGGCCCTGAGCCCGAGCGCACCGAGGCCGATCCGGTCGACGCCGTGCGGGCGCTGCTGAGCGCCGCCCGGTCCGCCTCCGGCGGAGCCGTCGTCACCGTCGCCGCCGACGGCACGACCGCCTCGCGGTCGTATCCCGAACTGCTGGACGCGGCCCGCCGTATGCTCGCCGGCCTGCGGGCCCACGGGCTGCGGCGCGGCGACGCGGTGGTGCTGTGCGGGCTGCCGCTCGCCGAGTTCTTCCCCGCCTTCTGGGCCTGTGTGCTCGGCGGCGCCCTGCCGGTGGCCATCGCCGAGCATCCCGCGCCGGGCTCCCCGGCCTTCGAACGCCTGCGGCAGACCTGCGCGTTACTCGGCCGGCCCCTGGTCCTGACCGACGCGCCCGGCGCCGCCGCGCTCGCCCACGCCTCGCCCGCGCCGCGTGTCGCCCTCGCCGGGGACTGCCTGAACGCGCAGGCCGGGGACGCCGACGACGACCACCTCACGCCGGACCCGTCCGACACCGCCCTGCTGATGCTGTCCTCGGGCAGCACCGGCGTACCGAAGGCGGCGCGGCTGACGCACGCCGGGCTGGCCGACTTCGCGGCGAGCAGCCGGCGGATCCTGGACGTCCGCCCGGACGACACCATGGTGAACTGGCTGCCGGTCGACCACAGCGGCGCCTTCCTGCTGTACCACCTGCTCGCGGTCTTCACCGGCTGCACCAACGTCCACGCGCCCACCGAGCATGTGCTCGCCGACCCGCTGCGCTGGCTGGACCTCGTCCACGAACACCGGGCGCGGCACAGCTGGGCGCCCACCTTCGCCTACCGGCTGGTCACGGACGCGCTCGCCGAGCGGCCCGAGGGCCACTGGGACCTGGGCGGCCTCAAGTCCCTGCTGTGCGGGGGCGAGCGGGTCGCGCTGCCGGTGCTGCGCCGCTTCCTCGACGCGACGGCCCCGTACGGGGTGCGCGAGGAGCACATCGTCCCGGCCTGGGGCATGGCCGAGACGGTCACGGCCGTCACCTACGGCCGCCTCGACCGGCCCGGGACCGTGCACCGTCTGCTCAAGAGCAGCCTGGGCGGGGACCTGGTCCCGGCCGGTGCGGACGCCCCGGACGCCGACTGCGTCACCTTCGTCGCCTCCGGCTCGCCCGCGCACGGCGTCACCCTGCGCGTCGTCGACGACCACGGCGACCTCGCCCCGCCGGGCCGGATCGGGCGGCTCCAGGTCCACTCCCCCGCACGGCTCACCCCCGGCTACGTCGACAACCCCGAGGCGGACGCCGCCGCCTACCCCGCCGGGCGGGACTGGCTGGACACGGGCGATCTGGCCTTCCTCGACAGCGGCCAGGTCGTCATCACGGGCCGCCGCAAGGACCTGATCATCCTCAACGGCCACAACGTGTACTGCCACGAGGTGGAGGAGACCGCCACCACCGTCGAGGGCGTCCGGCAGGGCGAGATCGCCGCCTGCGGCATCCCGCATCCGGAGCGGGGCACCGAGGAACTCGCGGTGTTCTTCGTCAGCCGCGGCGCCCCCGAGGACACCCGGATCGCCAAGGAGCTGAAGGCGGCGCTGTTCACCCGCCTCAGGCTCACCGCCGCGTACGTCCAGCCCGTGCCGCCCGATGAGTTCCCGCGCACACCGGCGGGCAAGGTGCGCCGCGCGGAGCTCCAGAGCAGGTTGATCGACGGCGGCTTCGGCACCACGGCACCGGACGCGGACACCGTGACCCGGGCTGTCCGCGAGGAACTGTCCGCCGTACTGGGCCGCCCGGCCGACGCGGACGTGCCGTTCTACGAACTCGGCCTGACCTCCGTACTCCTGGTGCGCCTGCGGAACCGGCTGGCGGAACGTCTCGGCATACCCATCGCGCAGACCGCGTTCTTCGAGCATCCGACGGTCACGGCGCTCGCCGCGCATCTCGCGAGCGGGCCGGTGGCGGAGGCGGCCGGGCCCGAGGCGGTCACCGACGAGGTCACATCCCCCGAGCGACGTATCGCCGTCATCGGACTGGCGCTGCGCTTCCCCGGAGCGCACTCGGCGGAGGGGTTCTGGGCCAACCTGCGGGACGGCGTGGACAGCGTCCGGGTGTTCGACGCGCCGCAGCCCTCGGCATCCGGGCACGTGCCCGTCGCCGGAGTCCTCGACGGTGTCGAGGAGTTCGACACGGACTTCTTCGGGCTGAGCCCCAAGGAGGCCGGACTCACGCATCCGGCGCACCGGCTGTTCCTGGAGTGCTGCCACCAGGCGCTGGAGGACGGCGGCCACGCGGCGACCGCGCCGGGCGTCAGGGTGGGGGTGTTCGCCGGTTCGGGCATGAACCTCTACGACCACCAGCAGCCGTCCGTCACCGGCTCTCAGTACGACCCGGCCGACCCGGCCGCCGGAATGCAGACCGCCATCGGCCAGGAGCCCGACTTCCTCGCCACCCGGGTCGCCTACCGGCTCGGTCTCACCGGCCCGGCGATCGGTGTGCAGACGGCCTGTTCCACCTCGCTGGTCGCGGTGCACCTGGCGGTCCAGGCGCTGCTGACCGGCGAGACGGACCTGGCGCTGGCGGGCGCGGCGGCCGTGCATCTGCCCCAGGAGTCCGGCTATCGCAGCCACCCCGGGTCGATCCTGTCCCCCACGGGACGGTGCCGTGCCTTCGACGCGGAGGCCGACGGCACGGTCGGGGGCAACGGTGTGGCCGCCGTCCTGCTCAAGCGCCTCGACCGGGCCCTGGCCGACGGCGACACCGTGCACGCGGTGATCCTGGGCTCCGCGGTCAACAACGACGGAGCCGCCAAGGTCGGCTTCAGCGCGCCCGGAGTCGAGGGGCAGGCCGACGTCGTACGGCAGGCCCTGCGCAGGGCCGACGTACCGGCGGAGACGATCTCGTACGTGGAGGCGCACGGCACGGGAACGCGGCTCGGCGACCCGGTCGAACTCACGGCGCTGGCGCGGGTTCTGGGCGAGGACGCGGGGAACTCGGGCCGCTCCGGCGATGGTTGTGTCGTCGGCTCGGTGAAGCCGAACATCGGGCACCTCGACAGCTGCGCCGGAATGGCCGGGCTCATCAAGACGGTCCTGATGCTGCGCCACCGCACCCTGGTGCCGACACCGCACCTGAACCGGCCCAACCCGGAACTCCCGCTGTCCGACGGCACGTTGACGCTGGCCACGGAGCTACGGCCCTGGGCGGTGCCGGACGGTGTGCCCCGCCGGGCCGGGGTCAGCGCGCTCGGCGTCGGTGGCACCAACGCCCATGTGGTGCTGGAGGAGGCCCCGCCCGTCCGCCCCCGGCCGGCTCTCGAACTCCCCGTCCTGGTGCCCGTGTCGGCGCGTGACTCCGAGTCCCTCGCCGCACTCACGGCAGGGCTCCGCGACCGGCTGCTGGCCCTGCCCGACCTCCCGGCCGCCGACGTGGCCGCCACCCTCGCCCTCGGCAGACCGCACCGCACGGCACGCACCGCCGTGGTCGGCCGCACGGCCGGTGAACTCGCCCGCGCGCTGGAGGAAGACGTCCGCTTCGAGGCCGCGCCTCCGGGCCCGGTCGCCTTCGCCTTCCCGGGCCAGGGCAGCGCCCGCCACGGCATGGCGAGCGGCCTGTACGCCGCGTACCCGGCCGCGCGGGCCACGCTCGACCGGTGCGAGAAGCTCTACGCCGGGGAGTTCGGCGGCAGCCTGCTGGAACCACTCCTGACCGCCCCCGGTCACGCCGGTCCCTCTACGCAAGACGACATCTGGCCCACCGAGACCGCGCAGGCCGCCCTCTTCACACATCAGGCGGCGCTGGCGGACGCCTGGCGGGCCGCCGGAATACACCCCGGGCTCCTGCTCGGCCACAGCGTCGGCGAGTACGCCGCCCTGTACGCGGCCGGTGCCCTGAGCCTGGAGGACGGGCTGCGGCTCACCGCCTGGCGCGGGCGCCTCATGCAGGCCCTTTGCCCGGCCGGGGGCATGCTCGCCGTCCGGGCCGACCTGGCCACCGCACGACGCGTCGCGGACGCCGCCGGTGCGGAACTCGCCGCGGTCAACGGCCCGCACGCCCAGGTGCTCTCGGGCTCGCCGGGGGCCCTGAAGGAGGCGGCACGGCTGTTCGATCTGGACGGCCTGCGCTGGCGTGCGCTGCCGGTCGACCGAGCGTTCCACTCCTCGGACGTCGACAGCGCGCTGGACGAGTTCCGGACCCGGGCGCGCGAGGTGACGTACCGGCCGCTGCACACCCCGTTGGTGACCACGGCCGACGGCGAGTGGCGCCCGGTCGGCTGGACGGTCGACGCCGACTACCTCTGCCGTCAGGCCCGGCAGCCGGTCCGCTTCGACCTCGCCATGGAGACCGCCGTCGGACAGGGCTTCCGGGACTTCGTGGAGACCGGCGCCGGGCGGACCCTCACCGGGCTCGGCCGGCACTGCGTCACCGACAGCCGCTGGCTGAGCGGGCAGGGCGAAGGGGACGAGGCCGCCGAGCAGGCCCACGGATTCCTGACGGCCCTCGGCTCGCTGTACCGCAGGGGTGCCGACCTGGACTGGCGGGCGCTCCTCGACGACAACGGCGGCCGGGTGCCGCTCCCCGGGCATCCGCTGCGGCGGAGCAGGGTGCCGTACCGAACCGGGACGCCGGTGGCGGCACCCGAGCGACCGGAACCGCGCACGGATGAAGTCCTGGACTCGATAAGGCAGTTGACGGCGGACAAACTGGGCCGCCCGACCGCCGACGTCACCCCCGACAGCTCCTTCTTCGAACTCGGCGCCGACTCGCTCTCCCTGATGAGCATGACGACCGAGCTGGAGCAGCGGTACGGCGTCCGGGTCCCGGTCCGCGAGGTGTTCGACTCGGCCGACACACCACGCCGACTGGCCGAACGGGTCGCGGGACTGCGGGGCGACGAAGCGCAGGTGGCCGCGCCGGTGATCGCGCCGGTGGTGCGGGAGGAGCCCGTGGCCGAGGACCCACCGGCGGCGCCCGCCGCTCCCCAGGAGGCGCCCTCGGACCTCCACGCCCTGTTCGGCCAGCAGCTACGGCTGGCGGAGCAACTGGTCGACCAGGTGGGTGGGATGATCTCCCGCCAGCTGGACGTACTCGCGGCAACGCCCGGCACCATCACGGCACCGACCACTCCGGAACCGGTACCGACCCCTCTCGCCCCCGAGCCCGCCGCATCCTCTTCCGGAGCCGTCGACTTCAGCCTCTACTTCTTCGGCGACTACCCCCAGCACTCCGACGACGACAAATACGGCCTGATCATGGCCGCCGCCGACTTCGCCGACCAGCACGGCTTCCACGCCCTGTGGTTCCCCGAACGGCACTTCAACTCCTTCGGCGCGCTCTTCCCCAACCCCTCCGTGCTGGCCGCGGCCCTCGCCGCGAGGACCAGCCGGGTCCGGCTGCACGCCGGTTCCGTGGTGCTGCCGCTGCACCATCCGGCCCGGGTCGCCGAGGAGTGGTCGGTCGTCGACAACATCTCCGGCGGCCGGACGGGCCTGTGCTTCGCGAGCGGCTGGCACGCCACCGACTTCGCACTCGCCCCACAGCACTTCGGCCGGCACCGCGAGGTGATGTACGAGCAGCTGGCGGCCGTACGGGACCTGTGGTCGGGGCAGGCGCTGAAGACCACGGCGGGCGACGGCACCCCGGTGGAGGTCCGCCTGCATCCGCGTCCCGTACAGGAACGGCCGCCGATGTACGTGGCCGTCGTAGGGAACCCGGACAGCTACCGCCGGGCGGCCGCCGAGGACCTCGGCGTGGTCACCAATCTGATGACGCAGACGGTGGAGCAACTGGCCGAGAACATCGCGCTGTACCGGCGCTGTCGTGCCGAGCACGGTCTGGACCCGGCGGCGGGGCGGGTCGTGGTGCTCGTGCACACGTACCTGGAGGACGACGCGGAGCGGGCGCGGGCCGAGGCGTACCGGCCGTTCCTTTCGTATCTGCGGTCGTCCCTCTCCCTCTTCGACCAGGTCACCAACAGTCTCGGCTTCCAGGTGGACCTGGAGAACACCCCGGAGGAGGACGTGGAGTTCCTCCTCGGGCGCGCCTACGAGCGCTACTGCGAGTCCCGCGCGCTGATCGGCGACGAGCACACGGCGGCGGAGACCGTAGGGCGGCTGCTGGCCGCCGGAGCGGACGAGATCGCCTGCTTCGTGGACTTCGGCGTACCGAGGGAGAAGGTGCTGGCGGCGCTGCCGGTACTGGACCGCCTGCGCCGGACGACCCCCGCGGTTGAGGCGCGGCCCCTGCCCGAGCCCCGCCGTACGCCGCCCCGCGCCCCCCTCACCCCGGCCCAGCGCCGCATCTGGTTCCTGGAGCAACTGCACCCGGGCACCGCCATGTACCACGAGCCCAAGGCGATCCGGCTCGACGGCCCCCTGGACGTACCGGCGTTGCGCTGGGCGCTGGACCGTGTCGCGGACCGGCACCCGGCGCTGCGCACGGTCTTCGGTGACACGGCCGGTGTCCCGTACCAGGAGATACGCGACCGTATGCCGCTGGACTGCCCGGTGGAGGACCACACGGGATCGACGGAAGAGGCGGCTCTACGGGCGACGCTCGCGGCGGATCACGGACTCGACCTCGTCTCGGGCCCGCTCGTGACGGCCCGCCTGCTCCGGCTGTCCCCGGAGCACCATCTGCTGTTCCTCATGGCGCACCACATCGTCTTCGACTCCTCCTCCACGGCCGTCCTGGCCCGCGATCTGGCCGCGTACTACCGCGCACGGCGGGGCGGAGGTTCCGCACCGGGGCCGCTGTCCGAGCCGCCGACGGCCGTCGAGCCGGACCCCGCGTCCCTCGACTTCTGGCGGCAGCGGCTCGGCGGCGCACCGGAGCTGACGCTCCCCACCGATCGCCCCCGCCCGCCGGTCAGATCGGGAGCGGGCGCGAGCCTCACGCACGCCCTCGACGCCGAACTGACCGGCGGGCTGCGGGCGTTCGCGGCCCGCCACCGCGCCACGCTCTTCATGACGCTGACCGGCGCGATCGGCGCGGTCCTGGGCCGGTTCAGCGGGCAGCGGGACGTGGTGATCGGTACCGCGGTCGCCGCGCGTCCCGCCGGTGCCGAGGACCAGGTGGGCCTGTTCCTCGACACCGTGCCGCTGCGCCTGGACCTCACCGGGGACCCGGACTTCCCGGCCCTGCTGCGCCGGGTCCGCGAGAGCAGCACCTCGGCGTACGAGCACAGCGGCGTCCCGTTCGACGATCTGGTGGGCGCGCTCAACCCGCGTCGCGACCCGGGGCGCAATCCGCTGTTCCAGGTGATGGTGGAGTACGAGAACGAGGGCGAGGCCCTCTTCGACCCGCCGAATGTGACGGCCACCCTGCTCGATGTGCCGAGCGCCCGCGCCCCGTTCGACCTCAGCGTCTATCTCACCCATCACGCGGGCGGCGTCCGGTTCATGGTCGAGTACGACACGGCCCTGTTCGACGAGGCCACGGTGCGCCGTTTCGTGGACTACGTCGAGCAGGTGCTGCGCCGCGCCCTGGCCACGCCCGAGGCGCCCCTGCCCGAACTGACCGCCCTCACCGCCGCCGACCGCGCGTCCCTGGCCCGCTGGGAGCACCCGGCGGGCGTGGACGACGGGGCCTCCCCCGGCACCCTGCACGGCCTGTTCGAGCGTCAGGCCCGCCGTACCCCGGACGCCACAGCGCTGATCAGCGGGGACGATCGGCTCTCCTACGCGGATCTGGACGCGGCGGCCGACCGCCTCGCCCGGCAGCTCCGGGCCCGGGGAGCAGTACGCGGGGAGCGGGTGGCGGTGCGCCTGCCGCGCGGCCCGCACCTGATCACGGCCCTGCTCGGGGTGCTCAAGAGCGGGGCGGCCTACCTCCCGCTGGACCCGTCCCTGCCCACCGCGCGTCTCGCCCTGCTGCTCTCCGACGCGCCCCCCGTCCTCCTGCTCACCTCCGACGCCGCCCTCACCGCACACCCGGAGCTGGCGACCGGACTGCCCGTCCAGCGGGTGGACCAGGTGGACGACACGCTCCCCACCGGCCCCGTACCGGACAGCGCCCGCCCGGAAGACCCGGCGTACTGCATCCACACCTCGGGCTCGACCGGCCGTCCGAAGGGCGTCGTCGTACCCCACCGGGGCCCGGCGAACCTGGTCCGCGCCCACCTGGACCGCCACCCGGCCCTGCGCACCCTGCAGTGGACGTCACCGGCGTTCGACGTCAGCGTGCAGGAGATTTTCACGACGCTGGCCTCGGGCGCCACGCTGGTCCTCGTCGACGACGCCGTACGGCACGACCCGGCGGCGGTGGCCGAGGCGGTGCGCCGTCATGAGGTGCAGCGGATGTTCATGCCCTGCACCCCGCTGAAGTACCTGATGGAGACCGCCCCCGAACTGCCTGCCCTGCGCGAGCTGTTCTCGGCCGGTGAGGCGCTCCAGCTCACGGCCGGCTTCCGCCGCTTCCTCGCCACGCACCCGCGCTGCGCGCTGTACAACCAGTACGGCCCCACGGAGACCTCGGTCATCGTCACCTCGCACCGCGTCGACCCCGACGGCGAGGAGTGGCCGCCGATCGGCACCCCGGTGCCGGGAGCACGCGTCCTGCTGCTGGACGGCACGGGCCGTCAGGTCCCGGTCGGGGCGGTCGGCGAGATCCATGTGGGCGGGATCCCGGTGTCGTACGGCTACCACGACCGCCCCGCCGAGACCGCCGCCGCCTTCCTCGACGACGGAACGGGCGGGGTGCTGTACCGCACGGGCGACCTGGGCCGTCTGCGGACGGACGGCACCCTGGACTACCTGGGCCGGGCGGACGACCAGGTCAAGATCCGCGGCTACCGGGTCGAACCCGGCGAGATCCAGGCGGCGTTGGCGGCACTCCCGTCCGTCCGGGACGCGGCGGTCCTCACGCGCCGCGACCGCCACGGCGACACGGAACTGGTCGCGTACGTGGTCCCCACCGACCCGACGGCCGGCCTCGACTCCCTGCGCGCCGCGCTCGCCGCCGACCTGCCCGACCACTTGGTCCCCCGCCGCTGGGTGTCCCTGGACCGCCTCCCGGTGAACGCGTCGGGCAAGCTGGACCGCGCCGCCCTGCCCGAGCCGGGCGACGGCTCCGGCGAGGCTCCGGCCGCCGTACCGGCCACGGCCCTGGAGAAGACGCTGCACGACCTGTGGTGCGAGGAGCTGGAGGCTGACCCGGTCCCGGTCACGATGTCGTTCTTCGAACTCGGCGGCCACTCCCTGAGCGCGATCAGGCTGCTGAACCGTATGCGGGACGAGGCCGGTGTCGACCTCACGATGGCCGACTTCTTCCTGGACCCGACGATCCGGGGCATCGCGACCCGCCCCCGTGTCGAGGACACCGCACCGATGCCGTCCACCCTGCGCCGACTGTGGCGCCGCCACCACGCGCTCACCGACCCGAGCGTCTACAACATCGCCCACCGCACGGACCTGCGCGGCGATGTGGACCCCGGCGCGCTGCACCAGGCCCTCACGGATCTGGTGGCCCGCCATCACGCCCTGCGCAGCCGCGCGGTACGCAGGCAGGACGGCCGCTACGAGGTGGAAGTCCTGGCGGAGGTCCCCGTCCCGCTGCCGGTCACCGACCTCACGGGGGCGTCGGCGGACGCGGTGGACCGCTGGTGCGACGAGCAGGTGTCCACGCCCTTCGCGATGGACCGGGCCCCGCTGCACCGCTTCCGCCTGGCGAGGCTCGCCCCGGACCACTGGATCCTGGTGACGGTCTTCCACCACGCGGTCTGCGACGGCTGGTCCCTGGGCATCGTCCGACGCGACCTGGCGGAGCTGTACAACGCGCGACGGGCGGGAAGGACTCCTCAACTACCAAGCGATATAAGGCAGTTCACCGACTTTGCCCGATCGGAACACGCCCTGCCGGACGACCGCAGGACAGCCCTGGAACGCTTCTGGCGCACGGAACTCGACGGCATCCCCCTGCGCCCGTCCCTGCCCTACGACCACCCGCACCCCGGCACGCTGTCCGGCCGGGGCGCCCTGCACACCTGGGTCATCGACGACGACACCCCCGCCCTCCTGGCCGACACGGCGACCCGCCTGGGCACCACCACCTACACGGTCCTGGCGGCCCTGTTCGCCAGGTGGCTGGGCGAGCTGTGCGGCGAGGGGAACGACATCGTCCTGGCGGCGTCGAGCGCGAACCGGGTTCAGCGGGACCGTTCGGAGATCGTCGGCATCCTGGGTGACGCCGTACTGCTGCGGGCCCGGCTCGGTGAGGCGGAGACCTTCGGCGACCTGGTCGCGCAACTCGGCGCCTCCCTCTTCACGGCCCTCGACCACCAGGAACTCCCCCTGACGGATGTGGTGTCCCTGGTGGCACCCGACCTGGAGGGCGCCCTGTTCCCGACGGTCCTGTTCACGGTGATCACCACGGAGCCACCGGCCCTGGACCTCCAGGGCGTGACGACCTCCGTGCACGCCCTCTCCGTCCGGGGCGTGGCCCGCAACGAGCTGTACGTGGTGATCGCGCCCGAAGGCGACCGCATCACGGTCGCCTTCGAGTACTCGACGGATCTGTTCACCAGGGAGACCGTCGAGGGGTGGGCCAGGTCCTTCACCCGGTTCCTGCGGGGGTAGGCCGGGCGGCGTCACCGCTGGGCCGACTCCGCGTACTCCTCGTCCCGGTCCGCCTCCGCCACCGGGTCGTCGTCGCCGGGCTTGACCGTGGCCTTGCGGCCGGGCAGCACGGCGATGACGATCATGGTTCCGGCGGCCATGATGACGGCGCCGACGAGGCTGGTCTGGGCGATGGCGTGGGCGAAGGACTCGTGCACCGCGTCGATGAGCGCCTGGGCCTGCCGGACGCCGCCGTCGGGGGTCTTCGCGACCTGCTGGGCGACCGCGAGGCCGCCGCCCACCGAGTCCTGGGCGGTGTCCATCGCGGCGGCCGGGAGGTGACCGCCGACCAGGTCGGTCAGCTTGTCCTTGTAGGACGTGGCGAGGAGCGAGCCGAGGACGGCGATACCGAGGGCGCCGCCGAGTTCCAGGGCGGTGTCGTTGGCGCCGCCGCCGACACCCAGTTCCGACTCGGGGAAGGAGCCCATGATGGTGTCGGTGGCCGGGGACAGGCTCAGGCCGATCGCGAAGCCGAGCAGCAGCAGGGGCGCCAGGAAGTCGGTGTAGGTGGAGCCCGACTCGATCCGCGTGAGCAGCAGGACGCCCACCGTGCCGAGCGCCATACCGGTCCCGACCACCAGCTTCACGCCCAGCTTCGGGGCCAGCCGGCCGGTGACCGCGGCACCGGCGAAGACGGCTCCGGCCAGCGGCAGCAGCCGTACGCCGGTCTCCAGCGCGCTGAAGCCGAGGACGAACTGCAGGAACTGGGTCGCGTAGTAGATCGAGCCGAAGGTGCCGAAGAAGAAGAACAGCACCGCGAGCATCGACCCGCTGAAGGGGCGCTCCCTGAACTTGCGCACGTCCAGCATGGGGTTGGGGTGGCGCAGCTCCCAGGCGACGAAGGCGAGCAGGCCGACACCGGCGACCACGGCCGCGGTGATCGGGCCGGTGCCCCAGCCGAAGTGCGGGCCCTCGATGGCCGCGTAGACCAGGGAGCCGATGGAGACGATGGAGAGCAGCCCGCCGACGTAGTCGATCGCGCCCATCCGCTCGGCCTTGGACGGCGGCACCAGAAGGAGCGCGCCGACGACGCCGAGGACCGCGATGGGGACGTTGATCAGGAAGGTGGAGCCCCAGGCGTGGCTCTCCAGCAGCCAGCCCGCGGCGAGCGGCCCGGCGGCGATGGCAAGGCCCGAGGTGGCGCTCCAGGCCGTGATGGCCTTGGCCCGCTCCCGCCTCGGGAAGATCGCGACCAGCAGGGACAGGGTGGCCGGCATGACGACGGCGGCACCTATGCCCATGATCGCGCGGGCCGTGATGACCAGGGTGGTCTCGTCGACCATGCCGCCCATCACCGAGCCGCCCGCGAAGATCAGCAGACCGAGGATCAGTGCCCCGCGGCGGCTGTACTTGTCGCCGATCGCGCCCAGGACGAGCATCAGCGCGGCGTACGGGACGGTGTAGCCGTCGACGACCCACTGCAGGTCGCTGCTGGTCAGGCCCAGGTCCTTGGTCATGTCCGGCGCCGCCACGATCAGCGACGTGTTCGCCATGACGACGATCAGCAGGCTCAGGCAGAGCACCAGCAGGGCCCACCAGCGCCGTGGATAGGGGGCTGTCATCTTCTCGGCGGGTGTGTCGGCAAGCAGCGGCATCGAAGGCTCCTCGGGGGCGAAGCGGCGGGCAAAGCAACGGGGCAGTTATTTGCCCAACGATGTGCAGACTAGTTTATTGCCCACCGGTGTGCAAATATCGAGGCGCCCGTCGAGCCGCCCTCCCTCGTCGCCCGGAGGTCAGATCCGCCATGACCCGCCCACGCCGCCCGGCACCCGCCACGAGGGCCCGCATCCTGGAAGCGGCGAGACGGGAACTGGGCCGCGACCCCGACAGCAGCCTCACGGACATCGCGGCGGCAGCCGGGGTGGTGCGCCGCACGGTCTACGGCCACTTCGCGGGCCGGTCCGCGCTGGTGGAAGGCCTTGCCGCCGAGGCCGCGGAGGCGCTGCGCGACGCCCTGGCGACGGCCCCGGATCCCCCTTCCGACGCCGTCACCGCGCTACGGCGCTTCGTCCTGGCGCTCTGGCCCGTCGGCGACCGCTATCGCATCCTGCTGAGACTCGCGCCGCAGGACCTGGGGACGGCACGGGTCGACGAGATCCTCGCCCCCGCACGTGACAGGGCGACGGCGATCATCGAACACGGACAGCGACAGGGCGTCTTCCGCACGGCCATCCCACCGGCCCCGCTCGCCAGAGCACTGGAGAGGCTCCTCCTCGCCCTCCTGGACTGCGTGAACGCCGGCACCTGGAGCGACGACGGGACGCGCAGCGCGAGGGCGGCACTGATCACGGTGGGGGCGGATGCCCCTGTGGACCCCCGGGATGAACTCACAAGCGGGTCAGAGGCCCACTGAACCCCGCAATCAGCTGTCGGAAGCGTCGCCGTCCCGCATCTCCGACGCCACATCCCGCACGATCGACGTCGCGGCCTCGTCCGACACCCCCGCGGCGACCAGCGTGGCCACCGCCGTCCGGGTCCCGTCGTCCTCCCAGGCGCCCGTGTTGACGCTCTCCAGAAGGGAGAGGGTGACGGCCTCCAGCGCCGCGCTCAGCACCGCCGCCGGCAGATGATCGTGGAACACCCCCGCACGTTGCCCGCGCTCCAGGATCGCGGTGGCCTCGTCACGGGCCGGGGCGAGGGTCTCGGACACCCGCTGCGTGCCCAGGTCCTGGCGGGCGAGGGAGAGGAGCAGCCGGTAGCGGTCGCCGACGGGCCAGATCGACAGGACGAACCGGGCCAGGGCCCGCTCCGGCGCCTCCTCGGCGTCGGGCACCCCGGCCGCGATGCCGCGCAGGGTCTCGGACGCCTCCTCGGCGAGCGCCTCCAGCAGGGCCGCGCGCCCCGGGAAATGCCCGAAGAGCGTACGGCGGACCACCCCGGCGGCCCGGGCGATCTCCTCCAGGGTCACATCGGGGTTCCGGCCGAGTTCCTGCCGGGCGGTGGCGAGGATGCGGGCGCGGTTGGAGCGGGAGTTGCGGCGCAGCGGTTCACGGACGACGGGTTTGGTCATGGCGCTGAAAGCCCCTGTCAGTCGAGGTCGGGCAGGGGGCGGCGGGCGACGTCACGGGCGTCCTCGGGCGGCACTCCCAGCATGCGCAGCAGCATCTCGGCCAGGTTGGACGCGGCCTCGTCGCCGTCGAGCTCGGGCCGGGCGAACCGCAGTTCCACCAGCGCCAGCAGGGAGCCGCCCAGGGCGGTCACGGCGACGGTGGGATCGGTGACGGTGAACCGGCCGGAGGCGATCCCGGCCTCCAGATCGCGCACCGCGCGCGGGGCGAGGCCCGATTCCGAGTGGATGTGTCCGAGGCCGCGGTGGCGCAGTACCTGCATCAGCTCGGGCCGGGAGTCGGCCATGCGCGCACTGAGGCGGAAGCCGGTCGCGACGAGTTCCGCCGGGTCGTCGACGCCGTTCAGATGCTCGTCGAAGGTCTGCCCCAGCTCTTCGAGGGCGTCCCGCACCGCCGCGTCGAACAGCTCCGTCTTCGACTCGAAGTGGTTGTAGAAGGAGCCGAAGCCGACGTCCGCGCGCTCCGCGATCAGCTGGATGCTCGCGCTGGTGTCCCCGGTCTCGGCGAGGATCTGCCGCGCCGCGCGGACGAGTGCCTGACGGGTCTCGGCACGGCGCCGTTCGAAGCGGTTGCGGGGCGGGGCTGACGACGGCATGCGCGCGAGTCTAACAACCCCCCGCGGGGCGCCACAGTTCTGACGAAATCCTCAGTTTCAGCGCGGGCGACTATTGACGATCGAAGAGTCAAAGCTGATGATTTCCTCAATTCAGCGATGTCGCATGGAGGACGTCATGTCCAAGACGGCCCATCAGGACCTCCACAGCGAGCGGGGCGCCCTGCGTGGCGAGCACGTTGGCCGCTCCCGGAACCCGGTGATCAAGGTGGCCGACCTGGCCTGGCTGGAGTTCGAGAAGCCGGACCTGGACCGAGCCGAGGTCTTCGCCCGGGACTTCGGCTTCGCCATCGCCGCCCGCACCGAGCGGGAACTGTGGCTGCGCGGCACCTTCGCGGGCTCACCGTGCATGGTGATCCGGCGCGGCCGTACGTCCCGCTTCATCGGCCCGGCCTTCCGCGCGGCGGAGCGGCCCGACCTGGACCGGCTGGCCCGGGCCACGGGCACGGCCGTACGGGACGCCGATGTGCCGGGCGGCGGAAAGGCGGTCGCCCTGCTCGACCCCTCGGGCTTCCCCGTACGCGTGGTGGTGTGCGGCGAGGACCTGTCGGCCCTGCCCGAACAACGGCCGCTCCCCCTCAACACCGGCACCGGGCACCCCCGTACGAACGCCACGCAACGCCCCCCACGCGAACCGTCCCGGATCCAGCGACTGGGCCATGTCGTCCTGGAGACCCGCGTGTTCACCCGGGCCCTGGACTGGTACCTGGACACGCTCGGCATGATCGTGTCCGACTTCCTCTTCCTCGACGGGCAGCGCGAGCGCGGCCCGACCATGGCGTTCATCCGCTGCGACCAGGGCGGCCTCGCCGTGGACCACCACACGCTGGCGATGCATCTGGGGCCGGGCACGGGCTACGTCCACTCCGCCTACCAGGTGACCGACCTGGACTCGATCGCCGCCGGCGGCGAGTACCTGTCCGAGCGCGGCTACCGGCGCAGCTGGGGCATCGGCCGGCACATCCAGGGCAGCCAGCTCTTCGACTACTGGCGCGATCCCGACCGTCTCATGCTGGAGCACTACGCCGACGGCGACCTGTTCTCCTGCGACATCGAGCCGGGCTGGGCGCCCATGTCGACGAGCGGCCTGGCCCAGTGGGGCCCACCGGCCACCCGCGACTTCCTCGGCGCGAGCCCCTCCCCGCAACGGGTCCGCGACGTCGTCCAGGCCCTGCGGGGCGACAACGAACTGGACCCGGCACGGCTGCTGGGCCTGCTGAAGGCCGCGAATTCCTGACCACCGCCCACGAGATGAAGGCACCGACGTGAGTACGAACGTCCTGCGCACCACCGACGGCTGGTGGGTCGCCCTCGGCGACCGCGCCGTCCCTGTCGACACCAAGGCCGTCACCACGGCCGAACTGCTGGCCGACCGGGCCACCGTACGGGAGGCGGCTCTGTCCGGCGAGGCGGGCACACCGGTCGCCGAACTGGCACCCCTCTCCCCGGTCACCACCCCCTGCCGGGTGATCGCCCAGATGGTCAACTACCGCAGCCACGCCAGCGATTCGGGCTTCACCGGCGACATCCCGCCCGCATTCTTCCGCAAGGCGTCCGGCTCGATCAGCGGCCCGCAGGACACCATCGTCCGCCCGCCGCACGTGCGGCTCCTCGACTACGAGATCGAACTGGGCCTGGTCATGGGCGCGCCGCTGAGCGTCGGCACCGTCGTAGAGGAAGGCGATCTGCCGTCGTACGTCGCCGGACTCGTGATCGCCAACGACGTCAGCGCCCGGGACGTACAGCTGACGAAGACCCAGTTCTACGAGAGCAAGTCGTACCCCACCTTCACACCGACAGGCCCCGCCCTCTGCCTCCTGGAACCGGAGGACTTCGCCCATCTCCCCGACCTGCGCCTGCGGTTGTCGGTCAACGGCGAGCCACGCCAGGACCGCACCCTCACCGACATGATCGTCCGTCCGGCCCGGGCACTCACCCTGCTGGCCCGCTTCCAGACCCTCGACCCTGGCGATCTGCTGCTGACCGGCACGCCCGGCGGCACCGCCCTCAAGGCCCCGCCGAAGCCCGTCGAGAAGATCGCCGCGCTGCTGCCGCCCGCCGTGAAGTGGAAGACGTTCTTCAAGACCCAGGCGAAGAACCCCCGCTACCTGCGCCACGGCGACGTGGTGACGGCGACCATCGCCACCCCGGACGGGCGCATGGACCTCGGGGAGCAGCGCACGCCGGTGTCCCACGCGGAATGACCCGCGCGACCGAAACCGAAGACCAGACTCCGACACCCGAATGAGCCGCACATGACCGTCGAGTCCCCCTCGGCCTCCGCACCAGTGGTGATCGTCGGAGCCGGCCCCGTGGGCGTGACCGCCGCCCTCCTCCTGGCCCGGCGCGGCGTGCGTACCGTCGTCCTCGAACGCCACCACGACGTCTACCCCCTGCCGCGCGCCGTCGCCGCCGACGACGAGGTCCGCCGCATCCTCCAGGCCGCCGGGGTCGAGGCGGAGTTCGCCGCGATCGCCCGCCCCGCACGGGGCCTCCGGCTGCTGGACGCCCGACACCGGGTGCTGGCGGAGTTCCCACGCGCCGCGCGGGGCGCCCACGGCTTCCCGCAGACCAGCATGTTCGACCAGCCGGAGCTGGAGCGGGTCCTGCGTGAGGCGCTGGCACGCAGGCCGGAGTGCGAGCTGCGCGGCGGGGTGGAGGTCGTCGGCGTGGAGCAGGCCGAGATGGACGACGACGGTCCGGTGCGCGTGACGTACCGCGACGACACGGGCGAACACGTACTGCGGGCGAACGCCGTCCTGGGCTGCGACGGCGCCAACAGCCTCACCCGCGAGGCCATCGGCGCCGGCTGGGAGGACCTGCGCTTCGAGGAACGCTGGACCGTCGTAGACGTCCGCACGAGCCTCCCGGTCCGCTGCTGGGAAGGCGTGGAACAGATCTGTGATCCACGGCGCCCGGCGACGTTCATGCGCATCGGCGAGGACCGCTACCGCTGGGAGTTCCGCGTCCAGGACGACACGGAACCAACTCGGGAGCGGCTGCGAGAACTGGTCGCCCCATGGGTGGACTTGGCGCACGCCGCCGAATTCGAGGTGCTGCGCCAGGCGCGCTACACCTTCCGGGCACGGATCGCCGACCACTGGCGCCGAGGCCGGGTCTTCCTGCTGGGCGACGCGGCCCACCTGACCCCGCCGTTCATCGGGCAGGGTTTGTGCGCGGGCCTGCGGGACGCGCACAACCTGGCGTGGAAGCTCACCGCCGTCCTCCGGCGGGGAGCGGACGAACGGTTGCTGGACACGTACGAGACCGAACGCAAGCCGCACGCCCGCCACATGATCCGGCTCGCAGTCGCGATGGGCTGGGCGATGACCGGCGGCCAGGACGGCGCCGCGGCCCTCCGCCGCGGCGCCCTGAACGCGGCGGTCCGTATCCCCGGCCTGAGCACGGCGGCCGCCCGCGACCTCACTCCGGCCCTGACCACGGGCCCGCTGGTCTGCCGCCGCCCTCTCGGGGCGGGCCGCCGTCTGGTGGGGCACGTCTGCCCGCAACCGTGGGTGACGGCGGCCGGGCCCCCGGAACACCGCACCCGCCTGGACACCCTGCTGGGCGACTCCTTCGCGGTCCTGATGACGGGGCCACCGTCCCCCTCTCTCCAAGCGCTGGCCAACGCCCTCGGCGCCAGGACGATCCTCGTGACCGACCTCGGCGACGACGGCCGACTCGCGGCATGGCTGCGCACGGGACGAGCGGACGCCGCACTCCTGCGCCCGGACCGGGTCGTGATGGACGTGATCCCGCACGGGGACGTCGAGTTCACGGCAGCCACGACCTGGGCGCCCCTGCTGCACACCACCACCCACACCCCACCACTGCTCGAAGCGCGCCGAGGAGCACCGAGATGAAGTACCCGGACTCTTTCTTCACTCCCGATCCGGAGGCCGCGGCAACCAGCCGCATCGCGGACTTCACCCGCTGGGCGGCGGCCCGGCACCGGGACGTGGCGGCCGACGCCGACTACAGCGCCCTGCACCACTGGTCGGTCACCGACCTGGAAGGCTTCTGGGGCGCGGTGTGGGAGTACTTCGCCATCGAGTCGGACACCCCGTACGAGCAGGTGCTGGCCGAGGAGACCATGCCGGGCGCCCGCTGGTTCCCCGGAGCCACCCTCAACTACGCCCACCACGCCCTGCGCAACCTCCCCGACGACGACGTGGCGATCATCGCCCTCGACGAGACCGGCTCCGGATACGAGGTGACAGGGAACCGCCTGCGCGCCCAAGTCGCCTCGCTCGCCGCGACCCTGCGCGACCTGGGAGTGGGACGGGGCGACCGGGCGGTCGGCTACCTGCCCAACACCCCACACACGATCGTCGCGTTCCTGGCCACCGCGAGCCTGGGCGCGGTCTGGTCGGTGTGCGGCCAGGACTACGCGCCCCGAGCCGCCTCCGACCGGTTCGCCCAGCTCGAACCCACGGTCCTGATCGCAGCCGACGGCTACCTCTTCAACGGCACGACGCACGACCGCCGCGACGCCACGCGCGAACTGGCGCAAGCCCTCCCGACGTCGAAGGCCACGCTCCTGGTCGACCACGTAGGCCTCCCCTGGCCCGGCACCACCCACCCCTCCCTGACGATCCCCTGGGAGGACGCCACCACCCGCACCGAGGAACTGGTCTGCACCCCGGTCCCGTTCGACCACCCTTTGTGGGTCGTCTTCTCCTCCGGCACCACCGGCCTCCCCAAGGGCATCGTCCATGGCCACGGCGGCGTCCTGCTCGAACACCTCAAGACCCTGACCCTGCACTCGGACCTGGGCCCGGGCGACCGCCTCCTCTGGTACACGACCACCCACTGGATGATGTGGAACCTGGTCGCCTCGACCCTGCTGACCGGCGCCACGACCTGCACGTACGACGGCAGCCCGGCGCCGCTCTCCCGCCCGGACATCCTCTGGGACCTGGCCGCCCGCCACCGGGTAACCGTCTTCGGCACCAGCCCCCAATACCTGCTGGGCATGGCCAAATTCGGCATCGACCCGTCACCCCACGACCTCTCCTCCGTCCGCGTGATCGGCTGCACCGGCTCCACCCTCCCGGCCTCCGCCTACCCCTGGGTCCGCGACCACGTCGGCGCCGATGTCCTGCTCGCCTCCATCAGCGGCGGCACGGACGTGGTCTCCGCCTTCGCCGGCAGCGCGCCGACCACCCCCGTATGGGCAGGCGAGCTGTCGGCACCCCACCTGGGCGTAGCGCTGTCCGCCTACGACGAGGCAGGCCTCCCAGTCACCGCCCAGGTAGGCGAACTGGTCATCACCCGCCCCCTGCCCTCCATGCCCCTCCATTTCTGGAACGACCCCGACGGCACCCGCTACCACGACGCCTACTTCTCCTCCTACCCCGGCGTCTGGCGCCACGGCGACTGGATCACCCTCACCCCGCACGGCTCGGTCATCGTCCACGGCCGCTCCGACAGCACCCTCAACCGCAACGGCGTCCGCCTGGGCAGCGCCGACATCCACGACGCGGTGGAACGCCTCCCGGAGATCGCCGAGGCCCTGGTCATCGGAGCGGAGGAGCCCGACGGCGGCTACTGGATGCCGCTGTTCGTGGTGCCGGCGACCGGGGTCCCCCTGGACGAAGACCTCCGCGAAGGGATCAGAACGGCGATCCGCACCGGCGCCTCCCCGCGCCACGTCCCCGACGAAATCCTCCAGGTCCCGGCCATCCCCCACACCCGCACCGGCAAGAAACTGGAGATCCCCGTCAAACGCCTCCTCCAGGGCGCGCCTGCGGAGCAGGTCGTCAATCCTGCAACAGTGGATACCCCGGAGCTCATCGAGTACTACGCGCGGCTGGGGGCGGAACACCGTGAGCAGAGGGGCGGGACATGAGAACGACGGCGTCCTGAAGCAAGGCATACGACGCGGGCTGTACGGCCTGTCGAAGACGCTCTGCCCTGCGCGGTCGGCGACGACGCGGACCGGACCGGAGAGTATGTCGGCCAACCGCCGGGAGGTTCCCGACAGTCGAACCACCAGCTCTTTCCCGCGACGCGACATCTCCCACAGGTCACGTCGGCGGAGCGGCCATGAATGAGATGACCGCGGTGGCGGATCGTTGACGGTATGCAGGAACCGGTACGCATGACGTCTACACGCACAGGCGCTCCCGGCCTCCACCCCGCGGCCTACGGCGCTCTAAATCCAGCAAACCGCCAGGTTGTTGGCCCGATCAGGAACGCATCGCGTTGCGATAAGCTCCTACTGCTGCGCACCTTCCCGGAGGGTACGAGGCGGAGTCCACGGTCCAGTCCGCTGGATGTGAGTGACGGATGGGACGGATGCCCGGTAGGGCGGTCCTACCGTTCCGAACTCACACCATGGAGTGGGCCTATATGGAACCGGTCGAGTACAAGCCTGCGCGTCGTCCTTGGATCCGCGAGATCCTGGTCGGCGTCGCCGCGAGCGTGATCTCCAACCTCGTGTGGGAGGCACTGGCGGTGGCAGCGCGCCACCTCATCTGAGGTAGGCCTGTGGCGGGCCCGGCGAGCCCGCCACTCTTCCGCCTGTCTGGCCTCGGCCATGCGACGAGGATCCCTCAGAAGAGCAACTCCTGCCCGGGAGAGGTGTCGTTACCCCTCCTATTCGGGCTGGGAAGATGCGGCACCCGCGCCTCGGCAGGGAGATTTTCCCACGTAGGCCGCAGGCCGTGTACCTGCAAGTCACCCACGCAGGTCTTGAGGTACTCCTGTGTCTCCTCATCCGTGGAGTACAGCACCGTCGCCCGGCTCGCTCTGGTCATGAGCACGTGGTAGGCGTGGCGAATGCAGCGCGCGAACTCCTCCTCTCTTTCCGCCTCACTCCCCGTCCCCTCCCGGAGCTTCATGTCGAACGAACCGGGCACTTTGACCCGTTTGACATTGTTCTCGGAGTCCTTGTACCACTGCCCCTTGCGGTAGACCCAGCGGTCGCCGCGTCTCACCATGTCCTCGCCGAGGATCACCCCGCACCAGTCCCACTCCAGGCCCTGAGCCGTGTAGACGCAGCCGATCTGGTTGATGCCATACGGGTGCACTGACCACTTCGTGGACGGGGGCACCAATCCGTTCTCGCGGAAGGAGTCGCCCTTTGCATTCCACGGACGGTGCCAGTCACCGATCCGCACGTCTGACTCCAAGCGCGCGGCCCTCCCCTTCCCCACCGGCTCGGTCCACGGCCAGCAGAAGCCGGCCACCATGCGCGCCGTGGCTCCCGCCTCCGCCTCGGTCCTGATGATGTGCTCGAGTTCCTCTGGGCTGTCGGCCACCTCGACATGCATCAAGCCGTCGGGGGTCCACTCGGTGGTTCCTGCCTCGATGTCGAGGACGGCCCGCACCCAGCGGATGTAGGCGTCGCTGCCCCCGCAGCGCCATTCCTCCCTGAGCTTGTAGTGGAGTGGAACGATCCCCCGCGCCCTTGCGGCCTCCTCGACCAGGCTCACCGTGCCGACTTCCTTGGGTCGCACGGACTGGCTCTCGTCGAGAAAGAACACCGTGAGGCGAGAGGCATCCAGCAGATCGTCCACCTGAGGCTGCTTGCCCGACTTCTCCTCTCGGCGATACATGTCGATGGTTCGCTCTCTCATGCGATGCGCCTCGTCGCAGATGAGGACGTCCAAGGGAGGGTCCGGAGGCGTCACGAAGTGGCTGAAGTAGGCGAACCTCTTCCTGAACTCGTTGTCGGTGTAGCCCACCTGCTCCTGAAGTGCCCCGTTGAAGGCACGGCTTCCGCTGGCGTACTTCACCGTTTGGCCGGCTGCCTCAAAGTCGGCCCTGAGCTGTAGGCCCACTGCGCTCTTTCCCGTACCTGCACCACCCGTCACGATGAACACCGCTCGTTCGTCATCCGGCGGCGGAGCGGGCTGATCAGGATTGCCGAGAACAAGGGCGGCTCGTTTCAGAACACTCGCCGCCACTCTCTTCTGCTGTCCACGCAAGGTGAACACCGTGTCCTCTCCGCGCGATCTGATCATCGCGTCGAGAAGCGGCGTGTTGCGCAGATTCATGAACCGCAGTAGTTGCTCGACCTCGGAAGCCGCGCCATCCTCCGCGAAATGTCGACGCAGGTCCGCAAGGAGCAGGTCACGACTGTCGTGGGTGTACACACGCTCATAAGCTCCGGTCGGCGCCAACGTATCGAGCAGCGGTCGAACCGAGTCATCGGTAGCATTGTGCAGGTACGCGAATCCGCCGCATTCGACCGTGATGCCACGTAGCGGCCCCTGGTCTCCAGAGAACAATCGGTATGTTTTCCTGAGTTGCAACGCAGGGTGCTTCTTGGGCGTCTTGTATCCCGGGACACTCACGAGCTCCGCGGTGGCCGCTTCAACCCGCGTGACCATTGACCATCGCTTCAGCTCGACGAGTTGGAACGACGGCAGGCACGTCTCCGGGTGTCGGCCCACAAGCACGACATCGATAAGGGGCGGCTCCCCCTTCTGAGGTTCGTCGACCGTCGCAGCGCACTCGACGACCATCTCGACATTGCCCCGCTCCGCCTCAACCAGGTCTTCCGCCAGCACGACCAGGCTTTCGGCCCATGCCTCCCGTTCCGTGTTTGACACATCGCGCCCTCGGAAATACCGGTATCTGGCGGCGAGGTGCGGCACCATCCGGCGCCTCGAGTTCAGAGTGAGCAGGTCCTGCGCAGACAGCTTCAGCAGGAGCATGGACACGAGGTGGTTCCCCCAGGGCACGAGTGACTCGTGCGGGTGGGGGCGTGTCCTCGCTCAGAGGAAGCCCGTCGGGCCGCGATTGGTATGGGTGATCTTAGGGAGCACGGCAGCTTGTGCGAACTCCTCCCGCCGACTCACAACATGTCAGCGGCAAGTTGACGGAATAGCTGCAGGGTCCGGCCGATCGTTCACACCGTAACAGTCACGCGCCGCCCGACCCCCAGCAGTTCTCGTAGCTTTTCTTGCGTCTCCCTATCCGTGGAGTAGACCACCGTGCCGACCATTCCGCGGGTCAGCAGCACCTTGTACGTGTTGCGGATCAGGCGATCCACATCGGCGTCTGGTGTCGAGCGCTTGAACACCGGATCCTTGGACGCCGTACGGTCCGTCACCCATCGGTCGCCGCGCCACACCAGGTCGGGGCCGATAATGACGCCCGACCAGTCGTACTCGAAGCCCTGCGCGGTGTAGACGCATCCGATCTGACCGAAACCCGCAGGGTCCGTGGCCCACAAGGCGGACGGGGGTGCGCCGGAGACTGAGCGATCGCCGCGCAAGTTCCAGGGCCGCGCCCAGTCGCCGATTCTCACGTCGGCCGGAAGGGGCTGTCCCGGCTTGGGTTCCGGGGACCACGGCCAGCAATAGCCAGCTGACATGCGAGCGCTGTATCCCTGGCCGCGGCGGCCATCCAGGAAGCTCTCCATCTCCTCCGGGCTGTCTGCCATCAGGAGTGCCATGCGGTCATCGGGTTCCCACTCGACCGGGCCGCCTGGCTCCAAGTCCAGAAGCCGTACCACCCAGCGCAAGTAGGCGTCGCTCCCGCCGCAGCGGAACTGGCTTTCGAGCCTTACGACCGGGCAGTTCAGACCCCTGCGTGCCGCTGCGGCTCGGATGTCTTCCACTGTGCCCATCTCCCCCGGGCGCACAACCTGGTGCTCGTCGAGCAGGAAGACGGGCACTTTGGCCACGTCTATCAGTTCGTCGATCTGCCGCTTGCCGGTCCGGCGCGCGGCCGGCGTGTACCGGTTGGCCGACGTCTCACGGATGCGATGGGCCTCATCACAGACCAGCACGTCGAGACTGTTCTTCTCTGTTGCCATGAAACTGTTGAAGTACTTGAAGAGATCCTGCACCTCACGCTTCCTGACACCCGCCACCTTGCGCATCGTCTTGGTGAAGGACTGGGACCCGGTCGCATGCAGAGCCGGGATGCCACGCCGGTACAACTCGCCGAGCAAGGAGAGGGCGATAACGCTCTTGCCGGTGCCAGGACCGCCGGTGATCACCACGACCTCCTTGTGGTCCGACTGCTGGGCCTTGCGCACCGCGTTGAGGACCTTGCGGTAGGCAACCTGCTGCTCGTCGAGGAGCACGAACTGCTCCCTCTCACGAACTTCCTGTGCTGCGACCGCCATGAGCTGCTTCGACGGGACTGTCTTGCCCGCGAGCAACGCGTCAGCGGTTGCGGCACCCGGATGCCCAGAGCTGAGCCGGGCACGGACGTAGTCGATGAACTCACCGCGGGTGTCGCCCGCGAACAACTGGCCCCACTGGTCGGACTCGATCTCGCGCAGTGGACCCACATCGAACTCGGTTGCGTTGTGCAGGAAGGCCACTCCCCCGACCCTCTCCGGATGGCCGGCGACCGCGCCGTTGAAGTTGACCAGGTACTCGCAGTAGCGACGAACCTGCTCGATGGGGTTGAGGACCGGCTGAGTAAAGGAAGCGACATGGCAAAGGACCGGGTCGTCCTCGTCCGGGACGACGTCACTCCACTGCTTGAGTTCCACCACGACATAGGAGGGGTCTCCCGTGCGTGGGTGAATCCCGGCGAGAACCGCGTCGGCTCGCTTGCTGTTCATCGGGAGCGCGTACTCGAGCATGACCTCCACGTCACCGAGACCCGCGTCATTGAGCGCCGCGGTCAGCGCTGGGATGCTCCGCTCCCAGGACCGCGCCTCCGAGGGGTTGGGCCGGTAGCCGTGCATATGGGTGAACTGCTCGGTGAGGTGGAGATAGAGCGAACTGTCGAGCGCCATAGCGGCGACCGTTTTCGCAGACGCGCGGAACAGCAAGGACTTCCCTCGGGCAGCACGAAGAGGCTCGTGCGGGTGGGGGCATGTCCTTCGAGGTTCCACCGGCGTGGAACGGAAGCCCGTCGGGCCGCGTTGACGATGTGTTTTAGGGTACCTGGCGGTGCGGGCCGTCGTACCGGGGATCTGAGTGGCGGTAGCACATGTCGTGCCTGATCTCCTCCGCCAACGCCCTGACGCCCGTCTTCAATTGTCGAACCGTGCTTCGCACTCACGGCAGGGCCCGATGTGGAGCGGCAGACGAGTCGGGCTGTACGCCGGGTTCTGTTCCGGCGGGTCCTCGCGGTCCCGTCGGCGACGGCCATCCATCTAGGGCCGGCGTTGCCACCGGCCTCGTGCGGTCTACCCGCGGACTCGGGCGAGCAGCCCTCGAACATCCGCGCAGGGACGCCTCCGAAAAGGCGGCCCCTCTTGACCTTGCTCCGGGTGGGGTTTACCTAGCTGCCCAGGTCACCCTGGGCACTGGTGGTCTCTTACACCACCGTTTCACCCTTACCGAGGACCAAAGTCCCCGGCGGTCTGTTTTCTGTGGCACTGTCCCGCGGGTCACCCCGGGTGGCCGTTAGCCACCACCCTGCCCTGTGGAGCCCGGACGTTCCTCGGGGAGCTCCCCGTCAGGGGGACTCCACGCGGCCGTCCGCCCGGCTCGTCTGCCGTGTCGACCATGGTACCGGGCGGGAGAGGCGCTTTCCGCCGGGTCCGGCCGTCGCCAGGACCGAGCCCGCGAGGATCAGCGTGAACGCCGCCGCGATGCCCGCCGTGAGCGGCTCGTCCAGGAAGATCGCGCCCGCCGCCACCGCGACCGCCGGATTGACGTACGTGAAGACCGTCGCCCGGGTCGGGCCCGCCTCCTTGATCAGCTCCAGGAAGGCCACGAAGGCGATCGCCGTGCAGACGACGCCCAGGGCCGCCAGCGCGGCCAGGACCGAGGGGGAGGGCATGGTCGACGGCCAGGTCATCGCCGCCGCCGGGGCGTAGACCAGTGCCGCCAGGGCCAGGCAGGGGGCGATGAGCTGGAGGGTCGGGACGTTCCTCAGGTGGCGGGCCGCTATCAGAGGCGCCGTCGCGTAGCCCACCACCGTCACCAGTACCTCGGCCAGGGACTTCGCGTCGCCGCCCGTCAGGTGCGGGACCGTGAGGACCCCTACGCCGGCCAGGCCCAGGCCGAGTCCGGTCATCCGCCTCGTCCCCAGCCGCTCCGTCTCGCCGAAGAAGCGGGCCAGGGCCACGCCCACGATGGGGACGCCGGCGATCAGCAGGCCCGCCGTCGAGCTGGAGAGGTGGCGTTCCGCGTCGGTCAGGGTCCACCAGGGGCCGACGATCTCGATGACGGCGAACGCCAGCATCGGCTTCCAGCGGGCCCGGACGGTACGACCGAGACCGCCCTGGCGTATCGCGAAGGGGAGCAGGAGCACGGCGCCCAGCGCACAGCGCGTGAACACCACCATGGACGGGGACACGGCGTCCACCGCCACCTTGATCATCAGGTAGGGAACGCCCCAGACCACTCCCATCAGGGAGAACAGGAACCAGCCGCGTGCAGTCATGCGGCGAGTCTCGGCCGTCTCACCCTGCCGTGTCTTGAACGCTGTTGCGGTATGCCGCCGGGGTCACGCCCAGCACGCGGCGGAACCAGCGGGTGAGGTGCGCCTGGTCGGCGAAGCCGACGAGGCCGGCGACCTCGGCGGGGCGCAGGCCGGACTCCAGGAGGCCGCGGGCCTTGGTGACCCGGTGCTGGGCGAGCCAGGCGTACGGCGGTACGCCCATGGTCGTGCGGAAGGCGCGCAGCAGTTGGTAGCGGGACAGGCCCAGGTCGGTGGCGAGGTCGGCCAGGGAGGGTGGTTCCAGCAGTTCGTCCGCGAGGCGGTCGCGTACGGCTCTGGCGATGGGGCCGGCGCCGGGGACCGTGTCGTCGATCGCCCGCGCTGTCGAGTGGCGGCGGGCCAGGGCCGTGAGCAGCCAGGGCAGCCGGGACTCAGCCTCCAGGGGGTCGGGGCAGGTGCTGATGTCCGTATGGGCGCGGCGGAGGGCGGTGGCCAGGTCCGGGTCGTGGAGGACGGCGTCCCGGAAGTGCGGGAGCCCGCCGCCGAGGGTGCCGTCGGTGAGGAGGGACGGCTCGGCGTAGAGGGCCTGGTAGGCGTAGCCGTCGGCGGCGGCCGGGCCGCCGGTGTGCATCTCGCCCGGTTCCAGGACGACGATCGAGCCGGGGTAGGAGTGGATCCGCCCGCCGCGATAGGCGATGACCTCCGAGCCGCCGACCGTGACACCGATGGTGAACTCGGTGTGCGCGTGCGGCGCGTAGACATGCTGGTCGAAGTGGGCGGTGAGGAGGTCGAGGGGCGGGCCGGCCCGGCCCAGGCGTGCCCTGGTCCAGCGGGCCTGTTCTCGCATGCGGTGCTGTGTGCTCACGTCGTACCCCCGACTCACAGAGGATCAGAGGAAGTCGGTGGTGTCCAGGCCGAAGGCGAAGGGGTCGGGGAGAGTGAGGGGTCTACCGAAGGCCGCTGTGCAGAGCCGGCGGTAGTCGTCCTTCTCCGGCTCGCTGAACAGGGTTGTCGAGGAGGCGTCGCGGTCGACGAGCAGGTAGAGGGGGATGCCACCACGGGCGTAACAACGGCGTTTGACCTCGCTGTCGATATCCGGCCTGGTGAAGGTCACCTCCAGCACCATGGTGACTCCCTCACAGGGCATCCAAGGGGGCGCCCCTCGGAAGAACCGTGGTGCGCGGGCGACGATCGTGCCATCCGGGATCACGTGGTCCTGAGGAAGGCCATGCGCCTGCCCCAGCTTCAGACCCTTGTTTCCTGAGAACTGAAGGTCGAACTCGGAGCGCCGGTGGAGCTGCCTCACGATCCGGCTGATGCAGTGCTCGTGATGCCCGTCCGGCACCGGTGTAAGGACGAACTCTCCCTCGACCAGCTCCGCCCGGAAGCCCTCCGGGGTGTCCAGTTCGACGAACCAGTCCAGCAGCAACTTCCGGGTGTACGGGTCCTGCGCCACGGCGATGATGCTCCTCTCCGACGATCACTGACCAGACTGGGCCACGGCGTGGATCACGTCCGGGGGAAGGGGAGGCGTTCCCTCGATGGTGGTCGCTTGACCTTGCCGCAACGTCAACGTCTTCACTGGTCCCATGCGGATCGGAGAACTCGCCGCCGCCGTCGGCGTCACCACGCGGGCTGTGCGGCATTACCACCAGCTGGGCCTGCTGCCCGAACCGGAGCGGCTGGCGAACGGGTATCGGGAGTACGGGCTGCGGCACGCTGTCGTGCTGGCGCGGATCCGGCGGCTGACGGAGTTGGGACTGGGGCTGGCCGAGGTGCGGGATGTGCTGGCGGACGAGGCCGGGAAGGACCTGGTCGAGGTGCTGACCGAGTTGGACGAGGATCTGGCGCGGCAGGAGGAGGCGATCCGGGAGCGGCGGGGGCGGTTGCGGGTTCTGTTGGAGGCGGAGGGCGGGGTGCCGGTCGAAGGGCCGGTGTCGCCTGAGCTGGCCGCGTTGTTCGCCGGGTCGGCGGGGCTGTCGGAGTCGCCCATGGCCGCCAAGGACCGCGAGATCATGGCCTTCCTGGAGACGGCCATGCCGGACGAGGCACGGGAGCAGCTCGTGTCGTCATTGGGTGAGGCGCTGGGGAGTCCCGAGGCGGTGGCGCGGGCCCATGAGGCGTACGCGCTGCTCGACGCGCTCGCCGGGGCGGAGCCGGACGATCCGCGTGTCGACGGGGCCGCCCGGGCCCTGGCCGGCTGCATTCCCCCGGGGCTGTTCCCGGAGGTCGGGGAGCTCGACCACGACGACGGTGTCATGCGGGCCTTCTACGACGACCTGGCCCCGGCCCAGGCGGAGGCGGTCCGCCGGACCCTGCGACTGCTCGCCGAGGAGCGACGATGAGGATCGTGCGGCTGCTGGTCCGGCACGAGGTGCGGGTGCTCGTGAGTCTCGTGTTGTGGGTGGCGCGGCGTACGCACGGGGTCGGGGGTGGTGGTCAGGGGTTCGGGTACGCGCGCGGGCAGGGCGCGATGATGTTCGGGTTCGGCTTCGTGTGTGTCGTCGAGACCGTGGCGATGTCCGTGCTGCTGCGGGACTGGCCGACCGTGCACGCCGTCTTCCTCTTCGTGGACGTGTACAGCGTCGTCTTCGTCGTCGGGCTGCACGCCTCGTCGGTCGTACGTCCGCACGTACTGGATTTGGTCGGTGGTGAGCTGCGGATCCGGCGGTACGTCCATGTCGATCTGCGGGTGCCGCTGGAGCGGATCGCCTCGGTGCGGCGCGAGCTGCGGATGACGCATGAGCCGGCAGACGGGGAGCTCAATGTGGAGGTGGGGTCCCAGACCACCGTCACGGTCGAGCTGACGGAACCCGTCACTCATGTCGGCTTCTTCGGGCGTCGGCGCCCGGTCGGCGTCATCCGTTTCCACGCCGACGACGCCGACGGGCTCGCGCGTGCCCTCGGCCGGGCGCGGGTCTGAGGTCGACGCCGGTCCCCGTACGCTGTCGGCGGAGTTCGATCGAAGGAGTACGCGTGCTTGTCCTGCTGCCGCCGTCCGAAGGCAAGGCCCCCTCCGGCCGCGGTGCCCCGCTGAAGCCGGAGTCGCTGTCGCTGCCCGGGCTGGCCGACGCCCGGGAGGCCGTCCTCACCGAGCTGGTCGAGCTGTGCGTCGGCGACGAGGACAAGGCGCGCGAGGTGCTCGGGCTCAGTGAGGGGCTGCGGGGCGAGGTCGCGAAGAACGCGGAGCTGCGGACGGCGGGGGCGCGGCCGGCCGGGGAGATCTACACCGGCGTGCTCTACGACGCCCTCGGCCTGGCGACCCTGGACGCCGCCGCCAAGCGGCGGGCGGCGCGCTCGCTGCTCGTGTTCTCCGGGTTGTGGGGTGCCGTGCGGGTGACGGACCGGATTCCGTCGTACCGGTGCTCGATGGGGGTGAAGCTGCCGGGGCTCGGGGCGCTGGGCGCGCACTGGCGTACGGCGATGGCGTCGGTGCTTCCCGAGGCCGCCGGGGGCGGGCTGGTGCTGGATCTGCGGTCCGCCGCGTACGCCGCCGCCTGGAAGCCGAAGGGCGAGATCGCCGGGCGCACGGCGTCGGTACGGGTGCTGCACGCGCCGACGCGGAAGGTCGTCAGCCATTTCAACAAGGCGACCAAGGGGCGGATCGTGCGCGGTCTGCTGACCGCCGGGGCCGATCCGAAGGACCCGGGCGAGCTGGTCACGGCCTTGCGGGACCTCGGGTACGTCGTGGAGGCCGAGGCACCGGCCAAGGCGGGGCAGGCCTGGGCGCTGGATGTGCTGGTGGACGAGGTGCACTGACCCGACCGAGGTCGATCGTTGCAGCATGCGCAATGAGCTTTGCGCATGCTGCTGCGGGGGCGGCAGGATACCGCCATGGTCTCCTCCCTGCCCGCCTCCGTGCTGGATCTCGCGCCCGTCATCCCCGTCGTCGTCATCGAGGACGCGGGCGACGCCGTACCGCTGGCGCGGGCGCTGGTGGCCGGTGGGCTGCCCGCGATCGAGGTGACGCTGCGGACGCCCGCGGCGCTGGACGCGATCCGGGAGATCGCGGGGCAGGTGCCTCAGGCGCTGGTCGGCGCCGGGACGGTGATCAGCCCCGGGCAGGTCGACGAGTCGGTGGCGGCGGGCGCGCGGTTCCTGGTCAGTCCCGGCTGGACGGATCTGCTGCTGGACGCCATGCGGGCGTCCGGGGTGCCGTTCCTGCCGGGGGTGTCGACCACATCGGAGGTCGTGGCGCTGCTGGAGCGCGGGGTGCGGGAGATGAAGTTCTTCCCGGCCGAGGCCGCGGGCGGTACGGCGTATCTGAAGTCGCTCGCCGGGCCGCTGCCGCAGGCCCGCTTCTGCCCGACGGGCGGGATCGGCCCGGCCTCCGCGCCGGACTATCTGGCGCTGCCCAACGTCGGCTGTGTGGGCGGGAGTTGGATGCTCCCGCAGGACGCGGTCGCGGCCCGCGACTGGGGGCGCGTCGAGGCGCTGGCCCGTGCGGCGGCGGGGCTCAGCGCAGGTGGGACGTGTCGTTGAGGAGGCGGACGCTGGCGTTGCCGTCCGCGTAGTACGCGACCACCGACAGGGACGCGGCCGAGAGTTCCATGCGGAACAGGGACTCCGGAGGGGCGCCGAGGGCGAGCCGGACCAGCGTCTTGATCGGGGTCACGTGGGTGACGAGCAGGACCGTGCGGCCCGCGTACGCCGCGACCAGCTTGTCGCGGGTGGCGGCGAGCCGGGTGCCCGTCGCCGCGAAGCTCTCTCCGCCGCCGGTGGGTTCGACGTCCGGAGAGGCCAGCCAGGCGTTCAGGTCCTCGGGGTGGCGCTCGCGCACCTCGGCGAAGGTGAGTCCCTCCCAGTCGCCGAAGTCGGTCTCGCGCAGCCCGTCCTCGATACTCACGTCGAGCCCGAGCCGGTCGGCGACGATACCGGCGGTCTCCCGCGTCCTGGCCAGCGGCGACGACACGACGGCCTGGATGGTGCCGCGCCTCGCCAGCAGCGCGGCGGCGCGCTCGGCCTGTTCCCGGCCGACGTCGGAGAGGGAGGGGTCGGTGCCGCCGCTGCCGGAGAAGCGCTTCTGGGGGGTGAGAGGGGTCTCGCCGTGGCGCAGGAGGACGAAGGTGGCGGGGGCGCCCATGTCGGCGGGTGCCCAGCCGGGCGCGGCAACGGCTTTGGCGGCACGGGCGTCGGCGTCGGCCTTCGCCCCTGCCGAGCGGGCGTCGGCCTCGGCTGCGGCTCGGACGTCCTGCGCACTGGCGTCGGGCTCGTCGGGGTCGGCCTTCGCATCGAGAGCAGCGTCCAGCTCAGCCGTCGACGCCGCCTCCGACCACTGCTCCCCCCTGGCCCCCGCGTCCATCGCCTCGTTGGCCAGCCGGTCCGCGTGCTTGTTCTGCTCCCTCGGCATCCACTCGTACGTGACCCGGCCCGGCGGGAAGACCCGGGCCGACTCCGCCGCCAGCGGCTTCATGTCGGGGTGCTTGATCTTCCAGCGGCCCGACATCTGCTCGATGACGAGCTTGGAGTCCATCCGGACGTGGACCGTGGCCGCCGGGTCCAGTTCATGGGCGGCGCGCAGGCCGGCGAGGAGACCGCGGTACTCGGCGACGTTGTTGGTGGCGACGCCGATGTACTCGGCGGCCTCCCGCAGGGTCTCCCCCGTCGCCGCGTCGCTCACCACGGCCCCGTAGCCCGCGGGCCCCGGGTTGCCCCGCGACCCGCCGTCGGCCTCGACGATGAACTCCCGCACGGCCACCGCCCCTGTCGCCCTTACAGACCCGACTCGGACGTGCGCACCAGGATGCGCCCGCAGTTCTCGCAGCGGATCACCGTGTCGGGCGCCGCCTTGCGGATCTCGGCGATCTCCGTGAGGGCCAGCTCCTGCCGGCAGCCCTGGCAGCTGCGCGCGTACAGCTTCGCCGCGCCGATGCCGCCCTGCTGCGCGCGCAGCCGGTCGTAGAGCTTGAGCAGATCGGCGGGCACGGACCCGGCGACGACCTCGCGCTCCTTGGTGGCGGTGGCGGCGTCGCCGTCGAGCTGCTCGAAGGCGGCGTCCCGGCGGGCGGTCGCGTCGTCGATCTTCGACTGGACGGAGGAGACCCGCTCGGTCAGCTCGGCCGTCCGCTCCTGCGCGGACTCCCGGCGCTCCATGACCTCCAGCACGACGTCCTCCAGATCGCCCTGCCGCTTGGCGAGGGAGGCGATCTCGCGCTGGAGGTTCTCCAGGTCCTTGGGGGAGGTGACGGCGCCGGAGTCCAGGCGCTGCTGGTCGCGGGTGGCGCGCTGGCGCACCTGGTCCACGTCCTGCTCGGCCTTGGTCTGCTCGCGGGCGGTGTCGCTCTCCTCGGTCTGCGCGGCCACGAGCAGGTCGCGCAGCTGGATGTGGTCCTTGGCGAGCGACTCGATCTCGGCGTGCTCGGGCAGCGACTTGCGCTTGTGCGCGAGCTGCTGGAGGCGGACGTCGAGGTCCTGGACGTCGAGGAGTCGGATCTGGTCGGCGGGCTCGGCGTTCAGTTCGGGGCTCCCAGGGGGTCAGAAGTGGTGGAGGCCGCGTGCGCGGTCCAGGGGTCGGTGACCGTCTTCGAGACGTGGACGCGCAGGTCCCATCCGTGCCGGTCGGAGATCTCGTCGAGCTGACTCGCGGCCAGCTCGCACCAGGGCCACTCGGTGGCCCAGTGCGCCGCGTCGAGCAGCGCGAGGGGGCTGTGGGCGCGATCCGCCAGGAACTCGGCCGCGGGGTGGTGCCGCAGGTCCGCCGTGAGGAAGGCGTCGACACCCGCCGCGCGTACATGGTCGAAGAGGCTGTCGCCGGAGCCGCCGCTGACGGCGACCGTACGGACGACCGCCTCGGGGTCGCCGGCGACGCGGATGCCCTGCGCGGTGGCGGGCAGTCGCTCGGCGGCACGGGCGGCGAACTCGCGGACGGTCAGCGGGGAGTCCAGCGCGCAGACGCGGCCCAGGCCCCGGCGGCCCTCGGGGTCGGTGGGGTCCGGGACGAGCGGTCCGGTGACGCGCAGGTCGAGCGCGCCCGCGAGGGCGTCGGAGACACCCGGGTCGGCGGTGTCGGCGTTGGTGTGGGCGACGTGCAGCGCGATGTCGTTCTTGATGAGGGTGTGGACGACACGGCCCTTGAAGTGGGTCGCCGCGACGGTCGTCGTGCCGCGCAGATAGAGCGGGTGGTGGGTGACGAGCAGGTCGGCGCCCAGCTTCACCGCCTCGTCGACGATCTCCTGGACCGGGTCGACGGCGAACAGGACCCGGGTGACCTCCTGGTCCGGGTCGCCCACGACGGTGCCGACCGCGTCCCAGGACTCGGCCCGCTCGGCGGGCCACAGGTTCTCGAGCGCGGTGATGACTTCAGACAGACGGGGCACGGGAGCAAGGCTACCCGTCTGATCTGTGGCGTTGAACCGCCACCGCCACCGCTACCGCCACCGCGGCCGGGACCGTCCCGGCCGCCACCCCGGCCACCGACACCGGCCCCGTCGGCCGCCTGTCGCCCCGCCGAGCACAAATGCACCCTTTTCCTCAGGCGAATCGTTCCTGGAACACCCTTATGTGTGAAGCCGGAGCGCCCGGATTCCCCACCTGTGGCATGAAAACTACGTTCGTCACTGGAGGTGACCGAACGATGACTGCCTGTGCGATCGAGCCTTCGGCGGGACACGAGGACGGTGACAGGGCGGGGCCGGTGAGCTGCGCGCTCTCCGCCGACGGTGCCTACGCCGCACGCCTGGCGTCGGCCGGCGACTCCTGGTTCCCGGAGCGCTGGACCCTGAACGGCCCCGAGCCGTACGCGGTGCCGCTGCCCCGCAACCAGCCGGAGGAGCCGGGCACCGAGGTGCAGCCGATGGCCGACGGGCGGGTCCTCATCCACCGTCTGGTGGCCGGGCGGCACGCCTTCTCCCTGCTCTACCCGACCGGCCCCGGCACCGGCGAGCTGCCCCTGGGCGCGATCCGGTGCCCGGACACGGCGGCCCGGCTGTGGCTGCTGCCGCCCGCCCCCGGCGGCGAGCGGGCGTACGCCCTGGCGGTCGGCCGGCGTTCGACGGCGGTGTGGCTGATCGCGGGCGGCCCCGCCGGACCTCAGCAGGTGGCCGAGTTGCCCGGCCGCTGCTCGGGCGGGGTCTGGCTGGACCCGGCCGGGCGGCTGCTGGCGCTGGACCGGGAGACCGGCGGGCCCACCAAGACCGTCGTGGTGGATCTGGAGTGCGGCGGCCAGGTGTCGCCCCTGCTGCAGATCACCGCCTACAGCGACGACCGGCTGCTGCTCGCCGACCACGACAGCGGGCTGCTGATCGTCCGCTCGGACGCGCCGTCGCCGGGTCATGGCCGGCTGGGCTGGGGTGTCCTGGGCAGTTCCCTGCCGGTGCGTTTCCCGGAGTGCCTGCGGTTGCGGGACTGCGCGGTCACACCGTTCGCGATCCAGCCGGGGCAGGTGCTGACACCGGAGAGCTGCGCGGTGGCGTTGCGCGTGGACGGGCCGGCGGGCAGCTGGGTCGCCGTGTGGCGGCCGGCCGAGCGGCGGGTGCACCATCTCCCGGCGCCCGAGGGGTGGTTGGCGGGCACCGGCCTGTGGACCCCGGAGGGAGTGCTGCGGCTGCCGTACGCGACGGAGGTCGTGCCGTGCGGCGTGGCGCAGGTGAGCCCACCCGGGGCTGCGGTGCCGTTGCCCGAGCCGGGCGAGGAATCGGGGCAGGAGGCGGGCGCGCGGACAGCCGGCCCGACCGCCGCACCGGGGCATCCCCCTGAACCGGGACCGGCAGCGGAAGCGGCTGCTCCGACCCCCTCCGCCCCTCGACCGGTGCCGCTGCAGCAAGCGCCGCTCGGACGGATGTAACGAACTAGTGCCGGTTGGCGTGGCCGCCTGGATCACGGGTGAGGGGTGCCGGTTACACTCGCCCGGCTGTAAGAAAGATCATGTTGACGGGGTGAATTCCATCCGATGAGCGACGCCGGCACGAACCAGTTGCATGCTGACGACGTCCAGGAGACTTCCGCCGGCCACGGCCGGCACCGTGGTGAGGTCTCCACGCACGACGGCGAGACGGCTCCGCGCGGTCGCCACCGCAAGCCGGTGGCGGAGACCGAGCAGACCGAGACGGCGGCCTGACGAAACGTCAGTGCCCTGAACAGCGAACGGCCCCACCCCTGATATGGCGGGCGGGGCCGTTCGGCGTTCCTCAGCCGCGTTTCAGTCCCAGCACCTCCGCCGCCGCGAAGGTCTCCCCCTCCGGCCGGTCCGCGTAGTACGGCCCGAGGACGGCGTCCAGTTCGTCGTACGTGAAGGTGTCCTGCTTGCTGTCGAACTTGGCGGCGACCCGGGGTCGTTCGACGACGGCGACCATCCCGCCGTGCACCACGAGGAGCTGCCCGTTCACCCGGGCGGCGGCGGGCGCGGCCAGATAGCCGACGAGCGGGGCGACATGCTCGGGGGCGAGCGGGTCGAGGCCGGTGCCACAGGCGCCCTCGACGCCCGCGAAGACGTCCTCGGTCATCCGGGTGCGGGCGCGGGGACAGATCGCGTTGGCCGTCACGCCGTACTTGCCGAGGGCGAGGGCCGTGGAGGTGGTGAGGCCGACGATCCCGCCCTTGGCCGCCGCGTAGTTGGGCTGCCCGGCGGAACCGGCGAGGAACGCCTCCGAGGAGGTGTTCACGATCCGCCCGTACACCGGCGCCCCGGCCCGCTTGGACCGCTCCCGCCAGTGGGCGGCGGCGTACCGGGTGGTGTTGAAGTGGCCCTTGAGGTGCACCCGGATTACGGAGTCCCACTCCTCCTCGGCCATCGAGAACACCATGCGGTCGCGCAGGATGCCCGCGTTGTTGACGAGGATGTCGAGCTTGCCGAACGCGGCGACGGCCGACTCGACCAGTTCGCCGGCCTGCCGGAAGTCGGAGACGTCACCGGTGTGCGCGAGGGCGGTTCCGCCCGTCGCCCGGATCTCGGCGGCGACCTCCTCGGCGGGCCCGGCGGAGGCCTCGCCGCTGCCGTCGCGGCCCGGCTGCCCGTAGTCGTTGACGACCACGGCGGCGCCGAGCCGGGCGAGTTCCAGCGCGTCGGCCCGGCCTAGCCCGCGGCCCGCGCCCGTGACGACGGCGGACAGTCCCTGGAGAGGCAGCGTCATGGTGGACGTCCTCACATCTCGATGCAGGTACGCAGGGCGGTCCCGGTCCGCATCTGGTCCAGGGCCTCGTTGACGTCGGCGAACGGGACCCGGTGGGTGATCAGGCCCGCCAGGTCGACCCGGCCGGCGCGCCACAGGGCGATGGTGCGTTCGTAGGAGCGCAGGACGTCTCCGCCGCCGTACATGGAGGGGAGTATGCGCTTCTCGTCGAAGAACAGCTCGAACATGTTGAGCTGGAGGGAGTCGTCCATGGCGCCCGCGCCGACCACGACGAGGGTGCCGCCGCGCCGGGTGGTGTCGTACGCGGTCCGTGCCGTGGCCGACTTGCCGACGACCTCGAAGACGTAGTCGAAGCCCTCACCGGCGGTGACCTGCTGCTTGGCGTCGGGGAGTTCGTCCGGGGAGATCGCTCTGGTGGCGCCGAACTTGAGCGCGCTCTCTCGGCGGGAGGCGATGGGGTCGACGGCGACGATCTCGGCGGCGCCCCGCAGCCGGGCGCCCTGGATCACGGAGATGCCGACGCCTCCGCACCCGATGACGGCGACCGACGAACCGGCCTCCACGTCGGCGGTGTTGAGCGCGGCGCCCAGCCCGGTCGTCACGCCGCAGCCGATGAGCGCGGCGATGTCGAACGGCACGTCGTCGGGTATCGGCACCGCGCAGCCGGCGTCGACGACGACCTCCTCGGTGAAGGTGCCGGTGCCGGCGAAGCCGAAGACGTCCCCGCCGGGGCGCTTGAAGTTGGGCGTGCCGGCGTTCATGAACCCGGCGAGGCACAGTTCGGTCTGGCCGCGCTTGCAGGCGGGACAGGCGCCGCAGGCGGGCAGCCAGCAGACGACGACCCGGTCACCGGCCTTCAAGTGGCCTACGCCCTCGCCGACTTCGAGGATCTCCCCCGCTCCCTCGTGCCCGGGCACGAACGGCGCGGGCTGCGGCAGCACCCCGCTCATCGCGGACAGGTCCGAGTGGCACAGCCCCGTGGCGCGCACCCTGATCCGCACCTTGCCGGGTCCGAACCCCACCGCCTCGACGTCGTCGAGGACCTCCAGTTTGTCCTGGCCGATCTCGTGCAGTACGGCTGCGCGCATGGTGCGGCTCCCCTCGTACGGCGTGCTGGACTCGACATCGTTGTGGACTCAGGTGTGTTCGACGATGGTGTCGGCGAGGACGGGCGCGTCCTCCCGCTCGGCGGCGCTGACGGCCACGCGTGTGGACTCGGGCTGGTGCCACATACGGATCCGCAGGGTCTCCCCCGGGTACACGACTCCGGCGAACCGGGTGGTGTACGTCCGCACCCGGGTCACATCCCCGTCGAGGAGGGTGTCGACGACGGCCTTGAGCGTGATGCCGTAGGTGCACAGCCCGTGCAGGATGGGCCGCTCGAATCCGGCGACCTTGGCGAACTCGGGGTCGGCGTGCAGGGGGTTCCAGTCGCCGGAGAGGCGGTAGAGGAAGGCCTGGTCCTCGCGGACGGGCCGCTCGACGATCCGGTCCGGCTCACCGGCGGGCGGGTCGAGCCGGGCGGAGGGGCCGCGGTCGCCGCCCCAGCCGCCCTCGCCCCGGATGAAGATCTGGGCGTCGTTGGTCCACAACGGGCCGTCGGCGTCGCCGACTTCGGTCCGCAGGACCAGGACGGCCGCCTTGCCCTTGTCGTACACGGCGGCGACCCGGTTGGTGGCGGTGGCGGTGCCCGTCGCCGGGAGGGGCCGGTGGAGGACGAGGCTCTGGCCGCCGTGCAGGACCCGGGCGAGGTCGACCTCGATGCCGGGCATGGACAGCCCGCCGGTCACCCCGGGCTTTCCGCCGCCCGCGACCGTGGCGAAGCTCGGCAGGACGTGCAGCCGGGACTCCAGGGTGTAGCGCAGCTCGTCGGGGTCGGTGGCGGGGGTGCCCGCGCCGATGCCGAGGTGGTAGAGCTGCACGTCCCTGTGGTCCCAGGTGATCTCGCCGGTCCGGGGCTCGGCGGCGAGCGCCTTGGCTGCGTCGATGGGCATGGGGCTCCTGATCGCCGTGGGAAAGGGCCTCGGCATCGCCGTGGAAGAGACCTCGGCACGGCCGTCCGCACCGTCGGCCGCACCGAGGCCGTCTGGGACCGAACTGGAACGCGTTCCAGTCCTGCGACCTCTGTATAGCCCAGGCCCGCGGAGTTGTGAAGCCTCCTGACGTCGTGTCAGATGCCGGGGTTCCGGGAGGGCGGACACCGGTGACATTCGTCCTGCCGGACTCCGTACAACCGCCTCTGCCGCCGGGGGCGGCGGATCCGTAGCGTCACCGACATGACCACGAGCGGAGGCGGGGACATGTCCTGGACGAGCAAGGTCGGGTGCCACGTCGAGGCGACACGGTCGGCCGCCCGGCAGGCCAGGAAGCACCGGCGCCGGCACGCCACGGACACCGAGAGCCCCGGCCCGCCGCCCAGCGGTTTCACGCTGCTGCCCTGGCTGCTGATGGGGATGGGCGCGTTCTCCAACCTCTTCCAGGACCGGACGACGGACCCGTGGATCGGCGGGCTGGGCCTGTTCGGGTTCAACTCGCTGTACATCTACGTGGCGTTCCGCGCCTTCGACCGGGAGAAGCGCGAGGCCCTCTCCACGCGGGTGGCGCTCGCGGTGCTGGCGGCCGTGACGTGCGCGCTCGGCGCGGGCTACGGCGGCACCTGGCTGCTGTTCTTCCCCCTGCTCGGACTCGCCACGGGCGCGGCCTTGCGGCTGTCGCATCTGCGGCCCGCCGGTACGGCCGTGGCGGTGCTGGCGGGTGCGGTGTCCTGCTACCACGACGGCTGGGGCGGCCTCGACATCGCGTACGCCACATGGATCTCGGCCATGGTGACGGCCGCGATCATCCGGCTCTCCGAGGCCGTACGGGAGCTGCGCGCCGCCCGTGAGGAGCTGGCCCGCCGGGCGGTCGAGAAGGAACGGCTCCGTTTCTCCCGGGACCTGCACGATCTGCTCGGGCACACGATGTCGGTGATCGTCGTGAAGTCGGAGGCGGCCCGCCGCCTGGCCGCCCGCGACCTGGACGCGGCGCTGGCCCAGATCACGGATATCGAGGCCGTGGGCCGCCAGGCCCTGACGGAGATCCGCGAGGCCGTGACGGGCTACCGCCAGGGCAGCCTCGACACGGAACTCGACCGCGCGCACTCGGTCCTGACGGCGGCGGGCATCGCCCTGACCGTGTCCCGCACCGGCCCACCGCTCGGACCGCAGACCGAGGCCCTGCTGGGCTGGGTGGTGCGGGAGGCGGTCACGAACGTCGTACGGCACAGCGGGGCGGAGCGTTGCGACATCGCGCTGGCGGGGGTGGACGGGGAGCGGGTGCGGGTGCGGGTGTCTGTGGTCGATGACGGGGTGGGGGTGGTTGCTGAGGGTGGCGCGGTCGGTGGTGAGCTCGGGGCCGTGAGCGGGCCCCGGGGTTCCGGTGGACTCGGCGGCACGGGGCTTACCGGGCTGACGGAGCGGCTCGCGGTGGCGGGCGGATCGCTGACGGCGAGGCCTCGGGCCAAGGGCGGATTCGCGGTGACGGCGGAACTGCCGCTCGATGTCGAGAGGGCGGATACGCGCGCGGCGGTGGCGGAAGCGGTGTGACGGGTTCGCTGTCCGGCGGTCGCGGAACCGACGCTATGGGTTCGCCGCCCGGCGGTGCCGGAATCGGCGTGACGGTTCGCCGCCCGGCGGTGGCGGAACCGGCGTGAGCCTTCGCCGCCCGGTGGTGGCAGCACCGGCGCCACGGTTCGCCGCCCGGCGATGCGGAACCGACGTGACCGTTCGCCGCCCGGCGGTGGCGGCACCGGCGTGAGCGTTCACCGCCCCGGCGGCAGGCGCCCCCGCCGCTCCCTCCGCCCGCCGGAGGCAGGCAGGCCCCCTCCGCCCACCGGGGGCAGGCCCCCTGCCGAAGAACACCCCCGTGTACGTTGGCCGACGGGTCGCGCCGTATCTCGAGGCGTGGGCAACTGCTGGGGGAAATGGGGCACATGGGACGCGTCGCTGTCATCACCGCGCCGAACATCGGGTATCGCAACACCGGGATGCTGACCGTCGACTTGGCGTTCGAGTCGCTGCGGCGGCGGATGGCCGCCGAGGGCCACGAGGTGGAGGCCGACTGGTTCACTCTGCACACGCCGGAGACCGTGCCGCTGCGGGAGTGCGCGCGAGGCACCGACTTCCCGTTCCGCTTCCGGCCGCTGGCCGAGCACCTCGACACGCTCCGCGACCATGACGCGGTCGTCTTCTGGGGCGACTTCCTGCACACCCGGCACTATCTGGCACAGGACGCGACGAACCGTCTGCTCGACTTCGGTTTCGCCGCGGACCGGGACGCCGCCCGGGCCCTGCTGAACCGGACCCTGCTCTTCGCGGACCAGCCCGACGAGCTCCTCGCGCGGACCCTCAGCTACGGCGGCACCATCCTGCACAACACGCAGTCCGACTACGAGGACAAGGAGTACGGCCCCCTGTTCTCACGTCTGGTGACGCGAGGCCACCGCACCTGGGTGCGTGACCCGCTCTCCGCGGCGAAGATCACGCATCTGCGCGGGGACCGTACGACCGACCACTTCGGTTCGGACGCGGCGCTGCTGTCCCGCCCCGGCGACCTCGACCACCTCCCCACCACCGACTGGTCCCGGTCCCTCCCGGAGGGCGGGGCGATCGGTGTGTTCCTCGGCGCCAGGACGCCCGTCCCCGACTGGCTGCCCGCCGCCTGCCAGGACCTGTCCGACCGCCTGGGCGCCCCGCTGGAGTGGCTGCCCTGGTTCGACCGGGACGTCCCCGCGCCGCTCGGTCACATCGCGGCCCGCCCGGGCAAGCACACCATCGGCGACCTGGTGGCGGTGCTGCCCCGCTACCGGCTGGTCATCACGGACACCTACCACCTGGCGGTCAACGCCTGGGGCGCCGGCACCCCGGCGGTGTGCGTCGGCGCGCCCGAGCCGACGCCGAAGACCCACGACGACTACCTGACGCTGAGCGATGTGAAGAAGCACGTCTTCCACATGGCCTACGACGCGACGGACTTCTACCTGTCCACCCACGCACCGCACGAGCAGACCGTCGACCGCGTCGTGCGGCTCGTGGAGGGCGGCGGAGCCGACGCCGTGGCGACCCGCGTCCGCGCGCACGCCGATCATTCTGCGGCGGCCTTCACCGAGACGCTGACCTCGCTGCTCGGCTCGCCGCGGCCTGTCCGGCCTACCCTGGGCGCGTGACCGACAGACCCGTCCGCGTACTGCTCGCGGAGGACCAGGGCATGATGCGCGGCGCGCTCGCGCTGCTGCTCGGCATGGAGGACGACATCGAGGTCGTTGCCCAGGTGGCGGCGGGTGACGCGATCCTGGACGCGGCGCTCGCCCACCGCCCCGACGTCGCCCTCCTCGACATCGAACTCCCGGGCAGGAGCGGCCTGGACGCCGCCGCCGACCTGCGGACCCGGGTCCCGGACTGCCGCGTGCTGATCCTCACGACGTTCGGCCGGCCCGGCTATCTGCGCCGCGCGATGGAGGCGGGAGCCACCGGCTTCCTCGTGAAGGACGGCCCCGTCGAGGAACTGGCCGCCGCGATCCGCCGTGTCCTGGCCGGTGAGACCGTGGTGGACCCGGCCCTCGCCACCGCCGCGCTCAGCGCCGGGCCGAACCCCCTGACCGGCCGCGAGAGCGACGCCCTCAAGGCCTCGGCGGACGGGGCGACCGTCGCGGACATCGCCGCCCGGCTCCATCTGTCGGAGTCGACCGTCCGCAACTACCTCTCCTCCGCCATCGGCAAGACGGGCACCCGCAACCGCATGGAGGCCCTACGCGAGGCCCGCAGCCAGGGCTGGCTCTGAGGGGTCCTGCGCCCCCGCCCGGCGGAACAGGGCCGTCCACAGGAAGCTCTCCCCGAAGTACGCCGACTCCTGCGGCTCGTCCCGCATCCGCCGCAGTTCTACGTCGGTGAGCCCCGAGAAGATCCCCCGCAGCGACTCGGGCGTGTACGCGAGCCCGCCCCGCAGTCCGCCCGCCTCCCGGTAGAAGTCCGCGTCGGACAGCTCCGACCCCATCCCTCCGGCCCCGGCGGCGAAGCAGGTGAGGCCGAACAGGCCCCCGGGCGCCAGGACGTTCTCCAGCAGGGCCCGATAGCTGATCCGCCGGTGCGGGGGCAGATGGTGGAAGCAGCCGGAGTCGTAGACGAGGTCGTACGGCCCGGTGAGTTCCGTACCGGCGAGGGCGAACGCGTCGCCGAGGTGGAACCGTACGCCCTCCACCCCTGCCTCCCGGGCGCGCTCCCCGGCCCATGCGACGGCCGCCGGGGACAGGTCGACGGCGTCCACCTCGAAGCCCCGGGCCGCCAGATACAGCGCGTTGCGCCCCGGGCCGCACCCGAGTTCCAGCGCGCGGCCCCCGCCGGTCTTCCCTTGCTCCACCCAACTCGCCAGGTTCTCGTCCGGCTTCGCCACGAAGAACGGCACCGGCCGGGAACGGTCGGCGTAGAACCCGTCCCACCAGTCGGCACCCCGGTCCGTCCATCGATCGGCCTCGGGTGCGAACAGCCCGTCGAGCAGGGCGAGTACGTCGTCGACGGTGCGCATGTTCCGGTCCATCCGGCCCCCTTCCGCGTCCGCCAATCGTACGCCGGGATCCATCAAAACCCCAGGTCAGAGCAGGTTTTCGGGCGTCGGCGAAACGCCGTCCACGGCCCTCAGCGCCGCCGGAACACACCCCGCCGACGCACCCCTTCACCCCCGGCCCGATACAGCGGCGGAACACCGTCCAGGGGCCTCGAAGCCCCCTTCCCGGGCCACGCGACCCGCCCTGATTTCCACCGCCCGGCAGATGGCAGACGTCCGGCCGCCCTACCGTTCCCCCGCACTCCGCGGCAGCCAGACCCACATCAACAGCACGCCCGCGACCAGCACCCCGATCCCCACCCGGAACGCCAGCGCGTAGCCCTCCGTCAGCGCCGCGGGCGACTCGCCGCCCGCCGTCCGGGCCGCAGCGAGGGTGGACAGGACGGCCAGGCCCAGTGAACCGCCCATCGTGCGGGAGGTGTTGACGAGGCCGGACACCAGACCGGCCTCACCGGGGGCCGCGCCGGACGTGGCCAGGGCGGCGAGCGGGGTGGACGCGAGGCCCGCGCCGAACATCATGAGGAGGCCGGGGACGAGGATCGCCGTCGCGTAGGAGCCCTCGGCGGTCATCGTGGACTGCCAGCCGAAGCCGGTCACGGCGACCAGCGTGCCCAGCACCGCCACGGTACGAGGGGCGGCCGCCCGCATCAGCCGGGGCGCGAGCTTGGAGCCGAGGACGACGGCCAGGGAACTCGGAGCCAGGGCCAGCCCGGCCTCCAGGGGCGTGTACCCCAGGACGTTCTGCGCGTACAGGGTCATGAAGAACCACATGCAGAACATCGCGAAGCCGCACAGGAACATCGCGACGTTCGCGGACGCCACCGACCGCAGGCGCAGCAGCCCGAGCGGCATCAACGGGCTCGCGGTACGGGCCTCGACCGCGAGGAACAGGGCGAGCAGCGCGAGCCCGGCGAGCAGCGGCAGCAGCGTGGCCGCCGCCGTCCAGCCCTCCGCCTCCGTCTGGGAGATGCCGTAGGCGAGCGTGCCGAGCCCGGTCGTCACGAGCAGCGCGCCCGGCAGGTCGAGGCGCCGCCGGTCGCCGGCCCGGGCCTCGACGAGGAACCAGGCGGCGGCGCAGAGCACCACGACGCCCACGGGCACATTGATCAGCAGCACCCAGCGCCAGTCCAGCGCCTCCACCAGGAGCCCGCCGGCCAGACCGCCCGCCGCGCCGCCGGCGCCCCCGACCGCGGTCCAGGTCCCTATCGCCCGGGCCCGGGCCGGGCCCTCCGGCACGGCCGAGGTGAGGATGGTCAGCGTGGAGGGCGCCAGCACCGCCGCGCCGAGCCCCTGGGCGGCCCGGGCGACCAGCAACTGCCAGTCGTCCTGCGCCAGTCCGCCCGCCGCCGAGGCCAGGGTGAACACACCGAGTCCGACGAGGAACATCCGCTTGCGGCCGTAGAGGTCTCCGGCCCGACCGCCGAGCAGCATGAACCCGGCGAAGGCGATGGTGTAGGCGTTCACCACCCACTGCAGGCCCTGCTCGCTCAGCCCGAGCCCGGTCCGCATCGAGGGCAGCGCCACGTTGACGACGGACACGTCCAGGACGACGAGGAACTGCCCGGCACAGGTGAGCGCCACCACCAGCCAGGTGGGCGGCGACGCGGCACGGCGAGGTGTTCGGGTCCTTTCGGCGGCTTCAAGCATGGGTGTCATGCTCTCAACCGCTTCATGCTCATGGCATCGGGATTTCGGCCTAGGGCTTGCGACCGCAGACCTAGGCCCCCGCCCCAAGAGATGGTCAAGAATTCGTTAGAGTGCCGAAGCAACGGAATAGTTGCCTACGCATACAAGTTCAGGCACCACGTAACCATGTAACCCCGCCCTGGAGGCCCCCCTCAATGACGCAGACGACGACAGAACGCCCCGCCGGCAGAGCGAGCGGGGCCGTGGTCCCGGTGCTCGCCTTCGCGGGCATCGTTGTCGCGGTGATGCAGACCCTGCTCGTCCCGGTCATCAAGGATCTGCCGCAACTGCTGGACACCGACCCCGGCAACGCGACCTGGGTCCTGACCTCGACCCTTCTCTCGGGTGCGGTGGCCACCCCGATCATGGGCCGCCTCGGCGACCTGTTCGGCAAGCGCCGCATGCTGATCCTCAGCCTCGCCGTCATGGTGGCCGGCGCGCTGCTCAGCGCCCTCACCAGCGATCTGCTGCTCATGATCACCGGCCGTACGCTCCAGGGCTTCGCGATGGGCGCCATCCCGCTCGGCATCGGCCTGATGCGCGACATGCTGCCCCGGGAACGCCTCGGCTCGGCGATGGCCCTGATGAGCTCCTCCATAGGCGTCGGCGGCGGCCTCGCCCTGCCCGCCGCCGCGCTGGTCGCCCAGCACGCCGACTGGCACGCCCTCTTCTACGGCGCCGCCGGCCTCGGTGTGCTCTCCATCGTCCTCACCCTCCTCGTCGTACCGGAGTCCCCGATGCGCGCCGAGGGCTCCTTCGACCTGCTGGGCGCGCTCGGTCTGTCCGCCGGTCTCGTGCTGTTCCTGCTGCCGATCACCAAGGGCAGCGACTGGGGCTGGACCTCCGGCACCACGCTCGGCCTGTTCGGCGCGGCCGTGGTCGTGCTGCTCCTGTGGGGCGTGATGGAACTGCGCCTCAAGGCCCCCCTGGTGGACCTGCGCACCACGGCCCGCCCGGCCGTCCTCTTCACCAACCTCGCCTCGATCATGGTCGGCGTCTCCTTCTACGTCGTCTCCCTGGTCCTGCCGCAGCTGCTCCAGCTGCCGACGTCCACCGGCTACGGCCTCGGCCAGTCGATGGTCGTCGCGGGTCTGCTCGTCGCGCCGCTCGGCCTGACGATGATGTTCACGGCGCCCGTCTACGCCCGGCTGTCCGCGAAGTACGGCCCCAAGGTCACCCTGATCCTCGGCCTGCTGATCATCGCGATCGGCTACGGCGCCGGCCTCGGCCTGATGAGCGCCGCCTGGCAGAGCCTGGTCATCTCGGTGCTGCTGGGCGCGGGCATCGGCCTGGCCTACTCCTCGCTGCCCGCGCTGATCGTGGGCGCGGTCCCGGCGTCGGAGACGGGTGCGGCGAATGGCCTCAACACCCTGATGCGTTCCATCGGCACGTCGGTGTCGAGCGCCGTGATCGGCATGGTGCTGGCCAACACCGCGAACCACGTCGGCGGCGTCGCGATCCCGACCATGCACGGCTTCCGGGTCTCCTTCCTGATCGCCACCGCCGCGGTCGCGGTGGGCCTGGTCCTGGCCCTCTTCCTGCCCGGCCGCCGCCCCGCCGCCCACCCGCAGCTGCGGGCCAGCAGCGAGGAGGACGCCAACCTGGAGCACGCCGAGGCGGTCCTGCGCGGCTTCCGCGGCCGGGTCCTGGACGCCGACGGCGCCCCGGTCGCCCGCGCCAAGGTCACACTGATCGACCGGCGGGGCCGCCAGGCCGGCGCGACCCTCTCCGCCGAGGACGGCAGCTACGCCCTCACCGTCCCCGCCCAGGGCTCCTACGTCGTGGCCGCCCGCGCCCCGGGCCACGCCCCGCTCGCCTCGTCCGCGACCCACACGGGCGACGACCGCCCGGTCGACCTGGACCTGGACCTGCCGAGCAGGACGGTCCCCGCCTGACCGGCCCGCCGCTCCCCTACTCACCGGTACCCCCTGTCGCCCGTCGGCAGGGGGTACGGCAGCATGGCGCCCACAACCGTCGTACGACCGGAGGGAACCCCATGCCGCCCGCGGCCCCGAAGCCCGAGATCCTGGCCGCGTTCGAGGCGGCGAAGGGGTTCATGCCCGTGGACGAAGGGCTGGCCCTGTACGCGGCGGCGGTGGAGGCCGGGGGGCTGGGGCTGCCGTTGCTGGAGGTCGGGACGTACTGCGGCCGGTCCACGATCCTGCTCGCCGACGCGGCCCGGGAGGCCGGGGCGGTCGCGCTGACCGTCGACCACCACCGCGGCAGCGAGGAGCAGCAGCCGGGCTGGGAGTACCACGACCCCGAGACGGTCGACCCCGAGCTCGGCCTGATGGACACGCTGCCCACGTTCCGCCGCACCCTGCGCGGGGCGGGCCTGGAGGACCACGTGGTGGCCCTGGTCGGCCGCTCCCCGCAGATCGCCGGGTTCTGGCGCACGCCCCTGGCCCTGGTCTTCATCGACGGCGGCCACACCGACGAGCACGCCAACGCCGACTACGAGGGCTGGGCGCCGCATGTCGCCGAGGGCGGCCTGCTCGTCATCCACGACGTCTTCCCGGATCCCCAGGACGAGTTCACCGGCCAGGCCCCGTACCGCGTCTACCTGCGCGCTCTCGCCTCCGGCGCGTTCACCGAGGTCTCGGCGACGAACTCCCTGCGTGTGCTGCGGCGCACGGGGCCGGGCGTCTGAGAGCGGGCGCGGCCGGGTGCAGGCCGGGGCACTGCGCCCCCGGCACCCGGCGGCGACGGCGGGACGCCTGCCTGCACCGGGCCCGGGCCGGATGCCGGGCATCCATGGAGCGGGCGGCCGGCTGAGCGCCGGGCGTCAGCGAGCTCGACGACTTGACGCCGGGCCCCGGGTGTCCGAGGAACTCGACGGCCGGGCGGCCGGCCGGTCCCCGGGCATCCGCAGAGCGCGGCGGCTGGCCGGGTGAACCGGGCCCCCTCCGCACTCTCCCGGTCGGCCCACGGGCGGCGTGGCGCGTCGGCGGGGGACGGCCGCTGTTCGAGGATCCGGCCGCGTGGCACACACCATCGCATTCGCAGAACTCGTGGAGAAGCAGCGCGCGGCGGACGAGGCGCACGCCCGTATGCGAAAACTGCGGGACGCCTACGGTCCGCCCACCCAGACCAAGTGGAGCGACCAGCAGACCACGACGTGGGAGACCGCCTGGCGCGCCTGGCGCGACCTCGCCCGCGACGTCCAGGCGGCGCTGACGGCGTACGCGAAGCAGGAGGACACACCCCGCCAGGAGATCGAGGCGGAGGTGAAGGAGGCGGTACGCCGCGAAGACCCCGACGGAAACGGCAGCTAGCCACCACCCGCCCGGCCGTGCTCGGCCCACGGACGGCCTGGGCGGGCGGCTAGGGTGAGGGACGTGTCGTACGTAGGCCCGGACTTCGAACCACCCCAGCCCCGCCGCTCCCGCCGCGGCCCCCTGACCGTCGCGCTCGCCGCGCTGGTGCCGGGGGCGCTGCTCGGCTGGCTGGTGTACGAGACCGTGGGCGGCTCGGGGGACGGAGACGGCTCGGGTCAGGCGACCGTGCGGTCCTCCCCGCCGGCCGCGTCGAGCCCGCCCGCCGAGGACGCCACGGACGAGGCCACCGACGACGCGACCGACGACGGCAAGAAGCCGGGCGCCGATCCCACGCCCACCGCGTCCGGCCCACTCAAGGGCAAGGTCGTCGTCATCGACCCCGGCCACAACCCGGAGAACTTCCAGCACCCGTCCGAGATCAACCGCAAGGTGAACATCGGGACGAACTGGAAGGAGTGCGACACCACGGGGACGTCCACCAACGACGGTTACACCGAGGCCAAGTTCACCCTGGACGTCGCGCACCGGATGCGCGCGCTCCTCGAAGCGCAGGGCGCCACGGTGAAGCTGACGCAGGACGCCGACCGGCCGTACGGCCCGTGCGTGGACGAGCGGGCCCGGATCGGCAACGAGGCGAAGGCCGACGCCGTGGTCTCGATCCACGCGGACGGCTCGGGCACCGGCAACCGCGGCTTCCACGTCATCCTGCCCGGCGCGGTCCACGCCGGCTCCGCGGACACCCGCGCCATCGTCGCCCCCTCCCGCGACCTCGGCGAGCGCGTCGCGGGCCGCTTCGTCGCCGTCACCGGCAACGCCCCGTCCAACTACATCGGCGACGGCTCCGGTCTCGTCACGCGTAAGGACCTGGGCGGTCTCAATCTGTCAACGGTTCCGAAGGTGTTCATCGAGTGCGGCAACATGCGCGATAGCAAGGACGCGGCGTTGTTGACCAGTGGCGCGTGGAGGCAGAAAGCGGCGCAAGGGATCTCTGAGGGAATCGTGAGTTTCCTGCACGGGTAGTTCTCGACGGGCGGATCCCGGCGGACACCCTGACAGGGCGGACGATAGTGTCTCCCTACGATGAGGGGCCACCCCCGCGCTTCACACAGGGGCCTGACGGCGACATGGTGACAGCGACGCCTCTACCGACGATGAGACGACCTACGAAGGACCTGAAGTGAATATCCGCTCCCTCACTCGAGGCGATGGCGTGGTGCTCGGAGCAGCGGTGTTGCTCTTCATCGCGTCGTTCCTCGACCTGTACTCCTTCGACGATGTCCCCGACAGCGTCGACCTCCCCATGCTGTGGGGCAGCGGCCCGGTCGTGTTCAGCGTCGTGCTGGCCGGAGTCATCGGCGCCGCGCTGGTCGTCGTGGCCCGGGGCCTGCCGCAGGTCCCGAAGGTCGCCGGCCTCGACCTCGGCCAGTTCGGCGTCGCGTTCACGGTGTTCGCCGCGTGGAGCGCGCTCGGCAACATCGTCGACGTACCGGGTGGCTTCGACAACATCGGTGACAACGCGAGCGAAGGCGCCCCGAGCCCCGGCATCGGCATGATCCTCGCGCTCGTCGCGACGCTGCTCATGGCCGCCGCCGCGATCGCCACCCCCCTCGTCCCGGCGCTCAAGGGCGCCCTCCTCCCGGCCCCCCGCCCGGCCGCCCCGCAGCCCTACGGCGCTCAGCCCCCCGGTGGCTACGGCTACCCGGGCGCGCAGCAGCCCGGTGGCTACGGTCACCCGCAGCCCGGGCAGCCGGGTCAGCCCGGGCAGCCGCAGCAGGCGCAGCCGTTCGGCGGGCAGCCTCAGCCGCAGCAGGCGCAGGCGCCGCAGGCTCCGGCCGGGGACTTCTCGCCGTTCTGGTTCGCGGTGCCGGTGCCGCGTCCGCTGTTCGCGGAGGACGGTTCGCCGACGCCGATCGCCGAACTCGCCCCGGGTACCTGGTACCTGGCCGTCGAGCAGCGCGGTCCGGCCCTGGTCGCGCAGACGCAGGACGGCCGCCGCGGTGTCCTCCAGGACACGTCGGGCATCCAGCGCGGCTGAGCCCACGGCCCCTTTCACGGCCCCTCGCCCTTCCGGGCGGGGGGCCGTTGCCGTACAGTCGTCGCCCCAGTCGGCTGACGCACCGTCAGGAGGCAGGTATGCGGCTCGGTCTCGCACTCGGCTACTGGGGCCGCGGCCCCTCCCCCGACCACATTCCGCTGGCGCGGGAGGCCGAGCGGCTGGGCTACGACTCCGTGTGGACGGCGGAGTCCTGGGGCTCGGACGCGTTCACGCCGCTCGCCTGGATCGCCGCCCACACCTCCACCATCAAGCTGGGCACGGCGGTCGCCCAGATGGCGGCCCGCCCGCCGACCACCACCGCCATGCAGGCGCTCACCCTCGACCATCTCTCCGGCGGCCGCATGATGCTGGGCCTCGGCCTGTCCGGACCACAGGTCGTGGAGGGCTGGTACGGCCGCCCGTTCCCGAAGTCCCCGCTCACCGCCACCCGCGAGTACGTCGATGTCGTACGGCAGGTGCTGCGTCGCGAGGCCCCCGTCGAACTGGAGGGAGGTTTCCACTCCCACCCCTACCGGGGCCCGGACGCCACCGGCCTCGGCAAGCCCCTCAAGCCGATCACGCATCCGCTCCGCGCCGAGCTGCCGATCCTGCTCGGGGCGGAGGGGCCGAAGAACGTCGCCCAGACGGCCCGGATCGCCGACGGCTGGCTGCCGCTGTACTGGTCGCCGACCCGGCCCGAGGTGTACGGCCCGGCCCTGGCCGATCTGCCCGAAGGGTTCCTGGTGGCACCGATGGCGCAGGCCCGGGTCTGCGACGACGTCGCCGAGGGCCTGCTGCCCGTCAAGATGATGCTCGGCTTCTACATCGGCGGCATGGGACACGCGGCCCGCAACTTCCACGCCGACCTGATGGCCCGCATGGGCTACGAGGAAGAGGCCCGCCGCATCCAGGACTTGTTCCTCTCCGGCCGCCGGGACGAGGCCGTCCGTGCCGTCCCCGACGCCTTCGCCGACGAGATCTCCCTGGTCGGCCCGCGCGAACGGATCGCGGAGCGGCTGGAGTCGTGGCGCAAGGGCCCGGTGACGGACCTGCTGGTGCTCAGCCCCGACCGCCACACGCTGCGCGTTCTCGCCGAGTTGAACGCCTGAGCGAATCCCCGGGTTTCATCCAGAGTTCAAGGGCAATCCGAATGCCATGTCCCCTCGAAGTCGCAACGGTGCGAATCAGGTCGGCACGATCGTCGCGGTCGTGGCCGACATCATGGCTCTCATCCTGGGTCTGTGGATCCTGATGTACCTGCTGGACGCCAACCAGGCGAACAGCTTCGTCCAGTTCATCCACGACGCGGCCCGCTGGCTCGCCGGCTGGTCACACGACCTCTTCACCTTCGACGAAGCCTGGGCCCGAGTGGTCTGCGGCTACGGCTTGGCAGCGGTGGTCTACCTGCTCGTGGGCCACGCGATCGCCAATCGCGCACACCGGCACTAGAACGCCTGAAGGGGCTCGTCCTTCAGGGGCGCGGGGAACTGCGCGACAAGCCACGCACAACCCGCGCCCGCACAACCGGCGAGCCCTCGAACTCCTAGGCGCAGCAGTCCGAGTCCAGCCCGCTGGGCAACTCGTCCCCACCGAACACCTGACACGTGGCCTCGTGCCCACCCAACGCGGCCACGGCCAGCAACAACGACCCGGCCGTCCACGTGGTCAACTCCCGCGGCCAGATCGCCTCGTCCTCGAAGACGAACCCGGTCCAGTACAGCCCGCTCTCCGGATCGCGCAGATGCTGGATCGACTGCAGCACCTCCAACGCCCGGTCGGACTCGCCCATCGCCCAGAGCGCGAGGGCGAGTTCGGCCGATTCCCCACCCGTCACCCACGGGTTGGGCACGACACACCGCACACCCAGCCCCGGGACGACGAACCGGTCCCAGTCCTCCTCGATACGGGCCTTGGCCTCGGCCCCGGTCAGCGCACCGCCGAGCACCGGGTAGTACCAGTCCATCGAGTACCGGTTCTTGTCGAGGAACCGCTCCGGATGCCGACGTATGGCATGCCGCAGCGCACCCGCCGCCAACTCCCAGTCCGGCTGCGCCTCCTCCCGCTGCTCGGCGATCGCCAGCGCGCACCGCAGCGCTTGGTGGATCGAGGAGCTGCCGGTCAGCAGCGCGTCCGCCGTGTCCGTGCCGTCGTCGTCGCGCCGCCAGCCGATCTGCCCGCCCGGCTGCTGCAGGTGCAGCACGAACTCGATCGCCGCGTAGACCGCCGGCCACATCCGCTCCAGGAACGTGTCGTCGCCGGTGGAGAGGTAGTGGTGCCAGACGCCCACGGCGATGTAGGCGACGAAGTTGGTCTCCCGGCCCCGGTCGGTGACGTCGCCGGCCTCTCCGTCCGCGTAGGCGGCGTACCAGGAGCCGTCGTCGTTCTGGTGCCGGGCCAGCCACAGGTAGGCCCGCTCTGCGGCCTCGTGCTCGCCTGCCGTGTCGAGGGCCATGGCCGCCTCGACGTGGTCCCACGGGTCGAGGTGATGCCCCCGGAACCAGGGGATCGCACCGTCCTCGCGCTGCACGGCGAGGATGCCGGCGACGGTCGCGGCGGCCTGCCCTGCGGTGAGGACCCCGGGCAGGACCAGATGTTCCGTCCGGGGAGTGGTCACTGGGCGTCCGCCCCGGCGTCGGAGACACGCGGCAGGTGCGGCTTGGTCGCGTACGCCACGAAGCTCTTGCCGATCAGCGGGTTCAGGGCCTGCTCGGCGACCCGGGTGGCCAGCGGCTTCTTCATGATGTCCCAGACGAGGAGCTTGTGGTACGCCCGCACCGGCAGCGCCTTGTCGTTGTCGACGCCGAACGCGCACTTCAGCCACCAGTAGGGCGAGTGCAGCGCGTGCGCGTGGTGGGTGCCGTAGGGCTTGAGGCCGGCCTCGCGGATGCGCGTCAGGAGTTCGTCGGCCTTGTAGATGCGGATGTGGCCGCCCTCGACCTCGTGGTAGGCCTCGGAGAGGGTCCAGCAGACCTTCTCGGGGCCGTAGCGCGGGACCGTGATGGCGATGCGGCCGCCGGGCTTGAGCACCCGGACCATCTCCGCGAGGACGCCCTTGTCGTCCGGGATGTGCTCCATCACCTCGGAGATGATGACGACGTCGAAGGACGCGTCGGGGAAGGGCAGCGCGAGGGCGTCGCCCTCCATGGCCGTGGCGGTGGCGCCCTCGGGGGCCTCGCCGGCCTCCTTCATCGCCGCGAACCACTTGGCGACCTCGCGGATCTCCTCGGCGTTCTGGTCCAGCGCCACGACCTGCGCGCCGCGCCGGTAGCACTCGAACGCGTGCCGGCCGGCACCACAGCCGAGGTCCAGTACGCGGTCGCCCGGCGCGAGCGGGAACCGGGAGAAGTCGACGGTCAGCACGTGGCCCTGCTTTCGGAGTTGACGCCTTGTACATCTGTGGGGGCTGTGGAGGCGGGGGCCGTGGGCACGGCATCCGTGACAGCCACGCGCTCTGCACCCGGCAAGGCCGTGGAGCGGCCCGCCCCGACGCCCTCGGACCCGGCGATCGCCTCGCGGTACCGGGCCACCGTCCCCTCCGCCGCCCTGGCCCACGTGAAGTGCCGCAGCACGCGTTCGCGACCGGCCGCGCCGAGCCGGGCCCGCAGTTCGGGGTCGCCCAGCAACCGGTTCAGACCGGCGGCCAGCGCGCCCGCGTCGCCCGGGGGTACCGCCAGGCAGGTCTCCCCGTCGCGGCCCGCGACCTCGGGTATGGCGCCGCCGGTCGTGGCGAGCAGGGGCGTGCCCGTCGCCATGGCCTCGGCGGCCGGCAGCGAGAAGCCCTCGTAGAGCGAGGGCACGCACGCGACCTGCGCCGAGCGCACCAGGTCGACGAGTTCCGCGTCGGAGATGCCCTTGACGAACTCGACGGCGCCGGCGAGGCCGTACCGCTCCATCGCCTGGGCGACGGGCCCCTCCGTGGGCCGCTTGCCGACGACGACGAGGTGCGCGCCGGGGTGCTCGGTGCGCACCTTGGCGAGCGCCTCGACGAGATGGACCAGGCCCTTCAGCGGCACGTCCGCGCTGGACGTCGTCACGATCCGGCCCGGCACGACCGGCACCGAGGGATCCGGCGAGAACAGGTCGGTGTCGGCGCCGATGTGGACCACATGGATCCGGTCCTGGCGTACACCGAGGTGGTCGACGATCTCCTGGCGGGACGTGCCGGAGACGGTGAGCACGGAGGGGAGCCGGCGGGCGACGCGCTTCTGCATGCGGGTGAAGGCGTACCAGCGGCGCACCGACAGGCGCCGCTTCCAGCCGTCCGCCGCGTCCAGCTCCAGCTGCCGGTCGACGGTGATGGGGTGGTGGATCGTGGTGACGAGGGGCGCGCCCACGTCTCCCAGCAGTCCGTACCCGAGCGTCTGGTTGTCGTGGACGACGTCGAACTCGCCGCGGCGGGCGCGCAGATGGCGGCGGGCGCGCAGCGAGAACGTCAGGGGCTCGGGGAAGCCGCCGGTCCACATGGTCGCCACTTCGAGCGCGTCGACCCAGTCGCGGTACTCGTCGCGCTTCGGGGTGCGGAAAGGATCCGGCTGGCGGTAGAGGTCGAGGCTGGGCAGCTCGGTGAGGCTCTGGCCGTCGTGGCCCTCGTCGAGGACGGGGTAGGGCTGGGCACCGATGACCTCGACGCGGTGGCCGAGGCGGGACAGCTCGCGCGAGAGGTGCCGGACGTAGACACCCTGGCCGCCGCAGAACGGGTTCCCTTTATAGGTGAGGAGCGCGATGTGGAGCGGTCGCAAGCCGTCGGCGGCGGGGTCCTCCGAGGGCCCGGCCTCCCTGGCCTCAGCGGTCACTCTGGGCCCCCTTCTCCCTGCACTGTCCCGCGAGATTACGCCGGGACGCTAATCTAGAACAAGTTTCAGACTTGATCGTTCGGAGGCACTGAATCTACCGGCAGGTAGCGGCGCTGTGAGCAGTGGATCAGGTGATTCACGCCACGGCCGAGCCGTGCCATGCTGTGTGATCACTCGCCCTCACGGACCGTCACGGAACGGGACCCCAGCCCCGCGGAAGCCAAGGTGAACACAGTGGCCAAGGTGGAAGCCAGAGCCGCAGCCCCCGCCTCCCCTCCCCTCACGGAGCGGCAGGAGGCCCGCCGTCGCCGCATCCTGCACGCGAGCGCGCAACTGGCCAGCCGGGGCGGCTTCGACGCCGTGCAGATGCGCGAGGTCGCCGAGTCCTCACAGGTGGCACTCGGCACCCTCTACCGCTACTTCCCTTCCAAGATCCATCTGCTGGTCGCCACGATGCAGGACCAGTTGGAGCACATGCACGGCACGCTGCGGAAGAAGCCCCCGCAGGGCGATTCGGCGGCCGAGCGGGTCGCGGAGACGCTGATGCGGGCCTTCCGCGCCCTGCAGCGCGAGCCGCATCTGGCCGACGCGATGGTCCGCGCCCTCACCTTCGCCGACCGCAGCGTGAGCCCGGAGGTCGACCAGGTCTCGCGGCAGACGACGGCGATCATCCTGGACGCGATGGGGCTCGACGACCCGACCCCGGAGCAGCTCTCGGCGGTCCGGGTCATCGAGCACACCTGGCACTCGGCGCTGATCACCTGGCTGTCGGGCCGCGCCTCGATCGCCCAGGTGCGGATCGACATCGAGACGGTGTGCCGGCTGATCGCCCTGACGGCCCCGGACACGCGGAACTGACCTGGTCGCACGGAAGAGACCTACGAGACGGGTTCCCTTCGCCGGCATGGTCCGGATCAGGTGCTGGGGGTCGCCTTCCGGTCGCCCGGCCTCTCGGCCTCGCTTCCTTCCGGCCTCTCAGCCCTACCGTCGCAGTCGGCACCGGCGGAAACCCAAACCCCTGGCTTCCTGCCACCGTCGGCTACTCCGGTCGGACTCCCTCACTCGCCTCGTAGGCCGACTTCCAGAATAGAACACTCGACCGGGAATGAACCCCCCGGAAGCATTATTTTTCGGGCACTCTCCGGAAAGCTATTCCTCCGGCGGGAACACCGCCTCACCACCACCCCCCAGCGTGATCACGATCGCCTCCACCGGACAGCTCTCCGCCGCCTCCAGCACCCGCTCGTTCGCGTCCGTGTCCGGGGCGACCGGATGGGACTGGCGGGCCGGGTCGAGGCGGAAGCCGTCCGGGGCGTGGTGGACGCACTGGGCGCTGCCGATGCACAGCGAGCGGTCGACCTCGACATGCCAGCGGTCGCCCATCGCTACGCTTCCGCCGGGAGGTGGATCATCTTGTGCTCCAGGTACTCCCCGTACCCCTCGGGCCCGAACTCCCGCCCCAGGCCGGAGTTCTTGTAGCCGCCGAAGGGGCCCAGCATGTCCAGGCTGAAGGTGTTGACCGAGTACGTGCCCGTGCGGACCTGGCGGGCGATGTCGATGCCGCGCTCGACCTCCGCGGTCCAGACGCTGCCGCTCAGTCCGTAGTCGGAGTCGTTGGCGATCTTCACGGCGTCGGACTCGTCGTCGTAGGGCAGCAGGCAGATGACCGGGCCGAAGATCTCCTCGCGGGCGATGCGCATGGAGTTGTCGACGTCGCCGAAGAGGGTCGGTTCGACGTACCAGCCGCGGTCCAGGCCGGCCGGGCGGCCGCCACCGGTGATGATCTTCGCGCCCTCCTCCTGCCCGATGCGGATGTAGTCGAGGTTGCGCTGCTGCTGCCGCTTCGCCACGAGCGGGCCCACCTGGGTGGCGGGGTCGAGCGGGTCGCCGACGACGAGCGCGCCGGCCGCCGCGGCGAGGGCGTCGGCGAACTCGTCGTAGCGGGAGCGCGGGAGCAGGATGCGGGTCTGGGCGACGCAGGCCTGGCCGTTGTTCATCCAGGCCGCGGGGGCGATGCCCGCGACGGCCGCCTCGACGTCCGCGTCGGGCAGGACGACGGCCGCCGACTTGCCGCCCAGTTCGAGCGTCACCCGGGTGAGATTGCGGGCCGCCACCTCCATGACACGCTTCCCGGCCGCGACCGACCCGGTGAAGGACACCTTGTCGATGCCGGGGTGCCCGACCAGGTACTCGCTCACCTCCCGGTCGGCGGGCAGGATCGACAGCACGCCCTCGGGCAGCCCTGCCTCGCGGGCGATCTCGCCCAGCAGATACGCGTCGAGCGGCGACTCGGGCGAGGGCTTGAGGACGGCCGTGCAGCCGGTGAGCAGCGCGGGGGCGAGCTTGGCGGCGGCGACGAACTGCGGGACGTTCCAGGGGGCGACGGCCGCGACGACCCCGACGGGCTCGCGCCGTACGAGGATGCGCCCGAGCACGCCGTCCCGGCGCTCCTCGTAGGTGAAGTTCCGTGCGACGGTGATCGCCGAGTCCCAGACCATCACCGCGCCGAAGGCCTGGGCGAGGACGCTCCAGGAGTACGGCGAGCCGTTCTGGCCGGAGATCACGCGGGCGATCTCCTCGTGCCGGGCGACGATCCCGTCCTTGATCCGGCTCACGACCTCGATCCGCTCGTCGAGGCTCATGCGCGGCCAGGGCCCCTCGTCGAACGCCCGCCGTGCCACCCCCACGGCCCGGTCGACATCGGCGGTCGAGGCGTGCGGGACGCGTCCGATGACCTCTTCCGTGTGCGGCGAGATCACCTCGATGACGTCCTGGCCCAGGGGGTCGGTCAACTCCCCGCCGATGAACAGCTGTCCGTGTTCCACGAATCCGGTCATGGCCGACTGCCTTCGCATCTGACGGTGTTTCAGAAACTGATACCAGTTCTAGTTATAGTGGGCAATGGCCGTGGGACGGACGGAGGGCAGATGACAGGCAGCCAGGACCGCGAACCCACACCGGCGGTGTACGACCACGGCGGAGGCGTCCGGTCCCTGCGGGTCCCGATCCCGGACAACCCCCTCGGCCACACCCTGGTGTACGTCGTCGACACCGACCGAGGGCCGGTCCTCATCGACACCGGCTGGGACGACCCGAAGTCCTGGGACACCCTCGCGTCCGGCCTCACGGCCTGCGGCACCTCGATCTCCGAGATCCACGGCGTGGTCATCACCCACCACCACCCGGACCACCACGGCCTGTCCGGCCGGGTCCGCGAGGCGTCGGGCGCCTGGATCGCGATGCACGCGGCGGACACCGCGGTCGTACGACGGACCCGGGACGCCCGTCCCGAGCGCTGGTTCTCGTACATGACGGCCAAGCTCACCGCCGCCGGAGCGCCCGAGGAGCACATCGCCCCGCTGCGCACACCCCGGCCCCGCTCCCTGCCCGGCCTCTCCCCCGCCCTGCCCGACCGCGACATCATCCCGGGCGAACTCCTGGACCTGGCCGGCCGCCGCCTGCGCGCGATCTGGACCCCGGGGCACACGCCCGGCCATGTCTGCCTCCACCTGGAGGAGAACCACCCGGCCCGACTCCCCGGCCACGGCCGCCTCTTCTCCGGCGACCACCTGCTCCCCGGGATCACCCCGCACATCGGCCTCTACGAGGATCCCGACGACGCCACGGTCACCGACCCCCTCGGCGACTACCTCGACAGCCTCGAACGCGTCGGCCGCCTGGCCCCCGCCGAGGTACTCCCGGCCCACCAGCACCCGTTCCCGGACGCCGCCGCCCGCGTACGCGAACTGCTCCACCACCACGAGGCCCGCCTCACCACCCTCCACGCCCTCCTCGCCGAGCCCCTCACCCCCTGGCAGCTCGCCGAACGCATGGAGTGGAACCGCCCCTGGGCCCAGATCCCGTACGGCTCCCGCAACATCGCGGTCTCGGAGGCCGAGGCCCATCTGCGCCGCCTGGTGAAACTGGGCCGGGCGGAGGCGGTACCGGGGAGCGAGCCGGTGAGGTACGTGGCGGTGTAGGGGCCGGCGTGGCTGGGTGTCTCCGTGCCCGTCCGGGCCGGGTGCTAGAACCGAGCCCATGGACTCCACAGACCCCATGGCCCCCATCGAGCACCTCCTCGCCGAGCGCGCCTGCGAGCGTCTGATCCTCGACTTCGTCCACCGGCTCGACCTGGGCGACCCCTCCTCCGTCGCGGAGCTGTTCACCGAGGAGGGTGTCTGGCAGTGGCCGGAGGACGGGCGGCTGGTCAAGGGCCGCGACGCCCTGCGCGCCTACTTCGGCTCCCGCCCCGCCGACCGGCTCTCCCGCCGCATGATGTCCAACGTCCTGGTCACGGTGGAGTCCCCGGACACCGCCAGGGCGATCTCGTACTTCACGACGTACCGCGTCGACGGCTACGACGGCGGCATCGTCCCGCCCGGACCGCCGGTCCAGGTCGGGCACTACGAGGATGTCTTCCACCGGACCGACGGCACCTGGCTGCTCGCCTCCCGGACGCTCCACCTGCCCTTCGGCGGGCCCACTCGTCGGCCGAACTCGCCTTCGGCATAAGCCGGATCGCCTCAGGGCAGGGCCTCTAGGATGAATGAGCCGCGGCGTCCCCACGCGTGCGGCGTTGCGTACCACCGCAAGGAGACATGCCCATGGGCACCGAAGAGGCCGCTCGAACGTCGCCCTTCAGCGGAGTCCTGGACGGGAGATCGGCCGGGCCGATGGTGCCTCGGCTGGCGTTGGGCGCTCGGCTGCGCAGGCTGCGGGACGGGCGGGGCATCGGCAGGGCGGAGGCGGGGGACGTCATCCGGGCCTCCCCCTCCAAGATCAGCCGCATGGAGGCCGGGCGCCACGGGTTCAAGCTGCGGGATGTCGCCGACCTGCTCACGTTCTACGGCGTCACGGACGAGGCCGAACGCGCCACGCTGCTGGCGCTGGCCGAACAGGCCAACACCCACGCCTGGTGGCAGTACTACAGCGACGTGGTGCCCTCCTGGACGCAGAGCTACCTCGGCGCCGAGCAAGCCGCGAGCGTCATCCGCTGCTACCAGATACAGCGCGTTCCCGAGCTGCTCCAGACGCCCGACTACGCGCGTGCCGCCGTCCGGCTCGTGCACCCCGACGCCGACGCGCGGGAGACCGACCGGCGGGTGGCGCTGCGGATGACCCGGCAGCGGATCCTGCACCGGCAGCCGGGCACGGCCCGGCTCTGGGCGGTGATCGACGAGGCGGCGCTGCGGCGTCCGGTGGGCGGGGCGGAGGTGATGCGCGCTCAGCTCAGGCATCTCATCGAGGTGTGCCGGCTGCCGCAGGTCACCGTGCAGATCCTGCCGTTCCGCTCCGGCGGGCATGCCGCGGAGGGCGGTCCGGTCACCATTCTGCGGCTGCCCGGGGGCCAGTTGCCCGACGTGGTCTACCTGGAGCAGCTCACCACCGCGCTCTATCCCGACCGGCCGGCCGACATCGAGCGCTACTGGGACGCCATGAACCGGTTGGTGGTCGAAGCCGAGTCGCCGGACGAGACTCCGACCATCCTGCACCGCATACTTCAGGAGACCTGAGTTCAGCGCTTGAGGGCGACACCGCCGTACTGGTGCACCTCCGCGGGCAGGCCCAGGGCCTCGGCGTCGGGACGCCAGCGCGAGCAGGACGTGACGCCCGGCTCCAGCAGCTCCAGACCGTCGAAGTAGCGGGCGATCTGCTCGGGGCTGCGCAGGATGTACGGGATCGAGCCGCCGTCGTTGTACTGCCCGATGGCCCGGAGGTAGTCCTCGCTGGTGTCGGTGGAGTCGTACTGGACGAGGTAGCTGCCGGGCGGCAGCGCGTCGACCAGCTGCCGCACGATCTCGCGGGCCTCGTCGTGGTCCTCGATATGGCCGAGGATGCCCATCAGCATGAGCGCGACGGGCTGGTCGAAGTCCAGGGTCTTCCCGGCTTCCCGGACGATCGTGCTCGGCTTGCGCAGGTCGGCGTCGACGTAGTTGGTGACGCCTTCCGGTGTGCTGGTGAGCAGCGCGCGGGCGTGTGCCAGGACCAGCGGGTCGTTGTCGACGTAGACGATCCGGCTCTCCGGGGCCACCCGCTGGGCGATCTGGTGGGTGTTGTCCACGTTGGGCAGCCCGGTGCCGATGTCCAGGAACTGACGGATGCCCTCTTCGGCGGCGAGATGGCGGACGGCGCGGGCGAGGAAGTAGCGGGCGGCGCGGGCCCCGGTCTCGATCCCGGGGAAGATCTCACGGAACGCGTCACCGGCCACACGGTCGACTTCGTAGTTGTCCTTCCCGCCCAGCCAGTAGTTCCAGATCCGCGCCGAGTGCGGAACCGAGGTATCGATCTTGGAGAGCGGCTCCTGCTCGGAGTTCTCCACCTGATCAGTCATGGACGCTCCTGCGTGTGGTCGTGGAGCTTCACGTTAACCCGTTTTGCCTCACGGACAGGATCAACTCCTCGGCGTGGTGCAGCAGTTCGACCTCACCGCACATCCGGGCGGCGACCCGAGTCCAGGAGGCGTCCAGGTGGTGTTGTCGGCACGGGAGGAAGGTACTCTCGGCCGTTTTGCTACTTCCGGGTACAGTGGGCGGGTCGTCATCACCCGTACAGGGAGAAGCCGGTGCAATTCCGGCGCTGACCCGCAACCGTGGACCGCCCTGCCAGGCGGAAGCCGGATCGCCCCGTACGGATCGTGACCGGCTCACGTGCCCGGCGCCTGCCGGTGCACGGCACCGTCGAGGTATACGGAGCCGAGCCGCCGGGGTGTCCCGTGCTGCCCGGCTCCCTCACAGGGAGAGGCACCCGCCGATCATGAACGTCCGCCGCAGCGCCGCGGTCCTGGCCGCCGTCACCGTGATCGGCGCCGCCACGCCGGCCGCCGCCGCACCGTCGCCGAGTCCGTCCCCGTCGCTCCCCTCCGCCCTGTACGGCGACAAGGACCCCAAGTTCGACGGCGTCTGGCGCCAGTCGCTCGCCCTGCTGGCCCAGGACACGGTGGGTGAGAAGCCGGCCGCCAAGTCCGTCGAGTGGCTGGTCGGGCAGCAGTGCGCGGACGGCGGGTTCGCCGCGTACCGTCCCGACCCGGCCGCCGCGTGCGACGCCAAGACCATGCTCGACACCAACGCCACGGCCGCCGCCGTCCAGGCGCTCGCCGCGCTCGGCGGGCAGGACGCCGTCACCGACAAGGCCGTCGGCTGGCTGAGGTCCGTACAGAACAAGGACGGCGGCTGGGGTTACGCGCCCGGCGGCGCCAGCGACACCAACTCCACGTCGGTCATCATCGGCGCGCTCGCCGCCGCCGGTGAGAAGCCGGACCAGGTCGAGAAGGGCGGCAAGTCGCCCGACGACGCCCTGCTGAAGCTCGCCCTCCCCTGCGGCGGGGACGACGACGGCGCCTTCGCGTTCCAGCCGGACAAGAAGGGCGAGCTGGCCGCCAACGCGGACGCCACGGCGGCCGGTGTCCTCGGCGCCCTGGGCAAGGGCATGGTCGTGGAGGAGGGCAAGAAGTCCGGCGCCACGTGCGCGGACCCCTCCACGCCGCGGCAGGCCGCCGACAACGGCGCCGCGTACCTCACCCAGACCCTCGCCAAGGACGACGACCACCTCACCTCCGCCCTCGCCGGCGCGGACCCCCAGCCCGACCACGGCAACACCGCCGACGCGGTCGTGGCGCTCGCCGCGCAGGGCGAGACCGCGCAGGCCGAGAAGTCCGTGCAGTGGCTGGAGAAGAACTCCGCCGACTGGGCCGAGCAGGGCGGCCCCGCCGCCTACGCCCAGCTGATCTTCGCCGCCCACGCGACGGGCGTGAACCCGCGTGACTTCGGCGGCACGGACCTGGTGAAGCAGCTCAACGCGACGGGCCCGGCCCCGCAGGCCCCCGACCAGGCCTCGGCGACCGACGAGAAGGACGACTCGGGGTCGGGCTTCTTCGGCGTCTGGTGGTACGTCGGGGTCTGCCTCGTCGCCGGTATCGGCATCGGCTTCCTCTTCACCGGCCGCAAGAAGAGGCAGCAGTCGTGATCCGCCGGGCCGCTCTCCTCCTCCTGGCGGCCTCGCTCCTGCTGATCGCGGGCGCGGGCCAGGCCCAGGCCGCCGGTTACCGGTACTGGTCGTTCTGGGACCGCGAAGGCGACCGCTGGGTCTACGCCACCCAGGGCCCGTCCATGGCCCGCCCCTCGGACGGCGACGTCCAGGGCTTCCGCTTCGCGGTGAGCGAGGACTCCTCCGAGGCGGCCCGGCCGCGCGGCACGGCCGACTTCACGACCATCTGCGCGAAGACCCCCGCGCAGGACGGCAAGAAGCGCGTGGCGCTCGTCATCGACCCCGGCACCAAGGCGGACGCCCCTCAGGGCGAGGCCCCGCCCCCCGCCCGGACGGCCTGCGCCCGCGTCTCCCCCGACGCGACCACGGCGGAGGCCCTCGCGAGTGTCGCCAAGCCCCTGCGCTACGACACGAACGCCCTGCTGTGCGCGATCTCGGGCTATCCGGAGAAGGGCTGCGGGGAGCAGGTGGCGAGTTCCCGGGAGTCGACACCGGCGGCGAAGAAGGACACGTCCGACGGCAACACGTCCGACGACGACGGCCCGTCCCTGGGCCTGCTGGCGGGCATCGGCGTGGTGGCGGTCCTGGGCGCGGCGGCGATCTGGCAGGTACGGCGGCGTGACCAGGCTTAGCAGCATGGACCGGATCGGCCAAGGCCCGGCACGCCCCCGGCGCCCGCGCCGAGCGCCCCTGCACCCGGGCGCCTGGTGGCTGTGGTCCCTCTCCCTGGGCACCGCGGCCACCCGCACCACCAACCCCCTGCTCCTGTGCCTCCTCATCGCGGTCTCCGCCTACGTCGTGGCGACCTGCCGCCCCCCGACCCCCTGGTCCCGTTCCTACGGCGCCTTCGTCAAACTCGCCCTCGCCGTCCTGGTCATCCGGCTTCTCTTCGCGATCGTCCTCGGCTCCCCCATCCCCGGCACGCACACCGTCGTCACCCTCCCCGAGGTGCCCCTCCCCGACTGGGCGCAGGGCATCCGCCTCGGCGGCGAGGTCACGGCCGAGGCCCTCACCTTCGCGCTGTACGACGGTCTGAGACTGGCCACCCTGCTCATCTGCGTCGGCGCAGCGAACGCCCTCGCCAACCCCTCCCGCCTCCTCAAGTCCCTCCCGGGCGCCCTGTACGAGATGGGCGTCGCGGTCGTCGTCGCCCTCACCTTCGCGCCGAACCTCATCGCCGACGTCCAGCGTCTGCGCGCCGCCCGCCGGCTGCGCGGCCGCCCGGACAAGGGCGTCCGGGGCCTGCTCCAGGTGGGCCTGCCGGTCCTGGAGGGCGCGTTGGAGCGCTCGGTGTCCCTGGCCGCGGCGATGGACGCGCGCGGCTACGGCCGTACCGCCCAGGTCCCCGCCGCAGTCCGCCGCACCACCGCCGCCCTCACCCTCGGCGGCCTGCTCGGCGTCTGCGCCGGAACGTACGGCCTGCTCACCGCCGAGGGCGCCGCCTACGGCATGCCCGTCCTCCTCGTCGGCCTCGCCGCCGCCCTCGCGGGTCTCCGGCTCGGCGGCCGACGCTCGCTGCGCACCCGGTACCGCCCGGACCGCTGGGACGTGCGCGCCCTGCTGGTCGTCGCCTCCGGCGTGGCGGTCGCCGCGCTGCTCGTGCTCGCCGCCGTCCGGGAGCCCACGGCCCTGCACCCCGGCGTGGTGCCGCTCGTGGCCCCCACGCTCCCCGTCTGGCCCGCGGCGGCGATCCTCCTCGGCCTGCTGCCCGCGTTCGTCGCCCCCGAGCCCAAGGAACCGTCGTGATCCGCTTCGAGGACGTCTCCGTCACCTACGACGGTGCCTCCGAACCCACCGTCCAGGGCATCGACTTCGAGGTCCCCGAGGGCGAACTCGTCCTCCTGGCCGGTCCCTCCGGCGTCGGCAAGTCCACCGTCCTGGGCGCGGTCAGCGGGCTCGTGCCGCACTTCACCGGCGGCACCCTGCGCGGCCGGGTCACGGTGGCCGGACGCGACACCCGCACCCACAAGCCCCGCGAACTCGCCGACGTCGTCGGCACGGTGGGCCAGGACCCGCTCGCCCACTTCGTCACCGACACCGTCGAGGACGAACTCGCCTACGGCATGGAGTCCCTGGGCCTCGCCCCCGACGTGATGCGCCGCCGCGTCGAGGAGACCCTCGACCTCCTCGGCCTCGCCGACCTCCGCAACCGCCCCATCGCCACCCTCTCCGGCGGCCAGCAACAGCGCGTCGCCATCGGCTCGGTCCTCACCCCGCACCCCAGCGTCCTGGTCCTGGACGAACCGACCTCCGCCCTCGACCCCGCAGCAGCCGAAGAGGTCCTGGCGGTCCTCCAGCGCCTCGTCCACGACCTCGGCACGACGGTCTTCATGGCCGAACACCGCCTGGAACGAGTCATCCAGTACGCCGACCAGGTCGCCCTCCTCCCGACCCCGGGCGCACCCCCGATCGTCGGCCCCCCGGCGGAGGTGATGGCGGTGTCCCCGGTGTATCCCCCGGTGGTGGCTCTGGGCCGACTGGCAGGTTGGACACCGTTGCCGCTGACGGTCCGTGACGCGCGACGAAGGGCAGCGGATCTACGCGGACGGCTGGACATCGCCCCCAAGGGGCGCGGGGAACTGCGCGACCAGCCACAACCAACCCGCACCCGCGAACGGTCCACACCCCCCACCCTCCTGGGCGAAGTCCAATCCCTCTCAGTAACCCGCTCCCGAATCCAAGCCCTCACCCACATCACCCTCACCATCACCCCCGGCGAAACCATCGCCCTCATGGGCCGCAACGGCGCCGGAAAATCCACCCTCCTCAACGCCCTCGTCGGCCTCATCACCCCCACCTCGGGCACCGTCAAACTCGGCGAATCCACCCCCCACCGCACACCCCCCAAGGACCTCGTCCGCAAGGTCGGCCTCGTCCCCCAGGAACCCCGCGACCTGCTCTACGCCGACACCGTCGCAGCCGAGTGCACGGCAGCCGACCAGGACGCCCAAGCAGCACCCGGCACCTGCCGAGCCCTGGTCACCGAACTGCTCCCGGGCGTCACCGACGACACCCACCCCCGGGACCTCTCGGAGGGCCAGCGCCTCGCCCTGGCCCTGTCCGTCGTACTGACCGCCCGCCCCCCGCTGCTCCTGCTGGACGAGCCCACCCGAGGCCTGGACTACGCGGCGAAGGCCCGCTTGGCCGGTGTGCTGCGCAAGCTCGCGGAGGAGGGGCACGCCATCGTGCTGGCGACGCACGACGTGGAGCTGGCCGCCGAGATCGCCCACCGGGTGGTGCTCCTGGCCGAGGGCGAGGTGATCGCCGACGGCCCGACGGCGGAGGTCGTGGTCTCCTCGCCGTCCTTCGCCCCGCAGGTCACCAAGATCCTGGCCCCGCAGCACTGGCTCACGGTCAACGAGGTCCGCGCGGCGCTCCAGTCCGGGACGGACGCGTGAACGCCCAGCGCCAGGCCCGGGCCGTCCGCCTCGGCCCCCGCTCCCTCGCCGCCCTGCTCCTGGTCAGTGCCGTGGGGGTGGCCGCGTTCGGCTGGCCCTTCCTCGCCCCGCCCACCTCGCAGCTCAGCGCGCACGCGCAGGACGCGCCGTGGCTCTTCGCGGGCCTGCTGGTGCTGCTCGTGGGGGTGGTGGGCGCGGCGATCTCCGAGTCCGGTCTCGGCCCGAAGGCGGTGGCGATGCTCGGCGTGCTGGCCGCGACGGGGGCGGCCCTGCGGCCGATCGGCGCCGGTACGGCCGGGATCGAGCCGATGTTCTTCCTGATGGTGCTGAGCGGCCGGGTCCTCGGCCCGGGTTTCGGGTTCGTGCTCGGCTCGGTGACGATGTTCGCGTCCGCGCTGCTCACGGGCGGGGTGGGCCCGTGGCTGCCGTTCCAGATGCTGGCGATGGGCTGGTTCGCGATGGGCGCGGGCCTCCTGCCGGGCCCGGACCGCCTGCGCGGCCGGACGGAACTCGTCCTCCTGGCGGCCTACGGCTTCCTCGCCGCCTTCGCCTACGGCACGGTGATGAACATGGCGGGCTGGCCCTTCATGAGCGCGCTCGCCTCGAACGTCGCCTTCGACCCGCAGGCGACGGTCCCCGCCAACCTGGCCCGTTTCGTCGCGTACTGCCTGGCCACCTCGCTCGGCTGGGACCTGGGCCGGGCCGTCGTCACGGTCGTCCTGACCCTCACCCTCGGCCCGGCGGTGCTCAGGGCCCTGCGCCGCGCCACACGCCGGGCGGCGTTCGAGACGCCGGTCACCTTCGACACCCCGCCGAGCGTGAAGCACCCCACGTGACTCAGGTCACATACGAAGCGAGGCCGTAGAGACCGCCCCCGGTCACAGGCCGGACCGCCGCTCCGCATGCGGTCACCCCTAGTAAAAGGGGGCATTGCGGGCATTCGCGAAGACTGTTTCCGTGGACGACTGCCCCGCCCACGACGAAAGGTCACCGCGTGCCCGCCGCATCCGTCCTCCGCCGTGCCGCCACCCCGAAGAACGCCCTCGCCGGTACCGCCCTGGCCGCGGCCACCTGCGGCACCCTGATCGCCGCCGCGCCCGCCCACGGCGCGACGACGGGGGCCTCCTCGGCGAAGACGGTCGCGAAGAAGATGATCGGCGACGACGCCCAGTACGAGTGCTTCTCCGAGATCGTCGAGCAGGAGAGCGACTGGGACGTGAACGCCCAGAACACCTCCAGCGGCGCCTACGGCCTGGTCCAGGCCCTGCCGGGCGCCAAGATGGCCTCGGCCGGTTCCGACTGGAAGACCAACGCGGCCACCCAGATCGAGTGGGGCCTGGACTACATGAAGGACCGCTACGGCAGCGCCTGCGGCGCCTGGGACCACTGGCAGTCCCACGGCTCGTACTGAGCCGGCCCCACCCCCAAGACCGAAGGCGGCGGCCCCCCGATCCCCGGGGCCGTCGCCTTCGCCCCACTCAGCCGGCCGTACTCACCCGGAGCTCCTTCACCCCGTTGATCCACGCCGACCGCAGCCGACGCGGGTCCTCGACCAGCCGCAGCCCCGGCATGGCGTCGGCGATGGCGTTGAAGATGAGGTCGATCTCCAGCACCGCGAGGGACTTGCCCAGGCAGAAGTGCGGGCCGCCGCCGCCGAAACCGAGGTGCGGGTTGGGATCGCGGGTGACGTCGAAGTCGTCCGGGTCGTCGAAGACCTCGGGGTCGTGGTTGGCGGAGGCATAGAAGAGGCCGACGCGGTCGCCCTTGCGGATCCGCTTGCCGCCCAGCTCGGTGTCCTGGGTGGCGGTGCGCTGGAAGGCGGCGACCGGGGTCGCCCAGCGCACGATCTCCTCCGCCGTCGTCGACGGCCGGTCCCTCTTGTACAGCTCCCACTGCTCGGGGTGGGTGAGGAAGGCGTGCATGCCGTGGGTGATGGCGTTGCGGGTGGTCTCGTTGCCCGCGACGGCCAGCATCAGCACGAAGAAGCCGAACTCGTCCGAGTTGAGGTTGCCCTCGTTCTCCGCCGCGACCAGCTGCGTGACGATGTCGCGGGCGGGGCACTGCTTGCGGTCGGCGGCCATGTTCATCGCGTAGGCGATGATCTCCGTGGCCGACTCGGCGCCGACCTCGGCGGTGATGGCGTACTCGGGATCGTCGTACGCGATCATCTTGTTCGACCAGTCGAAGATCTTGTCCCGGTCCTCCTGCGGGACGCCCATCAGCTCCGCGATCGCCTGGAGGGGCAGTTCGCAGGCGACCTGGGTGACGAAGTCGAACGGCCCGGAGTGCGCGCGGGCGTTCGCGACGATCGCCAGGGCCCGGGCCCGCAGCCGTTCCTCCAGGGCGCGGATCGCCCGGGGCGTGAAGCCGCGCTGCACGATCTGCCGGACCCGTGTGTGCTCCGGCGGGTCCATGTTGAGCAGGATGAACCGCTGCGCGTCGATGGAGTCCCGGTCGATGTGCTCGTTGAAGCGGATGATCGCCGTGTTGAGGTACGACGAGAACAACTCCGGGTGCGTGGAGACGTACTTGACGTCGGCGTGCCGGGTGACGGCCCAGTACCCCTCGTCCTGGAAGCCGGCGACATTGGCCGGCTGCGGCACCCAGCAGACCGGCTCGACCCGGCGCAGCTCGGCGAACTCCGGCAGGGGCACGCGTTGATGCAGCAGGTCCGGGTCGGTGAAGTCGAATCCCTCGGGCAGCGCGGGACAGGGCATGGGCGGCTCCCACCACTCGTACCGACTCTTGTTCTGACGGCCCATCAGCTGTGCGGAGTTGCGGTGACGGTAGTAACGGGTTCTACAACTAGCAAGAGGCATGGACCCCTCAATTGCCCGCACGACCCTTGCGGTCACCGAGTGGCGCTCAGCACACTGCTGACAGAACTAGAACGCGTACTAGTTCCGCGTAGCCTCCCGGAGAGGACCCGCACCCATGGCTGCCGAACCCGTGATCGTCGAAGCCGTACGCACCCCGATCGGCAAGCGCGGCGGCGCGCTCGCCCATCTGCACCCGTCCTACCTGCTGGGTGAGACCTACCGTGAACTCCTGGGCCGCACCGGCATCCCCGCCGACTGCGTCGAACAGATCGTCGGCGGTACGGTCACCCACGCCGGCGAGCAGTCCATGAACCCCGCGCGCACGGCCTGGCTCACGATGGGGCTGCCCTACGAGACGGCCGCGACGACCGTCGACGCGCAGTGCGGGTCCTCCCAGCAGGCCTCCCACATGCTGGCCAACATGGTCGCCGCCGGCGTGATCGACGTCGGTATCTCCTGCGGCGTGGAGTCGATGTCCCGGGTGCCGCTGGGGTCGGGCTCCAAGCACGGGCCCGGGAAGCCGTTCCCCGACGAGTGGAACGTCGACCTCCCGAACCAGTTCGAGGCAGCCGAGCGCATCGCCCGCCACCGGGGCCTGACCCGCGAGAACGTCGACGCCCTCGGGCTCGCCTCCCAGGAACGGGCCGCCCACGCCTGGGCGGAGGAACGCTTCAAACGAGAGACCTTCGCCGTCCAGGTCCCGACGACGGAGGAGGAGCAGCACGCCGGGCAGGGCATGTGGCGCCTGGTCGACAAGGACGAGGGTCTGCGCGACACGTCGGCGGAAGCGCTGGCCTCCCTGAAGCCGATCATGCCTACGGCGGTGCATACGGCCGGCAACTCGTCGCAGATCTCCGACGGGGCGGCGGCGATCATGTGGGCGTCGAAGAGGATGGCTCGTGCGTTGAAGCTGCGGCCTCGGGCGCGGATCGTGGCCCAGGCGCTGGTGGGAGCCGACCCGCACTTCCATCTGGACGGGCCGATCGACGCGACGAACGCCGTGTTGGGCAAGGCCGGGATGTCCCTGAAGGACATCGACCTCGTCGAGATCAACGAGGCGTTCGCGTCCGTCGTCCTGAGCTGGGCGCAGGTCTTCGAGCAGGGCCTGGAGAAGGTGAACGTCAACGGCGGTGCGATCGCACTCGGGCACCCGGTGGGAGCCACCGGGGCCCGGCTCATCACGACGGCGCTTCATGAACTGGAGCGCACGGACAAGGAGTTCGCGCTGATCACCATGTGTGCGGGGGGCGGTTTGGCCACCGGCACGATCATTCAGAGGCTGTAGTCGCCGTCCGTCGTCGTCCAGTTGACGAAGGTCGTGAACGCGGCGGGGTCGAGGGTGAGGATCGGTCCCGCCGGGTTCTTGGAGTCGCGTATGGCGATGGTGGTGTGGGGGGTTTCGGCGATCTCGATGCAGTTGCCGCCCTGATCGCTGCTGTATGTCGACGCGCGCCAGGCCAGGGCCCCGATCGGCGCGCATTCGACGCAGTTGCCGCCTTGATCGCCGCTGTAGCTGGACTTACGCCACCGGATCCCCGTCGGAATCGCGTTGCTCGCCATAGCGTTCCTCCATCACTCGCCGCATCAACTCCGCCGAATCCCTGAGGGAGAGCGCGGCGGCCTGAAGATGATCGTAACGGAGCGAGCAGTCCTTGACGGTGTCCGGATTCGCGGTGGGATGCCCGCTGCCGTAGCCCTCCGTGTAGACGATGGCCGGGTCGCTCGCGAAGCGGTAGACGTCGAACGAGCCTTGCAGTCCCGCGTGTGCTCCGGCCGAGAACGGCAGCACCTGGATGTTGATCCGAGGGTTGTACTCGAAGGACAACAGGTGGGCGAGTTGCTCGCGCATGGTCTCCCGGCCGCCGACCTCCAGGTACAGTGCGGCCTCGCTGAGGATCGCCCAGAAGACAGGCGGCTCCTCCTTCTCGAAGATGCCCTGGCGCGCCAGTCGTACGGCGGTGCGGTCTTCGAGGTTGCTCTTGTCCAGCACACCGAGCACGGCACACGCGTACGCACGGGTCTGGAGCAGGCCCTGGACCATGAGCGCCTCGAAGGAGCAGATCTCCACTGCTCTCGCCTGGAGCTCCGCCACCTGCTGAAACCAGGCCGGAAGTTGGCTACGCAGCACCAGGTCGACCAGTCGGGACAACTGCCCTCCCGTCTCCAGCGCCGCATCCGCCCGTTGACTGAACTCCGGCGTCGGGAGCTTCCGGGCCGTTTCGATCTGGCCGACGAGCGAGCCGGTGTAGTTGACGATCTCCCCGAGCTGTTTCTGCGTCAGCCCGGCCGCCTCTCTGTGCCGCCTCAGCTCGAAGCCGTAGTAATCCAAGGGGGACGCACCCGGGTCAAGGGCGTTGATGTGGGTCACGGCAGTAGCCCCTCTCACGCAACACGGCCCACTACAGGACCGGTTGTATCCGTTCCGTAGCCGAGGGTAGTCACCGCACGTCAGCCTCGTCCTGTGAATGAATACTTTCCCGCCCAGTACACGATCCGGCTCACCGTCGGTGAACACGCCGCCCAGCACATCCGCCGTATCGCCCGCTCCTTCCTCGAAGAGTGGCGCATGCCCGAGCTGTCCGACGCCGTCGAACTCGGCGTCACCGAACTGCTCGCCAACGTCGTACGGCACGTCCCGGACCGGCGCTGCACCCTGCTGTTGCTGCGGCAGCCGCACGGCGTGCGCGTGGAGGTGTCGGACGGCAGCAACCGACTGCCCGTACCCCCGCCCCGGCAGGACCCGGAGTCCGAGAGCGGCCGGGGACTGCTCCTGCTCGACGCGATGGCCGACAAGTGGGGCGTGTCGGTGTGGCGTGACGGTGGGAAGACCGTGTGGTTCGAATGCGGGGCCGGGGCCGTCGCCCTAGAGTGAAGGGTCCTGCTGAGCTCGGGGGACGGGTGCGATGGCGCGGATCGTTGGTGTGCACGGGGTGGGGAAGCAGCGGCTGGGGAGCAAGACGCTGCTGAAGGAGTGGGAGCCGGCGCTCGCCGACGGGCTCGACCTGGCGGGCGGTCCGGAACTCACCCCCGGTGACCTGCGGATGGCGTTCTACGGCGATCTGTTCCGGCCCCCCGGGCACACCCTGGCCGTCGGCGACCCGATGTTCACGGCGAAGGACGTGGAGGACGGGTTCGAGTCGGAGCTGCTGCTGGAGTGGTGGGCGGAGGCGGCACGGGTCGATCCGGGCGTGCCCCCGCCCGGTGGGGACACGCTGGTCCGCTCCCCGCGTGCCGTGCAGGCGGCCCTGCGCGTCCTCCAGCACTCGCGCTACTTCGCCGATGTGACCCTGCGGGGGCTGGTCTTCGACCTGAAACAGGTCCGCCGCTATCTGCTGGACGGGGAGCTGCGGGCGGCGGCCCGGAGCCGGGTCGAGGAGGCGATAGGCCCCGACACACGGGTGGTGGTGGCGCACTCGCTGGGCTCGGTCGTCGCCTTCGAGGCGCTGTGCGCGCTCGAAGGGCACGGGGTGCGGGCGTTGGTGACGCTGGGGTCGCCGCTGGGGATGCGGATGGTCGTCGACCGGCTGCGTCCCGGGCCGGAGACCTGGCCCGGGACGGCGTCGTGGACGAACATCGTCGACGAGGGCGATGTCGTGGCGGCCGTGAAGGACCTCTCGCTGTTCTTCGGGGCGAACGTCGTCGGCAAGGTCGTACACAACGGCTCGCACGCGCACGACGCCACGCTCTATCTGACGGCGAAGGAGACGGGCGCGGCGGTGGCGGAGGGCCTGGCATGAGCGGGCCCGAGCCCCGGCGCTTCCTCATCGCGACCGCGGTCAGCCACTACCCGAACGCGGCGGCGGAGCTGGAGTGGGACCGGCCCGGACTGGTGGAGGCCCGTCGCAAGGTGGTGGAGCTGTTCACCGGAACGCTCGGCTACACCCACGTGTCCGACCTGGGGCTGAACCCGACCAAGCCGCAACTGCTGCGCGAGTTGCGTGAATTCTGCCGTGCCCCGGACCGCCGCCCGGACGACATCGTCGCCGTGTACATCGCGGGGCACGGGGAGATCCTCGACAACGGCGACTATGTCCTGCTCACCGCCGACACCGAGCCCGACGACCTCTACGACGCGCTGCTGCCCGGCACGCTGGCGCGCAAGATCCTCGCCGGGACGCAGGTACGGCGGCTGCTGCTGATGCTCGACACGTGCTTCTCCGGGCAGGGCGGCAACGAGTTGCTGGCCGCGATGTCCCGTTGGAAGAGCGACTGGCGGGAGGAGGAGTCCGGTCTTGCGGTCATCACCTCGGCGCAGCCCCGGGAACTGGCGCGGACGGGCGCCTTCCCGGAACTGCTGACGGAGGCGGTGACCAGCCTCGCCACGGCCGGTTACACCCCGCCGCTGCTGGCCCTGGACGCGGTCGTGAACGCCACGCGCACCAACCCCAAACGCCCGGACTTCCAGCACATCGGCCTGGAGATCATCGGGCTGACCGGTGAGATCCCGCCGTTCCTGCCCAACGCGAAGCACAGCCAGCGCCTCTCCCACACGGACTTGGCGCTGCAACAGGCCGCCGAGTGGGACGAGCAGGACAAGCGCCGGGACGTGGAGTTCCGGTCGCGGCTGCTGCGGCGGGCGATGGGGCACAGCGATCCGAGCAAGGTGGGCTGGTGGTTCTCGGGCCGTCACCGGGCGCTTCACGACATCACCGAGTGGCTGGGCGACCCGACGGCGGAGGCGTGTCCGGCGCTGGTGGTCACCGGGGCTCCGGGTTCGGGCAAGACGGCCGTACTGGGTCTGCTGGCGGCGGTGAGCGACCCCGAGTACCGGCGTACGGTGCCGCTCTCGTCGATCGGACTGCGCGAGCATCAGCTTCCGCCCGAGGGGGCCATCGGGACGACCGTGTACGCGCAGAGCCTCACCGACCAGCAGGTCGTGCGGGCGGTCTGCGCGGCGCTGCGGTTGCCGCCGGCGGAGGCGGTGGCGGACCTGCTCAACCACCTCGGCGCCCGGCCCGCACCCGACCGCCCTCACGTCATCCTCATCGACGGCCTGGACGAGGCGGCGACGCCGACGACCCTGTGCGGCCAGGTCTTACGTCCGCTCATGGAACTGGCGGCCCCTCACCTGCGCCTCCTCCTCGGCACCCGCCCCCACCTCTTCGGGCCCCTCGGTCTGTGCCAGGACGACCACGTCGACCTCGACTCGGACCGGTACGCCGACCCGGACGCCGTCCTCGTCTACACGCTGCGCAACCTCCTGGACGCCCACCAGGACTCCCCGTACCTCGATTGCCCGCACCGGGTGCGCATGGGTGTGGCGGAAGCGGTCGCCGACGCCGCGGGCAACTGCTTCCTGGTCGCCCGCATCACGGCGGGCACGCTCGCCGCGACCCCGGCCCTGCCCGACCCCCGGGACCCCGTCTGGCGCCGCTCCCTCCCCCGCGCGGCGGCCGACGCCATGCACCACGACCTGCACCAGCGCTTCGCCGACGACGCCGACCGCATCCTCGACCTCCTGCGCCCCCTCGCCTACGCCGAGGGCCAGGGCCTCCCCTGGGAGGACATCTGGGCCCCACTCGCCTCGGAGCTCTCCGGCCGGACGTACACCAACGACGACCTCTACCAACTGCGGCGGGACGCCGGGGCATACGTCGTCGAGGCGAAGGAGGACGAGCGGTCGGTGTACCGGCTCTACCACGAGTCGATGGCGGAGTATCTGCGCCAGGGGCAGGACTCGGGGCGGGCGCATCGGGCGTTCACGGTGGTGTTGCGGGGGGCGGTGCCGTATCACCTCGACGGCGCGCGCGACTGGGGGCGGGCGCATCCGTATGCCTTGCGGCACCTGGCGACGCATGCGGCTGCGGGTGGGCTGCTGGACACGCTGCTGGCCGATATCGAGTACCTGGTGCACGCGGAGTACGAGACGTTGATGCCGCGTCTGCTGGAGGCGGAGGGCGAGGAGGCGCAGCTGAACACCGCGGTGTTCCGGTCCTGCCTGCATGTGCTGCGTGATCTCGACGCGGCGGCTCGGCGGCAGGTGCTCGCGGTGGAGGCCGCGCGGTTCAATGTGCCGCGTCTTGTCGAGGCGCTCAACGGGAGGGCGGATCGCCGTGCTTGGAAGCCTTTGGCGGCGTCCGGTTCCCGGCTGTCGAGCAATCTGCGCAACGCGCTCACCGGGCACACGGGGCTGGTGAAGGCCCTGGCCTGCACGGAGGTGAACGGCCGCCCGGTCGCCGTCACCGGGTCGCAGGACAGGACCGTACGGATGTGGGACCTGATCACGGGGGCACCCGTCGGCAACGCCATGACCGGACACAGCGACGACATCGAAGGAGTGGCCTGTACCGAACTGGACGGACGCCCGGTCGCCGTGTCCGTCGCGCGCGACAAGACCGTACGGCTGTGGGACCTCGGAACCGGCCGGGCGGTCGGCGAACCGATGCGCGGTCACACCGAGCCCGTCTACGCCGTCGCCTGCGTGGAGCTGGACGGCCGCCCGGTCGCCGTCACCGGGGGCTGGGACAGCACCGTGCGGGTGTGGGACCTGGCGACCGGCCGGGCCGTGGGCGAGCCGGTGAAGCACGTCGGCCAGGTGAACTCCCTGGCGTGCGCCGTGCTGGACGGCCGCCAGGTCGTCGTCACCGGCTCGACGGCATCCCTGGACCTCTGCGACCTGAGAACCCGTCGGCGCCTGAAACGGCTGGACCGGCGTAGCCACTCCCCCTGGTACAAGGGCGTGGCGTGCACGGTTCTGAACGGCCGCCCGGTCGTCGTCAGCGCGGACAGGGCAGGGCGGGTACGAGTCCGGGATCTCGGGAACGGCCGGATGATCTGGGAGTTCAACGGGCACGAGGGCTGGGCGTCCTCAGTGACATGTGCGGTGCTGAACGGCCGACAGGTCGTTGTCGCCGGGTACCAGGACGGCACGGCGGAGATCTGGGACCTCGAAGCCGGCCGCTCGGCGGGGCCGCCCCTCAGCGGCCACGCCTTCCCCCTGCTGACGGTGGCGTGCATCGAGCTGGCCGGGCGGCCGGTCGTCATCACCAGCGCCTTCGACACCCTCCGGATCTGGGATCTCTCCCGCCGGTCCTTCGGCAGCCCGATCGTCGGGCACACCCAGCGCGTATCCGCGGTGGGCCACGCCGTGGTGGACGGCCGGCGGATCCTCGTCAGCGGGTCCGAGGACACCACCATGCGCAGGTGGGAGCTGTCGGCGGGCCTCAGCTCCACCGAGCCGCTCCCCCACCACCGCAGCGAGGTGAGGTCCGTGACCTGCCGGGTGCTGGACGGCCGTCCGGTCGCTGTCTCCAGCCCCAGGAAGGGCGCCGCGCTGGTCTGGGACATCGCCACGGGCCGGGCGGTCCACACGCCCCTGGAGCACGAGGGCGAGGCCGACCTCTTCCAGTCGTTCACGGCGTGTGTGGAAATGGACGGCCGCGAAGTCGTGGTGACGGGCAGGACGGACGGCTCGGCCCGGGTGTGGGACCTGGCGACCGGCGAGTTGAGAGACCGCTTCGACTGCCCCGATCTCGGAACGTATGCCGACTGCGGCGTCATCGACGGGCGCCCGGTCATGGCGGCGGGCTCACCGTACAGGCCGCTGTACGTCCATGACGTGACCACCGGCCGCAGGCTCGGCCAGGCACCGGACTCTCACACGCTCAGAGACGTCGCCATCGGCCGGCTGCACGACCGTCCCATCGCGGTGACCACCGCTGAGGACGGGACCGTACAGATCTGGGAGCTGCCCGGCTGCCAACCCCTCGGCGAGCCGCTCACCGGCCACACCAGGTCGGTCTGGAGGGTGACCCTGACCGAACTCGACGGCCGCCCCGTCGCCCTCACCGGCTCCGCCGACAACACCCTCCGCATCTGGGACCTGGAACAGCGCACCACCCTCCACGTCATCCACCTGCCCGGCCCGTGCAACGCGCTCTCCCTCAGCGACGACGGGCTCCTCGCCTGCGCCTTCGGCAACGACGTCGCCGTCTTCAGCAGAGACGCCCGTCAACTGTCCTGATGCGCCAGCTGCGGATGGACGTCGTTCGGGCTCCCCCCGTCCACCCTGACGGTCGTGGCGACCGGCGCGTACCCGCTGGCGATCAGGGAGTAGTCCCCCGCGTCCAGGTCCGTGAAGGCGTACGCCCCGTCCGTGCCGGTGGTGGCCGTGCCCACGACGTTCCCGGCGGCGTCGACGAGGGTGACGCGGGCGTCGGCCACGGGGGTGCGGTCGGCGCCCGTGCGGACGACGCCCTGCAACCGCGCGCCGGGGTGCAGGAGCAGCTCAAGGCCGGTGGTCGGGGCGCCGGGCGGCAGGGGGAGGGCGGCCGGGCGGTAGCCGGTGGCGTTGACGGCGATCGTCAGGTCACCGGCCGGGAGGGGGCCGAAGCCGAACGCGCCGGTGGCGTCGGTCGTGCCCGTGGCCAGGACGTCGCCGCGGATGTCGGTCACGACGACCATCGCGCCTTCGACCGGCAGCCTGTCGTCGGCCGTGGCGACCGTGCCCGCGAGGCCGCTGCCGCCGGACAGGACCACGTCGTGGGGCAGCGGCTCCTCGCCGAGTACGAGGGTGGTGGCCTGGGGCTGGTGGCCGTCGGCCGCCGCGATCAGGACGTAGGAACCGGCTCCGGGGGCGGTCAGCCGGTAGTGGCCGCCGGTGTCGTGTGACACGGTCCGGCCTACCTGGCGTCCGGCCAGGGAGATCAGGGTGAGCGTGGCGCCCGTCATGGCGTTTCCGGCGCCGTCGGTCACTCGGCCGGTGACGACCGGGCCCGTCTCGGCGACAGACGCGGGCTCGCGCTCGGGCTCCGGCTTCCGCTTCGGCTTGCGCAGCAGCACCGCCCCCACCACCGCCGCCAGCAGCGCCAGCGACGCCGCGACGATCAGGCAGAGCTTGAGGCCGTCGAGGAAGGACTCGGACAGAGCGCCCAGGGCGCGGCCGGTGTCAGGGCCGAGGTTCAGGCGGGACACGGCTCCCAGCCCTGCCGTGTCGACGGCGGCGGTGACCTGATGGGCCGTCGAGCCGTGGACGCCGGCGTCGGCGAGGTGGCCGGGGAGGGCGTCGGTGGCCTTGGTGGTGAGCAACGTGCCCAGGACTGCGGGCCCGAGGGCGCCGCCGACCTGGCGGAAGGCGTTGTTGCCGGCCGCCGCCATACCGGCCAGGTGGTGCGGGACGGACGCGACGGCCGTGGCGGTCATGGGGGTGATGACGAGGCCCATGCCGAGGCCGAGCAGGGCCAGTCGCCAGGCGAGCGGACCGAACGCGGTGTGCGCGTCGAGGGCGGTCAGGGACAGCAGCCCGCCAGTCGTCGCCAGCAGGCCGGTGGTGATCAGGGCGCGGGCCGGGATGCGGCGCATCAGCGGTCCGACGACCACTCCGAGGAACAGGCTCACCGCCGTCACCATCAGCATGCGGTAGCCCGCGTCGAGGGTGTCGAGCCGCTGCACCATGCCGAAGTAGAGGCTGAGGACGAAGAAGAAGCCGATCAGGCCCAGGAAGCTGATCATCGCGATGAGCGTGGTCGCGCTGAAGGCGGCGCTGCGGAACAGCGTCAGGTCCAGCATGGGGCTCGGGCTGCGCCGTTCGGCCAGGACGAAGGCGAGGGCGCCGACGGCCGCGAGGGCCAGGGCGACGACGACCCGGGGCTCGGAGAAGGACTGGGCGCCGCCCTCGATGACGCCGTAGACGAGCGCGACGATGGTCAGCGCGGCGGTGAACTGGCCGGGCCAGTCCAGCTTGCGTGAGCCGGGGGCGCGCGAGTCGGCGACCAGGGGGACGGCGAGCGCCATGGTGAGGAGGGCCACGGGTATCGCGGGCAGATAGATCCAGTGCCAGGCGGTGTGCTGGAGGATCACGCCCGCCATGAGGGGGCCGACGGCCAGCGCCAGCGACAGGGAGGCGGCCCACAGTCCGACGAACTTGGCGCGTTCGTGGGGGTCGGGCACGGCGTGGCTGATCAGCGCCAGTGTCGTGGGCAGCAGCGCCGCCGCACCCGTCCCGGCCAGCGCCTGCCCGGCCCACAGCACCTGGACCGACTGCGCGCTCATCGCGACGGCGGCCCCGACGGCCGAGAACAGCAGGCCCGCCTGGAAGACCTTCTTGCGGCCGTGCACGTCTCCGACGACCCCGGCCGTCAGGATGAGCGCGGCCATGGGCAGCACGAACGCGTCCGAGACCCAGGACAGTTGGGAGGTCGAGGCGTGCAGGTCCCGCTGGATCGCGGGGAGGCTGACGGAGACGGTGGTGACCGGCAGGTAGGCGACGAACACCCCGATGCAGGCCATCAGGAGTGTGCCTTTCGGACTCCGCCGAGGTCCGTCAGCCGTCGTTGCCACGTTCACAGAACCCTCCATGTCGCTCTTCGGGTGGACAGCGAGGCACACCTTTCAGCCACCCGTGGCCGAGAGCCAGCCAGCGCCCGGCCGGGCACCGAAAACCGACATGTGGAGGGCATTTTCGACGGTTTTCCGACACACCGATCCGGCCGGTGGGGCACGTCAGACGACGTGTGTCAGCCGACGGAACTGGTCGAGCGGCCGGTGCTCGGGTCCGCCTCCCGGGACGCCCGGCGCGCGGCGGCGGTGTCCGCCCGGGGCCCGGACAGCAGATACGTGAGGCCGAAGCCCGCCCCGACCACCACCGCTCCCCCGGCCGCGTCCAGCACCCAGTGATTGGCCGTCACGACGATCGCGGTGCCGGTGAGCAGCGGATGCAGCAGGCCCAGGGCCTTCATCCACCACCGGGGTGCCAGCACCGCGATCACCACTCCGCACCACAGCGCCCAGCCGAAGTGCAGGGACGGCATGGCCGCGTACTGGTTGGTGACGTCCGTGAGGGTGCCGTAGTCGGGCCGGGAGAAGTCCTGGACGCCGTGGACGGTGTCGATGAAGCCGAGGGTCGGCATCAGGCGTGGCGGGGCGAGGGGGTAGAGCCAGAAGCCGACCAGGGCGAGGAGAGTGGCGAAGCCGAGGGCGGAGCGGGCCCAGCGGTATGCGGCGGGGCGGCGCCAGTACAGGACGGCGAGGACGGCCAGCGGGACGAAGAAGTGGAACGACTCGTAGGAGAAGTCGAAGAAGGCCCGCAGCCAGTCGGTCCGCACCACGGCGTGGTTGGCCCAGTGCTCGATGTCGAGGCGCAGGGCGCGTTCCAGGCGGAGGATCTGCCAGGCGTGCTCCTCGGCCTCGGCCCGCCCGGCCGAGACGCTGCCGCCGTTGGCCGCCAGCCGGACCTGGGAGTAGGCGGCGTAGGCGATGCGCAGGAGGAGAAGCTCCAGGAAGAGGTTCGGGCGGGTGAGGACCCGGCGCAGGAAGGGCAGCAGCGGCACGTGCCGGAAGCGGGACGGGACGGCGGGCGCGTACTCGGTCGGGATCGGTGACCGGTAGTACGGGGAGGCGCGGGACAGGAACGGGACGGCCACGGCGGCGGCGAGGGCGGCGAGCAGGACGAGTTCGGTGCGCAGCGGGTCCAGTGCCGTGATGTCCGGGAGCAGCAGCCTGGTCGGCAGGGTCATGACCAGGATGACGGCGACGGGCCATACGTACCGGTCACGGGCGCGTCTGCCGGCCAGGCCGACGATCGTGAGCAGCACCCACAGCAGCTGGTGCTGCCAGGCCGTGGGCGATACGACGATGGCGGCGCAGCCGGTGACCGCGACGGCGAGGAGGAGTTGCCCGTCGGCGACGTAGCGGACGGCGCGGCGCAGGGCGAGGACGGCGACGGCCGCGCCGAGGGCCAGGAAGAGCGCGACTTCCAGGGGGCCGTGCAGGCCGAGCCGCAGCAGGGCGCCGTGCAGGGACTGGTTGCCGAGGTCGTCGGCCCGGCCGCCGAGGCCGACGCCGGCCAGGTGGTGGACCCAGTAGACGGAGGAGTCGTGCGGCATCGCAGCCCAGGCGAGCGCGGTGCAGGCGGCGAAGGTGACGCCGCCGGAGAGCGCGGCGCGTCTGCGGCCGGTGCACCACAGCAGGGGCGTGAAGAGCAGCAGGGTGGGCTGGAGCGCGGCCGCCACCCCGATGAGCAGTCCGCTGGTCCGCTGTCCGTGGGCGACGAAGCAGCCGAGCAGGACGAGCAGGACCGGGATGATGCTGGTCTGCCCGAGCCACAGGGTGTTGCGGACCGGCAGGGACAGCATGAGCAGGCCGATGGCGACGGGGGCGGCCAGCAGCGCGGTGCGGCGGCCGACGGGCTGGGGCAGGGCGCGGGCGGCGATCAGGCCGAGGGCGGCGACCAGCAGCAGCGTGCCGAAGGTCCAGCCCCAGCCGAGGGCCTGTTCGGCCGAACGGGTGAGGGGCTTGAGGGCGAGGCCGTTGAAGGGGGTGCCGGTGAAGCGGGTCGAGTCGTAGAGCGAGCCGTTCACCTGGAGGACGCCGCTCGGCCCGACCCAGGTCTCCAGGGCCGTCAGCCGCTCCCCGCGCGGGGTGCCGAGGACGACGGCTACCTGCCGTGCGGCGAGGACGGCGACGATCAGCCACAGCCCGAGGCAGGCCAGGCGCAGGCGTGCGTGAGGCCTGCCGACGGCTGTCGCTCCGAAGGCTTCCGTCGGTCGTCCGCCGCGCTCCGCATTCGCCACGCCTCGTCGGCCTTCTACCCGGTATGACCTTTACGCCCCCTTCATCCGGTTGACGATAGTGCGCGGGGCGCGCGGTTGCCTCCCGTGGACGCGATAAGGATCACATCAAGATCACGTGGGAACGGCACGTGAACGGGCATGCGTGCCTGCACAGCCGGTGTTTAGATGCACCCTGCAACGAAAGGCATACCGCCCGTGAGCGGGCATTCTCCGCCTATCGTCGCCTTTTCGGCCCGTTCGACAGCGCCGCCGCGCGGACCGCGTTCCTGTCCCCGATGAAAGGTAGGCGAGCGAGTCTTGTGACTGCCTCAGTCATTGCTCCCACGTCCGCGCTCAAGAACCGCACGAAGGCCCAGGACACCACCGTCACCGACCCCGCGCTCGTCAAGCGCGCCGTGAAGGCGGCCGCGCTCGGCAACGCGATGGAATGGTTCGACTTCGGTGTCTACAGCTACATCGCGGTCACCCTGGGCAAGGTCTTCTTCCCGTCGGGCAACCCCACCGCGCAGCTGCTCTCCACGTTCGGCGCCTTCGCCGCGGCCTTCCTGGTCCGCCCCCTCGGCGGCATGGTCTTCGGCCCGCTCGGCGACCGCGTCGGACGCCAGAAGGTCCTCGCGCTCACCATGATCATGATGGCCGCGGGCACCTTCGCGATCGGTCTGATCCCGTCGTACGCGACGATCGGTGTCGGCGCGCCGATCCTGCTCCTCGTGGCCCGCCTCGTGCAGGGCTTCTCCACCGGCGGCGAGTACGCGGGTGCCTCCACCTTCATCGCCGAGTACGCCCCCGACAAGCGGCGCGGCTTCCTCGGCAGCTGGCTGGAGTTCGGCACCCTCGCCGGTTACATCGGCGGCGCGGGCCTGGTCACCCTGATGACCGCCCTGCTCTCCACCGACGACCTGACCTCCTGGGGCTGGCGCATCCCGTTCCTGATCGCGGGCCCGATGGGCATCATCGGCCTCTACCTGCGGATGCGCCTGGAGGAGACCCCGGCGTTCGCCGCCGAGGTCGAGAAGGCCGAGACGAACCGGCCCAAGGTGCCGCTGCGCGAGATGGTCACCGGCCAGTGGCGCGCGCTGCTGCTCTGCGTCGGCCTGGTGCTGGTCTTCAACGTCACCGACTACATGCTGCTGTCGTACATGCCGAGCTACCTGACCAGCGAGCTGCACTACGACGAGACGCACGGTCTGCTCGTCGTCCTCGGTGTGATGGCGCTGATGATGATCGCCCAGCCGTTCATGGGAGCGCTGACCGACCGCGTCGGACGCCGCCCGGTGATCGCCGCCGGCTGTGCGGGCTTCCTGCTGCTGTCCGTCCCGGCCCTGCTGCTGATCCGCGAGGGCAGCCTGCTCGCGGTCGGGCTCGGCATGGGCGCGCTCGGCATGCTGCTGGTGTGCTTCACCGCCGCGATGCCCTCGGCGCTCCCGGCGCTCTTCCCGACCCGGGTCCGCTACGGCTCGCTCTCCATCGGCTTCAACGTCTCCGTGTCCCTGTTCGGCGGCACGACCCCGCTGGTGGTGACGGCCCTGATCGGCGCGACCGGGGACATGATGATGCCCGCGTACTACATGATGGCCGCGGCCGTGATCGGTGGTTTCGCGGTGTGGCGCATGACGGAGTCGGCGGGCCGCCCGCTGCCGGGCTCGGCGCCGTCCGTCACGGAATGAGACACGCCGGGTGAAATCCCCCTGGCAGCGGACCGCCGCACCAACTATCTTCGACAGCGCCAGTAGTTAGGGAATCTAACTATGCGTACGAAAGGTAGAGGTGCATGAGCGAGTCGCACGTCTGGGACGAGGTCGACGCCTACTTCACCACCCACCTCGCACCGGACGACGAAGACCTGGCGGCGGCGCTGCGCGACAGCGACGCCGCCGGGCTTCCGCACATCAACGTCGCGGGCAACCAGGGCAAGCTCCTCCAGCTCCTCGCCCAGATCCAGGGCGCCCGCCACATCCTGGAGATCGGCACCCTCGGCGGCTACAGCACCATCTGGTTGGGCCGCGCCCTGCCCGCCGACGGGCGGCTGGTCTCCCTGGAGTACGACCCCGTGCACGCCGAGGTCGCCGTCCGCAACATCGCCCGCGCCGGTCTCGACAAGCTGGTCGAGGTGCGGGTCGGCCCGGCCCTGGAGTCGCTGCCCAAGCTGGCCGACGAGAACCCGCCCCCGTTCGACCTGGTCTTCATCGACGCCGACAAGGCCAACAACCCGCACTACGTCGAGTGGGCCGTGAAGCTCACCAGCACGGGCAGCCTGATCGTCCTCGACAACGTCGTCCGCGGCGGCCGGGTGACCGACGCCGGCAGCACGGCCTCGGACGTGGTGGGCACCCGCACCGCGATCGAACTGATCGGCAGCCATCCGAGGCTGAGCGGGACGGCGATCCAGACGGTCGGCACGAAGGGCTACGACGGGTTCGCGCTGGCGCGGGTGCTCGCCTGAGATCCCCTGGTCGGGGTCAGACCTCGTGGTAGAAGCCCACGTTGACGCTGCGCGGGGCGGTGCGGTCCTGGATGATGATCTCGCCGCTGCCGCCCCGGGGAAGCGGGACGGTGCCGCCGTAGGCGATCGGCTGGGCGTACTCCCCGACCGTCAGCCGGACTTCGGAGGACGGGTCGGGCTGGGAGCCGCGCAGCCAGGTGAGCTGCCAGGTCCCCTCGGGGCCGCACAGGAACTCCAGATGGACGCGGGAGACGAACAGCCAGTCGTCCGGCGTGGAGAGCCGGCACACCGACTTGTCGCGGCCCACCCGCAGCACGGCACCCGGCTCGCTGGGCGCGTCGGCCATGAGCATGCCGGCCGTGGCACCCTCCTCCGCCGGGGACACGGCGGCCATGGTGAGTTCGAGCACGTGCGCTCCTCCTGAGACGTCCTGGTGGGTCTGCCGGAGCCTGTGTGTCAGACAGGTCCCGGGCCCGCCGCATGATAGAACGCCCGACTGCGCGCTGTCCGGCACAATGGCCTCATGACCGAGCGAAAGCCACCCGGCGTCGACTTCGAATCCTGGGTCGACAAGCAGATCCGCGACGCGGAGACCCGCGGCGAGTTCGAACGGTTGCCGGGGGCGGGCAAGCCGCTGCCGGCCGATGTGGACTCCGGCTACGACGAACTGTGGTGGATCAGGCGGAAGATGGCCCGCGAGGGCTTTTCCGTCCTGCCGCCGGCACTGGCGCTGCGCAAGGAGGCCGAGGACGCGCTCCTCGCGGCCCTCGCGGCGCCCTCGGAGCGGATCGTGCGGAAGATCATCACGGAGGTCAACGACAAGATCCGCGAGATGATGTTCAAGCCGCCGCCCGGCCCCCCGCTGGGCAAGAAGCCGTACGACGTCGAGGACGTCGTACGGCAGTGGCGGGAGCACCGGGCGGATCGGTGAGCGTCTCTCACGCGTGCAGGAGCCGCTCCGCCAGTTCGCGGTAGTCCTTCAGGGCCAGCCTGAGCTGCTCGGTGTCGGAGCTCGACACCGGCTTGCCCTCGCCGCTCTCGACGGACTGCCAGGAGTGACGCAGGGTCCGGCGACGCTGCGCCACGGCCTCGGTGAACCGGGCCGCGATCTCCTCCAGCACATGGTCGGCCTCCTCGACGGAGGCCCGGGGCCCGTCGACGAACCCGGCGACGGCGTGCTGCAACTGCAGGCCGAGCTTGTCGGACTCGTCGTGGGGGAAGAGGTGGGCGTGCGTGCTCTTGCGGGGGATGCTCTCCTCGGGGGCGCCGGGGGTGCCGGGGGTGCTGGTGTCCTTGGGGACGGTGATCTTGCTTGTGGCGCCGCGGCCGGTGCCCAGGGCGCTCTCGCCTCGGGCGTCGGGGGCGGCGGGGGTGGCGGGGACGGCGGGGGTGTTCTCGCCGGGCGGTCGGGTCACGTCGGACATATCCTCAACTCTCCTTGGCCTGGCGTCGGTTGACGGCCCACGGCAGGTGCCCGCCACGGGTGTTCGCGGCCTTGCGGCCGCCGTTCAGTCCGGCACGGCGGTGACCGTCCTCGTGGCGTCGGTCCTCATGACGCCCGCCGTCGTGACGGCCCGGCCGCACCAGTTCCTCGAACAGGGCGCGGGCCGCCACCATGGCCTCCCGCATGTCTTCCGTACCGGTGCCGCCGTCGCGGGCGTCCTCCGCGCGCAGATGGGCCGCACGGTGCACACGCCGGTAGCCGTCGACGTGGTGGGCGTGGTGCACGGACAGCGCGGCGAGCTGTTCCTCGTACTGGCCGCCGTCCGGGAAGCCCCGGGCGCCGGCGAGCTCGGCGAGCAGCCGGTCCGCCTCGGCGACCGCCTCGCGCGGCGAGTCGACGAACCGCTCCTGGGCGGCCGTCCAACGCGCCTCGTAGCGCTCGCGCTCCGCCGGCTCCAGCGACCGTTCGCGCAGGTCGCCGTGGCGGTGCACCCGCTCGGTGAGTTCGCGCTCGGCGGCCTTGGCGTCGCCGTCGTGGCGGGCTACGGCCCGGTCGTACTCGGGTCCGAAGCGCCGCTTCAGGTTCGGGCCGCGACGAGGCCCGCGAGCGCGCAGGGTCATGGCCGCCGCGATGATGACGACGACCGCCGCGATCACGATCAGAGCAATGATCAGGCCAGTGGACATGGATGCCTTCCGGGTTCTCGGCCCAACCGGCCCTCCTCGCGGACCGGTTCGCCGCGTCGAGTAGCCCGGAAACCCGCCCCCAAACGGCACACGGCGGTCACACAAATCCGGTTGCGGGCCCGGTGCGGCCCTGGCCGAGAATGCGCTCATGATCTGGACCGTGGCCCCGGAGCCGTACGACTCCCCCGTCGCCGCCGCTCTCTGGCGGGCGTACTACACCGAGGTCAGCGACCGCTGGTACCTGCTGCACCAGGGCCGCCGGACCGACCCGGAGGAACTGGAGCGGGAGATCGCCGCGCAGTCCGGCGCCGATCTCGCGCCGCCGCGCGGGCGGTTGCTGGTCGCCCGGTACGGCGGTGAGCCGGCCGGCACCGCGGGCGTACGGCGGTACGACGACACGACCGCCGAGCTCACCCGGGTGTTCCTGCACCCCTCGATGCGCGGCAGGGGCGGCGCCGCGCTCCTGGTCCGGGCCGCCGAGGACGCCGCCCGCGCGCTCGGCGCCCTACGGCTGATCCTCGACACCCGCGGCGACCTCGTCGAGGCCCGCACTCTCTACGCCAAGCTCGGCTACACGGAGACCGAGCCGCACAACGACGACCAGTACGCCGAACACTGGTTCGCCAAGTCCCTCGTCTGAACCGGCGGTTCAGACCAGAGGGGCCGCCCGCCGCTCCTCGTAGGGCCGGTCGTCGTAGGGCCGCTCGCGCCGCGACCCGCACAGTTCGCCGTTCAACTCCTTTACGAGTTGGACCAGATCGGTCGGACGGTCGGGGCCCCACCAGTCGCCGAGCAGTTCGGCGAGGGACTCCTCGCGGGCCCGGGCCAGCCGCTCGGCGACCTCGCGCCCCCGGTCGGTGAGGACCAGGCCGAGGCCCTCGCGCACGGCGAGGCGCCGCTCCTCGACCTGGCGGGCGGCCTCGATGATCACGGTCAGCGGCACGGGCATGCTGTCGGCCAGCACGGCGGGCTCCACCTCGCCGAATCTGCGGATCCGCAGCAGCAGCCAGCTCGCCGCGGGCTGGAGGTCGTAGCCCGCCCGGTCGGTGATCGTCCGGTAGATCTCGCGGCGCCCCGCGCGGGTGCCGAGCACCGACAGCGCGCGGCACACCTCGTCGTACGAGGTCCGCTCGACGGGGTTGCTGGCCAGGGTCTCGGTGACGTCGGGCGCGGTGACCGAGCCGCGCAGCCGGTCCTCCTTGAGGAACCAGGCCAGCACGAAGCCGAGGAGCGCGACCGGGGCGGCGTAGAGGAAGACGTCCGTGATGGAGACGGCGTAGGCGTGCAGGGCCGGTGACTGCAGGCCCGACGGCAGGGCGGCGATGCCGCGCGGGTCGGCCTCCAGCGAGTCCACGGAGACGCCGGGCGGCAGCGACGCACCCCGGAAGGCGTCGGTGAGCTGGTCGCCGAGCCGGCTCGCGAAGATCGTGCCGAAGACGGCGACGCCGAAGGAGGCGCCGATCGAGCGGAAGAAGGTCGCGCCGGAGGTGGCGACGCCCAGGTCCTCGTACGGGACGGCGTTCTGCACGATGAGCACGAGGACCTGCATCACCAGGCCGAGGCCCAGCCCGAAGACGAGGAAGAAGCCGCTCAGCTGGACGGTGGAGCTGTTCTCGTCGAGCTGGTGGAGCAGGAGCAGCCCGAGCGTGGTGACGCCGGTGCCGGCGATCGGGAACACCTTCCAGCGGCCGGTACGGCTGACGATCTGGCCGGAGGCCGTCGAGGCCACCAGCAGACCCACCACCATCGGGAGCATGTGCACACCGGACATGGTGGGGCTGACGCCCTGCACGACCTGGAGGAAGGTCGGCAGGTAGGTCATCGCGCCGAACATGGCGAAGCCGACGACGAAACTGATCACGGCGGCGAGGGTGAAGGTGCGGACGCGGAACAGCTTCAGCGGCAGCACGGGTTCGGCGGCGCGCCGCTCGACGGCGACGAAGGCGAGGGCGAGGACCACGCCCAGCACGGCGAGCCCGATGATCTGCGCGGACCCCCATCCCCAGGTCGTGCCGCCGAGGGAGGCGACCAGCACCAGGCAGGTGGCGACGGCCGCGATGAGGAAGGTGCCGAGGTAGTCGATGACATGCCGTCGGGAGCGGCGCGGGAGGTGCAGGACGGTCGCGATCACGGCGAGCGCGACGATGCCGACGGGCAGGTTGACGTAGAACACCCAGCGCCAGCTCACATGCTGGGTGAACAGCCCGCCGAGCAGCGGCCCGAGCACGCTGGTCGCGCCGAACACGGCCCCGAACAGGCCCTGATATCGCCCGCGTTCCCTCGGCGGGACGAGATCCCCGACGATCGCCATCGACAGCACCATCAGCCCGCCCCCGCCCAGCCCTTGCAGGGCGCGGAAGGCGATGAGCTGGGTCATGTCCTGTGCCGCCCCGCACAGCGCGGAGCCGATGAGAAAGATCACGATCGCGGCCTGGAACAGCCTCTTGCGGCCGTACTGGTCGCCGAGCTTGCCCCACAGGGGGGTCGCGGCGGTGGCGGCCAGGAGGTAGGCGGTGACGACCCAGGACAGATGGTCCATGCCGCCGAGGTCGCTGACGATGGTGGGCAGCGCGGTCGACACGATGGTCTGGTCCAATGCGGCGAGCAGCATGCCGAGGAGCAGGGCGCCGATGGAGACCAGCACGTTCCCGGGAACTTGTTCCGGGGCGAGCGTTTCCGCAGGTGAAGGCGTGGGTGACGGTGTCGTGTCGTGCACATCCCCGGCCATGAGACCTCCCGAGGGTCCTGTGACATTTTCCATCGTGACCGGTGTGGCGGGGTATGGCCTGCCGAGTCCTTTTGGAAGCCGTCATTCCGGGGGCTCCTCGACCGCACTGTGGAGAAGATCTGGATAATCTCTGGAGTTCGCGAGGGGAGGGAGGAACGCGTGGAACCGCCTAATGGACACCCGTGCCCGGAGTGCGGCGCGCCCAGACTGCAGGACAAGTCCCCCACCTGCACCTGCACCCACCGAGCCGCCGAGGCCCTCCACGACACCCGCACGGCCCAGGCAGCAGCAGCGGAGGACTTCGACCCGCTCCGGATCCGCCCGTACGTCGAACTCGACGACGGGGCGGGGCTTTCGGGGGCCGGGGGGCGGGAGGTTCGTTCCGCACCGGTACGGGACACTGCCGAGCGCGAGGACGCCGCCCTGCGGGGGCATGTGACGGACGCTGCGGGGGGTTCGGGCGCGGGGGCTTCGCGTGCGGGAGGCTCGCAAGCGGGGGCTTCGCACGCGGGGGTTCCGGGCAGGGAGACTTCACGGGCGGGGGCCTCGTACCCGGGGGTTCCGGGCGCGGAGACTTCACGGGCGGGGGCCCCGTACCAGGGGGTCCCGAGCACGGAGACTTCACGCGCGGGGACCTCGCACGCGGGGGTTCCAGGCACGGAGGCCTCACGCACGGCGGCCTCCCACTCGGGGGTCCCGAGCACGGAGACTTCACGCCCGGGGGGCTCCCACGCGGGAGTTCCGGGCGCGGAAACGTCACGCACCGGAGCCTCGCACCCGGGGACCTCGCACGCGGGGGTTCCAGGCACGGAGACCTCACGCACGGCGGCCTCCCACCCGGGGGTCCCGAGCACGGAAACCTCACGCACGGCGGCCTCCCACCCGGGGGTCCCGAGCACGGAAACCTCACGCACGGCGGCCTCCCACCCGGGGGTCCCGAGCACGGAAACCTCACGCCCGGCGGCCTCCCACCCGGGGGTCCTGGGCATGGGGGACTCCCACTCGGTGGTCCCAAACACGGAGGCTCCACGCACCGCAGGAGCGGCGCAAGCGCCCTCGCCGGACAGTCGGCACACGCAGGCCCCGCGTACGGGGAACGCCGCGCAGGCGCCCGACGGAGCCGAGCGACACGCCCGGACGGACCAGGCGAAGGCCTCTCCCGCCGCAGGGGCCGCGCAACCGCCCCCGTCGACCCCGGTCGTCCTCCCGCTCGCCGAGGTCCCGAACCCGGGAGGACCCGGGCAGATACCCGACGGCCCCCCGCGACGGCCGCTCACGGACCCTGCGGGAGCTTCGCAGCCGCTCTCCTCTGACGTCCCGACCACGTCCTCGCACGCAGCGGGGGCACCTGACAGCACCCCGCGACACCCCCGGCCGAACCCGGCGGATGCCCCGCACACCGCAGGCCCCGCGCAACTGCCCTCACCCGGCACCCCGGCCGCACCCCCGCACAACGCAGCCCAGCCCCAGGCGCCCCACAGCTCCCCGCACCAGCCCTTCGCGGCCCCTACGGGAGCCACCGCCTCGGCCGCACGCCCCCATACTCAGGCCCCCCACCCTGGAGGCCCCGCGCAGGCGACCAACAGCACCCCGCGACACCCCCGGCCGAACCGGGCGGAGGCCCCGCGCACCACAGGGACCGCGCAACCGCCCTCACCCGGCACCCCGGCCGCGCCTCCGCACACCGCAGCCCGCGCCCAGGCGCCTCACGACACCCCGTACCAGCCGCTCACGGACCCGGCGGCCCCGGACAGGGCCGAGCAACGCCCCCCGGCGGAATCTGCCGCGACTTCACGCGCTGCGGGAGGAGCCTCACAACCGTCCTCGACCAAGGCCCCGCGCCCCGGCAGCACCGCCCCGCCGCCCTCCCCGGCCGGTACGACCATGCCCCTACGGCCGGTGGACCCGGACGCAACCACCGTGCTGCCGGTGACCCCGGCCTCGGATGCGACCACCGTGCTGCCGACCACCCCGGCGTCCGACACGGACGCCACCTCCGTACTGCCCGCCGTCCCGGCCACCCCCGCCCCGGACGCCACCGCCGCGCTGCCGACACCCCTGGTTCCCGACGGGAGCGAGCCGAGTGTCACCGATCTGCGGATGTTCGACGGCGGCGGACGTGCCGGGAAGGCGGCCGGGGTGCGGGGCAGGTCGGAGTCGGTGGGGTCCGAGTCCGGTGGCGGGTCCCGGCGGCGTCGGGTCGCTCTCGTCGCCGCGGCCGGGGCGTGCGTCGCCGTGGTGACGGCCGCGGGATACGCGAGCGGGCTGTTCTTCTACGAGGGGCCCTCCCGGAACACCGCGCTGCCGGACGGCATCAGGGCGAGCGTGCCGGACGCCCCGTCGAGCAGCGCGGCGTCCCCGTCGCCGTCGGAGAGCACACCGGCCACGCCGTCGACCCCCGCCGCACCACCGCCGGCCCCGTCCCGCACCAGCAGCCCGTCGACCTCCCCGTCGCCGTCCGAGACGAGCGCCTCACCGAGCCCGTCCCAGACGGCCTCCCCCTCGGCGCCCGAGACGTCCGCGTCGGCGTCCGGCTCCGCGAAGAAGCCGCCGGACAACTCCCGCCAGAACGGCGAACCCACCGTCCTGCGCCTCGGCGACCGCGGCCCGGAGGTCTCCGAACTCCAGTCGCGCCTGCGCCAGTTGTTCCTCTACGACGACGACACCGACGGCACCTTCGACGACCGCCTCCAGGACGCGGTCCGCAACTACCAGTACTCACGCGGCATCCAGGCCGACGACCTCGGCGTCTACGACCGCGACACCCGGACGAAGCTGGAGTCGGAAACCCAGGAGCCCTGACAGACCCCCGCACCGTACGGTGACGCCGTGACCACACAGGTGATCGTTCTCAACGGCGGCTCCAGCTCCGGCAAGTCCGGACTCGTACGGTGCCTGCAAGAGGTTCTGCCCGACCCCTGGCCGGCCTTCGGCGTCGACTCGTTCGTCGAGGCTCTGCCCGCGAGGATGAAGGGCTCGGACGGCGGCATCACCTTCACGCCCGACGGCGGCGTGGACGTCGGCGCGGACTTCCGGGCCCTGGACGCCGCCTGGACCGAGGGCATCGCGGCCATGGCCCGCGCCGGGGCCAAGGTCATCGTCGACGACGTCTTCCTCGGCGGCGCGGCGTCCCAGCGGCGCTGGGAGAAGGCCCTGGCCGGCCTCGACGTGCTGTGGGTCGGCGTCAGGTGTGACAGCGCGGTCGCCGCGGCCCGTGAGATCGCCCGGGGAGACCGGGTCAAGGGCATGGCCGCGGCACAGGCACAGCGCGTGCACGAGGGCGTGCGCTACGACCTGGAGGTGGACACGACCCACACCGAGTCACTGGAGTGCGCCCGCGCCATCGCCGCTCGGATTCGCATCGGGTGATCTGCCGGCGCCCGGTGGGCTACCCGACGTGCAGGCGGATCGTCCCGTCCCCGGCCGCCTCCACGCGTACTCGCGTGAGGTCCTCGACCACGACATCCGGCTCATGGACCGCGGCCCGGGGCCCGACCCCCACGACGGTCATCCCGGCCGCGCGCCCCGCCGTGATCCCGGCCCCGGAGTCCTCGAACACGACACAGTCCGCGGGCGCCACGCCCAGCTCGGCGGCGCCCTTCAGGAAGCCCTCGGGGTCGGGCTTGCTCGCCCCGACGGACTCCGCCGTCACCCGCACCTCGGGCTGCTCAAGCCCGGCCGCCGCCATCCGCGCCGTCGAGAGCGGCACATCGGCCGAGGTCACGAGCGCGTGCGGCAGCCCGCGCAGCGAGGCGAGGAACTCCGGCGCCCCGGGGATCGCCACGACCCCGTCGGTGTCCGCGGTCTCCTCGGCGAGCATCCGCGCGTTGTCGGCGTAGTTCTGCTCCATCGGCCGGTCGGGCAGCAGCAGCGCCATCGACGCGTAGCCCTGCCGCCCGTGGACGACCTTCATGATCTCGTCCCCGTCGAGCCCGTGCCGCTCGGCCCAGCGCCGCCAGACGCGTTCGACCGCGGCATCGGAGTTGACGAGGGTGCCGTCCATGTCCAGCAGGAGGGCGCGGGCGGTGAGCACGGCGGTGGCCGTCATCGGCTGCTCCAAGGCATCGGCTGCCCCAAGGCTCGGGGCGCGGGTCCAGCGCGGGGCCGGGCGCGGGAGGGGGCGGACGGCGGGTTCGCCCCGCACCCCGGAGGGACAAGGCGGCCCCGCCCGCCGGTCAGGGAAAACGGGCGAGGGCCACTTTGTTCCCCCACGGTACAAAACAATCCCCGCTTCGCGCCAGACCCCCCCTCCAGACGTTCACCGACCGTTCAGCTCACACCGGCCCGCCGAGCCCAGGCTCACGGAACCCCGAGCCACCGAGCCCGGGCCTACCGAGCCCCCGCTCACCCGGCCACGGCCTCCCACAGGCTCCACACCCCGAGCGCGAGCATCACCAGCGCCGCGATCTGCGTGATCAGCCGCAGCGGCACCTTCTTCATCAGCGCCTTTCCGCCGACGATGCCGATCCCGGCCACCGCCCACAGCGCGAGCACCGCGCCCAGGCCGACGGAGAGCGGATCGTCGTAGCGGGCGGCCAGGTTCGCCGTCATGATCTGGGTGAGATCGCCGAACTCGGCGACCAGGATGAGCATGAAGCCGGCGCCCGAGACCTTCCAGAAGGACTGGTTCTCGGGCTTGCGGACCTCTTCCTCGTCCTCGCCCTTCCGCAGCAGCAGCACGGCCGCACCGCCCAGGAAGAGCACGCCGGTCAGCGCCTGCACGATCTGCTGCGGCAGCAGCGTCAGCACACTGCCCGCCGCGACGGCGAGCACGACATGCAGCGCGAAGGCGGCGGCGACACCGGCGAAGACGTAGGAGGCGCGGTAGCGGGTGCCGAGGACGAGGCCGGCGAGGGCGGTCTTGTCCGGCAGTTCGGCGAGGAAGACGACGCCGAAGACGACGGCCGTCACGGTCAGGCTGATCAAGGGTTCCTCAATCGGTCGGGGCTGCCCCACCGAGAGTGCTGAACCTTCACGCGACACACCTCGGCACGGCAGCACACACGGCACCCGTACCGGTAGGCACGGGCGTGCACTGCTTGCCGAAGGTCTCGCTGGCGGGGCCCCTGGATGGACCAGAAGGACCGCCTCCGGGCGCCGGCTCAGACGAGCTGAGCAGTATGTCGACGGTCCGGCGAAGAGCTACTCCCCTTCTGCGCCGTCCATCGTACGCGACGTGTTCGAACCGACAGTTCCGCCTCGAACTCTTGTCATGTCATGAACTCGTCACTACCTTCTCACCTCACGCACATCTCCCCGCAACACGGCGCGGCGAGCATTCTCCCGCTCGCTGCCCAACACCCCCACCCCACAAGGGAGTTCGTATGCCGAAGTTCTACGCGCGTCGACGGCTCAGCATACTCGCGGGCCTCACCGGCCTCATAGCCGCGGCCGGACTGATCAACGGTCCGGCCGCCTCCGCCGCCCTCCCCACGCCCGTCAGCGCGGCCACCGCCCGCACCTACCTGGCCTCGCTCACCGTGGCCACCGAGGACCGCACCGGCTACGACCGCGACCTCTTCCCGCACTGGATCACCCAGTCCGGCGCCTGCAACACCCGCGAGGTCGTCCTCAAGCGCGACGGCACCAACGTCCAGCAGAACTCCTCCTGCGCCGCCACCAGCGGCAGCTGGTACTCGGTCTACGACGGCGCCACCTGGTCCGCCGCCTCCGACGTCGACATCGACCACCTGATCCCGCTGGCCGAGGCCTGGGACTCCGGCGCCGACTCCTGGACGACGTCCCGCCGCCAGTCCTTCGCCAACGACCTGACCCGCCCGCAGCTCATCGCGGTCACCGACAACGTCAACCAGGCCAAGGGCGACCAGGACCCGGCCACCTGGATGCCCTCCCGGACGGCGTACCGCTGCACCTACGTCCGCGCCTGGGTGCAGGTGAAGTACTACTACGGCCTCTCGGTCGACTCCGCCGAGAAGTCCGCGCTGACGAACTATCTCGCGAGCTGCTGACACCCAGGTATTTCCGGCCGGGATCTCCCCGCTGACCTCAGTCGTTCCGTACCGTACGGGGCGACGGAGAGGGGACCATCATGGCCGGACTGCGCCTCGGACCACTGCTGAGGTACACCGACGGCTCGTCCGCGACCGTATGGGTCGAGACGAGCCGTCCGTGCTCCACCGAGGTGCGCTGCGCCGACGGCGCGGGAGGCTCGGCCCACACCTTCCAGATCGCGGGGCACCACTACGCGCTGATCCCGGTGACCGGCCTGACCGCCGGTACGACCACGACGTACGAGGTCCTCCTCGACGGCACCCGCGCATGGCCGCTGCCCGGCTCCCCCTTCCCGCCCTCGGCGATCCACGCGCCGGGCCCGGAGGACGGTCTGCGTGTCGCCTTCGGCTCCTGCCGCTGGGCCGCGCCGCCCGCGGGCGGGCACGATCCGGTCGGCCCGGACGCCCTGGACGCGCTCGCCACCCGTCTCGCGGCCGACCCGGAGGGCGAGCGGCCCGACGTCCTGCTGCTGCTCGGCGACCAGGTGTACGCCGACGAGACCTCCGACGGCACCCAGCGCTGGCTGGCGGCCCGCCGCGATCTGAGCGACCCGCCGGGCGACGGGGTCGCGGACTACGAGGAATACACGCACCTCTACTACGAGTCGTGGCTCGACCCGCGCATCCGCTGGCTGCTGTCCACCGTGCCCAGTTTCATGATCTTCGACGACCACGACGTGATCGACGACTGGAACACCTCCGCCGCCTGGCTCACCGACATGCGCGCCACCGACTGGTGGCAGGAGCGGCTGCTCAGCGGCCTGATGTCGTACTGGGTCCACCAGCACCTGGGGAACCTCTCCCTGGAGGAGCTGGCGGCCGACCCGGTGTACGCGTCCGTGTGCGAGGTCCCCGACGGCACCGACGCGCTGCGCGCCTTCGCCGCCCGGGCCGACGCGGACGCGACCGCGGCCCGCTGGAGCTACCGGCGCGACTTCGGGCGCGTACGCCTGCTGATGGTGGACAGCCGGGCGGCCCGCGTCCTCGCCGAGGACGACCGCGCGATGCTCGACCCGGGCGAGGAGGCCTGGCTGCGCGAGCAGGTACGGGACACGCCCGAGGCCTACGACCACCTCCTCATCGGCACCTCGCTGCCCTGGCTGCTGCCGCATCTGGTGCACGACGCCGAGGGGTGGAACGCGGCGCTGTGCCGGGGTGAACGGGGCGAGCGCTGGGCGCGGTTCGGGGAGAAGGTGCGGCGGGCCGCCGATCTGGAGCACTGGTCGGCGTTCCCCGAGTCCTTCGCCGGGCTGGCCGAGCTGATCGCCGAGGCCGGCTCGGGGCCCGACGCGCCCGCGACGGTGTGCGTGCTGTCCGGGGATGTGCACCACGCCTACATCGCCGAGCCCTCATGGCCCGGCACCGGGCCCGACGCCCGGGTGATGCAGCTCGTCTGCTCCCCCGTCCACAACTCCGTCCCGCTGTCGATCCGGATGGGCTTCCGCATCGGCTGGACCGCGCTGGCGCGCACCCTCGGACGCGGCCTCGCCCGGCACGGGCGGCTCCCCCGTCCGCCGGTCACCTGGCGCAAGACGGGCGGCCCCTGGTTCGGCAACCAGCTCATGACCCTGACCCTGCGCGGCCGTTCGGCCCGGCTGCGGCTGGAGCACGCCAAGGCGCGGCAGGGGGCGGGCCCTCGGCTGACGACACTCCTGGACTCCGAACTTGCCCCGTAACACGCCTGTTCCACCCCTTTGCGACCGGCGTGTCCCTTGATGCTTGTGACGCATCCCACAGCGAGTGTCAATCCTTCCCCACGGACAGCGGTTCCCGCTTCCGGCGACGGCATGATGAGGCGGACCGTCCGCTTCCCGACCGGCGGACCGCCGATACGCGCCCCACACGCCCGGGAGTACCACCCTTGTCTGCGTCGACCGAGGAATCCCCACCGGCCGAGACACCCGCACCGGTCTCCGTCGCCCTGGTCGGCGCCGGGCCACGGGGCACCAGCGTCCTGGAGCGCCTGTGCGCCTCCGCCCCGGAGCTCCTCCCCGACGGTGCCCGGCTGACGGTCCACGTGATCGACCCGGACCCGCCGGGACCCGGCCGCGTCTGGCGTACGGCCCAGTCGCCCGAGCTGCTGATGAACACCGTGGCCTGCCAGGTGACCCTGTTCACCGACGACAGCGTGGACTGCTCGGGCCCGGTCCGCCCGGGTCCCAGCCTGTATGAGTGGGCACGCGGCACGCTGGGCCCGGACGAGTACCCGAGCCGGGCCGACTACGGCCGCTATCTGGAGTGGGTGTTCGCCCGGGCCGTACGGGACGCGCCGCCGAACGTGCGTGTCGAGACGCACCGGGCCCGCGCGGTCCGGCTCGACGACACACCGGGCGGCCGGCAGGCCCTCACCCTCGACGACGGCCGCACCCTGACCGGCCTGTCCGCGGTGGTCCTGGCGCTGGGCCATCTGCCGGCGACCGCGGACGCGGCCGGGCGGCGCCTCGCGGCCCATGCCGCCCGGCACGGCCTGCGCCACATCGCGCCCGCCAACCCGGCAGACGTCGACCTGTCCTCCGTCCCCGCGGGCGAGCCGGTCCTGCTGCGCGGCCTGGGCCTCAACTTCTTCGACCACACGGCCCTGTTGACGACCGGCCGCGGCGGCCGTTTCGTCCGGGACACCCGGGGCGGCGGCCTGCGCTATCTCCCCTCCGGCCGGGAGCCGCGGCTGTACGCCGGTTCGCGGCGCGGCATCCCGTACCAGGCGCGCGGTGACAACGCGAAGGGGCCGTACGGCCGGCATGTCCCGCTCGTCCTCACACCGGAGACGATCGCGGGCTTCCGCAAGCGCGCGGACTCCGGGGAGGCGCCCGACTTCCTGGCGGAGATATGGCCGTTGGTGGCGAAGGAGGTCGAGGCGGTCTACTACGCCGCGCTGCTCGGGCGGGCTGGAACCGCCGAGGGACGGCGCTCGGAGTTCACCGATCGCTTCCTGGCCGTACCGCACGGCGACTCCCGGGAGGCCGTACTGCTGGACGAGTTCGAGGTGCCCGGCGCCGACCGCTGGCGCTGGGAGCGGGTGTGCCGGCCGCACGCGGGGCGGGACTTCGCGCACCCCGGCGAGTGGCACGACTGGCTGCTGTCATATCTGCGCGAGGACGCCGCGCAGGCCGCCCTGGGCAATGTCCGGGGCCCGCTGAAGGCGGCCCTCGACGTGCTGCGCGACCTGCGCAACGAACTCCGGCTGATCGTCGACCACGGCGGTCTCGCCGGTGCCTCCCGCCGGGACCATCTGGACCGCTGGTACACCCCGCTCAACGCCTTCCTCTCCATCGGCCCGCCCCGGCGCCGTATCGAGGAGCTGGTGGCCCTGATGGAGGCGGGCGTGGTGCGGGTGCTCGGGCCGCGTCTGGAGGTGACGGAGGAGGACGGGGCCTGGGCGGCGCACTCCCCCGAGGTGCCGGGCTCGGTCGTCCGTGTGACAACACTCATAGAGGCCCGGCTACCGGAAGCGGACTTGCGGAGCACGGCCGACGGGCTGCTCGCCGGGCTGCTGCGGACGGGCCAGTGCCGCCCGCACACCGCCGACGGTTATGAGACAGGCGGGTTGGACGTCACACCGCGGCCGTATCGTCTGATGGATCGTCAAGGTGTTGTACACGAAAGGCGGTTCGCCCTCGGAGTGCCGACGGAAGGTGTGCACTGGGTGACCGCCGCAGGGGCTCGCCCGGGTGTGGATTCGGTCACGCTTTCGGACGCGGACGCGGTCGCCAGAGCGGCTCTACGTGCGGTTGCGACCGAGAGTGACACCCAAACGGAGGCAAACCCGTGGCCAAATGTTGAACTTGCAAGCATCAATTAGGCACACCTAACGTGGGCTACTCATCGGTTCTGTCCCCCGACCGGCCTTCCCCTGGCCGGCCGCCCGAAGGAGTCCCCCACATGACCGCACGCCTCAACGGCGCTCAGCCGTACGCTCTCGGGCTGTTCCGGATCGTCATCGGCCTGCTGTTCTCCTGCCACGGCGCCGTCGCGCTCTTCGGCGTCCTCGGAGGCGTGGACGGCAAGGGCGGCACCGCGGCGACCGGCGCCTGGCCGAACTGGTACGCGGCCGTCATCGAACTCGTCGGCGGCATCCTGGTCCTGCTGGGCCTGGGCACCCGCGCCGCGGCCTTCATATCCTCCGGCGCCATGGCCTACGCCTACTTCAAGGTCCACCAGCCCGAGGGTCTGTGGCCCATCGAGAACAACGGCGAGGGCGCGGCCATGTACTGCTGGGCCATGTTCCTGCTGATCTTCACCGGCTCCGGCGCGTTCGGCGTGGACCGGCTGCTCGCGCGGCGCACCTCCGCGCAGGGCCAGCGCTCCTCGGAGCAGACGCCGGTGGCCGCCTGAGCCACCCGGACACCATCACGGAGAACGGCGCCTTCCCTGCCCGGGGAGGCGCCGTTCCGCTGCCCGGCGGGTCGCCTGCTCGTCGTCCGGGGAGGCGCCGTTCCGCTGCCCGTGGCGGGTCGCCTACTCCTCTGCCCTGTCCACCGGCTCGAACGGCACCGTGAAGCAGGCCGCCCGCTCCCCCGCACCGCCCGGCACGTCGTGGATCACGACCGAGGACGCCTCGCCCGGCCGGAAGCCCCAGTCGTGCCGGGCGCTCGCCGCGCCCGCGCCGCGCCGGTCGGCCGTGAAGTCCAGCCAGACCTCGTTGTCCGGGCTGACATGGTGCGGATCGCTCGACGGCCGGTGCTGGTAGTGCCCGCCGGCGGCCTCCGGATCGACGCCGCAGGGCTTCTGGTGCACATGGACGCCGTAGGCGTGACCCGGCTTCATGCCGGCCACCTTCAGCCGTACGGTCGTCCCGCCGCCGGGCACGGTGTGCTGGCGGACCTGGATCCACGAGCCCACGGGCACCAGACCCCGGTCGTACGTCAGCGCCGCCGACCCCTGAGCCGCCCCGGCCGCCACGAACCGGGCCTCCGCCCGCACCGAGTAGCCCTCGACGTAGCCCTCGACAGCCCCGGCACCGCCCGGACCAGCGGCGGACAAAGCGGCCGCGACGGCGCTCGCGCATATCCCTGCCAGCATGATGTGTACCGTTCCTCGCCTTGTGTCTGATTCAGCCCCTTCTGTTGCTACGGGACACCCGCGCCCGCCGCCCTCCGGGACATGGCAGCCGGGTGACGACCGAGGGCGAACCCCGTGAACGGACCGTCACACCCCAGGCGTACGCTGTATGGCTGTCATGGCCACACCTGCCGCTCCCCGCGACATCGCGGCACGGTCTGGCCCACGGGGGATTCACGGGGAGTCGCGGTGCTGGAGCAGTTGGGGTCGCTGATGGGCAGCCCATGGATCTACGCGGTGGTGGCCCTGTCCATCCTGCTCGACGTGTTTCTGCCGGTGCTGCCCAGCGGCGTCCTGGTGATCACGGTCGCCACGGCGGCGGCCGCGGGCACGGCGACCGATGTGCCCGACATCCTGGCGCTGACCCTCTGCGCGGCCACCGCCTCCGTCCTCGGTGACCTGGTCGCCTATCGCCTCGCCTGGCGCGGCGGCGCCCGTCTGGACCGGGCGATCTCCCGCTCCCGGCGCCTGACCACCGCGCAGGAACGTCTCGGCGCGGCGCTGGCCCGGGGCGGCGGCGCGCTCGTCGTCCTCGCCCGCTTCGCTCCCGCCGGCCGCTCGGTCGTCTCCCTCGGCGCGGGCGCCGCCCACCGCCGCGCCCGCGACTTCCTCCCCTGGTCGGCCCTGGCCGGCCTGACCTGGGCGGCGTACAGCGTCGCCCTCGGCTGGTTCGGCGCCCACTGGCTGGGCGCGAGCTGGCTGGCGACGGCAGTGTCGGTGGGGGCGCTGTTCGGGGCGGGGGCGGGAGCGGCGTACGTCATGAAGAGGGCGCCGCGGCCCTCGGAGGCGTCGTAGGAACCCTTGTCGTACGGTCCGAGACCTCAGCTCGCGCGGCGAGCGGCGGCCCCCCGGATCTCCAGTCCGTCCAGCAACTCCTCCGTGGCCTGCGCGATCGCCTCCACGGCGCGGTCGAACACCTCCTGGTTGTGAGCGGCGGGGGCACGGAATCCCGAAACCTTCCGCACGTACTGCAACGCGGCAGCCCGAATGTCATCCGCCGTGGCCTCCTCGGCCATCGCGGGGGGACGCAGTGTCTTGATGCTCCGGCACATGCCCCCAGTCTCACCCTTTCGACCCCCGGACGACAGCGACCACTGTCATGATCTCCGCGAGGCGGCCACCACTGTGGGGCGGACCGACGAGAGGAACCCGACATGGGGAACGAACTCACCGTGGCCGTCCTGGGCCCCGGCGGCGTGGGCGGCCTGCTCGCCGCGCTGCTCTCCCGCGCCGGCCACCGGGTGATCTGCCTGTCCGGCGAGGAGACGGCCCGGACCCTGCGCACGGACGGCATCCGGGTCCGCAGCACGCACTTCGGCGACTTCACGGCCCCGGTCGAGGCGGACACGGAGCTGCGCGAACGGGTCGACGCATGCCTGGTGACCGTCAAGCACACCGCCCTCGACGCCGCCCTGGCGCGCGTCCCCGCACCCACGCTGTCCGACGGCCTGCTCGTGCCGTTCCTGAACGGCGTCGAACACCCGGCGACCCTGCGCGCCCGCTACCGTCCCGACCTCGTCGCCCCGGGCGTCATCCGCGTCGAGTCGACCCGGACCGCCCCGGGTGTCGTCGAACACGGCAGCCCCTTCGCGGAGATCGACCTGACCGGTACGGCGGTGCCCCGCGCCCGACTCGACGCCCTCGCCGAGGCCCTCACCGCCGCCGGGCCGGTCACCCGCGTCCAGGACGACGAGACGGCGACCCTGTGGGCGAAGATGTCGTTCCTGGCCCCGTTCGCCCTGCTCACCACGTACTACGGCCTCCCTCTCGGCGAGGTCCGCAGCCGCCACCGCGACGAACTGACGGCCCTGGTGGAGGAGACGGCCGCGATCAGCCGCGCGTGCGGCGGCCCGGCCGACCCGGGTCAGGCCCTCGCCCGCTACGACGCCTTCCCGGCGTCGACGAAATCGTCGATGCAGCGCGACGCCGAGGCGGGCCGCCCTCTCGAACTGGACGCCATCGGGGGCGCGTTGCTGCGCGCGGCCGAGCGGTACGGCGTTCCGGCGCCGGTGACGGCTCGGGTGACGGCTCGGGTGCTGGGCGAGCTGTCGGGAGAACACGGACTCACCTGAACCACGGGAAGAGACTCGCCACCCAAATTCGAACAGGCGTATCATTGATGCGTGGCTACGACCTATGACTTTCCGAGTGACCTCCTCGCCGGTCAGGAGGAACTCCATCAGGTCCGCGCCGAGCTGTCGGTCCTGCTGAAGCGGCTGCCCTGGTCGGTCGAGCCGGTGGACGGCTTCAGCGACGACAACGGCTGGCGCAAGGTCGAACGCCCCGCCTCCCCCGGCTGGAGCGCCGACGAACAGGCCGAGGTGGAGAAGCTCCGCCGACGGGAGCACGAACTGGCGGTGTTCCTCAGCACCCACCGCTACTGGTCCGAACTCACCGGCCCCGAGCGGGTGTCGGCCCGCTCCCAGCTGAAGCACGCGCACGAGGCTCCGCCGGAGGAACCCGACGGAGCCTCGTAACCGCGGGGGCGTCAGCCGCGACTCTTGCCCAGGAGCTTGTTCATCTGGCCGATCTCGGCGTTCTGCGCGGCGACGATGTCACCGGCCATGTCCTTGGCGGGCCCGTACCGCCCCTCGCTCTCCTCAAGGGCGGCCATCTTCACGGCACCCTCGTGGTGCTCGACCATCAGGGCCAGGAACTTCGTGTCGAAGGCCTTGCCCGCGGCCTTCTCCAGCTCGGCCATGTCCTCGCCGCCCATCATCCCGGACATGCCGGAGTGGCCCGCGGCGGAATGATCCATGCCGCCCGCCGACTCGGGGGCGTCCTCACCCCACTGCTCCAGCCACCCGGTCAGGGTCTTGATCTCCGGGCCCTGCGCCTTCTCGACCCGCGCCGCCAGCGCCTTGACCGCACCGGACGCGGCCCGGCCCTCGGCCAGTTCCGCCATCTCCAGCGCCTGCCGGTGGTGCGGGATCATGCCCTGCGCGAAGGAGACGTCCTGGGCGTTGTGTGCGGCACCGCCGCCGTCGCCGCCACACGCGGCGAGGAGGAAGGCACCGGCACCGGCAGCCACCACGAGGGCGGCCCGGCGCGTGAGAGTACGAATGCTGTTCATACGTGAACTCCTGCTTCTGCAAGGAGGGGGAACGGAACTAGGACACGACGACGCACCACACCGCACCGGCAAGGGCGTCGGCCCCGGCGCGATGCGTGCGCGGCGGTGTCTAGATCCGCAGAAGCTGAAGCTCGGCGAGCGAAGGCGGAGCACGCGCACCATCCGCCTCCCCGACCGCCAACACCCGTACGACGCCCTCCCCCACACCCCCGGCAACGGGGTCGGGCACCAGCGCGGGCAACACCGGCCCACCACTCAGGGCACCCGAAGCACAGGTCGCGTCGGCATGCTGAACGGACCCGCCACCGCAATGCCCGTAGGACATGCCCTGGGAATGGCTCTGGTCCGCGTGACGGTGGGGCGAGTGCGTCGCCTGCTCCGCGTGCGTCCCCCACGGGACACCCCCGGGCGCCAGCCCGTGCATCCCCAGCAACCCCGCCAACAGCCCCAGCACACACAGCACACGCCACCGCCGGACGACGGGGCGCGGGGCACACGGGACGGGGCCGTTCACGCTGCCCATCGTAGAGAAGGTGTGCGACCGCTCATGCCCCGATCGGGCGAACTGGTTCAGCCGCCTGCAACCGCGCCGCCCCTCCCCAGGTCATGCACCCCGCACGACACGAATGACCCCGAGGGGAAACCATGAGCCAGCAGTACCCGCAGCAGCCCAACCAGCCCTACCCGCCCCAGCAGCCGAAGAAGCGCAGTGCCGGCAAGATCGCGGGCCTCGGATGCGCGGGCATCATCGGCCTCTTCGTCATCGTCGCCGTCGCCACGGGCGGCGGAAGCAGCGAGAGCACGGACACCTCGAACAAGGACAAGGCCATCGCCGCCGACAGCAAGCCCGGAGACGGCGGAAAGAGCAGGGCAAAGCCGGCCGACGAGAAGTCCCAGGCCGAGCAGTTCCTCAGGTGCGTCGCCAAGAACGGCACGGACACCGAGAAGGCCGCGGTCGAGCACGTCACCAAGGTGACCGGCGCGGACAAGCGCAACGACATCCTCGACTCGGCCGAGGTCTTCACCGACTACACCGGCGGCATCATGGGCCCCCACCAGGGCGAGGGCAAACTCATCGCCTCCGCGTTCACATCCTGCTACGAGTCCGAGAACGGCCTCGTGACCGTCTACGACAAGGACGGCGAACTGCTCGCCAACGCGAACTACTGATCCCACATGCGAAATGCCTTCCGGAACTCCCCGGAAGGCATCCGCCCTGCTACGTCCGGATGTTCAGCGTGCGCCAGACACGACTGAACACGTTCTGGGCGTGGACCCGGTACACCGCCGAGCGGGATCCTCCCCCCCCAGCTCCACGGCGTCCAAGCCGATGGTTCCGAATACCAGGGCAATCACGGCGTCCGACTCTAGCCCGCCGTGAGGCCTATCCCGGGCAATTCGAAGAAGCCGAAGGAACGTAACAGATCAGGCAATTCGACTTCACGCGGCACCGACAGGCGCGCATGATGCCGCCCTGCACAACATCCCTGGGGGGACCCATGAAACGCCGCACCATCACCATCATCAGCGCCGCCGCGCTCGCCTTCGTCGGGCTGGCGACCGGGCTCACCATCTGGCTGCTGCAGCCGTCATACGACGACATCGTGAAGGGCTGCCAGAAGGCCCTCGCCGCACAGTCGAAGGCCGGCAGAGAGGGGAAGCCGAACGCCTGCAAGGATGTGAAGGAGGACGACTACGGGGCGCTGGTGATCAGCAACGCGTTCGACAACCTGCCGCAAAAGGACCAGGACGTCCTCGACTACTACGACGACGGCTCGATCAACGACAGTATCGGCGGCGATACGCCGTAGCTCCCGCGCTGCTGGTGCGCGCCACTACGATCCGGCCTTCTCGGCATGCGCCATCGATCGACGGTTGGATGGCCCTCATCAGCGAGACCCCCGACAAGGCAGCCGCGCGGGAGGAGCGGCCGCACCAGTTGCAGCCGGCATGCCCGGAAGCGGCTGCAACTAGCACTCATTCGTGTCACAGGAACGTCACTCAGTGTCCACACATACTTCACGTGACGCATGATGCTCCCCCAGCACCTGCACCACCCAGGGGGACACCATGATCAAGCACACCACCGCCACCGCACTCATCGCGGCCGCCCTGCTCACGCTCACCGCCTGCGAAGGCACCGACGCCAGCAGCGGCAGTTCCAAGAGCAGCCAGGGCACCAACGAGAAGGCCGACACCGGCAGCAACACCAGCGCCGACACGACGAAGGCCGAGATGGCGTCACTGCCCGACATGACCGGCAAGGGCCTCCAGTCTGCGCAAGACCAAGCCCAAGACGCAGGGTTCTACACCCTCACCTCGCACGACGCACTCGGCCGCGACCGCATGCAGGCATTCGACCGGAACTGGAAGGTGTGCTCCCAGACCCCGCAAGCCGGCGAGCACCCGACCGACACCAAGGTCGACTTCGCAACGGTCAAGCTCGAAGAGGACTGCCCGGCCAAGGACGAAGGCGCAGCCCCGGAGGCCGCCGGCGGCACGATGCCCGACTTCACGGGCAAGGCCGTCAAGGTCGCCCGCCAGGCCCTCGACTCCTCGACGAGCATCACCGTCACCGATGCCTCCGGCCAGGACCGCATGGTTCTGATGGAGTCGAACTGGAAGGTGTGCAGTCAGGAGCCTGCGGCCGGCGCCAAGTTGGACGGCCAGCCAGTGACCCTCACTGCGGTGAAGTTCAAGGAGTCCTGCTGATCTGACCCCGTTGACCGGCCCGGCCGCCCCGTTCCCGCGGCCGGGTCTTCGCACGTCCCGATGAGCTGGCTATGCCGTCACGGCAACCGGCCTGATCGACACCGTCACGCCTACGCGATGCCCCTCCTCTCACCTTCGGGCAGGAGAGGGCCCTGCGTCGCGCCCTGGTTCAGTGCAGAGCCTCAATCGCGCGCAAGATCAACGCACGGGCCTCGGCGCCGTACACGGCCATAGCGCGCAGTTGCTCGAACGTCTTCAGGTACAGAGCGACCTCGCAGGGCTGCGTTACCTTCACCTCAGCGGAGACCAACTCAACCGACACCATCTGGTCGTCGTACACCTGGAACGTCTCCTCCGGCCACTGCCGGCGCTCACCCGCCGCCATGGGGATGATGCCGAGCGATACCGCCGGCAGGGCACCGGCCGAGAGCAGGTTGCCCAACTGGGCTGCCATCGCGTCCGCGTCGGCCATCTGGCAGTGAAGGACAGCTTCCTCGAGCACGATGACGAACCGGTGGCCTTGCTCGTAGATCACACGGGATCGTTCGACGCGGGCGCGGGCCGCCTCGGCACTGTCGTCGGTCGGCAGGTCCCGGAAGCGTGCGGCGGCGCGCAGGACTGCGGTCGCATATCCCTCAGTCTGGAGCAGGCCCGGAACGATCGTGGAGGAATAGACACGGAACAGCTGGGTGTCTCGGTAGAACTGGGCAACCGAGTCCTGGAGATGCTTAAGGCCGGCGCGCACCTGGTGCCGCCATTCCCGGTACATGGACTCGGCGTTGAGGGACTGAACAATGAGGTCCTGCACCTGGTCCGTGGCGCCAGTGGCGGAGCACCACAGGCGGATGTCCGTGGTGGTCGGTGATTGCAGGGCGTTCTCGACGCGGGACGTCTTGGAGTGGTGCCAACGGCACGCGGCGGCCAGCTGGACGATCGTCAATCCTGCCTCCTTGCGGAGCTCGCGTAGGCGTCTGGCGACGGCTTCGCGGGCGGCCTGGGCGGAGGACGAGGGGGAGACGGACATCAAGCTGGCCTACCGGTGTTTCCCTGTCAGTGGATCTCGTACTGGTCGTGTGGAACGGCGCGTGCCCACACGGCCTCGAAGGACTCGGCGCACAGCTTGGCGTTTGTCGGATCCGCGGAGATCTCCTGGCGGACCCATGTTCCGTCGCCAGCGAAGTGATGCCAGCGGATCACGTGGTCGTCAAACAGCCAGAAGTCGTTGCCGGGGAGTGCCAGGTCCGAGGCATGGCTACGAGAGAGCCAGCGCACCTGTTCGCCTGCCTGGACGTTGACACCCGTCGCGGCGTGCTCGTACCGGATGTAGTCGGAGACGGGCTCGGAGACGATGCGAGCGCGCCGTACGACGACGCCCCGGGCCACGGTGTCGGAGATCAGGTCAACCCAGGGTGTCCAGTATTCCGAGGCGGGGTCGGTGTCCCGCTGCCCCGTACTGAGCCAGGTGCTGAAGTCCTGGGCCTCGTCACCGACGGCGTAGGCGTCCCGCATCTCCAAGTGCACAGCGGAGCGTGCGCAGTCCGCCAACAGCTCAGCGAATGTCGGCTCGTTCGACGGCATCGCACGCCTCCCTGATCATCGACACCATCCGGGCCGGGATTCGGATCACTGCCTCGTCGTCCGGGATGCCCTTCGCGTGTCCCGGCACGTCGAACGCAGCGCAGGCCGCCTCGGTTTCGGCGTCCGGCTTGTACCCCTGCAGAACGATCTCTCGCTTCGCCTGGTCGATCCACACGGTGGGGCTCTTGTCCTGGCCGGTCTCCGGATCGATCCCGATGAACAGTAGCGGCACGTCAGGCACCTTCCACGCGATGTGGGGTTTTCTGCACCACCGTCCCGCCGGGGGTACGCCTGGTCAAGGGCGCGAAGCAGTCAACACCCGCTCTGTGTACGTCTGCACGCACACATTCGCACACCACTGGCTGTGGCGCACACCACGCTTCTAGCGTCAGGAGTCACGACAGAACCCCGGCGAGGTGGAGGCCTCCCGGGGCGTGGCCCCACGCTGCGAGGAGCGTCGACGCCGTGACCGCTACAGCCCCACCGACCCTGGTCGAAGCCCCGCCGGACATCGCGACGATGCGCGAGACCGCGCACCGCGTGCTGGGCCCGGACAGCACTCCCGACGCCGTGCCGCCGGCCGGTGAGGAGCTGGACACGCTCACCGCCGCACTGCGCGGGCACATCGAACTGCTCGCACCGGAGGTCGAGCGGGCGGCCGGACTGCTGCCGGAGAATGCCCCGACCGGTTCCAGCGCCCGGGCCTGTGCAAGCGAGGCCGGCGGCCAGCTCCGTGCGCCCGAACTCGCCTTCGCCCCACTCAGCGGCAGCGTGATGTACGCGCGGCGACTCGCGCGCGTCCTGGTCGCCCTGTGCGACCACTACGAGATCGTCAGCGCGGGAGTCGAGGAGACGCCCGTGCAAAGGGCATTCGTGCGCCTGGCAGATCACTGCGTGAGGTGCCCGACCTGCCGAGCCATGAACGACCAGGGCGCGAACGCCGGACTTCCCTGCGAGGAAGAAGAGCGGCTGTACGAGGAGTACCGGCAGGCCCGGCGAGCGATCCGCCAGGGACAGCAGTAGCCCTCCCGGACTCCCCGCCCGGCCGGTGAATCCCGCGAAGAACCCCGGCGCGGGCGGGGCCAACCCCATACGCGAGAAGCGAAGGAGTCATCGTGAGCGTACCGCCGAACCCCGGACCCGACCCCGAGCCGATCCCGGCCCTGCCCCGCATGCTCATCACCGACAAGCAGTTCGACAGCTGCCGCCGCACCGTCATGGACGCCAACCCGAGCATGACCGAAGAGCTGGCCGGCCGGATCGTCGAGGAGGGCCTGAAGTTCGTCGCCGTCTGTTCCCGGAACCCGGGGGTCGGCCTGGCTCCGTCGCGCATCGTGGACGAGGGCTGGCACGCCCTCATCCTGCACACCGCGATCTACACCGACCTGTGCCAGTCCCTCGGCGGCGAGTTCGTGCATCATTTCCCGGGCTACGACCCCACGAACTACGACCCGCCGATCCTGGACCGGACGCGCGAGAAGATCACGGAGCTGGGATGGGATGTGGATACACAGCTGTGGGGGCCGCCGTCCGAGGAGACCTTGGCGTCGGTGGCGGCGAAGTGCCAGCACGCCCCGGAGTGCACGATCGTCGTCACGCCGAAGCCGAAGCCGAAGCCGAGCGTGGCGTAGCCTGCCGGCGAAGGGAGGCGCCGTGTCCGAGTGGATCGATCCTCGCTATGCGGAACTGGTGGCGGCGTGGAAGCGCACGCAGCAGCCCGCATCGCGCGACCCGAAGGAGCAGCGGCCTGTCCGGGGGTTCGTGATCCCCCGCAAGCTCTGAACCTCGGCCAGGTCTGCGGGCTGAGCCCGGGGCCCCGGCCGGCGTCCCCTCGACGCCCCGGGGCCGCCCACACACGATCTGTCCGACAGCGAGTCCACAAGGTCGGCTTGGCGCTGCCTGGTCATCCGCAGGGAACAACCGGAGAGGCCCCCCAGTTACTCCCTGGAGGGCCTCTGACCAGCTGTCTAGCCTGTGGGCGCGGACGGTTTCGAACCGCCGACATCCTGCTTGTAAGGCAGGCGCTCTACCCCTGAGCTACGCACCCGGGTCCCGGGGCATACGCCCAGGACGAGTCGACAGCCTACATGGCCCGGGGTGCTGACCGGCAATCCTCTTTCGGTGGGGCGGGCCGGGGGTTATCCCCCGTTCGGATCCGGGAGTGGTCCGGATCCTCAGGCGGGGCCGGGGTCCATACGGTCGTAGAGCGCTCAGGGGAGCGCCTGTAGTACGTCCAGGGGGAGATCGTCATGGCTCGCATCGTCCGTACCGTCGGCACCGTTCGTACCGCCTCCGCCCGCGCGGTCGCCGTCGCCGGTGCCGTGGCCGTTCTCGTCGCCGGGCTGAGTGCCTGCGGGGCGTCCGCCGGGGACGACACCGAGCCCGAGCAGCGGACGTTCGACCTCCAGGGGCGCACTCTGACCGTCGACTCCGACGACTCGGCCCTGGAGATCGTCGCCGCCGACGCGAACCCGGAGGGCAAGATCGAGGTCACCCGGTGGTTCCAGGGCTCGGTCGTCGTCGGCAAGGAGCCGAGGGTCACCTGGTCGATGCGGGACGATCGGCTGGTGCTGCGGCTGAAGTGCTCCGGTGTCGTCGCCGACTGCGCGGCCAAGCACCGCGTCGAGGTGCCCCGCGGCATCACCGTGAAGGTCCGGGAGGGCGACGGCAGCGTGCGCGCACGGGGCTTCCGGGATCCGCTGAGTATTCGTACGGGCGACGGTTCCGTCCGGGTCACCGACACCAGCGGGCCGCTGGAGCTGCGCACCGGTGACGGATCCATCCGTGCGGAGGTCTCCTCCCGTGACATCCGCACGCAGACCGGCGACGGCTCGGCCCGCCTCGAACTCGGTGTCGTACCGGACCGTGTGGAGTCCCGTGGCGGCGACGGTTCCGTGACCATCGCGCTGCCCGAGGCGACCTACCGCGTGAGCACGCGGACGGGCGACGGCGGGGTGGATGTGTCCGTGCCCCGCGACGAGAGCAGCCCCCATGTGGTGTCCGCCCGGACCGGCGACGGCAGTGTGACGGTCCGAACAGCGAACTGATCGGCCCGTGTGTTCGTCCTCAACCGGTGGGAGAATGACACGGGGCAGGGCGGACCACAGCACGGGAGAGGGATGTGACGGCGACACCAGGGCAGCCGGATTCGCCGTCGGTGCCGTGCGCGCCCAGACCACGCCGCCCGCTCCCACGGGTCCCGGACCGTCCGCGCGGTCCGCTGAGGGACGCGTTCGCCCTGATGGCGCTGCCGCTGGTGGCCGCGCTGGCGCTGCCCGCCGCCTTCGCGGGCGGGGGCACCCGGCGCTGGTTCGGCGGCCGTGCCGAGAACCAGCGGGCCGAGGCCCAGGCCGCGAAGGACGCCGCGGCGGCCGCCTTCTACGAGCTGGACACCGCCCAGCGTGACCTGCGCATCTCGATAGAGACGATCACCGCTGTCGACGACTCCCCGGCCGCGCGGCGCGCCGTCGCCGATTTCGACGCCCTGGGCCGCCGTATCGACGAGGTCAGCCACCGGTACATCAACGCCGTCGACGCGCACGATCTCGACCGCGACGACCTGGAGGCCTCGACCGCCTCCCGGGCCCGAGGCGAGCTGACCGCCGCCAAGGAGGAGCTGGACCGGGTCAAGCAGGAGCTGGACCGGTTCACCGAGGGCCTCGGCCCGCTGCTCGGCAAGGCCGAGACCCAGCTGGCCCGTCTCGCCCCCGCCGTAGAGCGCGCCCGCCAGGCCCTGCTCGGCGCCTCCAACGCACTCGACTCCGTACGGGCGTCGCAGCTGAAGGCGGACGATCTCGCCGCCCGGCTCGCCGCGCTCTCCCCGGAGCTGACCAAGCTGAACCAGGGCGCCGGCCGGCACGGCGTGCCGGAGACCCTGGAGCGGGCCGAGCGGGTCACCCGCGAGGCAGAGGCGATCCGGGTGGAGGCCGAGCGGCTGCCGGACCGGGCCGCCGAGATCGACCACCGGCTCGTCTCCCTGCGCACCCGCGCACAGGCCCTGACCACCCGCTCCGAGCAGGTGGACCCGATCCTCAGCGAACTCCGCCGTCGCTTCACCGCGGCCTGCTGGCAGGACCTCCAGCGCGTCCCCGACGACGCCGCCGAGCACGTCCGCCAGGCCGAGACGAAGCTGGCCGAGGCCCGCTCCGCCCGCGCCGAGCAGCGCTGGGCCGACGCGACGGCCCTGCTGTCGACCGTGCGGGCCCTGCTGAACAGCACCGACGAGGCCGTCTCGGCCGCCGGCGACCGCCTGCACCGGCTGAACGCGGTGCAGAAGGACCCCCAGCAGGAGATCGAACGCACCCGCTTCGCCATCCGCGACGCCCAGCGCCTCGCCATGGCCGGCCGCAACACCCCCGACCCGCAGGACGCCCGCCCCCTGGACGACGCCGTCTCCCGCCTGGACCGCGCCGTCGCCACCCTCGACGGCCGCCACCCGGACTACTGGCACTTCCTCACGGAGACGGAGGCCGTACGCCGGGCGGTGGCCCGGGTGGTCTCCCGGATCCGCGAGGAGCGAGGGACCGGGCACTGAGCCCGGCCCCGGCCCGGTCTCAGGTGCGGAAGGCGTAGTAGTACGCGTTCGGATCCGACGCGACGAGGCTCGCCACCGACCTGCGGAACGTGTTGGTGGAGTGGTACGTCACGTAGGGCATGCCGCCGGTCTTGGACGTGACGATCATCGTGTGGTCCTTGGACCCGTCCCGGTTGAAGTCCATCTGGAGGACGTCACCGACCTCGAGCTGGTAGACGTTGGCGAGCGGCTTGGTCCGCTTGGAGTTCTGGGCGAACCAGGACCACTCGTTGACGCCGATGAACGAGTGCGACTGGATGTCGGCGTTGCCGAACCACTTGGTGTAGTCGTACACATAGCCGGGCGCGTGCTTCCAGCCGCCCGCCTTCAGGGCCTGGCTGACGAAGTTGGTGCAGTCGCCGCCGGCGCCGCGGCCGCTGAAGTCCGGGTAGTCCTTGTTGTAGACGTTCCAGTGCTTCTCGGCGTAGGCCGCCATGGCCTTGTAGTCGTACGTCGTGCCGGTCTTCGGTACGGCGGCCGGGTTGCCGGTGGTCGCCGCGCGCGGGGCGCTGGGCATGGTGTCGTCGGCGGCCTTCGCCTTGACGGGGGCCGGCTTGGAGAGCGTGTTCACCGCGAGACCACCCTGGTCGGTGTCGCGGATGCCGGTCAGCTTCCAGTCGCCCCGTCGGTCGGCCTTGAAGGTCAGCTCGTGCCGGGTCTGGAAGCCGGTGGTCTTCGGGGCGTCGCCACGGGCCTGGGCGTAGGTCAGGGTCGTGGTCTCGGTGACCTCGGCCTTGGCCGTACGGCCGGTCACCCGCGTGGCGTCCAGGGTGACGGTGGTGGCGGCCTTGCCGTACTTCTCGCCCGCCTTCGCCAGGCTCTCCTTGCGCTGCCCCAGCGCGGAGAGGGTGGCGTCCTCGGAGCGGGCCGTACCGGAGGACAGCTCGACGTCGCCGGAGAAGCCGTCGGTCAGCGGCTTCTGCTGATCAGCCCGCCCGCCGTCGACGAGGGCGTTGGTGCGATCGGTGAAGACCGCGTCGGCCAGCCGCTGGAAGGTGGCCTTGGTCCGCGCGTCCACCGTCGGGTCGTCGAGGACCGCCGCGCCCGCGTTCCAGTTGGGCAGCAGGGCGACTCCGGCGACGACCGAGGTGGCCGCGGCCCCGAGTATCGTGACGCGCCGTCGCGTCCCGTTCAATTTCCTTGACTTCACTGAAGTTCCCCTCTAGCCCCGGCCAAGGGTTGCCGGGGTGAGAGATCTTTGCATGGGGTGTGTGGTCTCTGTGAAGAGGGTTGCCCCTGTTACTTCACGACGGTCGACCAGTCGGGCGACTGCGCCGGGTCCAGGCCGCGCAGCCGCTGCAGCGTCTCGGGCTTCTGCACATCGAGCCAGTCGGCCAGTTCCCTGAAGGACACGCACTTGACGTCCTTCTTGGTGCACATGTCCTTGACGACCCGGTCCACGGCCCGCATGTAGATGCCGCCGTTCCAGTCCTCGAAGTGGTTGCCGATGAACAGCGGGGCCCGGCTGCCGTAGTAGACGCGGTTGAAGCCCGACATGTAGGAGGCGACCGTCTCTTCCTCCCACTCGGGGTACTTCGCCGGATCGCCCTCGGTCTCGCCCTCGGACTGGTTGTAGAGGAAGTTGAAGTCCATCGACAGGCCCTGGTACTTGCCGCCCTCGTAGGGGAGCATCTGCAGCGGGAAGTCCCAGATGCCCTTCTTCTTGACGGGCCATATCTGGAAGTCGCCCGCGGAGCTGGCGTCGTAGCGCCATTTGTAGCCCTCGGCGGCCTTCAGCAGGTTCTTCTGGCCCTCCAGGCAGGGCGCGCGGCCGCCGGTGACCTCCTTCCTGATGTCGAAGGGCAGCGGGTCGACGTCCTGGAAGCCGGTGTTGGTCTTCCACTTCTCGACGAAGCCGTAGAACTGGTCGATCTCGCTCTTCCACTCCTCGACGCTCCAGTCGCCGCCGCCCTTGTCGCCGCAGAAGTGGCCGTTGAAGTGGGTGCCGATCTCGTTCCCGCCCTGCCACGCCTTGCCGAGCTCCCGCACCGTGGTGCGGATGTGCTCGTCGGTGGCGTAGCTGATCGCCGCCGAGCCTTTGTCGTGCTGGGGCGGGGAATAGAGCTCCTTCTTGCCCTTGGGCACCAGGTAGATGCCCGTGAGGAAGAAGGTCATGTTCGCGTTGTACCGGTCGGCCAGTTGCCGGTAGTGCGAGAAGAGTTCGTCGTCGCCCTGCAGCGCGCCGTCCCAGGAGAAGACCACGAACTGGGGCGGCTTCTCACCCGGCTTGAGCGGCACGGGCTTCAACTGCCCCTTCTGCGGACCGGTGTAGGAGGTGGAGCCGTCCCCGAGGACCTTGGTCCGGCCGTCCCACCGGGGCTCCTGGTCCCCCTTCGCGGAGGTCTGTCTGTCGGCCTCGGAGGAGGCGGTGGGAGTGGTGGTGCCCGGGCGGTTCAGTACGAGGTAGCCCGAGACCAGGGACGCGGCGACGAACAGGGCCGCCAGGGTCAATATCCCCGGGGACGGAGTGCGGCGGGATGCGCGGGGCCGGCGGCGGCGGCCGGACGGTGACTTCATGCGCGGCTCATTCTGCGAGGGGGGCGGGGATGGTGCGGTCGGGCCGGGGCGCGGGGGTCAGCCGAGGCCCCGGGCACCGGACCAGATGCGGTACGGCACGCTGTCGTCCGCGATCCCCTGCAACGGCAGCGGTTCGAGGCTCTTGCCGAGGTCGATGCGGTAGGCCACGACGGCCGTCGACACGGAACTGGCCGTGCCGACGTACCAGGACGCGGTGTCGTTCTGCACGGTGCCGGCCTTCCCGGCCACCTCGGGCGCCGGGTCCGCCCCGGCGTGGGCGGTGCGGAAGGCGTCCTTGAGGGCGGACTGGACCGCCTCGGCCACGCCCGCCCGCATCGCCCGGCGGGACTGCGGCTTCGCCAACGGGACCGTGGAGCCGTTGCGGGTGATCCGGGCCACCGAGAACGGCTCGACGTGTGTACCGGCGGCGGCGAACGTGGCGTACCCGCTCGCCATGCGGATCGCGCTGGGCGTGGCGCTGCCCAGGGACAACCCGGGCACCTGCGGGCCGAAGCTGGAGGAGAGCAGGCCCGCCGCCTGAGCGGTGTCGCGCACCTTGTCCAGGCCGGTCTCCATGCCGAGCTGCATGAACGGTGTGTTCGCCGACAGGGCGAGGGCCCGGCTCAGGCTGATCCGCCCGTAGGACCGCTTGCCGTCGTTGTGGGAGGTGACCTTCTTGCCACCGCGGTCCCAGTAGGGCCCTTCGGGGGTCATGACGGGGATGCCGTCGTCCGCGTCGTACAGCGACTGCGGGGTCACCCGGGTCACGGGGCCCTCGCGGGTCTTGCGCACGCCGTGCTCCAGGGCGGCGGCGTAGACGAACGGCAGGAAGGCCGAACCGGCGGGCACGGTGGTCGCGTTCGACTCGTTGTAGCCCTGCCTGCGGTGGTCGGGGCCGCCATGGACGGCGAGGATCCGCCCGTCGGCGGCCACCGAGGCGGCGCCGAAGTGCAGGGTCTTGGCCTTGGCCGCGTCGTCCTTGCGCGCCTGCTTGCGGGCCTTGGTCACGGCGTCGGTGAGCGCCGTCTCCTGCTTGCGGTCGAAGGTCGTGTAGATCTGGTAGCCGCCGAGGTCGAACTCCTTGTCCGAGATGTGCGTGGCCTTCTTGGTGTACTGGGCGGCCAGCTCCACGAGGTAGTCGCTCTGCTTGCCGGTGTCGAAGCTCTGTGCGTGCTTCAGCGGCTCGGGGAACTCCTTGTACGTGGCCCGCTCGGACTTCGACAGCATGCCGTTGTCGACCATGCGGTCGAGGATCCAGGACCAGCGCTCCACGGCCCGGGCGTGGTTGTCCTTGCTCAGGGCCGGGTCGTAGAGCCCCGCGCCCTTGAGGAGGGAGGCGAGGAAGGCGGCCTCGCCGGCGTCGAGTTCGCCCACCTCCTTGCCGTAGTAGGCCTGGGACGCGCGCTGGATCCCGTAGGTGCCGCGGCCGAACCAGCTGGTGTTGAGGTAGCCCTCGAGGATGTCGTCCTTGCTCATCTGGTTGTCGAGCTTGAGGGCGAGCATGGCCTCGGTGAACTTGCGGCTGACCGAGCGGTCCTGGTTGAGGTAGACGTTCTTGACGTACTGCTGGGTGATGGTGGAGCCGCCCTGGGTGTTGCCCTCGCCGACGGTGCGCCACAGGGCGCGGGTGATCCCGCTGACGGAGATGCCGGGGTCGCTGTAGAAACTCGCGTTCTCCGCCGCCAGCACCGCGTTGCGGACGTCCTCGGGTATGTCCTCCAGCGGCATCGCCTGCCGCTGCACCCAGCCGGTGCGCGCCATGGGCGTCCCGTCGGACCAGTAGTAGACGTTGTCCTGCTGAGTGGCGTACGAGTTGAGGTTCTCCGGGATGTCGGTGGCGGCGTAGGCGATACCGAGGAAGCCGAGGGCCAGGCCGGTGAAGGTCAGCGCGGCACCGAGCCACTGCCGCCAGGAGGGCGCCCAGCGACGCCAGCCGGTGCGGTCGGCGTGCGGGTAGCAGGGCCTCAGGCGGCGGGCGTAGGGCGCCGCGCGGGAGACGAGTGGGGCAAGCCGCGGTCCTGCGGCGGCGCGCACGCGGGACAGCGGGGTAGGCCGGGGCGCTTTGCGCCGACGGCGCGGCCCGTCGGACCCGCTCCCCTCCGTCGCCGACACCGCCGCCGTACGCAATTGCACGGTCTCGTCCGCGCGTTCCGTCCGGTCCGCGTCTTCGGTATCTGGGGAAGCGGGAACCTTCAACTGCATGGTCTCGTCCGGTTCCCACCCAGCCCTGGTCACGGCTGTGTCTCCCCTCCCCCGCTTACGGTGGTGCTCGCGCGGAGGGGCCTGGCTGCGGCTCCTCGCGACGATCGAAAGTTACCAGTGGCCTTTACATATTCTCCACACCGGATCGGACAAGAATGATCCCGGACCAGTCCCGAAGGGCGTCCTTCCGGTAGCCGGCGACTAATCTGTGCGCATGCCTCGCTATGAGTACCGCTGCCGGACCTGCGGCGACACCTTCGAACTGAGCCGTCCCATGGCGGAGTCCTCCGCTCCCGCGGCGTGCCCGTCGGGTCACGACGACACGGTGAAGCTCCTTTCCACGGTCGCGGTGGCCGGCTCGGGCTCCGCCCCGGCACCGGCGCCTCCCGCGGGCGGTGGCGGCGGCGGTTGCTGCGGGGGCGGCTGCTGCGGCTGACCCCGGCGACGCCCACCGCCGCGGGCTTCCTCAGGAACCCTTCAGGTCCGGTTTTCTAGCGTGGTCGGCATGACAGCCATCGCCGCCGCCGCGGACGCCGGACCGCAGTGGGTCAACGACCTCATGGACGCGCTGGGCGCCCCGGGTGCCGGTCTCGCCATCGCCCTGGAGAACCTGTTCCCGCCGCTGCCCAGCGAGGTGATCCTGCCCCTCGCCGGGTTCGCCGCGAGCAGCGGGCGGATGAGCCTGCTCGCGGTCCTGCTGTGGACGACGGCCGGCTCGGTGATCGGCGCGCTCGCGCTGTACGGCGTCGGCGCGCTGCTCGGCCGGGACCGGACGGTGGCGATCGCGGCACGGCTGCCACTGGTGAAGGTCTCCGACATCGAGAAGACGGAGGCGTGGTTCCTGAAGCACGGCACCAAGGCCGTGTTCTTCGGCCGGATGATCCCGATCTTCCGCAGCCTGATCTCCGTACCGGCCGGTGTCGAGCGCATGCGGCTGCCGGTGTTCCTCGGTCTGACCACGCTGGGCAGCGCGATCTGGAACACGGTGTTCGTCCTCGCGGGCTACTTCCTCGGCGCGAACTGGCACCAGGTCACGGACATCGTGTCCACCTACTCCAAGGTGGTCCTGGTCGTGGCGGCGCTGGCGGTGGCGGTCTTCGCCGGAGTCCGGCTCCTGCGACGCCCCAAGGCGAAGCGCCCCGAAGGGGCGCGGGGAACTGCGCGACAAGCCACCGCGAACCCGCACCCGCACGACGACCAGGACACCCGAGTTCTCAGGCGCCCCGTACTGTCTCCAGAAACTCCCGCAGAATCCGCTCCCCGGCGAGGACGCCACGCTCGGGAAGCACCCTGACCGACGGCGCCGTGAAGCCGGTGTCGGCCAGCTCCCCATGGCCGGGCCGCCAGCCCCGGTCGGCCGCGAGAAGCAGGTCCGCGTCGAGCAGGGAGTCCCCCGCGGCGAGGGTCAGATCGGCGCCCGTCCTCCGGGCGACCTCACGCAGCGCCGCGCTCTTGGTGAGCGGCCCCGGGACCGCGTAGATCTTGCGGCCCTGCAGCGACACGGTCCAGCCGCGGTTCTCCGCCCACACCGCGAGTTCCTTCACCCAGTCCTCGTCGAGCAGTTCCCGCTCGACGACGAGGTAGGCGAACAGATCGTCGGCGACGCGGTGCTTGCGCACCCAGACCGGGTCGGCGGCCCTCAGCAGGTGCTCCTGCACCTCGGCGAGGGACGCGCACTCCTCGGCCAGCCGCGCGGTCACCCGGGCGTGCCAGTCGGGGTCGGAGACCCCGTCCACCAGGAGGTGGCCGCCGTTCGCGCAGATCGCGTACGTGGGCGCGGGGCCCGGCAGGTTGATGCGCTGGTACTGCTTGCGCGTCCGGGTCGTCGTCGGCACGAACACGGCCGCGTCGCCCAGGTCGGTGAGAAGCCCGGCCGCCGTCTCCGTCATGTACGACAGCGGCTTGCTCTCGTGCACCTCCACGCACAGCAGCCGGGGCGCCCGGGCGTCCGGCATGGTCAGCGCCAGGGCGGCGGCGGAGTAGATCAGGGTGCGATCGAGGTCGCTGGCGACGAGTGCGCGCATCAGAGGGACACCGCCTTGCCGTCGGCGCCGGTCGCACCCCGGGTGTACTTGGGGTGGATCAACCCGACGCAGGTGTAGGGCAGTTCGGCGGTCTCCTCGACGGGTACGCCGCGCTGCTCGGCCAGCAGGCGTACATGGTCGAGGTCGCTGCCCGCCCCGGCACGGGCCAGGATCTTCCAGGGCACGCGGCGCAGCAGCACCCGGGTGGTCTCGCCGACGCCGGGCTTGACGAGGTTCACGTCGTGGATGCCGTACTCCTCACTGATGCGCTCGACGGCGGCCCAGCCCTCCCAGGTGGGTGAGCGGTCGGCGGCGAGCAGGTCCTTGGCCTGGGCGCAGGCCGCGTCCTCGATCTCGGGGAAGCGGGCGGAGACGGCGTCCAGGAAGGCCACCGAGACGTCGGTGGCGGCGAGTTCGCGGTAGAACTTCGCGCCGTGGAAGTCGTGCGGACCGACCAGGTCCGCCCGCAGCACGGTCCGCGAGATCAGGCCGGAGACGGTGGAGTTGAGGCAGGCGGAGGGGATGAGGAAGTCCTCGCGGGTGCCGTAGGTCCGTACGCAGGAGCCCGGGTCGGCGAGCACCGCGATCTCGGGGTCGAAGCCGGTGATGCCGTCGGACTTCTCGAACTCCTCAAGGGCCTGGGCGAGTTCGCGGGTGATGGCGCCCTTGCCGGTCCAGCCGTCGACGAAGACGACGTCCCGGGGGTCGTGGTGCGCGGCGAGCCAGCGCAGCGCGTTGGCGTCGATGCCGCGGCCCCGGACGATCGAGACGGCGTAGTGCGGCAGGTCGAGGCCATGCCGGTACTGGGCCCAGCGGCGCATCAGGATGCCGACGGGGGTTCCCGCGCGGGCCAGGGAGACCAGCACCGGGCGCGGCCCCCGCTCGGCGAGGATCGTCTCCGTGACGACGCCGGTCGCCCGGGCGATACGGGCCGCCGAGTCGGCCAGCGCGGCGTGGAACAGCTCCTGGTACCGCTCGCTCGGCTGGTACTCCACGGGCAGCGACTCCGCGTAGTGGGCGCCACCGCTCTGGATTGCCTCCTCGCGCTCCTCGGTCGGCGCCTCCAGCGTCACGTCCGAGAGGTCCTGGAGCAGCCAGCCGACCTCCTCGGGCGCGTACGAGGAGAAGTCGGGGCCGCGCAGGGGCTCGGGCAGCATGGAGGGCCTTTCGGGGACGTACGACGGTATGACGGCGAGCAGGACCCGCGGCGTGTGCGCGGCGAGCCGGGCCGTCAGACCGTCGGGCGCGTGCAGCGCGGGGGTGTCCCCGGCCGAGTCGACGACCACGACGACGGCGTCGAATCCGGCGCCGGCGACGTTGTAGGCGTATCGCTCCCCCGGGCCGTCGGCCGGGTCGTCGTGGGCGGGGAAGGCGAGGCGGGTGCGTATCGCGTAGCCGGGGTCGTCGACGGCCAGGACGGGTGAGCGGGTGGTGGTCGAGTAGCGGACCTCGATGTCCGGCGCGGTCCGCTCCAGCGCGGCGGCGAGTCGGAGGGGGGTGTACATCAGCTCTTCGAAGCCGAGGATGTGCACGCGGCGGGCGTCTTCGGGCAGGGCGTCGGCGATCCTGGCCGCCATGCCGGGCAGGGCGGCCTCCAGCCGCTCCCGATGGGCCGGGGTGAACCCATGCCGGGCGCCGTCCGGCAGGTTGGCCGGCCAGTGCAGGTCGATGCGGTTGTCTTCCGGGTGCGGGCCGGTGGGGGCTGTTCGCGCAGTTCCCCGCGCCCCTTGAGGGCGTTGGCGATACGCCCCTATTGGGGGCGCGGGGAACTGCGCGACCGGCCACGACGCAGCCGCACCCGCCGACGAACCCTCCGCCGCACTCTCGGCCTCGTACCGCGCCACCAACTCCTGCCCCCGCTCCAACACCCCCTCAGGCAGCCGCACAGTCCCGGAAGCCGCAGCGACGAGATCCACCCGCGCCCCGATCTCCCGAGCGAACCCCTCCAACCGCCCCGCGTCCTCCGCCGACCGCATGTCCACCAGCGCCACCACGACATACCTCCGCCGCGGATACCGCCCATGAAGATCTCGTACGGTGTTCAGCACCGTGTTACCCGTGGAGAACTCGTCGTCGACCAGGACCAGCGGCCCTTCCCCGCTCAGCAGCGCGGGATCCTCCGGCAGCAGCAGATGCGAGGTCGCGTGCGAGTGGGCCTCCTCGAAGCCGCCGGCCGCCGCGAGACCGGCGACGGGGCGGCGCGTGGAGTGCAGGTAGGGCGCGAGGCCCAGCCCGTCGGCGACGGAGTGGCCGAGGCCGGTCGCGGTCTCCGCGTAGCCGAGGACGACCGCCCGGGCCGACTCCTCCTCGCCCAGCAGCGCTCGCACCCGGCGGCCGAGCTCGACACCGTGGCCGTAGACGACGGACGGCGACTGCGGCACGTGCTTGCCCAGCACGTTCGACACCAGCAGATGGGCCCGCTTGGGGTTGCGGCGCAGCGCCAGCCCCAGCAGGCCGGTCAGCCGGTCGTCGCCGACGAGCTCGACGCCCAGCCGCTCCGCGACCCAGCTGCCGGACCAGACACCGCCGGCTTCGTCGCGCACCTCGCCGCGCACCCCCTCGTTCACTGCCTTCTCCACCAACCGTTCGAATTCGTCGGATGCCCCGCGGATGCCGGGCCGCGTCAGCCGGGCAGGCCGGCGGCGAGCAGTTCCACGAAGCCGATGTCCTCGTTCGCCACGCCGAAAACCTCGGCTCGCAGCAGGGTCCGCTCGGCCCAGGCCCGATGCGGCTTCACCTCGTTCATCTTGTTCGTGTACGACGATCGAAGCACACCCCCGCCGCCCCGCTCGGGGCGCAGGATGTCCTGGGCGTCGGAGAACTCCTCGTGGCTGACGACCGACAGGGCGTGCACCGGGAGCACATGGGAGGGGTGGATGCAGGTCTTGCCCAGCAGGCCGTTGGCCTGGTCGAGGGAGATCTCCCTGAGCAGGCCGTCCATGGCGTGCTCGATCAGCTTCTCGCGCAGTTCCGCGGCCTGCACCTCGAGGAAGGGGCTCTGCCGCAGCAGCGGCTTGAACATGCGCTCCTGGACCCGGAAGTACTCCCACACCGGCCCGGTCACGGTGAAGCCGGTCCCGTCGGCGCGGCCCAGCATGTTCACCACGTCGGCGATCACGGAGGCGACGATCTGCACGTCGTACGCCGTCATGTCGGGGCCTCTGCGCAGCCCGTAGGAGGAGCAGAAGTCAGTGACGCCGAGGCGCAGGGCGAGCACGCGGTCGCGGTACTTGTCGACGGCCCGGGAGATGCCCTCCAGGGTCTCCACCCGGGACTCGCGGTAGAGCAGCTCCGGCGACTCCAGCACCGGCATGGCGAAAAGGCGACGGCCGCTTTCGGCCTCGGCGCTCGCCAGTGCCTCGAGGAAGGGGATGCCGCGCTCCGCGGTGAACTTCGGCAGTACGAATCCGGACAGCAGCCGGGCCGAGGTGCCGAGCCGTCGGACGAGGTCGGGGATCTGCTCGGGGGCGCGGACCCGGATGAACAGCAGGGGCAGGTCCGCGTCCGGGAGGCCGTCGAGGGCCTCGAACTGGCGGACGAGGTTCTCCTCGCCCGGGCCGACGTCCGCGTCGTCGATCGAGTCCTCCAGGCACAGCACCATGGAGACGACTCCGCGACCGGCCTGCTTGAGGACGTCGTCGGCGAGGCGGGGGCGGGTGGCCGGACTGTAGAGCGTGGCGCCCAGGGCCGCCGCGAGCAGCCGGGCCGGGGAGTCCGGCGTGAACACACACGGCTCGCGGTGGAAGAGACGCTTCCGCACCTCAGGCGCGATGTGCCCGAAATGACGCATGGAACTCCCCCGTGGTTGTCGTGCGGCCTGCGAATCGTCGAAAGGTGGCCGGTAATAGTACGTAGAAGTCCATGTCAGAGGTTCCCGTCAGGCATGAATTTCAGGTAACGCGGGCAAGCACAGCCAGGCCCGGCCATGACGACGGTAGTCCGCGACGGCCGTCGGCGCCGCTCGTGGAGCCCGGCCCCGCGTTGTCGTGAGCAGGACCGAGAAGGCAGGATGACCGCATGACGCACGCGATGCTGAAGGGGTCGAACGTCCCGCTGGAAGCCACCACGGTGCGCGCCGTGCTGCGCTGGACACCCGGACAGGGGGTTCCGGACGTCGATGCCTCCGCGCTGCTCCTCGGCCCCGACGGTCGTGTGCGCTCCGACGAGGACTTCGTCTTCTACAACCAGCCCCGGCACCCCTCGGGGAAGGTGTGGCGGCTCGGCAAGAAGCGGGCAGCCGAGGGCCTGACCGACACGATCCAGACAGAGCTCACCGGTGTCGAGTCGGGAGTCAGCCGGATTCTGCTGGTCGCATCGGCGGACGGCATCCCGTTCGACCGCGTACAGGCGCTGCGCATCCTGCTGTACGACGCGGCGGGCACCGAGGCGGAAGCGCTGGCGTACTTCGACGTCAAGCCGGAGACGGGCGAGGAGACCGCGCTGATCTGCGGCGAGCTGTACCGGCGCGGCGAGGGCTGGAAGTTCCGGGCGCTCGGCGAGGGCTATTCGAACGGGCTGCAGGGGCTCGCGACCGACTACGGCATCTCGGTGGACGAGTCGGAGGCCGCGCAGGAGACGTCGGCCCTGCCCACCACGGCCGCGACCACGCAAGCGCCCGCCCCCGAGGTGTCGCGGCCGCTGCCTCCGGAGCAGCCGACCGTCGTCCCCGCGCAGCCCGCCTACGGCTATCCGCCCCAGCAGCCCGCGACGACGCAGCCGGCGTACGGCTACCCGCAGCCCGCGAGCCAGCCCGCCTACGGCTATCCCCAGGCTCCGGCCGCGGCCGGCGTCACGGGGGCGCAGACCGGCTACGGCTATCCGCCGCCGATCACCGCGGCCCCCGACCCGGACTTCCGCCTGCCCCCGCAGGGTCCGCAGTTCATCGGACGCTGAGAAGCCCCGGGCCCGCCCCCTCAAGGGCGGGCCCTCAGCGCTCGACCTTCGTCTTGTAGCCCCGGCCCCACTGCAGACCCCACCCGTACAGCCGGTCCAGCTCGGCCTGGAAGCCGTAGACGAACTTCGCCTCGCGGCGCACGATGATCTCGTCGTTCTTGACCTTCTCGATCATGACGACGGCACAGGAGCGCGCCTGCGGCTGGCGTTCGTCGAGGTGGATCTCGATGCGCGGGCCGCTGCTCGGGTAGAGGGTGACGCTGGCGTGGGTGCGGTCGAAGGCGGGTGTCTGGTCGTAGATGTAGACGAAGACCAGGAGCCGCTTGATGTTTTCGCGGTGGTCGAGGTTGATGTACATCGTCTCGCCGGACCCGGAGCCGAAGCGGTCGTCGCCGCTGAGCTTGACGTACGGCGGGGCGTTGACGTCGCCGAAGTAGCCGCCGAGGGGCTGGACGACGCCCTTGGTGCCGTCCTGGAGCTCGTAGAGGCAGCCCAGGTCGAGGTCGACGTTGACCATGCTCTGGCTGTGGCCGACGACCTCAGGGGGCTTCAGGGCCCGGAAGGGGTGCCGCAGCAGGCTCTCGCGCTGGGGGCCGCCGATGTCGGACGTGCGCATCCGCCAGCTCAGATTGACGCGCAGATGGCCGGTGGCCGCGTCCTGCTTGGTGAGTGATATCTGCGCGTGCCGCTTGGTCAGCTCGATCGCGTTCGTTGCCGCGTGGCCCGAGTCGAACTGCGTGTTCCGCCCGCGCCCGAGTCCGTCGAACAGGCCCATTCCGCCCCCCACCTTCACTTGGAGACCGCAGGTCATCGCATGTCCCACGGTCGTGACAGCCCGACGGGGCGGCGCCGAGGACTCGCCTCGGCAGCCGCCCCGCACAGAGCGTTCCTCACCCGGAGGGGTGTCACACCCCGGACGAGACCTCAGTCTTCTCGTCCGAGCCGGCTTTTCCCTCGGCCGCCGCGATGGCGCGGTTGCGGCGCACGGAGGACCAGAAGGAGGCGCCGATCAGCACGACACCGATGAGGCCGGTGATGAACTCGTTGATCTCGTACTGGATGGTGACGAGCAGGACCAGGGCGAGCGCGCCGATCGCGTAGTGCGCGCCGTGCTCCAGGTAGACGTAGTCGTCGAGGGTGCCCTCGCGGACCAGGTAGACCGTGAGGGACCGGACGTACATGGCGCCGATGCCGAGGCCGAGGGCCATCAGGACGATGTCGTTGGTGATGGCGAAGGCGCCGATCACACCGTCGAAGGAGAAGGAGGCGTCCAGGACCTCGAGGTAGAGGAACATGAAGAACGCGGCCTTGCCGGCCAGCTTGACGGCCGACTTGGGCTTGCCTTCGCGGGCGGCCTTCTCCTCGGCCTCGTGCTCGCGCTCCTCCTCCTCTTCGAGCTTGTCCTCGAAGTAGCCGGAGAGGCCGCCGACGATCATGTAGGTGATCAGACCCATGACACCGGAGAGCAGGACGGTCTCCGCCTTGTCGGCGTGGGTGCCGCCGTGCTGGTGGGCGTTGGCGCCGAAGGTCATCGAGGAGATCAGCAGGATGATCAGGGCGATGCAGACCGACAGCATGTCGACCTTGCCGAGCTTGGCCAGCGGGCGCTCCAGCCAGCCGAGCCACTTGATGTCCCGGTCCTCGAAGATGAAGTCGAGGAAGATCATCAGCAGGAACATGCCACCGAAGGCGGCGATCGACGGGTGGGCGTCGGTGACGTACTGCTGGTACTGGTCCTTGTCGGTGAGCGCGAGGTCGACGGCCTCGATCGGCCCCAGCTGGGCGCTGATCGCGACGATCACGACAGGGAAGACCAGTCGCATGCCGAAGACGGCGATCAGGATGCCGATCGTGAGGAAGATCTTCTGCCAGAAGGCATTCATCTTCTTCAGGATCCCGGCGTTGACCACCGCGTTGTCGAAGGACAGCGAGATCTCGAGGACGGACAGGATCGCTACGACGCCGAACGCGGTCCACCCTCCGTAGAGAATCGCTGCGACCAGGCCGAGCGCGGTGACCGCGAACGACCACCCGAAGGTTTTCAGAACCACTGGCTACCCAATCGTGTGTGTACGGGGCTCCCCCGCGCCGTACCCGGCTTTACGAACTTTTGAAGCCGAAGTCTAGTCCGGCCCCCTCCATACCCCACCGGGCCCCGGATTTTGCTCATAACGCGTTATGAGACGCTGACTCCGAAGTCCAGCGCGATCCCCCGCAGCCCCGACGCGTACCCCTGTCCCACGGCCCTGAACTTCCATTCGCCCTGGTAGCGATAGACCTCACCGAAGATCATCGCGGTCTCGGTGGAGGCGTCCTCGCTCAGGTCGTAGCGGGCGAGTTCCTGGCCGTCGGCCTGGTTCACGACGCGGATGAAGGCGTTGCTGACCTGGCCGAAGGTCTGGCCGCGCTCGTCGGCCATGTGGATGGAGACGGGGAACACGATCTTGTCGCACTGCGGCGGCACCTTGGAGAGGTCGATCAGGAGCGACTCGTCGTCGCCGTCGCCCTCACCGGTGAGGTTGTCACCGGTGTGCTCCACCGAGCCGTCCGGGCTCTTGAGCTGGTTGTAGAACACGAACCACTCGTCCCCGAGCACCCGCCCGCCGCCGCACACCAGGGCGCTGGCGTCGAGGTCGAAGGGGGCTCCGGTGGTGGAGCGCGCGTCCCAGCCGAGCCCGATCATCACCTGCGTGAGGTTCGGTGCGGCCTTGGACAGGGAGACATTGCCTCCCTTGGCGAGCGTGACGCCCATGATTCCCTCCCCTGTTCCTTCTCAGGTGGTCCTGCGCGTCCGGCGCCGCACGTAAACCGTGCGGCGCCGGATGGTGAGGCCTTGAGCTCGTCCGCTCAGACGTTCACGCCGAAGTCCTGCGCGATGCCGCGCAGGCCCGAGGCGTAGCCCTGGCCGATGGCGCGGAACTTCCACTCCGCGCCGTGGCGGTAGAGCTCACCGAAGACCATGGCGGTCTCGGTGGAGGCGTCCTCGCTCAGGTCGTACCGGGCGATCTCGGTGCCGCCGGCCTGGTTCACGACGCGGATGAACGCGTTGCGCACCTGGCCGAAGGACTGCTGGCGGGTCTCGGCGTCGTAGATCGAGACCGGGAAGACGATCTTCTCTACGTCGGCCGGGACGGTGGCGAGGTCGACCTTGATCTGCTCGTCGTCACCCTCGCCCTCACCGGTGAGGTTGTCGCCGGTGTGCTCGACGGAGCCGTCCGGCGTCTTGAGGTTGTTGAAGAAGATGAAGTGCTGGTCGTTGCCGACCTTGCCGGAGTTGTTCAGCAGCAGCGCGCTGGCGTCCAGGTCGAAGTCCGTGCCGGTCGTGGTGCGGATGTCCCACCCCAGACCGATGATGACCGCGGTCAGGCCCGGCGCCTCCTTGCTAAGCGATACGTTGCCGCCCTTGCTGAGGCTGACTCCCACGAGTCCTCCATTGGTGTTCTGGGGCGGGATGCCCCGTTGTGCTCGGATGTCGGATCAACGAGTCGATCCTAGTGACGGGTTCCCGCACCACCCAGGCCCTGAAGCCCGGAATTCAGCGGGTGTCGGGCACATGACGCCCGACCGGCGTCACAGGGAGTCGAGCGCCTTCACGTAGTCGTTCAGGTCGCGCGCGTCCGGCAGGCCGTTGACGACGGTCCACCGCACGACGCCCTCCTTGTCGATGACGAAGGTGCCGCGCGCGGCGCAGCCCTTGTCCTCGTCGAAGACGCCGTAGGCCCGCGAGACGTTGCCGTGCGGCCAGAAATCCGACAGCAGCGGGTACTCCAGACCCTCCTGCTCGGCGAAGACGCGCAGGGTGTGGATGGAGTCGTTCGAGACGGCGAGGAGCTGGGTGTCGCGGTCGGCGAACTGCGGCAGGTTGTCACGCAGCTCGCACAGCTCGCCGGTGCAGACGCCGGTGAAGGCGAAGGGGTAGAAGAGCAGCACGACGTTCTTCTCGCCGCGGAAGTCGGACAGCCGCACGCTCGCGCCGTGGTTGTCCTTGAGCTCGAAGTCGGGGGCCTTCTCGCCGGCCTGGATCGCCATCGTGGTGGATGTCCCTTCGTGCGGCTTCTCGGATGGAAGCCACCCTACGCAGGCACCGGGGCAGGCCGATGGGCGGGCCGACGGCTGTCGGCCCGCCCCGTCCAACGACTAACGCTTGGACTTGGCGGCCTTCGGCGTGGCCAGCCGGCTGCCGCTCCAGTCCTTTCCGACGCTGACGCTCTTGGACGCCGTCAGACCCGCCGTGGTGGCGGCCTCCGAGATGTCGCTCGGCTCCACATAGCCCGAACGGCCGGTCTTCGGCGTGAGGAGCAGGATCGCGCCGCCCTCTTCGATGTACGTGGTGGCATCGACCAGCGAGTCCGTCAGGTCGCCGTCGTCGTCACGGAACCACAGCACAACGGCGTCGGCCACGTCGTCGTAGTCCTCGTCCACCAGGTCGCTCTCCACAATGCCTTCGATGGCTTCACGGAGTTCCTGGTCCACGTCGTCGTCGTAGCCGATCTCCTGGACCACCTGCCCGGGCTGGAACCCCAGCCTGGCGGCAGGGTTCGTCCGCTCCTCCGCGTGGTCCGCGGTCGCGCTCACGGGTTGCCTCCTGATCATGTTTTGGGAATGTCTCAGCCACGCGCGTGCGCGAAGCATTGGCCGTAGTCCACACGGGCGGGGCGGATCGCGCAAGTACCCGGCCGTTCAGACCGCCGAAACGGTGACGATCCTGGCCGTGTCGCCGCAACTCCAGGCACACCATCATGGTCCGAGGTGACGTACACCACACCTTTCTGCCCTGTTTGGGCGTTTGGGAATCGTCTGTGGGTACGAGACTCGAATGTATTCGTCCCATACGTCACAGAGCCGAGTTCCCGCCGGCGTCACGCCTGGGGTTACCGATCGGTAGAGATGACGTTTACGGCGTCGAGGTAGACCATGGGTGGCGGCGCAGCCCAGCGACATCGCCCAGCGACCCCAGCGAAGCAGCGGCCCCGGCACGGCCCTCCGACAGGTAAGGAACAGCGTGGCTTCCGCATCCGATCGCAACCCGATCATCATTGGCGGCCTTCCGAGTCAGGTTCCTGACTTCGACCCCGAAGAGACGCAGGAGTGGCTCGACTCGCTCGACGCCGCCGTGGACGAGCGCGGCCGGGAGCGCGCCCGCTATCTGATGCTGCGGCTGATCGAGCGGGCCCGCGAGAAGCGCGTGGCCGTGCCGGAGATGCGCAGCACCGACTACGTCAACACCATCCCGACCAAGAGCGAGCCGTTCTTCCCGGGCAACGAGGAGATCGAGCGGAAGATCCTCAACGCGACCCGCTGGAACGCGGCCGTGATGGTGTCCAGGGCCCAGCGCCCCGGCATCGGCGTCGGCGGCCACATCGCCACGTTCGCGTCCTCCGCGTCCCTCTACGACGTCGGCTTCAACCACTTCTTCCGCGGCAAGGACGAGGGCGACGGCGGCGACCAGGTCTTCTTCCAGGGCCACGCCTCACCGGGCATCTACGCCCGCGCCTTCATGCTGGACCGGCTCAGCGAAGAGAACCTGGACGGCTTCCGGCAGGAGAAGTCGAAGGCGCCCCACGGCCTGTCCTCGTACCCGCACCCGCGTCTCATGCCGGACTTCTGGGAGTTCCCGACGGTGTCGATGGGCCTCGGCCCGATCGGCGCGATCTACCAGGCGCGGATGAACCGCTATATGCACGCGCGCGGGATCGCCGACACCTCCAAGTCGCGCGTATGGGCGTTCCTCGGCGACGGCGAGATGGACGAGCCGGAGTCGCTGGGCCAGCTCACGCTCGCCGCCCGCGAGGGCCTGGACAACCTGACCTTCGTCGTCAACTGCAACCTCCAGCGCCTCGACGGCCCGGTGCGCGGCAACGGCAAGGTCATCCAGGAGCTGGAGTCGGTCTTCCGCGGCGCCGGCTGGAACGTGATCAAGCTGGTCTGGGACCGCAGCTGGGACCCGCTGCTCGCCCAGGACCGCGACGGCGTGCTGGTCAACCGAATGAACACCACGCCCGACGGACAGTTCCAGACGTACGCGACCGAGACCGGCGCGTACATCCGCGACCACTTCTTCGGCGACGACCACCGGCTGCGGGCGATGGTCGAGGGCATGACCGACGACCAGGTCCTGCACCTGGGGCGCGGCGGTCACGACCACAAGAAGATCTTCGCGGCGTACAAGGCGGCGGCGGAGCACAAGGGCCAGCCGACGGTGATCCTCGCCAAGACGATCAAGGGCTGGACGCTGGGCCCGAACTTCGAGGGCCGCAACGCCACGCACCAGATGAAGAAGCTCACGGTCGACGACCTCAAGCGCTTCCGCGACCGCCTCCACCTGCCGATCCCGGACAAGGAGCTGGAGTCCGGCGCGCCGCCGTACTACCACCCGGGCCGGGACTCGGAGGAGATCCAGTACATGCACGACCGCCGCAAGGGACTCGGCGGTTACGTCCCGACGCGTGTCGTGCGGTCCGAGCCGCTGTCCCTCCCCGAGGACAAGACGTACGCGACCGTGAAGAAGGGCTCGGGCCAGCAGTCCATCGCGACGACGATGGCCTTTGTCCGGCTCCTCAAGGACCTCATGCGGGACAAGGAGATCGGCAAGCGGTTCGTGCTGATCGCGCCGGACGAGTACCGCACGTTCGGCATGGACTCGTTCTTCCCGAGTGCGAAGATCTACAACCCGCTCGGCCAGCAGTACGAGTCGGTCGACCGCGATCTGCTGCTCGCCTACAAGGAGTCGCCGAACGGCCAGATGCTGCACGACGGCATCTCGGAGGCGGGCTGCACGGCCTCGCTGATCGCGGCCGGATCGGCCTACGCCACCCATGGCGAGCCGCTGATCCCGGTCTACGTCTTCTACTCGATGTTCGGTTTCCAGCGCACCGGCGATCAGTTCTGGCAGATGGCCGACCAGCTGGCGCGCGGTTTCGTCCTGGGCGCGACCGCGGGCCGTACGACCCTGACCGGTGAGGGCCTCCAGCACGCCGACGGCCACTCCCAGCTGCTGGCCTCCACGAACCCCGGCTGCGTCGCGTACGACCCGGCGTTCGGCTTCGAGATCGCCCACATCGTGCAGGACGGCCTGCGCCGGATGTACGGCGGCTCCGAGGAGCACCCGCACGGCGAGGACGTCTTCTACTACCTGACCGTCTACAACGAGCCGATCCAGCACCCGGCCGAGCCGGCGGACGTGGACGTCGACGGCATCCTCAGGGGCGTGTACCGCTTCAGCGAGGGCACCGAGGGCTCGATCCCGGCGCAGATCATGGCGTCCGGTGTCGCGGTGCCGTGGGCGGTCGAGGCGCAGCAGATCCTGGCCGAGGAGTGGAACGTCAAGGCGGACGTCTGGTCGGCGACCTCCTGGAACGAGCTGCGGCGCGAGGCCGTGGACTGCGAGCGGCACAATCTGCTGCACCCCGAGGAGGAGCAGCGGGTGCCGTATGTGACGCGGAAGCTCGCCGACGCGCAGGGGCCGGTCGTGGCCGTGTCCGACTGGATGCGGTCGGTTCCGGACCAGATCGCGCGCTGGGTGCCGCAGACGTACCAGTCGCTCGGCGCGGACGGCTTCGGCTTCGCCGACACGCGGGGCGCGGCCCGCCGGTTCTTCCACATCGACGCGCAGTCGATCGTGGTGGCGGTGCTGACCGAGCTGGCCCGGGCGGGCAAGGTCGACCGGTCGGCGCTCAAGCAGGCCATCGACCGGTACCAGCTGCTCGACGTGGCGGCGGCCGACCCGGGGGCCGCGGGCGGCGACGCCTGACCCGCTGAACACCGTCAAGGGGTGGTGCGCGTCACGGGTACACCGTGGGCGCACCACCCCTTCACGTTTTCTACGATGCGGCCATGCAAGAGCAGTCGGCCCAACTCCGTTGGGAACAGCACACTCAGCGGCCCCTCTTCGGCCTGGCCCTGGCCTTCGCCGTCGCCTACGCCGTGCCCATCGTCCGGCCGGACGCGAGCCGGGACGTGGTGGAACTGTGCACCGCGGTGGAGTGGGTGGTGTGGGGCGCGTTCGCGCTCGACTACGTGATCCGGCTGGCGCTCGCGGAGCGGCGGCTGCGGTTCGTACGGACGCACTGGCTCGACCTGTGCGCGGTGTTGCTGCCGGTGATCCAGCCGATGCGGCTGCTGCGGCTGGTGTCGACGCTGCTGCTGGTCGGGCAGCGGGCGCGGATGGCCTCGCAGATACGGCTCACCACGTATGTCGCCGGCGCGGTGGTCGGGTTGCTGATGTTCGGGTCGCTGGCGGTGCTGTCGGTGGAGCGGGACTCGCCGGACGGGAACATCAGGACGCTGGGTGACGCGGTGTGGTGGTCCTTCACGACGATGACGACCGTCGGGTACGGGGATCACGCGCCGACGACCGGTCTGGGGCGGATGCTGGCGGTCGGGCTGATGCTCTCCGGGATCGCGCTGCTGGGTGTGGTGACGGCGAACATCGCGGCGTGGTTCATAGCGCGGTTCGAGAAGGACGACGTGGAGGAACGCCGGCAGACGGAGGCGATACGGGAGCTGACGGAGGAGGTGCGGGCGCTGCGGGGGGAGTTGGCGGCGCTGAAGGGGACGCCGGTGGAGTGAGACCCGAAAGGGCCGCCGGCTCGGTGCCGGAGGCCCTTTTCGTTTGCCGGTCGCTTCCCCGGGTCAGAACAGCAGGCCGTTGCCCGGAGTCGTCGCTCCGGCCAGCCAGATGATGGCCAGGAGGGTGTCGATGGCGCCCAGGATCAGGGCGACCACGGCCGTGGTCGGGCGGGAGCCCGACCACGTGCGGCCCATGGCGAGCCAGCCGCAGACGATCGCCGCGGGGCCGAGGATGATCCCCAGCACGAAGAATCCGGCGACCGCGCAGATGACTCCGATGATTGCGAGCGTCGCGCGATCCGGCCCGGTCCGTGACCCCGTCCGGCCACGTGAGCGGGGGTGCCTGCGCGTACCGTGTCCGAAGCTCGCCATCATCGACTCCCGTAAACCCTCGGTCGGTTGGGGTTGGTGCGGGTACGACATGGCGGGTACCACACGATGCGAGGCTCAATCCCGCTGCCTGCGCGCTGCCCCCCTCCGGCAGCGCGCCGCAGCGACCGTCCTCCATGCCCTGCGGAGGACTTGACCCACTGTGACCTGCGAGGCCCGCCGAAGGGGAGGGGTCAGCGGTCTGGTTCACCCTGATGAGCGAACGCCCCGTCAGGGAGCGTCAGATGTGCGCCGCTCCCGCGCCGGCCTCCGCGTTCTCACCGCGCTTGGTGAGGAACGCCACCAGCACCGCGACGACGGCGACCCCGGCGGCCACGAGGGACGCCGCGCTCATGCCGGAGATGAACGTGTCGTGCGCGACGCCCGTGATCTTCGCGGCGATCGCGTCCGGCGTCCCGGGCGCCAGCGGCGGGACACCGACCTGGACCGCCTCGGACGCCTGGTGCTCCTGCTCCGGCGTCAGCGGCGGAAGGCCCGCCTTCGCCCAGTTGCCCGCGAGGTCGCTGTTGACCTTGGAGGCCATCACCGCGCCCAGCACGGCCGTACCGAGGCTGCCGCCGATCTGCATGGCGGCCTGCTGAAGACCGCCCGCCACGCCCGAGAGCTCCATGGGCGCGTTGCCGACGATGACCTCCGTGGCACCGACCATGACCGGCGCGAGGCCGAAGCCCAGCAGCGCGAACCAGAGCGACATGACGCCGCTGCCGGTGTCCGTCTCCAGGGTCGACATCCCGTACATGGCGATCGCGGTGAACGCCATGCCGCCGGCGAGCGGGACACGGGGGCCGAACTTGGTGATCATCGCGCCGGCCAGCGGCGAGCCGACGATCATCATGCCGGTGAGCGGCAGCAGATGCAGACCCGCGTCGATCGGGCTCATGCCGTGCACGTTCTGGAGGTAGAACGTCACGAAGAACAGGCCGCCCATGAAGGCGATGGCCATCAGGATCATCAGCACGACACCCGCGGACAGCGCCACCGAACGGAACAGCGCGAGCGGGATCAGCGGCTCCTTCACCTTCGTCTCCCAGAAGGCGAAGAGCACGAAGCACAGCACGGAAGCGCCGAGGAACGACAGCGTCTTGACGTCGCCCCAGCCCCACTCGGACGGCGGGGCCTTGATGAGCGCCCACACCAGGCAGAACACGGCCGTCGACAGCAGGGCGATGCCCAGGAGGTCGAAGGAGCGCGGGGCGTTCTCGGCGCGGTGGTCGAGCAGGATCAGCACGCCGAGGACGACGGCGAGGATGCCGACCGGCACGTTGATGAAGAACACCGACTGCCAGTTGACGTGCTCGACGAGCACACCGCCGAGGATCGGGCCGCCGGCGGTGGACGCGCCGATGACCATGCCCCAGATGCCGATCGCCATGTTCAGCTTCTCGGCCGGGAAGGCGGCCCGCAGCAGGCCGAGCGCGGCCGGCATCAGCAGCGCGCCGAACAGGCCCTGAAGGACGCGGAAGACGACGACGAACGCGATGCTGTCGGACAGGCCGATCGCGCCCGAGGCGGCGGCGAAGCCGACGACGCCGATGAGGAAGGTCTGCCGGTGGCCGAAGCGGTCGCCGAGCTTGCCCGCGGTGATCAGGGAGACCGCGAGGGCGAGGAAGTATCCGTTGGTGATCCACTGGACCTCGGCGAAGGTCGCGCCGAGGTCCTTCTGTATGGCCGGGTTGGCTATGGCCACGATGGTGCCGTCGAGGGCCACCATCATGACCCCCACAGCGACGGTGATGAGGGTGAGCCAGGGGTGTCCCCGCAGCCCCTTGCCCGGCGTCGCGTCCGACGGCGCCACCGGTGCCTTGCCCCCCGACCCCGTCGTGTCGATGGTGGTCTGACTAGTCATGCGACGAGGCTAATGACAGCCACTGACAATTGACAAACCGATTCACAAGTCGGTAACTGACAGGACACCCTCGGATAGCCTGAACTGCGAAAACGGCCCGGAGGGGGGCCGGAGCAGACTCGGAGGAGAGAGAGCCGCTTGAACCTGCGTGAACGCAAGAAGCAGCGCACCCGGGACGCGCTGCTGCGCGCCGCCCTCGAACTGTTCGCCACGCGCGGGTACGACGAGACCACCGTCGACGACATCGCCGCCGCCGTCGACGTCTCGCAGCGCACCTTCTTCCGCTACTTCGCCGGCAAGGAGGAGACGGCGTTCTTCGTGCCGCGACTCGCGGAGGGACTCGTCGTCCAGGCCCTGCAGGTGCGCCCGCCGGACGAGGCCCCGCTGGAGGCGCTGCGCCGGGCCGTGCTGGAGAGCTGGGACACGATCAACGAGGCCGTCGAGGAGATCGTGCCGATCGACCTCCATCTGCGCGTCTACCGGGTGATCGAGTCGACGCCCGCGCTGTTCGCCGCCCATCTGCGGCGGTCGGCCGAGCTGGAGGAGCAGCTCGCGCGGATCATCGCCGAGCGCGAGGGGCTGGACGTGGACGCGGACCCGCGGCCGAGGATCATCGTGGCCCTGTTCGGCGGGGTGATTCGGGTCACCGAACGACTGTGGTCCGCGGGGGACGAACTCAGCCTCGCGGGAATGCGCCAACTCACCACGACATACCTGGATCAGGTGGGTCCGGCACTGGCCGGGAACTGGCGTACAGAACAGTCCCCTTAGCACACACACCGAAACGTGATCCCGGTCACTTGGTTAACGCGAGACCCTCTCGTTCTCCTAGTGTGTCCTTTCAGTGACTTCCTTCGACACCACCCCGCAATTGAACGTCTGGCGCGCGCTGCTCGCTCTGGCCGTCGTGTTCGTGATGCTGGCGACCACCGGCTGGACGGCCCTGCGCAACCAGCGGGGCGACACGCCGCTCCAGGCCTCGCTCTCCGCATGGGAGCACGGCCGGATCGGCGGTCACGGACTGCCGGACCCCGAGACCGAGCCGAAGAAGCTGGCCCGCTTCTTCGCCTCCCTCACCGCGCAGGACCGCGCGAGCCTGGTCCGCAAGTATCCGCTCGCGGTCGGCAACATGAACGGCGCCCCGGTCGAGCTGCGCTATCGCGCCAATCGCGTCGCGCTCGAACAGGCGCGCAAGGTCGAGCGGGAACGCATGCACGACACCCGTCTCACGGCGGTCGGGAAGCAAGAGGCCGGCCGGAGGATGCACCGCTTCGAGGACCTCATGGAGCCGGGGCGTCACATCCTCGCCTTCGACCCCGAGGGCTCGGGCCGGGTGGCGGAGGTCTTCGGCAATCTGCGCAGGGCGGACCGGGTCTCGGTCGTCGTGCCCGGCGTGGACACCGACCTGCTCACCTTCCAGCGCACCGAGCGCAAGTACTCGGCGCCCGTCGGCATGGCCGAGTCCCTGCACGCGGCCGAGCGGAAGGCTAGCCCCTCGACCCGTACGGCCGTGATCGCCTGGGCCGACTACACGGCCCCCAGCGGACTCGGCATCGACTCGGCCACGGCGATGCGCGCCGCGGAGGGTTCCGTACGGCTGAACGCGCTGGTGCGGGCGCTGCCCGGCGACAAGCCGGTCTCGCTGTTCTGCCACAGCTACGGCTCCGTGGTGTGCGGCGTCGCGGCGGGTTCGCTGCCCTCCAAGGTGTCCGACATCGCGGTGGCCGGCAGCCCCGGCATGAGCGTCGAGAAGGCCGCCCAACTGCACACAGGCGCCCGGGTGTGGGCCATGCGGGACGCCGACGACTGGATCCAGGACGTGCCGTACCTGAAGGTCGGCGGTCTCGGCCACGGGGCCGACCCGGTGTCCTCCGCGTTCGGTGCGCGGGTCCTGTCGGCGCAGGGCGCGAAGGGTCACGCCGGCTACTTCGAGCCGGGCACGGCAAGTCTGATGAATTTCGCAGAGATCGGCGTTGGCGCATACCGCTCGGTGCACTGCGCGCACGAAGACGGCGTCTGCCGGACCGGTTTGTCCGGCACGGCGGCGGCCTGACGCGCGTAGAGACGAAGAAATTGCGGTCTGCTCGGGAGGGGGACGGAGGGGCGCGTGCCGCATACGATGAGCCGCATGGGTGACGTACTGGCCGGATTTCATGCCGCCTGGGAGTTCGAGTCCGACTCCGTGCTCATCCGCTACGAACGGGGGATTCGAACACCGAAGCTCTTTCAGGCGCTCGGGGAACGCCGTGTCCCGCTGGACGCGATCGCCGGGGTGACGCTGACCCGCGGGAAGCGCGGCACAGTGGTGCTGCGCGTCGAGCCGCGACCCGGGGCGGACCCCTTGATGGAGGCGGCCGCCGGGCAGCTGAAGGAGAGCGGTGACCCCTACCGGCTGGTGATGCCCGCCGAGCGCGAGGTGCTCGCGGAGTACTACGCCGACGAACTGCGGGGCCTGCTGACGGAGTCCGGGCCGGCGGATCGGTTCCTCGTGGAGCCGCCCAAGGGGCCGTTGTCGTTCAAGGCGTACGACGGGAAGGCCTCGTTCGACGGGCGGACGGTCAACTTCCGGTGGTTCTGGACGGGGGCGTCGTCGGCGAAGTGGAAGGCCGGCGACCAGAACTTTCCCGTCGGGGAGCTGAACGGGGTGGAGTGGCGCTCGCCCGAGGTGTTCGAGGGGCATCTGCGGTTGCTGGGCCGGGACACGGGGTCTGCTGCGGCGCAGGCCGATCAGGATCCGGCGGCGGTGGTGTTCGGGCTGGGGTATGGGCCGGTGCATGAGTCACTGCCGTTCGCTGCGGCGGTGTTGGCGGCGGTGCGGACGTCTCAGCCGGTGGCTGCTGTGTCTGCGGCTGGGCCGCGCCGTGATCCTGCGGATATCGCTGAGCGGATTCGGCATCTTGGGGAGTTGCATCAGGCCGGGTTGGTGACTGATGAGGAGTTTTCGGTCAAAAAGGCCGAGTTGTTGGCGGAGCTTTAGCGTCTGCGGGCTGCTGCGCGCCGGCGGGTGCGGGTTGAGTGTGGCCGGTCGCGCAGTTCCCCGCGCCCCTTATGTCTGCTTCACTCCCGTCCGGCAGAAGTGAAAGCCATGTCCGCGTACCTGTTGCCTGCCACCTTGGCCGCTATCTGGTTCAGCTGGGTCAGTTCTTCGTCGGTGAGGACGATCCTCGTTGCCGCTGTGTTTTCCTCCACCCTGGACGGCTTGCGGGTGCCTGGGATCGGGATGACCGGGAGGTTGTGGACGGTCGACTGCTGGTGGGTCCAGGCCAGGGCGATCTGGCCTATCGATGCGTTGTGGGTGTCGGCGATCGTGCGGATGGGGTCCAGCAGGGCGCCGTTGGCCGTCGCGTTCTCACCCGTGAAGCGGGGCTGCTGGCGGCGGAAGTCGCCCGAGGACAGGTCATCGGCGCTGGCGAAGGAGCCGGTGAGGAAGCCGCGGCCCAGCGGTGAGTACGCGACGAGGGTCACACCGAGGTCGCGGGCCGCCGGGACGACGTTCGTCTCGATGTCACGGCTGAAGAGCGACCACTCCGACTGCACGGCGGCGATGGGGTGGACGGCGTGGGCGGCGTGGAGTTCGCCGGCCGTGACCTCGCTCAGGCCGAGGTGCTTGACCTTGCCCTCGCGGACCAGTTCGGCCATGGTGCCGACGCTCTCCTCGATCGGCACGTTCACATCGCGCCGGTGCATGTAGTAGAGGTCGATGGCGTCGACGTCCAGGCGCTTCAGGCTCGCCTCGACGGCCTCGCGGATGTAGGGCGGGTCGTTGCGGACGACGCGGCGCGTCGGGTCGTCCGGGGGGATCGACAGGGCGAACTTGGTCGCGATGACGATCTCGTCGCGGTGGGCCTTGAAGAAGGGCGACAGAAACCGCTCGTTCTCCCCGGCCCCGTACGCGTCGGCCGTGTCGTAGAGGGTGACGCCGAGTTCGAGGGCCCGCTCCAGGGTCGCCCGGGAAGCGTCGGCGTCCGAGGGGCCGTAGCCGAAGTTCATGCCCATGCAGCCGAGGCCCTGGACGCCCACCTCGGGGCCGTCGTCGCCGAGCTTCGCCGTCGTGATCCTGCCGTCCGTCATCGGGACCTCTCCGACGCCAGGGCACGCCCGGCGTCCGCGTAGAAACTGATCTTCCGGTCGAGCACGGCGAGCGTGCCGCGGAGTTCGTCGATCCTGGCCAGGACGTCCTCGCGGGTCGTCTTGAGCAGGCCGAAGCGCTCGCCGTAGGTGTGGTCGCCCTCGCGCACCAGTTCCGCGTACCTGACCATGTCGGCGACCGGCATGCCCGTCAGGCGGAGCTTGCCGACGAGGTCGAGCCAGTCGAGGTCGCGGTTGGTGTAGCGGCGCTGGCCGGTGTGGGACCGGTCGATGTGCGGCATCAGGCCGATGCGCTCGTACCAGCGCAGGGTGTGCGCGGTCAGGCCGGTGAAGGCGACGACCTCGCTGATCGTGTACCTGTCCTCGCCGTCCGGGCGGCGGTCCTGCTGCGGCGGGCCGGCGCAGGTGTCGGTCCTGGTCCCCGTGGTGGTATCCATCACCGTCATGGCCCCAACGCTAGAACCTTGGAGTGCACTCCAAGCAAGCGCCGACGGTAAGAAATCGGCAGGACGTTTCTTGATCCGTCTGGTTAGCGTACGGAGTCATGAGTTCAGTACGTCGTGCCCTGCCCGAGGACGCCGAGGAAGTCCTGCGGCTGCGCCAAATCATGATCGAGTCGCTGTTCGCAAGCGACACCTCCACCCGCTGGCACGGGGAGTCCCTGCCCACGCTGAAGGCCGAACTGGGCAAGCCGGAGGCGGACTTCGTGGCGTTCGTCGTGGACCATCCGGAGCGGCCCGGGGCGCTGGCGTCGCTGGTGGCCGGGACCATCGACTACCGCATCGGGAAGTCGGGCGACCCGCAGGGCAAGGTGGGTTTCGTGTTCAGCGTCGCCACCGACACGGACGCCCGGCGGCGCGGGTACGCGCGGGCGTGCATGCAGACCCTGCTGGAGTGGTTCCGTACGCGCGGCGCCCGGCGCGTCCAGCTCACCGCCTCCCCCGAGGCCGAGCCGCTCTACGTCTCCCTGGGCTTCCGGCCCAAGCCCGACCCCTTGCTGGAGCTGACGCTCTGAGCGCATAGGGTCGAACGCATGTCGCTCAAGAGCCTCGCGTTGATCGAGAACTGGCCGGTTCCCACCGCCGCGGCGGGTGTCGTCCGGGCGGACGGCACCGTCGTCGGCACCCACGGTCCGGCCGGGCAGCGGTTCCCGCTCGCCTCGGTGACCAAGCCGCTGGCCGCGTACGCGGTGCTCGTGGCGTACGAGGAGGGGGCCGTCGAGCTCGACGAGCCCGCCGGTCCCGCCGGGTCGACGGTGCGGCATCTGCTCGCGCACACCTCGGGTCTCGCCTTCGACGAGCACAAGGTCATGGCGCCGCCCGGGGAGCGGCGGCTGTACTCGAACGCCGGTTTCGAGCAGTTGGGCGACCATCTCGCGAAGGCGACCGACATTCCCTTCGGGGAGTATCTGCGGCAGGCCGTGCTGGAGCCGCTGGGGATGGCCTCGACGGTCCTGGAGGGCTCCCCGGCCAAGGACGGGGTGTCCACGGTCGAGGATCTGCTGCGGTTCGCGGCCGAGGTGCAGGCGCCGCGGCTGCTGGATCCCCGTACGGTCGCCGAGGCGATGACCGTGACCTACCCGGGCACGAAGGGCGTCCTGCCGGGGTACGGCCACCAGAACCCCAACGACTGGGGGCTGGGCTTCGAGATCCGCGACTCCAAGTCGCCGCACTGGACGGGGGCCTCGTCCTCGCCGCGCACGTTCGGGCATTTCGGGCAGTCCGGTACGTTCCTGTGGATCGACCCCGACGCGCGTGCCGCGTGCGTGGCGCTGACGGACCGGGCGTTCGGGCCGTGGGCGGTGGAGGCGTGGCCGGCGTTCACGGACGCCGTGCTCGCGGAGCTCTAGGGCCTAGGACATCTCCCAGATCAGCAACTCGGCGTCGGTCACGCCCTCGGCCTCCAGTGACTTGGCGTCGGTGATGCGGGCCGCGTCGCCCGCGGCCAGTTCCTCGCCGTCGAGGCGTACGTCACCCCGTACGACATGTACGTACGCGTGCGCCCCGTCCGGCACCGCCGTCCGCTCCCCCGCCGCGAGGCGCCGCACGTGCAGCATGGCTCCGGCCTCCGGGACGGCGTAGGGCGTCGAGTCGGCGATGCCGTGGACGACCTCGTAGGAGGGGTCGCCGCCGGGGCGGAGCGGGGCCAGCCACATCTGGACGAAGGTGAGGGGGCCGGGGCCGTCGTTGCGCTCCACGTGACGTACCCCACCCGCCGAGCTGAGCCGCTGCACGTCGCCGTGGCGCACCACCGACTCGTGGCCGGTGGAGTCCCGGTGCGTCAGCTCGCCCTCCACGACCCAGGTGACGATCTCGGTGTGGCTGTGCGGATGCTCGTCGAAGCCGGCCCCCGGCGCCAGCCGCTCCTCGTTGCAGGCGATCACCGCGCCGAAGCGGAGGTTGTCCGGGTCGTAGTGCGGCCCGAAGGAGAAGGCGTGCCAGGTCTCGATCCCCGCGGCGGGTTCCCCACCGGGGTAGCGCTCGTGAGCGCGCCGTACGTCCATCACGGAGACCACCGTAGACCCGCCGACGCACCTTCCCGTCCGGATAAGGCAGTCTTGTCCCGTGCCCGAACCCGAAACCAGTAAGAACGCAGCCGCCCCACACGACACCCACGCGCATGCCGCGACGCTGAAGCGGCTGGTGGAGTCGTCCGGATCGCTCGCCGCGCAGGCCATCGCGCGGATGGACGAGACGCTGCCCTGGTACCGGGCCATGCCACCGGAGAACCGTTCCTGGATCGGTCTGGTCGCGCAGGCGGGTATCGCCGCCTTCACCGAGTGGTTCCGGCAGCCGGACGCCCCGCAGGCCATCTCCACCGATGTGTTCGGAACCGCGCCGCGCGAGCTGACCCGGGCGATCACGCTGCGCCAGACCGTGGAGATGGTGCGCACCACCATCGAGGTCATGGAGAGCGCGATCGACGAGGTCGCGGCCCCCGGCGACGAGAGCGTGCTGCGCGAGGCACTGCTCGTCTACGCCCGGGAGATCGCCTTCGCGACCGCCCAGGTGTACGCGCAGGCCGCCGAGGCACGCGGTGCCTGGGACGCCCGGCTGGAGTCCCTGGTCGTGAACGCCGTGCTCAGCGGCGAGGCCGACGAGGGCGCCGTGTCCCGCGCCGCCGCCCTCGGCTGGAACTCACCCGAACACGTGTGCGTGGTGCTCGGCACCGCCCCCGACGGCGACTCCGAACTGACCGTGGAGGCCATCCGGCGGGCCGCCCGGCACGCCAAGCTCCAGGTGCTGACCGGTGTGCTCGGGGACCGCCTCGTCGTCATCGCGGGCGGCAGCGACAACCCGCTGGCCGTCGCCAAGTCGCTGATCGGCCCGTACGCGGCCGGCCCGGTCGTGGCGGGCCCGGTGGTGCCGGACCTGCTGGCCGCGACCCGGTCCGCGCAGGCCGCCGCGGCGGGGCTGAAGGCGGGTTCCGCCTGGCAGGACGCCCCGCGCCCGGTCCTGGCGGACGACCTGCTCCCGGAGCGCGCGATCGCCGGTGACCCCTCGGCCCGTGAGCAACTGGTGGAGGAGATCTACAGACCACTGGAGGAGGCCGGGGCCGCGCTCCTGGAGACCCTCAGTGTCTATCTCGAACAGGCGAGCAGTCTCGAGGGCGCCGCCCGGATGCTGTTCGTCCATCCCAACACCGTCCGCTACCGGCTTCGACGTGTGACTGACGTCACCGGTTGGTCACCCTCCGATGTACGCTCTGCCTTCACGCTGCGGATCGCTCTGATCCTGGGGCGTCTGGTCGATGGAGATCTCCAGCCCTAAGGTTTTGTCGGAGCCCGACAAAACCCCCTCGTGTTCTTCGTCCCTGTCCCCACGGGCGGCCGTGCCCGTCCCCAAGAGAGAGTGTGAGAGTGCTCGTACTCGTCGCTCCCGGCCAGGGCGCCCAGACGCCCGGCTTCCTGTCAGCATGGCTCGACTTCCCCGGTGTCCGCGGTGCCCTCGAGGCATGGTCCGACGCCGTGGGCCTCGACCTGATCCGTTACGGCACCGAGGCCGACGCGGAGGAGATCCGCGACACCGCGGTGGCGCAGCCGCTGCTGGTCGCGGCCGGACTGGCGTCCGCGTACACGCTGTTCGACGACCCGGCGGAGCTGCCGCGCAAGGTCGGCGCCATCGCCGGCCACAGCGTCGGTGAGTTCACCGCCGCCTCGCTCGCCGGTGTGCTCCCGCACGAGGAGGCCGTCCGCCTCGTCCGCACCCGTGGACTCGCCATGGCCGAGGCCGCCGCCGTCACGGAGACCGGCATGGCGGCCCTGCTGGGCGGCGACCCCGAAGTGACGGTTCCGCACCTGGAGAAGCTGGGCCTGACCCCGGCGAACATCAACGGCGCGGGCCAGATCGTCGCGGCCGGTACGAAGGAGCAGCTCGCCGCGCTGGAGGCGGACAAGCCCGAGGGCGTGCGCAAGGTCGTCGCGCTGAAGGTCGCCGGCGCCTTCCACACCCACCACATGGCTCCCGCGGTCGACACGCTGGCGAAGGCCGCCGAGGCCCTGACGCCCGGTGACCCGCAGGTGAGCTATGTCTCGAACAAGGACGGGCGGTCCGTCGCCGCCGGCACCGAGGTGCTGGACCGTCTGGTCGGTCAGGTCGCCAACCCGGTCCGCTGGGACCTGTGCATGGAGACCTTCAAGGAGCTCGGCGTCACGGCCCTGATCGAGGTGTGCCCGGGCGGTACCCTCACCGGTCTCGCCAAGCGTGCTCTGCCCGGTGTGAAGACGCTGGCCCTGAAGTCCCCCGCCGACCTCGACGCGGCTCGCGAGCTCATCGCAGAGCACGCCTGACCGCCGCCCCCAAGGAGCCGTCCGCATGGCGAAGATCAAGCCCAGCAAGGGCGCCCCGTACGCGCGCATCCTCGGCGTCGGCGGGTACCGCCCGACCCGGGTCGTGCCGAACGAGGTGATCCTCGAGACGATCGACTCGTCCGACGAGTGGATCCGCTCGCGCTCCGGCATCGAGACCCGGCACTGGGCGAACGACGAGGAGACCGTCGCCGCGATGTCGGTCGAGGCCTCCGGCAAGGCGATCGCCGACGCCGGGATCACCGCCGAGCAGATCGGCGGCGTGATCGTCTCGACCGTCTCGCACTTCAAGCAGACCCCGGCCGTCGCCACCGAGATCGCCGACAAGCTCGGCACCAACAAGGCCGCCGCCTTCGACATCTCGGCCGGCTGCGCGGGCTTCGGCTACGGCCTCACCCTCGCCAAGGGCATGATCGTCGAGGGCTCCGCCGAGTACGTCCTCGTCATCGGCGTGGAGCGCCTGAGCGACCTCACCGACCTGGAGGACCGCGCGACGGCCTTCCTGTTCGGCGACGGCGCCGGCGCGGTCGTCGTGGGCCCGGCCCAGGAGCCCGCCATCGGCCCCACGGTCTGGGGCTCCGAGGGCGACAAGTCCGAGACGATCAAGCAGACCGTGCCGTGGACGGACTACCGTTCCGGCGAGGTCGCCAAGTTCCCCGCCATCACGCAGGAGGGCCAGGCGGTGTTCCGCTGGGCCGTGTTCGAGATGGCGAAGGTCGCCAAGGAGGCGCTGGACGCCGCCGGCATCTCCGCGGACGACCTGGACGTCTTCATTCCGCACCAGGCCAACGAGCGGATCATCGACTCGATGGTGAAGACACTCAAGCTGCCGGAGTCCGTCACGGTCGCCCGTGACGTACGCACCACCGGCAACACCTCGGCCGCCTCGATCCCGCTCGCGATGGAGCGGCTCCTGGCGACCGGCGAGGCGAAGAGCGGCGACACCGCGCTCGTCATCGGCTTCGGGGCGGGTCTCGTCTACGCCGCGACTGTCGTTACCCTCCCCTAGGCACTCCGTGCCGGATCATGCGGTCCGGCACGGGAGGAAACACCTGCCACACCCTCTGGATATCTACGAAGGAGCGCCAACATGGCCGCCACTCAGGAAGAGATCGTCGCCGGTCTCGCCGAGATCGTGAACGAGATCGCCGGCATCCCGGTTGAGGACGTCCAGCTGGACAAGTCCTTCACCGACGACCTGGACGTCGACTCGCTGTCCATGGTCGAGGTCGTCGTCGCCGCCGAAGAGCGCTTCGACGTCAAGATCCCGGACGAGGACGTCAAGAACCTCAAGACCGTCGGCGACGCGACCGACTACATCCTCAAGCACCAGGGCTGATCGACCGACCAGCCCCTGGGCCGACTGCCCCGCCACCCGGCGGTGGCGCCGCTTAATCCTCGTATCCGTTGGAGAAAGAATTCCCGTGAGCCCGACCAATCGCACCGTGGTCGTCACCGGTATCGGCGCAACCACACCGCTGGGTGGCGACGCAGCCTCTACCTGGGAGGGCCTGATCGCCGGCAAGTCCGGCGTCAAGCCCCTGGAGCAGGAGTGGGCCGCCGAGCAGGCGGTCCGTATCGCGGCCCCGGTCGCCGTGGAGCCGACCGAGGTCATCCCCCGGCCGCAGGCCCGCCGTCTGGACCGCTCGGCGCAGTTCGCGCTGATCGCGGCCAAGGAGGCCTGGGCCGACGCCGGTTTCGAAGCGAGCGCCGACGAGGACCCGAACGTCGACCCCGACCGGCTCGGCGCGGTCATCGCCTCCGGCATCGGCGGCGTGACGACTCTGCTCGACCAGTACGACGTGCTGAAGGAGAAGGGCGTTCGCCGCGTCTCCCCGCACACCGTTCCCATGCTGATGCCCAACAGCCCCTCGGCCAACGTGGGGTTGGCCGTGGGCGCGCGGGCCGGCGTGCACACGCCGGTGTCCGCCTGCGCCTCGGGCGCCGAGGCCATCGGCTACGCCATCGAGATGATCCGCACGGGCCGCGCCGACGTCGTCGTCGCGGGTGGCACGGAGGCGGCGATCCATCCGCTGCCGATCGCCGCGTTCGGCAACATGATGGCGATGTCCAAGAACAACGACGACCCGCAGGGCGCGTCGCGTCCCTACGACGTGGCCCGTGACGGCTTCGTCCTCGGTGAGGGCGCCGGTGTCGTCGTCCTGGAGTCCGCCGAGCACGCCGCGAAGCGCGGGGCCCGGGTGTACGCCGAGGCGGTCGGCCAGGGCATCTCGGCCGACAGCCACGACATCGTGCAGCCGGAGCCGGAGGGGCGTGGCATCTCGCAGGCGCTGCAGCACCTGCTGGAGCGCAACGAGCTGGACCCGGCGGAGATCGTGCACGTCAACGCGCATGCCACGTCGACGCCGGCCGGTGACATCGCCGAGTTGAAGGCGCTGCGGAAGGTGTTCGGTGACGACGCCGACCACTTCGCGGTGTCCGCGACGAAGTCGATGACCGGGCATCTGCTCGGTGGCGCCGGTGGTGTCGAGACGGTGGCCACGGTGCTCGCGCTGTATCACCGGGTGGCTCCGCCGACCATCAATGTCGAGAACCTGGACCCGGAGGCGGAGGCGAATGCCGACATCGTCCGGGGTGAGGCTCGGAAGCTGCCGGTCGATGGGCGGATCGCCGCGTTGAACGACTCGTTCGGGTTCGGTGGGCACAATGTGGTGCTGGCGTTTCGGACGGTTTGATCGCTGAGTGTTGAATGGCCCGAACTCCCTGGTGGGGGTTCGGGCCATTCGCCGTTTTGTGTTCCGTTGTGGGGCGGGTGCGGCGTGGTGGGGGTTGTTCGCGCAGTTCCCCGCGCCCCTAACTACTCACACCACCTGGTGGAGCCAGCGGACCGGGGCGCCTTCTCCTGCGTAGCGGAAGGGTTCCAGTTCGTCGTCCCAGGGCTTGCCGAGGAGTTTGTTGAGTTCGGCTTCCAGGTCGGTCTCGCCGCGCTGGGAGCGTTGCAGGGCTGCTCTGAGGCGGTCCTCGGGGATGAGGATGTCGCCGTGGATGCCGGTGACGGCGTGGAAGATGCCCAGGTCGGGGGTGCAGCTGTAGCGCTCGCCCTCGGCGGTGGGGCAGGGTTCGGACGTCACCTCGAAGCGCAGCAGTTGCCAGCCCCGCAGGGCCGACGCGAGTTTCGACGCCGTGCCCGGCTGGCCCTGCCAGGAGAACTCCGAGCGCCAGGTGCCCGGCGCGGCGGGCTGGCGGATCCAGTCCAGGCTGACGCGTGTGCCGAGCACCCCGGCGATGGCCCACTCGACGTGCGGGCACAGCGCGCGCGGCGCGGAGTGCATGTACAGAACCCCACGTGTCGTCACCGGAACCTCCGGGCAGAGCGGACCATCTTTGAACGGGCGGAACGGCTGTGACCGGGCGGGTCACGTTGATGGCGAGGCTACCGTGCGGTGGCGCAAGGAGTGTGACGTACGGTCGGTCCAGGTGCCGGGAAACGCCCACCATTCACCCAGGGGGACGCTTGTACGGGTGTGAGCCGTTGCACCTGATCGGTCGGGAACCCTCGTGCGTTGTTAATGGGTGGGGAGACAGCCATGGCGCGGCGAGGGGATGGAACAGGCATGCGGAAGCGAAGCCACCGCTCACGGATCGTTGCCGCCGTGGCCGTGGCGACTGCCCTGGGAGTCACGGGATGTGACGCCGTGGGGGGCAATTCCCCCGCCCCGTCGGCCAGTGCCGAGCCGTCGCCCAAGCCCACTCCGCTGTGGGACAGCAGCCCCAGCTCTATCGCCGCCGTCGGTGACTCCATCACGCGCGGTTTCGACGCCTGTGATGTGCTGCAGGACTGCCCGGAGGCGTCCTGGGCGACCGGCGTCAGCCCCGAGGTGGACTCGCTCGCCGTCCGGCTGCTGGGGAAGGGCAAGGCCGCCGAGCGGAGCTGGAACCACGCGGTGACCGGGGCCCGGATGGCCGATCTGCCCGGGCAGATGACCCAGGCGGTGCGGCGGAAACCGCAGCTGGTGACGGTGATGGCCGGGGCGAACGACGCCTGCCGGTCCTCCGCGGCGGCGATGACCCCGATCTCCGCCTTCCGCAGCGACTTCGAGGACGCGCTGCGCACCCTGCGCGAAGCCCTGCCCAAGGCCCAGGTGTTCGTGGCGAGCGTGCCGAACCTGAAGCGGCTGTGGTCGCAGGGCCGCAACAGCCCGTTGGGCAAGCAGGTGTGGCAGCTCGGCATCTGCCCGTCGATGCTGGGCGACGCGGACGCCCTGGACTCGGCGGCGACCCTGCGGCGGGACACGGTGCAGAAGCGGGTGGAGGACTACAACAAGGTCCTGAGGGAGGTCTGCGCGGAGGACGAGCGGTGCCGGTACGACGGGGGCGCGGTGCACGACTACCGCTTCGGCACGGCTCAGTTGAGCCGCTGGGACTACTTCCACCCCAGCGTGAACGGACAGGCCCGGTTGGCGGAGATCGCGTACCGCACCGTCACAGCGAAGGGCCGCTGACTTAGAGTTCCGCACATGAACGAACTCTTCGGCACACTTTCCGACGGCACGCCGGTGCACCGCTGGACCCTGGAGCGGGCGGGCGTACGGGTGCGGGTGCTGTCGTACGGCGGGATCGTGCAGTCCGTCGAGGTGCCGGACCGGGCGGGCCGGGCCGGGAATGTGGTGCTGGGGTTCCCGGACCTCAAGGGCTATCTCGCCCACCCCGGGCCCTACCTGGGGGCTTTGGTCGGGCGGTACGCCAACCGGATCGCCGGCGGCCGTTTCCCGCTGGACGGGTGTACGTACGCTCTGGAACCGAACAACGCGCCGAACTCGCTGCACGGTGGGGTGTACGGCTTCGACCAGCGGGTGTGGGACGCGGCCCCGGTCGAGCACGGGGTGCGGCTCACCCGGGTCAGTCCGCACGGCGAGGAGGGGTTCCCCGGGCTGCTGGAGGTCTCGGCGACGTACACGCTGCTGGAGAGCGGCGCGCTGCGGATCGCCTACGAGGCGGTGACGGACGCGCCGACCGTGGTGAACCTGACGAACCACAGCTACTTCAACCTGGGCGGTTCCGGTGACGCGGGCGGCCATGAACTGCGGCTGGCCGCCTCCCGGTACACGCCGGTCGACGCGGATCTGATCCCGACCGGCGACCTGGAGGATGTGACCGGCACGCGCTTCGACTTCCGCGAGGCCCGCAAGGTCGGCTCCGGCTACGACCACAACTTCGTGCTCGACAAGGGCGTGGCGGACGTCCCGGTGGAGGTCGCCGAGCTGCACGACCCGGCGTCGGGGCGGGTGCTGACGGTGGCGACGACCGAGCCCGGACTCCAGCTGTACACCGCCGACCACCTGGGCGAGCCCTTCGCGCCCGGCGACGGCATCGCGCTGGAGACCCAGCACTTCCCCGACTCCCCGAACCGGCCGGACTTCCCGACGACGGTGCTGCGGCCGGGCGAGGTGTTCCGCTCGGAGACGGTGTACGGGTTCGGCACGCGCTGAATCAGGGGCTCGGACAAGAACTCACGAGCCCCGGTCCAGGGGTCAGGTCCCGGACCGGGGCTGCTCAGTGGGGAACGCGTCCCGGTCAGACGTTAATCGTCGCCGTGATCCTGCGGTCGGTGATCGAGCGCGCCACCTGGATCTCGTACGAACCCTTCACAAACGACCACGAGGCGTTCGTCTCGTCCCAGGTCTCGAAGGCGCGGCGCGGCAGTACGACCGTCGCCTCGACGGTCTCGCCGGGTGCGGCCTCGACGCTCGCGAAGCCGGCCAGCGTGCGTGCCGGGCGGGTGGGGCCGGGCTCGCTCGGGGCGAGGTAGAGCTGGACGGTCTCGCGGCCGGGGCGGTCGCCGGTGTTGCGGAGGCGGACCGTCGCGGTGGTCCCTTCGGCGCTCCCGGCGACCTCGACCGACTCGTAGGTCCAGTCGGTGTAGCCGAGGCCGTGGCCGAAGGGGTAGGCGGGGGTGCGGCCCTGCTGCTCCCAGGCGCGGTAGCCGATGAAGACGCCCTCCTCGTAGGGGAGTTCGCCGTCCTCCGGCACGACCTGGGTGACCGGGGCGTCGGTCAGGGAGCCCCAGGTGGTGGGCAGGCGGCCGCCGGGCTCGTGGGCGCCGGTGAGGACGTCGGCGAGGGCCGCGCCGCCCTCCTGGCCGGGGAACCAGCTCAGGAGCACGGCGGCGACGTCGTCGCGCCACGGCAGTTCCACCGGGGAGCCGGAGTTGACGACCACGACGGTGTTCGGGTTGGCGGCGGCGACGGCGCGGACCAGGTCGTCCTGGCGGCCGGGCAGACGCAGGTCGGTGCGGTCGAAGCCCTCGGACTCGACGCGGTCGGTGGTGGCGACCACGACGACGGCCGTGTCGGCGGCGCGGGCGGCAGCGGCGGCCTCGGCGATCAGCTCGTCGGGGTCGCGCTGCGGGTCCTGGTGGGCGAGGGTGAAGCCGATGACCCGCATGGGGTGCCCGTCGGGCGGCGGGACGGTGTAGGTGAGGGAGACCTCGACCGGTTCGCCCGCGGTGAGTTCGACGCGGGCGTGGGGCACCGGGGCGCCGAAGAAGGCGGCGAAGGGGTCGCCGTCCTCGGCGGGGCGCTGGACGTCGTCGAAGTACGTGGTGCCCGCGACGGTCAGCCTGAAGGGGCCGAGCCCCTTGAAGCCGAGGGTGTGGGTGCCGGTTTCGCGCGGGGTGAGGGTGCCGGTCAGTTCGACGCTGTGCAGGGTGTCGTGGGTGACGCCGTCGGGCAGGTCGTCGCCCATCCACTGGATGTGGCCGCTGGGGGCCGAGCGGGTGCCGAGGACGGTGCCGTCGCTGTCGCGGCAGACGGCGCGCAGTGCGAAGCCCGGGTCGGCGACGGGGAGTTCGGTGTTCGGGTCGGCGCCGAGGGAGTAGGTGAGGCCGCCGTCGGGGAGGGCGGCGGTGAGGCCGTCGAGCGGGGAGACGGTCCGGGCGGGGAAGACCGTGGCGGAGCCGCCGCCGAGGACGCGGGCGTCGCGGGCGGCGGCTCCGATCAGCGCGACGCTGCCGGGCCTCAGCGGCAGCGCGCCACGCTCGTTGCGGACGAGGACGAAGGAGCGGCGGGCGATCTCGCGGGCGAGCGCCTCGCCGTCGACGGGCGCGGGCGGTGCGGTGACGACCGGTTCGACGCCGTCCAGGATGCCGACCCGGGCGGCCAGGCGCAGGACGCGGCGGACGGCCTCGTCGACCTGGGCCTCGTCCGCCTCGCCGTCCCGGACCGCCTGCGCGAGGGCCTCGCCGTAGACGGTCCGCGGGCCGGGCATCGCGATGTCCAGGCCGCCGGCGAGGGCGCCGCTGGTGGAGCGGGCGGCGGTCCAGTCGGAGACGTTGATCCCGTCGAAGCCCCACTCGCCGCGCAGGACCTCGTTGACCAGGTGGTGGTGCTCGGTCATCGTCGTGCCGTTGACGGAGTTGTAGGCGGTCATGATGCCCCAGGGGTGGGCGTTCTCGACGATCGCCTCGAAGGGGGCGAGGTACAGCTCGCGCAGGGCGCGTTCGCTCACCAGGTTGTTCACCGTGAGGCGGTCGGTCTCGGCGTCGTTGGCGACGAAGTGCTTGACGGTGGTGCCGACGCCGCCGGACTGGACGCCCCGGACGTACTCCGTGCCGATCCGGCCCGTGAGGTACGGGTCCTCGCTGTAGGCCTCGAAGTGACGGCCGCCGAGCGGGGAGCGGTGCAGATTGACCGTGGGGGCGAGCAGGACATGGACGCCCTTGCGGCGGGCCTCCTGCGCCAGCAGCACCCCTGCCCGGTACGCGAGTCCGGGGTCCCAGGTGGCGGCGAGGGCGGTCGGTGAGGGCAGCGCGACGGAGGGATCGTCGGCGCTCCACTGCACCCCGCGGACGCCGATCGGGCCGTCGGACATCACCAGCGAGCCCAGCCCCACCTCCGGCAGCGCGGGCAGGCTCCACATGTCCCGCCCGGCCAGCAGCCGTGCCTTGGCGTCCAGATCGAGCTTGCCGAGAGCCGCCTCGACGGCGGCCTCGCGGGCCGCGTCCTGCATCGCCTGTGCTGTATCCGCCACGCCGGCCTCCTCGTTGCAGTCGAGTACGTCCTCATCCTGCCTCGGCAGAATGCGAAGGACTCGGGACGGCGACCAATAGTTGAGCCCAAGGCAAACGAGAGCACCGACTGAGCACCCATGGCGTAGATCACTCCCGTCACGCGATACTGCGGCCGTCCGGCACCACGCCACCGCAGTACCCCCACCGTGACGGAAGGCCTGAACCTCCTTGAATTCCATACGCGTTCGCCTCGGCGTCCTCGGTCTCGCCCTGTTGACCGGTCTCACCACCCCCACCACCGCGAGCGCCGCCGAGACGGCCCCCGCTCCCACCGTCGAGGAGCAGCGGCTCGGCAAGGCGGTCCCGCAGGAGATCCTGCGCCGCTCCGGGTTCGACACCGTGGCCCCGCGGCTGGTCCGGGCGCTGGACGGGGCCCGGTCCTACGGGGAGGCCCGCCGGGCCGTCGCGGCCGAGGGCGCGCAGCTCTGGCGGCGTGCGGTGGACCGGGCGCAGGGGCGTGGACCGGCGGTCGGTGATCTGAGCCGGGACGACGACCGGCCGCTGTACTGGGCCCGCCTCGGCATGACGCGTGAAGTGCGGACCTGGGAGCCGGAGTTCGGGCTGACGGACGGACAGCGGGCCGCGCTGCTGGACGAGCTGGAGCGCACCTCACGCGGCCAGAACGCCATCCGGTATCCGCACGGCAAGGGCCTGAAGCGGATCCTGCTCACCGGCTTCGACCCGTTCACCCTGGACCGGGACATCCGTATCTCCAACCCGTCCGGCGCCACCGCGCTCGCCCTCGACGGCACGGTCATCGAGACGGCGGACGGCCCGGCCCGGATCGAGACGGCCGTGTTCCCGGTGCGCTGGCAGGACTTCACGGAGGGGACGGTGGAGCGGACGCTGCGGCCGTATCTGCCGAAGGTCGACCTGTTCACGACCGTGAGCCAGGGCCGGGTCGGGAAGTTCGACATCGAGCGGACCAACGGGGCCTGGCGGGGCGGCTTCGGGGACAACGACACCATCGGCCGTACCGAGACCGTCCCCGTGACCGACCCGGCCTCACAGCCGCAGTGGACGACGACCACGCTGCCCTACCGGGCGATCGTCGACGCGAACACCGGCCGCTTCCCCGTGTACGACAACACGAGCGTCACCGAGATCCCGGCGGGCGGCACCCAGCCCGTCGTACGCCCCGACGGGCCGACCCCCGGCTCGACCGCACGGCAGGGCGGCGGCGGGGACTACCTCTCCAACGAGATCGCCTACCGGGCGACGCTGCTGCGGGACCGGCTCGGGCTGCACGACCGGCTGCCGGGCGGGCATGTGCACACGCCCGTGCTCCAGTTCGGCGCCGGGAACACCACCGAGGTCACCGACCCGGAGTTCGTGCGGAACCGGCTGGACATCATCGCCCAGGTGCGGGCCATCCTGAAGGCGGCTGCGGAAGAGAGCTGACGTCCCCGTCGCCCTCCACGGCGGAGCCACCCTCCTGAATGTCCTCACCGAGCAGTTCCCGAGCCATGAGGGTGGCTCCCGCGACCGCGCCCGGCATCAGGAACACCGCGACGACCGGCACCAGGAAGGCCGCGGCCAGCGGCGTGCCGAAGCCCCAGACCAGGGTCTTGCGGGAGCGGAGCAGGCCCAGGCGGGTGCGCAGGTCGACGCCCCGGCGCTGGAGGGCGACGGCGGTCAGCTCCTCGGTCAGGAAGAACCCGGTGACGAAGAACCCGAGCACCGGTACGGCCGTCTGGCCGATCACCGGGATGAAACCGCAGGCGAAGAGCAGCACACCCCACAGGGCGGCCCGCACCACGATGCGCAGGCTGTCGCGGCCGGAGATCCACAGTTCGCGCCAGAGCGGCAGGTCCGACTCGGGGGCGTGGCCGTCGGGGGACACGTCCCGGTCGACCTTCTCGGAGAGGCTCTCGTAGAAGGGCTGCCCGATCAGCAGCGTCACCGCGGTGAAGGTGACGACGGCGAGGAGCAGGGCGAGGGCGAACAGCACGGCGGTCAGGAAGCCGCGGAAGAGCCCGAGCCAGGGGCTGGACCAGTCGTCGGCGAACGGCGTCGCCCAGGTGACGGCGTCCTGGCCCCACAGCGCCAGCGCGACCAGCGCCGCCGCGTACAGGACCAGGGTGATCAGGCCCGGGAGCAGCCCGAAGCCGTATTGCTTGCCGTGCCGGGCCACCCATCGCTGGCCCTTCAGCAGGTACTGGAAGCCCACCCCGAGATCGCGCATGGGAAAACCCTATCGGGGCAGGCCCGGACGCCCTCCGCAGGGGCCATCCGGGTCAGCGGTGACACCGACGCGCACTTGTTGCCGTTGAGTCGAACCGGTACACCTCGCCGTACCGATCTCAGTAAGCCCAGGAGGAGGTACACGTGCGCACCACGAGAACCGTTCCTGCGAGACCTGTACTGATCGTCACCCTCGGTCTCGCGACGGCGGGCTTACCCCTGCTCGCCCCGCACGCCGCCGGCGCGGACCCGAAGCCCGTCGTCCGGGAGGGCGCCGCCGTCGACGACCGCGCGGCCGCCCGGGCACCCGCCAGCGCGGCCGGACGCGCCCTGGCCGACGAGACCTCCCCCGCCCCCGCGACCGCCACCCGCGGCTATCCGCGCCGCCAGGTCCTCTCCCCCGGCCCGGAGAACCCCGGCGACAAGTCCCTGAAGCTGGGGCTCACCCCGTACCACGCGATCGCCCCGAAGCTGAACGCCCTGCAACGCCTCGGCGACCGCGTCAGCGTGGAGGTGACCGGCCGCTCGGCCGGCGGCCACCGGCTCTACCTGGTCACCGTCACCGCCCCGGAGACCACCCGCCAGGCCCGCGCCCAGGAGCGGATGCGCGCACTGATCGAGAACGCGCCCGCCACGGCCGCGAAGTCCCGTGAGATCAAGCGCGCGTACAAGGCCCCGGTCTTCGTCAACAGCAACATCCACGGCAACGAGTGGGAGGGCACGGACGCCTCCCTGAAGGTCATCGAGCGGCTCGCGACGGCCAAGGACGCGGCGACCAGGGAGCTCCTCGCGCACAGCCGCCTGTACTTCAACGTCACGGCCAACCCGGACGGCCGTATCGCCGGCACCCGCGCCAACGCGAACGGCTTCGACCTGAACCGCGACTTCGTCACGGCCTCCCAGCCCGAGAGCCGCGTGATGCGGCAGATCGAGCTGGACAAGCAGCCGGCCGTCCTGCTCGACCTGCACGGTTACGTCAACGGCACGCTCATCGAGCCGACCACTCCCCCGCACGGCGAGAACTACGAGTACGACCTCTTCCTGAAGAACTCCTACGCCAACGCCCTCGGCATGGAGTCCGCCGTCAACGCCCTCGGCTACACGCCCGCGAAGGACGGTGTGGAACCGGCGCAGATCCCGTTCCGCGACCAGGAGGAGGGCTGGGACGACTGGCCGCCGATCTTCACCCCGCAGTACGCGGCCTTCCACGGCACGGTCGCCGCCCACACGGTGGAGATCCCGCTGGCGGTGAACAACGAGGAGTACGACACCCTCCTCGTCCCGGAGCTGCGCCGCCGCTCTGCGGTCAACACGGCCGTGGCGGGCGCGGCCGTCCGCGCGACCCTGAACCACGTCCGCGAGCACCGCGCCACCCTCGTCGCCGACCAGATCGAGACCTTCCGCCGCGGCGCGGCCGGCGCCCCGCAGGTGCCGGTCTCACCGAGGACGGTCCCCGGCGTCCCCGGCATCGGCCCGGAGGACGTCTACACCACCGACTTCCCGCGCGCCTACGTCATCCCGCCCGGCGACTCCCGCACCCAGCGCTCGGCCCCGGCCGCCGCCCGCCTCGTCGACCATCTCCTCGCCAACGACGTCCGCGTCACCCGCGCCACCCGCCCCTTCCGCCTCGCCGGACGGACGTATCCCGAGGGTTCGTACGTCGTCGACCTGCGCCAGCCCAAGCGCGGCATGGCGAACGTCCTGCTGGCCGACGGCCGGGACATCAGCGACAAGGTGTCCGTGATGTACGACATCTCCGGCTGGAGCCTGGGCCGGCTGTGGGGCGCCACCGTCGAGCGGGTGACCTCGGGCAGCCTGCGGGGCGCGCCCCTGCGCCCGGTCACCGAGGCCGCACCCGTCGCCCACGTGCCCGCGCACGGCACCCTGCGTCTGCGCCTGACCGACCCGCGCGAGATCGCGGCCCTCAACTCCCTCCTCGGGCAGGGAGTCCCGGTCCGGCAGGCCCGGGACGGCAGCGCGATCGTCCCGGCGTCGGCACGCCGCGCGGCGCTCACCGCCGCCCGCGCGCACGACGTCTCCTTCACGGCCACGCGACTCAAGGGCGAGACGCCCCTGCACCGCCTGCGCGTCGCCGCCGCCGTCACCCCGGGTGAGCTGTTCGCCCTGCGGGAGATGGGCTTCGACGTCACACCGGTCTCGACGGGCGTCCTGAACGCGGGCTTCGACTGGTCCGGCACGGACGTGCTGTTCGTCTCCGCCGGCCTGGACCACGCCGCCCTCACCTCCCCCGCCCGCAAGGCCCTGGACGCCTTCCTCGACGGTCACGGCCTGGTCGGCCGGGGCGCGACGGGAGCGGCCCTGAACGCGGCGGCGGATCTGCTGGCCGTCAAGCCGGTCGAGGGCAACCCGGACGCCAACGGCGTCGTACGCGCGGTGAACTCGGGCCGCCTCACCCAGGACGCCCCCGCGCACACCTTCGTCTACGCCCCGCTGTGGTTCACCGACCTCGGCCCGGGTGTGCGCGAGGAGCAGTCGTACGCGACCGGGAATCCGCTCGTCTCCGGGCACTGGCGTCCCCTCCGGGACGGCACCGGCGGCCCCTCGGCGGCTGCGGGGCAGGCCTCGGTGGTCAGCGGCGGCAGGACGGCCCTGTTCGGCACCGAACCCCTCTTCCGGGACCACCCCAAGGGGGAATTCCCGCAGGTGGCGAGGGCATTGTTCACAGTGGCACACAGCGGTTCAGATGAGGAGAACGGATGACGCAAGAGATCCACGGCACCGTAGCCGACGGCTTCGAGGGGGTACGCGAGGAGTTCGCCGCGTTCGTGGCCGGGGAACGGCCCGACTACGAGGGCCAGCTGTGCGCCTACGTGCGGGGCCGGAAGGTCGTGGACCTGTGGGCGGGGACCGAGGCGGACGCCCTCTACGGCGTGTTCTCGTCCACGAAGGGCGCCGCCTACCTGGTCGTGGCTCTCCTCGTGCAGGACGGCACACTCGAACCGGACCGCAAGGTGACGTACTACTGGCCGGAGTTCGCGGCCGAGGGCAAGGGCGAGCTGACCCTGCGGGATCTGCTCGCGCACCGGGCGGGCGTGGTCGGCACGGACACCGGCTTCAGCCTGGCGGAGCTGGCCGACGACCGTCAGCTCGCCGAACGCCTCGCCGACCAGCGGCCGTTCTGGCGTCCCGGCACGGCGTTCGGCTATCACGCGCTGGTCGCCGGCGCCCTGGCCGGTGAGGTGGTACGCCGTGCCACGGGCCGCACGCTCCAGGAGATCTACCAGGAGCGCGTCCGGACCCCGTACGGCCTGGACTTCCACCTCGGACTGCCGGCCCCTCAGGAACCCCGCTTCCGCAGCACCCAGCCGATGATCCCGACCCCGGAGCAGCAGGCCCTCCTCGACGCCACGCCGACGGGCCCGCACACGCTCGCCTCGATCGCCTTCAACCGCAACGCGAGCGAGCCGACCGACCTGGCCTCGCTGCCCAACATGCCGCTGGTCCGCGCCAAGGGCCCGGCGTCGGTGGGCGGGGTGGCGTCCGCGCGGGGCCTGGCCGGGATGTACGCGGCGGCGATCAGCGGTCTGGGCGAGCAGGCGCCGCTGCTGAAGCCGGACACGGTCGCGGAGTTCGGCCAGTTCCACTCCGTCGGCCACGACCTGGTGGCACGGGCCCACAAGTCGTTCGGCCTCGGCTTCCAGACGACGGCTGACACGTGGCACCCGTTCCTCGGCGCGGGGACGATCGGGCACAGCGGCGCGAGCGGCTCGCAGTCCTTCGCGGACCCGTGGAGCGGCCTCGCCTACGGCTACACGCGCCGCCGGTTCGCGTTCCCCGGCGGGGCGGCCCCGGAGAACGACCGCCTGGCGCGGGCGATCCACAGGGCGGCGCTCGCCTCCTGACCCCGGGCACGGGCGGAGGCCGCACCCCACGTCCAGGGGTGCGGCCTCCGCGTACGCAACGACTGAGGTCAGACCAGCGTCACGGTGATGTTCCCGCGGGTCGCCTTCGAGTACGGGCACACCTCGTGCGCCTTCTCGACGAGCGCCCGCGCGGCACCCGGCTCCACCTTGGGCAGGTCGGCCGAGATCTCGACGATGATCCCGAACCCGTCCCCGTTCTTCCCGAGGCCGACCTTGGCGGTGACGGTCGACCCGGTGAGGTCGGCGCCCGTCTCCCGGGCGACGACGCCGAGGGCTCCCTGGAAGCAGGCGCTGTACCCGGCGGCGAAGAGCTGCTCGGGGTTGGTGCCGGCGCCGCTGCCTCCCATGGCCTGCGGCGGGTTGACGACGACGTCGAGCCGGCCGTCATCGGTGGCCACGCGCCCGTCGCGCCCGTTCTCGGCGGTGGCGACGGCGGTGTACAGGACGTCGGACTGCTGGATCGGCATGCGGTTGTGTTCCTTCGGTCGTCCGCCGCGGCTCGCGCCCGGGCCGAGCGGATTCGGAAAAAACTTACCGCATACCGAAAACCAACAGAAGGCGTCAGAGCTTGACGATCATCTTCCCGGTGTTGTCGCCGCGCAGCACGCCCATGAACGCCTCGAGGTTGTTCTCGATGCCCTCGACGACGGTCTCGCGGTACTTCAGCTCACCGGAGGCGACCCAGGGGGCGACCTCGCGCACGAACTCGGGCTGAAGGTCGTAGTGGTCCCCGACCAGGAAGCCCTCGATACGGCCGCGGGTCGCGATCAGACGGGCGAGGTTGCGCGGGCCCGGGGCGGGCTCGGTGTTGTTGTAGACGGAGATCATGCCGCAGACGGCGATCCGGCCGCCCTGGTTGAGGGAGCCGATGGCGGCCTCCAGGTGGTCACCGCCGACGTTGTCGAAGTAGACGTCGATCCCGTCCGGGGCGGCGGCGCGGAGCTGCTCGCTCACGGGCCCGTCCTTGTAGTTGAAGGCGGCGTCGAAGCCGTACTCCTCGACGAGGAGCTTCACCTTCTCGTCGGACCCGGCGGAGCCGATGACCCGCGAGGCGCCCTTCAGCTTGGCGATCTGCCCGACCTGGCCGCCCACGGCACCGGCGGCGCCGGACACGAAGACGGTGTCGCCCTCCTTGAAGGAGGCAGTGCGCAGCAGGCCCGCGTAGGCGGTGAGGCCGGTCATGCCGAGCACACCGAGGTACGTCGACAGCGGCGCGGCGTCCGCGTCCACCTTCACGGCGTTCTTGGCGGCGACGACCGCGTACTCACGCCAGCCGAGGAAGTGCAGTACGTGGTCCCCGACGGCCAGCCCGTCGACGTTGGAGGCGACGACCTCGCCGACGGCACCGCCCTGCATGACCTTGCCCAGCTCGAACGGGGCGACGTAGGACTTCGCGTCACTCATCCGGCCACGCATGTACGGGTCCACGGAGAGGTACTTGTTCCGCACGAGGACCTGTCCCTCGCCGGGCTGCGGAATCTCCGCCTCGACGAAGGCGAAGTCCTCGGGCTTCGGCCAGCCGACGGGGCGGCTCGCCAGGTGCCACTCGCGGCTGACGGCGGGGAGGGTGGGGGTGTCGGTCATGATGCGCCTGTCCTCACTGGCTCGATGCGGATGTTTCAGTAACTGAAACAACCATGCGCCTGGAAATTTCATGTTGTCAAATAAACGGGTACCCTCGACGGCATGGTTTCCACCTCACCGACCCCGGACTCCCCCCATCCCGACGCACTGACCCTCGAGGTCGTCGAGCTCATCGGGGAGGTCGTGGCCCGGTTCCACGAGGACTACGAGGAGGCGGCGGCGGACCACTCCCTGACCGGGGCGCAGGCGCGGCTGCTGAGTCTGCTGTGCCTGGAGCCGCTGCCGATGCGGAGGCTCGCGCAGCGGCTGAAGTGCGAGCCGTCCAATGTCACGGGGATCGTGGACCGGCTGGAGGCGCGGGGGCTGGTGGAACGACAGCCGGACCCGGCCGACCGGAGGGTGAAGGTGGCGGCGGCGACGGGTGAGGGTCGGGCGGTGGCCCGGAGCCTGCGGGAGTCCCTGCGGTTCGCGCGGGAGCCGTTGGCGGGGCTTTCCGAGGGGGAGAGGGTGGCGTTGCGCGATGCGCTCAGGGGGATGCTGGGGGCTGCGTGACGGGCTGACCCGTATCGGTGCTCGGCGCTTCCGCTGAGGCCGGGGCGTTGCTGCGGGGCGGGTTTGCGGGGTACTCGGCGTCTGCGCCGGGGCCGGGCGGGTCCGCAGCCCGGCGTAGCGGGGTGCCGCTGCGCCCACCCGTGCCGCCCCTAGCGGCACGCATGCCCGCAGCTAGGCGGGATGGGGCGGCCCCCGTAGCGGCGGCCGGCGGCAGCTCAGCCGGGACGCGCCCGCACCCGCGTACGGCGAGAAGGGGACGTGTCGGGGGGTGTCCGCCCGCAGCGGTTGGCGCGTCAACGCCAGTCAATTGGTCTCTCACCCCATCGCGCCGTTCCGAGGACGGACACCCCCCGGCGCGGCCCCGACCCACCACCACCGCGTAGGCGACTACGCGCACCACCACAGGAAGCGGTTGCACGTTCTTGTCGGGGACGGTTCCGGGGTCGGCGTCGGGGTTGTCGGGGCCGCGGTGCGGGTCGGGGGCGGAGGGGGCGTCGTGGGGGCCGAGGTCGGGCGGTTCGGGGACGTTTCCGGCGAGGGGGGCCGGGTCGGCTCGGGGGGCTTCGACTTCTCGGGCTTCGGGGAGGTGGAAGCCGACGGTGAGTCAGATGTACCTGGGGAAGGGGATTTCGGCGCTTCCTCGGACCCGGCCTTGTCGCCCGCGGGGCGGATCGTCTCGCCGGCCTCCGCCGGGTCCCCCTCCGCTTCCGCCGGCTTCGACGTCGACTTGGGCGCGTCCATGCCCAGCTCGGCGAGGCTCAGCCCGCCCGCCGCCAGGATGAATCCCGCCGCGATGAACAGGGTCCGGCGCCGCCTCCGACGGTGCGCGGCCGCCTTCCGGTCCCGCCGGCTCGCCCCGCCCGGGCCGTCACCACGCCGCCGAGCGGCACGCCCCAACGGCTCTTCGTCGTCGTAGACGTCGCCGTCGCGGTCGGCATCGACCCCGCCCGAGTCGTCCTGATCGCCGTACTCACGCTCACGCCGGCGCAGCGCATCCGCCGAGGTGCCGCACCCCGGGCACGTCAGCGCGCCGTTGAGGTGCCGTCGGCACGGGTCGCAGTAGTCCATGTCGCGGGAAGGTTAAGTTCCGCACAGGTCACGTTCCTAGATCCAGCTGTGAAGGTTCTGCACGGACCCGCCTCTCCCCTGGTTTCGAAACTGTCGAAACCGTTATGCGCGCGACCCATTGACACTCCCACCACCCCGTCCTTACTGTCACGCCAGCATTTCGAACGTGTGCCGAAATTTCGAACACGTCGAACTGACAGAACTGAGCCGACGAAGCTGCGAGGGACAACCGCCGTGCGCATCACCGGAATCAGCACACACGTGGTCGGGACGCCGTGGCGCAACCTGACGTACGTCCAGGTGCACACCGACGAGGGGATCACCGGAGTCGGCGAGACCCGGATGCTGGGACACACCGACGCCCTTCTCGGTTATCTGAGGGAGGCCGAGGCCAACCACATTCTCGGCTCCGACCCGTTCGCTGTCGAGGACCTCGTCAAGCGCATGAAGTACGGCGACTACGGCCGCGCGGGCGAGATCGTGATGTCCGGTATCGCCGTGATCGAGATGGCGTGCTGGGACATCAAGGGCAAGGCCCTCGGCGTCCCCGTCTGGCAGTTGCTGGGCGGCAAGGTCACCGACAAGGTCAAGGCGTACGCCAACGGCTGGTACACCACGGAGCGGACCCCCGAGGCGTACCACAAGGCCGCCCAGGGCGTGATGGAGCGCGGCTACCGCGCCCTCAAGATCGACCCCTTCGGCACGGGCCACTTCGAGCTGGACCACCAGCAGAGCCTGTACGCCGTCTCCCTCATCGAGGCCGTCCGGGACGCCATCGGCCCCGAGGCCGAGCTGATGCTGGAGATGCACGGCCGCTTCTCCCCCGCCACGGCCGTACGCCTGGCCAAGGAGCTGGCCCCGTTCAACCCGGCGTGGCTGGAGGAGCCGGTCCCGCCGGAGAACCTCAAGGCGCTGGAGAAGGTCGCCGCCAAGGTCGACATGCCCGTCGCGACCGGTGAGCGCATCCACGACCGGATCGAGTTCCGCGAGCTGTTCGAGAGCCAGGCCGTGGACATCATCCAGCCGGACGTCGGCCATATCGGTGGAATCTGGGAGACCAGGAAGCTCGCGGCGACGGCCGAGACCCACTACATGCTGGTGGCCCCGCACAACGTCGGCGGCCCGGTGCTGACCGCCGCCTCCCTCCAGGTCGGCTTCACCTCCCCGAACTTCAAGATCCTGGAGCACTTCAACGACTTCGCGGACGCGGAGATCAAGAAGGTCGTCAAGGGCGCCCCGCAGGTGAACCCGGAGGACGGCTGCTTCCACCTCTCCGACGCCCCCGGTCTGGGTGTCGAGCTGGACGTGGACGCCGCCGCCGAGTTCCCGCAGCAGCAGGCCCGTTTCGACCTCTGGGCGGAGGGCTGGGAGCAGCGCAAGCCCAAGGGCAGCCAGTGAGCACCGAAGGGCTGCCCGCGAGCGCCGAAGGGCCGCCCGCGAGCGCCGAAGGGCCGCCCGCGAGCACCGCGGTCGTCATCGACGCCCCGGGCGCGCACCGCCTCGTCCCGCACGAGCCCCGGCGGCCCGAGGCCGGCGAGGCCCTGGTCCGGGTCCACGCCTCCGGCATCTGCGGCAGCGACCGCGAGGTCTACCAGGGCAACCGCCCCGAGGGCTACGTCCGCTACCCGCTCACCCCGGGCCACGAGTGGTCCGGGACGGTCGAGGCCGTGGGCGCGGGTGTCCCGGAGTCGCTCGTCGGCCGCAAGGTCGTAGGCGAGGGCTTCCGCAACTGCCAGGTGTGCGACCGCTGCCACGCGGGCGACACGACGCTGTGCACGGCCGGTTACGAGGAGACGGGCTTCACCCAGCCGGGCGCGATGGCGACGACGCTGACGCTCCCCGCCCGGCTGCTCCACACCCTCCCCGACGGCTGCGACCTGACCGCCGCGGCGCTCCTGGAGCCCGCCGCCTGTATCGCGGCCGCCGCGCTGAAGGCGAACGCTCGGCCGGGCGAGCGGGTCGCCGTGGTCGGCACGGGCACCCTCGGCATGTTCGCCGTGCAGTTCCTCAAGGCGAACTCGCCGGCGGAGCTGCTGGTCGTCGGCACCCGCCGGGACCGTGAGGCGCTGTCGCGGCAGTACGGCGCGACGGACTTCCTCACGAAGGACCAGGAACTCCCGGACGACATCGACGTGGTGATCGAGACGGCCGGCTCCGCGGACGCCGCCCGGATCTCCGCCGCCCTGCTCCGACGGGGCGGCCGGCTGGTCCTGACGGGCATTCCGGCGCCGGGCGCGGACGGTCTCGACCCGACCGATCTCGTCGTGAAGCAGCTGGAGGTGCACACCGTCTTCGGTGCTTCGCCGGACGCCTGGGCGCACACGGTGCGGGTGTTCGCCGCCGGTCTGCTCGATCCGCTGCCGCTGGTGACGCACGAGCTGCCGCTCGCCGAGTTCTCGCAGGCCATCGAGCTGGTGGGGGCCGGTGATCCGAAGGTGGGCAAGGTGTTGCTCCGCCCGTAGACGTACGCCGGTACGGGGGCAACCTGACGGCTCCCGTACCGGCGTACCCCACTGACCGCACCTTGCCGTACCCAGAGCCGCGAACCTCGTCCGAAATATCGAACCGAAGGACTTTCCTGTGACCGACGCTCCCGCCACGGCAGCCCGCAGGCCCGGTGAGCAGGCGCTCGCCGATCTCGGCCTGAAGGCCCCCGCCCTCGACCCCGCCGACGCCTCGCCGCACTCCTTCCCCGGCGGCGGCCGCTGGCGCACCGAGATCCCGTCCTGCGAGGGTCCCGAGGCGCTGGCGGTGGTGCTGAAGGAGGCCTCGCGGCTGGACGTGCCGATCCACCGGATCAGCCAGGGCAGCGGCGTCTGGATGCTGACCGACGCCGAGATCACCGAGATGGTCGAGTCGACGGCCGAACGCGACATCGAGCTCTGCCTGTTCACCGGCCCGCGCGGCACCTGGGACATCGGCGGCTCGACCCGGACCGACTCGCGAGGGGCGGGTCTCAGGGCCCGCGGCCACGACGCCGTCGCCGGTTGCGTCGAAGACGCCGTCCGGGCCACGGAGTTGGGCGTCACGTGCCTGCTCGTCGCCGACGAGGGCGTGCTGTGGACCCTGCACCGGGCGCGCGCGGCCGGCATCATCCCGGCCGACACGACCCTCAAGGTGAGCGCGCTCATCGGGCCCGTCAACCCGGCGGCGTACGCGGTGTACGAGAGACTCGGCGCCGACTCGGTCAACGTGCCCAGTGACCTGACGCTCGATCACCTCACCGAGATCCGCCGGGTGTCGGGCGCTCCCATGGACATGTACATCGAGGCCCCCGACGACCTCGGCGGCTACGTGCGGATGTACGAGGTCGCCGAACTCATCCGGCGCGGCGCCCCGTTGTACCTGAAGTTCGGCCTGTCGAAGGCGCCCGGGATCTACCCCTACGGGCACCACATGCGGGAGTTGACGCTGGCCACCGCCAAGGAACGCGTGCGGCGCGGCCGGCTCGCCCTGGACCTCCTCGCGCGCCACGGGGCGGACGGCGACATGGCCCCGCTGGGCTCCCGACTGCCGGGCGCTCTGCAACGGTTCGAAATCTCGGCATAACGTTCCGGAAACTCGGCTTCACAAAAGAAGACACAGCCGACCACAATCCGACACATCTCTTCTCGGTCTTTCCGGCACGACCACCCGGAGCGACTTCGCGCCTCCCAGACCGAGCCCTGCACACAGATCAAGGATGATCAATATGCGTAACCGCAGAGCCGCTCTCGCCGCCATAGCCGGAGCCGCGTCCCTCGCCCTGACCCTGTCCGCCTGCGGCCAGAACAGCGAGGGCGGCAGCAACGAGAGCGACGGGGACGCCAAGGGAGGCACCATCGGCATCGCGATGCCGACCAAGTCCTCCGAGCGCTGGATCGCCGACGGCAACAACGTCGTCAAGGAGCTGGAGGCCAAGGGCTACAAGACCAAGCTGGTCTACGGCGAGGACGACCCGGACCAGCAGGTCTCCCAGGTCGAGAACCTGATCACGCAGGGCGTCAAGGCGCTGATCGTCGCCGCCATCGACAACAAGTCGATGAACAACGTGCTCCAGCAGGCCAAGGACGCCAACATCCCGGTCATCTCCTACGACCGCCTGATCCTCGGCACGCAGAACGTCGACTACTACGCCTCGTTCGACAACGAGAAGGTCGGCGAGCTCCAGGGCACCTACATCGTCGAGAAGCTCGGCCTGAAGGACGGCTCCAAGAAGGGCCCCTTCAACATCGAGCTGTTCGCCGGCTCCAACGACGACAACAACACCCGCTACTTCTTCGGCGGCGCGATGAAGGTCCTGCAGCCCTACATCGACAAGAAGCAGCTCGTCGTCCGCTCCAAGCAGACCAAGCTCAACCAGGTCACCACCCTGCGCTGGGACGGCGGCACCGCCCAGAAGCGCATGGACGACATCCTGACCTCGGCCTACAAGAGCGAGCGCGTCGACGCGGTCCTCTCCCCCTACGACGGCATCTCCATCGGCATCCTGTCGGCGCTGAAGTCCGACGACTACGGCTCCAAGGCCAAGCCGCTGCCGGTCGTCACCGGCCAGGACGCCGAGGTCGCCTCGGTGAAGTCGATCATCGCCGGCCAGCAGTCGATGAGCGTCTTCAAGGACCTCCGACGGCTCGCCAAGGTGTCCTCGAACATGGTCGACGCGCTGCTGAACGACAAGAAGCCCGAGATCAACGACGACAAGACCTACGACAACGGCTCGAAGGTCGTCCCCGCCTACCTGCTGGAGCCGGTCGCCGTCGACAAGAGCAACTACCAGAAGGAGCTCATCGACTCCGGCTACCTCAAGGAGAGCGACGTCAAGTAGTCCCCGCCACCGACCGACGATTCACCACTGACTGGAAGGCACGACCATGGCGGGACCCGTCCTGGACATGCGCTCGATCGTCAAGACCTTTCCCGGCGTCAAGGCGCTCTCGGACGTCACGCTGACCGTCCGGCAGGGCGAGGTCCACGCCATCTGCGGGGAGAACGGCGCCGGCAAGTCGACCCTGATGAAGGTCCTCTCCGGCGTCCACCCGCACGGCACCTACGAGGGCGACATCCTCTTCGAGGGAGAGGTCTGCCAGTTCAAGGACATCCGGGCCAGCGAAGAACGCGGCATCGTGATCATCCACCAGGAACTGGCCCTGGTGCCCTACCTCTCCCTCGCGGAGAACATCTTCCTCGGCAACGAGCACGCCACCCGCGGGATCATCAGCTGGACCGAGACCCTGCGGCACGGCACCGAACTGCTGCGCCGGGTCGGTCTCTCCGACCACCCGGACACCCGCGTCGCCGACATCGGCGTGGGCAAGCAGCAGCTCGTGGAGATCGCGAAGGCCCTGTCGAAGAAGGTCAAGCTGCTCATCCTGGATGAGCCGACCGCCGCGCTGAACGACGAGGACAGCGGCAAACTCCTCGATCTCATCCTGGAGTTGAAGAAGCAGGGCATCACCTCGATCATCATCTCCCACAAGCTCAACGAGATCCGCAAGGTCGCCGACTCGGTGACGATCATCCGCGACGGCCAGAGCATCGAGACCCTCGATGTGAAGGCCGCGGAGACCACCGAGGACCGGATCATCAGCGGCATGGTCGGCCGCGACCTGGAGCACCGCTTCCCGGAGCGGTCGCCGCACGAGCCCGAGGAGGGTGTGGCGCCCGCCCTGGAGATCCGCGGCTGGACCGTGCACCACCCGATCGACCAGCAGCGCAAGGTCGTCGACGATGTGTCGCTCCAGGTGCGGCGCGGGGAGATCGTCGGCATCGCGGGCCTCATGGGAGCCGGCCGCACCGAACTGGCGATGAGCGTCTTCGGGCGGACGTACGGCCGGTACGCGGGCGGCACGGTCCTCAAGGACGGCACCGAGATCCGTACGAAGTCCGTCCCCGAGGCGGTCAAGCACGGCATCGCGTATGTCACCGAGGACCGCAAGCACTACGGCCTCAACCTCATCGACACCATCAACCGGAACATCTCGTTGTCCGCCCTGGGCAAGGTCGCCAAGCGCGGTGTGGTCGACGAGCACGAGGAGCGGCACGTCGCCGAGGGCTTCCGCAAGTCGATGAACATCAAGGCGCCGACCGTCTTCGAGCCGGTGGGCAAGCTGTCCGGCGGCAACCAGCAGAAGGTCGTCCTCAGCAAGTGGATCTTCTCGGGTCCGGACGTGCTGATCCTGGACGAGCCGACCCGGGGGATCGACGTCGGCGCCAAGTACGAGATCTACACGGTCATCGACCAGCTGGCCGCCCAGGGCAAGGCGGTCGTCTTCATCTCCTCCGAGCTGCCCGAACTGCTCGGCATGTGCGACCGCATCTACACGATGGCCGCGGGGCGGCTGACCGGTGAGTTCTCGAAGGCCGAGGCCTCCCAGGAATCGCTGATGCGGCAGATGACGAAGGACAAAGAGGTATCCCGATGAGCACGGACGTGACCGCCAAGACGCCGGCCCCGGCGCCGACCGGCAAGGGAGGGGAGGCCACGGGGGGCGGACTGCTGCAGCTGATGCTGGACGGCATGCGCCGCAACATGCGGCAGTACGGCATGCTGTTCGCCCTCGGTCTGATCGTGGTCCTGTTCGCCGTGTGGACCGACGGCGACCTGCTGCTGCCGCGCAACGTCTCCAACCTGGTGCTGCAGAACAGCTACATCCTGATCCTCGCGATCGGCATGATGCTGGTCATCATCGCGGGCCACATCGACCTCTCGGTCGGCTCGCTGACGGCGTTCGTCGGCTCGATGGCCGCCGTGTTCATGGTCAAGCACGACATACCGTGGCTGCTCGCCGTGGTGCTGTGCCTGGCCGTGGGCGCCATCGCGGGCGCCGTCCAGGGGTTCTTCATCGCGTACGGCGGCATACCGTCGTTCATCGTGACCCTGGCGGGCATGCTGATCTTCCGCGGTCTGACCGAGATCTTCCTGGAGGGCCAGACGCTCGGCCCGTTCCCGGAGGGCCTGCAGAAGGTCGCCAACGGGTTCCTGCCCGAGGTCGGCCCGCAGACCAACTACCACAACCTGACGCTGCTGCTGGGCTTCGCGATGATCGCCTTCGTGGTCTTCCAGGAGGTCCGTGACCGCAGGCGGCAGCAGGAGTTCTCCCTGGACGTCCCGCCCTTCAAGCTGTTCCTGCTGAAGCTGGTCGCGCTCGGCGCCGCCATCCTCACGCTGACGATGCTGCTGGCCAGCTACAAGGGCGCCCCGATCGTGCTGCTCATCCTCGGTGTGCTGCTCGTCGGTTTCGGCTACGTGATGCGCAACGCGATCGTCGGCCGCCACATCTACGCCATCGGCGGCAATCTGCCCGCGGCCAAGCTGTCGGGTGTGAAGGACAAGAAGGTCACCTTCCTGGTCTTCCTGAACATGGGCATGCTCGCGGCCCTGGCGGGTCTGGTCTTCGCCGCCCGCTTCAACGCGGCCTCTCCCAAGGCCGGCCTCAACTTCGAACTGGAGGCGATCGCGGCCTCGTTCATCGGCGGTGCGTCGATGAGCGGCGGTGTCGGCACCGTGCTCGGCGCGATCATCGGCGGCCTGGTCCTGGGCGTGCTGAACAACGGTATGAACCTCGTCGGCATCGGCACCGACTGGCAGCAGGTCATCAAGGGCCTGGTCCTGCTGGCGGCGGTCGGGTTCGACGTGTGGAACAAGCGCAAGGTCGGTTCGTAAGTCAGATCGGGGCCCCGCCGGGAAGGCGGGGCCCTCTCCTTATACGGGAGCCGCACGCATGGAACTGAACAGACGCACGGTCATCGCCGGAGCAGCGGCGGCGGGCATGGCCGCCACCACCCTCGGCGGCACGGCGCACGCCACGGGAGGCAGGAAGCCGGTGAAGACGCTCTTCGGCAAGCTCGCCGACGGCACCAAGATCTACAGCTGGGCCCTGGAGAACGGCGGCACCCGCCTGAAGGTCCTCTCCTACGGCGGCATCGTCCAGTCCCTGGAGATCCCCGACCGCCGCGGCCGCTACGCCAACGTCTCCGCGGGCTTCGACAACGTCGAGGACTACGTCGCCAAGAGCCCCTACTTCGGCGCCCTGATCGGCCGCTACGGCAACCGCATCGGCAAGGGCAAGTTCACCCTCGACGGCAAGGACTACCAGCTCTCCGTCAACGACGGCGAGCAGAGCCTGCACGGCGGGGCCAAGGGCTTCGACAAGCGCGTATGGGACATCGAGCCGTTCACCAAGGGCTCCGACGTCGGTCTGCACCTGTACTACACGAGCGTCGACGGCGAGATGGGCTACCCCGGCACGCTCAAGACGAAGGTGACGTACACGCTCACCCGGCACGGCGACTGGCGCGTCGACTACGAGGCCACCACCGACAAGGCCACCGTCGTCAACCTCACCAGCCACGTCTACTGGAACCTCGCCGGCGAGGGCAGCGGCACGATCGAGGACCACGAGCTCCAGATCGCCGCCTCCCGCTACACGCCCACCGACGCGGGCCTGATCCCCACGGGCGAGCTGGCCAAGGTCGCGGGCACGCCCTTCGACTTCGGCCGTGCCAAGCCGATCGGCCGGGACATACGTGTCGCGCACCCCCAGCTGGTGACCGCCAAGGGCTTCGACCACAACTGGGTCCTCGACAAGGGCCGCACCGCCCGGCCCGAGCATGTCGCGACCCTGCGCGACCCGGCCTCCGGCCGCACCCTGAGGATCGCCACGAACGAGCCGGGCCTGCAGTTCTACTCCGGCAACTTCCTCGACGGCACGCTGACCGGCCCGTCCGGCCGCACCTACCGGCAGGGCGACGCGCTCTGCCTGGAGACGCAGCACTTCCCGGACTCGCCGAACAAGCCGAAGTTCCCCTCCACGGTGCTGCGGCCCGGGCAGACGTACCGGACGACGACGATCCACTCGTTCGACTGCTGACACCTGTGGCGCCACTGACAAGCCTTCACAGGTAGGACACAAGTTCTGACCGTATTCCCAACGGTTGAACAGTGTCACCACAGTCTCCGTATGTAAGGGCGGCCCGCGCTCCCCCGCGCGGGCCGCCCTTAAACGTCGGGTCCGGCCGTCCCCAACGGACCCGCCTCATACGGAGGTTCCATGGCCGACAACGTCACGTCGCTGTTCCGCAGCACCGCGGCTCACAGCCCGTCGATGGCGGCGTTGACACGTGAGGGCGGCGAAGGCGCCGGGCCGGTGGACTTCTGTATCCCCTGCAACCCGTACTTCCCGACCCCGGCCATGTTCGACGACATGGGGGCCAGACTCCGCGACATCATCACGTACTACCCGAGCGGCGCCGACACCATCACGGCCGAACTGTGCAGCCTGCTCCAGCTGCCGCCGCAGTGCGTGGCCATGGGCAACGGCTCCACCGAGCTCATCACCTGGATCGACCACCTCCTCGTCCGCGAGTCCCTCGCCATCCCCGTCCCCACCTTCGGCCGCTGGACCGACCAGCCCATGGAGACCGGCAAGCGGGTCGACATGTTCCCGCTCCAGGAGTCCAGCGGCTTCGCCCTCGACCTCGCGCAGTACGCCGAGTTCATCCGCGCCCGGGGCACGCGGGTCGCCGTCATCTGCAACCCCAACAACCCCGACGGCGGCTTCCTCCACAAGCACGCCATCGTGCAGTTCATGGACGCCATGGCCGACCTCGACCTGGTCGTCATCGACGAGTCGTTCCTGGAGTTCGCGGACGCCGAGGCCGAGCCGTCCGTCGTCCAGGAGGCCATGCTGCGGCCCAACGTCATCGTGCTGCGCAGCCTCGGCAAGAACTTCGGCCTGCACGGCATCCGCTTCGGCTACCTCGTCGCCAACCCGTCGCTCGCGGGCCGCGTCCGCTCGATGCTGCCGAAGTGGAACCTCAACTCCTTCGCCGAGCACGTCGTCTTCATGCTCAAGGAGCACGGCGCCGAGTACGCGCAGAGCCTCCAGCAGGTGCGCCGCGACCGGCTCGACATGGCCAGCCAGCTCTCCTCCCTGCCCGGGCTGACGGTCTACCCCTCGCAGGGCAACTTCCTCTTCGTGCGCCTCCCCGTGGGCGCCGAGGGCACCGTGGTCCGGGACAGGATGCTCACCGAGCACCGGATCCTGGTCCGCGAGTGCGGCAACAAGATCGGTTCGTCCAGCCGCTTCCTGCGTCTCGTCGTGCGCCCCCAGGTGGACGTGCGTCGCCTGGTGTCCGGCCTGGAACAGGTGCTCTACGGGACGTCCAGGAGGGGAGCCGCCGTACCGGAGCTGAGCAACGGGACCAGCTACAGCTCCGGTACGGCGGCCGTGGACCGCCTGGTGAGTGAGACCAACGGGTCGGGCATGCGCGGGCTCGCCGCTCAGGCCACCGGTTTCGGTGGTCCGGGGCCCGCCGCACCCCCTGCCGCCGTCGGCACCGGCATGCCGCTCCCCGCCACCGCGTCCGCCGCCCCGGCGGGCCCGGGCGGAGGGATGCCGATGCCGGCGGCGGCACAGATGGGCCAGATGGGCCAGATGCCGCAGATGGGCCAGATGGGTCAGCAGCAGATGCCGCAGGCCGTGCCGCAGCCGGTACCCCAACCCGCTCCACAGCCCATGGCCGCACCGCTCCAGCAGCCGCTGGCCCCCGTGGCCCAGGCCCCTGCTCCGGCCCCCGTCCCCACCCCTGCCCCTGCTCCGGCCCCGGCTCCCATGCCGACACCGGCACCCGCACCGGCCGCCGCCGGCCCCACCCCGCCGGGCGTTCCCGCCCGGGGCGGACTGACCGCCGCGCAGGTCAGGGGCACGAACGGCCTCTCTCCCGCCCCGGCCACGGGCTGGCCGGGCACCCAGGCCTGGCCCAACGCGGCGGGCATGGGGGCGGCGGGCTAGGACCGTCTCGCCGCCCTACGGGGCGCCCGGCAGATCGACCTCGGCGCGAACCGTCTTGCCGGGGTCGCGCCGCAGCACTTCCCACCGGTCGGCGAGCGCGTCCACGAGGAGGAGACCCCGGCCGTGCTCGTCGAGAGGGCCCGGGGGAGGCACCTCTCGCGGCCCGGGCGGGCAGGAACCCGCACACGCGTCACTGACCTCGATCCGCACGCCACCCGTGACGAGACCGAGCCGCAACTCGAAGTCCCTCCCCGGCACACGCCCGTGTATCACGGCGTTGGCGGCCAGCTCGGCGACGATCAGAACGACGGTCTCGGAGGCGTCGGTGCCGTGCGGGATGCCCCAGCCGTCCAACTGGTGAGCGGCCAGACGCCGGGCGAGTCGCGCACCGCGCGGGGTGGCACTGAAGCGCTGACTGAACACACGTACGGTGACCGGGGGTTGGGGCGTCGCGGGGGTGGTCCTTGCTGTCATGCGCCCAATGTGGCGACTGAGGGCCGGAGTTCTCCAGGTCGACGCCGCGTACGCTGCGGCAGCGTACGCGGTGACGGACTGGACAGTACCGATCACGCCCCGTAACCATGCTCCGGGAGGTGACCGACAGTGGTCGATGGCGCGATGGGGACGGGCAGCGAGCCGGAGTCGTCGGACAGTCTGCGGACGTTCGGGGCGGTGGTCCAGGGCTTGCGCGAGCACGCGGGGTTGAGCAGGGAGGAGTTCGGAGAGCTGGTGAGGTTCTCCAAACACACGGTGGCTTCGGTGGAGCTGGGGAGGCGGATGCCGGATCCGGAATTCGTGACCAGGGCGGAGGAGGTGTTCGGCAGGACGGGGGCGTTACGGAAGGCGGCGGGGTGCCTGGAGAGGCAGCCGGGGTTGGCGGCTTGGTTTCGGCGGTGGGCTCAGTTGGAGGCCACGGCTATCACGCTGTACACGTACGAGTGCCGGTTGGTGCCGGGCCTGCTGCAGACCGAGGCATACGCCCGGACGCTCTTCACGAACCAGCTCCCTCCGCTGAGCGACGAACAGATCGAGGCACAGTGGGTGGCGCGGGCGGAGCGGCAACGCCTGCTGCGGGAACGGCCGAACACGGCATTTGGCTTCATCCTGGAGGAGCACCTCTTCCGGCGTCGCACTGGCGGAGTGGAGGTCACGCGTGAACTCATCGACCACGTTCTGGAGATCGGCGAACTACGCAACGTGGAGATCCAGATCATGCCAACGGAGCAGGACACACACGCGGGTCTGGACGGGCCCATGCAGTTGCTGGAGACCCCGGAGAACAAGTGGTTCGCATACTGCGAAGGGCAGGAAAGCGGGCAGTTCATCGCTGACCGAAAGGTGGTCAGCATGCTCCAGATGCGGTATGCCAGGATGCGCTCACAGGCTCTCACTCTCAAGGACTCCACGAGCCTGTTGCAGCGGATGCGAGGGGACCTATGAGCACCAGCGAACTGGCCTGGTTCAAGAGCAGCTACAGCAGCGGGGGCTCCGGCGACTGCGTAGAAGTCGCTCTCACCTGGCACAAGTCGAGCCACAGCAGCAGCGGCGACGGCGACGGCGACTGCCTCGAGATAGCGACCCGCCCCGAGGCCATCCACATCCGCGACTCCAAGAACAAGCAGGGCCCCCAGCTCACTCTCTCCCCCACCACTTGGACGGCCTTCCTCACTCACGCCGCCAAGTAACAACTGTCGGGGCCGCCCGCTTCTTTGCAGTGTCGTGCTTCCACGGCCTGCATCAAGGGCGCTTCGCGTCGCCTTCGGCGATGACCCTTCGGGTCACCCTTGACCCAGCCCGCTCCAGCACGGGAGAGAAGCGAGCGAGCGGCCCGAAAAGGCGGGTGGCCAGGGCAGTCGGGCCCTACGGCTGACTCCATGGCCGCTCGGCGATGCGGGGCGCGTCAGCGGAGTGGCGGCACGCCGGGTTGCTAAGCGACCGCAGGCGGGTGGGCCATGCCCTTCGGGCGACTCACCCGGCGTAGGCGGTGAGGGACGACAAGCGGACGCCGGCGCACCCGACCACCCCGCCCACGGCCCAGTTCGCGAGGGCGCCACCGCCGATTGGAGCGTTTGGGCCTGCCCGCTACCTCCCAAGGGGCATCCAACCTGGGCATCTCCCCCTCACGGACTGCCCGAATGCTCCGATCGCCGCACCAAGCCGCACCAAGCCGCCCCCAGCGGCCGGACCGCCCGACATTCGGCAACGGGATCCCGGCCGGGGCGCCCCACCTGCCGGTAGCCGCTAAACCCGCCCGGCGTGCCGCCGCTCCGCTGACGCGCCCCGCGTCGCCGATGGCCATGGAGTCGGCCTGAGGGGCCGACGCCCCTGGCCACCCGTTGCTCCCTGGCCGCTCGCTCGCTTCTCTCCCGTGCTGGAACGGGCTGGGTCAAGGGTGACCCGAAGGGTCATCGCCGAAGGCGACGCGTAGCGCCCTTGATGCAGGCCGTGGAAGCACGACACTGCAAGGAAGCGGGCGGCCTCGACAGCACCACACAACTCCGGTGTCTCACAACACACTTGACGCCTCGTCATTTTACCGAACACACAGCTCTCCAACAGCAAGCCTCCTTACGGTGCCGTGTCCATGACAGACACGCAGAAGGACCCCACACCCAACCCCGTAGGCCGCCGGACCGTACTGCTGGCAGGAGGTGCCACCGCAGCTGCCCTGGCCGTAGGCGCAGCTGCACAGCACACCCCGACCACCGCCACCACCCCGAGCACAGAACCCGTCGCCGCCGCAGCCGTCTGCACGCTCACCAAGCAGATGACCGAAGGCCCGTACTACCTCGACGGACAGTATGTCCGCTCGGACATCAGCGAGGACAAGACGGGCATCCCCCTGAACCTGACCCTCACCGTCGTGGACGACGACACCTGCGTCCCGCTCAAGAACGCCCTGGTCGAGATCTGGCACTCGGACGCCCTCGGCGAGTACTCCGGCTTCGTGGGCAACAACGGCCACGACGAGCCGGACAACGGCACGTTCCTGCGGGGCGGCGTCCTCACCGACTCCAGCGGCGTCGCGAAGATCACCTCGGTCTACCCGGGCTGGTACCGAGGCCGCTGCGTCCACATCCACATCAAGGTCCACACGGACGTCACCCTGACCCCCGACGGCTCCTTCACCGGCGGCGAGGAACTCCACACCGGCCAGCTCTTCTTCAGCGAGACCATCACCACCAGGGTCGCGGCCCTCGCCCAGTACGCGGTCAACACGGTCCCCCGCACCACCCTGGCCCAGGACTCCATCTACGACGAAGGCGGCGCGGCCTCGGGCCTCCTCACCCTCACCCCCCTCGGCAGCACGACCTCCGCCGGTTACGCCGGCACGCTGACACTGGGCGTGGAACAGGGCTGACGCCCGACGCCCGACACCCGACGCACGGCTCCGGGCCGAAGAGGTCGACAGTCCGTAGTCTCCTTAGTCTCCTTCTGCCGGTCCGGGGCCTCTCGTCATCGCCGTCCCCCGAACTCCCAGGCCCGCACCTCGACATCCGCGTACCGCCCTTCCGTCAGGACGCCCCGCGCCGCCTCCGCGTCCGAGGCCCGCACCAGCACAGCCGTACCCACCCACACCTCACCGTCGTCCGACAGCAGGGGCCCGTAAGCGATCAGGTCGTCCCGGGCCTTGGAAGGCGGCGGCTCAGGGGCGGTGGCCGGGTCCGGGCCGAGGCCGATGACCAGGTAGTGGTCGCCGGTCGTCCGGTCGCCGGGGAAGTCCCACATGGTGCGGCCCAGGGCGTTGCGCCACCGCCGCAACAGCACGTCCCGGTACGCCCCGGCCTGGTAGTTGGGCTCGTCGAAGGCGAAGGCGCGGGCGGCGGTGGGGTCGGGGAGGTCGACGATGTGGACGCTGCCGGTGGGAGTCTCGCCGTCGTCGGCGAAGGTCGGGCCACGGGCGATCAACTCGGCCTCGTACTGGTCCATATAGGCCCAGTGCGCCTCCCCCAGTTCCTCACGCAGTTTCAGGGAGCCGACCCGGTCACGGTGAAAGCAGAAGAACTCCATGGATCCAGACCCTTCCATCCCAACCCCTGGCTACTCTCGTCTCTCCACTCATTCGTGACCGCGGATGAACAAAGATGAACAAGATGAACGACAGGAGAGCAGCAGACCGTGCGCGCCGCCGCCGTAACGCCCGAGGGCGATCACATCCGCTGGGTCGAGTTGCCGGGGCAGGAGCCGCCGCGTGTCTATGTGCACGGGCTGGGCGCCACATCGCCCGCCTACTTCACGGAGGTCGCGGTCGATCCCCGGCTGGCCGGACGCCGGTCGCTGTTGATCGACCTGTTGGGGCATGGGATCAGTGACCGGCCGGCCGGCTTCGACTACACGCTGGAAGGGCATGCCGACGCGCTTGCCGGTGCCCTGGCCCAGGACGGAGTCGAGGGCGCGGAGCTGATCGCGCACAGCATGGGCGGCTCCGTGGCCATCGTCCTGGCCGCCCGGCATCCCGGCCTGGTGTCCCGGCTGGTTCTGATCGACGCCAACCTCGACCCCGTCCCGCGTGTGCCCGGGTCGTCCGGCAGCAGCGGTATCGCCTTCTACTCCGAGGAGGAGTTCCTGGAGGGCGGTTGGGCGGAGGTCCGCGACCGGGTCGGGGCGCACTGGTGGTCCACCATGCGGCTGGCCGGCCGGGAGGCCCTGCACCGCAGCGCGTTCCACCTCACCCGTGGCACGGTCCCGACCATGCGTGAACTGCTGCTGGACCTGAAGATCCCCCGGAGCTTCCTGCTGCCCGAGGCCGACGGTCCGCTGCCGGGCGCGGACGCTCTCACCGAGTCGGGGGTGTCCGTCGTCTCGATTCCCGACTGCGGGCACAACATCATGCTGGACAACCCGGAAGCCTTCGTGAAGGCGACCGCGGCGGCACTGGAAGAGCGGTAGGGAAGCAGGCGATGAAGCCGTTCGACCCGAAGATGCGACTCGTCAAAGGCGCCGTCACCGTAGCCGCCGCCACCGTGATCTGCCACAGCCTCATGTACGCCGGTTTCGCATGGGCACGCGACATCGCGGCCGAGGAGAACGAAGGCAACACGTTCGCCGGCGCCTTCGAGTTCCTGCTCACCATGGCCGCCTCGTGGGCACTCATGCCCCTGCTGCTGTGGTTCGGCATGCTGGTGCTGCGGGAGAGCGGCAACACCGTGCTCGTCCTCGTCGGTGGGCTGGCCTGGGTGGGGGTCTCGGGGTATTTCACGAACGACATCGACCGCGCGGGCGGGCACATACCGATAGCGGCCCTCATCGTCTTTGTGCTGCTCGGTACGGCGCTGGCCGGGGCCGGACCCGGCCGTCCTCGCGACTGAGGCTGCGAGGGGGGGGCGGCCCGCCGGGCCGGAGGGCCGCCCCTTCACGCCGTCAGGGCTACGGGCATTCCTTCCAAGCCAAGTGGTACACCGTGCTGATGTCCCCGTCCGTCGAGTCCATCGTCATGAAGCTGACCTTGTCGGCCGACTGGGTGCCGGCGTTGACCCGGATCTCGGTGTTGATGTTGAAGTTGCGCTGGACTCCGCAGGGTGCGTAGACCAGTTGGGCCCAGTCCGTCTCGTCGGTGGCCTGCCAGTTGTCGTTGAGGGGGCCGCTGAAGGGGTGGTTCTTGTAGACCGTGCTGGGCGAGCCCTGGAAGTAGTACGAGGCTCGCTGGGTCGCGCTCGCGCCGCGCTGGAGGGCGGCGAAGCCCCGGTAGTCGGCGCTGGCGATGGCGTAGGTGAAGCCGCCGGGGACGTGGACCTTCAGGTTGAGCTGGCAGTTCCTGCGGAACGCGGTCGGGTCGGAGTTCCCGCCGGCCTGGGCGAGGTAGTCGCTGTAGGTCACCGTGAAGGCGGTGTTGTCCTCGGAGACGGCGACCGCCGCCGTGCCCTGCGGACAGCCGGAGCCGTTCACCGTGGCGACCTGGATGACGATCTTGTCCGGGGGCGGGTCGTCGAACCCGGAGGACGGGGATGTTGCGGGGAGTGCGCTGGTGAGGAGCGCGGCTACCGCGCCGCTCAGAAGCAGGCCACCGGCCATGGTTCTCCCATCCGTTCGTGGGGGGTGGAACACCGAAGGGCATGGACATGTCAAGACGACAGTGCATGCGCACCCGACCTGTGACCGTCCCATGAAGGAGCTGTGAAGGCCGGGGGCGGTCGCATCGTACGCAGGGCGGCAGAGGTCGGCCAGGTCGCTGCCCGGCCATTCACAGTGGCGGGATTTCGTCCGGGGTGTGGGCGGGCGCATAGGGTGCGTTCCACCGACGCGTCAGACCGAGGACACTCCGAGGACGTCATGAGGATCACGCACAGTGCGGCGAGCGGCCGCCGCCCCTCACGGGTTCTCCCAGGCCGCCGGTTCCGCCGCCAGCCGCTCCACCTGCTCGGGCAGCGCGCCGGCCGCGAGGTCGGCGACCGTCACGCCCTCCAGGATCCTGCGCACATTGGCCCGCAGGGCGATCCACAGCGGCAGCAGCGGCTCGGCGGTGCCGCTGTAGGCGAGGCCGGTCGGCCGCTCGCCGCGTACCGAGACGATCGGTCCGTCCACCGCCCGGATCACATCGGCGACGGTGATCTCCGAGGCCTCCCGGGCCAGCCGGTAGCCGCCGCCCCCGCCCCGCCGGCTGTCGACGACGCCTCCGCGCCGCAGATCGCCGAGGATCCCCTCCAGGAACTTGTGGGGGATGTCCTGCGCGGTGGCGACGGCCTCCGCCTTGACCGGCCCTTCCTCCTGCCGGGCGGCCAGTTCCACGACCGCTCGTACCGCGTAGTCCGCACGTGCCGAGATCCTCATAGGACCATTGTCGCGGCGGGCTGTGGACAATGACGCACAGCACCACCCGGGCACCACGCACCCGGCACAACCCACGCACCACGTAAGCACCACGCACGGCACGGCAGCACAACAGGAGGCGCTCCCTTGGAGCTCAGCAGGCGTACCTTCCACGCTCTCGCCGGCACGGCGGCGCTCGGCTTCGCGCTGACCGGCAGCGGGTCGCCGACCTCCGCCAACCCGGGACGGACCGCGCCCACGGGCCCGCCGCCCCCGGTGCCGAGCGCGGACGGCGAGCGGCACAGCATCGGCTTCGACCGGTACTCGCTGCTGGTCGACGGCCGCCGTCTGGTGCTCTGGTCGGGCGAGATGCACCCCTTCCGGCTGCCGAGCCCGTCCCTGTGGCGGGACGTGCTGCAGAAGATGCGCGCCCATGGCTACAACGCCGTCAGCGTGTACGTCGCCTGGAACTATCACTCCGCAGCGCCCGGCCGGTACGACTTCACCGGGGTGCGTGATCTGGACCTGTTCCTGCGGATGGCCGCCGAGACCGGCCTGTACGTGATCCTGCGGCCCGGCCCGTACATCAACGCGGAGGTCGACGCCGGTGGCTTCCCCGGCTGGCTGACCGCCACCGAGGGCACGGCCCGGACCTCCGACCCGACGTATCTGAAGTACGTCGACGAGTGGCTGACCGCCGTCAACGCCATCGTGGCGAAGCGGCTGTTCACGCGGGGTACGGGCACCGTGCTGCTCTACCAGATCGAGAACGAGTACGACGCCCACGTCGACGAGCCGGCCGGGCGCGCCTACATGTCGTATCTGTACGAGAAGGTCCGCGCCGACGGCATCGACGTCCCGCTGTTCCACAACGACAAGGGGCGGGGCGGCCACTGGGCGCCCGGGACGTTCGACACCGGCGGCGAGAAGGGGCGCTGGCTGTACGGGTTCGACGGGTATCCGGAGCCGGACGAAGTGCCGCCCGACTGGGGGCACTTCGGGGCGGGAGGGGTGAAGGGCGGGGCGACCGCCAGCCCTCGGACGCCCGGGTTCGTGCCCGAGTTCGGCGGGGGCTGGTTCGACCCGTGGGGCGGGTCCTGGTTCGACGGGAAGGGCTACGCCGAGGCGCGCCGGACCCGGGACGCGGCGTACGAGCGGCGCTTCTATCTGACCAACCTCGCCAACGGCATCACGCTGCACAACGTCTACATGACGTTCGGCGGCACCTCCTGGGGCTGGCTGCCGGCGCCGGCCGTCTACACGTCGTACGACTACGGCGCGGCCATCGACGAGGCCCGCAACGTCACCCCCAAGCTCGCCTCGATGCACCAGATCGGGCAGTCGGTGCGCCATCTGCCCGACCTCGCCAAGCTGGACCGGGCGAAGGCCGGGCGCGCCACCGACAAGCGGGTCAAGGTCTATCCCCTGACCAACCCCGACACCGGCGCCCGCTTCTACGTCCTGCGCAACGACTCCGCCGAGGCGGTCTCCGTGACGCTGCCGGGCGCCGGGATCGATGTGCCGGTCATGGTCCCGGCGCGGGACGCCAAGCTGATCGCCGCCGATCTGAGGCTCGGGAAGCGGACGCTGGTGCACTCCACCGTGCAGCCGATGCTGAGCCTGACGGCGGGGCGGCAGGACATCGCCGTGTTCGCGGGCAGGCGGGGCGATCTCGCACAGGTCGTGCTGGAGTGCGTCGACGAGCCGACACCGATGCGGCTGGACGCGGAGCCCGCGTGGTCCTGGAACCTCAACAAGCTGAACATCACCGCTCCGCTCGGCGCGGGCGGGCTGAGCCGGGTGCGGGTCGAGGGCGACGGCGTGGACACGCCGATGCTGGTGCTGTTCGCCGACGACGCGACGGCCCTGCGGCTGTGGCCGTACGAGACGCCCTCCGGCCGGCTCCTCGTCTACGGCCCGTCCCTGCTGCGGTCGGCGACGCTGCGCGGCTCCACGGTCCATCTCACCGGCGACACCACCGGCGCGACCGGCCTGGAGGTGTGGGGGCCGCGCGGGATCACCCATGTCACCTGGAACGGACGGCCGGTGCCCGTGCGGATCAGCGCCTCCGGCAGCCTGCTGGCGCTGCGGCCGCTCCCCGGCGTGACCCGGCCCGCGCTGCCCGCGCTCGACGGCTGGCGGCGGCGGACCGAGAACCCGGAGTCCGAGCCCGGTTTCGACGACTCCGGCTGGACGGCGGCCGACAAGACGACGTCCTTCAGCACGACGCCCGTGCCGGACGGGCAGCCCGTCCTGTTCGCCGACGACTACGGCTTCCACTACGGCGACGTCTGGTACCGGGGTGAGTGGAACGACGAGAACGGCGTCGAGTCCGTCTCCCTCGCCTACAGCACGGGCACGCAGGGCCTGCTCATGGCCTGGCTGGACGGCGAGCCGCTGGGCACCCACCGGATGCCCGTACCGGACAAGAGCCGGGCCCGGCAGGGGACATGGACCGCCAAGGCCACCTTCGCCCTGCCGGAGGAGGTGCGGGAGAGGTTCCGTGAGGCGCGGGACGGAGAGCGCGACCGGCATGTGCTGTCCGTGCTCGTCCGGCCGATGCCGCACGACATGGACGGCAAGGCGCTCGACACGCACAAGGCGGCGCGCGGCCTGACCGCCGTCACCTTCGAGGGCGGTTCCCCCGAGGTGACGTGGCGCGTCCAGGGCGCGTCCACGCCCGACCCGGTGCGCGGGCCGATGAACAACGGCGGGCTGTACGGGGAGCGCGAGGGCTGGCATCTGCCCGAGCACGACGACGCGGACTGGAAGGACGCCGAGCTGCCCCGGGCCGACCGGCGGCAGGGCGTCACCTGGTACCGGACCGATTTCCGGCTGGACGTCGCCCCGGACGTCGACGCCTCGGTCGGGCTCGTCCTCGACGACGACCCGGGCCGGGCCTACCGCGTGCAGATCTTCCTCAACGGCTGGAACCTGGGCCAGTACATCAACGACGTAGGGCCGCAGCACACCTTCGTGCTGCCGAACGGGATCCTCCGCACACGGGGCGCCAACACACTGGCGCTGGCGGTGCTGTCGGACGGCAGCACACCTTCCGGGCCGAAGGACGTACGGCTGACCCTGCTGGGCGCGGCGGCGGGCGGGGTGCCGGTCAAGCCCGTGTGACCGGATCGAGCCGTCCTCGTGCATTGCCTTCTGCGGCCCGCTGGTTGACCGTGTTGACCTTTCAAGGGCTTACGACCGGGAGGGGAACTCGTGCGAAGACGGCGTTTCATCAGCGGATTAGTCGGTGCCGGGGTGGGTCTCGGACTCGCCCCGGCCGCGATCGCCCGGGACACCGGCGCACCTCATGCGTGGCAGGCCGTGCCGACACCGGCGGCCACAGCGGCCGCCCAGTTGCGGGACGTCGCCGCCGCCGGGGACGGTCTCGCGTGGGCCGTGGGCGAGGAGGGCCGCAGCGGGAGCACGCTCGGCTCGCCGCTGGCCCTCGTGTGGGACGGCACGGCATGGGCGCGGACCGGCCTCGGCCACCTGGGCTTCCGCGGCTATCTGCACTCCGTGGCCGGTACGTGCGCCGGCTCGGCGTGGGCGATCGGCACCGACACGGCCGGGGTCACGCACCTGCTCGCGTGGGACGGAGGAACCTGGCGGGAGACCGACTTCCCCGGGCGGGGGCAGTCCGGCACCTCCCTGACCGGTGTCGCGGTCGACCCGGGTGGCGGGGCCTGGTTCTCCGGGCGCACCTCGGAAGGCCGACTGCTCCTGCACCGGGACGGCGGCACCTGGACCTGGCTGCCCGCGCCGCCGAGCGCGACCGCCGCCACGCCTTCGGGCGTGCAGCTCACCCCGGCCGGTGACGTCTGGTTGTACGGCGTCGGGGTCGTGGCCCGCTGGGACGGCTCGGCGTGGAGCGAACTGCCCGCCTATCAGGGCATCCGGGCGAGCATCACCGGGCTGTTGCCGGTGGCGGACGACGACCTGTGGCTCGTCGGATACGACTACGGGGTGGGCGGCCCGCCCGGCAAGCCCCCGGGTGTGCTGCTCCTGCACGGGGACGGCAGCACCTGGCAGGGCGTGACCGGGCCGTTCGGCGTCGGCATGCTGAACGGGATCGTCGCCGACGCGCAGGGGCGGCCGGACCGTATCGCCGGGTGGGACTTCTGGGACCAGACCCGGGCCCACTATCTGCGGTGGGACGGCACGGCCTGGGTGAGCGAGCGGGGGCCGGTGGCCTCGACCCCCGTCGTCATGAACGCCCTTGCCTCGGTGCCGGGTTCGGCGGGCGGCTACTGGGCGGTCGGTACGACGTCGACTTCGGCGTCCTCGGCCGCCCTGCTCCGCGTCGAGCGCTGACCCGGCCGGTCTCTCACGCCAGCCGGATCACGTTCCAGGACAGCGGCTCCAGGACGGCGCTCAGGGTGCCGTCCTGGAGAGCCGTGCCGTCGACGGTGTGCGGGGTGACCCGCTCGGGCTCGTCGAGGGTGTTGCGGGCGTCGGGGTCGGCGTCCGCGAGGGCGCTGTGCTCGACGACCGACGTCAGACCGAGCCCGCCCAGGGCGACCTCCAGCGGCAGCGCCTCCGTGCGGCTTCGGTTGACGGCGAAGACCGTGACCGTGCCGTCCTCGGCGCGTACGGCGGTGGCGTGCAGCAGGTCGGCCTCGCCGTACTTCTTCGTCTTGTACGTCGGTGAGTCGACGCGGACGTCGAGGACCTGGCCGCGGCCGTAGCGGCTCGCCTGCGCGAACGGGAAGAACGTGGTCTGGCGCCAGGCCGAGCCGCCCGGCTCGGTCATGATCGGCGCGATGACGTTGACGAGCTGGGCGAGGCAGGCGACCGTGACGCGGTCGGCGTGCCGGAGCAGGGCGATGAGGAGCGAGCCGAAGACGACGGCGTCGGTGACGCTGTAGTTGTCCTCCAGGAGGCGGGGGGCCTCCGCCCAGTCCCGGTCACCGGAGTTCTCGATCTCGTGCCACTTCGAGATGTACCAGACGTTCCACTCGTCGAAGGAGAGGTTGATCTTCTTCTTGGACTTGAGCCTGGCGCCCACGTGGTCGGCGGTGGCGACCACGTTCTCGATGAAGGACTCCATGTCGACGGCGGAGGCCAGGAAGGAGTCGATGTCGCCGTTCTCGGGCTGGTAGTAGGCGTGCAGGGAGATGTGGTCGACGAGGTCGTACGTCTCGGCGAGGACCGTCGCCTCCCACTCGGCGAACGTGGGCATGGACTGGCTGGAGGAGCCGCAGGCGACGAGTTCGACGCCCGGGTCCATCTGGCGCATCGCGCGGGCCGTCTCGGCGGCGACCCGGCCGTACTCCTCGGCCGTCTTGTGGCCGGTCTGCCAGGGGCCGTCCATCTCGTTGCCCAGGCACCACAGCTTGATGCCGAAGGGGTCCTTGTCGCCGTGCGCGGCGCGGAGATCGGACAGGGCCGTGCCGGCCGGGTGGTTGGCGTACTCCTGGAGTTCGAGGGCCTCGGCGACGCCCCGGGTGCCGAGGTTGAGGGCCATCATGGGCTCCGCCTGGGGGCCGATCTTCTTCAGGAAGGCGATGTACTCGGAGAGGCCGAAGCGGTTGGTCTCGGTGGAGCGCCAGGCGAGGTCGAGGCGGCGGGGGCGGGCCTCGGCGGGGCCGACCGAGTCCTCCCACTTGTAGCCGGAGACGAAATTGCCGCCGGGGTAGCGGACGGCGGTGACGCCGAGTTCCCGCACCAGGTCCAGGACGTCCCGGCGGAGGCCGGCCTCGTCGGCCGTGGGGTGGCCGGGTTCGAAGATGCCGGTATAGACGCAGCGGCCGAGGTGTTCCACGAAGCTGCCGAAGAGGCGGGGGTTCACCTCGCCGACGGTGAAGGCGGGGTCGAGGGTGAAGCGGGCGGTGTGCATGGTCGCCTTTCTCCAGGACTGCCGGTTTCTCCACAACGGCCGGCGTTCGGCATTTCGAATTATGCTCGTGACTTCGAACAGGACCGTAAATTCGAAGCGCTGGCGCGTCAATGGTGCGGCCGGACTCCGGACACCGCTTTCAGCGCGAAAACGGTCATTCTGCATTGAACAATGGGCGTCGGATCGCATGACGTGAACACATTCGGGCGCGTAGTCTCGGACCCGCTGCCGAGCCGCCGGCCGGCGGTGAAGAAGGGGGAGCGATGGACATCGCGGGCGCGCGGGCGCTGGCCGCCCGGGTCACCCGTGCCTGTGGACGTTCACGCAGGGGCTCGGGAATGCGCGAACTCGCCGCCGGGCTCGCCGCCGGGATCCGGGCGAGGGAGCAGTCCCCCACCGACGTACGGTCGTTGTGCCGGGCGCTGTGCGAGGAGATGAGCGCGCGGCGCGGAGGGCGTCCCGTCGAGCTGCGTTTCGAGCGTTTTCCCGATGAGATCGAAGTGACCGGGCTGTGGGTCGAGTTCCAGGACTTCGACCTCGTCATCGTCGAGGAGCGGGCCGAGGCGGTGCAGCAATTGGTCATTCTCGGGCATGAGTTGTGGCATCTGCACGCCGGGCACGGACATCACCACGTCGCCGGTACGGCGGCGGTGCGGGCGCTGGAGGGGGAGCCCGGCTGGAAGTCCGCAGCGCTGACGGTGGCCGCCCGCGACGGCTCGCGTGAGCGTGACGAGGCCGAGGCCGACACGTTCGGGCACCGGCTGGCGGCGGCTTTCCGCTCCTTCGCGGACGGTCCCTCACGCGACACGGACGCCGCTCTCGATCCGGTGCGGCGGTCGATGGGCTACCGGGGACGCGGAGGCGGCGCCCGATGATCCACGCCCGGGACGTCCTCGACGGCTTCTCCGTCTCCTTCTGGCTGCCGATCGGGGCGCTGACCGTCGCCCTGGTCATCAAGCTGCCCAGCCTGGTGAAGATGTGGCGGGACCCGATGCTGCGCGCGGTGGGCGGGCTGCTGCTGTTCGCCTGCGCCGTGTTCGTCTTCGCGTCCCCGGCCGTCATCGGCTGGACCAACCGCGTCACCGGCGTGCCGAACATCGCGGCGCCGCTGGTGTACTCGCTGCTCACCGCACTGTGCGCGTCCTGGCTGCTGCTGATCGTCGCCTGGCGCAACGGCCTGTCCGACCGCTCGGCCTCGACGCGCCGTGCCGCCCGCTGGGTCGTCTTCGCCTATGCCGGTGTGGTCGTCGCCCTGTGGGTGCTCTTCTGGCTCGCGGACGTGCCCGTGGAGCGCCGCCAGGATCTGGACACGTACTACGCCAACACGCCCTTCATGCGCGAGGAGATCCTGCTCTATCTCCTCGCCCATACCGTGGCCTGCTCGATCACGGCCCGGCTGATCTGGAACTGGGTCCGCACCGACGGCCTCGACGCCTGGCTGCGCTGGGGCCTGAGGTTCCTCGGTGTCGGCTACGCGACGAACCTGCTCTTCGACGCCGCCAAACTCACCGCCGTCATCGCCCGGTTGACCGGCAACAACCTGGACTGGCTGAGCACGTATCTGGCCCCTTCGGCCGCGTGCCTCTCGGCCACCATGGTCGCGACCGGGTTCATCATTCCGCACGGCGGCCAGTATCTGCACGAACGGTGGCGCATCCGGCTCGCCCACTGGCAGTTGCGTCCCCTCTATCTGCTGCTGCGCACCGTCAACGGCGGCGGGGCCCCCTTCGCCCCGCGCGCCACCGGCGAACTGCGCCTGATCCGCCGCGAGACGTACATCCGCGACGTGCTGCTCCAGCTCTCCCGGCACCTCGACGAGGAGCTGCGGGAACGGGCGTACGACGCGGCCCTGGAGCTCGGCTTCGAGGCCGGCCGGGCGAAGGCGCTGGCCGCGGCCGTCATGATCCTGGACGCCGTCGACGCCCGGGAACAGGCTCCGCAGTCCGACAGCGCCGCCTCCCCCTCCGGCCCCGACACCACCTATCTGCTGCAGGAGATCCAGGCCGTGTCCCGCGCCCTGCGGCACCGCGACCACATCGAGGCGGTACGCTCGCGCGCGGCCGCCCCCGGGAGAGAGAACGCCCGCGCATGACTGACAGCTCCACCCCCGCCAGAACCGCCGTCGTCCTGGGGGGATCCCACTCCGGCATGCTCGCGGCACGCGCGCTGGCCGATGTCGCCGACCGGGTCGTCGTCGTGGAGCGCGACGCGCTGCCCGCCGCTCCCGGCCCCCGCAAGGGACTTCCGCAGGCACGGCACGCCCACATGCTCTGGTCGGGCGGGGTGCGGGCCATGGAGGAACTGCTGCCCGGGATCACCGGGGCGCTCAGGGAGGCCGGGGCGAACCGGCGGCCCGTCACCACGGACATCGTCGCCCTCGGCACCCGGGGCTGGTTCCGGCGCTGGCCCGAGTCCCACCATGTGGTCCTGGCCGGCCGGGATCTGCTGGACGCGACGGTCCGCGCGCGGGTCCTGGCCGACGAGCGGATCGAGGTCGTCGAGCGCGCGGAGGCGGTGGGCCTCACCGGCACGGACGGCGCGGTGACGGGCGTACGGATCCGGCCCCACGACGGCCCCGAGCGGACCCTGGAGGCGGACCTGGTCGTCGACGCCTCGGGCCGCGGCTCCCAGGCCGCGAACTGGCTGACCGCCCTGGGTCTGCCCCCGGTGGAACGGCGCGAGGTCGACGCGGGCCTGGCCTACGCCAGCCGCCTGTATCTCGCGCCCGCGGCGGCCCGCGACGGCTTCCCCATCATCAACGTCCAGCCCGACCGGCGGGACGGCGGGCCCGGCCGGGCGGGGTTCCTGCTGCCCATCGAGGAGGGCCGGTGGATCGTCACCCTGTGCGGCACGCGCGGCGGCCGGCCGTCCCGGGAGAACGACGACTTCGTCAGCTTCGCCCGTGAGGATCTGCGGCACCCGCTGATCGGCGACCTGCTCGAACAGGCCGAGCCGCTGTCCGACGTGTCCTTCACCCGCACCACCCTCAACCGCCGGCACTTCTACGAGCGGATGCCGGCCTGGCCGGAGAACTTCGCCGTCCTCGGCGACGCCCTCGCCTCGTTCAACCCGGTCTACGGGCACGGTCTGGCGGTCGCCGCGCAGAGCGCCCTGCTGCTGCGCGACACGGTACGGCGGCACGGCTGGGCCGCGCCCCGGTTGTCCCGGCGGATCCAGAAGGCCGTCTCCCGCCCGGTCGGCGCGGCCTGGGACCTCGCCATCGGGCAGGACGTCTTCTACCCGGGCGCGACGGAAGCGGGCCCCACCCTCCGGGACCGGCTCGTGACCGCGTACGTGGACCGGCTGATGTACACGGCGACGGGCAGCGGGCGTATCGCCCGCCGGGTGACCGATGTGACGTCGCTGGAGCGGGGGGCGGGGGTGCTGCTGACTCCGTCGGTGCTGCTGGCGGCGGCGGTCGGGCCGCTCAAACCGTCGTTGAGCGGACCGCCGTTGACGGCCGCGGAGCGGAAGGCGGCGGGGCTGGAGCCCTAGGGCTCCAACGGGACTAGCCGGCGAACGCGGGCTGTGCCATGCCCTTGCCCGCCCCCGGCACCACGAACAGCGACCCGGCGAGCGCGGGCGGTTCCGTCAGGCCCACGCGGGCCGTCGTGATGTACAGATCGCTCAACCCGGCCCCGCCGAACGCGCACGCCGTCACCAACGGCACCGGCAGCTCGATCACCCGGTCCAGCTCACCGTCGGGCGTGTAGCGCCGTACGGCCGAGCCCTGCCACAACGCGACCCACACGCACCCGTCTGCATCGACGGTCAGCCCGTCGGGGAAGCCCGCGCCGTCCTCGATCTCGGCGAGGGTCCGGCGGCCGGACACCCGCCCGTCCACGTGGTCGAAGACGTCGACCCGCCGGGTCGGGGAGTCGATGTAGTACAGGAGCCGCCCGTCGGGGCTCCACCCCGTGCCGTTGCTGACGGCCACGTCGTCCAGGACGACATCGACCGTGCCGTCACCGGCGATCCGGGACAGCGTGCCGCCGCCCGGGGCCTCGTCGTAGCGCATGGTGCCGGCCCAGAGCGTGCCGTCGGGCGCGACGGCGGCGTCGTTGGCGCGGCGGCCGGGCACGGGCTCGTGGTGCAGCCAGCGGAACCCGCCGTCGGGATCGAGGAGGCCGACCCCGTCACGCAGGTTCATCACCAGTCCGCCCCCGGCGCGCGGCTTGACCGCGCCCACGTGCTGTTCGGTGCGGCGGACCGTGCGGTGGCCGGTGGCCGGGTCGTAGGTGTGCACCCGGCAGCCGAGGATGTCGATCCAGATCAGCCGGCCGGTCGCCGCGTCCCAGGTCGGCCCCTCGCCGAGCTCGGCCTCGGCCCGTACGGCGACCTCGTACGGCTTCGCCGTCATGCCATGCTCCGGTGGCCCAGGTGCTCGGACAGCTCGGCGGCGCCCTTCGCGGCGAGCTGCTCCAGCTCGGCGCGGCGCTCCTCGCTCCAGCGGATCATCGGCACGGAGATCGACAGGGCGGCGACGACCTGGCCGGTGCGGTCGCGGACCGGCGCGGCCACGCAGCTCACGTCCGGGTTGGACTCGCGGCTCTCCACGGCGATGCCCCGCTCACGGATCTCGGCCAGGGCCTCGCGCAGGGCGGCCGGGTCGGTGATGCTGTTGGGGGTCATCGCGACGAGCGCCGCCATGTCGGGGATGCGCGTGGCGAGTTCCTGCTCGGGAAGGGAGGCCAGCAGCATCTTGCCGACGGAGGTGCAGTGGGCGGGCAGCCGGCGTCCGGCCGCCGACACCATCCGCACGGCGTGCGTGGAGTCGACCTTGGCGATGTAGATGACGTCCGCGTCCTCGAGGATCGCCACGTGCACGGTCTCGTCGCAGGTCTCGGCGACGGACCGGGCGACGAGCTGCCCCTCGGCGGCGAGGTCGAGCTGCTCGGCGTAACGGGCGCCGAGCTGGTACGGCCGGACGCCGAGCCGGTAGCGTCCCGGCTGCCCGGGCACCTGGACGATGTACTTCCGGGCGGCGAGCGTGGTCACCAGCTCGTGCACGGTGGTGCGCGGCAGCTGCAGCTTGCGCACGATGTCGGGGGCGGAGAGCGTCCCGTCCCCGTCGAGGAAGAGCTCGAGAATGTCGAGAGCCCGGGTCACGGCTGGTACGAGTCGTCCCACGACCGGCCCCTCCCTATGTGTCTCAGGCGCCTGTGTTCGAGATATCAACAGGCGATCGGCATGACGAACACAGGCTAGCCATAGAGGTTTGGCCGGGCAATGGGCAGACGAGGCAGACGGACAGCGGGCGGAAACCGAAGAGCGGCCCACGAGCGCGTTGCGTGCACATTAAAGTGCCGTATGTGCGACACGTCACAGGTGTCGCAGAGGTGGGGGGATTTCTGTGCGTGACATGACCAAGGGCTCGAACTTGTCCTTAACGGCCCTGAGCGAGAACGTCGGTTCCGCGATCATCAGCCTGGGCTGGTCCAGCCCGACCGGGGAGGGCGACGCCGATGTGTCCGTCCTGCTGCTGGACGCCGGCGGCAAGGTGCGCAGCGACGCCGACTTCTACTTCTACAACAACCCGGTGGCGGCCGACGGCAGTGTGCAGCTCCTCGGCAAGGAGCCAACGGGGGACGGCAGCGAGGACCGGATCAGTTTCGATCTGACGGCGGTCCCGGCCGAGGTGGAGCGGATCGTCGTGGCCGCGAGCCGGTACGAAGGTGCCCGCTTCGGGGAGTTGGACGATCTCAAGGTGACGCTGGCCGACGCGGGGGGCGAGAGTCTGCTGCAGTTCGTCATCGAGGACGCCGGTGAGGTGAGCGCGATCATCTTCGGCGAGCTGTACCGGCGGGCGGACGAGTGGAAGTTCCGGGCCGTCGGGCAGGGCTACGAGAGCGGGCTCGCGGGGCTGGCGACGGACTTCGGCGTGGACGTCGACGATGACGAGCCGGATTCCGAGACGGCGGCGGCCCCGGAGGTGCCCGTGCCCGTCGTACCGGCCGCCGCGGCCGAACCCGAGACCGGACCGGCGGCGATGCTGGAAGCCGTCCCGGCGCCGCGCGGGCCCGTCGACGCGACGGAGGAGACCGCTCCGAAGAAGCGGGCGGCGCGGCCCCGGACCGCGAAGAAGAAGGTCACGCCGCCCAGGGCGCCCGTGAAGAGCCTGGCGGAGAACGAGTCCTGGCGGCAGGCCCGGCTCTTCCCGGTGTCGGCGCTCAAGAGCGACCGGGACCGGGAGACGCGGGCCACGTCCGTGCTGTTGTCGGTGATGGCCCAGGTGCCCCGGTTCGGCAGGCGGGTCACCGCCCCCTTCGGCGCGCCCTCCGGCCGGATGGAGACCTTCACCGAGGTCTCCCTGCCGCACGGTGACACACCCCGGCGCCCCGACGGAGTGATCCGCGTGGAGCGCGCCGGCAAGCTGTGGACGGCGCTCGTCGAGACCAAGACCAACGGCAACCCCCTCAGGTCCGACCAGGTGCAGGCCTACATGGACATCGCGGCCCGGCGTGGCTACGAGGCCGTGATCACGCTGTCGAACGATGTCGCGCTGGAGGGCAGCCCGCTGGTCGATGTGAAGATCGACCGGCGGCGCAAGCACCAGGTGGCGCTCTGGCATCTGTCCTGGGCCGAAGTGGCCCACCAGGCGCAGATGCTGATCCGGCACGAGGGCGTCGGCAACGCGGCCCGCACCTGGCTGCTCCAGGACCTCCTGCACTACCTCCAGCACGAGAACTCCGGCTGCCACGGCTTCCAGAACATGGGCGCGGCCTGGGTGCCCGTGCGCAACGGGATCGGCGACGAGACCCTCTGCCAGGGCGACCCGCGCGCCCTGGAGGTGGTGGAGAGCTGGGAGCGGCTCATCCGTCAGGTGTGCCTGCGGCTCGGCGGCGAACTCGGGCAGAAGGTGCTGCCCGCCCAGCGCACCCGGCGCGGCACCGACCCCGGGGCCCGGCGTGCCCGGCTCGCCGACCAGCTCTGTCTGGAGGGCAGGCTCCAGGCGGAACTGCGGGTGGAGGGGGCGCCCGGCCTGCTCACCCTCAGCGCCGATCTGCGAACGGCCAAGCTGCGCACGTCCGTGGAGATCCCGGCACCCGAGCAGGGCTATCCCCTGACCTGGGCCAAGCGTCTGGTCCGGCGGCTCGCCGAGGCACCGGCGGACCTGCATGTCGAGACGCTGGTGGAGGGCGAGACCGGCGGCCCGCGGGGCACGCTGGAGCGGCTGCGTCCGGAGCCGGCGGATCTGCTCCCGAGGGACGGCTCCACCCGGATCACCGGCTTCCGGCTGTCCCTCTTCAAGGGCATGGGCAGCGGGCGGGGCAGCGCCGAGTCCGGCTTCATCCGCAGCGTCGACGACGCCGTGCAGCGGTTCTATTCGTCGGTGGTGGTCCACTTGGACGCCCCGGTCTCCGGGCGGGCGGCGGCGACGGCGACGGCGAAGGAGCGGGCGTCGGTGTGACATCCGCCGGGGGGGAGCATGGCCGGGGGCATCGCCGGGGGGCGGTCATCGCCGGGTGCGCATCGCCCCCAACTGCCCCCGCAGCCGCTGGGCCCGCAGCACCAGTTCCAGTTCGAAGCGGCGGTCGGGGTCGTCGATCTCGTCGCCCCAGAGTTCGCGGATCTGGCGCAGGCGGTAGCGGACCGTCTGGGGGTGGACGCCCAGGCGGGCCGCGACCTCCGGGGCTCCGCCCCTGGTCTCCAGCCAGGCGAGGAGCGTTTCCGCGAGGCGGCGGCCGTGGGTGGGGCCGCAGTGGGTGAGGGGGGCCAGGCAGCGCAGGGCCAGGTCGTCGATCAGTTCCTCCGGCTGGAGGAGGACCAGCGCCTCGGTGTGCTCGGTGCAGTAGAGGACCTCGCCCGAGGGGAGCAGCTCGCGTTCCATCAGGCGTACCGCCGCCTCGGCCCAGCGCAGTGACTTCGCCGCGTCGGCGAGCGGTACGGGCGGGCCGATCGCGCCGGACCAGCCGGCCAGGGCCCGGTGCAGCAGCTCGGGGCGGCCCGCCGCGCCCGGGTCGGGCACGACCATGCGGGGCTGCTCGTACTCCATGTCGAGCAGCACACCCTGGCCGACCGCGGGGGCCATGGCCTCCCGGGCGGGACGCAGCAGGACGCCGACGGCGACCTTGGCCGGGAGGGGCCAGCCGATCCGGGCGGCGCGTTCCGTGAGGGCCTCGGAGGGGTCGCCGCGATGGTGCTCGACGAGGAGAAGCTCCATCAACCGGCGCTGCAGACGCAGGCGTTCACCGGCCTGACGGGCCGCGGCCTCGGCGTAGCCGCGTACGGACTGGTCGACGAGGCCGTCCAGGTACTCGTAGCCCGCGTCGACGAGTTCGTACATCGCCGGGGGCGGGATCTCCACGCGCTGGCCGATGTCGGCGAAGCGGCGCCAGGCCAGGCGTACGCCCATGCGGTAGATGGCCTGGAGGGAGTCGAGGGAGCGGCCGTTCAGGCCCTCGCCGCGGCCGAAGTCCTGGAAGACGCCGGGCGGGACGGTGGGCCGCCCCTCGGAGTGTTCCAGGTGCTGCACGAAGACCTCGATGGCGCGGCGGATGCCGACCAGGGCCATGGGCTCGCCCGAGTCGTCGACGACGAACGGCAGATGGGGGTACTCGCGCTGTATCTCGCGGAGGATCTCCTCGGCGAGCTCGGGCGCCTCGGCCATGGCGATCGCCGCGAACCGGCGTACCTGGAAGCGCGGTACGTCGTGCCAGGCCGAGCGTGCGGTGACGGTTCCGGTGCGGGCAGCCGTCACCGTCAACTCCCCTGGCCCGCTTGCTCGTACGTGATCAAGGGGGTGTTCGGCTGGTCGGGTGTGGCCTGGAGCAGCGCGACCACGCCCAGCGCGGCGCCCACGGCAAGGGCGGCGGCGAGCGCGACGGTCAACGCGGCAGCGAGCAGTCTGGACATCGCAGGGTCAGCCTCTCTGTCCGGATTCGTCCGGTGTTCGTCCGGAGGTCGCCCCACCTTGGCGTCCCGTCCCTGCCTGTCGCGCCCAGTCTCGACAAGCATTGACACCCCGTCAAGAGCCGCCTACGGTTCCCGGCCCAACCGCATGCGCGCACTTCGTCGCCGTGCCGGTCTCCTCGTACGTCGAGCCGTCCCAAGCCACTGGAGTGCCCGGATGCGCCGTACAACCTCTCCGTTTTCCCTGGTCCTGCTGGGTCTCGGCACGTTCCTGCTGGTGCTGGCGCCCCTGCTCGCCTGGTATGTGCAACCGCGTGCCGCGGTGAATCCGATCGACATCGACACGACCGCCGTCTACACCGGCCGGGGCAGCGTCTTCGACACTGACCGGATCGAGACGGTTTCCGGCCGGAAGATCACCGTGACGCAGCGGGTCCGGGGCAATGTCGAGGCCAGTGAACGCAGCGGCAACGCCGTCTGGGACGTGATCACCACGGTCGACACGGACAAGTCGCTGCCCGCCGCCGATCCGCACGACGCGCTGGACTTCACACCGCACCGCTGGGTGATGGACCGCGAGACGACCCGTCCGGTGCACTGCTGCGGCGAGAAGCCGTACATCGAGGGCGAGGCCTATCTGAAGTTCCCCTTCGACGTGCAGAAACGCTCCTACCAGTGGTGGGACAACACCCTCGGCGACACGGTCGTGCTGCGCTACCGGGGCACCGCGAAGGTCCAGGGCTACACCGGCTACAAGTTCACCGGATCGGTGCCGCCGACCAGGACCGGCACACGGATGGTGCCCGGCAGCCTCGTCGACGAGCCGGGCCGGCCGCAGGTGCTGGCCGAGGAGTGGTACTCCAACCACGGGTTCGAGCTGATCGTGGACCAGGCCACCGGCCGGGTGATCTACGCGCAGACCGGGCCGAAGCGGACCCTGCGGGCGCCGGGCGGGAAGAAGGACGCGGCGGTGCTGCTGGACAGCCGGAAGGTCTCCTTCACGACCGCGACGCAGAAGGAAGCGGTGCGGCAGGCGAAGCGGGACAGCCGCCAACTGCGGATGGTGGGCGTGACGTTGCCGATCGGGGCGGCGGTGACCGGTTTTGTGCTCGCGGTGGTGGGTGGGCTTCTCGTGGCGCGTGGGCGGAAGGAGCCGGAGCAGCCTGTTCCGTCCGAAAAGCCGGACATGCCCCAGCCCACCCTCACGATGTGATGTGACGTCAGCTCTAACAAAGCCCGAAATTGTCACGCCGGTGAGTAGCCCTGACGAACGTCCGGGCGAAAACTGTCCAACCCCACCCGAGCACATCCCGTCCACACTCCCCTCCCAGGAAGAGCTCAGGCCCCCCCACAGGCCGACTTCTTCAAGACTCCCCTTTCAGACTCCCCTTCCGGACAGACCCTCACATTTTCCCACGTTGACTTCCGCACCCCGAGACGAGTTGGAGCACCCATGCCCCAGCACGTACCGTCCCGGCTGCGCGCCGCCTCCACCAGTGCGCAGCGGGCCCTTCCGGCGCTCCCCCCACATCCGCGCCGGATCGTGTTCCTCGCCCATCGTGATCTGGACAACCCCTCCGCCGGCGGCTCCGAGCTGCTGGTCGACAAGCTCGCCGACGGGCTGACCCGGCTGGGTCACCAGGTGACCCTGCTGTGCGGAGGCCCCGCGGCCTTCCGTGACTACCGGGTCGTGTCGGCGGGCGGCCCCTACGGGCACTATCTGCGCGCCCGTTCCGCCTTCGCCCGCCAGATCGGCGACTGCGATCTGCTGGTCGAGGTGTGCAACGGCATGCCGTATCTGGCGCCGCTGTGGCATCGCGGTCCCACGCTGTGTCTGGTCAACCACGTCCATACGGATCTGTGGAAGATGCGCTTCGGCGGGCCGCTGGCCCCGGCGGCGCGCATCGGCCGAAGACTCGAGCACTGGGCGCTGACCGGTGCGCGGCAGGGCGGCCTGATGGTCGCCGTGTCCCCTTCGACGGCCCACGCGCTGCGGGCGATCGGGGTGGAGCGGGACCGGATCCGGGTCGTGCACAACGGGGTCGAGGAGCCGGGGCCGCGAGCCGAGCGCTCGGCGGAGCCGTTGTTCGTCGCCGTCGGGCGGCTCGTCGAGTACAAGCGGATCGATCTGCTGCTGCGGTTGTGGGAGCGGGTGCGGCCGGTGACCGGCGGGCGGTTGGTGATCGTCGGGGACGGGCCGGAGCGCGAACGGCTGGAGCGGCTGGCCGGGCCCGGTGTGGAGTTCACCGGGTATGTGTCCGAAGCCGAGAAGCATCGACTGCTGTGTGCGGCCTGGCTGTTGCTGCATCCCTCCGCCGTGGAGGGATGGGGGCTGGTCGTGACGGAGGCCGCGACGCGGGAGACGCCGAGTGTGGCCTTCGATGTGCCCGGGCTCAAGGACTCCGTGGTCGATGGTGAGACCGGGGTGCTCGCGCGGGGTGAGTCGTCGTTCGCCGCCGCGTGGTGTGCGCTGGCCCTGGCCGGGCGGGAGCGGGAGTTGATGGGGAAGGCGGCTCGGGAGCGGGCCGCTTCCTATCGGTGGGACCGTACGGTTCGGCAGTTCCGGGTGGTGGCCGCGGAGGCGGTGAGGGGCTGGGGGCCGTGAAAGACCCCTCGTTTCGAAGATCTGTTGCCCTGTTCCGTGCCTTCCTCCGTGAACAGGACGATCCCGAGTACTGCTACTCGCTGCTCGCCCGTGACGCCGCCGACCAAGTCGAGGCGTATGACGGGCCCGTCGCCGGGCGTACCGTCCTGGACATCGGTGGGGGCAGTGGCTACTTCACCGAGGAGTTCCGGCGTCGCGGGGCCCAGGCCTATCTGTTCGAGCCGGACATGGCCGAGCTGGGTGAGAAGCCGCCCGGCGGTGCGGTGGTCGCCGACGGGTATCTGCTGCCCCTGCGGGACGGCATCGCGGATGTCACCTTCTCCTCCAACGTGCTGGAGCACGTGGCCGATCCGGAGACCTTTCTCAGTGAGCTGGCCCGGGTGACGCGCCCGGGCGGGCTGATCTATGTGTCGTTCACCAACTGGCTGTCGCCGTGGGGCGGGCACGAGTGGGCCCCGTGGCACTACTTCGGTGCCGAGCGGGCCCGGGCCCGCTATCTGCGGCGGACCGGCCGGCCCGCCAAGCACACGCTCGGCGAGAACCTGTTCGCGGTGCACATCGGCTCCACCCTGCGGCAGGTGCGTGCCCGCGACGACGTCACGGTCGTCTCGGCGCGCTCCCGCTACTGGCCCTTCCTCGCGGAGACCGTCGTCAAGGCGCCCGGGATCCGCGAGTTCGCCACCTGGAACCTCCTCCTCATTCTGCGGCGGTGTCCTACATGACAACCACGGTCCAGGCTCCTCCCCCCACCGCGACCGCGGCGGGTCCCCCCGAGGGCCCGCGGTCGCGACGCTGGCTGCTGGGTTTCTGGGCTGTGGTGTTCGTGTTGTTCCTCGCGGTGCAACCCGGGCGGCAGACCTTCGACACCAAGCTGGGCGTCACCGTCGACCCGGGGCAGTTCCTCGCAGATCTGGGCCAGTTGTGGCACGACCGGGCCGGGTTCGGCGGGATCCAGGACCAGTACGTCGGCTATCTCTGGCCGATGCTGCCGTTCTACTGGCTGTGCGACCTCGTACAGCTGCCGGTGTGGCTGGCGGAGCGGCTGTGGATGTCGGTCGTCGTGTCCGTCGCCTTCTGGGGTGCGCTGCGGCTGGCGGAACGGCTGCGGGTGGGCAGTGGGACGTCCCGGCTGCTGGGGGCCGTGGCGTACGCGCTGTGGCCGGTGTTCACGACGGTCATCGGGTCGACGTCGGCCGCCGCGCTGCCCGGCGCTTTCCTGCCGTGGGTGCTGCTGCCGCTGACGAACGAGCGGTACGCGGCCCGGGTCGCGGCGCTGCGGTCGGCGCTGCTCGTGCCGTTCATGGGCGGGGTGAACGCCTCGGCGACCCTGGCCTCGCTGCTGCCGGTCGGGCTGTATCTGCTGTCCCGGCCGCCCGGGCCCCGGCAGCGCAAGCTGATCGCCTGGTGGGCCCCGGCCGTGATCGTCGTGACGGCCTGGTGGTGGGTGCCGCTGCTGCTGCTCGGGGTCTACGGCGAGAACTTCCTGCCGTACATCGAGACGGCCCAGACCACGACGGACACCATGTCGGCGACCGAGGCGCTGCGCGGCGCCGGGAACTGGGTCGCCTATCTGCACTTCGGTGAGGCGTGGCTGCCCGCGGGGTGGGCCGTGGCCTCCTCGGTCCTCGTGATCGTGAGCTCGGCGCTGGCGGCCGGGCTGGGGCTCGCCGGACTCGCCCGGCGGGACGTGCCCGAGCGGCGCTGGCTGGTGCTGACCGTGCTGGTGGCGGCGCTGGTGCTGCTCGCCGGGTACGGCGGGGCGTTCGGGGCGCCGTTCCACGGGGTCGTGCAGGGCTGGCTGGACGGGTGGCTGTCGCCGTTCCGGAACATCTACAAGTTCCAGGCGGGCATGGCGCTGGCGCTCGTGCTGGGCCTGGTCCATCTGGTGGGTGTGGCAGCCGAGCCGCGCGGGGCCCGCCGGGTGCGCGGCCGGCGTCTCGCCCCGCTGATCGCGGCCGTGCTGGTCCTGCCGGGGCTGCTGCTGCCGTATCTCAACGGCTCGATCCTCAACCAGGGTTCCTTCCAGAAGCTGCCCACCTACTGGCAGGCCACGGCCGACTGGCTGGAGAAGTACTCCCCCGACTCCCGGGCCCTGGTCGTCCCGGCGACCGCGCACGGCATGTACACCTGGGGCTCCCCCATCGACCAGCCGCTCGACGTGCTCGCCGAGTCGCGCTGGGCGCAGCGCGACTACGTCCCGTTCGGCACGCCCGGCAACCGGCGCGCGATGGACGCTGTCGAGCAGGCGCTGCTGACGGGCGGCGAAGTCCCCGGTCTCGCGGACTACTTGAGCCGGGCGGGGCTGTACTACGTCGTCGTACGCAACGATCTCGATCCCGACCAGATCGGCGCGGTGCCGACCGCGACGGTGAAGCGGACGCTGGAGCAGTCCGGGTACGAGCGGGTGACGGGGCTCGGTCCGGTGATGACCGGCGGGCGGATCGCGCAGGACGCCCCGCTCCAGGTCGAGGGGCTGTACGCGCGGCAGCGGGCGGTGGAGATCTACCGGCCGGCCGACGCGGACGTGCTCCGGCCCGGGCAGGCGGGACTGGCCCCGGTCTCCGACACGGCCGTGGTGTCCGGCGGCCCGGAGGCGCTGCTGCCGCTGGCGTCCCGGCTGCGTGGGCGGGCGAGTGTCCTGACCGGCGACAACCATCCCGGGCTCGGCACCCCGGCCGTGCAGGTGGTGGGCGACGGGATGCGGCGTGCCGACACCCGGTTCGGCCTGGTCAACGCCGGTACGTCGTACACGTACACGGAGGACGAGCGCAACGCGCCCGACGCCCAGCAGGACCCGGGCGAGAAGCCGCGGCAGATCCTGCCCGCCGAGGGCACCGACCACCAGACCGTGGCCGAACTGCGCGGCGCCGCCTCGGTGACGGCGTCCTCGTACGGCAACTGGCTCTTCCATCTGCCGCAGTACGACCCGGTGAACGCCTTCGACGGCAACCCGGACACCGCCTGGGCGGAGGGCGCGCCGGACACCCCGGACGGGCAGTGGCTGCGGGTCGGCTTCACCGGCCCCTATGACATGCCGTCCTCCTTCAAGGTCACGCCGTTGCCGCAGGAGAGTGTGCGCGCGGCGGCCACGAAGGTACGGGTCGAGACGGAGAAGGGCTCGAAGACGAGCTTCCTCCAGCCGAACGGCAAGACGCAGCGGATCAAGGCGCCCGAGGGCACGAGCCGCTGGATGAAGCTGACGATCGTGGACTCTGTGGAGCGCCGGGCCGGTCTGACGGGCGCGGGCTTCTCCGAGATCGACCTGCCGGACATCCAGGTGACGCGGCTGCTGAAGCTGCCGGCCGACGCGGACAACGCCACCGCGGCCGCCACCGTCGTCTCCCTGCACCGCGCCGCCGACCCGACGGGCCTGTCCGCGACCGGCACGGAGGCCGGACTGCACCGCCGCTTCACCACACCGGCCGCCGGAACCTACGAGGTGAAGGCGAACGCGGTGCCGGTGCCGGGCGAGGAACTCGACCGGCTGCTCTACGAGGTCGCACCCGAGCAGCAGACCAGGATCGTCGCCACCGCCGACTCCACGGCGAGCCTCGGCGCGGGCCTGACGGCACGCAACCTCACCGACGGCGACCTCACGACGGCCTGGATCGCGGGCGACCGGCCGACGATCCACCTGAGCTGGGAGGGCAAGCAGCCGGTCGGCGAAGTCGTCCTGGCCCCCGCGGGCGGCCTGTCCACCCGCGCCTCCCAGGTGAGCATCAGCTCCCCCGACGGCGCGACGATCGCCGGCGTCGACGAGAACGGCTGGGTCCGCTTCCCGCCGATCACCACCGACCGGCTCGACATCACCGTCACCGAGACCGCCCCGCTGACCCTGCACAACCCGGTCGCCGACGAGGATCTGCGCCTCCCGGTGGGCCTGACGGAGGCGTACGTCCCCTCCCTCGACCAGTACCGCACCCCGCAGCCGGACGGCACCCGGAAGTTCTCCCTGCCGTGCGGCAAGGGCCCGGACGTGGCGCTGGACAGCGAGCTGTACCGGACGAGCGTGAAGGGGACGGTGCGGGATCTCGTGGAGCGGCGGGGCGTCGAGGTGACGCTCTGCCAGGAGGGCCGGGGCGACTCCGAGGTGCGGCTGCCCGCCGGCGAACACCGGCTGGAGGGCGGTGACGCGGGCCCGCTCGCCCTCACGGACGTGACCCTGACCCGCGGGACGGTTCCCGAGGCCGCGGCGGCCGGGCGTGAGCTGGAGATACGGGACTGGCTGGGCGACCGGCGCGAGGTCACGGTCGGCTCCGGCACGGCCTCGTACCTGACGACGTACGAGAACTTCAACGACGGCTGGAAGGCCACCCTGGGCGGCAAGGAGCTGACCCCGGTACGGCTGGACGGCTGGCAGCAGGGCTGGCGGGTCCCGGCCGGGGCGGGCGGCGCGGTCAAGCTGTCGTACGAACCGGCCACGACCTACGACGTCGGGCTGATCGGCAGCGGCGCCGGCATCGCGGTGCTGCTGGGCCTCGCCCTGTGGCGCCGCCGCGCCCCCAACCCCGACGCACCGCAGCCGGTTCCGCCGCTGCCCGGGCTGTGGCTCGGCACGGTGGCGCTGACGCTGGTCGCAGTGGTGATCGCGGGCTGGTTCGCGCTGCTGGTCCCGGCCCTGGCACTGCTGGCCTCGCGGCGGCACGCCCTGCTGGTGCCGATCGCGTTCGTCGCGCTGGCGGGAGCGGGTGTGCTTGCCGCGTTCGGGGCCGGGGAGCCGGTGGGGTCGGGCACGGGCGCGTTCGGGCATGTGGCCCAACTGCTGGCTTTGATCGGCCTGTTCGCGGGCCTGGTGAGCCTGCGAGAACCGGGGAAGGAAGAGCCCGCATGACCGCACCGGTACGCATCCCGTTCCCGGTGGTGGACGAGGTGTCCCGGCACTGCCTCCAGGAGCAGGAACCGGAAACGGTCCACATCGAGGTCCACCTCCCGGGCCCCCTGGAACCCGCCCGCCTGCGCAAGGCCTTCACCGAGGCCCTGCACCGGCATCCCCGCATCCTGATGCGGGAGGCAGGGGGGCCGTGGTTCCGCCGCCGCTACGAGTGGGAGCTGACGACGGAGCCGGACACGGAGGTGGTGACCTTCACCCCGGCGGGGCCGAGGGCGTTGCAGGACGCCAGGACGAGGGCACTGGCGGAGGCACCGCCCTTGACGATGTCGCCGCCGATCCGACTCGAAGCAGTCGCCGCCCTAGCTGCGGGCAATCGTGCCGCTGGGGCGGCACGGGTGGGCGCAGCGGCACCTCGCCCCGCCGAGCTGCGGACCCACCCGGCCCCAGCACCATCCCCGAGCACCACCCAAGGCACAGTCCTCCTCCTCACCATCAACCACACCGCCCTCGACGGCCCGGCCTGCCTCCGCATACTCGCCACCGCCGCAGAGCTCTACGGAGGCCAGGACAACAACCCCACCGCGCCCCCCACCCGCGCCGCGGAACCCGGAAAAGAACCCCCGGACACCCCCACCACCTGGTCACCCCCCGCGCGGGTAGCGCAAGGCACACCCGACCCCTCCCCCGGCAACGGCATGCTCGTCACCGAACTCCCCCTCCCGCACCGCCCCAAGGGCTCCCCCTACACCGTCAACGACCAGCTCATGGTCACCACGGCCCTGACCATCGCCCACTGGAACAGGGAACACGGCGCCCGCCCCCGCCCCCTGCGCATCACCATGCCCGTGGACGACCGCCCCCGCGACACCACGATGCCCATCGGCAACGGCACCCGCCTGGTAGAAGTGCCTTTCTCACCAGGTGAGTTGAAGGCGGAGATGTCCACCCTGCTCCGTCGCACCGCGGAACGCACCCGCGCGCTGAAATCCCAGCCCCGCCCCCAACTGGGCCACGGCGCCGCCCTGCTCACCTCCCCCTGGGCCCCGGTCGCCGCCCGCGCCGCCCTCACCCGCGGCCTGCGCAGGGCCGCCGCGCCCTGGACGTCGACGACCCTGCTCAGCAACATCGGCCGTATCCCGTACCCGCTGGACTTCGGCGAGGAGGCGGGCCGCGCGCACGCGGTCTGGTTCTCGGCGCCGGCCCGGATGCCGCGCGGCCTGACCGTCACCACCGCCTCCACGGCCGGCCGTCTCCACCTGGCCCTGCGCTGGTCCCGGTCCCTGCTCAGCCACGGCGACGGCGCCCACCTCCGCGACCTCTTCGAGCACTATCTGCACACCACGGAGGTCGCCCCATGACACCGACACCGGCCACGACACCCGCGACGACAACGACCACCGCCGGACGACGCCCGCCCCGCGACCTGCGCGACTTCTACGAGAACCCCGCCGTCCCGGTGGCGTCCGGCACCCCCCGCAGCCTCCGCCAGGCCCGCATGCTGGCCCGGGCCCTCGGACCGGCCGGCGACCGCCCCCGCACGGTCCTCGACATCGGCTGCGGCGACGGCACCGCCGCCGCCACCGCCGCGCCCCTGCTGCCCGGCCACCGTGTCATCGGCGTCGACTGGTCCCAGGACGCCCTCAGACGCGCCCGTACCCGCATCCCGTACGCGGTCCGCGGTGAACTCACCGGCGGGGGACTGCCGTTCGCCTCCGAATCCGCCGACGCGGTGCTGTTCAGCGAGGTGATCGAGCACCTCGTCGACCCGGACGCCGCGCTCGACGAGATCCGCAGGATCCTGCGCCCCGGGGGCCATCTGATGCTGTCCACCCCGAATCTGGCCGCCTGGTACAACCGCGCCCTGCTGCTCGCCGGGGTGCAGCCGGTCTTCTCGGAGGTCAGCCTGCGCGGCATCCACGGCCGCCCGGGCAAAGAGGTCGTAGGACATCTGCGCCTCTACACCGCCCGCGCGCTGAGGGAGTTCGTCGCCGCGTCCGGATTCACGGTCGTAGGACTCGAAGGCGCTCCCTTCCACGGCGTACCGCGCCCGCTTCGGCCGCTGGACCGGCTGGCCTGCGCCCGGCCGAAGCTGGCGTCGATCCTGCTGCTGCACGCCAGGAGGACGTAGCCCATGTGGTGGGGAGTGGCCGCGGCCCTGCTGGCGAACGTCCTGTACAGCACCGGATTCGTCCTGGAGAAACGCGCGCTCGCCGCCCTGCCTGAAGTATCGATCCGGCAGCCCGCCCGGCTGCTGCGGCTGGTGCTCGGCAGCCCGCTGTGGATCGGCGGTTCGCTCTCGCTCGCGGCCGGGTTCGCCGCCCAGCTCGCGGTGTACCGGACGCTGCCGATCGCCGCCGCGCAGGGCATCTTCGTCTCCGGCCTGGTGCTGCTCGTGCTGCTGTCGGCCCGGCTGCTCGGCGAGGAGACGACCGGCCGTGAGCGATACGCGCTGGGCGCGATCCTGCTCGCGCTGCTGATGGTGGTGCTGTCCCTGCGCGAGGGCTCGGACTCCGTCAGCCAGGAGGCGCCCTATCCGCTGATCCTGCTGGTGTGCGTGCCGTCGCTGGCGGCCGGGGTGTGGCTGTACGGCTCCGCCGAGCGCCGCGCCCGCAACCGGCACCGGCGCCCGACGACCGGCGTCGAGTACGGCGTGGCCGTGGGCCTGCTGTACGGCGTCAGCTCGCTGGCCATCAAGGGCGTGTCGAGCCATCTGACGACCAGCGGGATCGGCGGCGCGGTCCTGGATCTGCTGGCCTCCCCTTATCCGTATCTGCTGCTGTTCACCGGTGTGTTCGGACTGGTGATGTCGCAGGCGGCGCTGCAGCGCTGCCGGGCCTCGCTGATCGTGCCGGTGTGCACGACCGTGACCTGCCTGTTCACGGCGGTGCTCGGCACCCTGTCCTTCGGCGAGGCCCTGCCGGACGACCCGCTGCGGCTCGCGCTGCGGGTGGCGGGCACGACCCTGGCCGTCGCCGTACTGCTGACCATGCCCAAACACGACTCCGCTCCCCAAGAGCCCTCCCCAGCCAAGGAGTTGGCATCCCCATGAAGCCCGACGACCCGCTGCTGAAGATCCTGGCGTGCCCGCTCGACAAGGGCCCGCTGCATCTGCTGGCCGAGGAGACCGAGCGGGAGGAGGCGCTGTACAACCCGCGGTTGCGCCGCCGCTATCCGATCCTCGACGGCATTCCGCAACTGCTGCCCTCGTCCGGGGAGCAGGTGCCGGACGAGGAGCACGAGGAACTGCTCAAGAGGATGTCGCCGTGACCAGCCTGGCCGCCCGCCTCGCTCCCCTGCTGCCCACCCGGCTGGTGGCCGCGACGGCCCGGGCGCTGTATCCGCGGTTCGAACCGGAGCTGGCCCGGCTCGCCGAGCTGTGCCCGCCCGGGTGCCGTACGGCGGTGGATGTGGGCGGCTGGTACGGGCCCTGGACGCACCGGCTGTCCGGCCGCGCCGAGCAGGTCGTGACGATCGAGCCGGTGCCCCATCTGGCCCGGCTGCTGGCCGCCGCCGTCCCGTCGAACGTACGGGTGATCCGCGCGGCGGCCTCGGACCGTCCGGGCCTCGCCCGGCTGTGGCTGCCGTCGGACGACTCGGGCGACCGGGGCGTGTCCTCGCTGGTCCGGCGGGACATCCACGGCCGGGCGCTGGACGTCCCCTGTGTCACGCTGGACGATCTGGGGCTGCGCGACGTCGGCTTCATCAAGATCGACGTGGACGGCAACGAGCCGGCGGTGCTGCGCGGGGCGACGGGTCTGCTGGCCCGCGACCGCCCGGCCCTGTTCGTGGAGCTGGAGTCCCGGATCCAGCCGATCGCGCCGGTGGTGACCTATCTGGCCCTGCTGGGCTACGACGGCTGGGTGCTGCCGGGCGACACCTGGGTGCCGCTGGCCGAGTTCCCGCTGGAGGACCACCAGGCCGACGCCTCCTACGTCGTCTCCCACGGCCTGCTCCGCCGCGTCCTGCCCTCGCCGCTGCTCAGGGGCCCGCGCTACGTCAACTCGGTGCTGTTCCTGCCCGACGGCCGCCGCCCCGGCAGGGCCCCGGTGGGCGACGATGGGTCCCATGCCCTCCGGAAAGCGCCCCGCTAGCCCCTTCACCCCGCTCGATTTCCAGCTGGTGCTGCTGCGCCGCATGGCCGACCACAATCCCGGCCTGGTGGAGGACGCCCGGCACGCGCTGGGAGTCTCCCTGGCGGACATGCGCGAGGCGAACAAGCGCTGGCAGGCGATGATCCGCTCCCCGCGCCCGGCCTTGTCCCGCTATCGCTCGGTCCTCGGCGACGCGGAGTCCCGTACGCCCCGGCGCATCGGCGACCTCGACTGCGAGGCGTGGCTGTGGCCCGTCCCGCTCTGGCCCGACCTGCGCTTCGAGGTCCTCACCGCCCCGAACGGCGCCGTGTGGAACGAGTGGCTGGTCCGCGCGCCGGGCGCCGAGGGCCCGGAGCCGCGCACCCTCGACGATCTCGCCCCCTGGTCCTGCACGGTGGACGAAGCGGCCCGTGCCTTCGCCCCGGCCCGTCCCCTGGAGGGTTCGGCACCGACCCGGTGGGGGCTGGCCTTCACGGCGCCGGACGGGGCGGGGGCGCGGTGGGAGGTCGTCGCGGAGTTCACCTGGGGGCTGCTGCAGCGGATGGCGGTCACCGGCCGTCAGGACTGAGAGGGCTCCGGGGCCGCGCTCTTCGCGGGCACGCACCGCCAGGCGAGGACCGCTGCGGTCATATAGGCGAGCGCGCCGATGAACATGCTGGTGCGGATCCCGGTGCCGTAGTCGCCGGCCGAGGCGAGCAGGGAGCCGCCGAGTGCCACGCCGGTGGCGCTGCCGATCTGGCGGGTGGTGTTGAACAGGGCGGAGGCGGCCCCCGAGTAGGCCTCGGGGGCGGCGCCCATCACGGTGGCGGTCGAGCCGGTGAGGGCGAAGGACGTACCGAACCCGGCGGCCATCATCGGCAGCACCAGCAGCCCGTAGGCGGGGTTGGCGCCCGCCGCGGCCCAGCCGGCCAGCCCGAGTGCGGCCAGGAGCATGCCCGAGACCACCAGCGGGCGGTCGCCGGTACGGCGGGACAGCCGGCCCGACAGGACGGAGGCGAACATGGTCATCGCCACCGCCGGGAACAGCGCGAGCCCGGTGCCGAGGGCGCTGTAGCCGCGCTGGTGCTGAAACTCCAGGCTGGCGGTGAACACCATGCCGTAGAAGCCGAAGTTGAACAGCAGGCCGATGACGGCCCCGCCGCTCATGGCGCGCGAGCGCAGCAGGCCCAGCGGCAGCACCGGGGAGCGGGCCAGTCGCTCGCGGAGCGCGAAGGCCGCGGCGGCCAGTACGGCCAGGCCGAGACCGGCGAGCACGGCCGGGTCGGACCAGCCGCGCCGCCCGGCCTCGTTGAGCGCCGCCGTCAGCAGGGCCACCGCCGCGACGACCGCGACCTGGGCCGGCCAGTCCAGGGGCCGGTCGGCGCGCCGGGGCGAGCGGCCGACGTGCTTCAGCGTCAGCGCCAGACAGGCCGCGCCGACCGGCAGGTTGATGAGGAACACCCAGCGCCAGCCGACCGTGGAGACGAGCAGCCCGCCCAGGAGCGGCCCGGCGGAGGCGGCGATGCCCGCCATCGAGCCCCACAGCCCGAAGGCCCGCGCGCGGACGGCCTTCTCCGGATAGGCCTGCTGGAGCAGCGCCAGGGACCCGGGCACGATAAGCGCCGCCCCGAGCCCCTCCACCAGCCGGGCCACCACCAGGAACGGGGCGCTCGGCGCCAGCGCGCAGGCGGCCGAGGACACGGTGAACACCGCGACGCCCGTGCAGAACACCCGCCGGTTGCCCAGCCGGTCCCCGAGGGCTCCGCCGGTCAGCAGGAACCCGGCGAAGACCAGGGTGTATCCGTCGGTGATCCACTGGATACCGGTGAGCGAGGCCGACAGCTCCCGCCCGATCACCGGCACGGCGACGTTGATGACCGTCACGTCCAGGATCACCATGAAGTACCCGGCGCACACCGCCAGCAGCGGTGCCCAGGACCGTCGCTCGGAGGGCATGGCCCTACAAGGTACACCAAAAGCCTCACCGAGGGACGTATGCCCCACGCGTCGTGATCAGCCGGCGGCGGCGAGAACCGCCTCGACCACCCTCGGCACCGACTCCGGGTGCAGCCACAGGAACAGATTCGGCTCGATCAGCTCCAGCTCCATCACGCACGGCTCCCCGTCCGGCCCGGTGACGAGGTCCACGCGCGCGTACAGCAGCTCCTGATCGCCGGACAGGGGCACGGCGGCCAGGGCCCGCTCGGCGACGGCCACTTCGGCGGGGGTCGGCTCCCAGGGCCGGAGGTCGGGGTGGGCGATCTTGTCGGCGTCGTACGGGGTGTCCGGCGCGAGGACGGCGCCCTTGCGGCTGGCGTGCAGCAGACGTCCGCCGTAGAACTGCAGGGCCCGCTCGCCGTGGGTGTCGATGCTGGTCAGATAGGGCTGGAGCATGACGGTGAAGCCCTCGGCGTGCATCCGCTCGACCTGGCGCAGGGCGGCGTCCCGCTCCCCGGCCGGGTAACGGGCGGCGTAGCGGGCACCGGCGCCGGAGGTGGGCTTCACGACGTACTCGTGGTCGTCGGGCAGGTCGACGGGGTCGCCGGGCGCGAAGTAGCGGGTGGGGACGGCCGGCACCCCGGCCTCCGCGAGCAGGCCCAGGTACCGCTTGTCGGCGTTCCACCGCACGATGTCCACCGGGTTGGCGAGCCGCGTCGCCTTCGCGCACCGCTCGGCCCACGCCGTGAACTCCTCGGCCCGCCAGCTGTAGTCCCAGGTGGACCGTATGACGACGAGGTCGAACCCGGCCCAGTCGACGTCGGGGTCGTCCCAGAAGACGACGGTGGTCTCGGCCCCGGCCTCCCGCAGCGCGTCCGCCAGCACGGGCAGGTCCTGGTCCTTGCTCACCTCGCCGGCGGGGTCGTAGGTGACGAGCGCGATGCGCGGGGTCCCGGCCACGGCGACTCCATTCTCGGGCAAACGATCGATTCCGGAGCAGGCTAACAAGGGCCGACGGAACCTCGACACACTGTTTGACCTTCACCTTTGGTGAAGCCCCAGCATCGGTGGCGGAACGAGGAGCGCGACGAGCGCCCTGACGGGCGCGCGGAAGGCGGGGGGCACACATGGACATGCTGACGATCGGCGCGTTCGCGAAGGCCTGCCGGCTCTCGCCGAAGGCACTGCGCCTGTACGACGAGCTGGACCTGCTGCGGCCCGCCCGGGTCGACCCGGACTCGGGATACCGGTACTACGCGGTGGACCAGCTGGAGCAGGCCCGGCTGGTGGCGTGGCTGCGGCGGCTGGGCATGCCGCTGGCGGAGATCCGCCGGGTGGCCCGGCTGTGCGCGCACGACTCGACGGCCGCCGCCCGCGAGATCCGCGCCTACTGGGCGCGGGTCGAGGCGCAGACGGCGGTGCGGCGGGACCTCGCCGCGTTCCTGGTCGATCACCTGACGACGGACTCGCGAGAGCCAGGAGAGGACACCACCATGCTGGAACTGCGTTACTCCGCCCACTCGGACACCGGACGCGTCCGCCCCGCCAACCAGGACACCGCCTACGCGGGCACCCGGCTGCTCGCCGTCGCCGACGGCTTCGGACCGGCGGGCGCGCCCGCGAGCAGCGCCGCCGTGGAGGCCCTGCGCTTCCTGGACACGGACGAGGTCCCGGCCGGCGGAGTCCTCAACCTCCTGGAGGACGCGGTACGGGGCGCGGCCCAGGCCGTCCAGGACGTGGCCGACGGCGCCGACGACATCGGCACGACCCTGACCGCCCTGCTGTGGACGGGCTCACGGCTGGCCCTGGTGCACATCGGCGACTCCCGCGCCTATCTGCTGCGCGACGGGGAGCTGTTCCTCATCACCCACGACCACACCGTCGTCCAGTCGATGATCGACGAGGGACGTCTGACGGCCGAGGAGGCCGTCTCCCATCCGCAGCGCGCCTTCCTTCTGAAGGCGCTGACGGGCGACGGGGCGACGGTGGTCCCGGACCTCCGGCTGCACGACGCCCAGCCGGGCGACCGCTATCTGCTGTGCTCCGACGGCCTGTCGAGTGTCGTCCCCGAGGACCGCGTCCTCGGGCTCCTCACCGCGCGGACCGGCCCGGACGAGACGGTCAGGGCGCTGGTCGATGCGGCGAACCAGTCCGGCGGCCCGGACAACGTGAGCTGTGTGGTGGCGGACGTGGTGGAGCGGGCAGCCGCCTGACCCCGGGCTGTTACTCCTCTTCCCCCGGCTCCCAGTCCAGCAGCCGCACCTTCGCCACCGTGCGGACATGGCGGCGCATGGCCGTGGCCGCCCGGCGGGGTTCCCCGTCGGCGATCGCGTCGAGGATGGCCTGGTGCTGGGAGAGGGAGCGGGAGGGGCGGCCGGGCTGACGGAGCGACTCGGTGCGGCTCTCGGCGATCTGCTCGGCGATGGAGCGCATGAACTCGGCGAGCAGGGCGCTGTGGGCCGCCGCCGTCACGGCCGCGTGGAACAGGCGGTCGCCCTCCACGCCGTGACCGTCCGCCTCGATCTCCTCCGCCATGTGCGCGAGCGCCGAGCGCATCGCCGCGAGGTCGTCGTCCGTGCGCCGCTCGGCGGCCAGTTCGGCGAGCTTCGTCTCCAGCGCCTCCCGGGCCTCCAGGACATCCGGGAGGCGCTTGCGGCGCTCGACCATCCGCTCGACGGGCTCGGTGTCGAGACTGTCCCGCACGAGGTACGTACCGCCCCCGTGCCGGGCCTCCACCAGGCCCTGGACCTCCAGCACCACGATCGCCTGCTTCACCGAGGCCCGGCTGACCCCGAGCCGCTGCGCGAGATCACGCTCGGGCGGCAGCCGGTCGCCGGCGCGCAGCCCGCCCTCGGCGACGTACTGGCGCAGCCGCTCCAGCACCTGTTCGTAGAGGCGCTGTTTCGTCATGGGGCGCAGGGCGTCGGTCACGGAGTCCCCCTCTCGCCGGGAGCGTAGCACCGGCCTGCCCGGTGGCCGAGTGGCTGAACCAATTGTCGCGCGACCCCTTGACGGGCGCCCGGGCCGCACCCACGCTTTCAGCCAACGCGGCACAAGTGGCTGAGCCACTCGTCCATTCTCAGGTACTCCCAACCGCTCCGGGGCCCAACGACGGGAGCCCGTATGTCCCCCGAACTCATCTCGATCCTCGTCCTCGTCGTGGTGTTCGTCATCGCCACCACCCGTTCCGTCAACATGGGCGCGCTCGCCTTCGCCGCGGCCTTCGGGGTCGGCGGGCTCGTCGCCGACCTCGACGCGGACGGCATCTTCGCCGGGTTCCCCGGTGACCTGTTCGTCGTCCTGGTCGGCGTCACGTACCTCTTCGCGATCGCCCGCGCCAACGGCACCACCGACTGGCTGGTGCACGCCGCGGTACGGCTCGTGCGGGGGCGGGTGGCGCTCATCCCCTGGGTGATGTTCGCGCTGACCGGCGCGCTCACGGCGATCGGCGCGGTCAGCCCCGCCGCGGTCGCGATCGTCGCCCCGATCGCCCTGAGCTTCGCCACGCGCTACGGCATCAGCCCGCTCCTGATGGGCGCGATGGTCGTCCACGGCGCCCAGGCCGGCGGCTTCTCCCCGATCAGCATCTACGGCTCGATCGTCAACGGCCTGGTGGCCCGCGAAAACCTCCCGGGCAACGAACTGGTCCTCTTCCTGGCGTCGCTGGCGGCGAATGTGGTCATCGCCGGGGTGGTGTTCGTGGTGTGCGGAGGACTGAAGCTGTGGGCGCAGGGCGCGGTGGACGACGGCGGCAGTCCCGCCCCAGACACCCCCACCCTGAGCCCGGAAGAAACCACCCTCACCCCACCCCGCATAGCCACCCTCACCTCCCTCCTCGCCCTGGTCATAGCCGTCCTGGTCTTCGACCTGGACGCAGGCCTCACCGCCATCACCCTCGCCGTCATCCTGAGCACCGCCTGGCCGGAGGACAGCCGCAAGGCCACCACCCAAATCGCCTGGCCCACCGTCCTCCTCATCTGCGGCGTACTCACCTACGTAGGCGTCCTCGAAGAGATGGGCACCATCACCTGGGCCGGCGAGGGAGTCGGCGGCATCGGCATCCCCCTCCTCGCCGCCCTCCTGCTCTGCTACATCGGCGCCCTGGTCTCCGCCTTCGCCTCCTCCGTGGGAATCATGGGCGCCCTGATCCCCCTGGCCGTCCCCTTCCTGCAACAAGGCGAGATCGGGGCCATCGGCATGGTCGCCGCCCTCGCCGTATCGGCGACCGTCGTGGACGTGAGCCCGTTCTCCACGAACGGCGCCCTGGTCCTGGCCGCCGCGCCGGACGTCGACCGTGAGCGTTTCTTCCGGCAGCTGATGGTGTACGGAGGAGTTGTGGTGGCGGTCGTACCGGCGGCGGCATGGCTGGTGATGGTGGTCCCCGGCTGGGGATGACCGGCCGATGCCCCAAGAACGGACAGACAGGCAACACAGGCAACACAGGCAACACAGGCAAGAAAACTAAGGAGACGGACGCGTGCCCCCTCTCTTCCCGGCCCTGACCGAAGCCCCGGCCGACCGGCCCGCCCTGAGGTTCGGCGAGCGCTCACTGACGTACGGAGAACTCGCCGCCGCGGCCGGCGCCCTCACCGGTCGTATCGGCGAGGCCAGGCGGGTCGCCGTCTGGGCGACGCCCACGATGGAGACCGCCGTCGCGGTCGTCGCCGCCCTGCTGGCCGGCATCCCCGCCGTACCGCTCAACCCCAAGTCGGGCGAGAAGGAACTCGGCCACATCCTGTCCGACAGCGCCCCCGACCTGGTGCTCACGGCCCCGGAGGACCAACTCCCCTCCCCGGTACGGGACCTGCCCCGCCTCGACGTGGACGTAGACATCGACCTACACGGCACCGGCCCCGCCCCCGCTGCCGTCGAGAAGCACGCCGATGACACCGCCCCGGCCCTGATCGTCTACACCTCCGGCACCACCGGCCCGCCCAAGGGCGCCGTCATCCCACGCCGGGCGATCTCCTCGACCCTGGACGCGCTGGCCGACGCCTGGCAGTGGAGCGGGGACGACGTCCTCGTCCACGGACTGCCGCTGTTCCACGTCCACGGCCTGGTCCTGGGCACGCTCGGCCCGCTGCGGCGCGGCGGGTCGGTCCGGCACCTGGGCCGGTTCAGCACCCAGGGCGTGGCCCGCGAGCTGGCCGGCGGGGCGACGATGCTGTTCGGCGTGCCGACGATGTACCACCGGATCGCGGAGGCGGTGACGAGTGACCCGGATCTGGTGAAGGCCCTGACGGGGGCGCGGCTGCTGGTCTCCGGTTCGGCCGCGCTGCCCGTGCACGACCACGGTCGGATCGCGACGGCGACGGGACGGCGGGTGATCGAGCGCTACGGCATGACGGAGACGCTGATGAACACCAGCGTCCGCGCCGACGGCGAGGCCCGCCCGGGCACGGTCGGGGTGCCGCTGCCGGGCGTGGAGCTGCGGCTGGTCGAGGAGGACGGCTCGGAGGTCGGCGCGTACGACGGGGAGACCGTCGGCGAGATCCAGGTGCGCGGCCCGAACCTGTTCACCGAGTACCTCAACCGGCCCGACGCCACCGCCGCCGCCTTCACCTCCGACGGATGGTTCCGCACGGGCGACATGGCGGTGCGCGACCCCGACGGCTATGTGCGGATCGTCGGCCGCAAGGCCACCGACCTGATCAAGAGCGGCGGTTACAAGATCGGGGCCGGTGAGATCGAGAACGCGCTCCTCGAACACCCCGGGGTGCGGGAGGCGGCGGTGACCGGGGAGCCGGACCCCGACCTGGGCGAGCGGATCGTGGCGTGGATCGTGCCCGCCGATCCCCAGTCGCCGCCCGCCCTGGCCGAGTTGGCCGACCATGTGGCCCAGCGCCTCGCACCGCACAAGCGCCCCCGGGTCGTGCACCATCTGAACGCGCTGCCCCGCAACGACATGGGGAAGATCATGAAGCGGGCGCTGACCCATGAGTGACCGGCCGATAAGTGACCAGCCGATGAGTGACCGGCCGCTGAGTGACCAGGCGACCGGCCGCCATTCGGCTCGCGAGATCGTCACCCTCGTCACCGACGACTCCACCTTCGCCGAACTCCCCCTGTCCATAAGGAACCCCAGGCCGGACGGCCCGCTCGCCTGGCCGGGCTACGACGCCTCCCTCGCCCGTGCCGCCGAACGCACGGGCGAGCAGGAGTCCGTGGTCTGCGGCACCGCCCGGATCGGCGGTGCCCGGGCCGTGCTGATCGCGTTCGAGTTCGGCTTCCTCGGCGGCTCCCTGGGACAGCGCACCGGCGACCTGCTGGAGGCGGCGTACACGTACGCCCGTGAACACCGTCTCCCGGTGGTGCCGCTGGTCGCCACCGGCGGCAGCCGGATGCAGGAGGGCATGCTCGCGCTGACCCAGCTCCAGCGGGTGGCCCGGCAGTCGGCGCTCACCCGGGAGGCCGGACTGGCGCAGGTCGCCGTGGTGCGCGACCCGACGACCGGGGGCGGCTGGGCCACCCTCGGCGCGGGCGCGGACGTGGTCCTCGCGCTGCCCGGGGCGCAGGTCGGCTTCGCCGGCTCCCGGGTGCGGCCGGCGGACGCGGACCCGGCGGCGTACACGGCCGAGGCGCAGCTCGCGGCGGGGGCGGTGGACGCGGTCGTACGGCCGGAGGAGCTGCGCGAGGCGCTGGGGCGGTGGCTGCCGCTGCTGACGTCCCCGTCCGGCACGCCCGCCCCGCCACCGGAACCGCTCGGGGGCAGCGGGGGCCTGCCCGGCACCGGCTGGGACGCCGTACGGCGTGCCCGCTCGCCCCGGCGGCCGCGCGCCGCCGCCTATCTGGACGCCTACTTCACCCATCGGGTCGCGATCAGCGGCGACCGCTGCGGCGGCACCGACCCGGACGGCATGCTGTGCGGGTTCGGTGAACATCGGGGCCGTACGGTCGCGTACGCGGCGCAGACCGGGACCGCGACCCGCCCGGCCGGTTATCGCACCGCCGCCCGGCTGATCCGGCTCGCGGACCGGCTCGGCATCCCGGTGCTGACCCTCGTCGACACCCCGGGCGCCGCCAACGACGCGGAGGCGGAGCGGGAGGGCGCGGGTGCGGCGATCGCCGATCTGTTCGTGGCGGTGGCGGGTGCCCGTACGCCGGTGACGTCGCTGGTGATCGGCGAGGGCGGCTCCGGTGGCGCGCTGGCCCTGGCCGCGCCGGGCAACACCTGGGCCACGGCGGACAGTTACTTCTCGGTGATCGCCCCGGAGCTCGCGGCGGCCATTCTCAAGCGTCCGCCGCGCGAGGTGGAGCCGACGGCGGACCAGCTCCGCATCCGGCCGCAGGATCTGGTGGAGCTGGGGGTGATCCGGGGGACGGTGGGTCCGTAGGCGTGGTGGGTCCGTGAGTCCGGTGGATGGCCCACGGAACATCAAGTACCTTCCGTAACAATGGAAATGCTCAGTGCAGTGGGACGACGGGGGTGCCGTGGACGGGTTGGTCGAATTCAGGACCGGTGACGGTGCCGTGGTCGCGGTCGAGGGGACGGAGGAGCGGTCCGGCTCCCGACTGGTCTCCCGAGGCGACGGCACGGTCCAGGCGACCCGTACGTTCGAGGGCGCCCTGGACGGGGTGCGCTCCGCCGCCGAGTCCGCGCTGCGCGTCTTCCGGGACGGCTCGCTGAAGCCGGACGGTGTGGAGATCGAGTTCGGGGTGAAGCTGTCCGCCGAGGCGGGCGCGTTCATCGCCAAGGGGACCGCCGAGGGGCATCTCGTGGTCAAGCTGTCCTGGTCCCCGGCCGCACCGGAGGCCGGTGCTCGGGAGGCCGACGCCGCCTCATGAAGAGCGCCGAGTGGCACGCCCGGATCGAATTACACGGCCAGGTCGCCGGAGCGGGCTTCCTGGTCACCCCCAGCACGGTGCTGACCTGCGCCCATGTCGTGCAGGACGGCGACGGCCCGACGGTGACCTTCACGGAGCTGCCCGGCTCCCCCGCCGTACCCGCCCGGGTCGTCGCGCACGGCGGCTGGAGCGGCTCCAGCACCGACCTCGGTGACCTGGCCGTGCTGGAACTGGACCGGGAGATGCCCATCGCCCCGGCCGCGCTCGCCCCCGTCGACGCCGCGCTCGGCACGAGCCCCCGCAAGCTCGTCGTCTACGGCTTCCCGGCCGGTTTCGACGAGGGCACCCTCGCCGAGTACCGCGTCACCGCACCGCAGTTGATCAAACGGGAGTGGCTCCAGCTGGAGGCCTGGCATCCCGGCGGCCAGGCCCTGGCCCCCGGCTTCAGCGGGGCGGCCGTCACCCTGGCCGACACCGGCGAGGTCGTCGGCATGGTCACGGCGGCGGCCGGCAGCCGGGACGTGCGCAACGGCCGGATGATGCCCACCCAGGTCATGGCCCGCTACTGGCCCGGCCTGGAGAGCCTCGTCCCCACCTCCGACCACGCCAGTGCCGACCGGGCCCGGCTGCGCGGCCTGGTGGAGAAGGCGGCCCGCGCGGGCGTCGACTGCGACCCGGCCCGGCTCTACTCCGCCGCCGCCGACCCCTTCGACCCGCCGCCGCCCGAGGAGGGGTTCGCCTCACTGTGGTCGGCGGCCCTGTTCGTGCTGTGCGAACTCGACGGGCCGGGCGCCGCGCGGACCGTGTCCCGGTTCGCCGACCGGCTCGAAGCCCTGCTGCACACGCCGGTCGTGGAGCCGTCGGCGCCCGACTGGTCGCCGATCCTCGTCGAACTCGGGCACAGCGGAGCGGGCGACGGACTGGTCCGGGTCGAGGTGTCCGCGTACAGCGAGGGGCGACGGCACCCGGTGGACTCCGGCACGGTCGAACAGCACCGGCTGCACGCCTACGTACGGGACCGGATCGAGGCGGCCTTCCGGTATCTGACGCCCGGCGCCGACGAGTTGGTCGCGTTCGCGCTGCCCCGGGACTGGCTGGACTGGCCCGTCGACCTCTGGGAGAGCGCCCCCGACGACACGACGCCGCTCGGCTGCGTCTACCCGCTGGTCGTCACCGACCACGCCCGGCGCAAGGCCAGCACTCGGCATGTCCTGACCCGGGCGTGGAAGCGCCTGGACGCTTTGCCGGGCGCGCGGATGCACCGTGTGGAGTGCGGCGGCCCGGAGGAGCCCGGGCGGCTGCGGATGCGGATGCGGCGGCCCGACGCCTGTCTCGCCGGGTTCGGCACCGCCCCGGCCGCCTCCCGTACCAGGCCGCACTTCGACACCTCGCTCACCGCGCCGGCCCCGGTCATCGTGTGGTCGCGCGACGGCTGCGACTCGGGGCAGGAGGAGTGCGCGGGAGCGGACGGCTGCACCGGCAAGGCCTTCCTCGACGCGCTCGACGCCTGCCTCTCGGCCGTACCGCCCGCCGAACTCCCGCGCCACATCCTGGCCCTGCGCGAGGAGGCCGACGCGGAGGAGGACCACTGGGCGCACGGCATCCAACTGCTCTGGGACGACCCGCGCGTCTTCACCGACCCGCACGCGGTCGCCGCCGCGCACGCGGGGTCACCGGTGTCGCCGGTGTCCTGACCCACCCCACTCGGACACGGTCCGGGGCGCCTTGAGAACACCAGCACGAAAACGGAGAGCGGAGAGCACCCCCATGCCGCACTGGTCGGTCTACACCGGCAGGAACGAGCCGCACGACGGCATCGACCACCTCCCCGTCCCCCCGCCCTGGCGCGACTTCGACGGCGGGCCCGCCCTGCCGCCGCCCGGCGACGCCGACGACGCCACAGCCGTCTCGCCCGACCGCCTGCACCGGGCCAAGTCCTATGTGGCCACGGCGGAGAGCGTCCGGCTCGTCAACGCCGCGCTGTGCCTGCGCCGCCCCCTGCTCGTCACCGGCCCGCCCGGCACGGGCAAGTCCTCACTGGCGTACGCAGTGGCGCGCGAGCTGCGGCTCGGCCCGGTGCTGCGCTGGAACATCACCAGCCGCAGCTCCCTGTCCGACGGCCTCTACCAGTACGACCCGCTGTCCCGGCTGTACGCGGCCCGGGAGCGGCAGGGCCGGGAAGAGCGGGACCGTCCGGCCGCCGGCGATGTCGAGGACCATCTGCGCCTCGGCCCGCTCGGCACGGCCCTGCTCCCCTACGACCGGCCCCGGGCCCTGCTCGTCGACGAGATCGACAAGAGCGACCTCGACCTGCCGAACGACCTGCTGAACGTCCTGGAGGAGGGCCAGTACGAGATCCCCGAACTGGTCCGCGCCGCCCGCCACTCGGACGATACGGCGGCCGAGGTCCTCGCCGACGGCACCGACACCCCCGTCGCCGTCCGGCGCGGCCGGGTCCGCTGCCGGGCCTTCCCGTTCGTCGTACTGACCAGCAACGGCGAACGCGAGTTCCCGCCCGCCTTCCTGCGCCGCTGCGTCCGGCTGAAGCTGCGCCGCCCCGACCGCGAGCAGCTCACCGAGATCGTCCGCGCCCACCTCGACACCCCGGACGCCGCCGCCGACCGTCTCATCACCCGCTTCCTGGAGCGTGCGGGCGGCGGCGAACTCGCCACCGACCAGCTCCTGAACGCCCTCTACCTCACCGGAGTCTCCGGCCTGGACGCGGCGTCCCGTGACGACCTCGCCGAGCAGCTGATGCCGTATCTCAGCGCGACGGCCGACGGCGATGGCTTCTGACCCCGAGCGGGAGCGCCCTCAGCCGGACCGGGCAGGCGCCGCCTCGGGCGCCCCCGGCGGCGGCCCGTCGGCGGTCAGCGACCACGCGGCCGGAACTCGGCCCCCACACGCCGATCGCGAGGCGCGTGGCGGCCCCTCGCCGGTCGGCGACCGCACGGCCGGGTCCCGGCGCGCACCCGCCGATCGCGAGGCGGGGCGATCCCCCGTAGCCCGCCTGGCCGCGGCACTGTCCGCCGCCGGTGCGTCGCCCACACCCCGGGAGCTGGCGGAACTGCTGTGGCTGGCGGGCCTGTTGGAGGCCGACGGGACGTCTGGGGAAGACCCCCGGCCCGAGCTGCCCACGCCGCGCACCACGCCCGAAGAGCCTGCCGAGGCCGACCCCCCGGCCGCTCCCGTGCCACCACCCCCCTCCGAGCCTCCCCCGACCGCCCCGGCGACCGACCGCGTCCCCCTGCACCTGCCCGCACCACGCGCCCCGGGCCCCGCCGAGGGGGACGGAACCGGAGGCGGTTCCCCCCTGCTCGCCCCCGCACCCCCGATGCTGCCCCACCCGCTCGCGCTGCAGCGTGCCCTGCGCCCGTTGCAGCGCAAGGTGCCCTCCCCGCATCTGCGCGTGCTGGACGAACGGGCGACGGCCGACCGGATCGCCCGGCTCGGCGCCCACCCCGACATCTGGCTCCCGGTGCTGCGCCCGGCCCCCGACCGCTGGCTGCGGCTGAACCTCGTGCACGACATCGGCCCCACCATGCCGGTCTGGCGCCCTCTGGTGAGCGAACTGCACACGGCCCTCGCCCAGTCGGGCATCTTCCGTACGGTCACCCTGCATCCGGCCACACCCGACGGCCGGGCCCGCCAGGTCCCCGTCCTCGACGACGGCCGTACGGTCACCCTCGTCGTCAGCGACTGCATGGGCCCGCAGTGGCGCCCCGGCGAGGCGGGCGAGCGCTGGTACCGCACACTGCGGCACTGGGCCCGCCGCATGCCGCTCGCCGTGGTCCAGCCCCTGCCGGAACACCTCTGGCCGACCACGGCACTCCCCGCCGAACCGGGCCTGCTGACCGCGCCGTCCACGGCGGCGCCCTCGGCGACCCTCGCCTTCGCCCCGTACGAAGCCACGCCCGCCCCCGACCGGGCCCTGCCCCTGCCGGTGCTGGAACCGGGCGCGCCCTGGCTCGCCCACTGGGCGGCCCTGGTCTGCGACCCCGGCGGCGTCCGCACCCCGGGCGCGGCGGCCTGGCTGCCGCCCGCCCCCGCGCCACCCGCCGAACCGGTCCCCGACCTCGCCTCGGCGTCCCCGGAGGACCTGGTGCTGCGCTTTCGCGCGACCGCGTCCCCGGAGGCCTTCCGTCTCGCGGGGCATCTCGCGCTGGCGGTGCCCTCGGTGCCGGTGATGCGCCTCGTCCAGCGCACCGTGGACCGCGACCCGCACCCCCGGCATCTCGCCGAGGTGATCCTCAGCGGCATGCTCGCGGCAGCCCCGGGCCCGCCCGGCTCCTACGAATTCCGGCCCGGCGTACGGGAGTTGCTGCTGCGCTCCCTGCCGCGCACGGCCCGGGGCCGGACCCGGGAGTTCCTCGAACGGGTCGGCGGTCTGATCGACGAACGCGCGGGGCTCGCGGCCGGGGAGTTCCGGGCCGAGACGGACGGCGGACAGAACGGCTCGGGCCCGGCGTTCGCGACGGTGAGCGAGGAGACGGTACGGCGGCTGGGCGGGCCGGGCCTCGGGACCACCCGGGCCGAACCGGAGCGGACGGCGCCCGAAGAGGCCGCCGGCCCCACGATCCTCTTCGAGGCAGACGACCTCACCGGTCACCCCGAGGCGCGCATCACCCTCGAGTACGCGGTGCACGAGATGCTCTCCCGGGGCGCCCTCGCCGCCCACCAGACCGACGTCCGGGTCCGCGGCAACGGCTACGTGGTCCACACCGAGCCCGGCACCTACGTCCTGCCCGTGCTGGTCGCGGTGGTGCGCTGGCTTCCCGAGGTGCTGACCGGGCTCGTGGACCCGCCACCCCTCACCGTGACGTTCTGGGACGGACCCACCCCGCCGGAGGTGACGGCGCCCGTGAACGCCGACCTCCAGGTGGTCGTCTCCCCTGCCGTGTACGAGCAGTTCGCCGGCAGCTCGGCGGCCCAGGGGCCCCGGCGCTTCCAGCCGCTCTACCAGGGCGGCGCCACGGACACCCCGCCCGTCGCCTGGTACTGCCCGCTGTCCCCCTCCACGGCCCCGGAACCCGAGGACCGCGACCTGGTGCGGGGGCCCTTCATCACCCACGATCTGCGCCGGCTCGGCATACCGGCCCCGGGGCGCACGGCCGTCGTCCACACCCAGCCGGACGGGCCGCTCACCCTCCTCAACCCCGCCAGGCCGCACGGCGCCCGGCCACCGCGGCACGTCACGTACTACGAGGTGGACCTCACCACGCGCCAGTCCCACCACCGGGTCTCCCTGCCCAGCTCCGGCAAGGGCGCCTTCGCCGCCGCGGTCGAGCTGTCCTGGCACGTGGACGATCCGGTCGCCTTCGTGCGCGGCGAGGTCGCCCGGGTGTCGGAGCCGCTGCTGGAGCATCTGCTGGAGGAGGCGGCCAGGATCACCCGTAGGCATCCGCTGCGCCGGGCGGGCGCGGCCCAGCGCGCGGTCAACGCCGGGCTGCGCCGCTGGCCCGTGCCGGGGCTGTCGGTGACGGCGTCGGTGCAGCTCGCCCCGGAGGGGGCGGCCCTGCCCGCGCCGCAGGGCCCGGCCCCGTCGGCGCGCCCGCTGTCCGCTCTCCTCGGCGACGCCGAGAGCGTGCTGCTGGGCTTCGACGGTCCGGTGGCCCGCCTGTTCTCGGCGACCACCGCGCGCGAGGCCGCCCTCGACCTGCTCGCCCTGGTCGCCGAGCACCGCGACCCGAAGGACACCGTGGGCGGGGCGGGTCCGGAGACGTTCGTCCATCCGCTGGACGTCCTGCGGGCGTTCGCCCACGACCGGCTCGGCCCGCTGCTCCGGGACCGCCTGGACCAGCTCGAACTGCTGGCGCTCCCCGCCGCGCCGACCACCCACAACTGTGTGCCGCTGGTCCGCGCCCTGCACGACTGCGGACGCCGTGTCAGCGTGGTCACGGACGTGGGCGCCCCGGCCGTCCACCGCTACCTTCAGCCCTACCACCTCCCCCTGGCCGGGGTCCACGGCCGCGGCGAGGACCTCGCCCTGCTGACCCCGCACCCCGACTGTCTCCTGCGCGCGATGCACTCCTCCGGCGGCGCGGCCGCGACCGGTGTGCTCATCGGCTCCACGGTCGCCGAACTCACCGCCGCCCAGCAGGCCGGCCTGCGCTTCATCGGCCTCGCCCGCAACGCCACGGCCGCCCGGCACCTCGGCGAGGCGGGCTGCGAGACCACCGTCACCTCCCTGGCCCCCCTCCTGGAGGCCGCGCGCTCGCTGCGGTCGTAGCCGCGCCGAACCCCCCGTTCGGCGGCACCCCACCCGGCCCCCTCGGAAAGGCGGCCCCGGCCCCTTGCGCGCACGATGGCGAGGGAGGCCCGCCGTCTGGCGGCCCTCCACGGTCTGCGCTCTCGGGAGGACCTGCCATGACCGCCAGTCTGGAGCAGTTGCGCCGCTGCCACTTCGCCGTCGACCTGGGTGCGGCCCGTACGCGCGTCTACGTCAAGGGCGCCGGGCTCGTCGTCGACCAGCCGTCCGCCGCCGCCGTGAACACCCGCACCGGCGCCCTGATCGCGGTCGGCGAGCTCGCCGAGAAGATGACGGGCCGTACACCGCACTACATCCGGGTGGTCCGGCCGGTCTCCGGCGGCACGGTCGTGGACATCGAGATGGCCCAGCGCATGCTGCGGCACCTGCTCGGCGACAAGATGCGCCGCAGCCTGCGCCGCAAGCCGATCCTGCGCGCCGCGGCCTGCACCCCGCACGACGCCGATCCGCTGGCCCAGCGCGCCGCGATCGAGACCCTGGTCGGTCTCGGGGCCCGCCGGGTGGAGCTGGTCGACACGCTGATCGCCGCCGCCGTCGGCTGCGGGCTGCCCGTGGAGCAGCCCGAGGCCACCATGATCATGGTGTGCGGGGCGGCGGCCACGCAGGTGGCCGTGCTGTCCCTGGGCGCGATCGTCACCGCGGAGCGCATTCCGGTGGGCGGCGAGGCCGTCGACCACGCGATCGTGCAGCACCTGCGTCACCAGCACGAGCTGATGCTGCCGAGCCAGTCCGTACGGCCGTTGCAGCTGGCCCTGTCCGGCAACGGCCTCACCCCGCACGGCCCGGCTTCCACGGAGATCCACGGCAGGGACGTCGCCACCGGCCTGGCCCGCTCGGTCCAGGTCGACACCGCCGCCGTACGGGACGCCATCCAGACGCCGCTCACCGCGATCCTCGACGGCATCGGCAAGGTGCTGCGGGACTGCCCGCCCGACCTGGTCGCCGACCTGGGCGAACGGGGCATCATGATGGTCGGCGGCAGCGCCCTGCTGCCGGGCCTGGACGAGATGCTGCGCGAGGCGACCGGGATGCCCGTGCGCATCGCCGAGCGCCCGGACGTGTGTGCCGTACAGGGCCTCGGCGCCATGCTGGAGGGCAAGATCGAACCGCTGGCGCTGGATCCGCTGGGCGCCTGAGCCGCCCCGGGTCCGTCAGCGGACGAACCAGCAGCGCACCGTCGTACCGCCGTCGCCCCGGTGCACCCGCACCAGGTCGGCGATCAGGTTGACCAGGAGGATCCCGCGCCCGCCGCGCTGGTCACGGGGGACGGGCCGGCGCCCGGCCAGAACGTCGGCGAGCCGTCCCCCGTCGCGCACCTCGCAGACCACGTACCCGTCCTCGGTCCACATCCGCAGCACACCCGAACCACCGCCGTGCACCACGCTGTTCGTGGTGAGCTCGGCCGTGGCCAGGGCCAGGTCGTCCAGCTTGACGCCGGTCAGTCCGAGCCGCGCCGCCTCGCCGACGGCCACGTGCCGGGCCGGGGAGAGCGAGTCGGAGTCGAAGGGGAACGTCAGCGCGTCCGGCACGGGCGGCAGCGGCTCGTTGTAGCGGTCGACGACGGCCCAGGGGGCGTACGCCTCGCTGTCCTGCTCCGCCCGGGAGCCGGAGGGGATGACGGTGGGGTGGGTGGCGTGCGCGTCGGCGAGGACGTGCTCGGGGAGTTCCTGGACGTCGTAGGGACACAGGATGGTCGCCGTACGGCCCCGGAAGGCCGCGTTGATGAGCGCCTCGTGCTGGGCGCAGGCGGGATACTCGGTGGCGGAGCGCCCGGCCCAGACGGGCTCGCCGATGATGCGTACCCGGCGGCCGGACGGCTGGGCGTCGGCGAACGCGCGGAGCACGCCCGGGATGATCCGGCCCGGGTTGCGCCCGGCCTCCCGCATGTCCAGGAACCTCACGGCGTCCGCGGCCTCGCCCAGGGCGTCCCGGATGAGCGCGAGGTTCTTGCCGGGCACCGCGACCGCCACGGGCTCGCCGGCCGCGAGGCCGTCGCGCACGAAGGGCACGGTGCCGTCGAGGTACTCCTGCTCGTCCCGGTAGAAGAGCGCGGGGTGGACGAAGGGGGCGAGGGGCCCGAAGGGCTCGGTGAGGGCGGTGGTCATGACGTCGACACCTCGATTCCCTCCTGGTCGGGCCACAGCAGATCCAGCGTCCGTCGCAGGGCCGGCGGCGGTCGGCGCACCACGAACCTGCGGCCGTCCCTGAGCTGCCCCGCCGCGGCCGCGAGCGCGCCGGCGCCCGCGACGTCGACGAACGTCACGTCGGACAGCTCCAGGTAGTACACGTCCTCATCCTCGCGAACGGCCTGCTCCAGTACGCCTTCCCAGATCGCGCGGGTCGTCAGGCCGACTTCTCCCGCCGCCCTGACCCCCTGCCGCCCGGCCAGCGGAAACACCGCCAGGCCCGGCACGCGGGGTCCGGCGGCAGGCACCTGATATGGAGTGTTCAAGCCCCTCTCCCCACGCTCGCGGACCACAGCGCTCGTACCCGCCCGGGAAAAACCCATGCCCCCGAAGCGGGTGTAGTACGCCGTGAGGCGGGCAGGCGCACGTCACACCGACGTCCACCGGGGGGGCGACGTGATCGTTGCACAGTCCGGCGGGGACCGATGACGACCGACGAGGACCGACAGGGCGGTGACATGACGTCAGCGGCATCACCACACCTCACAGGAGGGCTGAACACCCTGGTCATCAGTGGCCGCGTCGACGCGGACCGGGCCGAGCTCACCCCGCGCGGTGAGCTCGTCCAGGGCTGCGCGGACATCCTGGCGAGAACCCTGGCCGAGCTGCCGGCCACGATCACCCGGGTCGAGCTGGACATGGGGCGCGTGCACTTCATGGACACGGCCGGGCTGCGGTTCCTGGACGTGCTGGGCGACTACGGCCGTCAGCGTGCGACGACGACGATCACCACCACGAACTGGAACGGCCAGCCGCGCCGGATCCTGGAACTGGCCGGCCTGGACACCACGGACCCGCTGCGCACCGCGCCCCACGACCCGGCCGCCTCGCCCCTCTCCGCGGTCGCCCTGGAACGCGCGGAGCGCCTGCACGTCCTGCAGTCGGAGGTCGAGCAGCTCCGCCAGGCCATCGCCTCCCGCCCGGTCATCGACCAGGCCCGCGGCATCCTCATGGCCACCCACGGCTGCACCTCCGACCAGGCCTGGCACATCCTCCGCGAGACGTCCCAGCTCTCCAACACCAAGCTCCGCGACGTGGCCGCCGCGGTCACCGCCAGCGCCCAGTCCGACGGCCCTCCCCCACCCCCCGAACTCCGCACAGCCCTGAACAAGGCCCTGACCCGCCACCACCACAACTGACGACGGGCCCGGGACCCACCCACAGGGGGTACGCCGCGGCAGCCGCCTGTCGGACCAGACCCCGGACAAACCCCCCTCCCCCGCAGCAACCCACTTGATCAGCGCAATACCTGGACGTACCGCTCTCGTTGTGAGCGATGTGCCTCCCGCGACCCCAGACCCGGCAGACCGACGCACGACCGCCGCTCGGACGGTGATCGGCGACGACCCGGCGCTGCGGGCGGCCTACCGGCTGTGCCGGGTCCGGACCAGGCGGGAGGACCCCGCGGAGTACGCCCTGATCCAGCTGGTGCCCGCCCCGCTGCGCCCGGCGCTGCACGCCCTGTGGGCGGCGGCCAACGCGCTGGACGACCTGGGCGACGACCGCACCGCACCGGCGGCCGACCGGGCCGTCCGGGTCGAGGAGTGGATCAGCGCCCTGCACCGCGAACTGCCCACCGGCACCAGCCAGGACCCCGTCCGCCACGCCCTCGTGGACACCGCGGGCCGCTGGCGCCTGGACCTGTCGGAACTGCAAGCCGCCATGGTCCAGGTCCAGGAGGACACCGAGGGCAGGCACTTCACCGACTGGACCGAGTGGCGCACCTGGGGCCGGGACAACCTGCTGCCCTGGTTCGGCCAGGTCCGCACGCTCTTCGACCGGGCCGGGGTGCCCGTGGCGCTCCGGCTGGACACCCGGGAGACCTACGAGGAGTTCCTCGACGGCGTCCGGCTCACGGACATCCTCACCGACCTGTCCGCCGACCTCGCCCAGGGCGACCTCCTGCTGCCCGGCGAGGCCCTCGACAACCACCCCGGATCCGCCGCCGACTTGGCGCACCGCCGCTGGAGCCCCGCCGTGTCCGCCCTGGTCACGGAGCTGACCGGGCTGGCGCGCCGGTGGGTGACCCAGGAGAGCCTCAGCCGCGGCATGCACCCCGGCCCCGCCACCGTCCTGCACACGATGGCGGCCCTGCTGCGCGCCCAGCTCGACGCCATCGACGCCGCCGGACCGGGCGTACTCCAGGCCCCGCCCCGGCCCGCGCCCCTCACCCGCGCCCGGATCCTCGCCCCCGCCCGGGCCCGCGCGGCCCTGGCCTGGAGCCTGACCCCCCTGACGGTGCCGCCCGCACACCAGCCCGCCCACGGCAGACGCCCCGCCCTCACCCGCCCGGCCCCCACCACGGCGTTCCGCTCCCCACCACCCCACCCGACCGGCGAACGCCCTCCGGAGATCCCGCCCGTCCATCTGCCCGCCCACGTCGCCGTGATCATGGACGGCAACGGCCGCTGGGCCCAGCAGCGGGGCCTCCCCCGCCACGAGGGTCACCGCGCCGGCGCCACCGCCGTCCGCGAAGTGGTCCACGGCGCCCTGGACATCGGCCTACGGCACCTGACGCTCTACACCTTCTCCACCGAGAACTGGCACCGCGACACCGAAGAGGTCGACGCGATCCTCGACCTCCTGCGCGGTGAACTGACCGACGACCCCTTCCGCGACCTCGACGTCCGCCTGACCTGGCACGGCCGCCCCGGCCGCCTGCCGCCCGACCTGGTCGACCTCCTCCACCTCCGGGAGCGCACCACCCGCTCCCGCACGGGCCTGACCCTGACGATGTGCATCGACTACGGAGGCCGGGACGAACTCACCCGAACGGCCGCCGCCCTGGCCCGCCGCACCCGGGCCGGCCACCTGGATCCCGACCTGATCACCGAGGACGACTTCGCCCGGCACCTCCCCCGCCCCGACCTGCCGGACGTCGACCTGCTCTGGCGCACGGGCGGCGAACACCGCGTCTCCAACTTCCTGCCCTGGCACACCGCCTACGCCGAACTCCACTTCACCCCCGCCCTCTGGCCCGACACCGACCGCCGCGACCTCTGGCACGCCCTCACCACCTACACCCACCGCCAACGCCGCCACGGCACGACTCCGGCCACCACGGGTCCACTGGAATAGACGCGTGAGCCTCCACGAGGCTCAGGTCGACCGCGCGGGAGTAGCCGCCAGGCTGGCGAGGAGTTTGAGGCGGTCTTCGGAGGTCGTGCCCGGTTCGGCGGTGTAGAGGCTCAGGTCGTGCACGGCTCGGGGGGAGACGGGCAGGTCCAGGGAGTGGAAGGTCAGGTCCAGGAGGCCGACCTCGGGGTGCTGGAGCCGTTTGGTGCCCTCGTGGCGGATGCGGACGTCGTGCGCGGCCCACATGGTGCGGAAGTCGGCGCTGGCCGTGGACAGTTCACCGATGAGTTCGCGCAGGGCCCGGTCATGCGGTTCGCGCCCGGCCTCGGCACGCAACAGCGCCACGGTCATGGCGGCGCCGGAGGCCCAGTCGACGAAGAAGTCCTGTGAGCCCGGGTCGAGGAAGTGGTAGCGGGCGAAGTTGGCGCGGCCCCGCGAGTCGGCGGTGGGGCTGGCGAACATCGGCGCGTGCAGGGCCCTGGCCAGCGGGTTGGTGGCGACGACGTCCAGGCGGCCGTTGCGTACGAAGGCGGCGGACAGGGCGACGGAGTCCAGCAGCCACTGGATGCGGGGCGGGACCTCGACGTCCCTGCGGCGGGACGGCGTGCGCCGGGCGGGCCGGGCGGCGCGTGCCAGGTCGAACAGATAGGTGCGTTCGTCGTCGTCCAACTGCAGGGCCTGGGCGACCGCGGCGAGCACGTCCTCGGAGACGCCGCTGATGTGGCCCTTCTCCAGGCGGGTGTACCACTCGGTGCTCACCCCGGCGAGCACGGCGACCTCCTCGCGCCTGAGCCCCGGCACCCGGCGCCGGGCACTGGTCGGCAGCCCGGCCCGCTCCGGCGTGATCTTGGCGCGGCGGCTGGCGAGAAAGTCCCGGATCTCCGTGCGGTGGTCACTGCTGTGGTCGGCCATGCGTTCCACGGTAGCCACCGCGGGGTGCGGAGGGAGGTTGAGCTTGTACCCCCCATAAACGCAACCTTCTCCACCCGCCGCAGGGCCGGTTTCGTGGGTTCCGCACACCGGACAGCACCCCACGGAGTTGATGCATGAGTACGCGAGGAGCGACCCTCCACGCCCCCGCCGAGACCGTACGGGCCGACAACCCCGAGCCTTCGTCCGCCCGGCTGCCGCTCGTCGTCCACGTGCTCGCGCTCGGCACGTTCCTGATGGGCACCACCGAGTTCGTCGTGGCCGGCCTGCTGCCCGAGATCGCGGGCGATCTGCGGGTCGGCGTGGCCCGGACCGGGCTGCTGATCACCGTCTTCGCCGTCGGGATGATCGTCGGCGCCCCGCTGATGGCGATGCTGACGCTGCGGCTGCCCAAGCGGCTGACCCTGATGCTCGCCCTGGGCGTCTTCGCCGCCGGGCACGTCGTCGTGGCGCTCGGCTCCAGCTTCAGCCTGCTGCTGGCGGCACGGTTCCTGACCGCGATCGCCACCGGCGCGTTCTGGGCCGTGGCCAACGTGGCCGCCGCGCACGCCGCGGGCCCGGCCGCCCGCTCCCGCGCCCTCGGGGTCGTCGGGGCCGGAGCGATGCTCGCCAACGTCGTCGGCGTACCGCTGGGCGCGTTCGCCGGGCAGCTCATGGGCTGGCGGGGACCCTTCTGGGCCCTGGCCGCCGCCTCCGCCGCGGCCATCGCGCTGATCGCCCGCACCGTCCCCGACGACGGCCCGGACCGGTACACGGGCTCGATCCGCTCCGAGCTGACCGCCCTGCGCTCCGGCCGCCTGTGGCTGGTCCTGGCCGCCTGCGCGACCACGACCGGCGGTGTCCTGGCCGCGTACTCCTACATCGCGCCCCTGCTGACCGACCGGACCGGTCTCGCCGCCGGGCTGGTGCCGCTGGTCCTCGTCGGCTTCGGCGTCGGAGCCCTCGCGGGCTCGATCATCGGTGGCCGTCTGGGCGACCGCCGCCCCCACACGGTGACCGTCGTCGCCGCCGCGGGCGCCGCCCTCCTGCTGATGGCGATCGTCCTGCTGGCCGGCTCCGCCCCGGTCACGGTCGTCCTGATCGGCCTGCTGGGATTCTTCGGCCTCGGCGCCAACCCGGTCCTGATGGCCCTGGCCGTCCGCTACGCGGGCCGGGCACCCACCCTGGCCTCCGCCCTGACCGTCTCGGCGTTCAACCTCGGCACCGCCGCCGGCTCCTGGACCGCCGGACTCACCCTCGACTCCGGCCTCGGATCCACGGGCCCCGCCGTCGTCGGCACCGCCGTCGCCGCCCTCACCCTGATCCCCACCCTCACCCTCGCCCTGCGGCGGCACCGCCGCACCGGCGCCGCCTCCCGGAGTGCGGCCTCCGTCCACGCCGACCAGGCCTGACCCGCTCGTCCGACCAGCACGACAACACTGGAGCACCTCATGCGCGCGACCCTCCTGTACGGCGCCGGCGACATCCGCGTCGAGAACGTCCCCGACTCCGTCATCCAGCACCCCACCGACGCCCTGGTCCGTATCACCGCGTCCTGCGTCTGCGGCAGCGACCTGTGGCCGTACGGCTCGATGAAGCCCGAGGACGGTCCCGCGCGGATGGGCCACGAGTTCATCGGCGTCGTCGAGGACACCGGCTCGGAGGTGACCACCGTCAAGCGCGGCGATCTCGTCGTCGCCCCGTTCGCCATCTCCGACAACACCTGCGCGTTCTGCCGCGCGGGCCTGCACACGTCCTGCGCCCACGCCCAGGCCAACTTCTGGGACGGCGAGGCGGACGAGGGCGGCCAGGCCGAAGCGGTCCGCGTCCCGCTCGCCGACGGCACCCTCGTCAAGCTCCCCGTCGCCCCGGACTCCGCCCTGATCCCGTCCCTGCTGACGCTCTCGGACGTCCTCGGCACCGGCCACCACGCCGCCGTCGCGGGCGGTGTCGATCAGCGCACCCGTGTCACCGTGATCGGCGACGGCGCGGTCGGCCTGCTCGCGGCCCTGTCCGCCAAGCGCCTCGGCGCCGAGCAGATCATCCTCATGGGACGTCACCGGGCGCGCACCGACCTCGGCCGCGAGTTCGGCGCCACCGATGTCGTCTCCGCCCGCGGCGAGGAGGGCGTGGCGGCGGTCCGCGAGCTGACCGGCGGACACGGCACGCACGTGGTCCTCGAGTGCGTCGGCAACATGCCCGCCTACGAGCAGGCCCTCGGCGTCGTCCGCCCGGGCGGTGTGATCAGCCGCGTCGGCGTTCCGCAGTACGAGGAGGCACCGGTCGGTTTCGGCAGCCTCTTCCGGCACAACATCCGCCTGGCAGGCGGCCCCGCACCGGTCCGCGCCTACATCGAGGAGCTGATGCCCGACATCCTCGACGGCACCATCGAGCCCGGGAAGGTCTTCGACGCCACCACCGACCTCGACGGCGTCCCGGGCGGCTACCGGGACATGGCCGACCGCAAGAGCCTCAAGGTCCTCGTCGAGAACTGACCCGACGCCCGTAGAGCCCCCGGCCGCCCCGGAGCACGCCGCGGCCGGGGGCTTTCCGCAGGCCACCGGCCACCCGGCGCGGGACGGGCGTGGCCCCTCGCCGGGTCTGCGCCGGCCCGCACGGGGTACCCCGTGGCCCGGCAGCCGTGGCCGAACGGACGCGGGAACGGGAGCGGGAGCGGGAGAGACGATGGGCGAAGCCGCTGCGGGAGCGCAGCGTGTACAGGCGGCATCCCAGGACTGGCCGGCCCGGGTGCGGCGATGGTTCCTCCGGGCGGGTTCGGACGGGCACGAGCGGCACACCCTGGCCCTCATCGGCAAGTGCACCCTCGCGGCCACCGTCGCCTGGGTGATCGCGCGCGATGTGATGGCCGCGCAGTCACCGGCGTTCGCACCGTTCTCCGCGGTGCTGATCATGCAGGTCACCGTCTACCGGTCGCTCGTGCAGGCCCTGCGCTACGTCGGCGCGGTCACCGTGGGCGTGGGACTGCAGGGAGTGCTGGGCCTGGTGGCAGGCCCCCACCTGCTCACGTTCATGCTGGTGACCCTGGCGGCCCTGGCGATCGGACGGTGGCGGCCGCTGGGCTCGCAGGGCTCCCAGGTCGCCACCGCGGCGTTCTTCTCCTTCTCCACCTACGTCGCGGCCACCAGCGACTCCCAGCGCTGGTCCCAGCTCGGGCAGATCATCGTGCTGGTGCTCATCGGCTGCGGCGTCGGCGTCGTGGTGAACACGCTGGTGCTGCCTCCCCTGCGCTACCGCAGCGCCGAGTACGGCATCCACACCCTCGCCCACTCGCTGTGCGACCTGGTCGGCGACATGTACCCGGCGCTGCGCGAGGGGAAGCTGGAGGAGGAACGCACCCGGCACTGGCGCCGGCGCGCCTCCGATCTGGCACCGATCGTGCAGCAGGCCCAGTCCTCGGTCCACACCGCCTGGGAGAGCACCCTCTACAACCCCGTGCGCCTACGGCGCCGTCATCGCCACCGCACCTCCTTCGACGGCTACCAGGCCGTCGTCGACGCCCTGGAACGCGTCTCCCACCAGGTGGCCTCCATGACCCGCAGCCTCGACCGGTGGCGCACCGACGCCGACTCCAGCCCCGGCCACGTCGACTTCGCCCGCTCCTACGGCGACTTCCTGGCCTCCCTCGCCCGGATCGCCGAGTTGCTCAGCCAGGTCGACGAAGACCGGCTGCGCGACCAGGCCGACGAGCTGTGCGAGGCCGCCGCCGAGGCTCAGCGGTGCCGCGACCGGCTGGAGGAGGAGGCCCGCGCCGGCTCCCTCCCGCTCAGCGACCCCGCGCAGCCGTACGGCATCCTCATGGCCGAGGCGTCCCGGCTGACGGACGAGTTCCAGCACACGTGCGACGTCCTCAAGCGGGGCGTCGACGAAGCCCACGCCACCACCACGACCGCCGCGGCGGGAAGCGAGCACGGCCGGGCCCGGTGAGACCGGCGGCGCCGGCCGGGTCGGTCACACCCCGCCCGTGTGCAGTCCGGCGTCGCGGGCGAGGAGCGCCGCCTGCACGCGGTTGTCGCAGTCGAGCTTGGTCAGGATGCGGCTGACGTAGGTCTTCACGGTGGCTTCGCTCATGTGCAGCCGCCGGCCCGTGTCCGCGTTGGACAGGCCCTCGCCGAGCAGGGCGAGGACATCGCGCTCCCGTGCGGTCAGTCCGTCGAGGCGGCGCGTGGCCTCCTCCGCGCGGGCGGTGGCCGTCGGGGAGGCGAGGGCGTCCGCCACGTGCCGGGTGGCCGCGGGCGAGAGATAGGCGTTCCCGGCCGCCGCCGCCCGCACCGCGTGGATCAGCTCGTCGGGCGCGGAGTCCTTGAGCAGGAAGCCCGCGCCGCCGTGGCCGAGCGCACGCAGTACGTTGTCACGCTCGCCGAACGTGGTGAGGATCAGCACCCGTACCCGCGGCGCGGCCCGGCCCAGCTCGGCCAGGGCCGTCAGCCCGTCCATCACGGGCATCTGGATGTCCAGCAGGGCCACGTCGACGGCGGTCTCACGGGCGTTGCGCACCGCCTCCCGGCCGTCACCGGCCTCGGCGACCACGTCGATGTCGTCGGCCGAGTCGAGGATCATCCTGATGCCGGCCCGGATGAGCGGCTCGTCGTCGGCGACGAGGACCCGGATCACACGGCCTCCTGCGCGGTGTCGGTCGGAAAGCGGATGGCATGGCCTCGCCATCATGCCTTGATCCGACCGGGTGTATCGCGCGGACGGCCCTACGGCGCGGGCCGGTTCACGTCCCGGCCCAGCGGATCAGCCACGCGGATCAGCCCCGCGGATCAGCCCCGCGGATCAGCTCTCGTCCTTGAAGGTCTGCTTCGCCACCAGCTTTCCGTCACGGAAGCAGAACCGGAAGACGGTCGAGAGGTCGTCGGGGTCGTCGGACGCGAAGTGGCGGCAGGTCGCGCCCTTGGGTGTCCGCGGGCCCCCGTCCCCCAGATCCGCCGTCAGGATCGAGTCCCCGTCGGGCAGTTCGGCCTGCACCTCGGCCTCGGGATCGCCGGTCTTCGCCGACTCGTACACGCTCACCGGGATCGTGGACTTCTCCACCTCGTCCATCAGCGCGCTCACCCCCCAGATGCCGAGGCCGATCACGCTGACGACGAGGACTACGGCGGTGACGGCGCAGCCGATGGCCACGTTTCTCTTGCTGCTCATGATGGCGGCGAACTCCCCGTGCTGGTCGGAACGGTCGATGACCGCTCCACTGTTGCCCGCCGGCCATGCGCCCGGCTGTCCCCCAAAGTCGTCGTCCGGGCCGACGATGGTCGCGACGCCCGGGCGGGCCGCGAGTTCGCCGCGGCGGGGCCCGGTCTCGCCGTGCCCGGTGCCGTAGGGAAGCATCCCGGCGATGCGGAAGCCGCCGTCCGAGGTGGGGCCGGTGTGCACCATGCCGCCGATGAGCCGGGCCCGCTCCCGCAGGCCCGCCAGTCCCTGACCGCCGCTGACCACCGCGGGCGCGTCCGGCGCCCCGGCCGACGCGGGCCCGTTGGCGACCTCCACCACCAGGCTGTCCGGCTCGTAGCGCAGGGCGAGCGTGATCGGAGCGCCCGGGGCGTGCTTGTGGGCGTTGGTCAGTCCCTCCTGGGCTATGCGGTACGCCGCGTGGTCGGCGGCGGGCGCCAGGGGCCGGGCGGCGCCGGACCGCCGCAGTTCCACGGTCGCGCCCGCGGCCCGGGACGTCGCGACCAGGCCGTCGATGGAGGCCACCGCCCGAGTGAGCGGCCGCCCGCCGCCCGAGGCAGACGAGTCCCCGGCACCCTTCCCGGCAGGCTCGGTGCGATCCTCGACCGCGTTCCGGTCCTGCCGGTCCTGCCGGGCCTGGGAGTCCTCCGGCTCCTCCCGGTCCTCGTGGAGGATGCCGACGGCCTCGCGCAGCTCCCCCATCGCGGCCACGGAGGCGTCGCGCAGGATCCGTACTCCTTCCCGCTGGCGGTCGGTCAGATCCGGATCGACCTGCAGGGCGCCCGCGTGCACGGAGATCAGGGCGAGTTGGTGACCGAGGCTGTCGTGCATGTCCTGGGCGATGCGGCCGCGCTCCAGCAGACGCGCCTGCCGTGCCACCATCGCCTGCTCCCGCACGAGCTGGGCGTTGTTCCGCCGCAGCGCGTCCAGCAGTGAGCGGCGTTGCGCCCGGTAGCGGGACACCAGCCCCGGCACGATCCCCAGCGTGAGGAACGCCGCCGCGCTCAGCGCGGCGGTGATGACGGGCAGCGACAGTCCGGAGTGACTGCTCTCCTCATGGACGGACAGCGCGGTATGGAGGACGAGCGCGGCGGCGAACGCGGCGACCACCCGCCCGGGTCTGACGATGCGGCTCCCCGCCGACCAGCTCACATAGACCATCAGCGGCACCGCCGACAGCAGTACCGCTGCCGCGCCGGCGGAGACGACCAGCACCGTCGACGGCAGCGCGCGCCGGGCCAGCGACAGCACGGCAACGCCCGCCACGACAGCGAAGGTTCGCAGACCGAGACCGGCGCTCGTCGCTTCGGACAACACCGCGCACCCGGCGAGGGCGGCGGTGAGCACGATCTCCCCGGCGATCCTTCCGCGGCTCCAGGGGGATGCGGCGGCAAGCCGGGCACGGAGCGGCCGTACGGCGCGGGCGGTGTGTGCTTCGTCCAGTTCCACGGGCCGACGATAGTCAGCGCCCGGAAGCGCGGCATCATCCCTGCGTCGTGGAGGCGAACGACGAAAGTCGACAACGACGGGTGCGCCGGACGCGACTTCCGGGGACTGCTTCGAGCGGCCCGTAGCGGTGACGATGGCTCAGGCGGGCAGTTCACACAACGGGGGCCCGCACCAAGGATGAAGAGGCGGGAGCCGTCACGTGGACAACGCACAGCTGCAGACGCACGATCGGTTCGGCGTTCGCCAGAAGACGACCCTCATGGCCAACCAGTACGTGGTGACGGCGGCCCGCCCCGACGGCTCGGCCGGCTCCGACGGCGAGGTCGTCGCCTTCGCACAGCAGAAGCGGATGGCGCTCAAGGAACAGGTGACCCTCTACACCGACGAGTCCAAGGACCGCGTCCTGTGCACCTTCGAGGCCGACCAGGTCCTCGACATCGGTGCCGTCTACACCGTGCGGGACGAAGAGGGAAACCCCATCGGCTCGTTCCGCAAGAAGTCTGTCGCCTCCTTGCTGCGCTCGACGTGGGTCCTGGAGCAGCCGGGCACGATGGAACTCGCCGGGCGCGAGCGCAATCTGTTGGTGGCCGTACTGCGCCGCGTCTGGGAGTTCATTCCGGTCACCGATTTCGTGCCGTTCATATGGCCGTACCACTTCGATTTCACCGAGGGCGGCAAACGGTTGATGGCGTTCGACAAGAAATTCGGGCTGCGCGACCGATACGTGCTCGACATCGCGGCCCCCACCCTCGACCGCCGCCTCGCCATCGCCCAGGCCGTGGCACTGGACGCCCTGCAGTCACGCTGAGGACGAGATCCGAAGGGATCCGAAGGGAACGGCCACATGGAAGCGATCAAGGAACCCGACTGGAACACCATCGGAATCCTGGGAGCCGCCCGCGGCGCCCGGGGCTCCACCGAGGGACCGATGGGTACCGAGCACCTGCTCGCCGGCATCACCACGGCCAGGGGCCCGGCGCGCACGGCGCTCGACGACGAAGGAGCGACCAGGACCGCTCTGCTGGCGGTGCTGCGGGACACCATGGACCGTGACGACGCGTGGACCGGCACCGACGACGCCGAGGCAAGTGTCGCCGCACAGGACGTACTAGGGGAGGACGGCGACCGTAACCGCCTCACGGGCGCCGCGGCCAGGTCCCTGACGACAGCGATGAATCAGGCCCAACGGGAGGGCGCGGCGAAGTTCACCGCCGTCCACCTGCTGCGGGCGTTGCTGGAGGAGAACAACCGCGCGGTCGAACTGCTGACCGCGTGCCGCGTCTCACCACAGGCCGTACGCGCACGACTCGACGGCGAACCCACAGGCGTTCAGGACGACCTCAGCCCCCTCCTGCACCCCACCCGCGACATCCTGCTCGGCCGCAGCCACTACCGCCACCTGCCCTTCTGGCAACGCTGGATCCTCAAATTCGCCGGAATGAACTGGGCCTCGAATCCGGCCTGGTGGGTCTCCATGGAAACCCACGCCCAAGCCCACCGCCTCGACAACGGCCCAGTCGGCACCGAGCACGTCCTCCTCGCGATCCTGGCCACCCACGAGGTCGCACTCCACTACCCCCACCTGTCAAAGAACAGCACCCCCGACGCGGACGGCGACCACCTGACCCGCCTGGGCATCAACTACACCTCGGTCCACACCGCCCTGACCAAGTCCCCCATCCACCTGACACCCGACCCCCACCCCACGCGGAAATACCTCGAAGAGACCACGGGCCCCCTGATCGAAACCCTCCTGCGAGAAGACACACGCGCCCGACAACTGATCGAAGCGCTGACGTCCTGATCTCCGTCAGCTCCGGCACGCTGCTGCTCGGGCTGGCCGCTCCCAATGTCAGACCCGCGTGCGAGTGTGGAGCGCGCATGGCACGCGACGTGTTGGAGGGGGATCGGTGGCAGAACGTTGGGGTGGTTGGCCCGGCAAGGGTTCGGGCTGGACGGATGTCGAGGACATTCGCCGGCGTCTCGACGGAGGTGCCGACCCGGACGAATGGCGCGGCGGCCGGCCGCTGCATCGTGCGGCGGTGTTCGGATCCGCCGAGGTCGTCGCGGAGTTGGCGGGTCACGCCGCGGATGTGGACGCCCTGGAGGAAGGGGTGACGGCACTGTGGGAGGCCGTGATGTCCAGGAAGCCGGAGAACGCACGAGCCCTCGCCGCGGCCGGGGCGGATCCTTGGCGGCCGTCGATCGGCGGCTGGTCACCGGGGCGGCTGAGCCTGGCCGGCCCGACGCCGGACCTGTTCCCGATACCGGAAGGGGTACGCCTGACCGACACGGAGCGCGCGGCAGCGCAGGAGGGCCGGCGGCTCACCACAGCGCTGGGCGAATTCCACTACGACGGTACGGGGCTGGCCTGCGTGGCCGGAATCGACGCGGCCGAGGCGGTGCGCCGTCTGGGAGCGACGCCGGTGGCGGACGAGGTCATCGACGAGCTGCTGGAAGACCCGTACGCCTACGACATGGACGCGAGCCTGCAGATCATCGGCGTGACATCCGTGCCGGGCGGCTGCGTCGTGACACAGCCCTGGGGCTACGCGCCGGAAATGCCGGGCGTACTGACCCGGTTGTCCGCCGGCACGGTCTGCTACGGCCTGTACGCCAACCCCAAGAGCGGCAACCAGGGCAGCATCGTCCGTCAGGGAATCGTCGAGGGCTCGGACCTGCACCCGGGCGGAGGACCGTACGAAAACGACTCCTCCGAGGAAGTGTTGGCCTCCTACCTCTACCAGCACAACGCCGTGGCCTACTCCTGCGCCTTCGCGGGACTGCGCCTGCCCGACAGGCGCGCCGTGTGCGGACCCCCCGACGCGTGGGTCGAACTGCCACGCCGCGGTTACTGGAGACACTGACGAAGGCGGCCCCGAGAAAAATCGTACGAGGCTACGGTGTGGCTCCCGTATGGCGAACACCGCCACGGTTACTCTCGGGGCCCTGACCTATCCGCAGGTCAGATCGTTCCTGCACCAATGGTGCCTGGTGGGGCGGGTGGGACTCGAACCCACGGCCGACGGATTATGAGTCCGCTGCTCTAACCGGCTGAGCTACCGCCCCATAGCGGCGTGTCGCGTACATGTGTGCGCGCCGTCTGCCGCAGCATAGCCGCTCATACGATCTCCTGCTTCGGATGGTCGGCTTCGCACGGCCTTCGTGACCATGAGGACCGCGACGGGCTCCGAGCGGTTCCCAGGAGATCGAAACCGGCATGAAAAAGGACCCCTGAGTGGGGTCCTCGTTCACCTTGCTCCCCCGACTGGACTCGAACCAGTAACCTGCCGGTTAACAGCCGGCTGCTCTGCCAATTGAGCTACGGAGGACCGAGCTCCCCGGACTGGACTCGAACCAGTAACCTGCCGGTTAACAGCCGGCTGCTCTGCCAATTGAGCTACCGAGGAATGCCTCGTTGCATCGAACGTACCTACCTGGGTATCCGCCAGGGGGCGCTCGCTCGCTGCGACACATACATTAGCGCAAGCAGGGGGGTGCTCCGCCAATCGGTACCCCGCGGGGCGTCGACTCCGCACCGGAGACCTACGCAAGGGAAGGGTGGTCGCCATGCGTTACCGGCTCACGTTCGTCGCGGGAGTCGTCCTGGGTTACGTGCTGGGCACGAGGGCCGGACGCGAGCGCTACGAGCAGCTGAAGAAGACGGCCCAGCAGTTCGCGCAGAACCCCGCCGTCCGCAACACCGCCGAGTCGGCGGCCCACCAGGGCCGAGAGTTCGCGGGCAAGGCGTACCACGTGGTGAGCGACAAGGTCGGGGACCGCGTCCCCGAGTCCGTCGCCGACCGCGTCCGCCACCTCCGCGACCGCGCCACCCACAACGGCGGCGAAGACGACTGGGGCACAAGCAACACGTAACAGTTCCTTTTCAGACCCCGAGCACGCACCCGCGCCCCTGAGGGGCGCGGGGAACTGCGCGACCAGCCACGACGCGCCCGCACCCGAGGCCCGGCGACGCGCCCCCGCGGCGCCCACGGCCCGACCCGAGCGGAGCGTGCGGCAGAATTTTGGCCATGGGGATAGTCGCCGGGTTGGACAGTTCACCCGATTTCACTCGTATCGTCGTCTGTGACACGGACTCCGGAGCCGTGCTCAGGCAGGGGTATGCGCAGCATCCGGTGGAGAGCCCCGAGGGCGGCGGCCGGCCGTCCGACGTCGATCCGCAGGCCTGGCTGCTGTCCCTGGGCGAGGCGGCGGGCGGCGGGCTCCTCGAAGGTGTGCAGGCCATCGGCGTGTCGGCGCAGCAGAACGCCGTCGTGCCACTGGACGCGCAGGGCAACACCGTGCGGCCCGCGATGGTCGGCGGCGACAAGCGCACGCAGGTCGCGGCGGCCGATCTGGTCGACGCGCTCGGCGGGCGCGAGGCGTGGGCGCAGGCGGTGGGCTGTGTGCCGCAGGCCGCGCAGCCGGTGACGAAGCTGCGCTGGCTGGCCCGGACCGAACCCGAGAACGCGCAGCGCACGGCGATCCTGCTGCAGGCGCACGACTGGCTGGTGTGGCAGCTGCTGGGGAGGCCGGTCAGAAGAACCACCGACCGGGGCGGGGCGTCCGGCACCGGGTACTGGTCGGCGGCGACCGGCGGCTACCGGACCGATCTCGTCGAGCTGGCGCTCGGGCAGCAGGCGATGCTGCCGGAGGTGATCGGCCCGGCGGACGCGGCCGGCCGGACGCCGGAGGGGCTGCTGATCTCCGTAGGGACCGGCGAGACCATGGCGGCGGCGTTCGGGCTGGGCATCGGGCTCGGGGACGCGGTCGTGTCGCTGGGCGCGTCCGGGTCCGTGATGGCCGTACACCCCGAGGCGCTGGTCGACGGCTCCGGGATGATCACCGCGCTGGCCGACGCGACGGGCATGCACCTGCCGGTCGTCACCACGCTGAACGCCGTACGGACGCTGCGCGGGACCGCCGAGCTGCTCGGGCTGCCCGATCTGGAGAGCCTGTCCGATCTGGCGATGAAGTCGACGCCGGGGGCGCACGGGCTGGTGCTGCTGCCCTATCTGGAGGGCGAGCGGACGCCGAACCTGCCGCACACCGCCGGGACCCTGGCGGGGCTGCGGCGTGAGTCGATGAAGGCGGAGCATCTGGCGCGGGCCGCGTTCGAGGGCATGCTGTGCGGGCTCGCGGACGCGCTGGACGTGCTGCGCGGCCGGGGTGTGGAGGTGCGGCGGGTCTTCCTGCTGGGGTCGGCCGCCGAGCTGCCCGCCGTGCAGGCCGCCGCGCCCTCGCTGTTCGGGACGCAGGTCGTGGTGCCGCAGCCGGCGGACTACGCCGCGATCGGCGCCGCCCGTCAGGCGGCCTGGGCGCTCGGCGTGTCGCAGGGCTCGCTCGACGCACGGACCCCGCCGGTCTGGCAGGGCGCGGTCGCCCAGGTGCTGGAGCCCGGGGAGGAACTGGCCGTGGGGCAGGCGGTGCGGCAGCAGTTCGTTGCGGTGCGCGAGCAGACGCACCCGGGGGCGCTGCGGTAGGAGGCCCGGGTGCCCTGTTGGGTTAATTCGGTTGAGGTAACGCGGGTGGAGTGTTCGACGATAGGGGCCAGGGGCAACCAACCGGCCCTGTCGCCCACTCCGAGAGAAGCAGCGTGCTCATACGACTTCTGCGGACCTATCTCAGGCCCTACAAGAAACCCATAGCCCTGCTGGTGCTGCTGCAGTTCCTGCAGACCTGCGCCACGCTCTACCTGCCCACGCTGAACGCGGACATCATCGACCAGGGTGTCGTGCACGGTGACACCGGCTACATCATGGGCTACGGCGGCCTGATGATCGGCATCTCGCTGGTCCAGGTCGTCACCAACATCGGTGCCGTGTACTACGGCGCCCGTACGGCCTCGGCGCTCGGGCGGGACCTGCGGGCGTCCGTGTTCGACCGGGTGCAGTCGTTCTCCTCGCGTGAGCTGGGGCATTTCGGGGCGCCGTCGCTGATCACCCGTACGACGAACGACGTCCAGCAGGTGCAGATGCTGGCGCTGATGACGTTCACGCTGCTGGTGTCGGCGCCGATCATGTGTGTGGGCGGCATCGTGCTGGCGCTCGGGCTGGATGTGCCGCTGTCCGGGGTGCTGGTGGCGGTCGTGCCGGTGCTGGGCGTCTGCGTGACGCTGATCGTGCGGCGGCTGCGGCCGCTGTTCCGGGCGATGCAGGAGCGGCTGGACACGGTGAACCGGGTGCTGCGCGAGCAGATCACCGGCAACCGGGTGATCCGGGCCTTCGTCCGGGACGAGTACGAGCAGCAGCGCTTCCGGAAGGCCAACACCGACCTCACGGACTTCGCGCTGGGCACCGGCAATCTGCTCGCGCTGATGTTCCCCATCGTGATGACGGTGGTGAATCTGTCGTCGATCGCCGTGGTGTGGTTCGGCGCGCACCGCATCGACAGCGGCGGGATGCAGATCGGTGATCTGACGGCGTTCCTCGCCTATCTGATGCAGATCGTCATGTCCGTGATGATGGCCACCTTCATGTTCATGATGGTGCCGCGCGCGGAGGTGTGCGCCGAGCGCATCCAGGAGGTGCTGGACACCTCGTCGAGTGTGGTGCCGCCGTCGGCGCCGGTGCGGGAGCTGCGCCGGCACGGGCATCTGGAGATCCGGGGGGCCGGCTTCCGCTATCCGGGTGCCGAGGAGCCGGTGCTGCGGGCCGTGGACCTGCTCGCCCGGCCGGGCGAGACGACCGCCGTCATCGGCTCGACGGGCAGCGGCAAGTCCACGCTGCTCGGGCTGGTGCCGCGGCTGTTCGACGCGACCGACGGGCAGGTGCTCGTGGACGGTGTCGAGGTCGCGGAGATCGATCCGGTGCTGCTCGCGCGGACCGTCGGGCTGGTGCCGCAGAAGCCGTATCTCTTCGCGGGCACGGTGGCGACGAATCTGCGCTACGGCAATCCGGACGCCACCGACGAGGAGCTGTGGCACGCGCTGGAGGTGGCGCAGGGCAAGGAGTTCGTCGAGCGTCTGGAGGGCGGGCTCGACGCGCCGATCGCGCAGGGCGGGACGAATGTGTCCGGTGGTCAGCGGCAGCGCCTCGCGATCGCCCGGACGCTGGTGCAGCGGCCCGAGATCTATCTCTTCGACGACTCCTTCTCCGCGCTCGACTACGCCACCGACGCCGCCCTTCGGGCCGCGCTCGCGCAGGAGACCGCCGAGGCGACCGTGGTGATCGTCGCCCAGCGGGTGGCGACCATCCGGGACGCCGACCGGATCGTCGTCCTCGACGAGGGCCGGGTCGTCGGCACCGGCCGGCACCACGAGCTGATGGCGGACAACGAGACCTACCGGGAGATCGTGCTCTCCCAGCTCACGGAAGCGGAGGCTGCCTGATGGCCGGGCCGATGGGGCGGATGATGGCCGGGGGCGGCCCCGACCAGCGCTCGCTCGACTTCAAGGGGTCGGGCAAACGGCTGGTCGCGCGGTTCCGGCCGGAGCGGCTGACCATCTGTGTGCTGCTGCTGTGCGTGGTGCTGAGCGTCGGGCTCAGCGTCGTCGGGCCGAAGATCCTCGGCAAGGCGACCGACCTGGTCTTCGCGGGCATCGTCGGGCGGGGCATGCCAGAGGGGGCGAGCAAGGAGCAGGTCCTCGACTCCATGCGGCAGCGCGGGGACGGTGACGTCGCCGACATGCTGCGCAGCACCGACTTCACCCCGGGCCAGGGCATCGACTTCACGGCCGTGGGGCATGTGCTGCTGCTCGCGCTGGGCGTGTTCACGGTGGCCGGGCTGCTGATGGCGGCGGCGACGCGGCTGGTGAACCGGGCCGTGAACCGGACCATGTTCCGGATGCGGGAGGACGTGCAGACGAAGCTGTCGCGGCTGCCGCTGTCGTACTTCGACAAACGTCAGCGCGGTGAGGTGCTGTCCCGGGCGACGAACGACATCGACAACATCGGGCAGACGCTCCAGCAGTCGATGGGGCAGCTCATCAACTCGGTGCTGACCATCATCGGTGTCCTCGCGATGATGTTCTGGGTCTCCTGGATCCTGGCGCTGGTCGCGCTGGTGACCGTGCCGCTGTCGTTCGTCATCGCCACGCGCGTGGGCAAGCGGTCGCAGCCGCACTTCGTGCAGCAGTGGCGTACGACGGGACAGCTGAACGCCCACATCGAGGAGATGTACACCGGGCACACCCTGGTGAAGGTGTTCGGGCGGCAGGAGGAGTCGGCCCGGCAGTTCGCCGAGCAGAACGACGCGCTGTACGAGGCCGGGTTCCGGGCGCAGTTCAACAGCGGGGTCATGCAGCCGCTGATGATGTTCGTGTCGAACCTCAACTACGTCCTGGTCGCGGTCGTGGGCGGGCTGCGGGTCGCCTCGGGCTCGCTGTCCATCGGCGACGTACAGGCCTTCATCCAGTACTCGCGGCAGTTCTCGATGCCGCTGACGCAGGTCGCGTCCATGGCGAACCTGGTGCAGTCGGGGGTCGCCTCGGCGGAGCGGGTCTTCGAGCTGCTGGACGCGGAGGAGCAGGGCGCCGATCCGGTGCCGGGCGTGCGGCCCGAGGAGCTGCGCGGGCTGGTGGCGCTGGAGCATGTGTCGTTCCGCTACGACCCCGAGAAGCCGCTGATCGAGGACCTGTCGCTGAAGGTCGAGCCCGGGCAGACGGTGGCCATCGTCGGGCCGACGGGGGCCGGGAAGACGACGCTGGTGAATCTGCTGATGCGGTTCTACGACGTCACCGGCGGGCGCATCACCCTCGACGGGGTCGACATCGCGCGGATGTCCCGGGACGAACTGCGGGCCGGGATCGGCATGGTGCTGCAGGACACCTGGCTGTTCGGCGGGACGATCGCGGAGAACATCGCGTACGGGGCGTCCCGGCAGGTGACCCGGGGGGAGATCGAGGAGGCGGCCCGGGCGGCGCACGCGGACCGGTTCGTCCGTACGCTGCCGGACGGGTACGACACGGTGATCGACGACGAGGGGACCGGGGTCAGCGCGGGCGAGAAGCAGCTCATCACCATCGCCCGGGCGTTCCTGTCCGACCCGGTGATCCTGGTGCTGGACGAGGCGACGTCGTCGGTGGACACGCGGACCGAGGTGCTGATCCAGAAGGCGATGGCGAAGCTGGCGCACGGGCGTACGTCGTTCGTCATCGCCCACCGGCTGTCGACGATCCGGGACGCGGACGCGATTCTCGTGATGGAGGACGGGGCGATCGTGGAGCAGGGGACGCACGGGGAGTTGCTGGCGTCGGACGGGGCGTATGCGCGGTTGTACAAGGCTCAGTTCGCGCAGGCGGTGGCGGAAGTGGACTGAGTCGCGTTCGGGGTGCCATGTGGTGTCGTGGGGCGGCTGCGGGTCCGTTGTGGCTGGTCGCGCAGTTCCCCGCGCCCCTGGGGTGGGTGCAGCCGACGCCCCTTCAGTCCAGATAGCCCCTCAGTTGATCCGCGAAGGCATGGTCCCTCAGCTTGTTGAGGGTCTTGGACTCGATCTGCCGTATCCGCTCCCGCGTCACTCCGAAGATGCGGCCGATCTCCTCCAGGGTGCGGGGGCGGCCGTCCGCCAGCCCGTAGCGGAGCTGGACGACTTTCCGCTCCCGCTCCCCCAGGGTCGACAGGACCGCTTCCAGGTGCTCCCTGAGGAGGAGGAACGCGGCCGACTCCACGGGGCTGGTGGCGTCGCCGTCCTCTATGAGGTCGCCGAGGGCGACGTCGTCCTCCTCGCCCACCGGCGCGTGCAGCGACACCGGCTCCTGGGCGAGACGCAGGACCTCGCTGACCCGCTCCGGCGCCAGGTCCAGGTGCGCGGCGACCTCCTCGGGCGTGGGCTCGTAGCCCCGTTCCTGGAGCATCCGCCGCTGCACCCGGACGACGCGGTTGATGAGTTCCACGACGTGGACGGGGACCCGGATGGTGCGGGCCTGGTCGGCCAGGGCGCGGGACATGGCCTGGCGGATCCACCAGGTGGCGTAGGTGGAGAACTTGTAGCCGCGGGCGTAGTCGAACTTCTCGACGGCCCGGATCAGGCCGAGGTTGCCCTCCTGGACGAGGTCGAGCATGGTCAGCCCGCGGCCGACGTACCGCTTCGCCACGGACACGACGAGCCGCAGGTTCGCCTCGATGAGCCGGCGTTTGGCGACCCTGCCCATGACGACGAGCCGGTCGAGGTCCAGCGCCAACTGGCTGTCCAGGTCGGGTGTGTTGCTCAGCTTCTCCTCGGCGAACAGGCCGGCCTCGACGCGGCGGGCGAGTTCGACCTCCTCGGCCGCGGTCAGCAGGGGGATACGGCCGATCTCCCGCAGGTACTGGCGGAAGAGGTCCGAGGAGGGGCTGCCGCTCTCGGTGCGGACCGGCGGCCTCACGACGGCTTCGGGAGCCTCGGCCGTCTCGAGGGCCTCGGCGGGCGGCTCCTCCGGCTCCGGTTCCGTCTCGGGGTGGTGCACGACGAGGCTCTGCGCCGGAACCGCGGGCAGGGCATCGGCCTCCGCGTCCGGCGCGCCATCGGCGTCGGTCTGGGTGAGGGTCTGGGTCTGCACGGGGGCGACCTCCAGGATGATCGCTGCCAAGGCGGGCGGCAGCGGTACTTCGGGGGCGGAGTCGGCCTCGCCGCTTTCCGTCCCGTACGCGATGAGCGGAACCGCGGGGGTCTGGAACCCGTCGGTGACGGATCGGCCGCGCTCCGAGGACTCAGGCACCGCAACCCAGTGTGGGGGAAGACACATCGTCGCCACGAGGGGCGTGCGATGACTTTTTGCGTTCGGGACGTGACCGCGTGGTGACCCTCCCGGGAAACCCGGGTGCCCCTGCTACCACTGATCTGGCACGATCCGCGGGTGTCCGCTTCCCTGTACGAAACACATGTGACCGTCCGCTGCTCCGGTACCGGCGTATCGGAACGGCTGGGCCGGTGGGCGGCCGCGGCCGGACTCAAGCTGACGCACATCGTGCTGGCCCGGGGCCGGATGCGGGACCAGCCGATGCTCACCCTGTCCGGTTCGGCGTCGTACGCCGAGGAGTCCCGGCGGGCGCGGGAGGTGACGGCGGGCCTGCGGGCGGACGGCTTCGAGCCCGTGCGCGTGAAGATCGAGTCGTCGCCCTGGGCGCCGGAGGTGCCGCTCGGGCCGTGCGCGGACGGACGGTACTTCGAGCACCATGTGAAGCTGCTGCTCGCCCCGGACACGGACCTCGCGGCGCTCGCCGCCAGTGTGCTGCCGCACGGCGCCCATCTGTCGTGGAACGCCCGAAGGGTGCGGGACGCGGCCCGGCACGAGCGGTTCGTGACCCAGCGGTGCCACGGGGTGGACGCGCAGGGCGCCGGGCTGGCGCTGGAGGGGCTGCTGTCGGCGCTCGCCGGACTCGAAGTGCTCCAGGTGGAGCGGGAGTTCGTGCTGCACGACAGTGATGTGTCGGTGGACGACGGATGGCTCGGTGAGCCGGTGGGGGTGTCGGAATGAAACAGTCGTGGACGGGCTTCGGCTGGGCGAACACGGAGATTCCCCGTGAGCCCCTGGACGACGCCATCCGCAGGGCCGAGCAGCTTCCCAAGTCGCTCCGGCCCGTGCCGGGGGACGACGTGGTGCAGCGCCCGGTCTTCGACCCGGCCCTGAAGCAGTACCAGAACGCCTACCGCGCCACCGACCCGCGCTTCGCCGACCCGGCACGGGGCGAGGCATGGCGGGCGGCCCGCCGCCGGGCCCTGCACCTGGTGCTGGACGCGATCGCCGACTCGGAGTGGGTGGACGCGCTGGTGCTGCGGGGCAGCGTGCTGATGTCGGTGTGGTTCGGGGACGCCGCCCGCGAGCCCGGGGACCTGGACTTCGTCGTCGTACCGCACACCTGGCGGATCGACGACGGCCGTACGGACCGGATGCTGACCGGGATCGCCGAGGCGGCGCAGGCACTGGCCGACGCCCGCGGGCGCGAGGTCGGGATCTCGGCCCGGGGCGCGGTGGTCGAGGACATCTGGACCTACGAGCGGGTGCCGGGCCGCCGGATGCTGCTGCCCTGGGGCGCGCCCGGGCTGCCCGGCGGGCACGTCCAGCTCGACTTCGTCTTCAACGAGCGGCTGCCCGAGGAGCCCGAGCCGGTCGAGCTGCCGGGCGGCGCGCTCGTGCAGGCGGCGACGCCGGAGCTGTCGCTGGCGTGGAAGCTGATGTGGGTGATCAACGACACGTACGCGCAGGGCAAGGACCTGTACGACGCCGTGCTGCTGGCCGAGCGGCATCCGCTGCGCCGGGAGCTGCTGCACGAGGTGTTCCGGCTGTCGGGCGAGTGGCCGTACCCGTACCGCGAGGAGATCCTTCTGGAGGATGTGGTGGAGGCGGTCGGGTACGTGGAGTGGAACCACTTCGTCACGGAGTATCCGCGGTACAGGGACGACGAGCAGGCGTTCGCCGACCGGTTGGTGCGGGCCGTGACCCCGACGTTCCAGGGTGCCGGGGCCTGACCCGGTCTACAGCGCGGCGGCGCCGTGTTCGCGCAGGGTCTGGTCGTACTGCTGGAGGACCCAGAGTTCGTTCTGGACGGCGGCGAGCTGGGCCGGGTCGCCCTGGGTGGCGACGCGGGTGAGCTGGCCGGTGATGTCGCGGATGCGGCGCTCCACGGCGCGGCGGCGGACGGTGACCAGTTGGGCGCCGGCGTAGGGCTCGTCGACGCCCTTCACGCCCTTGTGGAGCATGATCGCCTCGACGGCCAGTTCGGTGACCATGGCGCGGACCGCGTCGTCGGGGGCGGCCTCGCGGACCTTGACCAGGTAGTCCTGGGGGTCCTCGACGCCCAGTTCGGCGCCGCCGGCGTCCAGGATGGCCATGCGGACGGCGGCGTAGGGCGGGGCGGTGAACTCGTCGGCTCCGTAGGCGTCGAAGGCCGGGGAGACCAGTTCCGGGCGCTGGAGGGCCAGTTTGAGGAGTTCGCGTTCGGTGGCGAAGACGGGGTTGCGGAGGTTGAGGGCGGGGCCCCGGGGGGCGGCGGACGGCTGGGCGGTGGCGTACTGCTGGGACGACTGCTGGTGGCGGTCCGGGGCCGGGCCCTTGCCGCCGCGGTCGCGGGCCCAGCGGGCGAGCTGGGCCACGCGCTTGACCACGAACTGGGTGTCGAGGATGCCGAGCATGCCGGCGAGCTGGACGGCGACTTCGTGCTGGGCGCCGCTGTTCTTGATGCGGGCGACGACGGGGGCCGCCTCGTCCAGGGCGGCGGCGCGGCCCGCGGGGGTGTCGAGGTCGTAGCGGGCGACGATCTGGCGCAGCGCGAACTCGAAGAGCGGGGTGCGGGGTTCGACCAGGTCGGCCACGGCCTCGTCGCCCTTGGCGAGGCGCAGGTCGCAGGGGTCCATGCCGTCGGGGGCGATGGCGATGTATGTCTCGGCGGCGAACTTCTGGTCGTCCTCGAAGGCGCGCAGGGCCGCCTTCTGGCCGGCGGCGTCGCCGTCGAAGGTGAAGATCACGCGGGCCGAGCCGTTGTCCATCAGCAGGCGGCGGAGGATCTTGATGTGGTCGCCGCCGAAGGCCGTGCCGCAGGTGGCGATGGCGGTGGTGACGCCCGCGAGATGGCAGGCCATGACGTCCGTGTAGCCCTCGACCACGACCGCGCGGCTGGACTTCGCGATGTCCTTCTTCGCCAGGTCGATGCCGTAGAGGACGTGGGACTTCTTGTAGATCGCCGTCTCGGGCGTGTTGAGGTACTTGGGGCCGTTGTCCGCCTCGTAGAGCTTGCGGGCGCCGAAGCCGACGACGTCGCCGCCGATGTCGCGGATGGGCCACATCAGACGGCCGCGGAAGCGGTCGATGGGGCCGCGGCGGCCCTCCTGGGAGAGGCCGGAGAGGAGGAGCTCCTTGTCGGTGAAGCCCTTGCCGCGCAGGAAGCGCGTGAGGTGGTCCCAGCCCTGGGGGCTGTAGCCGACGGAGAAGTGCTGGGCGGCGGCCTGGTCGAAGCCGCGCTCGGCGAGGAAGATCCGGCCGGTGTCGGCCTCGGGGGATGTCGCGAGCTGTTCCGCGTACCACTCCGCCGCGATCTTGTGGGCCTCGACCAGGCGGATCCGTTCGCCGCGCTGGTGGGAGGGGTTGTACCCGCCCTCCTCGTAGCGCAGGGTGACGCCCGCCTGGCCGGCCAGGCGCTCGACCGCCTCCGAGAAGGAGAGGTGGTCGATCTTCATCACGAAGGTGATGGTGTCGCCGCCCTCCTGGCAGCCGAAGCAGTGGAACAGACCCTTGCTGGGGCTGACCTGGAAGGACGGTGACTTCTCGTCGTGGAACGGGCAGAGACCCTTCAGGTTCCCGCCGCCCGCGTTACGCAGCTGGAGGTACTCGGACACCACGGCGTCGATCGGGACCGCGTCCCGTACCGCCTTCACGTCCTCGTCGTTGATCCGTCCTGCCACGCGTGAATTCTACGGGGGCCGGAGCGGGCCTACGGCGCCAGGCTTTCCAGCGGAACGTGCGGGTCCGCCAGGGACTCGGTATTCACCTGGGCCTTGGTGCGGATCAGGTGCTGGATCTTGTCTGTGACGTCCCACACGTTGACGTTCATCCCGGCCAGGACGCGGCCCTCCTTCACCCAGAAGGCGATGAACTCGCGCTTGCCCGCGTCCCCGCGGATCACCACCTGGTCGTAGGTGCCCGGGGGCGCCCAGCCGGAGTACTCCATGCCCAGGTCGTACTGGTCGGAGAAGAAGTAGGGCACCCGGTCGTACGTCACGTCGCGGTCGAGCATGCAGCGGGCCGCCGCCGGTCCGCCGTTCAGCGCGTTGGCCCAGTGCTCCACCCGCAGACTGGTCTCGAAGAGGGCGTGGTGGAAGGAGGCCACGTCACCGGCCGCGTAGATGTCCGGGTCGGAGGTGCGCAGCCGCTCGTCGACCTTGATGCCGCCGCCGTGGGCGCGGTCGGCGATCTCCAGTCCTGCCGCCTCCGCGAGGTGGGTGCGGGGGGCGGCGCCGATCGCGGCCAGGACGTCGTGCGCCGGGTGCTCCTCGCCGTCGTCGGTGCGGGCCGCGAGGACCATGCCGTCCTGGCCGACGATCTCGGTGAGCCGGCCGCCGAAGTGGAAGCGGACGCCGCGCTCGCGGTGCAGCTCGGCGAAGAGCCCGCCGAGCTCCGGGCCGAGAACGCCGTGCAGCGGGGTCGGCTCCGGCTCGACGACGGTGACCTCCGCGCCGTACTCGCGGGCCGCCGCCGCGACCTCCAGGCCGATCCAGCCGGCGCCCGCGATCACCAGGTGGCCGTTGTCACGGCCGAGGTTGGTCAGGACGTGCCGGAGGCGCTCGGCATGGGCGAGGCGGCGCAGGTGGTGCACGCCCGCCAGGTCCGTGCCCGGGATGTCGAGGCGGCGGGGCTCGGCGCCGGTCGCCAGGAGCAGTTTGTCGTAGCGGACGACGGTGCCGTCCTCGCCGAAGCGGACCGTCTTGGCGGTGCGGTCGATCGCGTCGACGGTCTGGCCCAGGTGCAGCTCGATGTCGTTGGCCGCGTACCAGGCGGGCTCGTGCACGAAGACGCTGTCGCGTTCCTCCTTGCCGAGGAGGTAGCCCTTGGACAGCGGCGGGCGCTCGTAGGGGTGGTCACGTTCGTCGCAGATCAGTATCACGCGGCCGGTGAAGCCCTCCGTGCGGAGCGTCTCGGCTGCCTTGGCGCCTGCCAGTCCGCCTCCGACGATGACGAATGTCTGATCCGCGTCGACCACTTGATGCCTCCTCATAACGATGTCGCCACTTGCGAGCGTCCCGCACGGAGCGTGATGCGGGAAGAGGGAGTGACCCGATCAGGCCACGGAGGGTCACATTCGGGGGTGCTCATGCCCCGACCGTCGCGTCAGTCTCATGCCTGCCCCGTCAGACGGGCGTGAAGCGAACGGGCCGACGTGTCGGTGAGGGAGGCGATCTGGTCGACGATCACCCGCTTGCGGGCCCGGTCGTCCGGCGCCCGGTCGAACAGGGCGCGGAACTGCGGGTCCAGGCCGTCGGGGGCGCGGGCGGTGAGCGCCTCGGCCAGTTCGGCCACGACGATCCGCTGGTCGGCGCGCAGCCGCTCCTGCTCGGCGCGCTGCATGACGTAGAGGTCGGCGACGGCCTTGAGGACGGCGCACTCCATCCGGGCCTCGCGCGGCACGACCAGTTCGGCCGCGTACCGGGTGAGCCGTCCGCTGCCGTACGCGGCGCGGGTCGCGGACTCGGCGGCCAGGCAGAAGCGGCCGATGAGCTGGCTGGTGGCGTCCTTCAGCCGGGCCTGCGCCACGGCGGTGCCGTCGTAGCCGTGCGGCCACCACTCCTGGGCGAGGAGCCGGTCGAGTGCCTCGGCGAGTTCCGCGGGGTCGGTGTCGGACGGTACGTAGCGGCCCCGGGCGACCTCGAAGACGTCCTGGCGTTCGGGGTCGGCGTGCAGGCAGTTCGGGTCGATGTGGGCGGCGTGCAGGCCGTCCTCCACGTCGTGCACCGAGTAGGCCACGTCGTCGGCCCAGTCCATGACCTGCGCCTCGAAGCAGGTGCGGGTGCCGGGGGCGTCCTTGCGGAGCCAGTCGAAGACGGGGCGGTCGTCCTCGTAGACACCGAATTTGGGTGAGGCCGGGTCGGTGGGGTGGGCGCCTCGGGGCCAGGGGTACTTGGTGGCGGCGTCCAGGGTGGCGCGGGTGAGGTTGAGGCCGACGGAGCCGTCCGGGGTGAATCGTTTGGGCTCGATGCGGGTGAGGAGTCTGAGGGACTGGGCGTTGCCCTCGAAGCCGCCGCAGTCGGAGGCGAACGCGTTGAGGGCCTGTTCGCCGTTGTGGCCGAAGGGCGGGTGGCCCAGGTCGTGGGAGAGGCAGGCGGCTTCGACGAGGTCGGGGTCACAGCCGAGGGCCGCGCCCAGTTCGCGGCCGACCTGGGCGCATTCCAGGGAGTGGGTGAGGCGGGTGCGGGGGCTGGCGTCCCAGGCGGGGCCCATGGTGCCGGGCGTCACCACTTGGGTCTTGCCGGCGAGTCTTCTCAGGGCGGCGGAGTGGAGGACTCGGGCGCGGTCGCGTTGGAAGGCGGTGCGGCCTGGGCGTTTGTCTGGTTCTTGGGCCCAGCGGTCGACTGACGTCGGGTCGTAGGCCGGGGGGTGTTGTGCGGTGCCGTCCATGTGTCGACAGTATGCGCCAGTAGCGTGTGCCGGGTTCGGTTGCGTGGCGGGTGCGGGGTGGTCGTGGCTGGTCGCGCAGTTCCCCGCGCCCCTTAGGGCACTATGCCGAGGCCAGTTCCGGGACCGCGGGCGCCGTTGCCAGTGCCTCGTCGTAGCGGTGGAGGAGGAGCTGGGCCATGGCGGGGTGGGTGCCGAGGGGGGCTGCTGCGATCCAGGGGGCCGATCGGGTGGTCTCCGTGGCGAAGCGGCCGGGGGCGGTGAAGTAGGAGGCGAGGGCGATGTGGGGGCGGCCTCGGGCGGCGAGGGTGCGGACGGCCGAGGGGACCGTGGGGGTCGCGGCGGAGGCGTAGGCGGGGAGGACGGGGACGCCCAGGCGGGCCGCCAGGAGGTGGGCCGTGCGGGCGGTGTCCCGTTTGGCGTCCGGGTCGCGGGAGCCCGCCGCCGCGAGGACGACCGCGCTGGAGCTGCGGGGGGTGCGGCCCCAGCCGGCCTCCGTGAGGCGGGACTGGAGGGCGTCCACCAGGAGGGGGTGGGGGCCCAGGGGGGCGGCCACCCGGGTGCGGGCCCGGGCCGCCGCGGCCATCTCGGGGATGTCCCGCTTGACGTGGTAGCCGCGGCTGAGGAGGAGCGGGACGAGGACCGCCTCGCTGTCCCCGAGGGCGGCGAGCGTGTCGGGGAGCAGCGGGGCGTTCAGTTCGATGTGCCCGAGGTGCACCGGCAGGCCGGGGCGCAGCGCGCGGACCCGGTCCAGGAGGGCGCGGACCGTGCTCAGCGCGCGCGGGTCGCGGCTGCCGTGCGCCACGAGGACGAGGGCGGGCGGGACCGGGCGGCGGGCCGCGGTCGGCGGGACGAGGCTGAGCTGGCTGGGCATGTACCGATGGTCGCGGCGGCACGTTGCCTTCCCGTTGCGTGGGGGTCACGGGTGTTTTCCGGCGGTTCACCATGGGGGTCATGGCCGGTGTGAGCGCCCTTGACCTGGGGTTTCGGACTTTCGCGTGAAGCTGGTCACCTGCCGTGCGGTGAACCGGACGGGCCGATCGGGCGTCCTCGAAGGTCAGACCGACCTGGGGAGGGACCTGTCCGATGCGTGCTCCGACGTTCCGCAGACCGAGGCTGCCGCGTACCCGCCGGGGGCAGCGGCGGCTGGTGCAGGCCGTGATGGCCGGGTGTGTGCTCGGGCTGCTTCCGGCGACCTGGATGTACGCGGTGGCGGGTGACCGGTTGCGTACGGCGGCGGACGCGCCGCGTACCGATGTGGCCGTGGTGTTCGGGGCCGGGCTGTGGGAGGGGGAGCCCTCGCCGTATCTCGCGCACCGGCTGGACGCGGCGGCCGAGCTGTATCGGAAGGGGCGGGTGAAGGTGGTGCTCGTCACCGGGGACAACAGCCGTGAGGAGTACGACGAGCCGGACGCGATGCGCGCCTATCTGACCCGGCACGGGGTGCCCGACGGGCGGATCGTCAGCGACTACGCCGGGTTCGACACCTGGGACTCCTGCGTGCGCGCGAAGAAGATCTTCGGTGTGGACGAGGCCGTGCTGATCAGCCAGGGCTTCCACATCCGGCGGGCGGTGGCGCTGTGCCAGGCGGCGGGGGTCGAGTCGTACGGCGTCGGGGTGGACGCGGTGCATGACGCGACCTGGTACTACGGCGGCGCCCGGGAGATCTTCGCGGCCGGGAAGGCGGCACTGGACGCGGCGTTCCGGCCGGACCCCCGGTTCCTCGGGCCTCAAGAGCCTGGCGTGGAGCGGGCGTTGGCCACGGCCGAATGACCTGTCGGATGAATCAGGACGTTCTGCCGGAGCGGGTTTGACGCGCGCATTTCACCCCGGGGCATGAAAAGCACCGTCGACGCTCTCCGTGTTCGTGTCATCACGCTTAGTGTCTTCGGCGTGCGGCGGCGGATCGGGCCGCCGTCGCGAACTGGGGGAAAGGACACCTGATGACTCGACTTCGCTCCGCGCTGGTGATGGCCGCCGCGGGCGCGCTGCTGGCCGTGCCGGCAGCCGTGGGGACCGCCTCGGCGGCGCCCGTGGCCGCGGCGGCGGTCAAGGCCCCGGAGCCGGGCTGCGCGAAGCTCGGCGCCTCCGGCCAGTGGTGGGCCGACATCCACAACGTGTGCGGGCACACCATCTCCGCCAGCGTGGAAGTCGACGGCTTCGACCCCTCGTGTATCCAGATCGGCCCCGGCGGGGTCGGGAGGATCGGTCTGGACGTGGGCGACGAGCCGTACTACGCGTACGAGTGCTGACCGACGGGGCCGTGTCCTGACCAGGCACGGTCTCTGAAGGGGGCCGGGGGTGGGGGCGCGATCGGTGCGCTCCCGCCCCCGGTCCGTGCGTCGTCCCCCGGTCTGTGCGTGGTCCCCCGGTCCGTGCGTGGCCCCCCGGGCGGGGGCTGTGCCTCACGCGGGACCGGCGGTGGCGGGGAGGTCCCCGTCCCGGCCGTGTAACAGGGAGCCGTGCCGGGCGTAACACGGCCGAAGCACGCTGAACGGTATGCAGAACACCGCGACGCCCACACACTGCCCGTACTGCGCCCTGCAGTGCGGGATGAACCTGACGCCCGTGCCGGACGGGACCGTCGAGGTGAGTGAGCGCACGGACTTCCCGGTGAACCGGGGCGCGCTGTGCGGCAAGGGCCGTACGGCACCCGCGGTGCTGGCGTCGAGCGTCCGGCTGACCTCGCCGCTGGTGCGTTCCGGAGGCGAGTTGGTGCCCGCCTCCTGGGACGAGGCGCTGGACCGGATCGCGGCCGGGCTGGGCCGTACGCGCGCGGAGCACGGGCCGGACGCGGTCGGGGTGTTCGGCGGGGGCGGGCTGACGAACGAGAAGGCGTACACGCTCGGCAAGTTCGCGCGGGTCGCGCTCGGCACGTCCCAGATCGACTACAACGGCCGTTTCTGCATGTCGTCGGCGGCCGCCGCCGGCATCAAGGCGTTCGGGCTCGACCGGGGGCTGCCGTTCCCGCTGGAGGACATCCCGAAATCGGGCTGTGTGATCCTCGTCGGGTCGAATCTCGCGGAGACCATGCCGCCGTCGCTGCGCTTCTTCCACGAGCTGCGGGAGAACGGCGGCACCCTGATCGTGATCGACCCGCGCCGTACGAAGACCGCCGAGCAGGCGGACCTGCACTTGGCGCCCCGCCCGGGCACGGACCTGGCCCTCGCCCTGGGTCTGCTGCATCTGGTGATCGCCGAGGGGCGGGTGGACGAGGAGTACGTCCAGGAGCGCACGGTGGGCTGGGAGGACGCGCGGGCCGCGGCGATGGCGCACTGGCCGGAGTACGTGGAGCGGATCACGGGGGTGTCCGTTCCCCAACTTCGGGAGACCGTACGGCTGTTCTGCGAGCCGGAGTCGGCGATGGTGCTCACCGCGCGCGGGCCCGAGCAGCAGTCCAAGGGCACGGACACGGTGGGCGCGTGGATCAACCTGTGCCTGGCGACCGGCCGGGCGGGCCGTCCGCTGTCCGGGTACGGCTGTCTGACAGGGCAGGGCAACGGGCAGGGCGGCCGCGAACACGGGCAGAAGGCCGACCAGTTGCCGGGCTATCGCAAGCTCGACGATCCGGCGGCGCGGCGGCATGTCGCCGAGGTGTGGGGCGTCGACCCGGATTCACTGCCGGGCCCGGGGCGCAGTGCGTACGAGTTGCTGGACGCGCTGGGCACCGACATCAAGTCCCTGCTGCTGATGGCGTCCAACCCGGTGGTGTCGGCGCCGCGTGCCGCGCACATCGAGGAGCGCATCAGGTCACTGGACTTCCTGGCCGTGTGCGACGTGGTGCTGTCGGAGACGGCGGCGCTCGCGGACGTCGTCCTGCCGGTCACCCAGTGGGCGGAGGAAACCGGCACGACGACGAACCTGGAGGGCCGGGTCCTGCTCCGCCGCCGGGCGATCACGCCGCCCGAGAACATCCGCAGCGACCTGGAGGTCCTCCACGAACTCGCCGCCCGCCTGGGCGTGGAGAAGGGCTTCCCGACGGACCCCGAGGAGGTCTTCGAGGAACTCCGCCGCGCGAGCGCAGGCGGCCCGGCGGACTACTCGGGGATCACGTACCGCAGGCTGGTGGAGGAGGACGGGGTGTTCTGGCCTTGTCCGGGGGGTGTGGGGGGTGCGGGGGCGGTGGACTCGGTGGAGCCCGGGGATCCTGCCGCCGCCCCGGCGCCGGCACCGGGAAACCCGGCGGGCCTCACGCCCGGCACGCCCGGCACGCCCGGCACGACGGCCGGAGGCCCGGAAGCGCCTGCGGACGCGGCGGCAAACCCGGGAGCGCCTGCGGACGCGGCGGCAAACCCGGCCACGCCCGAAGACGCGGCGGGCGGGCCGGTTGCGCAACGGAGCGCGGCCGGCCGCCCGACCGTCACCGGCGACACGGCCGACGGCGCTCACCCCGGCACCCCGCGCCTCTTCCTCGACCGTTTCGCCACCCCCGACGGACGCGCCCGGTTCGTCGCCGTCTCGCATCGGGCGGTGGCCGAGGAGCCGGACGAGGAGTACCCGGTGCTGCTGACCACGGGGCGGGTCGTGGCGCAGTATCAGTCCGGGGCGCAGACGCGGCGGGTGGCGGAGCTGAACGCCGCCGCGCCCGGGCCTTTCGTGGAGTTGCATCCGCGGCTGGCGGCGCGGCTCGGGGCGGTCGAGGGGGATCCGGTCGCCGTGGTGTCGCGGCGGGGCCGGGCCGTGGCGCCCGCGCGGATCACCAACGCCATCCGTCCCGACACCGTGTTCATGCCCTTCCACTGGCCGGGCGAGGGCCGTGCCAACACCCTCACCAACCCCGCGCTCGACCCGACCTCCCGGATGCCGGAGTTCAAGGCGTGTGCGGTGCGGTTGGAGGCGGTGCGGGGCTAGCGCCGGGTCAGGGACAGGGCCTCGCTCAGGACGGGGATGTCGTCCCGGCTGCGCAGCGCTGTCGCCGCCGTACGGTGGCCGAGGCGGAGCCTGGACGCCTCGTCGAGGTCCGCCAGGACACCGGAGAGATACCCGGCGGCGAACGCGTCGCCCGCGCCGACCGGTTCGACGACCTCGACGGTGAGGGCGGGCGCGAAGGTGACCTCACCCGCGGCGTACGACGTGGCGCCGTGCTCGGCGTCCTTGACGACGACGAGCGGTGCCGGGGCGAGCAGGCTCGCGATGTCGTCGGGGTGGGCCGTGCCCCACAGGGCCTCGGCCTCGTCGCGCCCGACGAACACGAGGTCCGCCGCACGGGCCAGATCCCGCAGCACCGGTGCCGCCTCGGCGTTCCGTCCGCTTCACAGGGCGGGGCGGTGGTTGACGTCGAAGGAGACCAGCGGCCGAGGCCCCGCCGCGCCCCACGGTGTGCGGCGTACGACGATCTCCTCCAGCAGCTGGGCGCAACTGCCCGACAGCGCCGCGGTGATGCCCGACACGTGCACGATCCGCGGCCCCCGCAACTCGGGCGCGCCGGCCAGCTCCGGACCCATATGGGCGGCGGCCGATCCGCTCCGGTAGTACAGGGGGCGGGTGGCGTCCGGGCCCGGGTCCTTGAAGTACACGCCGGTCGGATGGGCCGTATCCACGGCGACGGCGCCCACCTCGAGGCCCCGGGCCGCGAGTTCGGAGCGGATGCGCCAGCCGAACGCGTCGTCGCCCACCCGGCTCAGCCGCAGCATCACCTTGCTGCTCGCGCTCGCCGGGTCCGCCGCGACCGTGAGGGCCTGTTCGGCCTGGTCCAGGGGGAAGCGGTGGGTGATGACCGGGGAGATGTCCAGGCCGTCGCGCAGGGCGGTCAGGGCGTCGTCGATCTCGTCGACGAAACGGTAGGAGCCGATCCAGGTGATCTCCCGGGTCACCAGGTCGCCCAGGACGGCGGGCGCGGCCGTGCCTGGCAGGTTCCCGACCTGTACGACAGTGCCGCCGCGGGCGGTGGCCCGTAGGACCGCTCCCAGCGCGGCCGGTGCGCCGGACGCCTCGAAGACGACGTCGACGTCGTGCGGCAGTTCCTCGCCCCGGGAGCTGGACGAGGCCTTCCACCACGGTCTGATGCGGCTGGGCCTGCACGAGAACGTCTCCCCCGCGGTCTTCGCCGACCAGCATCAGGAGATCTTCGACGCGGTCGTCAGCGGCGACCTCGCCCTGGCCCGCACCGCCATGCGGACGCATCTGCGCGCCGTCTTCAGCGACATCGAGCGGATCCGGGCCCACTCACCCGAGCTCTTCGCCACCGGTTCCTCGTCGGTGCCGGTGCGGCGGAACGTGGTGGTCTGGGAGTAGCGGAGTGAGAGACTCCGACACAGGCCTCGGTGGTGTCCGCACCCGAACTGCGGACACCACCGAGTGTCGTGAGAGGGCGGTTCAGCCCACCTTGACCGCACTCCAGGCGGAGGCCACGGCCTTCTGCTCGGTGCTGCCGCTGCCGTAGAGGTCCTTCGCCGCGTTCAGGGTCGCCTTGCGGGCGGCCGCGTAGTCGGTCGAGGAGGTCATGTAGACCGTCAGGGCGCGGTACCAGATCTTGCCGAGCTTGGCCTTGCCGATCCCCTTGACCGTGGAGCCATTGCAGGTCGGGGAGGAGTGGCTGACGCCGTTGATGGTCTTCGCGCCGCTGCCCTCCGCGAGCAGGTACGCGAAGTGGTTGCCGATGCCCGAGGAGTAGTGCACGTCGAGGTCGGCGGCCTTGTCGCTCCAGCAGTCGGCGGACTTGCCGTCCTTCGACGGCTTGTCCATGCGGCGCAGGGACTCCCGGCCGAGCCCGGAGCGGACGACCTTCTCGCCGATGAGCCAGTCACCGGGATCCTTGGAGTTCTTCGCGTGGAACTCCACCAGCGTGCCGAAGATGTCCGACGTGGCCTCGTTCAGTCCGCCGGACTCGCCCGAGTACGTCAGCGCCGCCGTCTTCGAGGTGACACCGTGGGACATCTCGTGCCCGGCCACGTCCAGCGAGACCAGCGGCCCGAGCTGCTTGCCGTCGCCGTCGCCGTACGTCATGCAGAAGCAGTTGTCGTCCCAGAAGGCGTTGTTGTAGTTCTTGCCGTAGTGGACGCGGTTGAAGGAGCCCTTGCCGTCGCCGGCGATGCCCTTCCGGTTGTGGACGTTCTTGTAGTAGTCCCAGGTGACGTCCGTGCCGTACTGCGCGTCCACGGCCACCGTGGCGCGGTCGGAGGTCTTGCCCGTGGCCCAGTGGTTGTCCGCGTCCGAGAAGAGCGTCGCGGGGGCGCGGGACACGCAGACCGTCAGCAGGCACCGGTCCGTCTTGTTCTCCGCGTCGCCCGTGTACGTGCCGCCGCGCGTCGCATCCTTCAGCCGGTACGACGCCCCGGACTTGGTGGTGTTCAGCCCGACCGTGCCGCCGTAGAGGGACTTGCCGTCGCCCGACACCGTCTCCATCGTGTCCCAGGCGTCTATTCGGTCGCCGGTCGTCGCGTCGGTCAGCACGGTCTGCCCGACGGGGTTGCCGAGTCCGTCGTGCGCGACCGCGTCGGTCTGCCAGGCGAGCTTCGGGGCGCCGTGCAGGGCGTCGACGACCAGGCGCGGCTTGGCGGTCAGCTTCTTCAGGGTCTCGCCGAGGTGTGCGGCGCGCAGCAGGCTCGCGGCCAGGTCGGCGGCCTTCGGGGCGGTCACCTTCGGGGTGACGTCGTCCAGGGACAGCGCGGACTTCGTGGCGCGGTTGGCGCTGCGGTAGGTGCCGTCCGGGTTCAGGTGGACGACGAAGTCGCCGCCGAGGACCGGGAGTCGGTGGTACGTGCGGTCGTAGCGGACGTGCTGGGTACCGTCCTCGTCGACGACCACGTCCCGGACCTTCGTCTCCTGGGCCGAGCCGAGACCCAGTTCGGAGGCCCGGTCGGCGAGGACCGTCTCCGCACTGTCGATCGCGTCGGACCGGGTCGGCCGTTCGTCCGCCTGGGCGGTGGGGGAAAGCACGGCGGCCACCAGGGCGCCGATGCCGGTGGCGGCCACACCTGCGGTGGCGAGACGGGAACCTCGGACGGGACGTATCCGACTCATCGGTCTCCTCATACGGGCACACCCGGTCGCGTGGGGTCGACCGGGGGCGGCGTTGATGTTGACCGCGAGTTAAGGCGGCCCGGACATGGCATGTCCATAGGCCCGTTGTGCAGGTGTGTGAGGGTGCAGAATCGTTCCTGTGACCCTCCCCTTCTTCGTCTACGGCACGCTCCGCCCCGGCGAGGTCAACCACGACCTCTTCCTGCACGGCCGCACCCGCTCCGAGGCCCCGGCACGGCTCGACGACACGGTGCTGTACGCCGGGCCGGGCTACCCCTACGCGGTCGAGGAACCGGGCGGCGGCGACACCGTGACCGGGGAGCTGATCACCGCCCTGCCGGAGTCGTACGGGGCGCTGCTCACGGAGCTGGACCGGCTGGAGGACTACGTGCCGGGGGATCCGCGCAGTCTGTACGTGCGGGTCGAGCGGAAGGTGGTGAGGGTGTCGGACGGGGCGGCGGTGCGGGCCTGGGTGTATGTGGCGGGCCCGGGGGTGGCCGCGCGGCTTCGGGCCGGGGGGACGCGGATTCTGGGTGGGGATTGGCGGGGGCGGGAGTGAGGGGTGTGCGGGGGGGGGTGGGTTTGTGGGGGCGGTGGGTGTGTGGGGGCGCCCGCCTGGACGAGTCGTAGTCGCGGTGCCGGTGGCCTCCGGCGGTAGTGGGAGCGGGGGGAGGTGAGAGCGCGGGCACTCACCGCCGCAGCGGGACGAACATGTGCTGCGAGCGTGCGGGGGGGGGAGGGCGAGTCGAGGTCGCAGCGCCGACGGGCACCGGGCCGGGCGCGACCGCGATGCCGAGTCAGCAGGCCGACGCCGGCGTGGCGGCCGTGGCGATACGCCGAGGCCAATCACCGGGCCAGCCGCGACCGCGACGCCCCAGGTCAGCAGCGGGCCGGCGCGGGCGAGGCGGCCGTCGTACGAGTCGTGCCCCGACGGTCGGTGCCCGTGCGGCCTGCGCGTCAGTCCGCGTACGGGTGGGTCGTCCTCGCGTTGCGCAACGCCTCGCCCCACCAGGCCAGTTGGTCCAGCATGGTCTTGGCTGCGGCGTCCGGGCCGGTGGGGTCCCGTAGGGCGCCCTTGTCATCGAAGGACGCGCCGGCGTTGTGGAAGGAGACGGTGTCGCGGACCGTCACGGCGTGGAGTTCGGCGAAGACCTGGCGGAGGTGCTCCACCGCGCGCAGGCCGCCGGAGAGGCCGCCGTAAGAGACGAGGGCGACCGGCTTGGCCCGCCACTCGGTGAAGTGCCAGTCGATGAGGTTCTTCAGACCCGCCGGGTAGGAGTGGTTGTACTCGGGGGTGAGGACGACGAACGCGTCCGCGCGGGCCAGTTTCGGGGTGATGCCGGAGAGGGTGGCGGTCGCCTCGGGGGTGCGCTCGAAGGACATCGGCAGGTCGGTCTCGGCGACGTCGACGACCTCGGCGACCAGGTCGTCCCGGTCCCGGAGGCGGTCGAGGAGCCAGTCGGCGACGACGGGACCGAAGCGGCCGTGGCGGTTGCTGCCGACGATGAGGGTCACATGGAGGGGCTCTGCATGGGTCGCTGATGCGTTCATACGGCACAGCCTCGTACCTCAACTTTTGTTGAGGTCAAGCCCGGATGTGTCCTCATGCCCGGGTCACCCGTTCACACGTGCTCGGCGGGCTTTTCCGGGACCTGCCCGCAGAACGGCCCTGACCTGCCCGAACACCCCCGGCCGGCCGTCGGGCGGCGCACCCCCTGACACCCATTCACCCCAATTCTGACGCCCCCTCAGAAAGCGCGGCCGCCGCGCTGCCCGTTACCTCGGAAGGGCAGGTGCACGAACGAACCGCTCGAAGGAGCACCGATGCGACGTACCGCCCGGCCGCTGACCGGCACCGTGCTCGCCGTCGCCGCCGCGGCCCTGGCCGCCGCTCCCGCGTACGGGGCCGCCGGTGGCCTGGAGGTCTCCCCCTCCTCTGTGGTCCCGGGCGGGCAGGTCACCGTGCGCACGGCGGCCTGCGGCGACGGCGGTACGGCGACGGGTGACGCCAGCGCGGTCGGGGCCGGTTCCCTCGGCCTGGCACCGGGACCGGACGGCCAGGACGCGACCGGGCGGTTCAGGGTGCCGCCGAGCGCGCAGCCGGGGACGTACGAGATCACCGTGACGTGCGGCGGGAGCGGCCGGGTGGTCACGGGGGATCTGGTGGTCACGCTGACGGCCGTGCGCCAGCAGGTCCATCCCAGGGGGAGTGTGAAGACGGGGGTCGGCGGCACTCTGGGCCCCGATCCCGTACAGACCGCGGCAGGTGTGGCGGCCCTCGCCGTCGCCGCCGCGGGCGGTACCTGGCTCCTGCATCGCCGGGCGAGAGGCGACGGGATCTGACGGACACCCTCCGCTGTCCGTCGCCGGTACCGCATGTCCCCTCCCCCTCCGGGTCCGACGCCCCTCGCGGCCCGGAGGGGGGTACGGGGCCCGCAGGGCTCCTGAAACGCGGAGGGCAGAGGGCAGATCAGGAAAGGGCCCGCCATGCGCAGATTCCCCAGGTACGGCAAGACGTTCGGCAATCCGGCCAACGCCGCCATGGCGGCCGTCACGGTGTTCGCCCTGTGCTCCGGGGCGTGGCTGCTGCGCAGCGGCGCCGAGACGCACGCCCCTCCCCAGCCGTCCGCCGCGCAGGCCCGCGCGAGCCAGGACGGGCGAGACGAGCAGGACAGGCGGGACGGACAGGGCAAGCCGGACGGGCAGGAGGGCCGGGCAGGACAGGCCGGCCGGGCCGGTGAGCGGCATGCCGCGCCCGCGCTGCCGCCCTCGCCGCCCGACCGCATCCGCATCCCGGCGATCCGCGTCGACGCGCCCCTGACCGGGCTCGGCCTGACGCGGACCGGCAGCCTGGACGCACCGCCCGCCGCGCGCGGGAACCTCGCCGGCTGGTACGAGGCCGGCACCACGCCCGGTGAGCGGGGCACCGCGATCGTCGCCGGCCATGTCGACAACGCCGACGGCCCCGCCGTCTTCTACGCCCTCGGCGCCCTCACCAAGGGCAGCACGATCGAGGTGGACCGGCGCGACGGCAGAGTCGCCGTGTTCACCGTGGACGCCGTCGAGGCGTACCCCACGAAGGACTTCCCCGACCAGAAGGTCTACGGCCCCGCCCGCCGCCCCGAGCTGCGGGTCATCACCTGCGGCGGCGGCTACTCACGGGCCACCGGCTATCAGGGCAACGTGGTCGTCTTCGCCCACCTGACCGGGAGCCGGTGAGCTGCCCAGGATGTTGGTTCTCCCCCAGGCACCCAGAGGTTCCAGGGCCTCGTTCAGGGACACGCCCCGCGGCGTCAGCGAGTACTCCACGCGGGGCGGCACCTCGTCGTACGCCTCGCGGTGCACCAGGCCGTCGGCCTCCATCTCGCGCAGATGCGAGGCGAGGACCTTCTCGGTGACGCCCGGCAGCTCCCGGCGCAGTTCGCCGAAGCGGCAGGGCCGCTCGTTCAGCGCCCAGAGGATGAGCACCTTCCACTTGCCGCCGATCACGTCCATCGCCGCGTCGATCCCGCAGATGTACGCACCCGGCCGCCGCACCGTCGTCCCCATGCCCGAGTCCCTTCCCCCGCCGCCGCCTGCATGCTTCCCCCGGGGTAACCACCCACTTCCAAGTGCGTACTTGAGCAGGCCGTTCCCTTGAGACGACCCTAAACGCCATGACTGACAACGCCGTTGTTTCCCGTACGCCCCTCACCCTCCTCGGCGCCGGTGCCATGGGCACCGCCCTCGCCCGCGCCTGGCTCGCCGCCGGTCACCCGGTGACCGTCTGGAACCGCACCCCCGCCCGCGCCGAAGCCCTGGCCGCCGAAGGCGCGACCGTGGCCGCGAGTGCCGCCGAGGCGGTGGCCGCGAACCGCCTCGTGGTCGCCTGCCTGCTCGACGACGCCTCCGTGGGCGACGCCCTGGAAGGGGCCGACCTGGCCGGGCGGGACCTGGTGAACCTCACCACCGGCACCCCGGCCGAGGGCCGTGCCCGCGCCGCCTGGGCCGAAGCCGGCGGCGCCCGTTTCCTGGACGGCGGCATCATGGCCGTACCGCCGATGATCGGGGTCGCGGACTCCGGTGGCTATGTCTTCTACAGCGGCTCCCCCGAGCTGTTCGAGGAGCACCGCGACACCCTCGCCGTCCCGGCCGGCGCCCGCTGGGCCGGGGCCGACCCGGGCTTCGCCGCACTGCACGACGTGGCCCTGCTGAGCGCGATGAGCGGCATGTTCGCCGGTATCACCCACGCCTTCGCGCTGCTCCGCCCGGAGGACATCGCCCCGAAGGACTTCGCCCCGCTGCTCGTGGACTGGCTGACCGCGATGGCACCGGCCGCGCACCAGACCGCCGACCAGTTGGAGAGCGGCGACTACACGAGCAATGTCGTCTCCAACCTCGCGATGCAGGTCGCCGGCAACGCCACCCTGCTGCGCACCGCCGAGGAACAGCGGGTCAGCCCCGAGCTGCTGACCCCGTACATGGCCCTGATGGAGCGGCGCCTCGCCCAGGGGCACGGCGACGAGGACGGGACGGGGATCGTCGAGCTGCTGGCTCAAGATGCCAGCTAGATCCGGCGGGCCCGCTGGACCTTGGACCTGCTGGACCCGCTGGACCTGCTGGACCTGCTGGACCTGCTGGACCCGCTGGACCCGCTGGACCCGCTAGATCTTCTGGTCCCGCTAGACCCGCTTGAAGAGACGTCCCGCGAGGTCGACGCCCGTGATCGTGCCGCTCTCGTCGCGGGAGAAGTAGCCGCGCTGTCCCTGGAGGCCGCCCTCGGTGACGATGTACTCGTCGCCGTCGCCGGGGAGGAAGGCGATGTCGGCGGCCGGGTAGTCCGGGGGCATCTCCTCGTCCGACGCCTCGCGGATCTCCGGCTTGATGCCGACCGCCAGGGTGAGACGGGTGCCGTCGGTGGCGAGGTCGAGGTTCATGGCGTCGATCTCGTAGCGGCCGGCGACCTGCCGGGCCCGTCCCTCGTCGTACGGGAGGGGCTCCACCGTCTTCTCGGTGACGCCGAGGTAGTGCTCGAGCGCCCAGCGCACGACGGACTGGTTGAAGGGGTAGCCGTCGGGGCCGACGTTGGACAGGGAGACCACCGCGAAGTCCCGCTCGGGGACGATGAGCAGCTCGGCGAAGTGGCCGTTGCCCGAGCCGCCGTGGCCGATGCCGTGCAGGCCGTCGAAGTCGTGCAGGAACCAGCAGATGCCGAAGCCGTCGCCGAGGGTGCTGCCGCGCAGGGCGACCGTCTGCTCCCGCATGCGGTGCAGCTCGGCCGCGGGCAGCACGCCCTCACCGTCGCCGAGCTGGAAGCGGGCCCAGCGCAGCAGGTCGCTCACCGAGGAGGCGAGGCCGCCGCCGGGGTTGTCGGCGCGGGCGCCCTCCCTGAAGGCTCCCCAGGGGCGGGCCGCCCGCAGCTCGCCGTCGTCGCCGCGGTTGTAGCCCACGGCGTGCTTGCGGACCATCGCCTCCGACAGTCCGTACACGGTGTCCGTCAGGCCCACCGGCTCCAGGAGCAGTGACGCCATGGCCTGTTCGAAGGGCAGGCCCGTGACCTTCTCGACGACGCGGCCGGCCAGGTTGTATCCGGCCTGGCTGTACGAGGCCCGGGCGCCGGGCGGGGCGATCAGCGGCAGGGCGGGGAGCTTGCGTACGAGCCCGGCCAGGGAGCGGTCGCCCTCGCCGTCGTCGATCAGGTTCCAGTCGAGGCCCGAGGTGTGGTTGAGCAGGTTGAGGACGGTGATCCGCTCCGCGGCCTGCTCGTCGGCCAGCTGCAGTTCGGGCACGTAGCGCCTGACCGGGGCGTCCAGGTCCACCTTCCCTTCGGCGACCAGGCGCATCAGGGCGGTCGCCGTGAAGCTCTTGGAGACCGACGCCAGCGGGAACAGGGTCTTCTCGTCGACCGGCAGCGGGCCGGCGAGGCTGGTCACGCCGTGCGAGGCGTAGAACTCCTGACCGTCCATGAGCACTCCGACGGCCACACCTGGGACGCCGAACTCCATGGCCTGCGTGGTGACGAAATCCGACAGCTTCTCCTGCGTCATGGCTCCCCCTCTGGACACTTGAACTAAGTACGAGTGTGAGCGTAGGCCAGGACTTGAACAAAGTGCAAGAGCTTTCACGGCGGCCGACGGCGGTCGAACGACTTTCATGAACTAAGTGCAAGTACAGTGGTCACCATGCCGCGAGACACACTCACCGCCGACCGGATCGTCCACGCGGCCATCGAGCTGCTGGACGAGGAGGGGCTGGACGGCCTCAACATGCGGAGCCTGGCGAAGCGGCTGGGCTCGGCCGCCACGGCCGTCTACTGGCACATCAAGACCAAGGACGAGCTGGTGCGGCTCGCCAGCGACACGGTCTGGCACGAGGTCGAGCTGCCCGATCCCGACGCCGCCGACGCCGACGCCGACTGGCGGACGGCCGCCACGGCCCAGGCCGAGGGCATGCACGCGATGCTCACCCGGCACCCCTGGCTGGTCCAGGCGTTCGGCAGTCATCTCCTGTACGGGCCCGGTCAGGCCCGGTACAACGACCTGAGCCTCGCGATCTACGAGAAGGCGGGCTTCGCGCCCGAGGACGCGGACCGGGCGGCGGCCGCCGTCTTCACCTTCGTGCTCGGCAGCACGCTCGGGCCCGCCGCCGAGGTCTCGTTGAATCGGCGGCTGGGCAGGAACGGTGCGGATGCCGGGCAGTTGCTGGCCGATGCGGTGGCGCGTGCCGCGGAGACCGCGAGGGAGTTTCCGCGGTTGCGGGAACGCCTCGGTACCAAGGCCGCGGTGGAGTACGCGGCGGCGCCCGACAGCAGTTTCGAGTTCGGGCTCCGGGCTCTTCTCGACGGGTTCGAGGCGCGTCTCGCGGGCGGCTGCGGGGGGTGATGTGCGTGCGTTGTTCGGCTGCGGCGCCGTTGTGGTTGATCGCGCAGTTCCCCGCGCCCCTGACAACAGGCCGTCGTTCGGCCGCGGCGCTGTCGTGATGGGTCGCGCAGTTCCCCGCGCCCCTGGAGGGCCCTGAGGACACAGGACGGTTCAGCCCTGTCTGCGGGCCCTTCGACGAGCGCCCAGCATCACTCGTAGCGAGCCCACCATCGGCGGGGATGCGGACCCGCGCAGCAGTCGGGCGCCCTGCGCGAGCGCCGCGTCCGCGGTGAGCAGTTCGATCTCGGCGACTGCCTCCAACAACACGCCGTTGCGGCTGGCGGTCAGGACGGGCAGTTCCTTGGCCGCCAGCAGGGAGGTGCGCGCCGCTTCTATCTGGCACTCCAACAACTCCCGTACGCCTGGCGATTGGCGCGCCTCCGCGAGGTCCCTCTCCGTCACCGAGAAGCGTGCCAGCGTTTCCGTCGGTATGCCCAGCCGCCCTTCCGCCAGGTCCTCGGCGAGATCGTTGACGAAGTCCAGCCGCTGACTTCCGTCGATGAACATCCGGCACCCGGCCCGGAAGTCCCCGTCCTCGTGCTCCGGCCTCAGCAGGGACGCGACCAGCATGAACGCGGGCAGCGAGTAGGCGTCCACATACGCCTGGTAGTCGGCCTCGGTGGCGAAGCCGGCGAACTCCAACTCGGCGGTGGCGGTGGCCAAGTACTCCTCCACCACCTCCCGGAGGCGCGGGTACGCGGCCGTGGTGTGCAGCAGCGTACGGATCAGCGGATCGTCGCTCACCCCGCTGTCCAGCGCCTTACGCACCTCCTGCTCCCACGCCCCCCACGCCGTGACTCGCTGTGGCTTCGGGCCGGTGTCCAGCAGGTTGTCCCCGTGATGCATCACCGCCGTCGCGGCCACCACATGAGGCAGCACCGCTTTCGGCAACAGCAGACGGGCCGCAAGGTACGAGGCACGTCTGAAACGCGCGACTGACTCCCGCTGAGCGCTGTAGTCCCGCCGGAGCTCCGGCTCCCGTATCCCCGCAACGTCCAGGCTCTGGTTCCACGCACTCATGCGCCGATCGTAGGCAGGGCGAACCTGCCGGTCAGCAGGCCCAGCCGAAGTCACCGCTCGTCCTGCCAGTCATACTCGGGCCCTACAACTCTGTGCGGTACCTCGCCCGGGCTGTGGCCGTCCGAAACCACAGCTACGGGAGAGCCTTAGGCCAGCCACTGTTCGTACGCCAGGTTCGCCACCAGGGCGAACACCACCGTCAGCAGCACGATGCGGACGAAGCCGCTGCCCTTCTTGAGGGCCGTGTGGGCGCCCAGGGTGCCGCCCGCCAGGTTGAAGACGGCCATGAGGGCGGCCAGTTGCCACAGGACCGCGCCCTGCCAGGCGAAGGTGGCGAGGGCGCCCGCGTTGGTGCAGCAGTTGACGATCTTGGCGGTGGCGGAGGCGGAGACGAGGTCGAGGTGGAGGACGGCGGTGAGGGCGAGGACCAGGAAGGTGCCGGTGCCGGGGCCGATGAGGCCGTCGTAGAAGCCGATGCCGAGGCCCGCGAGGCCGATCGCCGCGAGGATCTGGCGGCGGGTGGCCGGACCGGTCGCGGGGGCCGTGCCGAAGGCGGGCCGCAGGATCACGAAGGCCGCCACCGCGAGCAGCACCACCATGATCACCGGCTTGAGGACCTCGGTGCTCATCCCGGCCGCGAAGAAGGCCCCGGCGGAGGATCCGGCGAGGGCGGCGAGACCGATGCGGCCGGCTGTCCTCACGTCCACCGGGGCCTTGCGGGCGTACGTCACCGCCGCGCCCGTCGTGCCGACGATGGCGACCGCCTTGTTGGTGCCGAGCGCGTGCGCGGCCGGTGTGTGCGACGGGAGCCCGAGCAGGAGCACCGGCAGGAGCAGGAGCCCGCCGCCGCCGACCACGGCGTCGATCCAGCCGGCGGCGAGCGCCGCGAGGCAGAGCAGGACGATCATGGTCAGCGATATGTCGGGCATGATCGAGACCCTATGCGAGGCCCTGTGCGAGGCCCCGCGCGTCCCTCACAGCCCGGCTCCGCCGCACGTCGGGAACCCTCACACCCGCCCCCCGCCCCCGCTGAGGGCAGCGTTCCCCGTGGGAAACAGATGTGATGCTGCCGGGTAACACCGGCACCGCACGCTCAAGGGCATGACCTCGAATGAGCGTGTGGTGGTGATCGGCACCGGCCTCGCGGGCGTACGGCTCGCCCGGCGGCTCGGTGAGCTCGGCACGCCCGCGCTGCTGATCGGCGAGGAGGAGCACCGGCCCTACAACCGCGTGCTGCTCGCCGAGGTGCTGGCCGGACGGTACAGCCCCGAGGTGATCGCCCTGCCCGCGCCCGCGGAGCTGACCCGCGGCCGGGTCACCGGCATCGACCGCGACGCGCGCACCGTCGCCTGCGCGGACGGTTCGGTGATCGCATACGACCGGCTGGTGCTCGCCACCGGTTCCAACCCGGTGCTGCCGCCGCTGCGCGGGCTGTTCACCGAGGACCACCGGCTGCCCGAGGGCGTGCACGCCTTCCGGACCATGGACGACTGCCTGGGACTGTCCAAGGCGGTCCGGCCGGGGGCCAAGGCGGTCGTCATCGGCGGCGGGCTCCTCGGGGTCTCCGCGGCCCGCGCGCTCGCCCTGCGCGGCGCCCAGGTCGTGCTCGCCCAGCAGTCCGAGCGGCTCATGGAGCGCCAGCTCGACCCGGCCTCCTCGAAGCTCGTGCAGCGGCATCTGACCGAGCTGGGCGTGGAGGTGCACACCGAGTGCCGCGTACGGGACGTGCGCTGCGTCGGCGGCGCCGTCCGCTCGGTGGAGATGGCCGACGGGTACGCGCTCGACGCGGACCTGGTGGTCGTCGCCTGCGGTGTGCACCCGCGCGTGGGCCTCGCGCAGGACGCCGGGCTCGACGTCCGCAAGGGCGTCGTCGTGGACGACGAGCTGCGCACCTCCGACCCGTACATCCACGCGATCGGCGACTGCGCCCGGCACGACGGCGTGCTCTACGGCCTCGCCACCCCGGCGCTCGAACAGGCCGACGTGCTGGCGGAGTTGCTCGCCGGTGACGCGACCGCCCGGTACACGGGCACGCGTTCGCTGACCCGGCTCACGCTCACGGGACACGACAGTCCCTTCGACCTCGCCGCGTTCGGCGAGACCGAGGCCCTCCCGGGCGACGACGTCGTCCAGCTCGCCGACGCCACGCGCGGCACCTACCGCAAGGTCGTCGTCCGCGACGACCGCCTGGTCGGCGGGGTCCTCGTCGGCGAACTCGGCACCGTCGGCGCGCTCGCCCGCGCCTGGGAGGGAGCAGAGCCGCTCCCCTCCGACGGCGGCCCGCTGCTCCACCTGCTCACCAACGATGGAGGCTCCTGATGACCGCCACCCCGGAGGCCACGGAGGCCACCCCCACGATCGTGCTCGTCGGCCACGGCATGGTCGGCCAGCGCTTCCTCGAAGCGCTCGCCGAGCGCGGCCTGACCGCCACGCACCGCGTGGTCGTGCTCTGCGAGGAGCCGCGTCCGGCGTACGACCGCGTCCAGCTCACGTCGTACTTCGCGGGCAGGTCGCCCGAGGACCTGTCCATGACGGACATGCAGTTCATCGAGGACCACGGCATCGAGCTGCACATCGGTGACCCGGCGGAGACCGTGGACCGGGAGGCCCGCAGGGTCACCGCCCGCTCCGGTCTCGTCGTCGACTACGACGTGCTGGTCCTGGCCACCGGCTCCTACCCGTTCGTGCCGCCGGTCCCGGGCAAGGACGCCGAGGGCTGTTTCGTCTACCGCACGATCGAGGACCTGCTCGCGATCGAGGAGTACGCGAAGAACGCCCAGGTCGGTGCCGTGGTCGGCGGCGGTCTGCTCGGGCTGGAGGCGGCCGGTGCGCTCAAGGGTCTCGGACTGACCTCCCACATCGTGGAGTTCGCGCCCCGGCTGATGCCCGTCCAGGTCGACGACGGCGGCGGCGCGGCCCTGCTGCGCACCATCGAGGAGATGGGCCTGAGCGTCCACACCGGCGTGGGCACACAGGAGGTCGTGGTCGGCGAGGGCGGTGCCGTGACCGGCATGAAGCTGTCCGACGGCTCCGAACTCGCCACCGACCTGGTGGTGTTCAGCGCCGGTGTCCGCCCCCGCGACCAGCTCGCCCGCGACTGCGGTCTGACGGTCGGCGAGCGCGGCGGCATCACGGTCGACGAGCAGTGCCGCACGGTCAACGACCCGCACGTGTTCGCGATCGGCGAGTGCGCGCTGGCCTCCGACGGCCGGGTGTACGGCCTGGTCGCCCCCGGCTACGAGCAGGCCGAGACGGCCGCCGCGACGATCGCCGCCGACGAGGCCGCCTTCACGGGTGCCGACCTCTCCACCAAGCTGAAGCTGCTCGGCGTGGACGTGGCGTCCTTCGGTGACGCGCACGGCACCGCCGAGGACTGCCTGGACGTCGTCTACTCCGACTCCCGCTCCGGCCTGTACAAGAAGCTGGTCATCGGCCGCGACGGCACGCTGCTCGGCGGCATCCTGGTCGGCGACGCGGAGGCGTACGGCACGCTGAAGGCCTTCACCGGCTCGGTCCCGCCGGTCTCCCCCGAGTCGCTGGTGCTGCCCGCCGGGGCCGGGGAGTCCGTGCAGCTCGGCCCGTCCGCGCTGCCGGACGACGCGATCGTCTGCTCCTGCCACAACGTCTCCAAGGGCACGATCCGCGGCGCGGTCACCGACCACCAGTGCGTGACCGTGCCCGAGGTGAAGAAGTGCACCAAGGCCGGCACCGGCTGCGGCTCCTGCGTCAAGGTCCTCGGCCAGCTCGTCAACGCCGAGCTGGAGGCCGGCGGCATCGAGGTCGACAAGGGCCTGTGCGGCTGCTTCGGGCAGACCCGCGAGGAGCTCTACGAGATCGTCCACGCCCTGCGTGTCACCACGTTCCAGGACCTGCTGGACCGGCACGGCCGCGAGGAGGCCCGGGGCGGTGACGGCTGCGAGGTCTGCAAGCCGGCCGTCGGCTCGATCATCGCCTCCCTCGCCCCGACGATCGGCGCGAGCGGCTACGTCCTGGACGGCGAGCAGGCCTCGCTGCAGGACACCAACGACCACTTCCTGGCCAACCTGCAGAAGAACGGCTCCTACTCGGTCGTCCCGCGCATCCCCGGCGGCGAGATCGCCCCGGAGAAGCTGATCGTCATCGGCGAGATCGCCCGCGACTTCGGCCTCTACACGAAGATCACCGGCGGCCAGCGGATCGACATGTTCGGCGCCCGCGTCGAGCAGCTCCCGCTGATCTGGGCCCGGCTGGTCGACGCCGGCTTCGAGTCAGGACACGCCTACGGCAAGTCGCTGCGCACGGTGAAGTCCTGCGTCGGCCAGACCTGGTGCCGCTACGGCGTCCAGGACTCCGTCCGCATGGCCATCGACCTGGAGCTGCGCTACCGGGGCCTCAGGTCGCCGCACAAGCTCAAGTCGGCGGTGTCCGGCTGCCAGCGCGAGTGCGCGGAGGCCCAGTCGAAGGACTTCGGCGTGATCGCCACGGCCAACGGCTGGAACCTCTACGTCGGCGGCAACGGCGGCGCGACCCCGCGTCACGCGGACCTGCTGGCCCAGGACCTGTCGGACGCCGAACTGATCCGTCTGATCGACCGGTTCCTGATGTTCTACATCCGTACGGCCGACCGTCTGGAGCGCACCTCGACCTGGCTGGAGCGGATCCCGGGCGGCCTGGACCACGTACGGGACGTCGTCGTCCACGACTCCCTCGGCATCTGCGACGAGCTGGAGAAGCTGATGCTGGCGCATGTCGCGTACTACCGCGACGAGTGGGCCGAGACCATCAACGACCCCGAGAAGCTGTCCCGGTTCGTGTCCTTCGTGAACGCGCCGGACACCCCGGACCCGGTCGTCGCCTTCGTGCCCGAGCGCGACCAGATGAAGCCCGACCTGCCGCTGCTGTCCATCGGTATGCGACCCGCCGACGTTCTGGAAGGAAGCGCCCAGCGATGACCCTGGCACCCGAGACCACCGAGCTGAAGATCGAACTCGCCCTCGACGGCGACTGGTTCACGGTCTGCGACCTGAGCACGCTGCTCCCCGGCCGCGGGGTGGCGGCACTGCTGCCGGACGGCCGGCAGGCCGCGATCTTCCGTGACCGTTCCGGCGAACTGTTCGCCATCGACAACCGCGACCCCTTCACCGGCGCGGCCGTCCTCTCCCGCGGCCTGACCGGCACCCACCAGGGCCGCCCGTTCGTCGCCTCCCCGCTGCTGAAGCAGCGTTTCGACCTGGCGTCCGGGCAGTGCCTGGACGACGAGGAGGTGCGTGTGACGGCGTACAAGGTGCGCGCCGCTTAGGTCGTGTCCGCAAAGTCAGGGGAGCCAGAGGCGTAGGCAGGCGAGGGTGACCATGGCTTGGTAGTGGCGGGCGCGTTTGTCGTAGCGAGTGGCCAGGGCCTTGTTGTGCTTGAGCTTGTTGAAGCAGCGCTCGACGAGGTTGCGGCGCCGGTAGGTGGTCCGGTCGAGTCGGCAGAGGCTTTCGCCTCGGCGGATGCGGCCGTTGATCTGGTCGATCCGCTCTGGGATCGCGGCTCTGATGCCCCGCCGACGCAGGTAGGAGCGGATCTTCGTGGACGAGTAGCCCTTGTCCGCGACGACCCGATCGGGCCGCGTTCTGGGCCGGCCGGGCCCGCGTCGGCTGACGCTGATGCGGGCCATGACCTGCTCGAACTGGGTGCAGTCGTTGACGTTCCCAGCGGTCAGGGTAAAGGCGAGCGGCCGGCCCTGCCCATCACAGGCCAGGTGGATCTTCGTAGTCAGCCCGCCACGGGACCGGCCGATCGCCTCGCCCGGCCAGAGCCCCCTTTTCGGGCCCCGGCCGCATGCTGGTGAGCCCGCACAGTCGTGGAGTCGACGCAGACGACAGTCCAGTCCACGGCGCCCACGGCATCGCAGTGCTGCTGGACCTGGGCCAGCAGCCGGTCCCAGGTGCCGTCTGCCGACCAGCGGCGGAAACGTTCGTAGACCGTCTTCCACGGGCCGTAACGCTCAGGCAGGTCCCGCCAGGCCGCCCCCGTGGACAGCTTCCACAGGATGCCGTTGACCACCTGCCGACGATCCCGCACCGGACGCCCCATCCGCGGAGGAGCCAGCAACGGCTCGATCACCGCCCACGACTCATCAGTCAGCTCATGACGACGCACCACGAACCAACCAACGACGCCGCCACTTTGCGGACACGACCTAGGAGCGTCCGGCTTCTGTCGGGTTCCTGTCGAGTTCGCCGACCGGGGAGCGGTGCACGGGGTACGTCGCGTTACATCGAGGCGCACCCCCACCTTCCCTCCCACGGAGGCGCGATCATGACTCGGAACCACTTCCAGCCGTCCCGGCGGACCGTGCTCGGCGGGGCCGTCGCCGCGCTCGCGGTCGCCGGTACGGGCACGGTCTCGGCACAGGCCTCGTCCGGGGCCTCGACGCGGGCCTCGGCCTGGCCGAGCGAGTTTCCGCTGCCCGACGGGTGGCTCCCCGAGGGGATCACCATCGGCAGCAGGCCGTACGCGTACATGGGTTCACGTGCCGACGGCTCGATCTACCGCACCGACCTGCGCACCGGCGAGGGCGGCGTCCTGCACCGGGGCGCCGCCGGCCTCGCGTCGATCGGTCTGAAGCTGGACCGCGACGGCCTGCTGTACGTGGCGGGCGGCGCCGGCGGGACGGCGAAGGTCCTCGACGCGCGCGACGGTGAGCTGCTGGCCACCTACCAGCTCACCCCGAACGCGGCGCCCTTCATCAACGACGTCGTCCTGCACCGCGACCGCGCCTGGTTCACCGACTCCCGGGACGCCGTCCTCCACGGCGTCCCGCGCGGCCGCACGGGCAAGGTGCGCGCCCTTCCGCTCACCGGCGAGTGGGTGCAGGCACCGGCCGGGACCAACAGCGCCAACGGCCTGGTCGCCACCCCCGACGGACGCGGCCTGATCGTCGTCAACGCGGGCCAGTTGTACCGGGTGGACATCCGGACCGGTCACGCCACCAAGGTCGCGCTGGTGGGCGGGACCGACGTGACGGGCGGCGACGGTCTGGTGCGCCTCGGCCGCGTCCTGTACGTCGTACAGAACCGCCAGAACAAGATCACCGTCTGGGACCTCGACCGGGACGCCACGACGGCCACCCTGCGCCGGACGATCACCGACCCCCGTTTCGACGTGCCCACCACCGCCGCCCGGTTCGGCGACCGCCTCTATCTCGTCAACGCCCGCTTCACCAGCCCGCAGACGCCTCAGACGACGTTCAACGCGGTGTCGGTGTCGCTGTGAGGGAGGCGGCCGGGGTGGCTTCGGCGGCTCGGGCGCAGTGCGGCCAGTCGCCGAAGTCGCGGTCCTCGCTCCACAGCCGTCGGGCCGCCTGGATGTTCCACTCCGGGTCCAGGGCCTGACGGGGCGTCCCGCCCAGTTCGCGCAGCCGGGCGTCGGAGATCTGGAACAGGCCCCAGTTCCGGGTGCCGTTGGTGTTGGGCAGGATGTGCAGCGGGTCCAGGAAGGACTGGCAGTCGGCGATGGCCACCGCCTTGTCCGGCGCCTCGGGGAACACCTCCCGGACCCGCTGCCGCACCTTCTCCTGCGACCAGACACTCATCCGGACCCGTGAGGCGTACAGCGCCTTCTTGGTGGGTTCCTCGACGACCCCGTTCGGCTGGATCCCGGCCAGCACCTGGAAGGCGGTGACACGGCGCAGGGTCTGCGGACCGAAGCTGCCGTCGACGCCGATGTCCGCGCCCTTGGCGTGCAGCAGGCGCTGCACCTCCCGTACGCACTCGTCGTGCTCGCCCATGGCGATCACGGGCGGGCAATTGGCCGAGAACAACGGCCGGTCGTCACCGGAACCGCGTCCGTCGGCGCCGCCGCTGCCGGACGGCGTCCGGGCGCCGTACAGCGCCCAGGCGGAGACGCTGAGGGCCGCGACGATGGCGGCGGTGACGACGGAGGTGCGGAGGCGGTGCCTGCGTGAGCGGGGGTCGGGGCGGAGGGTGGGGGCGGGTTCGGGGTCGGGGTCGGGCTCCCCGGCGTTGTCTGGGACCGTTTCCCCCTCCCTCTCTGCCTCGGCTTCCTGTTCCGTCTCCTCTTCTTCCGCTTCCTGCCCTGTGCCCTGCCCGGATACCGCTACTGCTTCCGCTTCCGCTTCCTCGGCACCGGCCGCCGTGGTTCTCGCCGCGTCCGCCAGGGCCCACAGGCGGTGCAGGGTGCGGAGTTCCTCCGGGGTCGCGCCGCAGACCGTGGCCAGCCGGTGGACGCTGCCGTAGTCCTGGGGCACCGATGTGCCGCGGCAGTAGCGGTGCAGCGTCGAACCGGCCAGGCCGGATTTCTTGGCGAGGGCCTCGTAACTCAGGCCCGACCGGCTCTTCAGCGCACGCAGCAGCGCGGCGAACCGTTCCGTTTCCGGGCATTCGGACATCGGGTTTCCCCCCTCGGATACCCCCACGGGCGCTGGTCGGGCGCCTCAGGCGCCACTGTGCCACCAAAGGCATCCCATGGCCGTCCCAACGGTTTCGGAACGCGCCAGTCAGGCGCCGTCCCATCCGTCCCGGCATCCCAGCCGGCCCCGCCGTCCTTGCCGGACCCAGGCGTGCCTTGCCAGCGTCGGGCCGTCCGAACGACCGGACCCCCGACCCCTCGAGGAGAACAGGCTCATGCGCCTTTCCGTCCGCAGGAACTCCCGCACCACACCGCTGTTCGCGGTCCTCGCCGTCAGCGCCGCCGCCATCACGACCCTGGCCGTGCCGACCTCCGCTTCGGCCGCTCCGGCCGCTCCCGCGGCGGTGGACTGCGCGAGTGGGCACATCTGTTTCTGGACCGGCGCCAACTTCACCGGCAGCAAGTGCGCGTGGGACGTGGCCGACCCCGACTGGCAGAGCGGCTCCATCAGGTGTTCCTGGGCCGCCACGACCAACGTGAAGTCGGTGTGGAACGCCGGCACCAGCAGCTCCACCGGTGTCGCCTACTACCGGGGCGCCGACTACAGCGACCGGATCGGCTGCACCCGGCAGCAGCACGGCGGCAACCTGGCCGGTACGTACAAGGTCCGCTCCCACCGGTGGATCAGCGGCAGCTGCGGCTGACGCGCCCGGGGATCCACGCACGGTGGCGTGCACGCCCGCTCCTGCGTGCACGCCACCGCGGCTTGTCCCGCGTGGGGGTCATCCCAGGAGGGATGAGCGGGACTGCTCTTCGGGGAGGGGCCGGGTGTCGAGGTAGAACCACTCGGCGTCGGCGGTGGGCCAGGGCGCCGGCTCCCCCGCCCCGGCCGGCTCCTCCTCCATTCCGGCGACCGGGCGCCTGGGCAGCGGCGCCGAGCCCGGGGCCTCCCCCGCGGACGCGGCGGTACGGGACCCGGCCGGTTCGGCCTGCTTGGCCTCCCCGGGCATCAGGAGTTCCACCCGGAGACCCAGTCCCCGCTGCTGGGCGGTGAACTCCTCGACCTGGTTGCGGCAGGCGTGGTCCAGGTGGGTCACGCCGGTCAGGTCGAGCCGGATCCGCGGCTTCCCGGACGCGGCGGCCGCCTCCAGCGCCTCGATCACCTTCGGCAGGCGCAGGAACGTGGCGTTGCCGGCCATCACGACCTTGGCCGTGTCCTCCTCCATGTGCTGGCGGATCACGGTCTGCGACATGCGCAGCGCGGCCAGCACGATGCCCGCGGCGACGCCGAACAGCACGCCTTCCAGCAGCGCGGTCGCCACGATGACCAGCGTGGTCAGCGTCATCACCGCGAACTCGCCCCGGTCCTGGCGCCACATCTTCGGGAACTCGGCGGGCGCGAACAGCTTCCAGCCGCTGTGCACGAGGACACCGGCGAGCACGGAGATCGGGATCAGCGCGAGCACCTGCGGCAGCAGCAGCGCGAACGCGAGCAGCCACAGGCCGTGCAGCGTGCGGGAGAGCCGGGTCTTGGCCCCGGCCTGGACGTTCGCCGAACTGCGCGCCACGACCGCGGTGATGGGGAGTGCGCCGAGGACGCCCGCGACGGTGTTGCCGACGCCCTGGGCGACCAGCTCGGTGTTGTAGCGGGTGCGCGGGCCGCTGTGCATCCGGTCCACGGCGGCGGCCGTGAACAGGCTCTCGGCGGACGCGATGACCGTGAAGGTGAGGATGGCGGTGATGATCGCGCCGTCGGTGAGCGCGCCGAACTGCTCCGCGCCCGGCAGGTTCACGGACGCGAGCAGGTTGCCCACCTGGAGCGTCTTCACGTCCACGCCGGGCAGCGCGGCGACGACCACGCCGATGCCGACGGCGACCAGTGCGGCCGGGATCTTCCCGGCCGGGCCGGGCACCTTCTTCCACACGAAGCTGAGCACGATCGTGAGGATGCCGAGCAGGGTGGCGATCATGGCCTGCGGGTTCGTCAGGATGCCGGCCAGCAGCCCGGGGATGCCGGCCATGTTCTCGATCGCGGTGCCGGGTGCCTTGGCGTCGGCCATGGGATAGGCCTGGCTGAACATCAGCGGCACGCCGATGCCGGCCAGCATGCCCTGGACGACGGCGACCGAGGTGGCCTGGAACATCCGGCCCAGTTTCACCAGTCCGAGGACGATCTGCAGCAGGCCGGCGAACAGCACGATCACGCCGAGCATGGCCACGCCGACATCGGCGACGGTGTCCGCCACGAGCGCGGCGAGCCCGGCGGCAGGCCCGCTGACCTGGAGCGTACTGCCCTTGACCGCGCCGACGACCAGGCCGCCGATCACCCCGGAGATGATCCCGAGCTCGGCCGGAACACCCGAGGCGACGGCCACGCCGATGCACAGCGGCAGCGCGACGAGGAAGACGACCAGCGAGGCGGTGATGTCGGTGACGAGGTCGGCCTTGGCCCCGGCCTTGCCACCCATCCCCTTCGCGCCCCCGGTCACCATCCGCACGAGCCCACCCAGCCCACCTTCTCCGACACGCCCTGCCGGGCCGCCTCCGACAGAGCCGCCCCGGCCGTCGCCTGCCGGTCCTGCGGCGGGACCGCGCCCCGCCGTGCCTACGCCGGGACCGCCCCCAGCCAGGCCTGCGGCGGAACCGTGTAATGCCGGTCCGCCGGGAGGCTCACCGGCCCCCGGTCCTACACCAGGACCGCGCCCTGCCGGGCCTGCGCCGAGACCACCCGATGCCGGGCCTCCGACAGGACCGCCCCCCAGCGGGCCTCCGGCAGAGCCACCCCCCGGACGGCCCCCGGGCTCCCCCGCAGCGCCTCCCGAAGGCCCGCCCAGCGCACCGTCGCGCCAGCCCTCGACACCCCCTCCGGAGCCACCGGACCGCCAGTCACCCCCTCCGGAGCCACCCGACCGCCAGTCGCCTCCCCCCTCGGAACGACCGCCCGCCCCCCAGTCGGCGACAGCACCCGAAGCCCCGGCCGCCCCCCAACGCCCGGTGCCCTCCCCGTGACCACCCGCCCCCCAGCCCGTGCCACCCTCCGAACGACCGTCGGCCCCCCAATCAGCGACGCCCTCCGAAGACCCGACCGACCCCCAACTCCCCGTGCCCTCCCCGGGACTGCCCGGCCCCCAGTCCGCAGCACCCCCCGCCGCCAGACCGCTCGCCCCCCTGCCGATCCCACCCTCCGATCGACCCTCGTCCCGCCAGCCGGTGCCACCCTCCGAACGACCGTCGGCCCCCCAATCAGCCACGCCCTCGGAAGACCCGACCGACCCCCAACTCCCCGTCCCCTCCCCGGGACCGCTCGCCCCCCAGCCCTCAGCACCCCCCGTCGAACCGCCCGCCCCCCAGTCAGCGACGCTCCCCCCGGACCCCGCCGACCGCCAACCCCCCGTGTCCTGCCCCGAACCATTCGCCCCCCAGTCCGAGACACCCCCCTCGACCCCGGCCGCTCCCGGGTCCGCCATGCCTCCCCCCGCCCCCGGGTCGGCCCCCCGGCCACCCCGTGCGGCAGCACCCCGTGCGGCGGCACCCCGGCCCCGCGCATGTGCCCCGCTCACGCGGCATGCACCCGGAACATGCCGTCGTCGCCGCGTTCGTACACGAACCCGGTGTCGACCTCGTAGTACCAGCCGTGCAGCCGCAGCCGGCCCGAGTCGAGGCGTTGCCGTACGACCGGGTAACTCCGCAGCGCGCTGAGCTGGTTGGCGACGTTGCCCTGGGACACCTCCGGCAGGGACGGGTCGTCCGGGGCGGTCTCCAGTACGGAGGTCAGCTCCGGGCGGGCGATGCGGAGCCAGGCGTCGACGCCGGGCAGCCCGGACAGGTCGTCGCCGGACTTCAGCGCGCCCATCGCACCGCAGTGTGAGTGACCGCACACCACGATGTCCTGAACCCCGAGCACCTCCAGTGCGTACTCGATGGTGGCCGCCTCGCCGGAGGCCCCGGGCCGCCCGTAAGGCGGCACGATATTGCCCGCGTTGCGCAGCTCGAATATCTCACCAGGGCGCGCGCCGGTGATCAGCGCGGGTATGACCCGAGAATCCGAGCAGGTGATGAACAACACCTCCGGATATTGCCCTTCGGCCAGTTTCCGGTATTCGCCGCTGTCGAAATCGACGCGCGTCCTGAACGTACGGGCCCGATCGAGAAGTGTCTTCAATGCCGCCTCCTGAGCTGGGGTTTCTTTCTCTGCACCCCACCGTAGACGGCCGACCTACAGAGGAAGGTTAAGCGAACTCCAGCCCCCGGACAGGAATTGAACATTCTTTGTCCCGCATATACAGACGAACGGTCGTCTTGTAGCGTGTGAACTCCAGGGCAGAGAATGCGAATTCACGCTGCCCGGATTCATGCCGGCTCACGGAGAGACAGGACGTATGGGCATACGAGTGCTGCTCATCGAGGACGACGAGACGATCGCCGAGCCGCTCACCGAGGGGCTCGGCCACTTCGGACTGACGGTCGATCACGTCGCCACGGGCACGGACGGGCTGAGAGGCCCGTACAACGACGTCGTCCTGCTCGACCTGGGACTGCCCGACATGGACGGCATCGACGTCTGCCGGGGCATCCGGCAGGTCTCGGACGTCCCCATCGTCATCCTCAGCGCCCGCGGCGAGGAGGCCGACCGCGTACTGGGCCTGGAACTGGGCGCCGACGACTACCTGGCGAAACCTTTCAGCGTACGAGAGCTGGTGGCCCGGGTCCGCGCGGTGACCCGGCGCACGCAACGCACCCACCAGGCGTTCCCCGAGGCACCGGCCGCACCACCGGGCACCCCTGATACGCAGCCCCAGCAACAGCCCCAGCCCGCGTACGACCCCACCCCCACAAGCCCACCCCCGTACGAACCGGCCTCACCCATGTCCTACGAAGCCCCCGCGGCCTCGTACGACCCCGCCCCCGACCCCCCGCACGACCCGGGCCCGCTCGTGGTGGACCGCCGTACCCGTCAGGTCTGGGTCGGCGAGGCGCCCGTCCTGCTCACCCCCAAGGAGTTCGACCTGCTGGCGCTCCTCAGCGAGGACCCGGGCGCGGTCTACTCGCGCCAGCAGATCCTGGACCGCGTCTGGGACCCGCACTACGACGGCCCGACCAAGACGCTGGACGTCCATGTGGCCGCGCTGCGGCGCAAGTTGGGGCACCCGGCGTGGATCCGGACCCTGCGGGGCGTCGGCTTCCGGCTGTCCGTGCACACCGGGCCGGGCGCCGCGCGGGTGGCCTCTCCGTGACTCGCCGGCTGCTGCTCAGCTACCTCAGCCTCGCCGCGCTGGTGCTGCTCTGCCTGGAGATCCCGCTGGGCTTCGTCTACTCGCGCGGCGAGCGGGAGCGGGTGGTCAACGCGGCGAAGGACGAGGCCGAGTCGGTCTCCGCGTACGCGGCGCTGTCCCTCGCGGAGGGCCGGGGCGAGCGGGACCTGCCCGCGCGGGTGACGCACTGCGCGCAGCGCATCGGCGGGAAGGTGGTGATCGTCGACGCCTCGGGCGCCTCACTCGCCACCTCCCACCCCAGGGACCCCGCGATGTCCGGCAATCTGGCCGCTCGGCCGGGCATCGCGGCAGCCTTGCGAGGCACCTCGACGGTGGACGTCCGCACCTCCACCATCGGCGGCGTCGAGTATCTGTCGGTGGCGGCGCCGGTCGGCCAGGAGGCGCGGCCGGTGGGCGCGGTGTGGCTGACGGTGCCCACGCGCATGGTGCACGAGCGCGTCCACCATGTGTGGCTGCTGCTCGCCCTGGGCGGTTTCGCCGTGCTGACGGCGGTCACCCTGGTCGGTTTCGCCTTCGCCCGCTGGATGGGGCGCCCCATCCGCGAACTGGAGCTGGCGACGCACGAGTTGGCCGAGGGCGGTGGCCGGTTCACCCCGGTGACGATCACGAAGGGCCCGCCGGAAGTGCGGAGTCTGGCCGCGGCGTTCAACCACACCGCGGCCCGGTTCGCGCATCTGCTGGCCTCCCAGCGGGCGTTCGCGGGCGAGGCGTCGCATCAGCTGAAGACGCCGCTGGCGGCGCTGCGGCTGCGTCTGGAGAACCTGGAGCCGGACATCGCCGCCCGGGCCCGGGGCAGCCTCACCGCCGCCCTCACGGAGACGGACCGGCTCGCCCGGATGGTCGAGCACCTGCTGGCGATGGCCCGGCTGGAGGAGCACGCGGCCATCCCCGCCGCCGTCGACCTGGGCGCGCTCTGCACGGAACGGCACCGCACCTGGCAGCCCCTGTTCGCGCGGGAGGACGTCTCCCTCGTGCTCTTCGCGGGGAGCGTGGGCCCGGTCCTCGCGGTGCCGGGAGCGGTGGAGCAGATCATGGACAACCTGCTCTCCAACGCGCTGCGGGCGTCCCCGTCCGGCAGCACCGTCACCATCGAGCTGCGTCTGCAGGCCCCCTCCCGCCGGGCCCTGCGGGACAGCCGCCCCCGCTGGGTCGACCTGCATGTCACCGATGAGGGCCCGGGCATGACGGAGGAGCAGCGCGCCCGCGCCTTCGACCGCTTCTGGCGCGCGCCGGGCGCTCCGAAGGGCGGTACGGGGCTCGGTCTCGCCCTGGTGCAGCGGCTCGCCCACGCCAGCGGCGGCGAGGCGACCCTGCACGCGGCGGCGACGGGTGGCCTGGACGTGGTGATCCGGCTGCCGTCCGTACGCCCGCCGGCCGAGGGGCCCGGTCCGGGCGGCGACCGCTCCAGGAGGCCGAGACGGGAGGCACCGGCGCTGCCGGCGTGAGAAGGCATGCCGCCCCACGGCCACGCGTTGTCCATGCTCCGTCAACCCGGCTCCCATAGCCTCCCTTCCGCTCTCCCACGCACGACCCTGCCGTCGACCGTCGGCAGGGCGGTACGGCACCTCCTGGAGTGAGAGTGGAACGTCGTAGCCTCCTGCGTGCGGCCGTCATCGGCGGCGCTTCGGCCGCGTTGGGCGGAACCCTGTGGCGCGGCGCCGCCCACGCGGCCCCGGCCCAGCCCGGCCCCGGCCCCTACGGGGCGCCGGGTTCCCCGGACGCCAACGGCATCAGACTCCCGAGCGGCTTCACCAGCCGCGTGATCGCCCGCTCCGGCCAGCGGGTCGGGAGCACCTCGTACACCTGGCACAACGCCCCGGACGGCGGCGCCTGTTACGCCGACGGCACGGGCTGGATCTATGTCTCCAACTCCGAGATCAACCCGTCGGGCGGCGCGAGTGCGGTGAAGTTCTCGTCGGCGGGCGCGATCACGGGCGCGTACCGCGTCCTGTCCGGAACCCGCCAGAACTGCGCGGGCGGCAGGACGCCGTGGAACACCTGGCTGTCCTGCGAGGAGGTGGACCGGGGCTACGTCTACGAGACGGACCCCTGGGGCGTGAACGCGGCGGTGCGCCGGGACGCCATGGGCCGCTTCAAGCACGAGGCGGCGGCCGCCGACCCGGTGCGCAAGGTGATCTACCTGACCGAGGACGAGACCAACGGCCGCTTCTACCGCTTCGTCCCGGCCGCTTGGGGCACCCTGTCGTCCGGCACGCTCCAGGTCATGGTCGCGGGCAGCGCCACGAGCGGCTCCTTCACCTGGGCCGACGTCCCCGACCCGGACGGCTCCCCCACCGCCACCCGCTCCCAGGTCTCCGGCTCCAAGTCCTTCAACGGCGGCGAGGGCTGCCACTACGCGGACAACACCGTCTGGTTCACGACCAAGGGCGACAACCGCGTCTGGCAGCTCAACCTGCTGAACAACACATACGAACTGGCCTACGACGACTCCCTCGTGAGCGGCACGGCTCCCCTCACCGGCGTCGACAACATCACCGGCGCCTCCTCCGGTGACCTCTTCGTCGCCGAGGACGGCGGCACTATGGAGATCTGCGTCATCACCCCGGACGACATCGTCGCCCCGTTCCTGCGCGTCGACGGCCAGTCGGGCTCGGAGATCACGGGCCCGGCGTTCTCCCCGGACGGCACCCGCCTGTACTTCTCCAGCCAGCGCGGCACGAGCGGCAGCTCGTCGGGAGGCATCACCTACGAGGTGAAGGGCCCGTTCCGCTCGTAGACACCCCATCGACTTCACACAACCATCACAAGTTGGTCACCTCACCCTCATCGAGGGCCTCCCGGTCCTACGGTCATCCCCTCACGTACCACCTCTGGGGGGATGACCATGACCAATCCGTACGTCAATCCGCACAACGGCCCGTATCCCGCACCGCCCACGCCGCGGCCCGGCCGCCCGGCGCCCCGCTGGGCCAGGAAGCGCTACGTGCTGCCCGCCCTCGGGCTGGCCCTGTTCATAGGCGCGGGCATCGGCGCGGGCGGCGGGGAGACCACCACCGACGCGAAGCCCGCGGCCGCCAAGCCGCAGCCGACCGTCACGGTCACCGCGACGGCCACGACCACCGCCACACCGGCCGCGAAGAAGCCGGAACCCGCGCCCACGGTCACCGCCACCAAGACCGTCCGGGCCACCACCACGGTCACCGCCCGGCCGGCGTCGGGCGGCGGCTCCCACGACAGCGGCTCGGGCGGCAGCGGCTCCGGCTCCGGCTCCGGCTCCGGCGGCACGGACGTCTACTACGCCAACTGCAGCGCCGTCCGGGCCGCCGGTGCCGCCCCCATCAGCCGTGGTGAGCCGGGGTACGCCTCCCACCTGGACCGTGACAACGACGGGGTCGCCTGCGACACGTGACCCCGGCGGGCCGGTGACCATCGGTGCGTCCGGCCGTTCCTCCGGTGGGGCAGCTCGTACGGGCTGCCCGGCCGACGGAAGGAACATCACCGTGGACACGACCGTGCCCTCCCCCGACGCCCAGCCCGTGCTGCCGCGCGACGAGTGGGTCAAGACACTGCCGCAGACCATCGTCGCGTCCTGCGTCCTGCTCCTCGACGCCGAGGACCGCATCCTGCTGCTGCGCTACGCCGGGCACCAGCCCGCTGCCGGGCTCTGGGGGCTGCCGGGCGGCATGCTCGACCACGGAGAGGACCCCCTCGGTGCCGCGCTCCGGGAGCTGTACGAGGAGACCGGAATCGTCCTCGACCTGGACCCCCGGCTCATCGGCTACGACCACCGGGCCGACGTGAACGGCACGGGCCCTGTGATCGACTTCTACTTCCACGGCGGCCGCCTCCCGGCCGAGCTGTCGCTCACGCGCAGCACGGAGCACGACGACGACGGCCTGTTCGCCCTCGCCGACCTGGAGTCCACCCCGCTGACGAACCAGCCGGAGACCCTGACCGCCCTGCACACCGCCGCACTGACCGGCACGGCCGTATGCCTGCGGGAAGGCCTGCCCCAGTGAGCGCGCGGCACCGCATGGCAGCAGTCGTCCTGGCTGCTCTCGCGCTCTCCTTGGGCCCCCTCGGCACGCCCTCGTCCCCGGCCGGCACGCCTCTCCCGCCGGACCGGTTGCGGCAGGAGGCGACCGGAGCCCTGGAATCCACCCGGGCGGTCAGCGTCCATGTCCGCGTCCGGGAGGGCCGGCACACCGTCGAGGCAAGCGCCGGCGAGGCCGCCCTCGGCACCGGCCGGCCCGTGCCGAACGGTGCGCACTTCCGGGCCGCCAGCGTCACGAAGTCCTTCGTGGCCGCGACCGTGCTGCAACTGGCCGCCGAGCGCCGGCTGTCCCCGCACGACACGGTGGAACGATGGCTGCCCGGCCTGGTCCAGGGACACGGCAACGACGGCAGCCGCATCACCATCAGACACCTGCTCCAGCACACCAGCGGCCTGCACGACTACGACTCCACCGAGCTGACCGGCCGTACGGCCCCGGAGTTCGAGCGCAGGCGCTTCGACCACATCGCCACCGAACGCCTCGTCGCCGCCGCGCTGCGGCACGCCCCGGACTTCCCCCCTGCCGACCCCGCCGACCCCGAGCCCCGCTGGAACTACTCCAACACCGGCTACCACCTCCTGGGCGCCGTCATCGAGAAGGTCACGGGACGTCCCTGGGCCGAGGAGGTGGAGGACCGGATCGTCCGCCGGCTGGGGCTGCGCGGCACCCGCGTCCCGGGAGACGACCCCTCCCTGCCGAAGCCGTACGCCCACACCTACCACCGGTTCGCCGGATCCGCCCGCTACACCGACACCACCGTCCGGAACATGGCGTGGGCCGGTACCGCAGGCGCGCTGGTCTCCACCTCCCGCGACCTGGACCGGTTCTTCACGGCCCTGCTCACCGGCGAACTGCTGCCGCCCCGGGAACTCGCCGCGATGCGCACCACCGTCCCGAGCAATGAGGAGCACCAGAGGTTCACGCCCGGACTGCGTTACGGCCTCGGCCTGATGCGGCAGCCGTTGCCGTGCGGCGGCAGCCGCTGGGGCCACCACGGCGACCTCGAAGGCACGTTCGTCAGAACGGGCTTCACCGCCGACGGAAGACGGTCGGTGGTCGTCACGGTCAACGGCCGCACCACGGACGACACCCAGCTCCTCACCGCCGAGAAGGCCCTGCAGGGGCTCATCGACCGGATGTTGTGCCGACGGTGACCGCCCCTCAGGACAGCAGGTCCACGTCCCGCACCCGGTCCTGATGGATCAGCACGTCGAAGCAGCGGCCCAGCGCGAGGTCGAACCAGTTCCGCTCCTCCGGGTAGGCGGTACCGACACTGCGCGTGGGCCGGGCCACGGCGAGCCAGGAGCGGGCCGCTCCCGGGGCGGTCCGCAGGTCCAGGACGTAGCGGTCGTACCGCACCCGGTCCAGCGTGTGCTCGTTGCTGCCGGTCCGCGGCGGGCCGACCGTGTGGGTGAGCATGTGCACCTCCTCCGGGTCGGTGGCCCTGAACGAGCCCTGGCCGAAGGTGAGTCCGACGCTCGCATAGCGGCTGCCGAGCCGGTCGCGCAGGAACGCCCCCTGCGTCCTGGGCAGGACCTTCGGGTCCTCCGGTTCGTAGCCGATGTGGTTGTTGTGGCCCGCCAGCAGGATCCGGTGCCCGGTGTGCTCGCGCCACCAGACGACGTTGTCCGCCATCACCTCGTCCCGCCACCGCATGGCCTCGGCGACCTGCCGCGGATCCGCGAAGTCGAAGCCGTAGCCGGTGGCCGTCTGGTCGATCACCGTGGCGTGCCGCGACACCTCGGCGAACTCTCGCGGCGCGACCGCTCCGCGCGGGGCCAGTGACTCCAGCAGGTCCAGGGCGCGTCCGGTCCGGGAGGCCATGTCCTGCCGTTCGGCGAGCGGGCGGGCGAGATACGCCTTCTGGTACTCGCCGGAGGGGACGGTCGGGCGCAGCCCCCGGTAGAGCTCCTCGAACCGCGGTGCGAGATCCGGCCGGACCCGTCCCACGTAGGCCGTCACCCGGTCGTACAGCTCGGGCCCCGTGTAGCCCCAGTCGTCACCCATGAACCGCACCGGGTCCTGCGGATGCCGGCGGTTGTACGCCCGCATCCACCGCACCAGTGCCAGGTTCTCGGCGGTGTTGTTCAGCACGTACGTGTACTGGAAGTCCTCCCGCATGATGCGCTCGGGGTCCCCCTTGCCGTGCACCACGTAGTCGTCGAGGCGCACCCCGGTGCTCCAGGCCGTCTCCAGCGCGAAGGTCCGAAAGCCCCGGCTCTCCACCAGATACCGGAAGACGCGGTCCTTGACCGCGAGAAACTCGTGCGACCCGTGCGCCGCCTCCCCCATCCCCACCACGACCGCGTCCCCGACCGCCCTGCCGACCGGCCGGAGGTCACCGACGTCCCCGCCGGGCTCGGCGGTACGCAGAGGGCTCGCGGCCCGCTCCAGAGCCGGCACCACGGGGTCCTCGGCAGCGGTGGCCGCGGGAGTCGGCACGAGGAGCGACACCGCGAGAACGACGAAGGTCCATGGACGCAGGCACGACATACCGCATACGTGCCCTACCCGGATCAGCCGTGCCGCGGCAGCCCCGGCCATTCACCCGAACGGGAGCCCGCGCACGCGCCCGTGAGCGTTTCCTCAATGTGCCGGGTTTCTTGTCCATGCCCGAATGTCTCGCAAAGGCCGGTCGGAAGCGCCGACAGCTCAAGGGGGCGGCACCCTCCGCACAAGGTGCCGCCCCCTGTCTCCTCCGTAGTCCGGAGCCGCCGCGATCGGTGTGGTCGGGGACCGTCGACGGCTCCGGGATCTGGGGGCCCGTGAGGGCCGGTGGGTCAGCGGTGGTCGCTGCCCTGGGACTGGACCGCCGCGCGGCCGGCCTCCAGGCGGGCCACCGGGATGCGGAACGGGGAGCAGGAGACGTAGTCGAGTCCGACCTCGTGGAAGAAGTGGACCGACTCCGGGTCGCCGCCGTGCTCGCCGCAGACGCCGAGCTTGAGGTCGGGGCGGGTCTCGCGGCCGGCCTTGGCGGCGAGCTTGACCAGGGAGCCGACGCCGTCCTTGTCGATCGTCTCGAAGGGGGAGACGCCGAAGATGCCCTTCTCCAGGTACGCCGTGAAGAACGAGGCCTCCACGTCGTCCCGGCTGAAGCCCCACACCGTCTGGGTCAGGTCGTTCGTGCCGAAGGAGAAGAACTGCGCGGCCTCGGCGATCTGACCGGCGGTCAGGGCGGCGCGCGGCAGCTCGATCATCGTGCCGATGGACAGCTTGAGCTGCGCGCCCGAGGCCGCCTCCACCTCGGCGATGACCTGGTCGGCCTCCTCGCGCACGATCTCCAGCTCCTGCACCGTGCCGACGAGCGGGATCATGATCTCGGCGCGCGGGTCGCCCTTGGCGGCCTTGCGCTCGGCCGCGGCCTCGGCGATCGCCCGGACCTGCATGGTGAACAGGCCGGGGATGACCAGGCCGAGACGGACGCCGCGCAGACCCAGCATCGGGTTCTGCTCGTGCAGGCGGTGAACGGCCTGGAGCAGGCGGAGTTCGTTCTCGTGCGGCTCCTGGCGGGACTCCGCGAGGGCGACACGGACGGAGAGTTCCGTGATGTCGGGCAGGAACTCGTGCAGCGGCGGGTCCAGCAGGCGGATGGTGACCGGCAGGCCGTCCATCGACTCGAAGAGCTGGACGAAGTCCTGCTTCTGGAGCGGGAGCAGCTCCTTGAGGGACTCCTCGCGCTCGGCCTGGGTGTCGGCGAGGATCAGCCGCTCCACCAGCTCGCGCCGGTCGCCGAGGAACATGTGCTCGGTGCGGCACAGGCCGATGCCCTGGGCACCGAAGCGGCGGGCGCGCAGCGCGTCCTCGGCGTTGTCCGCGTTGGCGCGCACCCGCAGCCGGCGCTTGCGGTCGGCGAAGGCCATCATGCGGTGCACGGCCTCGACCAGCTCGTCGGCGTCGTCGGCGCCCGGGTGCATCCGGCCCTCGAAGTACTCCACGACCGGCGAGGGCACGACCGGCACCTCACCGAGGTAGACCTTGCCGGAGGAACCGTCGATGGAGACGACGTCTCCCTCCTCGACGACGTGCCCGCCCGGGACGGTCATCCGGCGGCGCTTGGTGTCGACCTCCAGCTCCTCGGCGCCGCAGACACAGGTCTTGCCCATGCCGCGCGCGACGACGGCCGCGTGGGAGGTCTTGCCGCCGCGCGAGGTCAGGATGCCCTCGGCGGCGATCATGCCGTCCAGGTCGTCGGGGTTGGTCTCGCGGCGGATGAGGATGACCTTCTCGCCCGAACGCGACCACTTCACGGCGGTGTAGGAGTCGAAGACCGCCTTGCCGACCGCCGCGCCCGGCGAGGCCGCGATGCCCCGGCCGACCTGCGAGACCTTGGCGTCCTCGTCGAAGCGCGGGAACATCAGCTGCGCGAGCTGGGCGCCGTTGACGCGGGTGAGCGCCTCGGCCTCGTCGATCAGACCCTGGTCCACGAGCTGGGTGGCGATACGGAAGGCCGCGCCCGCGGTGCGCTTGCCGACGCGGGTCTGGAGCATCCACAGCACACCGCGCTCGATCGTGAACTCGATGTCGCAGAGATCCTTGTAGTGGTTCTCCAGCGTCTCCATGATCTGCATCAGCTGGTCGTACGACTTCTTGTCGATCTGCTCCAGATCGGCGAGCGGCACGGTGTTGCGGATGCCCGCGACGACGTCCTCGCCCTGCGCGTTCTGCAGGTAGTCGCCGTAGACGCCCTGGTGGCCGGAGGCGGGGTCGCGGGTGAAGGCGACGCCGGTGCCGGAGTCGGGGCCGAGGTTGCCGAAGACCATGGAACAGACGTTGACGGCCGTGCCCAGGTCGTGCGGGATGCGCTCCTGGCGGCGGTAGAGCTTGGCGCGGTCGGTGTTCCAGGAGTCGAAGACCGCGTGGATGGCGAGGTCCATCTGCTCGCGCGGGCTCTGCGGGAAGTCCCGGCCGGCCTCGGTCTTGACGATCTTCTTGAACTTGGTGACGAGCTTCTTGAGGTCGGACGCCTCCAGCTCGGTGTCGACCGTGACCTTCTTGGCCGCCTTCGCCGCCTCCAGCGCGTCCTCGAAGAGCTCCCCGTCGACGCCGAGGACGGTCTTGCCGAACATCTGGATGAGGCGGCGGTAGGAGTCCCAGGCGAACCGGTCGTCGCCGGCCTGCTTGGCGAGGCCCTGCACCGACTTGTCGGAGAGGCCGATGTTGAGGACGGTGTCCATCATGCCGGGCATGGAGAACTTGGCACCGGAGCGCACCGACACCAGCAGCGGGTCGTCCGCCTGGCCGAGCTTCTTGCCCATGCGGGCCTCTAGGGCGTCGAGGTGCGCACTCACCTCGTCACGCAGTGCCGCCGGCTCCTCGCCGCTGTCGAGGTAGACCTTGCAGGCCTCGGTGGTGATCGTGAAGCCGGGAGGGACCGGCAGGCCCAGGTTCGTCATCTCGGCAAGGTTCGCGCCCTTGCCGCCGAGGAGGTCCTTGAGGTCCTTGTTGCCCTCGGTGAAGTCGTAAACGAACTTCACGCCCTCAACGCTCGCGGCCTGCTCGGCTACCGGGAGATCTTTGTTTTCCGACACGGGTCTCGACTCCTCGAGGACGCGGTGGCTGCCCTGACGGCGAGGAACATACCCAGATCGAAGGCGTCTGGGTACGTCCATGCGCGCGTCATGCGCCTGTAACCACTCGTCCGCCAGCGGATCGAAAGTCAAGGCTTGGCAAGCAATCACAGCCGCATGTGTTCACTTCTTGAACGCAAGAACCTGTCCATGCCCTTCTGAGCGCTCATCTGAGCGGCGTTCGCCACGCTTGAGTTCGATCGATGAACGATCAAAGCGTGGCACTCAGTGCCACCCTTTGGAGAAGTGCAGCCGCTCATGATCCGCTCATCTGAGCGCAACCCTTATCAGAGGTGGCGAGAATCACGCTGCCACAGCCCGCCGGATTTCACCATGCGGACGGGTAGCGGGGGCGAAATGTCCTTGTCACACGCCGAGCGCCCGCAGCCGCTCCTCGACCCGCTCGGGGGCGTACAGGTGCTCGACGACCATCGCACCCGCTCCCACCAGGCCCGCTCGCTCGCCGAGCCGTGAGGTCACCACGTCCAGATGAGCCGTGGAGCGGGGCAGCGCCCGCTGGTAGAGCAGTTCGCGCACCCCTGTCAGGAAGGGAGTTCCGGCCAGATCCCCGGCGATCATCAGCACGCCGGGGTTCAGCAGGGTCACGACGGTCGCCAGGACGTCCCCGACCCGGCGCCCGGCCTCCCGGGCGAGACCGACCGCCTCGGGGTGCCCGGACGCCAGCAGGTCCCGCACATCCGAGCCGGAGGCCGCCGGCACCCCGGCCTCCGCCAGCCGTCGCGCCACCGCCCCGCCGCTCGCGACGGCGGCCAGACAGCCGTACGAACCGCACCGGCACAGCGCCTGGGCGCCCTCTGGCACCCGGATGTGCCCGATGTCCCCGGCGCCGCCGTCGATGCCCCGGAACACCGAGCCGTCCACCACGACCCCGGCGCCGATGCCGGTGGAGACCTTGACCAGCACGAAGGCGGAGCAGTCGGGATAGCCGGTGCGCTGTTCGCCGTACGCCATGAGGTTGGCGTCGTTGTCCACCAGCACGGGCACGGCGGCGGCGCCGGTGTGCTCGGTGAGGGCCCGGGACAGCCGGGCCCGTATGCCGTAGCCGTCCCAGCCGGGCATGATCGGCGGCTGGACGACACGGCCGGACTCGGTGTCGACCGGGCCGGGCACCGCGAGCCCGACCCCGCACACCGACTCGGCCGGGCAGCCCGCCTTCTCCAGCAGCTCGGCGAACCAGCGGCCGAGTTCGCCGAGCACGGCGTCCGGCCCGTCCTCGACGACCAGGGTGCCGGAGTGCTCGGCGAGGATCTCGCCGCTCAGCGACAGCACGGCCGCCCGCGCGTGCCGGGTGTCGAGGTCGGCGGCCAGGACCACCGCGTGCTCGTCGTCGAATTCCAGGGTGATGGAGGGGCGTCCGCCCAGCGGGGAATCCACCGGACCCCCGGCGCCCTCGCGCAGCCAGCCCGCGCGGAACAGCCGGTCGAGCCGCTGCCCGACGGTGGCCCGGGACAGTCCGGTCGCCTGCTGGAGCGCGCCCCGGGTCACCGCGCGGCGACTGCGCACCAGTTCGAGCAGTTCGCCGGCGCTGGCCTGGCCCGCTCCTCGCCCCGCCCTCTGTCCCGTTCTTCCGGGCTGTCCGGTCATGCACACCCCCTTGTGTTTCTCAACCTTGCCTTACATAGTGGGTTTTGCGTGTTAAATAGACGTAACCCCACGGTAGCCGCAGCCGAACCGGCCGGCCGGACGTCTTTTCGGAGAGCCCCGAGTGGACCGCACCGCCCAACGCGCCCTACGTCGTACCGGACGCACCGTTGCATACGATCCGTCCAGCACCGTCTCACCCCTGCAGGTCAGGGCCGCCGCCGTGCTGGAGGCCGGCTGGACGGGGACGTCCACCGTGCCCTCGCGCAGCCTGTATCCCCACCAGTGGTCGTGGGACTCGGCGTTCATCGCGATCGGCCTGCGGCACATCTCGCCGTTACGCGCCCAGACGGAACTGGACACGCTGCTGGCGGCCCAGTGGGCGGACGGGCGGATCCCGCACATCGTCTTCAACCCCTCCGTCCCCCTCGACGCGTACTTCCCGAGCCCCGACTTCTGGCGCTCCTCGACCGCGGGCCGTACCGCGGGCGCCCCGCGCACCGTACAGACCTCCGGGATCGTGCAACCACCGGTCCACGCGCTGGCCGTGTGGCTGGTGCACCTGGCCGACCCGGGGCTGTCGCGGGCCCGCGGCTTCCTCACCCGGATGTATCCCCGACTCGCGGCCTGGCACCGGTATCTGCTGCACCGGCGCGACCTGGGCGGGGGCGGGCTGGTGTCCGTCGTGCACCCCTGGGAGCAGGGCATGGACAACAGCCCCTGCTGGGACCGCCCGCTGTCCCGGGTCACCCCGGCCCCGGCCCGCTCCTTCCGCCGCGCCGACCTCGACCACGGCTCCCCCGAGGACCGGCCGACGGACCTGGACTACGGGCGGTACGTACGGCTGGCGAGCGACTACCGGGACCGCGGATACGCCGACGGGGCAGGGGAGTTCGCCGTGGAGGACCCGGCGTTCAACGCGCTGCTCATCGCCTCCGAGTACGCCCTGGCCCGGATCGCCCACGAGCTGGGCGCGGCGTCGACGGCCCGGCAGGCCCGCGCCGAGCGGCTGACGGCGGCCCTGGTGGAGCGGCTGTGGGAACCGGCCGCCGGGATGTTCCTGTGCCGGGACGTGCGCGCCGGGGAGCCGATCCCCGAGCGCGGTGTCTCCGGGCTGATCCCGCTGCTGCTGCCGTCGCTCCCGCGCGATCTCGCCGCCACCCTGGTCCGCACGATGTGCGGCCCGCACTTCGGCCTCGGCGGCACCACCCGCCTGGTGCCCAGCTACGACCTGCTCGGCGAGGCCTTCGACCCGCACCGCTACTGGCGCGGCCCGGCCTGGATCAACACCAACTGGCTCCTGGAGGGCGGTCTGCGGCTGCACGGCGAGCGCGGCCGGGCCGACGCCCTGCGCAAGGGCATCCTGCACACCGCCGGCGCCTCCGATTTCGCGGAGTACGTCGACCCGTACACGGCACAGGCCTGCGGCGCCACCGGCTTCGGCTGGACCGCCGCACTCACGCTCGACCTGCTGCACGACCGGCCCGCAGGGGACAGGAACGGCGTCACGGCGATCAAGGGAGGGGACCAGGGTTGACTTCCTCCCCCGCCTAGAGGCGGGAGATTCCAGCGGTCGCCCGCCGGGTTTCCTGCTTCACCGACGACCGCCCCGTCCGGGAGGACTCCCGTTGAGGTCTTACACCGTCTCCACAGGCAGACGCCGCCAGCCCGGCGGCCAGAATGTTGCGCGCCGCGTTCACGTCGCGGTCATGCACGGTGCCGCAGTCGCACGTCCACTCCCGGACATTGAGCGGCAGCTTCTCGCGGACCGTGCCGCAGGTTCCGCACAGCTTGCTGCTGGGGAACCATCGGTCGATCACGACGAGTTCGCGCCCGTACCAGGCGCACTTGTACTCCAGCATCATGCGCAGGTCCGTCCAGGCCGCGTCGGAGATGGCGCGCGCGAGCTTGCCGTTCTTCAGCAGGTTGCGGACGGTGAGGTCCTCGATCACGACCGTTTGGTTCTCACGGACGAGCCGAGTGGTCAGTTTGTGCAAGAAGTCCCGGCGCCGGTCGGCGATCCGCGCATGGATACGGGCCACGCGGCGGCGGGCCTTCTCCCGGTTCGCAGAGCCCTTCGTCTTCCGGGACAGTTCCCGCTGAGCCTTCGCGAGTCGGACGCGGTCGCGGCGCTCATGCTTCGGGTTGGTGATCTTCTCCCCGGTGGACAGGGTCACCAGGGAGGTGATCCCGGCGTCCAGGCCGATCGCCGCTGTGGTCGCGGGGGCCGAGGCGATGGTGTCCTCGACGAGCATCGAGACGAACCAGCGGCCCGCGCTGTCGCGGGACACGGTCACCGTCGTCGGCTCCGCCCCTTCAGGCAGAGGGCGCGACCAGTGGATGTCCAGGGGCTCGGTCATCTTCGCGAGCGTGAGCTGCCCGTCACGCCACTTGAAAGCGCTGCGGGTGTACTCGGCCGACCCCCGGGACTTCTTCCGGGACTTGTAGCGCGGGTACTTGGCGCGCTTGGCGAAGAAGTTCCCGAACGCCGCCTGAAGGTGGCGCAGCGCCTGCTGGAGCGGGACGGAGGACACCTCCGAGAGGAAGGCAAGTTCCTCGGACTTCTTCCACTCCGTCAGCGCGGCGGACGACTGCACGTAGGAGATGCGGCGTTGCTCGCCGTACCAGGCCTGCGTGCGCTCCTCCAACGCCTTGTTGTACACGAGACGGACACAGCCGAACGTGCGCGACAGCTCAGCTGTCTGCTCGTCCGTGGGGTAGAAGCGGTACTTGAACGCCCGCTTGACCTGCTGCGTCACGCCTCACGTTCTATCAGCTTCCGTGTGAGCGGCGGGCGTCGACCGATAGCCGGCGCACACCGAATCGCCCAGAAGGCGATTCGGCCTTCCCTGCCCTGCTCCGCAGGAGCTTCGTTTCCTCCCCTGCCTGAAGACCGGCGTACCCACGAAGGGAACACCCGATGACCGACCGGCATCATCTGCTCGTGCACGGCGGGACGTTCGCCGCCGTCGGTGACCGCGGCGACATCAGCGGCTACCGGGGCGGCAGCGCCCCGGACGGAATGTTCGTACGGGACGCACGGCACCTCAGCCGGTGGCAGCTCACGGTGGACGGGGCCGTGCCCGACACCCTGACGCCGGTGGCCGACGGGGACACCGCGGCGTGCGTCCTCGTCCCGCGCGGCGGACGCGACGAGCCGCCCGCCTACACGCTCTTCCGTGAACAGGCCGTCGGCGACGCCTCGTTCGTGGAGTCGCTGCGCATCACCAGCAACCGCCCGGCGCCGACGACGGTCCGCCTCGCGCTCACCGCCGACGCCGACTTCACCGACCAGTTCGAGCTGCGCTCCGACCACCGCACCTACACCAAGGCCGGTGCGGTCCGCTCCCGCCAGGTCCTCGGCCACGGCGTGGAGTTCACCTACCGGCGCGGCGAGTGGCGCTCGTGCACGACGGTGACGGCCGAGCCCCAGCCGGACGCCGTGGAGGAGACCGGCACCGGCGCCCGCCGCCTGGTGTGGACCCTGGAGCTGCCGCCGCACGGCACCGCCGAGCTGCTCCTGCGCGTCATGGCCCGTCCGCACGGCGAGAAGCGGGCCCTGCGCGTCCCCCGCTCCCCCGCCGCCGTGCGGGAGCGACTGCGCGCCCGGGAGGGCGAGTTCGTGGAGGGCCTGGCCTTCCCGACCGGCTGGCCGGAGCTGGCCGCCGCCTGCTCCCGGGGGCTCGCCGACCTCGCCGTGCTCCAGGTCCCGGCGAAGGGCCCGGACGGCGAGGAACTGCGCGTCCCGGCCGCCGGCGCCCCCTGGTTCCTGACCCTGCTGGGCCGGGACGCCCTGCTGACGTCGCTGTTCGCACTGCCCTACCGGCCCCGGCTGGCCGCCGCCACCCTGCCCGCGCTCGCCGCGACCCAGGCCACGGACGCGGCCGCGAGCGAAGTCGCCCAGCCCGGAAAGATCGTCCACGAGGTGCGGCACGGCGAACTGGCGCACTTCGGCCAGGTCCCCTACGGCCGTTACTACGGCTCGGTCGACGCCACACCGCTGTTCCTCGTGCTCCTCGGCGCCTACACGGAGCAGACCGGCGACACCGCCCTGGCCCATCGTCTCCAGTCGCACGCCCGCGCGGCCGTCGGCTGGATGCTGGACCACGGCGGCCTGACCTCGCGCGGCTATCTCGTCTACCGCGCCGACCAGGGCGGCCTCGCCAACCAGAACTGGAAGGACTCCCCCGGCGCCATCTGCTCCGCCGAGGGCACCCGCCCCAACGGCCCGGTGACGGCCGCGGGCGCCCAGGGCTACGCCTATGACGCGCTGCGCCGCACGGCGTGGCTCGCGCGCACGGTGTGGCAGGACGGGACGTACGCCGACCTCCTGGAACAGGCGGCCGGTGATCTGCGCGACCGTTTCCAGCGCGACTTCTGGATGGCGGAGCACTCCTTCCCGGCGCTCGCGCTCGACGGCCGGGGCAAGCAGGTCGACGCCCTCGCCTCCGACGCCGGGCATCTGCTCTGGTCGGGCCTGCTGGACAAGGAGTACGGCGAACAGGTCGGCCGGCGCCTCCTCGAACCCGACTTCTTCTCCGGCTGGGGCGTACGCACCCTGGCCTCCGGCCAGCCGGCGTTCCATCCGCTCTCCTACCACCGCGGTTCGGTCTGGCCGCACGACAACGCGCTCATCGCGCTGGGCCTGGCCCGCTACGGACTGCACGACGAGGCCCGCGCGATCGCCCGCGGCCTGGTCGACGCGGCGACCGCCACCGGCAACCGGCTCCCCGAGGTCCTCGCGGGCTACGGCCGCGACACTCACCCGGAGCCGGTGCCGTACCCGCACGCGTGCGTACGCGAATCCCGCTCGGCCTCGGCCCCGTTGGCGCTGCTCACGGCGGTCGGGGGCGTCTGAGGGGCGGCCGGCGGCACGGTTGGCCGGGCGTTTGCCGGGTGTTTGCCGAGCGCTGGCCCGGTGGGCTGAACGCACCTGGTGGGCGCCCCGTACGGAACTGAGGCGGACCCGAACCCCCACGCGGGTCCGCCACTTCACCGGGTTTCGTACGGGAAGGACCTCCGGGTGCCTGTCTTCACACGCCTGCGCCAGTCATCACGGTCGGAGTCCGCGACGCCATCGGCACCGGCACTGCCACCAGCACCGGCACAGGAACCGGCACCGGAGACTCCCGCTTCGGCATCCGGCCTCCGTGCCCGCCATCCCCGGGCCGCCCGCGCCCTCCGCTGGACCACCACCGCCCTCGCCGCCGCCCTGGTCCTCGGTGCCCTGCTGCTGCCCAACACCCTCCCCGCCATGGGGCCGAAGAGCTTCACGCGCATTCCGGCCGAGGCGGTCATCGGCGCCGTCGTGGTGCTGTGGCTGCCGCGCCGGGCCCGGCTGGTCGCGGCGGCGCTGTACGGACTCGGCCTGACCGCGCTGACCGCCGTGAACCTGCTCGACATGGGGTTCAACGAGTATCTGGGCCGGGGCTTCAACGCCGCGCTGGACTGGGACCTGCTGCCCGACGCCCAGGCGTACGTCGGGGACGCGCTGGGCGGGGGCGTCGCGACCGCCGCCGCCGTAGGGGCGATCGTGCTGATCCTGCTGCTGGCGGCCGTCATGGTCGCGGCGACGATCCGGCTCAGCGGCCTGCTCGTCCGCCACCGTCCCCGGGCGGCCCGGGGCGCGCTGATCGCCGGGGTCGTCTGGGTCACCTGCTCCGCCCTGGGCCTGACGCTCTTCGGCGGGCCGATCGCCTCCGAGCGCGGCGCCGGAGCCCTCCGGGTCCACGCCCAGCGGACGGTGGAGTCCCTGCGCGACGAGGCGGCCTTCGCGAAGCACGCCCAGGCGGACACCTTCGGCAACACCCCGCCCGAGCAGCTGCTGCCCGACCTGCGCGGCAAGGACGTGATCTTCACGTTCATCGAGAGCTACGGCCGCAGCGCCATCGAGGACCCGATCATGGCGCCCGGCGTCGACCGCACCCTCGACACCAGTGGCAAGGCCCTGGAGAAGGCCGGCTTCGCCGCCCGCAGCGGCTGGCTGACCTCGGCGACCTACGGCGGCAGCAGCTGGCTCGGCCACTCCACGACCATGTCCGGCCTGTGGATCGACAACCAGCGCCGCTACCGCACGGTCACCGCGGGCGACCATCTCACCCTCACCAGGGCCTTCCGCAAGAGCGGCGCCTGGGACACGGTCGGCGTGATGCCCGGCGTGCAGAAGGGCTGGCCGGAGGAGAAGTGGTACGGCCTCGACAAGCTCTACGACGCCTACGACCTGGGGTACAAGGGCCCGAAGTTCAGCTGGTCGACCATGCCGGACCAGTACGCGCTGGAGGCGTTCCAGCGCCGGGTGCACGGCAAGAAGCGCGACAAGCCGCTGATGTCGTTCGTCATCCTGACCTCCAGCCACCAGCCCTGGGCGCCCATCCCGAAGATGGTCGACTGGGACGAACTCGGCGACGGCTCACGCTTCGACGCCGTCGAGAAGGCCGGCAACAAGGCCTCGGACATCATCACCGACACCACCAGATCCCGGCAGGAGTACGGCAAGTCCATCCAGTACTCGGTCACCAGCCTCACCCAGTGGCTGGAGCGCTACGGCACCGACGACACCGTCCTGGTCTTCCTCGGCGACCACCAGCCCATGGCCCGGGTCAGCGGCACCCGCGCCAGCCGCGACGTGCCGGTGTCCATCGTCGCGAAGGACCCGAAGGTCCTCGACAAGGTCGCCGACTGGAACTGGACGGAGGGTCTGAGGCCCGACCGCGACGCCCCGGTGTGGAAGATGAGCGCCTTCCGCGACCGCTTCCTCAAGGCGTACGGCTCCACACCGCACCGCTCGGAGGGCTGATCAGCCGCCGGAGGTGTCGAGCTCGGCGTCCTCGCCGACCCAGGCGCAGTCGTACGGGTCCTTCAGCCAGCCGTCCGGCAGCACCACCCGGTTGTTGCCGGACGTACGGCCCCGGGGCCCGTCGGCGCCGACGGGCCAGGGCTGGTCGAGGTCCAGCTCGTCCAGCCCGGAGCGCAGCTCCTCCAGCGACGAGGTGATCGCGAGGCGCTTGCGCATCTCGGAGCCGACCGCGAAGCCCTTCAGATACCAGGCGACGTGCTTACGGAAGTCGATGACGCCCCGCGCCTCGTCCCCGATCCACTCCCCGAGCAGGGTGGCGTGCCGGACCATGACGTCGGCGACCTCGCGCAGCGCCGGGCGGGCGATGTCCTCGGTCCGCCCCTCGAAGGCCGCGACCAGGTCGGAGAACAGCCACGGCCGACCCAGGCAGCCACGCCCCACCACGACACCGTCGCAGCCGGTCTCGCGCACCATGCGCAGCGCGTCCTCGGCCGACCAGATGTCGCCGTTGCCGAGCACCGGGATCTCCGGGACGTGCTCCTTCAGCCGGGCGATGGCGTCCCAGTCGGCGGTGCCGCCGTAGTGCTGGGCGGCGGTGCGGCCGTGCAGCGCGATGGAGGTGACGCCCTCCTCGACGGCGATCCGGCCGGCGTCCAGGAAGGTGATGTGGTCGTCGTCGATGCCCTTGCGCATCTTCATCGTCACGGGCAGATCGCCGGCGCCGCTGACGGCCTCGCGCAGGATGGCCCGCAGCAGGTTCCGCTTGTACGGCAGCGCGGAGCCGCCGCCCTTCCGTGTGACCTTCGGCACGGGGCAGCCGAAGTTGAGGTCGATGTGGTCGGCGAGGTCCTCTTCCGCGATCATGCGGACGGCCTTGCCGACGGTCGCCGGGTCCACGCCGTAGAGCTGGATCGACCGGGGCCGCTCCGTCTCGTCGAAGTGGATGAGCTGCATGGTCTTCTCGTTGCGTTCGACCAGCGCCCGGGTGGTGATCATCTCGCTGACGAACAGGCCCTTGCCCCCGCTGAACTCCCTGCACAGGGTGCGGAAGGGCGCGTTGGTGATCCCGGCCATGGGGGCCAGGACGACAGGGGGCCGGACGGTGTGCGGGCCGATCTGGAGGGGCGTGGACATGCATCCATTGTGCCGTGCAATGAGAACGTAAAATTCATTAGTTAGCCACACTATTGAAGTCGGCGTACGATGGCCCGCATGCCCGAGCCCAGCCCCCGCCGCCGCATGCTGGTGCTCGCGATCTGCTGTATGAGCCTGCTGATCGTGAGCCTCGACAACACGGTCCTGAACGTGGCCCTGCCCTCCATGCAGCAGGACCTGCACGCGAGCACCTCCGGCCTGCAGTGGACGATCGACGCCTACACCCTGGTCCTGGCCTCGCTGCTGATGCTCGCGGGCTCCACGGCCGACCGCATCGGCCGCAAGCGGGTCTTCATGGCGGGGCTCGTCGTCTTCACCATCGGCTCGGTGCTGTGCTCCCTCGCACCGAACCTCGAAGCGCTGGTCGCCTTCCGGATGATCCAGGCGGTGGGCGGCTCGATGCTGAACCCCGTCGCCATGTCGATCATCACCAACACGTTCACCGACCCGCGCGAACGGGCCCGGGCGATCGGCGTGTGGGGCGCGGTCGTCGGCATATCCATGGCCGCCGGCCCGCTGGTCGGCGGCCTGCTCGTCGAGTCGGTCGGCTGGCGCTCCATCTTCTGGATCAATCTGCCGGTGGGCCTCGCCGCCCTCCTGCTCACCCTCCGCTTCGTCCCCGAGTCCCGCGCCGCCAAGGCCCGCCGCCCCGACCCGGTCGGCCAGCTCCTGGTGATCGCCCTCTTCGGCTCCCTGACGTACGCGATCATCGAGGCGCCGAGCACACCGTTCACGTCGATCGCCCCGCTGGCCGTGGTCGCCCTGGCCGCTCTCGCCGGTCTGCTCCTCTACGAGCCCCGCCGCACGGAACCCCTGATCGACCTGCGGTTCTTCCGCTCGGCGCCGTTCAGCGGGGCCACGGCCATCGCGGTCAGCGCGTTCGCCGCGCTCGGCGGGTTCCTCTTCCTGTCCACGCTGTACCTCCAGAACGTCCGCGGCCTGACCGCCCTGGAGGCAGGTCTGTGGATGCTGCCGATGGCGGCCCCGACGTTCCTCTGCGCCCCGCTCTCCGGCCGCCTGGTCGGCACCCGCGGCCCCCGCCTCCCGCTCCTGATCGCCGGCTGCGCCATGACCGCGAGCGGCGTCCTCTTCGCCGCGTTCGAGGCCGAGACCTCCGACGTCACCCTCTTCGCCGGCTACGTCCTCTTCGGCATCGGCTTCGGTTTCGTCAACGCGCCGATCACCAACACGGCGGTGTCCGGGATGCCGCGTGCGCAGGCCGGGGTGGCCGCGGCGGTCGCCTCTACGAGCCGCCAGCTCGGCCAGACGCTGGGCGTCGCGGTGGTGGGTGCGGTACTCGCCTCCGGCGTGGGCTCGTCCTCGTACCGCGAGACGTTCGTATCGGCCGCGCGCCCGGGCTGGTGGATCCTCGCGGTGTGCGGCTTCGCCGTACTGGTGCTCGGGGCGGTGACGAGCGGGCGGTGGGCTCGCCGTACCGCCGACCGGACGGCGGAGCGGCTGGAGTCGGCGGAGGTGCGGGATGTGGCGGTGACGGCGGATCGTGCCTCGTGACCTCGTAGCCCGTGCGGCAACACTGAGCGAATCCACGGCGGTTAGGCGGGGCTCCGGACGGTTGAACCATGAAACGCATTCCGCCGTCGGCGACTTGCCGCCCCGCTCTGAGCAGCAGAAACTGTAAGTGAGGACGTAGAGCCCGCCGATACTCCGACTCTGCGCCGCCCCGACCGTTGCGAACAAAGGGGCTGGGCCGGTGGACAACACCCTGCACATCCTCCTCGCCGAGGAGGACGCGGAAGCCGAACGTGTCGCGGAGCTGACCGGCTATCTGCGCGAGGAACTGCTCGAACTCGACGTGGACGATGTCACCACGCTGCCCGGCGGGGAGGTCCCGCCCGGAGCGCGGGCCGTGGACGTCACCCAGATCGGTGCGCTGCTGGTGACCCTGGGCAGCTCGGCGACCGCCCTGAGCCAGGTGATGACCGTGATCCGGTCGTGGATGGGCAGGCGCCATGACACACACCAGTCCATGCGTCTGCAGATGGGCGACGACGTCCTGGAGCTGTCCGAGGCGACCGACGATCAGGTCGCGGAGGCGTTCAAGATCTTCGTCCAGCGCCATTCCCCGGCCGGAGCCGACCAATGACGGACTCCAGACACGCGCTGATCATCGCCAACGACCGGTACGACGACCAGGGACTCAAGAAGCTCAAGGCACCCGCCCAGGACGCCGCCGCCCTCGAAAGGGTGCTGCACGATCCGCAGATCGGCGACTTCGAGGTGGAGGTCGTGCACAACGCGTCGGCCGACCTCATGCGCAGGCGCATCCAGGGCTTCTTCAACGAGCGCGACCGGGCCGACACGCTCCTGCTGCACTTCTCCTGCCACGGCCTCAAGAGCGAGTCCGGCGAACTGTACTTGGCCGCGAGCGACACCGAGCCCCCGCTGCTGGCCGCCACGGCCGTCCCCTCCCAGTTCGTCCGGGGTTGCATGTACGGCACCCGGGCGGGCCGCACCGTCCTGTTCCTGGACTGCTGCTACGGCGGGGCCTTCTCCCGGGGCTCGACCTCGGTGCGCTCCTCCGGTGAGATCAACGCCCTCGAGTCGTTCGCGAAGGGCGAGCCGGCCACGGGGCGGGGCTGGGCCGTCATCACCGCGTCCGACTCCATGGAGTACGCCTTCGAGGGCAGCCAACTCGCCGAGAACTCCGCTCCCCGGCCTTCGCTGTTCACCCACGCGGTCGTCGAGGGCCTGCAGACCGGCGAGGCCGACCTCGACGCGGACGGGAACGTGTCCCTCGACGACCTGTACGAGTACGTCTACCGGCAGGTACAGGAGCAGAACCCCCATCAGACGCCGAAGAAGGCGGCGGAGCTGCGCGGGGAGCTGCATCTGGCACACAGCCGGCGCGGCCGCATCAAGATAGTCGCTGTTCCCTCGCCGCCCTCCCTGCAGGCGGCCATGAACAGCGAGGAATTCCTCACCCGGCAGGGCGCCGTGACGGAGTTGCGCAAACGACTGCGGCGCAAGGAGCTGCCCATGGCGGAAGGGGCGCGTCAGCACTTGGAGGAGGTCGCGCGCAACGACATCCAGCCGATCGCCGAGCTGGCGTCCGAGGCCCTGAGCGAGATCCACCTGGCACCGTCCCCGCGCCACCTGGACTTCGGCCGAGCGCCACAGGGCTCGCCCCCGCGGAAGCAGCCCGTGACCCTGTACGGCCCACCCCTGGCCCGTCACTGCGTGGCCCAGCCCCAACAGACGTGGCTACGGGTCGATCCGACCCCGACGGGCCTGGAGGTCCACGTCGACACGACGACGGCGGGGCATCGGTCCGGCGCCATCGTGCTGAAGGGTGTGGCGGACGAGGCGGTGATCCACGTCGAGGCGGTGGTGGACCCGGTATCCGAGCGCAATGCCCGGCCGCCCTCGAACGGCTCCACGGCGCCGACGCGGCAATCGCACGCCAAACGGGAGACGGTCACCACCGAGCCCGCACGCATCCCGTCCCGCCCCAAGAAGCCGCCCGAGCGCACGACTCACCAGCCCTCCCCGTCCCACCGCGCGCCCACCCTCGCCGGCGCGGCCCTCGCCCTCGCCGCCACGTCCGTCATCACGCTCGTACTGGCCCTCCAAGCGGCGGTGGCGGCCGTCATGGCCCGGGGCGACGCAGGGCCGACCGGCAACGTCGAGGACGACATCCGCGACCACGGAGCCCTCACCCCGCTCATCGTCTGCCTGATCACCGGCGCGATGGCACTGGTCACCGGCGCGTTCGCCCGGCACGAACTGGGAGCACGGCAAGAGCACTACACAAGCAAGGCGACAAGCGGCACGCGCACCCTGACCGCGGTCGCCAAGGGCCTGGCGATCCCGACCCTGACCCTGGCCGTCCTCGCGGGCATCACCTACCTGGTGGGCAGCGGGCATTGGTGAGGAGCTGTGTCACCGTCACAGATCACGGCATCTGACACAGCTGAGCCTGCCTTCCGCTCCCCCAGGTCGTCATCTCACAGCCTGATAACTCGCATCCGGGGAAACCCTGTTGATGTTGGTCTTGCCGCACACTCCTTACTGCGAGCAGACCGGCTCCGCCGGATTCCTGGACGCGGGAGGCGTTATGGCGCAGATCGACACGAGCAAGGTCAGCCGATGGGATCAGCACGGGCGTGAGCATGTGGTGCGGGTGCGGCGCACGGGTATGCAGCGCACGATCAGATGCGACACCTGCGGCTGGCGCAGAGGCGCGCAGTTCCTGCCCTGGCTGAAGGCGGAGGAACATCTGGCGGAGGCTCATCAGGCCACCGTGGACCCGACGGGCGGCGTGATCACCGAGAGGCGCGGAGGCGTCAGGAACCTTTGAGGAGCTTCTTGATCTCGGGAGGCAGGTCGTTGCCTGTGCCGGCGACGAGGAGGACGCCTTCGGGCGCGCCCTCCCTGGCGATGGCGATGGCGGGGTCCACTCCTTCGATCGCGTAGACGACCGTCGAGCCCGGAGACTCCGGGGCGCTCCCGGAGTTCGGCGTGTCGTCGCACGGCGGCAGGACGGCCGGTCCCAGCTTTCTGCCGACCTCGAAATCGACGTTGGCCACGCTCGAGTACAGGCGCTTGTCGTACTCGACGACGAACGCGCAGGACGCCTGGGACTCACCGTCCTCCGACGACGCGCATCCGGCGGACGCCGCGGACGCCACGACGATCACCCCCGCCGCCAGCGCTCTCTTGACGCTCCGCCCGATCGACGTCACCGCTGTCACCTGGATCTCCCCGTCCTGTGGCCCGGCCTCATGAATGTCGACGGAGCAGCGGCCGCTTTCGTTCGGGCAGGTGCGTCCCTAAGGCGTGGGCTCGGCGCTGCGCAGGCCCCGCACCGTCAGCTCGACGACCGCCTCGAAGTCGGTCTCGGCGCCCGGCTCTTCCCACTCCCGCGCGTAGCAGGGGTCATGGAACCGCCCCGTCGCCTGGAACACCGCGCGGGCCGAGGCCTGCGGGTCGGGGGTGGTGAAGCTGCCGGTCTCCACGCCGGACTGGATGATGCGGGCCAGTTGGGCGGTGAGGTCGGTGATGTGGTCGCCGACCGCTGTGCCGGCCTCGTCCGTGAGGACCATGTACGTGGCGAACAGCTCCGGGTCCTCGCCCGCCTTGCGGCGCTTCGCGGCGAAGAGCGCGGCGAGCCAGTCCCGCAGCCGGGCCTCCGGGGCGGTGTCGCCGGTGACGATGCCGGACAGCTCCCCGGACGTGCGGTCCAGCCAGCGCTTGGTGACCGCCTCGCGCAGCGCCGCCTTGGTGCGGAAGTGGCGGTAGACGCTGCCGTGGCTGACGCCCAGCGCCCGGGCGACGTCCACGACGGTGGCCTTGGCCGGGCCGTGCCGCCGCAGCACCTCCTCGGTGGCCTCGAGGATGCGCTCGGCGGTCAGGGTCTCGCTGGTCGGTGCCATGCCCTGACCGTACCCGCAGCCCGGTTCAGCTCTCGAGGTGCGCCATCTGGGCCGCCGGATAGCGGTCACCGGCGGCGGCACCGGCCGGTACGGCCTCCTCCATCGCCGCCAGGTCGGCCGCGTCCAGCGTCACCTCCAGCGCTCCCAGCGCCTCCGTGAGCCGGTCGCGGCGGCGGGCGCCGACCAGCGGCACGATGTCCTCACCCCGGGAGAGCACCCAGGCGATGGCGATCTGCGCGACGCTCGCGCCCTTCTGCTCGGCGATCTTCCGCAGCGCCTCGACGAGGTCCAGGTTGTGCCGGAGGTTCTCGCCCTGGAAGCGCGGCGACATCGCCCGGAAGTCGCCCGCGCCGAGCTGCCGGTCGGCGGTGAAGTGGCCCGATATCAGGCCCCGGGAGAGCACCCCGTAGGCCGTGATCCCGATGCCCAGCTCACGCGTGGCCGGCAGGATCTCGTCCTCGATGCCGCGCGATATGAGGGAGTACTCGATCTGGAGGTCGGAGATCGGCGCGGTGGCGGCGGCCCGGCGGATGGTCTCGGCGCCGACCTCGCTCAGGCCGATGTGCCGCACATGGCCCTTCTCGACGAGTTCCGCGATCGCGCCGACCGTCTCCTCGATCGGCACGTCCGGGTCGAGGCGGGCGATGCGGTAGACGTCGATGTGGTCGACGCCGAGCCGCTGGAGGGAGTACGCGGCGAAGTTCTTCACGGCGGCGGGCCGGCCGTCGTAGCCGGACCAGCCGCCGTCCGGGTCGCGCAGGGCGCCGAACTTCACGCTGACCAGCGCCTGTTCACGCCGGGCCGCGGGGGCCGCGCGCATGGCCTCGCCGATCAGCAGTTCGTTGTGACCCATGCCGTAGAAGTCGCCGGTGTCCAGCAGGGTGACGCCCGCTTCGAGCGCCGCGTGCAGGGTCGCGATGGATTCGGCCCGGTCCGCCTCGCCGTACAGCGCGGACATGCCCATACAGCCGAGACCGAGGGCGGAGACCTGGGGGCCGGTGGTTCCGAGGGGTCGGGTTCGCATCGTCATGCCCACCACCCTGCCATGACAGCTGACAGATTTCAATATCTGTCAGCTCATGCTTGTCACCTCATGCTTGTCACCTCATGCTTGTCACCCAGCCGTCTTCCAGCCCGGCCCCGGCCGCCGCCTACCGCGCCGTGAACGCCAGCTTCGCCCCCAGTGCCACGAACGACCCGGCGAAGCCCCGCCGCAGCCACGCCATCACCCTCGGCCGGGAGGTGACGTGGCTGCGCACGGACGCGGCCAGAACGCCGTACGCCGCGAAGACCAGGAACGTCGCCAGCATGAACACCCCGCTCAGCGCCAGCATCCGCGTCAGCGCGTGCGGTTCGTGCGGGCTCACGAACTGCGGCAAGAACGCGAAGAAGAAGATCGTCAGCTTCGGGTTGAGGATGTTGATCAGCACGGCCCGGACGATCACGTGCCGCGCCGAGTCAGGGGTGGTGCCCTCCTCGACGGCGATCGCGTCCTTGTCTCGCACGGTCGCCCACGCCATGTAGAGGAGATAGGCGACACCGGCGTACTTGAGGACCTGGAAGGCAGCGGCACTGGCATTCAGCAGCGCGGCAAGCCCGGTCACCGTGGCCAGCACATGCGGCACGATCCCGAGCGCGCACCCGAACGCGGCGACAACACCGGCCCGCCGCCCACGGGACAGCGCGGCGGCGAGGGTGTAGACGACACCGGTACCGGGCGTGGCGACGACGACCAGGGTGGTCAGCAGGAACGCGATACTCATGCGCCCACCCTGGGCCCGGCCCGCCCCGGGGAACAGGTCCAATCGGCCCCGCCGCAGAGGTACCAATCCACCGCGTCACAGCGGCCACCGCAGTCGACACCGTTCCCACCCGCCCCGAGAATGGAAGGGTCGACGGGTGGTCTCCCGGCGGCGCCCGCCCACCGGCCGCGCGAACTCCTGCGCCGCCCGAGGGAGCGCGCCATGACGATCCGTATCGCCACCTTCAACACGGAGAACCTCTTCCGCCGCCCCAAGGTCTTCCGCATCCCGGGCGACAAGCAGCGCCGCGAGATCCTCGACGACTACGCCGAGCTGATCTCCCTCCTGGAGAAGCCCACCTACGACGACGACACCAAGAGCCGCGTCGCCGCGCTCCTGAAGAAGCACCGGGCGCACGACTCACGCAAGGACAGGCCGTTCTTCGTCAACGAGACCCGCGGCCAGGGCACGCTGTTCAAGACGCGGGGCAGCGGCGAGAACGTCGTGTTCGACATCGTCGCCAAGGGCCGCTCGGGCTGGACCGGCTGGGTGGAGCTGGTCCGTGACGACCTCGACTGGGAGTCCGTGCACAACACGGGCCGGGTGATCGCCGAGGTCGACGCCGACATCCTGCTCACGGTGGAGGTGGAGGACCGCACGACCCTGCGCCGCTTCAACGAGCAGGTGCTGGGCGGCGACCTGAAGAAGACGCCGTACCCCTACGACATGGTGATCGACGGCAACGACCCGCGCGGCATCGACGTCGGGATCCTCAGCCGCCACCCGATCACGTCCATGAGGTCCCACGTCTTCGACCCCGACCCGGACCGCCCGGGCGCGTATCTGTTCAGCCGGGACTGCCCCGAGTACGAGATCCAGCTCGGCGCCACGCCGCTGTGGGTGCTCGGCAACCATCTCAAGAGCCAGAGCGGCGACGACCCGGAACTGCGCACGGCCCAGGCCCGGCGTGTGGCGTCGATCTACCAGGCAGCCCTGGAGCGTTCCGCGTACGTCGTGGTCGCCGGGGACCTCAACGACGAACCGGGCAGCGAGGCGATCCGGGCCCTGCTCGGCACCGGGCTGCGGGACGTGATGAGCCACCCGGACTACCGGGGCGCCCCGGGCACCCACGGGACGGGGACGAGCGAGAGCCAGAAGCTCGACTACCTGATGCTGCCGCCGCCGCTCTGGGAGCAGGTGCAGCACGTGGAGGTCGAACGGCGCGGCATCTGGGCGCCGTCCACCGTCAAGTCCTTCGACACGGTCACCTCGAAGTGGAACCGCGCCTCGGACCACGCGGCCGTCTACGCGGACCTGGACCTGTGAACGCGACGGTGCCGGGCCCCTCCGAAGAGGAACCCGGCACAGGCGTACAGGCGGAAGGCGATCAGCAGCCGATCAGGCGGGACGCCAGGTAGCCCTCGATCTGGTCGAGGGACACCCGCTCCTGCTTCATCGAGTCACGCTCGCGGACGGTGACCGCGTTGTCCTCGAGCGTGTCGAAGTCGACGGTCACACAGAACGGCGTACCGATCTCGTCCTGGCGACGGTAGCGGCGGCCGATGGCGCCGGCGTCGTCGAAGTCGATGTTCCAGTTCTGGCGCAGCGCCTGGGCGAGGCCCTTGGCCTTCGGGGACAGCTCCGGGTTCCGGGACAGCGGGAGCACCGCGACCTTGACCGGCGCGAGACGGTGGTCGAGGCGCAGCACCGTGCGCTTCTCCATCTTGCCCTTGGCGTTGGGCGCCTCGTCCTCGACGTAGGCGTCCAGGAGGAACGCCAGCATCGCGCGGCCGACACCGGCCGCGGGCTCGATGACGTACGGCGTCCAGCGCTCGCCGGCTTCCTGGTCGAAGTAGGTGAGGTCCTGGCCGGAGGCCTTGGAGTGGGCGCCGAGGTCGTAGTCGGTGCGGTTGGCGACGCCCTCGAGCTCGCCCCACTCACTGCCGCCGAACTGGAAGCGGTACTCGATGTCGGCGGTGCGCTTGGAGTAGTGGGAGAGCTTCTCCTTCGGGTGCTCGTACCACCGCATGTTCTCCTCGCTCATGCCGAGGCCGGTGTACCAGTTCCAGCGCTGCTCCATCCAGTACTCCTGCCACTTCTCGTCCTCGCCCGGCTTGACGAAGAACTCCATCTCCATCTGCTCGAACTCGCGGGTGCGGAAGATGAAGTTGCCGGGCGTGATCTCGTTGCGGAAGGACTTGCCCATCTGGGCGATGCCGAACGGCGGCTTGCGACGCGAAGTGGTCTGCACCTGGGAGAAGTTGGTGAAGATGCCCTGCGCGGTCTCGGGCCGCAGGTAGGCGACGGAGCCGGAGTCCTGCGTCGGGCCGAGGTGGGTCGACAGCAGGCCGGAGAACTGCTTGGGCTCGGTGAAGGTGCCCTTGTTGCCGCAGTTGGGGCAGTTGAGGTCGGCGAGCCCGTTCTCCGGGGCGCGGCCCTTCTTCTCCTCGTAGGCCTCCTCCAGGTGGTCCGCGCGGAACCGCTTGTGGCAGGAGGTGCACTCGGTGAGGGGGTCCGTGAACGTGGCGACGTGACCGGAGGCGACCCAGACCTCGGGGGCCAGGATGACGGACGAGTCGATACCGACCACGTCCTCGCGCGACGTCACCATGTAGCGCCACCACTGGCGCTTGAGGTTCTCCTTGAGCTCGACACCCAGCGGGCCGTAGTCCCAGGCGGCGCGCTGACCGCCGTAGATCTCACTACAGGGGAATACGAAGCCACGGCGCTTGCTCAGGCTGACGATGGTGTCGATCTTGTCGGCGGCCACGGTGCTCTCTTCATTACGACGACGGGCGACGAAGCGAGTTGCTTCCAGCGAATGATTCAGGTTACCGGCGGGGGCGCCCCCTCAATCAAATCGCTCCCCCCTCAGCGACCGCCAGAGGGCTGCGAACCCTGTTTCAGCCCCTGTTCAGGACGTTTGTTGACAACGGTTTCCATATTTGTTGAAAATGACTGTCATGAACGTACGACGACGCCTCATACCCGCCGCCGCGGCCGCCTCTCTCGGCCTCGGCGCCCTGACCGCCTGCTCCAGCGACAGCGCGGCGAAGGGCAACACGGAGAAGTTCGACGTCGTCGCGTCGTTCTACCCGATGGCGTTCCTCGCCGAGCAGATAGGCGGCGACCACGCCAACGTCACCAGTCTGACCGAGCCGGGCCAGGAGCCGCACGACCTGGAGATCAGCACCCAGCAGCGCGCCCAGCTCGAAGAGGCCGACGCGGCGCTCTTCCTCAAGGGGCTCCAGCCCGCCGTCGACGAGGCCGTGACGCAGACCGGCATCGAGACGAAGATCGACGCGGCCTCCCTGACCCACCTCGAGGACCACGGCGGCGCCGGGCACAGCCACGAGGGCGAGGAAGCTCACTCCGGGGAATCCGAGGAGGAGGAGCACGGCCGCGACCCGCACGTCTGGCTCGATCCCGTGAAGTACGCCGAGATCGCCCAGGGCGTCGGCAAGGCCTTCGAGAAGGCCGACCCGGACCACGCGGCCGACTACAAGAAGAACACCGAGGCCCTGGTCAAGAAGCTGAACGGCCTGAACAGCGACTTCGAGAACGGCCTGAAGGACAGCAAGTCCAAGGTCTTCTTCACCAACCACGCCGCCTTCGGCTACCTCGCCGAGCGCTACGGCCTCACCCAGGAGGCCATCTCCGGCGTCGACCCCGAGAGCGAGCCCAGCGCCGCCCGGGTCAAGGAGCTCCAGCAGGAGGCCAAGGCCGACGGCGTCACCACCGTCTTCTACGAGACGCTGGTCTCCGACCGCACCGCGAAGACCCTTGCCCGCGACGCCGACCTCAAGACGGACGTCCTCGACCCCCTCGAGGGCATCACCGACAAGTCCCGCGGCGACGACTACTTCCAGGTCATGGAAGCCAACCTCAAGGCCCTGCAGACGGCTCTGGGAGCCAAGTGACTCACTCATCGGAGGACGGCATGACCGAGCCCGTCGTATCCCTGCGCGGCGTCCGCGCGGACCTGGGCTCGCGCCCCGTCCTGCGCGGCATCGACCTCACCGTGCGCCGCGGTGAGGTCGTCGCGCTGCTCGGCGCCAACGGCTCCGGCAAGTCCACGGCGGTGCGCAGCGTCATCGGCCAGGTGCAGACCGGCGCCGGCGAGATAGAGCTGTTCGGCACGCCTCGCGCGCGGTTCCGCGACTGGCACCGCGTGGGCTACGTCCCGCAGCGCACCACGGCCGCGGGCGGCGTGCCCGCCACCGTGACCGAGGTCGTCTCCTCCGGCCGCCTGTCCCGGGCCCGCTTCGGCGTGCTGCGCAAGGCCGACCGCGAGGCCGTACGCCGCGCCCTGGACCTCGTCGGCATGGCCGACCGGGCCAAGGACTCCGTCGACGCCCTCTCGGGCGGCCAGCACCAGCGCGTCCTGATCGCCCGCGCGCTCGCCTCCGAGCCCGAGCTGCTGATCATGGACGAGCCGATGGCGGGCGTCGACCTGGCCAGCCAGGAGGTGCTCGCGCACACCCTCACCGAGCAGGTCTCCCAGGGCACCACCGTGCTGCTCGTACTGCACGAACTGGGCCCCCTGGAGCCTCTCATCGACCGGGCGGTCGTCCTGCGCGACGGCTGCGTCGTGCACGACGGGCCGCCCCCGAAGGCCGTCGGGCAGCACGCCCTCCCCGGCCACGACCACGTACACCCGCACGCGCCGGAGGGCGCCGAACCGATCCGTACGGGACTGCTGAGCTGATGGACTTCCTCGACTACGCCTTCATGCAGCGGGCCCTGCTCGCCGCCGTCCTGGTCGGCATCACCGCCCCGGCCGTCGGCATCTACCTGGTCCAGCGCCGCCAGGCCCTGATGGGCGACGGCATCGGCCACGTGGCGATGACCGGCGTCGGCCTCGGCTTCCTGCTGACCTGGTCCCCGGTGTGGATGGCGACCCTCGTCTCCGTCCTCGGCGCGGTCCTCATGGAGCTGATCCGCTGGTACGGCAAGACCCGCGGCGACATCGCCCTCGCGATGCTCTTCTACGGCGGCATGGCCGGCGGTGTGATGTTCATCAACCTCGCGCCGACGGGCTCCAACGCCAACCTCACGTCGTACCTCTTCGGCTCGCTGTCGACGGTCTCCGAGTCGGACGTCACGGCGATCTGCGTCCTGGCCGCCTTCGTCGTCCTGGTCACGCTGGGCCTGCGCCGGCAGCTCTTCGCGGTCAGCCAGGACGAGGAGTTCGCCCGGGTGACGGGCCTGCCGGTGCGCGTGCTCAACCTGCTGACGGCGGTCACCGCGGCCGTCACGGTGACGGTGGCGATGCGCGTGGTCGGCCTGCTGCTGGTCAGCGCGCTCATGGTGGTGCCCGTCGCGGCGGCCCAGCAGATCAGCCGCAGCTTCGCGGCCACGTTCGTGATCGCCGTCGCCATCGGGGTGAGCGTGACGATCGGCGGCACGGTCACCTCGTACTACCAGGACGTCCCGCCCGGTGCGACGATCGTATTGCTGACCATCGGCGCGTTCATCGTGCTGACGGCACTCGCGGCTCCGCTGGCCCGCCGCCGCGCCCGCGCCCGGACTTCCGCGCAATCCGCCCACGACCCCGGCGAGTGCACGATTCCGGGTACCCGGGAGGCGGCCGACGAAGTCGGCGTCTGACCGCCCCCATCCCGGGCTGGCACAATGGCCCGGGCAAGGCAGACGTGAGGAGGCAACGGTGACGACCGCTGGACCGTCCGTGAAGGGCCGCGCCACCCGGCAGCGGGCCGCCGTGTCGGCGGCCCTGGAAGAGGTCGACGAGTTCCGCAGTGCGCAGGACCTGCACGACATGCTCAAGCACAAGGGCGACTCGGTCGGGCTCACCACGGTCTACCGCACGCTGCAGTCCCTTGCCGATGCCGGTGAGGTCGATGTCCTGCGTACGGCGGACGGCGAGTCCGTTTACCGGCGTTGTTCCACGGATGACCATCACCATCACCTTGTGTGCCGGGGGTGTGGCAAGGCGGTCGAGGTGGAGGGGCCTGCCGTGGAGAAGTGGGCGGAGGCCGTCGCCGCGGAGCATGGCTACGTGAACGTGGCTCATACGGTGGAGATTTTTGGGACCTGTGCGGAGTGTGCGGCTGCTGACCGGTGAGTTGTCGGCTGCGGGTGCGTTGTGGTTGTTCGCGCAGTTCCCCGCGCCCCTGAGAGGGTCAGTGCCCGTCAGCTTCGGTTGAAGCAGCGCTCCAGTTCCTTGAGGTCGTAGAACTTGCTGCCCTTGGCAACTGGTCGGCAACCTGCCTTGAAAGCCGTCTCCTTCTCGTTGTAGAGCATGCGGACCAGGTACGTGTTGCCCTTGTGGAAGACGTCCCACTGGATGTTGGAGGCCATGGGGGCTACCGAGGCGCCGCGCCAGGGGTTGTCGGGGTAGGTGTAGGGCTTCTGGGCCGTCACCCCGGCCGTGCTGCCCGGGAGCTTCATCAGGGCGGCCAAGGGGATGATCTCCTCGGCGTGGGTGAAGCGGAGTTCCGCGCCCAGGTCGCTGGTGCCGGCGCGCTTGGCCTCGACCTGCTTGAAGAAGTCGTCGAGGAGGACGTCGGCCATCTTGTACGTGATGTCGCTGTCGGCGAAGCCGGGGCCCTTCTCGTAGAAGTCCTCGACGTCGCTGAGGTATCCGAACCAGGCGGCGTCGCCGCGTGAGAGGTACCGCTCCATGCCCCAGCCCTTGCCGCCGGGGCTCTCCTCGCTCATGGCCGGGGCGATGGCGTAGAGGTTGTAGACGGCCTGTGCCGCCTGGACCTCGTCGGAGACTCCCTGGACGAACGCCGGGGTGAAGAGCCCGCGCAGGACGCTGCGGGCGGCCCGGTGGGTCTTCGGCTGGTCGGTGAGCTTGTCGAGGGTGTCCGCGAGGCGCTGGTCGTTGTCGATGTAGTCACGGTAGGCGGCACCCCCGGCGGCCTTGTGGAAGTACAGCAGGTTCTCGTCGGCGCGGGCCGGGCCGATCAGGGGCTTCAGCGCCGGGTCGGTGGTCCCGAGGGTCGCCGCGAACAGGTTGCCGCTGTCGACGGCCCGGCCCTGCCCGGAGCTGACGACGTCGATCTTCTCGCCGTTCTTGGCGATCTGCCGGAACAGCCCGGGCAGCCGCTGCTCCATGCGTACGGCCGTGCCCGCGATCTCCTGCTTGCCGCGCCCGCTGAGATTGCCGTAGCCGACCTTGGACATGGCGTCGAGCAGCGCCCGCACCTTGGGCCCGAACTCCCGCCCGGCGCGTGTGAGCTGCCCCTCGCTCCGCGCCTTGTCCCACAGGGCGAGGATCAGGTCGCCGTCCTCGCTGTCGGTGGCGGCACGGGAGCCGTGCCGGGAGACGTTCTCGGTGAAGACGGGCGTGAATCCGGTCGGGGGCCGCTGGTAGGTGCGGGCGCTCTGCTGGGGGACGTAAGAGGCCTTGGTGCCGAAGCTGTCGCGGACGGTGGCTCGGGCCGGGCGGTGGTCCGTCGCCTGGGCGGCCGACGGAGCCACCACGAAGGTCGCGAGGCCGAGGGCCAGCGCGGGGGTGAGACGTCTCATAGCGGTGCCGTTTCGTTCAGGACCGCATCAAAGCGACTGATGCGGCAGACCGGGTGATCCGCCGCATCGTCGAGTCGGTACATGAACGTCGCGTGGCTCAGTGGCGGCCGGGACGTGGCCGCCTGTCCTGCCCTTGCCAAAGGTTCCCCGCCGGGTTGCTCAGGCGGACGGGGCCAGGCCGCGGGCGCCGAGCCTGCGCCGGACGAGAAGCGACAGCGCCGCGGCGACGAGGATGACGGCGCCGCCGATGCGCAGGAGAAGGTCGTAGGCGCGCTCCGGGCCGGTCTCCGGGGTGAGGGAGGTGATCGCCGCGGCCACGGCGGCCAGGCCGATGGCGCCCATGGTGACGAGGGCCGTGAGGACGACACCGGAGGCCTCGCCGGCGCGGGCGGGCGAGACGACCTGCTGGGTGGCCACGCTGGCGAAGGTCCAGCCGAGGCCGAGTCCGAGCGCGCACCAGGTGAAGACGGGCAGGTAGAACCACCAGGACCAGACCCAGCTCAGCCCGATCATGCCGGTGCCCGCGATGGTCCCGGCCAGGGCCATGACGCTGGTGGGGCGCATCCGGGTGGAGAGCCAGGCGCCGATGGGCCCGGCGCAGGCGACCATCACGGCCGGGGCGAGGAACACCGTGCCGGACAGGATCGCGGACAGGCCTCGCACCTGCTGCAACTGGAGGGTGGCGAGGAACACGGTGACGGCGTAGCCCATGTTGGCCACCGACCCCATCACGGTGACGAGGTCGAAGGAGATGTTGCGGAAGAGCCGGAAGTCGACCAGCGGATGCCGGCAGGCCCGCTCCCGCAGGACGAAGAGCGCCCCGGCCACCACCGCGAGGCCGAGCAGGGCGAGGGTGCGCGCGTGGTCCCAGCCCCAGGCACTGCCCCGCTCCACGGCGAGGGTCAGGGCGGCCAGGCTGATCACCACGGCCGCACAGCCGGGCAGGTCGATCTGGCGCGGGGCGCTCTCGTCCCGGGAGTCGGGGACGCACCACAGGGCGATCAGCAGGGAGAGGGCGCTGAGCGGAGCCAGCAGCCAGAAGATCCAGCGCCAGCCGGGACCGTCGGTGAAGCCACCGCCCACGAACGGCCCGAGGGCGGTGCCGACGTTGGCGATGCCGAACACCGCGCCGAGCGCCCGGGCCCGGGTCTCCTCGGGAAAGGCGTTGCTGATCACGGAGACCGACACGGGGAAGATCAGCGCCGCGCCCGCGCCCTGCACCACCCGGCACACGACGAGGACGCTCAGGGTGGGCGCGAGAGCACAGCCCACGGAGGCGGCGGCGAACAGGCCGATCCCGATCAGCAGGATCGGACGGCGCCCGAGCAGATCGCCGAGCCGCCCGCCGACGATGAAGAGACAGCCGACGGCGAGCATGTAGGCGGACAGCGTCCACTGGGCCGCGGAGACCGTCGTGTCCAGCTCGGCGGAGATGCCGGGGATGGCCAGATTGAGCGCGAAGAAGTCCAGCTGGATGCAGAACAGGGCTAGCGAGGCCGCGACGAAGGCCCCGGCCCGCTTCGAGGTCTGCGGGGGTGCGCTGACGGCCGTCGAACCCATGCCACCAGCACACCGCCGCTGGGGCCCGGCTGCCACCGGAGAGACGGCCGGGCCGATCGGCCCTACTCCTGCTTGCCCTCCATGGCCAGCAGCTCCTCGTTCGGGATGGCCCCGCCGAAGCGCCGGTCGCGGGAGGCGAACTCCAGGCACGCCCGCCACAGGTCGCGCCGGTCGAAGTCCGGCCACAGCACGTCCTGGAAGACCATCTCGGCGTAGGCGCTCTGCCAGATCAGATAGTTGGAGGTGCGCTGCTCACCGCTGGGGCGCAGGAACAGGTCCACGTCCGGCATGTCCGGGTAGTACATGTACTTCGAGAAGGTCTTCTCGTTGACCTTGGACGGGTCGAGCTTCCCGCTCTTCACGTCCTCGGCGAGCGCCTGCGCGGCGTCGGCGATCTCGGCCCGGCCGCCGTAGTTCATGCAGAAGTACAGCGTCAGCTTGTCGTTGTTCTTGGTCTGCTCCTGGGCGATCTGCAGCTCCTTGGCCACGGAACGCCACAGCTTCGGCATCCGGCCCACCCAGCGCACCCGGATGCCCAGCTCGTCGAGCTGGTCGCGGGTCTTGCGGATGAAGTCGCGGTTGAAGTTCATCAGGAAGCGCACCTCGTCCGGGGACCGCTTCCAGTTCTCGGTGGAGAAGGCGTACAGGGAGATCGCGCCGACGCCCATCTCGATGGCGCCCTGGAGCACGTCGAGCACCCGCTCCGCGCCGACCTTGTGACCCTCGGTACGCGGCAGGCCCCGGTCCTTGGCCCAGCGGCCGTTGCCGTCCATGACGATCGCCACATGCTTCGGTACGAGCTCTCCGAGCTTCGGCGGCCGTGCGCCGGAGGGGTGCTGCTCCGGCGTCCTGTACTCCCGGCGCTGCCGCCCCAGGATCCCGCGTACGGCCATGTGTCTCTCGCTCCTCGTGCTCGCTTGCTTCTGTGCTGCCGTGTTTCTCGGCTGCGCTACTTCTCCACGTACCGCAGGGAACGCAGCCCGCGTTCCATGTGCCAGTGCAGATACGCGGACACCAGCCCGCTGCCCTCGCGGACGTACCGCGCCTCGCACGCGTCCGCGGTCTCCCAGTCTCCCGTAAGCAGCGCGGCGAGGAGTTCGAGGGCCTGAGGCGAGGGTACGACGCTGCCGGGCACCCGGCAGTCCACGCAGACGGAACCGCCCGAGGCGACCGAGAAGAACCGGTTGGGCCCGGGCATTCCGCACTTCGCGCAGTCCGTGAAGCTCGGGGCGTAGCCGTTGACGGCGAGGGAGCGCAGCAGGAAGGCGTCGAGCACGAGGTGCGGGGCGTGCTCTCCCCGGGCGAGGGTCCGCAGCCCGCCGACGAGCAGCAGATACTGCTGCACGGCCGGCTCGCCCTCATGATCGGTGAACCGCTCCGCCGTCTCCAGCATGACCGTCCCGGCCGTGTACCGCGCGTAGTCGGTGACGATCCCGCCGCCGTACGGCGCGATGGTCTCACTCTGCGTACACAACGGGAGCCCGCGCCCGATCAGCTCGCTCCCCTTCGCGAAGAACTGCACGTCGACGTGCGAGAAGGGTTCGAGGCGCGCACCGAACTTCGACTTCGTCCGGCGCACGCCCCGCGCCACGGCCCGTACCCGTCCGTGACCGCGTGTGAGCAGCGTGATGATCCGGTCCGCCTCACCCAGCTTCTGGGTGCGCAGCACGATGCCGTCGTCGCGGAACAGGCTCATGCCGTCATTCTCGCAGGGTCACCCGGTCGCCCGGGTCAAGGGACCTCGCCCCTGCTGCGGGCGTTGGCATACGCCGTCGCCGCGCTCAGCCGCTCGGCCGGGGTGGCGTGCCGGACGGCGCCGGGGTCCACGTCCCATTCCCTCCCGCCCCCGTACGGCCGCAGCTGCACGTAGGGCCCCTCATGCCCCATGACGATGCCGATGCGTCCGCTGCGGGTGTCCACGACGTACGCGCCGACCGGGGGGTTCATCGCAGCACCGCCGCGAGCCGCCGGGCGGTCTCCACGGAACATCGGCCCAATTCCACGAGCGGACAGGGTGCTTCCCGCGCAAGACTCACCGGGTCCAGGCCCAGTGACGGCAGGGTAATTCCCGCCTTCGCGAGTTCTGCCCGCAATTCTTTCACCGCGTCCTCCGCTTCTCCGACGCAGTGCGCCGAGTGTCGTGCCTCCACCGTGCTCCCCTTCCTTTTGCGGTTTCACTCTTCGCATCCCCACGATGACGCTCCGCACCTACACTCGGGAGGGGTCTGTGCCCTACAACTGCGGGGCAGCACAAAGGGGTTCGGTAATGGCCAACGGTTCTCGGCAGGCGGCGTGGGAGTTCTTCGGCACGGAGCTCAAGCGACGGAGGGAGGACGCGGGCATCACCCAGGCGGAGCTGGGGCTACGGGTTTTCGTCTCCGGCGGATACATCGGCCAGTTCGAACAGGCCATTCGCAAGCCACAGTTGGATGTGGCCCAGCGGATCGACGGGGTGCTGCAAACCGACGGTATTTTCGAGCGGTTGTGCAGGAAGCTGATTGACGATAAGCGGTATGCGGAATATTTCGCGAGGGTGGCGGAGCTGGAGGCGCAAGCTACGAAGATCTGCGAGTTCGCGCCCGCGCTGGTGCCGGGACTGCTGCAAACACCGGCCTACGCAAGGGCGGTCACGCTGGCGATGAACCCCTTCGCGCCGGACGAGTCCATCGACGAGAAGGTGTCGGGCCGAATGGAACGCGCGCAGATCCTCAAGGACGCTACACGCCCCGTGTATTGGGCAATCCTCCATGAGAACGTGCTGCGCATCCCGGTCGGCGGACCGGCCGTCATGGCGGAACAGCTGGAGCACGTGGTGGCACTGGCGCGAGAGCGGACGGTGATGGTGCAGGTGCTGCCGTACACGGCTGGGGCGTACTCCGTGATGACCGGGTCGCTGAAGCTCATGGAGTTCGAGGACGCACCGCCGACGGCCTATACAGAAGCCGTGTATTCGGGGAACCTGCTGGACGATCCGGCCGTGGTGAAGCGCGCACAGTCGGCATACGATCTGCTCAGGGCCGCTGCGCTGTCGCCTGAGGCGTCCCTGGACCTGGTCGAATCGGCGGCGGAGGACTTCAGACGATGCGCGAGTACGACCTGACCACCGCACACTGGCGCAGGAGCAGCTACAGCGACGGCAACGGCGGCGACTGCGTCGAGGTCGCCGACGGGATCCCCGGCACCGTCCCTGTCCGCGACAGCAAACTGGCCGACGGCCCTGTGGTCCTGGTCGGGGCCGACGCCTGGGTGGAGTTCGCCCACTGGCGCAAGAGCAGCTACAGCGACGGCAATGGCGGCAACTGCGTCGAGGTCGCCGACGGAATCCCCGGCACGGTCCCCGTCCGAGACAGCAAACTGGCCGACAGCCCTGTAGTCCTGGTCGGGGCCGATGCCTGGGGCGCGTTCATAGGTCACCACCGCCGCCGCCACTGAAACAATCCGGCCGTGCACTGGACCCTGCGCCCCGCCGCACCAACGGACGTCGAACCGATCGCGGAACTGCGGGCGATCGTGATGCGCCCGGACCTGGAACGGCTGGGCCGCTACGACGAACACCGGGTCAGGCAGCGGCTGCGCGACGGCTTCGCCCCGCAGCACACCTCGGTCATAGAGGCCGACGGCACGTTCGCGGGCAGCGTCACACTGCGCCCGGCCGAGGACGGCACCTGGCTGGAGCACTTCTACCTCGATCCCGGCCTCCAGGGCCGGGGCCTGGGTACGGCAGTCCTCCGAACCCTGCTGGCCCGAACCGACACCGCCGCCGAACCCGTACGCCTGAACGTCCTCCAGGGCAGCCCGGCCCGCCGCCTCTACGAACGCCACGGCTTCACGGTCGAGACCCAGGACCCGATCGACGTCTTCATGCTCCGCCTCCCCACGTGACCGCCACTGGAGCAACCAGGCCACCCCCGACCCCATCCACTAGGCCACCCCCGGCCCAAACGCTCCACTCGAACACACCGTCAGCCGCCGCGACCACCCGGCGTGCCTGCGAGGCGCGGCCGCGTCCGTCCACGCCGACCGGCAACGCAACGGGCCGAAGACCGCCGTCAGACCTCTGCCACCCCGCGTTTCCGGGCCGCTCGCTCGCTTCTCTCCCGTGATTCCGTGAGCCGTGTCAAGGGTCGGCCGGAGGCCGATCGGCGAAGCCGACGCGCAGCGCCCTTTACTCGGCTCACGGAATCACGACACTGGCCAGGAAGCGGGCGGCCCCGACAGCGGAGGAACGAACCCGGGGGTAAACCTCAGGAGCCATCCGGCAGTTAGCCGGATAGGGGGCAGGTCGAAGAACCGCCAGGCTCGTCCCATGAAGCAGCTCAAGCGCAACGCCTCACTGCTCGCGGCCTCTGCCGTCCTGCTCGGACTCACCGTCTCACTGCCCGCGTCCGCCGCCACCAGCGCCGGCGGCCGCGAGCCCCTCAAGTGGACCAAGTGCGACGGCCCCGACCTCGACCCCCGTCAGCAGTGCGCCACCGTCGCCGTACCCATGGACTACGCCGACCCCGACGGACCGAGAATCCAGATCGCCGTCTCCCGTATCCCCAGTGAGAAACCCTCCGCTCGCCGTGGCGCACTGTTACTCATCCCCGGCGGGCCCGGTGGAGTCAGTCTCGATGATCCGTCGGGCAAGGGGCAGAAGCTGCCGCAAAGCGTGCGGGACGTCTACGACCTGATCGGGTTCGCGCCTCGCGGGATGGCGCCGTCCAGTAGCACCGCGTGTGGGCTCGAGAGCAAGGACCTGGCCCTCGCCAAGCTGCCCTGGCCCGCCCCGGACGGCTCTGTCACCGAGGCCATGACCACCGCCCGGCGTATCGCCGACGCGTGTGCCCGTAACGGCGGTGAGCTGATACGGCACCTCAGCACCGCCAACGATGCCCGCGACCTCGACCGGGTCCGGGCCGCGCTGGGCGAGAGCCGGATCTCCGCGTGGGGCGACTCGTACGGCACGTACGTCGGCTCCGTCTACAGCCAGCTGTTCCCGCACCGCACCGACCGCATCGTGCTGGACAGCAACAACAACCCCGACCCCACCCGGGTCGGACGCGCCTGGCTCGCCGCGTTCGAGACCGGTGTGGAGGACAACTTCCCGGAGTTCGCCAAGTGGGCGTCCCGGCCCGGGAATCCGTACCGGTTGGCCCGCACGACCGCCGACGTACGGCCCCTCTTCCTGCGCCTCGCCGAACGGCTCGACCGCGCGCCCCTCCCCTGGCCCGGCGCCGACCCGGCGGAGCTGAACGGCAACGTCCTGCGCCAGACCATGCTGAGCAGCCTGTACGACCCCGACGACTACCCCGCGCTGGCGAAGATGATCCTCGCCGCCCGCAAGGGCACCGTGCCGCCCGTGCCCGAGGCCCCGGACGAGGCGATGATGCAGAACGCGGCCGCGGTCGGCGCCGGGATCCTCTGCAACAACGTCGCGTGGCCCAAGACCGCCGCCCAGTACCAGAAGGGCGTCGACGAAAGCCGTGCCGCGTTCCCGCTGACGGCGGGCATGCCGCGCGGCCCGATGCTGTGTGCCGGCTGGCCGTACGCGCCGCGGGAGCCCGCGGTCCGGATCACCGACCGCGGGCCGTCCAACATCCTGCTGGTCCAGAACGAGCGGGACGTCGCCAGTCCGCTGAGCGGGGCCCGTGAGCTGCGGCGTGCCTTCGGCGACCGGGCCGTCATGGTGACGGTGAACTCCACGGGCCACGGCGCCTACCTCGCCAACGGCAACGCCTGCGGCGACCGGACCGTCTCCCGGTTCCTGGCTACGGGCGAGCGCCCGGACCGGGACATCTACTGCGCCTAGGTCAGCGCTGGGCGAGGGGTGCCGGGGCCTCCTGGACGGCCCAGCCGTTGCCGTCGGGGTCCTGGAAGAAGAGGAAGGAGTTCCAGCCCTCCTCGCCCCGGCCCTCCGCCCAGCCGGACGCGCTCACGTGCAGGACCGGTGATACGTCCACCCCGCGTCCCACCAGCTCCGCCCTGGCCTTCTCGATGTCCGTGACGCAGAGCTGGAGGCCCCGCAGCGACCCCGGGGCCATGGGCGGCTGCCCCGGTGCGTCCGGCATGCCGGACTCCAGCACGACGGAGCAGCGGGAGCCGGGGGGCGTGAGCTGGACGAAGCGGCCCACGCCCTCGAAGAACGACGCGTCGATCTCGGCGCGGAAACCGCATCGGTCCACGTAGAAGGCCTTGGCCCGGTCCACGTCGGCGACCGGAACGGTGATCACCTCAAGGGTCCATTCCATGGACGCACCTCCTCAGCCATGGTGCCCCGGCGACGAGGACCGCGCCCGTCGGGCGTAGCGGCGGGCCACCGCGTGGAACGCCTCCTTGGGCTCCCAGTGCCAGCCGGAGGCGGGGTCGCCGGGACGGTCCTGGATCACCTTGGTGATGGCGTACGTCGCGATGTCGAGGTCGAGCCGGGGCTCGTCCGGGCGGTGCGGGGCGTCGGGGCTGAGGAACTCGAAGGTCATCGCCGCGTACAGGCCCATCGAGTCGAAGACGTCCAGCAGCTCGCCCACGTAGTCCGCCTGGACGCGCTCGCTGCGTACCGGGTCCCCCTTGATCTCCGGCGGCTCCTTGTCGTAGTCGACGATGTCCCAGCCCATGCCGCCCGTCTCGGGGGCGCCGGCGTACGCGCATGTGCCGAACTCGGTGATGGCGAGCGGCTTGCCCCAGCGCAGGTAGCGCTTCAGCTCCCGGACGTGGTCGGACCGCTTCTCGAAGTACGAGTAGTAGTCGATGCCGACGATGTCGAAGAGGCCCCAGTCCGGGTCGTCGATGCTCTGGGCGGCGGCGTAGCTGAGGTTGCCGTGGAAGACGGAGCGGCCGACCTTGGCGGCCTTCGCGGTGAACTCGGCGAGGCGGCGCAGCGCCCGCGGCCAGTCGACCGTGCCGTTCTGGAGGTGCCTGATGCGTTCCAGGACCGTCTCGCCCGGCAGGATGCCGGGGACGAACAGCCAGAACTCGCAGCCGACGCTGAGGTCGACGCTCGCGCCCTGCCGTCGCAGCCGCTCCGCGAACCGGCCGGTCTCGGCGAGGTGTTCCAGGATGTCCCGCTGCGGGGCGTCGCCGAGGGTCGGCTGCAGCCAGATGTGCAGCCCTCGTTCGGCGGCCTCGGCGGCGGTGGCGGTGAGCCGTTCGACGCCGTCCCCCGTGACGTCGATGGTGTCGGCGTGCAGGTCGTCCCGGATGGCGCGCACATCCGCCCGCATCCGCCGCGCACTCCACGCGGTGCCCGGGGTCTCCCCCGCCCCGACCGTGTAGACCACGCCGTGCCGGCGCAGCCCCCGGCCTCCATGCCCGGCTTCCGCCGCCAGGCCCTGCCCGGCCGGGCCCACCGCTCCGGCGACCCCCACCGCAGCCGCCCCGGCCAGGAACCGGGCCCGGCTGATCCCCTGTGCCTGCTTGATCCCCTTGGTCTCTTCCATGCCGTTCACTGTGCCGACGCGGGCGCCGGGTCCGCTGTCGGCCGTCGGTCTACGGCGGGGCGACCAAGGTATGAGGTGCCGTGGCCGAAGGAGAGGCTCGGCTGTCAGCCGAGCCCGATGGCGAGTGCGGCTCCTGTGACCTCTTTCGTGAGGTAGTGGGTAGCGTCGTGAGCCTGGGACCCGTTGGCGACGAGGTGGCAGACGATGCGCGGGCCGAAGCACGGCCGGAGATCCTTCACGAGCGCGACGACATCCCGCGCGTCGGCGACGTTCGTCCAGGTCGTCGAGAAGGGCCCTGGCCACGCCCCGATGCCGCTCACGGGCACGGGATCCATGCGGTCGAATATCAGATTGCGTATGCCGAGCGGCGAACCCAGGGTGACAAAGGACCGGACCGAGTGCCCCGCCTGCGCGCACAGCGCCTCGTAGGCCACGACACTGCCGAGGGAATGCGCCACGACGACACTGGTGTCGGGGCCGATGAGCGCTCGTACGCGATCCCGCGCGCGGGTGCGCAGTTCGAGATCGGTGAGGTAGCGGTGAGTCTGCTTCAGGTCGGAGATCAGGGCCTTCTCGGCGAGTCCGGCGAAGAACCTGGACTGAGACAGGGCGAGCAGCGCGGCCTGCACGGTGCGGCTTGTGCCGGACAAGAGGTTCTGGGCGTCCGGAGCGACGATCTGTGGTTCGGCCGCCGCGGCATGGCTCCACCACTGCATCAGGAGCTCCGTCTCCCAGCCCGGGGACACGTCCCACCAGCCCAGGTGGGGCTCGTCCCCGTCCAGCCGTTGCCCGGGCGGCAGGAAAAGGTCTCCGTAGAAGGCCATCGCCACCTCCGTGTCCGCGACGCGGGCCCTCCCACCGGCCCGGGTCAGTCCGTCGCGCAGCGCCGGAACCCACTGGCCCAGCAAGGTCTGTTCGCCGGCCTGCTGTTTCCCCACTCCGTGCACGCAGACGATGCGCGCCATGCCGTCCTCCCCGACAGGAGACTTGCCGACTAGCGGCGAGCGAACAGACTGGTGCCCAACTCGAATGCGAGGACCTCGTGGCCCGTGCCGACGACGAAGTCCCCGTCCTTGGTCAGTGAGACGGCCCGTGCGGGGTAGGGCGTGGCCCAGCACAGCAGTGCCGCTCTCCGGCGCAGGTCCCACGCACGCACCGTGTAGTCGTCGCCCACGGTCACGGCGACCGGGACTCCGTCGACCCGCCGAGCCACCACGGCGTTCACCACGCCGGTGTGTCCGGCGAAGACGGAGACCTCCTCGCTGGTCCGCAGGTCCCACACCCGCATGGCTCCGTCGTCGCCGACGGTGACCGCGAGCTCCCGGTCGTCCACCCGCGTGCAGGCGACTCCGCGAGCCACGCCGGAATGGGCCTGAAGTGAGGAGAGTCGACGTCCGGTGAACAGGTCCCAGGTGCACAGCAGACCGTCGTCACCGACGGTGACGCATACGTGGCGGCCGTCGAGTCGGGTGCAGACGACTGCGTTGACGACTCCGGAGTGGGCGGTGGCGGAGACGAGTTGTTCCCTCGATCTCAGATCCCAGGCGCGGATGACCCCGGAGGCGTCGCCGGTCACGGCGATCGGGCGGCCCTCGGCCGTGGTGGTGTCCAGGCCCCAGATCCAGTCCTCGTGTCCGTGCAGCGCCGTCTCGTGCCGACGGTCCGTGAGGTCCCAGAGGTGCAGCGCGTAGTCTCCCCCGCCTCCCACCACGGCTGCGGGGGCCCCGTCGATCATCGCGCAGGCCACGGCGTTGACCGCCCCGGTGTGCCCGGTCAGCACCGCTTTCTGCGCTCCTGACCGCGCGTCCCACATGCGGACCGCCCCGTCTCCGTCGCCGCCCACGGTGAGCGCGACCGACGAGCCGTCCACCACCGCGTGGGCCACGGACCACAGCCAGCCCGTGTGCCCGCGGAACCCTCCGGAGGACGACGTCGATCCCGGCCCCGGGTCTTCGACGGGTACGGCTTCTTCCGCTTCATCGGCATCCTGTTCCCTCACCCATCGCTGGGTGCCCGCCCGGACGTCCCAGACCTGGACCGAGCCGTCGGCTCCGCCGGTCACCGCCATGGGCACACCGTCGATCACCGCTGCCGCGACCGCGTTGACGGCTCCTGCGTGCCCTTCCAGCACGGCACTCGGTGTGCCCGACGCCAGGTCCCAGACCCGGACGGTGTAGTCGCCGCCGCCGACGACCGCGAGCGGCCGGCCGTCGGCGATCACACAGGCCACTCCGTTGACCCAGCCGGTGTCACCGCTGAGCGTCGACAGCTCCGCACGCCGGTCGAGGTCCCACACGCACAGGTGCCCGTCGCCGCCACCGCCCGACACCGCCACGGGCACGCCGTCGACGCGGGTGGACGACACGGCCCAGACCCAACTGGTGTGGCCGTGGAACACCGAGCGTTCGACGCGGTCCTGCAGATCCCACATGCGCACGGAACCGTCGGCTCCCACACTGACCGCGTGGGGTACGTCGTCCACCGTGGCGCAGGTGACTCCGTTCACGGCTCCCGGATGGCCCACGAGCGAGGCCAGTTGATCCCCCGTGGTGAGATCCCACAGCCGTACCGCCGCGTCGCCGCCGCCGACGACCGCGACCGGTACCCGGTTCACGGTCGTGCACGCCAGTCCGTTGACCGCACCGCCCTGGCCGCTGAGTACCGCGAGGCTCTCCCCCGTCGACAGGTCCCATACCCGCACGGTGTAGTCGTCGCCCCCGGTCAGTGCGACGGAGGTGCCCTCCACGTGGGTGCAGGCGACGGCGTTGATGGCTCCCTGATGGCCGGATAGGACGGAACGCAGCTCACCGGTACGCAGATCCCACACCCGCACCAGGCCGTCGGTGCCGCCGCTGACGGCGACGGGAGCGCCGTCGGCTTCGCCGCAGGCGACCCCGTTGACCGCTCCGGTCCGTTCCTGCGAGTCGCGGGTGATCTGACTGTCGGTGGCCCACACCGGCCGCCAGGCGGTACTCCGGCTGAGCCGGCGGGCGAGGTCCCGGTCCTTGAAGCGCAGCGCGTCGATCGCCAGGAGTTCCCGGCGGATCTGCGGACTGGCGCGACGATGGTCGCCGGCGGAGGTGCGGTAGAGGTCGGCCAGCCGGAGCGCGGATTCCGTCGTCAGCCTCTCCAACGCGGGCAGCAGGGGTGTCGGCTCGGCATGGACGAGGAACTCGGGGTCGGCCATGAGTTCGTCCAGCTCGCCCGAGATGGACGCGTGGGTGGCGAGGTGGCTCAGCGTGTACGGATGCGCACGGGGCCAGTCGAGGGTCCGGTAGGGACTGCGCGGCACCAGACGCGTGAGCACCTCGACATACGCCCGCTGGGCCTCGCGTGCGTCGGCGTCCCGTCGCAGATGCTCGGCCAGGGCCTGGTGGTAGAGGCGGTAGGCCGAGTGCCCGGACTCGGTCGCCTCCACCACGTAGCGGCCCGTGGAGCGCTGCAGCCACAGCAGATCCTCGTCGTTGTAGCTGTGCCCGGACAGGCGTGAGGCCAGCGCTCCCCAGACGTCCTCCCATGGCAGGCCCTGCCCCTCGGCGTAGGCGAGGGGCCGCAGGAGGTCCCGGGCACGCTCCGCCTCCGGGCCGAGGCGCTCGTCCAGGTCCTGTGCCATGGCCGAGTCGGCGGTGCGCGGCAGCGCCCGGGACCACTCCGGGTCCTGGGGGTCGGCGAGGACGTCCTGTACGGCGAGTGTCCCCGAGACGATGCGTGCCACCAGGAAGCTGGGGAACGCCGCGTCGGCCACGGCGCGGGCGACCTGGATCACCAGGGAGGGTGGGGCGGTGGCATAGGGGCTGTCCGGCTGGGACTCGGTGAGTCCGCGCCTGGCGTAGGCGGTGAGCGCCGCGCGGTCGGCGTAGGTGTCGTTGTCGAGATCGACGATCTCGACGTCCGTCTGCAGATGCCGGAGCAGATGGGGGCGCGTGCCGAGGAGCAGCCGCAGGTTTCCGTTGCTGAACCGGATGAGCGGCTGGATCAGTTGTGTGGTCAGCGTGTCCGGCGAGGCCGCTTCGTCGAGGGCGTCGATGATCGCCGTGAAGGGCCGGTCCCGCGCTGCCAGTGCGTCCAGCAGGGTGCCCACGGTGGGGGCCCTGACCCGTGCCGCGGCCGCGAGCCCGTTGAGGATGTCCTCGTCGGTCAGGGCCTGGGCGTAGATGACGACGTCGACGGAGCCGGGGCGGGGCACGGCTCGTTCCGGCAGTTCGAGGAGGTGGACGGGCACACTGTGGTGGCGTTCCGTGTTCGTGAGCGCCGCGATGAGGCCGAGGACCGCTGTCTTGCCGGAGCCGGGCCCACCGGTCACGACCACCGCCGGCCGCAGCACATCGGGGTCCCGCAACCAGTCGGTGAGTTCGGTGAGCGTTCGCCGTCGGCCCGTGAACCACCAGCCTCCCTCGTCTCCGAAGGAGGCCTTGGCACGGACCAGCATGCGCCGCGCCAGCTCCGTTTCCCGGCGCACTGCCTGGGCCTGCCATTCGATCGCCTGCTGCATCGCCAGATCCGCTTCGAACGTGCGGCTGTGCCGCCGGGGATTCGGGAAGAAGGCGGGCACGTCACCGAGCATCTTGGCGGCGTGCCACTCGATGCTCTGGGTGGGTGGCCGTTTGATGTTCGCGTTCATGTGGGCGACGAGCGAGCCCAGACTGAGGTGCTCGGGCTTCTCACCCGCCGTGGCAAGGCTGTCCACTGCCGCGGTGAGCAACTCGGGGAACGCTTCGACCAGCGCGGACTGGGCCGGCTGCGCGGAGGCGACGAAAGCGATCCCCGCGGTGTCGTTGTCCGGGCTGCGGCGCAGGCTCTCCACGGCCGCGGCCACGGCATCGCCCGTGCCCTGCCCCGCGTGACAGGTGTCGAGCAGGAAGAGCAGTTGCTTGATGTCCGTGTCGTCGAGCAGCACCGAGGCGATCTGGGAGGTCGGCAGAGCCTGTTTGGGTCTGGCGAGGTCGCAGTCCGCGGGGAAGAACATGTGCCGGCGTGGCGAGGAGCCGAGGAGTTGGCCGTGCCCTGCGAGATAGACGGCGACGATGTCGTCGGGACGCCGGTCCGGGGCCGTGGCGAACCGCTCCAACTGGTCCAGGAGGGCGTTCCGGTCGGGGTCGAGCCCGAGGTCGCTGACGTGTGTGTAGCCGAGGCGTGTGGTGAAGAGGTCGATGATCTTCTGCCGTGCGCTGACGAGGCCCGGCCGGTCACCGGCGGGTGAGCGGGGCAGGTGGGCCACAGCGGTGGCGATGAGCAGTCTCCGGGGCTTCGGCGTGCCCGGCGGGTCATTCGGGTTCACCGGCGCGCGCTCCTTCCGCCGCCCGGCGTCCGTCCAGGATGTCGCACACCGCCCGGGCCGCTGCCATGCTCGCCGCCTCGTTGGCGTCCGCCGTGTTGTAGGCCATGGTCGGTACGGCCAGGAAGCGATCGGTCCCGAGCGCCGTCAGGGCCTCCCACGCGGGCCCGTCGCCCTGGCCGTCGAAGGCGCAGCGCAGGTCCTTGTCCGCCACGGCGGCCAGGAGGGCCGGCAGGTCGACCAGATCCGGGTGGACCGTGTTCACGAGCAGGGCGCCGGGCCGCATCAGGGCCAACTCGTGTGCCGAGAGTTCGGGACCCTCGCCGGGTGCGGGACCGGGGCGGTGCAGCGACACGATGTCGCTCGACCGCAGCAGCTGCGACTTCGGGCAGTGCCGTATCCCGAGTTCCGCCTCGGTCTCCGTGGCCCGGCGCGGCGCGGTGTAGCTCACCTCCATGCCGAGGCCGAGGCGGGCGATCCGGGCCACCTCCCTCCCGATCCTGCCGAGCCCGATGACACCGAGACGCTTCCCGGCCAGGGTGCGGCCGACCGGGGCCGGGGCGCTGTGGCTCTGTTCCGCCGCGGCGGCCACGGAGGCGAACGAGCGTGACAGCGTCAGCATCAGAAGCAGCGTGAACTCGGCCACGGACTGCGAGTTGGCTCCCGGGGTGCCCACCACCTCCATACCCAGCGCCCGGGCCCGACGCCATCCCGGCACATAGAGCCGGAAGTCGGTACCGACGAAGGCCACCGCCCGCAACCGGGCGGACGACTCGAAGACCTTGTCCGTGGGCGTCTCACAGCCCCCGATCAGATAGCCGGCGGCCCCGTCCAGAGCCGCGATCAGCTCACCCTCGGAGAGGTCGTCCCGCCTGACCCGGCGAGGCGTGTAGGCGCGTGCCCTCACGTACTCCACGGCCGGATCGGGCACGAGGTCGGTGCCCGTGATGAGGATCTCTGGCTCAGGCATGGATTCCTCGGGATCAAGGGGTGGTCAGGGGCAGCGTCCTCGCGGGGCCTACGGGCCGGTCCGCAGGGCCGAGACGAAGATGTCGGCGCCGCGCTGGAACTCCTCGGGATCACGCAGCAGCGCCAGGCGCACCCACTCTCCGGTGGGCGGATTCCCGGCGCCGTCCGTAGACCAGAAGAAGGGCTGCCCGGGCAGTACTTGAAGCCCCTGGTCACGGCACCGGCCCAGCACCCGGTCCCGGTCGGGCCCGATGCGCAGCCATTCGACGCTGAGCGCGGAGTCCCGGCCCGGCGAGGTGCCCGGCAGGCATCCGGTCCGGCCGCATTCCGCCAGCAGCTCGCGCAGGACGGCGCGGTTGCGGCGGGCGAGGGTACGGGCACGCCGTATCTCGTCGCAGTCGGGCGGCATGGTCAGGATGGTGGTCAGCAGGCGGAGGTCGAGGCAGGACACATTGAGCAGACAGTGGCTGACGACCTCCGAAACGGGTTCCCGCAGCCGGTGGGTGACGGACAGCACGCTGGCCTTGGTGTCCTGGAGGGACACGGTCTTGCCCGTGTCGTCGACGGTGACCACGTCCGCGCCCGCCTCCTCCGCCAGGGCGATCAGGTCGACACAGGCCGTGGGTTCCAGCAGACGGAACGAGGCGTCCACGACGATCAGGACGCGACGCTCGGCGCCCCACTCCAGAAGGCGACGCACAGCGGCGCTGTCCATGGCCGTACCCGTCGGGTTGTTCGGCATGACGAGAAAGAGGGCGTCGAGACCCAGCCGGTCCAGCTCGTCGAGATCGGGTTCCGGCATCACCCGTTTCTCGGGTACGGCGACCAGTTCGACACCGGTCATGGCCATGAGGGCCGGGAGATTGTCGAAGGTCGGCGTGATCATTCCGGTCCGGTAGCGCCGGACGGAAAGGTACTTGGCCATGATGTCGACACCGACGGAGGCGGAATAGACGATGTGTGACGAGTGGGCCTCATACCGCTGGCCGGTGTGTTTTCCGAGCGCTGACAGGAATTCACGCTCGACGCGGTGCACCAGACCGTGCCGCTCTTCCTTCAGAGCCGCCGCGAAGGCGCCCTCCAGGGCGCTCAGCGTTCCCGGATGCAGCGTGTGGTTCGCGTGCCCGTCGGCGAGGTCGAGGCGGGAGACCTGAGCCATGAGCTCGAATTCCGTGAGATTGCGTGGCGTGTGCGAACTCATCGTCAGAACCGGCAGACCACGAGGGAGAGGGTGCCGGTTCCGGAGAAGTCGCCGGTCGTCAGGATCTCGACCACGTCGGCCGTCGTCTCGTCCCGGATACGCTCGGACAGGACGGCCAGCCTGTTTCCGGTGCCGTCGTCGCCGGGCTCGTGTTCGACGACGGCGGTCCCGTGCACCGCGACCGATTCCATGGCCTGGAGAGCACCGACGACGAGGTCGCAGTAGCCTCGGCGCGGGCCGTTCCGGGCGTCGGGGCGTCCCCGGTTCGTCGCCGTCGAGACGATGTCGGACGCCTCGGCGCGCAAGGGCGGCGGCACATCGGGGCCGTGCCAGTCGCCGTAGAACGGCGGCGAGGTGAACATCACCGCCTCCGCTTCGGGAAGCTTCAGGTCCGCCCAGTTCGCCGGGTCGGTGGAATCCCCGCAGACCACTGTGCTGCCGGGAACCGGCGCCGGGGCGCGGGCGAGGTCGGCCAGGAGTTGATCCTCGCTCAGTTCTCCGCCTCCCTCTTCCTTCTGTAACTCCCGGAGCAGCCGGAGACAGCGGAGCTGCGGCTCGTCGTGCTTATCGGGCGGCCGGGGAAGATCGGCGCCATGGGAGGGCCCGCACCGGGTTTTCGCGAGGCTGACGCAGGCGAGCACCGGGTCGATCTCCGCACCTGCGAATCGAATACCGAGCAATCGGGCCGCCGTGGCGGAACTTCCCGCACCGCAGAAGGGGTCGATCACCACCGAAGGTGCGGCCGGGGCGAGATCGATTATCGTTCTGGCGATCACACGGGCGTTCCCACTGTTGGAAGCGGTGAACCATCGGTCGACCGGCTCGTCACGGTCCGGCAGGTATTCCTCGAGGCGGCTGGGATTTCCGTACGCACGGACCACCTGTGCCATGAGCCCCCCTCGTATCAGCGCAACGCAGCCCCAGTACGCCAACCCACCCGCACGGCAAGGGAACTATAGGGACAGGCGACCGTCAAGACGGCCACCGACCGCCCTCGCGACGCCCGCAGGCCAGCAGCATGCCCGTAGTCAACGTCGTACGCCGGGAAGTGATCAGCTCCTATGCGGAATCCGCTGGAGTGTTCCATGAAAGCCGCAGCGAAGGGGGCACCTGGCCGCAGAGCATTACGTCGAACAGGGAGACACGATCACACCAGGGAAGCATGGCGAGCGCTGGATAGAGGTTGGGACCGGAGCCGACGCCTATTCCCATGCTTCAAGGTAGCGATGACGCGGTCCGTACGCGCTAAAGTGTCGGACCCGTGACAGCCGGTTGGAGACATGGAATCCAGAGTGCTCTTGCGTACCGCCGCTGAAGAGGATCTTCCGCACATCGCGCGACTGGACAGGGAAGTATTCGGGGACGCCGCCTATCCCTTCTTCGTCCTACGCCAGTTGTTCGACGCAGGATTCACTCTCGTCGTCGTGGACGACAGCGAAGGGATCTGTGCGTATGCCCTGGCCCTGGCCCTGGCGAGCGAAGGCAGGGGATGGGTCCTCGCCCTGGCTGTCGGCCCGCGTCAGCGTGGGACGGGGCTGGGGCGCGAGCTGATGCGGGAAACGCTGTGCCACCTGCGGAGCCTGAGGGTCCGGGAGGTTCTGCTGACCGTCGAACCCGCCAACGCCTCCGCGATCAGGCTCTACCGGTCCCTGGGGTTCACGGAGAGGAGAGGGGCGACGGGTCACGTCAGGGACTATTTCGGTCCTGGCGAAGACCGCCTTCTCCTGAGCTTGACTCTGTGACCGGTCCGACCCGACCCGCCGTCACTGCCCGAACCTCCTCACATACCGCCGCTGCCACGGCGTCTCCACCGCATGCCGGTCATAGTGCCGCCGCACATACGCCACCGCCTCCTCCCCCGGCACCCCGTCCAGTACGGCGAGGCAGGCCAGCGCCGTGCCCGTACGGCCGCGGCCTCCGCCGCACGCGATCTCCACGCGCTCCCCGGCGGCCCGCTCCCAGGCGTCGGCCAGCACCACGCGGGCGGCGGCCCGGTCCGACGGGAGGCGGAAGTCGGGCCAGCGGATCCAGGCCGACTCCCAGGGGACCTCGGGCGGCTGCTTGCCGAGCAGGTAGATGCCGTGGGAGGGCAGGGGCGCGCTGGGGTCCAAGGGGTTGCGGAGGCCTCGCCCGCGCACCAACCGGCCGGACGGCAGTCTCAGGACGCCGGTGTCACTCTCACTCCACAGATCGGTCACGCCCCTCATCATGCTGCGCGCCCGCTCGCCCGGGAGCGAAATCAGCCCACCCCCCGCGACTCCTCCGCCGCCCGCGCCTCGATCCCCCGGAAGTGGACCGCCATCGCCCGCTGCGCGCCCTCCACGTCGCGGGCGCGCAGGGCCGTGACGATGTCGCGGTGGCGGCGGACCGTGAGCTCGGGGGTGGGGTCGTCGGTCCAGCCGCGGGCGCCGGAGACCCGTCGGAAGACCGTCCAGAAGGCGGCGAGGAGCTGGGGGACGAGGGCGTTGCCGAGGGAGGCGTACAGGGCCTCGTGGAACTCGCGGTCGAGGTCGGGGAACGTGCTGCCCATGCGGGCCGTGGCGCCGGCGGACTCCATACGGGTCACCACGCCCTCCAGCTTGTCCAGTTCCGCCTCGGTGAGCGTCGCGGCGACCCGGCGGATCAGGCCCTCCTCCAGCACCTCCCGGACCTGGAGGATCTCGGCGAGGGCGCCGGTGTCGTCGTCGTGCCGGGCCAGGGCCCGGAAGGTCAGGCCGTCGACGAGCGGGGTGAGGGACGCCCTGCCGACATAGGTGCCGTAGCCGTGTCTGATCTCGACGATGTCGAGGGCCTGGAGGGCCTTGAGGGCCTCGCGGACGGAGTTGCGGCTGACACCGAGGGCCTCCATCAGCTCGGCCTCGGTGGGCAGCGGGGCGCCGGCGGTGAGTCTGCGGTCGAGGATGAGCTGGACGACTTCGCGCTGTATCCGGCTGGTCCTGGGCTCCTCGGACATGCGCCGCATCGTACGCGCCCCGGACGTCCCACGTCCCACCTCTGGCGGTACCCGGCGCCCGACCTCCCCTGATAGGCCGTCAAGTCACCTGAAACCAAACGCCATTGGTACGACCTCTGGCAGATACGCCATTCGTGTGCGACCCCTTGACCGCCCCCACGCCCCCTCCTATGGTCACGCTGACCGCCAGGACGTAGGACGTCGTATCTCCCCCCTTCACGCCTTGCCAGATCTCTGGAGGACCCGTGCGCGACGTGACCCACGACGTACCGGCGCCGCACCGCCGGACGTTCCTGAAGTACACCGGCGCGCTGGGCGCGGCCGCCGCCGTCTCCGCGTCGTTGTCGGCCTGTTCGTCGGGGCCGGAGTCCACCAACGAGACGGGCGGGGGCGACGGCGCGGACCGGACGCTCACCGCGGTGATCGGCTACGGCAACGACGGCAGCTGGGACCCGACCCAGACGGCGTCCGCGTTCTGCATGGCCGCCAACAACCACATCTACGAGGGTCTGCTGGACACCGATCCGATCTCCCGCGAGCCGTACGCGGCCCTGGCGACCGAGGTGCCGAAGGACCCGGACGGCACGTCCTGGAAGTTCGCGCTGCGGGCCGGTGCGACGTTCCACGACGGCAAGCCCGTGACCGCCGACGACGTGGTGTTCGTCTTCGAGCGGATCCTCGACCCGAACACCCAGACCCTCGCCAAGGGCTTCTTCGCGAGCTGGCTGAAAGAGGTCCGGAAGATCGACGCGCGGAACGTGGAGCTGGTGCTGAAGTTCCCGTTCCCGGACGGGCTCTCCCGGCTGACGCTCGCCAAGATCATGCCGAAGCACGTGTTCTCCCAGCCGGGCGGCTGGGACGAGGCCATCAAGGGCAAGGCGATCGGCTCGGGGCCGTATCGGCAGACCGCTCACCACCCCAAGTCGAACACGACCTTCGAGGCGTTCGCCGACTACAACGGGCCCCGCAAGCCCGCCTTCCGGAAGATGAACTGGCTGACGATCGTGGACGCCGCGCCCCGCGTCGCGAAGATCTCGGGGTCGAGCGCGGGGGCGCAGATCGCGGACAACATCCCGTACGCCAACATCGGGCAGTTGGAGAGCGGCGGTCTGACGGTCGCCGGCGGGGCCGGGATGAACAACCTGTTCCTGATGTTCAACACGAAGCACAAGCCCTTCGACGACGTACGCGTGCGCCAGGCCCTGCACTACGCCATCGACACCGAGAAGATGGTGGAGGTCGCGCTCAAGGGACGCGGGAAGCCGTCGAGCTCCTTCCTCGACGAGAGCAACCCGTCCTACCGCCGGGCCAAGACGGTCTACGACTACGACCCGGACAAGGCGAAGGCGCTGCTCAAGGCGGCCGGGGTCAAGGGGCTGAGCATCGAGATCCTCGCGGTGAACGTGAGCTGGATCGTGGACTGCCTGCCGACCGTCAAGTCCTCCTGGGACGCGATCGGTGTCCGCACGACCCTGTCACCGCAGGAGACCACGGCCGTCTTCACCAAGATGGACCAGAAGCAGGACTACCAAGTGGTCGCCGCCGCCTCCAACCCCAACCAGTTCGGTCTCGACGCCGATCTGATCATGCATTACAACTACGGGCCCGAGAACCTGTGGATGCAGTACACGCGCTGGGCGGGCAACTCCGTCGCCAAGGCGCTCTTCAGGGACATGGACCGGGCCACCCGGGAGCCCGACGCCGCGAAGAAGACGGCGATGGTCCAGGACTACATCGACGTCGTCGCCGAACAGGCCGTGCTCTACCCGGTCGTCCACAACGAGCTGATGACGGCCTGGAACCCCGAGCGGCTCAGCGGGATAAGGCCACAGCCGTACCCCGGTATCAACCTCCTCCAGGCCAAGTGGGCCTAGCGGTATGACCGCTGTTCTGCGGATCCTGCTCCGCCGCATCGCCCTGCTCGTGCCGCTGATGCTCGGCATCGTGCTGTTCGTGTTCCTGGTGATGCGGTTCTCGGACGTCGACCCGGCGTCCGCGTTCTTCCAGGGCGCCAACCCGACACCCCAGCAGCTGCACGACTTCCGCGAGGAACACGGCCTGCTCGACCCGCTGCCCGTGCGCTACGTGGACTTCGTCGCCGACGTGCTGCACGGCGACATGGGCACCAGCGCGTTGACCCGGGCGCCGGTGATCGACCAGGTCACCACCGCGCTGCCGCTCACCCTCCAGCTGACCTTCCTGGGCCTGGGCATCGCGGTCGTGCTTTCCCTGGTGGGCGGGGTGACCGCGGCGATCTACCGGGACCGGCTGCCCGACCAGATCATCCGGGTCGTGTCGCTGACCGGCGTCGCCGCGCCCGGCTTCTGGCTGGCGCTGCTGATGATCCAATACCTGGCCGTCGACCTGGGCTGGTTCCCCACCGGCGGCTACATCAACCCGGCCGACTCCTTCACCGGCTGGCTGAAGACCATGACGCTCCCCGCCCTCGCCCTGTCCCTGCCGGTGGCGGCGCAGCTGACCCGGATCGTGCGGACGGCGGTGGTGGAGGAACTGGACAAGGACTACGTACGGACGGCGATCGGGAGCGGGCTGCCGCCCCGGGTCGTGGTCGGGCGGAACGTGCTGCGGAACGCCCTGATCAATCCGCTCACCGTGCTCGGGCTGCGCGTCGGCTATCTCCTCGGCGGCGCGGTCGTCATCGAGACGATCTTCTCGCTGCCGGGCATGGGCAAGCTGATGATCGACGCCGTGAAGAACGGCGATCCGGCCGTGGTCCAGGGTGTCGTCCTGACCACGGCGGCCGGGTTCGTCGTCGTGAACCTCGTCATCGACGTCCTCTACCTGCTGGTCAACCCGCGACTGAGGGATGCGACCACATGATGACCCGCAAGAGTCTCACTACGGCGCTGTCCCGGCCCGGCGTACGGCTGCGCGGCCTGCGCAGGCTGCCGCTGCTGTCGAAGATCGCCGTCTGCTTCCTGGCGGTCGTCGTCCTGATGGCGCTGCTCGCGCCGCTCCTCGCCCCGCACGACCCGCTCGACCAGCAGCCGCCGGTCGACGGCACCGGGCATCCGTCCGCCGCGCACTGGATGGGCCAGGACAGCCTCGGCCGGGACATCCTCAGCCGGTTGATGTACGGGGCCCGCTGGTCACTCGCGATCGGGCTCGGCGCCACCGGTCTGGCGCTGGTGGTCGGCGCGCTGCTCGGGGCGATCGCGGCCACTTCACGCAAGGCGGTCGACGAGACGCTGATGCGCTGTCTGGACGTGGTGATGGCGTTCCCCGGCATCGCGCTGGCCGCCGTGCTGGTGGCGGTGTTCGGCGGTGGCATCACGGTGCTGATCTGCGCGATCGCGTTCCTGTTCACGCCGCCGGTGGCACGGGTCGTCCGGGCGAACGTCCTCGACCAGTACGGCGAGGACTACGTGACGGCGGAACGGGTGATCGGCGCCCGGACCCCGCACATCGTGCTGAAGCACGTCGCGATCAACTGCGCCGCGCCGGTGCTGGTGTTCTGCACGGTCCAGGTCGCCGAGGCGGTCGTCTTCGAGGCGTCGCTGTCCTTCATCGGGGCGGGTGTCCGGCCGCCCGACCCGTCCTGGGGCAGTGTCATCGCGGACGGCAAGAACATGGTGCTGACCGGCGGCTGGTGGGCGACCGTGTTCCCCGGGCTGCTGATGCTGGTCACGGTGCTGTCGCTGAACATCCTGTCCGAGGGCGTGTCCGACGCGTGGGCGGCCCCGTCGGCGCGGGAGGTGGAGGCGCCCGAGGACGACCGGCTGGAGGCGCCGGAGCCCGGCACCGGGGAGGTCGTACAGCTGCCCGGCCTGGCGGAGGCGGCCCGGCGGCTGCGGGCCCGGGCCCGCCGGCTGCCCCGGGACGGCCAGCCCGTGCTCGCGGTGGAGAACCTCGCCATCGGCTTCGACCAGCGGCACGGCGGCGTGGACATCGTGGACGGCATCAGCTTCGAGGTGCGTCCCGGTGAGGTGCTGGGCCTGGTCGGCGAGTCGGGCTGCGGCAAGTCGCTGACCGCGCTGGCCGTCATGGGCCTCCAGCCAAAAGGGGCGCGCGTCAGCGGACAGGTCCGCTTCCAGCAGCGGGATCTGATCGCCGAGCCGATGCGCGTACGCCGCAAGCTCCTGGGCCACGAGATGGCGATGATCTACCAGGACGCGCTGTCGTCGCTGAACCCGGCGATGACGATCCGGGCGCAGCTCAAGCAGGTGGTCCGGCGCGGCGGGCGGCGCAGTCCGGCCGAGTTGCTGACGATGGTCGGCCTCGACCCCGAGCGCACCCTGCGCAGCTACCCGCACGAACTGTCCGGCGGCCAGCGCCAGCGCGTCCTGATCGCCATGGCCCTGTCCCGCGACCCGAAGCTGATCGTCGCCGACGAGCCGACGACCGCCCTCGACGTCACCGTGCAGGCCCAGGTCATAGAGCTGCTGCTGCGGCTGCGCGAGGAACTGGGCTTCGCGCTCATCCTCGTCTCGCACGACCTGGCGCTGATCGCGGACGTCACCGACCGGGTGGTGGTGATGTACGGCGGGCAGATCGTGGAGACCGGCGTGACCGCCGACCTGGTGGAGGCACCGGCCCATCACTACACGCGCGGCCTGCTCGGCAGTGTGCTGTCGCTGGAGTCGGCGCAGGAGCGGATGACACAGATCAGGGGCGTCGTGCCGTCTCCGGCGGATTTCCCGGCGGGCTGCCGGTTCACGGACCGCTGCCCGCGCGCGAGCGGGATCTGCCTTACGACGGCTCCGGTCCTGGCCGGTCCCGAGGCGCACACGGCGGCCTGCCATCACCCGGCCATAGAGCTGTCGGCCACCGAGACCGAGGCGGTGTCATGAGCGCACTCGTGGAGTTGGCGGATGCTCACGTCGTCCACAAGGCCCGCAGCGGCGGCCTGTTCACCCGCGACCGGGTGTACGCCCTGACCGGCGCCGACCTGGCCATCGCGCCCGGCGAGACCGTCGGTGTGGTCGGCGAGTCGGGCTGCGGAAAGTCGACGCTGGCGAAGGTGCTGGTCGGGGTGGAGCGGCCGACGCGGGGGACGGTGTCGTTCCGGGGCCGGGACCTGTGGGCGATGCCGCCCGCCGAACGCCGCCGGGCCGTCGGCGGCGGTACCGGCATGATCTTCCAGGACCCGTCGACGGCCCTGAACCGCCGCCTGCCCGTCCGGCAGATCCTGCGGGACCCGCTGGACGTGCACGACCGGGGCACGAGGAGCCAGCGCGACGAGAGGGTCCGGGAGTTGATGTCCCTGGTCGGTCTCCCCCGGGCCCTCGCCGACGCCCTGCCGGGTCAGTTGTCGGGCGGGCAGCGGCAGCGCGTCGCGATCGCCCGGGCGCTGGCGCTGGACCCGGACCTGGTCGTGGCGGACGAGCCGACGAGCGCCCTGGACGTGTCGGTCCGGGCGCAGATCCTCAACCTCCTGCTGGATCTGAAGGAACGCCTGGGCCTCGCCCTGGTGTTCGTCTCGCACGACATCCAGACGGTACGGCGGATGAGCGACCGGGTGATCACCATGTACCTGGGCCGGATCGTGGAGGAGTCCCCGGCCGCCCTGGTCACCGACCGGGCTCGGCACCCGTACACCCGCGCGCTGTTCTCCGCCACGCCCGGACTGCTCGACCCGATCGACCCGATCCCGCTGGTCGGTCCGGTGCCGTCGGCGACCCGTCCGCCGAGCGGCTGCCCGTTCCGCACCCGCTGCTGGAAGGCCGACGGGACGTGCGCGGCGGCGATGCCGGACTTCTCGGCCGCGTCTGCACCCGCCCACCGCTTCCGCTGCCACCATCCTGTCCGGGAGGACGAATCGACCCGCGACCTCGTCCACCGACGCGACCCGATGGAGGCTCCATGACCCTCACCCCGCTGACCGGTGTCATCCCGCCCGTGTGCACGCCTCTGACACCGGACCGCGAGGTGGATGTGCCCTCGCTGCTCAGGCTGGTCGACCATCTGGTCGCCGGCGGGGTGAGCGGACTGTTCGTGCTCGGCTCGACGTCCGAGGCGGCGTATCTGCCGGACCGGCAGCGCAGGCTGGTCGTCGAGTCGGTCGCGGCGCATGTGAGCGGGCAGCTCCCGGTGCTGGCCGGGGCGATCGACATGACGACGGCCCGGGTCCTGGACCATGTCGCGTCGGTGACGGCGGCCGGAGCGGACGCGGTCGTCGTCACCGCCCCGTTCTACGCCCGCACCCACCCGGCCGAGATCGCCCGCCACTACCGCGCGGTCGCGGCCGGCAGCCCGATCCCGGTCATCGCCTACGACCTTCCCGTCGCCGTCCACACGAAGCTGCCCGCCGACGTGGTCCTGGAACTGGCCGCCGACGGTGTCCTCGCCGGACTCAAGGACTCCAGCGGCGATCTGGCCGCCTTCCGGCAGGTCCTCACCGGCGCCCGGGACCGCCAGGGCATCACCGGCTTCAGCGTGCTGACCGGCTCCGAGCTGATCGTCGACGCGGCGCTCGCGCTCGGCGCGGACGGCACGGTGCCCGGCCTCGGCAACGTCGACCCGCACGGCTACGTCCGCCTGGACGGTCTGTGCCGTGCCGGGGACCGGGACGAGGCCCGTGCCGAACAGGAGCGCCTGTGCGCCCTGTTCGGCATGGTGACGGTCGGCGACCCGGCCCGGATGGGCCCCGCTTCCTCGGCGATCGGCGCCTTCAAGGCCGCGCTGCACCTGCGGGGCGTGATCGACTGCCCGGCGACGGCGGAGCCGCAGGTGCCGCTGTCGCCGGACGAGGTGGAACGGGTCGGGAAGTACCTGGCGGCGGCCGGGCTGCTCTAGAGGTCACCGACGGGGAGGCGGCGGAACTCGATCGTCTCGTAGGTCCCCTGGACTCCCGTCTCGTAGAGGATCCCCACCGCCTTCCGGCCGAGCGGCACCAGATCGGAGTAGGCGGCGGGCTGCTGGGAGAGCGTCAGGGCCTTGGTGAACGTGGCCCCTCCGTCGGCGCTGCGCCAGAGGGCCATCGCCCGGCGGGCGGTGGGGACGGAGGGCCCGGCGAACAACAGCGGTCCGTGCCGCCCGGCGACTTGCAGAACGCTGCCCTGGACGACCGGGACCTCGTTCAGGGTGGGCTGCACTGCGTAGGGCCGCTCTAGGGACCGGCCGCCGTCCCGCGAGTGGCTGTCGAGGCGGTTGCCGGGGCTGGTGCCGTGCTGGTCGCGGGCGTTGAAGTAGACCCTGCCGTCGGGGAGCTGGGCGGCGATCGACTCGTTGGCGTTGTTCACCCCGTCGTAGGAGTCGTCGACGAATCCCGGGCGCCAGGTCCTGCCGCCGTCGTCGCTGAGCAGCGCGTGGGCGCCGTAATAGCGGGGCTCCTGGCCGGTGTCCGGGGAGCCGGCGGGCGGGGCCGCCGAGTGGTTGGCGGGGACGACCAGCCGGCCCGTATGCGGACCCCGGGTGAGGGCGATCGCATGGCCGGGGCCGGTCGCGTACCAGCGCCAGTTCGGGCGCTTGACCTGGGCGGTGATCTCGCGGGGTGCGGTGAAGTGCCGGCCGTCGTCCCGGCTGTGCTGCACGAACACCCGGCGACTCTGCTCGGGCGTGACCTCGCCCCGCATGATCTGGGCCTCCGTCACCTTGCCGCTGTTGTAGGAGGTGAGGAGCACGACCGTGCCGGTGCGCGGGTCGACGACGGGGGCCGGGTTGCCCCGGGTGTCGCCCTTCCCGGCGGCGACGACGGTGAGCGGACCCCAGGTGCAGCCGCCGTCCGTCGAGCGCCTGAGGACGACGTCGATGGCGCCGGTGTCCCCCGCGCCGCCGCGTCGGCCCTCGGCGAAGGCGAGGACGGTGCCCTTGCCCGTGGTGACGGCGGCGGGGATGCGGTACGTGTCGTAGCCGCCCTCGCCCGAGACGTACGGGACGGAGGAGACGCAGCCGGGGGCGGCCGAAGCGAAGGGCGTCGCGGTGAGGGCCGGGAAGAGGACCGTGGTCACGAGGAGGGTGCGGCAGAGGAGTCTCATCCTGCTCCTGAAAAAAGGGGGGCGCCGGATGGTGCCTGTCCGTCAGATGTTCCCCGGTGTCACGATCCCCGACTCGTACGCCACGATGACGAGCTGCGCCCGGTCCCGCGCCGCCAGCTTGCCCATGATGCGGCTGACGTGGGTCTTCGCGGTCAGCGGGCTCAGCCCCAACACCTCGGCGATCTCGGTGTTGTTGAGGCCGCGCCCGACCAGGCCGAGCACCTCCCGCTCGCGCTCGGACAGACACTCCGGCCCGCCGGTCGCCGGTGCCGAAGGGCTGCGCAGGAACCGCTCGATCAGCCGTGCCGTGGGCCCGGGCGACAGCAGGGAGTCCCCGGCCGCGACCGTGCGGATGGCGTCGAGGAGTTCGGCCGGCCTGGTGTCCTTGACCAGGAACCCGGAGGCACCGGCGCGCAGGGCGTCCACGATGTACTCGTCGGTGTCGTAGGTGGTGAGGATCAGGACGCGGACGCCCGCCAGGTCGTCGTCGGCCGCGATCAGCCGGGTCGCCTCGATGCCGTCCAGGTCGGGCATGCGGATGTCCATCAGCACGAGGTCGGCGCGCCCGCTGCGGGCCAGTTCCACGGCCTGCCGGCCGGTGGCGGCCTGACCGACGACCTCCATGTCACGGGCCGACTCCACGAGCATCGCGAACGCCTCCCGCACCAGGGTCTGGTCGTCCGCGAGCAGCACTCGGATGGTCATCCGGTCCTCTCCCCCGTCGTGTTCCGCGTCGTGGTCAGCGGCAGGACCGCGGCCACCTCGAAGCCGCCCCCGGGGCGCGGTCCGGCGTCGAGTGTGCCACCCACGCTGCGGGCCCGCTCCCGCATTCCGACGAGCCCGAAGCCCGGGGTGCCGCCCGGGTCGGGTCCGGTGCCGTCGTCGCTGACCGACAGATGCAGGGCGCCCTGCCGTTCGTCCAGCTCCACACGGACCGAGACATCGGGCCCCGCGTGCCGGACCGCGTTCGTCAGGGCCTCCTGCACGATGCGGTAGGCGGCGGCGCCGACGGCGGGCGGTGCGTGCCGTATCCGTACGGTCTGCTCGACCCGGGCACCGGCCAGCCGCGCGGCCCGCGCCAGGTCGGGCAGGCCGTCGAGGCCGGGCAGCGGGCCGCGGGCCTCCGGCGGGCCGTGCTCGCGCAGCACCTCCAGCGTCGTACGGAGTTCGCCGCGGGCGCTGCGGCAGGTCTCGGCGATGTCGTCGAGGGCCTTGGCGACCGTCTCCCGGTCGAGCCGCTCGGGGTCGGCCGCCAGCACATGGGCGGCGACGGAGGTCTGCACACCGATGAGGGTGATGCTGTGGGCGAGCAGATCGTGCAGGTCCCGGGCGATCCGCAGCCGCTCCTCGGCGACCCGCCGCCTCGCCTCCTCCTCCCTGGTCCGTTCGGCCCGTTCGGCCCGCTCCACGATGGAGGCGACGTACTGGCGGTAGAACCGCACGTCGACTCCGCAGAACAGCACGGCGACGACCCAGCCCGAGATCTGCAGCATCCTCAGGGCCTCGTGGGCGTTGATGGTGAGCATCGTGCTGGTCGAGAGGGCGAGGACGCCCGCCCCGACCAGGACGGCACGCAGCGGGCGGCCGGTGACGGCGACGGTGTACAGCGCGATGTACGTGGCCGGGGTCGGTGCGGAGTGGGGGTTGTCGAGGGCGTGGTACGGGGCGACACAGGCCACGACGACGAGCAGCACGAGCAACGGCCGACGCCGCCGCCACACGATCGGCACGTTGCACGCGACCAGCAGCACCCACCCCAGCGCATCGGGCCCGCCGCCGCCCCCGAGCAGCCCGAGCCCGACGGCCACCACGGCGGCGGCGACCGCGAGCAGGGCGTCGTTACGCAGGGCGTGCGGGGCGGTGAGGGGGTCGCGGTTGATCGCCGCGATGATCCGATTGCCGATGGTGGGTGGCTGCACGGGCATCATCCTTATAGGGGTCGCTCTGCTGAGCTGCGGGCAATCGTGCCGCTAAGGGCGGCACGGGTGGGCGCAGCGGCACCCCGCTACGCCGGGCTGCGCACCCGCCCGCGCTCAGCCTCAACGGGCAGTTCCGGTGCACGCGAGAGCCTCCCCGGCCACCACACCCGCCGCCGCAACAGCACACTCGCCGTGGTCACCAAGTACGTACGCACCAGGAACGTATCCACCAACACCCCCACAGCGATGACGAACCCGAGTTCCACCAGCCCGACCATCGGCAACGTCGTCAGCACGGCGAACGTCGCCGCGAGCACCACCCCCGCCGAGGCGATCACCCCACCCGTCGTCCGCAACGCGGTGAGCGCGGCCACCTCCGGCTCGGCCCCCCGTACGGACTCCTCCCGCATCCGGTGCATCAGGAAGATGCCGTAGTCCACCCCGAGCGCCACCAGGAACACGAAGGACAGCAACCCGAGCCCGGCATCCGTACCACCGAACCCGAACACCGGCTCGAAGACCAGCCCGCCGATGCCCAGCGCCGCACCCCACACCGCGACCACCGCCGCCAGCAGCAGCAACGGCGCGACGAGGCTGCGCAACAGGCCGACGAGGATGACGAACACGGCGGCGAGCACCAACGGCACGACCACGCCACGGTCCCGGGACTCGCTGTCGGCCAGGTCGATCTGCTGGGCGCTGGGCCCGCCGACATACGCGCCCTGAGGATCCAGCCCGGCCCGCAACGCCTCGATGGTCCGGGTCTCCGACGACGTCTCGGGCGCGGCGGTCGTGAAGACGGCGATCTCCGTCCACCCGGAACCACTCCGCCCGGGAACCACCTCGGCGACCCCGTCGGTCGCACGGGCCCGCTCCGCCACCGCCCCGGCCCGTCCCTCGGGCGCCATGACCGTCACGGGCCGGCTGCTGCGCTCGGGATACTCCTGCGCCAGCGTCCGCATCGCGGTGATCGACTCGGGCCGCTCGGTGAACGAGTCCTCCTGCTTGATGCCGCCGGACAGATTGAACGTGCCGAGCGCCAGGGCACCCAGCAGCACGCCCCCGCCGACCAGCACCAGGGCGGGCCGGCGCGTCGCCGACGTGCCCATCGCGGCGAACAGCGACCGCCGGGCCTTCGGCTCGCTCCCGAAGGAGGGGATCAGCGGCCAGAAGACGCGCCGCCCGAGCAGGACCAGCACCGCGGGCAGCAGGGTCGTCATGGCGACCAGCGCGGCGAGGACGCCGACCATGCCGACCGGCCCCATGCCGCGGCTGCTGTTGAGGTCGGCGGCGAGCAGGCACAGCAGCCCGGCCGCGACGGTCCCCGAGGAGGCGAGGACGGCCGGACCGCAGCCGCGCAGGGCGGCGCGCATGGCGTCGTACGGCCGCTCGTGGCGCCGCAGTTCCTCGCGGTAGCGGGAGACGATCAGCAGCGCGTAGTCGGTGCCGGCGCCGAGGACGAGCACGGTCATCACCCCGCCGCTCTGGCCGGTGACGGTGACGTCGAACAGTTCGTGGAGTCCGTATCCGGCGGCCATCGCCGTGGCGGCGGCGACGCCCGCGACGGCGAGCGGGACCAGCCACAGGAAGGGGCTGCGGTAGATGAGGATCAGCAGCACGGTGACGACGCCGAGCGTGGCGAACAGCAGGGTGGCGTCGAGCGTCCCGAACACCTTGTTCATATCGGTGTTCAGCGCCCCCGGCCCGCCGACCTCGACGCTCAGCCCGCCGCCGCCCCCGGCGATGTCGCGCACCCCGTCGACGAAGGCGTCCCGGGCCTCCTCGTCCTGCCCCGGCTGGGTGCTGGAGACGGGGTACATCAGGGTGGAGCCGTCCTTCGACGGAACACCCCGCGCCTCGCCGCCCGTCAGGTCGTAAGCGCCGCCCACCTCGGCGAGCTGCTCGGCGGCGGTGCGCCGGTCGGCGTCGGTCAGGCCGCCGTCCCGGTGGTAGACGAGCACCAGGTCGGTCGACTCCCCGCCGGGCAGCCGGTCCTGGATCCGGGCCACCTGGGTGGAGTCGGCGCTGTCGGGCAGATAGTCGACCGCGCGGTTCTGCTGGATACCGGAGAACTTCCCGGCGAGCGGCCCGAGCAGGACGAGCGCGGCCAGCCACAGCCCGACCACCGCCCAGGGCACCACGGCCCGCCGCCGCCCCGTTCCTGTCCTTGTGTCCCCCATCAGCCGGGCTCCCTCCGCGTCGGGTGTCTGGAACGCTCTCCAGACTCCCGGCGCGCGGGCGCCGGTTCGTCGGGCGCGAGGCCGACTTACGGGGTACTGCCCGGGGCGGCACGAGCCGCGGACTACTCCCCGGGGAGTAACGCGGGTATCGCGGGGAGGCGTCCTACGACGGCGTGCGCGCGGCGGCCGCCAGCAGCCGGGTCACATCGTCCGAGCAGATGGTCAGCGCCGCCCCCACCGTCGCGAGGACGTCACGCTCGGCCGGGGTGTACGGCCCGTCCGCCAGGGCGATGCGGGCGCCCTGGAGCAGGATCGACTCACGGCCGACGGTGGCGAGGTGCGGGGCCAGCGGGTCCAGCGCCTCGTGGAGCTCTATGGCCAGCCCGGCGCCGCAGGGCTCGCCGGAGATCCGGCCGGTGTCCGCCTCCAGCGCCTCGACGAGGGCGGCGAGCTGCTCCTCCGTACAGTCGTCGAAGCCGGCCGCGCGCACGGCGAGCACGGCGGTCTCCAGGGCCGTACGGGAACCGGCGCCGCCCGCCGCCAGCACCGCGAGGGCGACGGTGTGCACGGCGTCGCGGAGCATCGCGGAGAAGCGGGTGGTCGTCGGATGGTCGAGGACGTCCGTGCCGAAGTGGCGGCGGCAGGCGGCGCACTCCACGACCGGGCCGGTCTCGCCGCGCGGCAGCACGGGCAGGCCGAGCAGGGTGAAGCGGCGCTGTCCGGTCAGCCGCTGGTAGTTCCGGTCGCCGCCGCAGCCGGGGCAGAAGAACTCCCCGTCACCGGCGGCCGTCCATGCGATACGGGTGCCCAGGATGCTGGAAAACCTGGCGGCATGGCCGTTTCGTCCCCGTCCTGGCAGCACGTCGCACCTCCGTCACGCCGCGCGGCAGCGTCGCCGCGCTTGCGTGATGTTAGCCACATCCATGAGGAGGAGTCAGCACCCCGGAGGAGACCTTTCCGTGACCCTCACAGGGATTGGCCGGTATGTGACGGGGCTCCACCCGCCGGACAACGGCGGGCAGAGCCCCACAATCCCCGTTACGACTGGTCAGCGCGTCGCGCGGTTGACGGCCGAGACGACCGCCTTCAGGGAGGCGCGCGTGGTGTTCGCGTCGATTCCGATCCCCCACAGGACCTTGTCGTCGATCGCGCATTCGATGTAGGAGGCGGCCTGCGCGGAGGCGCCCTCGCTCATCGTGTGCTCCTGGTAGTCCAGCAGGCGTACGTCGATGCCGACGGACTGCAGCGCGTCGAAGAAGGCCGAGATGGGGCCGTTGCCCGAGCCGGTCAGGACGGTGTCCTGGCCGTCGACCGTGGCCTCCACCTTCAGCGTGTCCACGCCGTCGGTGTCGGTGGTCGACTGGTTGTTCTTGACCTGGATCCGGCCCCAGGGGTTCTCGGGGTTGGGCAGGTACTCGTCCTGGAAGGCCGCCCAGATGTCCTTCGGCGTGACCTCGCCGCCCTCGGCGTCCGTCTTGGCCTGGATGACCTTGGAGAACTCGACCTGCATACGGCGCGGCAGGTCCAGGCTGTGGCCGTCCTTCAGGACGTACGCGATACCGCCCTTGCCGGACTGCGAGTTGACCCGGATGACCGCCTCGTAGGAGCGGCCGACGTCCTTGGGGTCGATCGGCAGGTAGGGCACCGCCCACTCGATGTCGTCGACGGTGACGCCCTTGGCGGCGGCGTCGGCCTCCATGGCGTCGAAGCCCTTCTTGATGGCGTCCTGGTGGGAGCCGGAGAAGGACGTGTAGACCAGGTCGCCCACGTAGGGGTGGCGCGGGTGGACCTCCATCTGGTTGCAGTACTCCCACGTACGACGGATCTCGTCGATGTCGGAGAAGTCGATCTGCGGGTCGACGCCCTGGGAGAAGAGGTTCATGCCCAGGGTGACCAGGTCGACGTTGCCGGTGCGCTCGCCCTGCCCGAACAGGCAGCCCTCGACGCGGTCGGCGCCGGCCATCAGGGCCAGCTCGGCGGCGGCGACGGCGGTGCCGCGGTCGTTGTGCGGGTGAATGGAGAGGACCACGTGCTCGCGACGGGTCAGGTTGCGGCCCATCCACTCGAAGCGGTCGGCGTGCGTGGAGGGCGTGGAGCGCTCGACGGTCGCCGGCAGGTTGAGGATGATCTCGCGGCCCGGGCCGGGCTGCCAGACGTCCATGACCGCCTCGCAGACCTCCAGCGCGAAGTCCAGCTCGGTGTCGGTGAAGATCTCGGGGCTGTACTGGTAGCCGAACTCCGTCTCCGGGCCCAGCAGCTTCTCCGCGTACTCCATGACCAGCCGCGTGCCGTCGATCGCGATCTGCTTGATGTCGTCCTTGGAGCCGCGGAAGACGACCCGGCGGAAGACGGGGGCGGTGGCGTTGTACAGGTGGACCGTGGCGCGCTTGGCGCCCTTCAGGGACTCCACCGTGCGCTCGATCAGGTCCTCGCGGGCCTGGGTCAGTACGGAGATGGTGACGTCGTCGGGGATCGCGCCCGGCTCCTCGATGATGGAGCGCACGAAGTCGAAGTCGGTCTGGCCGGAGGCCGGGAAGCCGACCTCGATCTCCTTGTAGCCCATCTTGACCAGCAGATCGAACATGGCGCGCTTGCGGGCGGGCGACATGGGGTCGATCAGCGCCTGGTTGCCGTCGCGCAGGTCGGTGGAGAGCCAGCGGGGGGCGGTGGTGATCCGGTTGGCCGGCCAGGTGCGGTCCGGGATGTCGACCTGCTCGTAGCGGCCGTACTTGTGGATCGGCATGGTGCTGGGCTGCTGGCGGTTCGCCATGATGCGGGGGCTCCTCAGGATGTCCGGAAGGACGGCCGACGACGCAGCACCAAGCTCCGCGGGGAGGGGGTCGGCCTCGACTACAGGCCCTCGCCGCGGCAGCTAAGGAGAAGCAGCCCGAAACGCATGATGCGCAGCATGCTAGCCGAGCCTCTCCGGACGAGGGGTTCCGTATCAGTATGCGGGACTGCAGCGCCCCGAAAGGGGCGCGGGGAACTGCGCGATCAGCCACATTCGGCCCGCGCCCGTAACACAGCGCAACCGCCTATGGCGCCTGCATCCCCACATTTCACCAATCATGGTTGCACCTGGTGACAAAATAATCACCCAGTGCAATGGTGCGGGGCATGACCAACCACGGGGGCTTCGAGCCCGTCTTCTGCACCATCGTTCCGCCCCATGTCCTCGACAAGCTCTCCCAGGCCGAGGACCCCGCGCTGGCCGGACCGGCCCGCCGGACCCTGCAGCGCGACGCCTTCGAGCGCACCCAGCGCCGCCTCACCACGGTCCTCGGCGCGAGCGCCGTCGCCTCGGTCGCCGACGGCAAGCCGCAGCGCACGATCCACGACGCCCGGCACGGCACCGACCTGCCCGGCCACAAGGTCCGCGGCGAGGGCGACAAGCCCGGCAAGGACGCCACGGTCAACCGCGCCTACGCCGGCCTCGGCGCCACCTTCGAGCTGCTCCTCACGGCGTACCAGCGCGACTCGATCGACGGGAACGGCCTGCCGCTGAACGCGACGGTGCACTACGACCGCGACTACAACAACGCCTTCTGGAACGGCGAGCAGATGGTCTTCGGGGACGGCGACGGGGAGATCTTCCTCGACTTCACCATCCCGATCGACGTCATCGGCCACGAGCTCGTCCACGGCGTCACGCAGTACACCGCGAACCTCACCTACTTCGGCCAGCCGGGCGCGCTGAACGAGTCCGTGTCGGACGTCTTCGGCGCGCTGATCAAGCAGTACACACTCGGCCAGACCGCCGCCGAGGCCGACTGGCTGATCGGCGCGGGCCTGCTCGCCCCGCGGGTGACGGGCGTGGCGCTGCGCTCCATGAAGGAGCCGGGCACGGCGTACGACGACGATGTCCTCGGCAAGGACCCGCAGCCCGCGACCATGGACGACTTCGTCCGCACCGGCCGCGACAACGGCGGTGTCCACATCAACTCGGGCATCCCCAACCACGCCTTCTACCTCGCGGCCACGGCCCTCGGCGGCCATGCCTGGGAGCGCGCGGGACAGGTCTGGTACGACGTGCTGACCGGCGGCGAGCTGAAGGAGCAGGCGATGTTCACCGACTTCGCCACGCTCACCGTCAAGGCCGCCCGGGAGCGCTTCGGCGACGGGGAGGAGCTGGACGCCGTGTCGAAGGCCTGGGAGCAGGTCGGGGTGCGGACCCTGTAGTTCCGTACTAGACAGGTGCCATGCGGATTCAGGTGAGGCGCACAGGCGGGTTCGCGGGTATCGAGCGGCATGCCGAGGTGGACACCTCGGGCCGCCCCGATGCCGCCGAGTGGCACGCCCTGGCCGAGCAGGCGGTGGCCGCCGGCCGGGGCACTCCGCCGATCGGGGTGCCGGACGGTTTCAGCTACCAGCTCACGGTGGACGACCGGACGGTCTACTGCTCCGACCCCCGGCTGACGGACGAGCAGCGCAAGCTGATCTCTCGGGTGCTGAAGGAAGGGGCGTAACAGGTCCTGGGCGGCGGCCTGTTGACTTCCGTTACCACCGGTACGGATGATCCAGCGCATGGCGACTGACGCAGGCAATCCGATCCCCCGTTTCCCGGCCGGTTTCCTCTGGGGCGTGTCGACCTCGGCGCACCAGATCGAGGGCGCGGTGGACGCGCGCGAGCCGTCCGTGTGGGACGCCTTCACGGCCGAGCCGGGGCGGATCAAGGACGGCTCGACGGCGGCGGTGGCCTGCGACCATGTCCACCGCCACCGCGAGGACGTGGCGCTGCTGGCGGACCTCGGCGTGAACGCCTACCGCTTCTCCGTCTCCTGGCCGCGGGTGCGCTCCGAGAAGGGCCTGGACTTCTACGACCGGCTGGTCGACGACCTGTGCGCGGCGGGCGTCCGCCCGGTGCCGACCCTCTTCCACTGGGACCTGCCGGCGGACCTGGACTGGCTGGAGCGGGACACGGCCGCGCGCTTCGCCGAGTACGTGTCGCTGGTCGCCGAGCGCCTCGGTGACCGGGTGACCAAGTGGATCACCCTGAACGAGCCCGCCGAGCACACCCTGCTGGGCCACGCCCTGGGCGTGCACGCACCGGGCCGGAAGCTGCTGTTCGACGCGCTGCCGGTCGCCCATCACCAGCTGCTGGCCCACGGCCTGGCCGTCCGGGCCCTGCGCGCCTCGGGCGCCACGGACATCGGCGTCGCCAACTCGCACGGCCCGACCTGGGCGGCGTCGACCGAGGCGGCGGACGTGGAGGCGGCCGATTTCTACGACCTGCTGCTGAACCGCCTCTTCGCGGACCCGCTGCTGCTGGGCCGCTACCCGGACGGCATCGGCGAGCTGATGCCCGGGGACGTCGAGGCCGACCTGAAGGTGATCGCCGAGCCGCTCGACTGGTACGGCGTCAACTACTACGCGCCGACCCGGGTGGGCGCCCCGCAGGGCACGGAGATCGAGTTCGGCGGCGTCTCCATGCCCGCCGAACTGCCCTTCTCCGTCCGCGAGATCGAGGGCCACCCGGTCACGGACTTCGGCTGGCCGGTCGTACCCGAGGGCCTCACCGAACTCCTCACCGGCTTCCGCGAGCGCTACGGCGACCGGCTCCCGCCCGTCGTCATCACCGAGAACGGCTGCTCCTACCCGGGCGTCGACGACCAGGACCGCATCGCCTACCTGGACGGCCATGTCCGGGCGCTGCACCGGGCGCTGGAGGCGGGCGTCGATGTGCGCGGCTACTTCGTCTGGTCCCTGCTCGACAACTTCGAGTGGGCGGAGGGCTACGCGCGCCGCTTCGGCCTGGTCCATGTCGACTTCGAGACCCAGGAGCGGACCCCGAAGTCGTCGTACCGCTGGTACCGGGAGCTGCTGAAGGCGCAGGACGCCACGGGCGCCACGGCCTGACGCCCACGCCGGCCACGGGCCGGGCCGGGGATGGTTGCAGGGTGAACTGCTCTGCGAGCATGATTACTTGCGCGACCAGAGTCGGAACCCCACTCCCCACTCCCGGCCGGTCCGTTGTCCGCCTCGCCCCTTCCCACCCCCCACGGAAGGCGACTGCCGTGTCCCCCCACACGACGTCCATCCCCCGGTTCCTTGACGCGGTGCGCCCGGGCCGCACCCACTGGCTGGAGCTGCCGCCGCACCGGACCAGCGTCAGAAGCGCCCGTCATGCCCTGCGGGCGCGGCTGGAGTCGTGGCAGGCACCCGACGAGGTGTGCGCGAACGCCGTCCTGCTCGTGTCCGAGCTGGTGACCAACGCCGTGCTGCACACGCTCAGCGCGCGGATCCTGTGCGGTGTCGGGCTGCTGCCCGACGAGCGCTTCCGGCTGGAGGTGCACGACGGCGACCTCTCGGGCCGCGGCATCCCCGACCGCAGCCCCGGCCTCGACGACGAGAACGGCCGCGGCCTGCTGCTCGTCCGGGAGATAGCGGAGAGCTGGGGCATCACCCGCTCGACCCTCACCGGCGGCAACGCGGTGTGGGCGAGCCTGGCGACGCCGTAGTGACGAGCCTGGCGACACCGTAGTGGCGAGCCTGGCGAGGCCGTCGTAACGAGCCTCAGAACCCCAGCTTGCGCAACTGCCGCGGATCCCGCTGCCAGTCCTTCGCGACCTTCACATGGAGGTCCAGGAAGACCGGCGTGCCCAGCAGGGCCTCGATCTGCTTGCGGGACTTGATGCCGACGTCCTTCAGGCGCTTGCCCTTGGGGCCGATGATGATGCCCTTCTGGCTGGGGCGCTCGATGTAGACGAAGGCGTGGATGTCGAGGAGGGGCTTGTCGGCGGGGCGGTCCTCGCGGGGGAGCATCTCCTCGACGACCACGGCGATGGAGTGCGGCAGCTCGTCGCGGACGCCCTCCAGCGCGGCCTCCCGGATCAGCTCCGCGATCATGACCTGCTCGGGCTCGTCGGTCAGATCGCCCTCGGGGTAGAGCGCCGGGCCCTCCGGCAGGAGCGGCACGATCAGGTCGGCCAGCAGGTTCACCTGCTTGTCCCCGACCGCCGACACCGGGACGATCTCCGCCCACTCGAAACCGAGCTCCTTGCCGAGCTGGTCGATCGCGATGAGCTGCTCGGCGAGCGTCTTGCCGTCCACCAGGTCGGTCTTCGTGACGATCGCGATCTTCGGCGTCTTCTTGATGGACGCCAGTTCCTTCGCGATGAAGCGGTCGCCGGGGCCGAGCTTCTCGTTCGCCGGCAGGCAGAAGCCGATCACGTCGACCTCGGCCCACGTCGTGCGCACGACGTCGTTCAGCCGCTCGCCCAGCAGCGTGCGCGGCTTGTGCAGACCCGGGGTGTCGACCAGGATCAACTGCGCGTCCGGGCGGTGCACGATGCCCCGCACGGTGTGCCGCGTCGTCTGCGGCTGATTCGCCGTGATCGCCACCTTCTGGCCGACCAGAGCATTCGTGAGGGTGGACTTGCCCGCGTTGGGACGGCCCACGAAGCAGGCGAAGCCAGCCCTGTGGACAGCTTCGGCCGGCTCTTCGGATGACTGGGTACGAACGCTCATGGCGCCCATTCTCCCTGATCCACAGAGCCCCGCCGCACAGGCGCCCGAACGCCGCCCGGCCGGTGAGCTCCAGGAAACCCTCACGCAACGAAACGTCACGGAAACACACCCGTACGCAACCCGAAACGGATGCCGGTGAACCTCTGACGAACCCCCGGAGCCCCACCCCGTTGGAGACACCGTGTCCCTGGCCGCCGCAAGCGCCGACACCGGCGACACCGCCTGGCTGCTCGCCGCCACCGCCCTCGTCCTGCTGATGACTCCCGGACTGGCCCTCTTCTACGGCGGCATGGTCCGCACGAAGAGCGTGCTCAACATGCTGATGATGAGCTTCGTGTCGATCGCCCTGGTGACGGTGGTCTGGCTGGCGGCCGGGTTCTCCCTCACCTTCGGCGAGGACGCCGGGGGCGGTCTCATCGGCGGCCTCGACCACATCGGCATGAGCGGCATCGGCCCGGACAGTGTCCAGGGGACCGTCCCCACGCTCCTCTTCGCCACCTTCCAGCTCACCTTCGCGATCATCACGGCCGCCCTGGTCAGCGGCGCGGTCGCGGACCGGGCGAAGTTCGGGGCGTGGCTGGTGTTCGTGCCGGTGTGGGCGCTGCTCGTATACGTTCCGGTCGCGCACTGGGTGTGGGGCCCGGGTGGCTGGATCCTGGAGAAGCTCGGCGCCCTCGACTTCGCGGGCGGGCTGCCCGTCGAGATCGTCTCCGGCGCCTCGGGGCTCGCGCTGTGCCTGGTCCTCGGCCCGCGCATGGGCTTCAAGAAGGACTCCATGCGCCCGCACAACCTGCCCATGGTGATGCTGGGCGCGGGTCTGCTCTGGTTCGGCTGGTTCGGCTTCAACGCCGGGTCCGCCCTCGGCGCCAACGGCCTCGCGGCCGCGGCCTTCCTCAACACCCTCGCCGCGGGCTGCACCGGCCTGCTCGGCTGGCTCTTCGTCGAGCAGAAGCGCGACGGCCACCCCACCACCCTGGGCGCGGCGTCCGGCGCGGTCGCCGGCCTGGTCGCGATCACCCCGTCCTGCGGTTCGGTCTCCCTGCTCGGCGCCCTGGTCGTCGGCCTCACCGCCGGCGCCGTCTGCTCGTACGCCGTGAGCTGGAAGTTCAAGCTGAACTACGACGACTCCCTGGACGTCGTCGGTGTCCACCTGGTCGGCGGTGTCATCGGCACGCTCCTCATCGGCGTCTTCGCGGTCGACTCGATGACCGGCGGCGCGGAGGGCCTCCTCTACGGCGGCGGCCTCGCCCAGCTGGGCAAGCAGGTGGTGGCCGTGGTCGTGGTGGCGGTGTACGCCTTCGCCGTGACGTACGGCATCGGCAAGCTGATCGATGTCACCCTGGGCTTCCGCGCGAGCGAGGAGCAGGAGCAGACCGGCTTGGACCTTACGGTGCACGCCGAGACCGCCTACGATCACGGGGTCCTGGGCCACGGCGCCCCGGTCTCCTCCTCCGTCGTCCCCCACGCCCAGAAGGTCACCCCCCAGGCATGAAGCTCATCACCGCGATCGTCAAGCCGTACCGCCTCGACGAGGTCAAGAACGCCCTGCAGGAGCTCGGCGTGCACGGCCTGACCGTGACCGAGGCCAGCGGCTACGGCCGGCAGCGCGGCCACACCGAGGTGTACCGCGGCGCCGAGTACCAGGTCGACCTGGTGCCGAAGGTCCGTATCGAGGTCGTCGTCGAGGACGCGGACGCCGAGGCCGTCATCGACGCGGTCGTCAGGGCCGCGCACACCGGCAAGATCGGCGACGGGAAGGTGTGGGCGCTGCCCGTCGACACCGTCGTACGGGTGCGGACGGGCGAGCGCGGCCCCGACGCGCTCTGACACCGGGGCCGCGCCGCTTCGATCTCAGGACCCTCAGTCGAACACGAACGGGCCCGGCGACTGCGGCCCGGTCGCCGTGCAGGTGATGGTGATGCCGAAGACGGTCATCTTCAGCGAGCCGCCGAAGGCCTCCAGGCTGTCGCCTGAGGCCACGGTGCCGCTGAGGGGGCCGACCTCGACGGGTGCGCCGGCGGCCATCGCCGGGTTCTCGGTGCCGGTGAAGGCGACGGTGCCGCCGCCGGACTTCACCAGGGTGAGCGAGGACGTGATCGAGTCCGCGCCCAGGGCGATCGGCGCGGTGATCGCCGAGGACTTGACGGTGACGGTGGCGGCGGTGCCGTTCTGCGTGGCCGTGAGCGTGGCCTCGCCACTGCCGAAGGTGCCGCAGTCCGCGCTGATCGTCGCCGTCTGGGGGGTGACGGCGAGGGCCGCGGGGGCGAAGGCGAGTCCGGTGACCGCGAGGGCCCCGGCCGCCAGTGCCGCACCTGCTCCGATTCGCTTGCATCTCATGGGATTCCGGCTCCGTTTCCGTGGGGGGGGGGTGGACCGCTCGGCACATGGATGCGGACACACTGCCGAGAGTCGAACCTGACGGTCCGTCGGAACTGACGGTTCCATTGATGCGTGTGGGGCAGGCGGCGGCAAGGTTGAAAACTGGCCTAATTACCGCCGGTTACAGCGAAGTTCGGCCAACCCGTCAACCGGCGGTCACGGTGGCCCTGACCGTCCCGTCGGGCCCGGCCACCAACACCGGCGTCTGCGCCCCGCCGAGATCCCGTACCGCCGCCCGGTCCTCGGCCGACGGCGACTCCGCCTCCGTCACGACCGCCGCCGCCTCCAGGGACGTAGCGCCCGAGGCCACCGCCATCGCCACCGCCGTCTGCAGGGCGCTGAGCTTCAGGGAGTCGAGGGCCACGGTCCCCGCGACATACGTACGTCCGGTCTCGTCCCGTACGGCCGCCCCCTCGGGCACGCCGTTGCGGGCCCGCGCGGAGCGGGCCAGGGTGACGATCTTGCGGTCCTCGGGGTCGAGCGCGCTGCTGTCGGTCATGATCCGAGCATACGGAGCGACCGCCCCGGCCCGGTCTCAGGGCCGGTCGAGGCGCAGGCGCTCCGCCCGCGGCAGGCCCGCGACCACGAGGTCGTAGGAGTCCTCGACGAGCTCCCGGACCAGCCGGTCCGGGAGTCCGCCGTCGGCCGTGACGGTGTTCCAGTGGCGCTTGTTCATGTGCCAGCCGGGGACGATCAGGCCCTCATGCTCGCGGCGCAGCCGGATCGCGTCGTCCGGGTCGCACTTGAGGTTGACCTTCAGCGGCCGCACGTCGAGATGCGACAGGGCGAACAGCTTGCCCTGGACCTTGAAGACCGAGATCTCCGGGCTGAAGGGGAAGTCCTCCACCGCCGCGTTGAAGGACAGGCAGAACGCGCGCAGCTCCTGCGGGGTCATTCCGGCTGCTCCTCCCGGGCGGCGTCCGCGGGCTCCACCGGCTCCGCGAGCACCGTCACGATCTTGTTGCGGCGTCCGGCCGCGGCCTCCGCCGTCAGCCGCAGTTCCCGGCCGTCGGGCAGGCCGACCACGGACGACGCGCCCGCGATGGGGACCCGGCCCAGTGCCTTCGCCAGCAGACCGCCGACCGTCTCCACGTCCTCGTCGTCGAACTCCTCCAGGCCGTAGAGGTCGCCCAGGTCGCCGATGTCGAGCCGGGCGGTGACCCGGAAGCGGTCCTTGCCGAGGTCCTCCACCGGCGGCAGCTCGCGGTCGTACTCGTCGGTGATCTCGCCGACGATCTCCTCGAGGATGTCCTCGATGGTGACGATGCCGGCGGTGCCGCCGTACTCGTCGACGGCGACGGCGACGTGGTTGCGCTCCTTCTGCATCTCGCGCAGCAGGTCGCCCGCGTTCTTGGTGTCCGGCACGAAGAACGCCGGGCGCATCGCCGTGGACACCTGCTCGGACTCCGCCTCGCGGCTGATGTGCGTCTTGCGGACCAGGTCCTTCAGATACACGATGCCGACGATGTCGTCCTCGCTCTCGCCGGTCACCGGGATGCGGGAGAAGCCGGAGCGCAGGGCGAGGGTGAGGGCCTGGCGGATGGTCTTGAACCGCTCGATGACCACCAGGTCCGTGCGCGGGACCATGACCTCCCGCACCAGGGTGTCGCCCAGTTCGAAGACCGAGTGCACCATGCGGCGCTCCTCGTCCTCGATGAGGGACTCCTTCTCGGCGAGGTCGACCAGCGCGCGCAGCTCCGCCTCGGAGGCGAAGGGGCCGCGGCGGAAGCCCTTGCCGGGGGTGAGCGCGTTGCCGATGAGGATCAGCAGCGACGGGACGGGGCCCATGATCCTGGCCAGGGGCACCAGGACGTACGCGGAGAGCGTCGCGGTGTTGAGCGGGTGCTGGCGGCCGATGGTGCGCGGGGAGACGCCGACGGCGACGTACGACACGAGGACCATGACCGCGATGGCGACCAGGAGGGCCTCGGTGGTGTTGTCGAACTCCATCAGGCAGCCGTAGGTGATCAGTGCGGCGGCGGCCATCTCGCAGGCGACGCGCACCAGCAGCGCCACGTTCAGATAGCGGGTCGGGTCGGCGGCGACCTGGGAGAGCTTGGCGCTGCCGCGGCGGCCGGAGCGGACGGCCTCCTCGGCGCGGAAGCTGGAGACGCGCGCGAGGCCCGCCTCCGCGCAGGCGGCGAGCCAGGCCACGACGACCAGGGCGATGGCGCCCAGGGCGAGTTGCGGATTCATCGGCGGCGCTACGAGACCGTCGGTGCCGGGGAGGGCCCGGTCAGGCCCCGCTCCGAGCGCCAGCCGTCCACGATGGCCGCCTGGAGGCCGAACATCTCGGCCTTCTCGTCCGGCTCCTCGTGGTCGTAGCCCAGCAGGTGCAGCACCCCGTGGACGGTGAGCAACTGGAGCTCCTCGTCCATGGAGTGCTGCGTGTCGGCCTCGGCGCCCTGCTTGGTGGCGACCTCGGGGCAGAGCACGATGTCGCCGAGGAGCCCCTGCGGCGGTTCGTCCTCGTCCTTGGAGGGCGGGCGCAGCTCGTCCATCGGGAAGGACATGACATCCGTGGGGCCGGGGAGGTCCATCCACTGGATGTGGAGCTGCTCCATGGCGTCGGCGTCCACGACGATGACCGAGAGCTCGGAGAGCGGGTGGATGCGCATCCGCGCGAGCGCGTAGCGGGCGATGTCGAGGATCGCCTGCTCGTCGACCTCGGTGCCGGACTCGTTGTTGACGTCGATCGACATGGTGTTGTGCTTGTCTACTTCCCCTTGTGCACGGACTTGCCGCGGCTCTTGTGCCCGCCGTTCTGGGTGCCGTGCTTGGTGTCGTACTGCTCGTACGCGTCGACGATACGGCCCACCAGCTTGTGCCGGACCACGTCCTGCGACGACAGCCGGGAGAAGTGGACGTCGTCCAGGCCCTCCAGGATGTCCTGCACCTGCCGCAGACCGCTCTTGGTGCCGTCCGGCAGGTCGACCTGCGTCACGTCACCCGTGATCACGATCTTCGAGTCGAAGCCGAGGCGGGTGAGGAACATCTTCATCTGCTCGGGCGAGGTGTTCTGGGCCTCGTCGAGGATGATGAAGGCGTCGTTGAGCGTCCGGCCGCGCATGTACGCCAGCGGCGCGACCTCGATGGTCCCCGCCGCCATCAGCCGGGGGATGGAGTCCGGGTCGAGCATGTCGTGCAGCGCGTCGTAGAGCGGGCGCAGATACGGGTCGATCTTCTCGTAGAGCGTGCCGGGCAGGAAGCCGAGGCGCTCTCCGGCCTCGACCGCCGGGCGGGTCAGGATGATGCGGTTGACCTGCTTGGACTGCAGGGCCTGCACCGCCTTGGCCATCGCCAGGTACGTCTTGCCGGTGCCGGCGGGGCCGATGCCGAAGACGATGGTGTGCTTGTCGATCGCGTCCACGTAGCGCTTCTGGTTGAGCGTCTTGGGCCGGATCGTGCGGCCCCGCGAGGACAGGATGTTCTGTGTGAGCACCTCGGCCGGGGTCTCCTGGCCGTCGCTCTCCCCGTTCTCGCTCGCCTTGAGCATGGCGATCGAGCGTTCCACTGCGTCCTCCGTCATCGGCTGCCCGGTGCGGAGCACGAGCATCATCTCGTCGAACACGCGCGAAATGAGGGCGACGTCCGCCGGGTCGCCGGTCGCGCTGATCTCATTGCCCCGGACATGGATGTCGGCCGCCGGGAAGGCCTTCTCGATCACGCGCAGGAGGCTGTCGCCGGACCCCAGCACGGTCACCATGGGGTGCTGGGCGGGGACGGTGAGCTGCGCTCTCGCCTGCTCCTGCGCGGGGGTGTGAGCTGTCGATGATTGAGTCATGGGCCGGCGCTGAAGGCCTGCGGTTCCTCCTCGTCACGGCCGCGTAGCTGAGGGCGGCCTCGCGATTCCAAGGGTACGACGGGGGACTGACAACGCCGTAGGGCTTTTAGGTGTGGGGTGGGAAACGGGGGCGCCTGCGCCGCTCGCCTCGGCTCGCTCACGCCGAGCGCCGGAACCCGATCGTCGGCACGGCACGCCGCAACGGCCAGGGCCTGACCAACTTCTCCGGCACCAGCCCCGCGAGGAACCCGTACCGCCGCAACGCCGTCGCCGACTGTCCCTGGACCGACTGCACCTTCCGCCACCACCCCGCGATCTCCGACCACCCCGGCGCCGACAGCGACCCGCCGAACTCCTGCACCGACAGCGCCGCGGTGAGCCCGGCGAAGGCCAGCCGGTCCGCGAGCGGCCAGTCCGCCAGCGTCGCGGTCACGAACCCGGCGACGAACACGTCCCCGGCCCCGGTCGGGTCGAGGGCCTCGACCTCGATGGCCGGGACCTCGGCGGTCTCGCCCGTACGCCGGTCCACCGCGTACGCGCCGTCCGCCCCGAGGGTGACCACCGCGAGGGGCACGTACTCGGTCAGGGCGTGCGCGGCGGCCCGGGGGCAGTCGGCGCCCGTGTAGCGCATGGCCTCCTGCGCGTTCGGCAGGAAGGCCTCGCAGTGCCGCAGGTCGGGCAGGGCCGCCAGGTCCCACGCGCCGGTGTCGTCCCAGCCGACGTCGCCGAAGACCCGGGTGCCCTTGCTCGCGGCCTGGGCGATCCAGGGCGCGCTCACGCCCGGGGCGAGGGAGGCGACGGCGGCACGGGCGCGGGGCGGGCACTCGGGGGCCGGTTCCTCCGGGGGCGGCTCATGGCCGTGCGAGACCATCGTGCGCTCTCCCTCGTAGGCCATGGAGACGGTCACCGGGGAGTGCCAGCCGGGCACCGTGCGCGACGGGGAGAGGTCGATGCCCTCGCCGTGCTCCAGGGCGTCCCAGCAGTAGTCGCCGTAGTGGTCGTCGCCGAAGGCCGCCGCGAGGGACGTGCGCAGGCCGAGGCGGGACAGGGCGGTGGCCATGTTGGCGACGCCGCCGGGGCTCGACCCCATCCCGCGTGCCCAGGACTCGGTCCCGCGCACCGGGGCGGAGTCGAGCCCGGTGAAGATGATGTCGAGGAAGACGGTGCCGGTGAGATAGACGTCCCAGGGCGGGTCGTCCGGCATGCGCAGCGGGGCGAGGGGATCGACCTGGGTCTGGCGGTGCGATCCCTTTCTCGGGCCCTTTCCGGCCGGGGCGGTGGACGCGATCACGGTGCGCTCCCTGACGTGGTGCGGATCAGGCCAGTCTGCACCACACCACCGACAACGTGACGCCGATCACGCCGGACCCACCCGTTCCGTCAGCTCACGCCGAGGCCCGCGCGCCCCTTGCGCCCTGCCCTACCAGCGGGGCATCGAGGGCGTCACCCACTCCGGGTCGGCGATCCGCATGGCCGCCGCGTCGTCGCGGTCGCGCAGCGCTCCGTCGTCGTCCAGCCAGCGCCGGTGCAGTTCGGCGAGGCGCTCGCGGTCGAGTTCCACGCCGAGGCCGGGCGCGTCCGACACCGCGACCTTGCCGCCCTCGAAGGTGAGCCGCTCGGTGAGGACGTCCTCCGACTGCCAGGGGTAGTGGGAGTCGCAGGCGTGGTGGAGGTTCGGGACGGTGGCCGCGACATGGGTCATCGCGGCGAGCGAGATGCCCAGGTGGGTGTTGGAGTGCATGGACACGCCGACGCCGAAGGTGCGGCAGACGGCGGCGAGCTGCTGGGTGTTGCGCAGGCCGCCCCAGTAGTGGTGGTCGGAGAGGACGACCTGCACGGCGCCCTTGGTGAACGCCTCCTTGATCTCGGCGAAGGTCGTCACACACATGTTGGTGGCGAGCGGCACCCCGGTCCGCTCGGCGACCTCGGCCATGGCGGGCGTGCCGAGCGCGGGGTCCTCCAGGTACTCCAGGACCTCCCCGAGTTCCCGGGCCACCTCGACCGACGTCTCGACGGACCAGGCGCCGTTGGGGTCGAGCCGCAGCGGATGCCCGGGGAACGCCTCGGCCAGCGCCCGTACGGCGGCGATCTCCTCGGCGGGCGGGAAGACGCCGCCCTTGAGCTTGAAGGAGGTGAAGCCGTAGCGCTCCTTGAACCGCCGGGCCTGTTCCACCACCCCGGCCGGGTCGATCGCGGCGCCCCAGTCGTCCTTCTCGGCCGGGATGCCCTCCGGGTGGTCGGCCCACTTGTAGAACAGGTAGGCGCTGTACTCGACGGCGTCGCGCACCTTGCCGCCGAGCAGCGCGTGCACGGGCAGTCCGAGGGCCTTGCCGAGGGCGTCGAGGCAGGCGACCTCGAAGGCGGAGACGACGGACAGCCGCAGCTTGTCGGCGGTCTGGACGCCGCGCAGCCCGCCGACGTCGACGGCGTTCTCGACCCGGGAGCGGTCGACGGCGACCTGGTCCGCGAGGGTGAACAGGCCGTTCAGATCGCTGACCTGGTGCCCCTTCAGCCGCTCGGCGAAGGGACGGGCCAGCTCCAGGTACTTGGCGTCGCCGTAGGTCTCCCCCACGCCCGTGATCCCGTCGGCCGTGACGACCTCGACGATCAGCCGGGGCGTGTACGGCTGGTGCACGCCCTGCGTGTTCAGCAGGGGCGGGTCGGCGACCAGGATCGGCGTCAGCCGTACGTCCGTGATGGCGAGGTTCACAGGGTGGCTCCTACGAGGTCGAGGCCGGTGCTCAGCAGGGCGGAGAGCTCGGCGAGGTCGCGGTCGGAGGGGTCGGTGAGCGGGGCGCGGACCGGCCCGACCCGGTGGCCGCGCAGCCGGGCCGCCGCCTTCACCAGCGACACGGCGTACCCGGGGACGCGGTCGCGCAGTTCGACGAGCGGGACGTAGAAGTCGCGCAGCAGCTTGTCGACCGTGCCGTGGTCACCGTCGCGCAGGGCGGCGAAGAAGGCGTCGGCGATCTCGGGGGCGAAGGCGTGCACGGCGGAGGAGTAGGCGGGGACGCCGACGGTGGCGTAGGCGCGGGCCTGGATCTCGGCGGTGGCGGCGCCGTTGAAGAACAGGAAGTCCTCGGGGGCGGCGAGGGTGAGGCGCTGCAGCCGGTCGAGGTCGCTGTGGCCGTCCTTGAGGCCGATGACGTGCGGCAGGGCGGCGATGCGCTTGAGTGACTCGGCGGTGAAGGCAACCTGGCCGCGCTGGTAGGCGATCAGCGGCAGCCGGGTGCGGGCGGCGATCTGTTCGAGCTGGGCGACCAGGCCGTCCTGCGGGGCGGCGACCAGGTAGTGCGGCAGCACGAGGAGCGCGTCGGCGCCGGCGTCCTCGGCGATGCGCGCGAACCGCACGGCCTGCGCCCAGCCGTATCCGATACCGGCCACGACGGGGACGCGGCCCGCCGCCTCCTCGACGGTGATCGTGACGACCTGCCGGTACTCCTCCTCGTCCAGCGAGAAGAACTCGCCGGTGCCGCAGGCGGGGAAGACGGCGCCGGGCGAGGCGGCGAGCCGCTCCGCGACGTAGGCGCGGAAGCCGTCCGGGTCGAGGGTGCCGTCGTCGCGGAAGCTCGTCAGCGGGAACGACAGCACGCCACCGGCCATGCCGTCCCGCAGCCGCCGCGCGACCGCTTCCGGTCCAGCGCCAGCGCTCACGGTCATCTCCTTATGTAGACGTCATCTATATATGAGAATGGCGGTTGGATACGCGAACGTCAACCGCCCGGGCCCGCCCGATTACGATCGGCTCATGTCAGACACAGGGGGCGTCCGCGAAGTGAAGTCCGCGGCGCGCACGGTCGAGCTGCTGGAACTCCTCGCGGCACGCGGCGACCGCCCGGCCCGGCTGCAGGAGCTGGCCGACGAGCTCGGCGTACCGCGCAGCTCGATGTACGCCCTGCTCCAGACCCTGATCTCGCACGGCTGGGTCCGCACCGACGTCACCGGCTCCCTGTACGGCATCGGCATCCATGCCCTGCTCACCGGCACGAGCTACCTCGACTCCGACCCCCGGGTGCGGGCCGTACGGCCGCATCTCGACGAGGCGTCCGAGGCGCTCGGCGAGACCATCCACATGGGGCGCCTGGACGGCCGGGACGTGGCCTATCTGGCGACGCGGGAGTCGCACGAGTACCTGCGCACGATCAGCCGGGTGGGACGCCGGCTGCCCGCCCACGCCGGGGCCCTGGGCAAGGCGCTGCTGGCCGAACGCCCGGACGAGGAGCTGCCCGAGGGGCCGTACGAGGCGCTGACCCCGAACTCGCACACGAGCCGGGAGTCCCTGGCGGCCGACCTCGCGCGGGTCCGGGCCCGCGGCCACTCCGTGGACCGGGAGGAGGGCGTGAGCGGGATCGTCGGCTTCGGATTCGCGCTGCGCTACGACTCCCCCGCACTGGACGCGATCAGCTGCTCCGTCCCGGTCGCCCGGCTCACCCCGGAGCACGAGGAGAGGATCGTCGCCGTGATGCGGGAGATCCGGGCGAAGGCCGAGGCGACGGTCCCGGCGGGGCCCGGATCGGTGCACTGGCGCTAGCGGGAACACCCGCCGCCACCTGGCGAAAGGCGCTCGTTTACCCGGGCTTCACCACGCCAAACACAACGTGATCCAGATCACGCTCTCTCAGTTCACGCGTTCGACTGCTTGCTTGATACAAATTGCCCGCGCGTTCCTGTCCGTCGACGGTCGTCGCCCCTCCCCCCTCTTCCCGCTCCTTTCGCATGCCCTGGGAACGCCCGTGTTCGCCCCCCGCACCACTCCCTGGTCCCTCGTCGCCCTTTTCACGGCCGGGTACCTCGCTCCGTATCTGCTGCCGACCACCGTCGGCAGGCTCGATTCGGGCCTTCCGCTCTCCGCCACACAGGCCGGCGCCGTCGGCAGTGCGCTGCTGCTGAGTTCGGCCGCCGCCGGATTCGTCCTGGCCTCACGGGTCGAACGGATCGGCGCCCGCACCCTCGCCCGCATCGGACTCGCCCTGGCCCTGATCGGCTACGGAGGCGCCGCCCTCACCACCACTGTCCCGGCCGTCGTCGCCGGGGCCGTCCTCGGCGGCTTCGGCTCCGGCACGGCCACCACCGTCGCCGCCACCCTCATCGCCGGACAGCGGGACCCGCACCGGGCCTCCACCGCCGGGCTGCTCACCGTCTCCGCCCTCGCGGGTGCCGTGTATCTGACGGTCCCGCACCTCGGCCCGGGGCACGGCCTGCCGCTGGCCGCGATCGCCCTCACGGCCCTGGTCGTATGGCCGCTGACCGGCCGTCTCCCCGCCCGTGTGCCCGCCGCGCCCACCCGGCACGACAAGGCCCGGTTGCCGCACGCCCGTTCGGGACTGGTGCTGGCCGCCGCCATGCTGTGCTGGTCGCTCGCCCAGAACTCCCTGTGGGGCGTGAGCGGCCGGATCGGCCTCGACCAGGCCCACTTGAGCGAGGCCACCGTCGGTGCCGTCTTCGCCGTGGCCCTGGGCGCAGGCCTGACCGGCGTCCTGGCGGCGGGCGCGCTCGGCGCCCGGCTGGGACGTGCCGTGCCCATCGGCGCGGGCACGGTCCTGATCGCCGGCTGCATCACGCTCAGCGCCTCCTCCAGCGACCTGACGAGCTTCGCGACCGGCGAGATCGCCTGGAACACGATGTACCCGGTGGTGCTGTCGTATCTGATCGGGCTCGCCGCCTCGCTCGACCCGCGCGGCCGCTGGGCGGTGCTGGTCGGCTCGGCGTCCTCGCTGGGCACGGCCGCCGGACCGCTCACCGGCAGTGTGCTGTCGGCGCAGGCCGGGTTCCCGGTCATGGGCGCGATCCTGGCCGCCGGGCTGCTGGTCATCGCCGTGCCGATGACCGCCGTCGCCCTGCACACCGGCGGACGCCCGCTGCTGCCCGGCGCGATCCGCCGCCGCGGCGGCCACCCGGCCGCCCTGGTAGCCGCCGCCACGGGCACGCCCAGCGGCGCGGTCCCCGAGATCGGCGCCCCGGAACAGCCGGTCGTGGAGATCCCCGTGGAGGCCGCGGCGATTCCCACCCAGCGGGCCTACGACAAGGCAGGACCCCGGCAGGCGGGTGCCTCACCGGGGTCCGGAGCCCTGTAGCTCTGTAGCTCTGTAGCTCTGTAGCTCTGTAGGTCAGCCGAGAGAGCCACGGGCGCGTCGGTACACGACCCAGCCCGTGGCCGCCAGGGCCGCCGCCAGCGCGGCCACCGTCAGGACGGTGACGCCGGTGGAGGCGAGGCTGCCGGAGGACCCGGTGGCCGACGTCCCGGTGCCGCCACTCGTACCGCCGGTGCCGCCCGTCGTGCCGGTGCCGCCGTCCGTACCACCGCCTCCGGTGCCACCGCCGGTGCCGCCCCCGGTACCCCCGCCGTTTCCGTCGTCGGTGTCCACCGGGTCCTGGCCGACGAAGGCCACCGGGACCTTGACGTCCTGGGAGCGGTCGCCGGAGAGGGTGTGGTCGGCGCGGGTGGCCAGGACACAGGTCGCCTTGAAGCAGTCGGTGTACTCGTCCTTGGCGTCCACCGTCAGCTCGACCTCGAAGGTGCCGCCCTTGCCGTACGGGGTCGCCAGCTCCTCCCCGTAGTCCGGCGGGTTGGAGGAGATCCAGGCCGAGGAGTGCGAGGTGCCGGACATGTCGACGCCGCCGATGCACGGAGTGGGCAGTTCGCCCTCGCCGTTGTCGACGCACAGGGCGACGTAGACGCCCTTCTTCTCGTCGTAGCCGGAGCCGGTGATCTTGAGGGTCTGGTCCTCGGTGGAGAGGTGGTTGACCGGGGTGACGGTGAGCTTCTGCCCGTTCGGACCGGTCACGGTCCTGGTGCCGGACGGCTCGGTGTCCTCACCCCCGTCGCCGCCCCCGGGACCGCCCCCGGCCTCCTTCACTGTCAGGGTGATCGGGGAGGTGCGGGTGGTGCCGGCGGTGTTCTTGAACTCGGCGCGGTACCGGTAGCCGTTCTGCCCCGCCTGCGCCGTGAAGGAGTACGAGGTGCGTGTCGCGCCCTCGATCGCGGACCAGGTCTGGCCGCCGTCGGTGCTGACCTGCCAGCGCACGGTCGGTCCCGGAGTGCCCTCGGCCGCCGCCACGAAGGTGACCTTGTCGCCCGGGGCCACGGTCTGGTCGGTCGGGGCCTGGGTGACCTTGGGCGAGACCCGGCGGTCGAACCGGAGGACCGAACTCTCCGCCTGGTGGGTGAGATAGACGGAGGCGGCACCCGGGGTGACGGCGACGCCGCCGAAGCCGCCCGCCAGGCTGCCGGGCAGGGCGACGGGCAGGGCCGCCTGCTGGAAGGTGGTGCTGTCGTACACCTCCAGGACGCCGTTGTTGTCCGCACCGTCCTCCGCGCTGCCGTAGTCCTCACGGAGGAGGAACGCCTCACCCGTGGTCTTGTCGAAGGCGACCGCGGTGGGCCGGTCCTTGCCCTTGAGGGTGGTCAGGAGCTTGGCGTCCTTGTCGTAGACGAGGACCGAAGAGCCCGTCCCCACCCAGACGTTGCCGGTCTCGGGGTCCACCTCGACGAAGGCGAGGATCTCCCCGGGCAGGACGGCTTCGGCGGTCACGGCGAGAGACCCGGCGTCGATGCGGCGGAGTTTGCCGCCGGTGGCCTCGGCGGACCAGAGGGTCTTGCGGGCGGTGTCGGCCGCGAGGTCGCCGCCGCCGTCGAGGGTGACGGTCCGCTTGACGGCCCCGGTGGCGGTCTCCACCTCGGACAGGGTGGCGCCCTGGGAGATCAGGACGGTGTCCGTGCCGCTGCCCGGAGCGGCCCCGGTGACCGCGCCGCCGGGCGGCCAGACGCCCTTCGCGGCCGTGTCGCCGTCCTTGGCGGTGCCGATGCCGCGCACCGGGTACTGGAAGACGACCCCGTCACCGGCGAGCGGCGCGATGATCCGCTGCACGGCTCGGGGCTGCATCGTGCCGGTGGAGCCGGGGGCCTGGGCGACATGGCTGAGCAGCCTGCCGTCCTCGGGGTTCAGGACGTAGAGGCCCGCCTCGTTGACGTCGGCGGTGTCGGGGATGTTGTCGGAGCCGACGTACAGCTTCTTGGAATCGGGGTGCAGCAGAAGGGCGTTGGGGCGGCCGACGGTGGTGATCTCGGCGGAGCGCGTGTAACTGACGGTTCCGGCCGGGACGTCCACGCCGTCGCCGTCGCCGCCACCGGGCTCCTGGCCCTTGAAGGTGATCGGGATCCGGACGTCCTGGGAGCGGTCGCCCGCGGCCCGGTGATCGACGCGGGTGACGACCGAGCAGCCGACCTGGGTGCAGTCGAGGCCGCCGTCCTTCGCCTCGGCCTCGATCTCGACGTCGAAGGTGCCGCCGTCGCCGAAGGTCTCGGTGAGCGGGCCCTCGTTGGCATCGCCCTTGGGGACGATCCACTTCGAGGCCCCGCTGCCGCCGCTCTGGTCGGCGCCGCCGAGGCAGGGGGTGGGGATGCGGTTGTCGCCGTTGTCCTTGCACACGGCGACGTAGATGCCCCTGTCGGTGCCGTAGCCGGAACCGGTGACGCGCAGGGTCTCCCCGTCCGGGTCGAGGTTCGCGGAGGCGGAGACGGTGAGTCTCTGGCCGTTCTTGCCGAGGCCCGTCCTCGGGGTGTCGGCGGCCTGCGCGGCGGTGCCGGCGCCCACGGCGACCGAGGCGGCCACCAGGGCGGCGACGCCGAGCAGCGCCGCCGGGCGTCTGTGATGCATAAGCAGTTCCTCACTTGGTCGGGTGGGCCCGTACGGACGCCGAGGGCCGGGCCCCGGAGTGCCCCGGGGCCCGGCCTGTCGGTGGGTCAGTCAGCCGTCACTGGAAGGTGACCGGGACGTGGACGTCGTACTTGCGGTCGCCGCTGTCGAAGTGGTCGGCGCGGGTGACGACGGCACAGGTGACGTCCTCACCGCAGACCTGGCCGTTGTCGAGGGTGGCCTTGACGAAGATGTTCACGTTGAAGGTGCCGCCGGCGGTGAACTTGGAGCTGTTGGCGAACATGCCGCCGAAGGTGTTGTTCACCCAGTGCGAGGCGCCGGTGGAGCCGCTCTCGTCCTGGCCGCCCAGACAGGGGGTCGGCTTGGCGGCCCCCGGAGCGCCCGAGACCACGCACAGGCCGACGTAGATGCCCTGGCCCGGGTTGAAGCCGGAGCCGGTGACGTTGATGACCTGACCGGCCGCGGAGGCCGTGTTCGGGGCGGTCACCGACAGGTTGTACGTGGTGCCGCCGTCGGTGATGGTGCGGGTCGAGGTGGCGGCGGAGGCCGAGCCGGCCAGGCCCAGGGTGAGGGCGGCGGACGCGGCGACGGCCACGCCGGCACGGGCGGCGGTACGGGCGGAGAAGGCGGATCTCATGGGGTACGAGCCCTTTCTCATCGGTCGACCTCGCTGGTCGACAGCGAGCAAAGATTAGGTAAGCCTTACCTAACTAAGCAAGAGTCAATTCGCCGTACGGACCGTGAACTGCGCTACAGCGGCACCCTGTTGCCCGGTCACGGCCGACAACTCGACCGTGTGCCCGCCCTCGACGGCCGTGGCGTACACCGGGAAGGCCCGGGCGACACGGCCGTCCTCGTCGGCCACCGCCTGGTAGCGGGTGTCGCCGTCGATCGCCACGAGCACGACCGCGCCGGGCGCGAAGCCCTCGCCGGTGACCCGCTGTTCCTCGCCGGGAGCGAGGGCGGAGTGGGCGACGGAGGCCACGGGCGCGCTCGTTCGCTCCCGCTGAGGTTCGGGCGCGGGAGTGTCCGGGGTCGTGGGGGTCGGCGACGGCGGTACGTCACCGGAAGCGCCGTCCCCGGCCCCGGTCCCGGCCGTCACGTCCAACACCCCCAGCGCGTCCCCCGACGCGAACCGCTCCCCGCTCCAGTCGGACAGCAGCACCGCCCCCTCGTCCGTGAGGGACGCCCGCAGGCCGGTCCAGGTCATCCCGCCCGCACGGACGGCGGGTTCGGCGCCGCCCGCCGCGAATTCGGCGAGCGTCACCTCCTGGGCTCGTCCGTCACGTACGGCCCGGACATGCAGCGCACCGCCGTCCCCGCCGCCGCTCAACTCCAGCCGCAGGCCGCCCAGGACGAGGGGATCGCCCGGCCCGGCGGACCGTTCGAGACGGGCGATGCCGCCCAACTCGACCTCCGCCGCCCCGGTTCCGGGATCCGCGCCGCCTCCCGTCGCCGGGAACGAGGACCGATCGGCCGCCCCCTGTACGGCCGGCCGGTCCGCGGTCAGCGCGATCCCTCTGCCGGTGAGGCCGGGCACGTCCGTGTCCCAGTTCGCGTACCCTCCGGACACCTCGCGCGGAAGGGCCTCCCCCTCCTGCGCGGCCGCCGCGCCCGGCGACAGCACCGCGCACAGGGCGGCACCGACGGCCAGGGCGACGGCGCCGGGTCTTTTCGCCATCTTCGTATCCCCTTCCGGGACATGCCGTGCCGGGACGGCAGTCGAGTCAGCTCACGTCCGTGCGCCCGGCGACCCGGCGCCTGCGTGCCCAGAACCAGGTACCGGTCCCGGCGGCGACCAGCCCGCCCGCGGCCAGCCCGAGCGGCAGCGCGGCGGAGCCGGTACTGGCCAGTGGACCGCCGGAGCCCTCGTCGCCGCTCCCGCCGCCACCACCGCCGCCGTCGGAACTCCCCGTGCCGCCCCCGCCGGTCGTGCTCGCCCCGGCGGTCGCGCTCGGCGTCGCCGACGCACCGCCGTCCCCGGACGAACCGCCGCCGAAGGTCACCGGCACCCGGACCGTCTGGCTCTGGTCGCCACCGCGCGTGTGGTCGTTGCGCGTGATGACGGCACAGGTCACGCCGGTCTTCGTGCAGTCGGTGTTGGCGTCCTTGGCGCGCACCTTGAGTTTCACGCTGAAGGTGCCGTCGTGCCCGCTGCCGCCGTACGGCTTCGCCAACCCGTCCCCGTACGAGGGCGGGTCGGAGGAGATCCAGGCCGAAGCGCCGGACTCGCCGGACATGTCGACGCCGCCGACACAGGGAGTGGGGGTCTTGCCCGGGCCGTTGTCCACACAGAAGGCGACGTAGATGCCCTTCTCCGTGTTGTAGCCGGAGCCCGTGACGGTCACCGTCTCGCCCGCCGATTTCAGGCCGGAGGACTTGGAGACGGTGAGTTTCTGCCCCTCGGGACCGGTCGCCGAACCACCTGCGGCAACGGCCGGAGCGGCGGCCGAGAAGAGCAGGGCCGCGACGGCGCCCACTGTCCCCCAAGCTCCCCGATATCGGGCAACTTCCTTGCGGCGCAGGCCACTTGACGATGGCATGAAACACCCCCACCACGGATTATTAAGGTGAGCCTAACCTAAACTAACCGTCAATTGTGCGTCGCGAGAGAGGAAAAGTGGAGCCATGCTCAACTCAGCGAGATGCCGTCCCCCCGCCCGCAGGCGCACCCTCGCCGCACTCGCCCTCACCCTCGGACTGCTGACCGGCGCCTGCGGCTCGGGCGGCGGCGCATCGCCCTCGGGCGGCTCGGACGCCTCACCGGCCTCCGCGAGCGCCCGGGCCGCCGCGGCCGAGAAGCAGCTCGCGAAGAACACGATCGTGCCCCTGAAGGGCAAGGCCCCCACCCCGAAACTGCCGGTGACCGTCGACTCCTCCGACGGCCGGAAGGTCACCGTCGAGGACGCCTCCCGCATCCTGCCGCTCAACGGAGGCGTCGCGGAGATCGTGTTCACGCTGGGTCTCGGCGACCAGGTCGTGGGCCGCGACATCACCGCCACCTTCGCCGAGGCGAAGAAACTCCCCCAGGTCACCAAGGCGCACGATGTGAGCGCGGAGAGCGTGCTGTCCCTGCGGCCGACCGTGGTGCTCGCCGACACCGACACCGGCCCCGACGAGGCCCTTGAGCAGATCCGGGACGCCGGCATCCCCGTCGTCGTCCTCGACCCGGCGACGAAGCTGTCCGACGTCACCACGCGCACGACCCGTATCGCCGAGGCCCTCGGCGTCCCCGACGCGGGCAAGGCGCTCAACCGGCGGATGAGCTCCGACCTCGCCGCCGCCCGGGACGCCGTGCCCGCCGGCAGCAAGCCCAAGGTGGCGTTCCTCTACCTGCGCGGCAGCGCGGCCGTCTATCTGATCGGCGGCAAGGGCTCGGGCGCCGACTCCCTCATCGAGGCGGCGGGAGCGGTGGACGCGGGCACCGAAGCCGGCCTGGACAAGCCCTTCACCCCCATCACCACCGAGGCCCTCGCCCAGGCCCAGCCGGACGTCATCCTGATGATGTCCAAGGGCCTGGAATCGGTCGACGGCATCGACGGCCTCGTCAAGATCCCCGGCATCGCCCAGACCCCCGCCGGCATGAACCGCCGCGTCGTCGACGTCGAGGACGGCGTGCTGCTGGGCTACGGCCCGCGCACGCCGCTGGTCATCGACATCCTGGTGGACCGCATCCACGAGAAGTGAATAAACCGCACCGGACCTACAGGAAGGTGTAGGCCTCCACCTCGGCGAGATACCGCGCCCGCAGCTCCTCGTCGTCCTCCAGGAAGGAGGCGAGGAAGGAGTTGCGGGCGAGCTCGCGCAGCCGCTCCTCGCTGAGGCCGAGGGTGGCGCGCACGGCGTCGAAGTTCTCTCCGGCGTACCCGCCGAAGTAGGCCGGGTCGTCCGAGTTCACGGTGCACATGAGCCCGGCGTCCAGCATGGCGGGCAGGGGGTGGTCGGCGAGGGTGTCGACGGTCCGCAGCCGTACGTTCGACAGCGGGCACAGCGTCAGCGGCACCCGGTCCCGCACCAGCCGCTCCACCAGCGCCGGGTCCTCCACACAGCGCAGGCCGTGGTCGACCCGCTCCACGCCGAGGATGTCCAGCGCCTCGGTGATGTACTCCGGCGGCCCCTCCTCACCGGCGTGCGCGACCCGCCGCAGCCCGAGCGCGGCGGCGGCCTCGTAGACCTCGCGGAACTTCACCGGCGGGTGCCCGACCTCGGCCGAGTCGAGGCCGACGCCGGTGATCCGGTCCAGGTACGGCTTCGCCGCGTCCAGGGTCGCCAGGGCCGACTCGGCGGACTCGTCGCGCAGGAAGCACAGGATCAGCCGGGTCGAGACACCGTGGTTGGCCTCGCTGCTGCCCAGCGCCCGCCACAGCCCCTCGACGACCGTGCCGATCTCCAGCCCGCGGCTGGTGTGGGCCTGCGGGTCGAAGAAGATCTCGGCGTGCCGGACCCCCTGGGCGGCGGCGCGGGCGAGGTATGCGTTGGCCAGGTCCTCGAAGTCGCGCTCGGTGCGCAGGACGGCCATGAGCTCGTAGTACAGGTTCAGGAAGGACTGCAGGTCCTCGAACCGGTACGCCTCGCGCAGCTCGTCCGTGTCGGCGTACGGCAGCGTGACGCCGTTGCGCGCGGCGAGCTCGAAGGCGAGTTCCGGTTCCAGGGTGCCTTCGATGTGAAGGTGCAGTTCGGCTTTGGGGAGGGACATCAATTCATCGTACGGCTGATTCACCGACGCTTCGGAACCGGCACTCTCAGTAGATCGTGCGCGACGGTCAGCTCACCCTCGTAGCCGGCGGCCCGCGCCTGCCGCTCGAACTCCTCCGGGTCCGTGTACCGCTGACTGAAGTGGGTCAGCACCAGATGCCGCACCCCACCGTCCCGCGCCACCCGCGCGGCCTGCCCCGCCGTCAGATGCCCGTGTTCGACGGCGAGTTGCTCGTCCTCATCAAGGAAAGTCGACTCGATGACGAGCATGTCGCAGCCCTCGGCTAGCGCATACACCCCGTCGCACAGCCGGGTGTCCATGACGAAGGCGAACCGCTGCCCGCGCCGCACCTCGCTCACCTCGTCGAGCGCGACCCCGCCGAGCGAGCCCTCCCGCTGGATCCGTCCGACGTCCGGCCCCTTGATGCCGTGCGCGGCGAGCCGCTCGGGCAGCATCCGGCGCCCGTCGGGCTCGACGATCCGGTAGCCGTACGACTCCACGGGGTGCGACAGCTTCCGGGCGTCCAGCGTGTAGGTGCCCGTACGGGCGAGGGGCCCGTCGGCGGAGACGGGCGACTGGGTGATGTCGACGGTCTCGCGGTAGGCGGTGGCGTACCGGAGCCGGTCGAAGAAGCGCTGCCCGGAGCGGGGGTAGTGCGCGGTGATCTCGTGCGGCACCTTGTCCAGGTTGATGCGCTGGATGACGCCGGCGAGGCCGAGGCTGTGGTCGCCGTGGAAGTGTGTGACGCAGATCCGGTTCAGGTCGTGCGCGGCGACCCCGGCCCGCAGCATCTGGCGCTGCGTGCCCTCCCCGGGGTCGAAGAGGATGCCCTCGCCGTCCCAGCGCAGCAGGTAGCCGTTGTGGTTGCGGTGCCGGGTCGGCACCTGGCTGGCGGTGCCGAGGACGACGAGTTCACGTACGGACAAGGCGCACTACCCGGGGGGCCATTCGAGGCCGCGGCCGCCGAGCACATGGCCGTGCACGTGCCAGACGGTCTGGCCGGCGCCGCTGCCGGTGTTGAAGACGAGGCGGTGGCTGTCGAGCTTCTCCTCGTCGGCGACGGCCTGGGCCTCGCGGATCACGTCCGCGGTGAGGCCGGGGTCGGCGGCGGCGAGGGCGGCGGCGTTCTCGTAGTGCGCCTTGGGGATGATCAGGACGTGGGTGGGGGCCTGGGGGTTGATGTCGCGGAACGCGACGGTGGTGTCTGTCTGCCGCACGATGGTCGCCGGGATGGTGCCGGCGACGATCTTGCAGAACAGGCAGTCTTCCTGGGGCTCCCCTGCCATGTCTCCTCCGGAGGTTGGGCCGTGTGGTCCGACTTGGGCATCGTATCGTCGTCGGGTGCGGGTGCGTTGTGGCTGGTCGCGCCCACGCGGCGGAGCCGCAAATCGACACAGCCCCGCGCCCCTAGAGGGTTGGCACAGCCGGGGGCGTTTTTGCGGGACTGGCTTCCAGTGCCTCCAGTGCCAGGCGGATTGCCTCGTCCAGTTGGGTGTCTCTGCCCGCCGCGTAGTCCTGGGGGCGCTGGACGACCTCCACATCCGGGTCCACCCCGTGGTTCTCCACTCCCCACTCGTAGCCCTCCAGCCAGAAGGCGTACTTGGGTTGGGTGACGAGGGTGCCGTCGACGAGGCGGTAGCGGCTGTCGATGCCGATGACGCCGCCCCAGGTGCGGGTGCCGATGACCGGGCCCAGGCCCAGGGCCTTGATCGCGGCGTTGACGATGTCGCCGTCGGAGCCGGAGAACTCGTTGGCGACGGCGACGACGGGGCCGCGGGGGGCGTCCTCCGGGTAGCTGTAGGGGCGCATGCCACGAGGCACGGCCCAGCCGACGATGCGCCGGGCGAGTTTCTCGATGACGAGCTGGGAGGTGTGGCCGCCGCGGTTCTCGCGGATGTCCACGACGAGGCCCTCGCGGGCGACCTCGACGCGCAGGTCGCGGTGGATCTGGGCCCAGCCGGGCGCCTGCATGTCCGGGACGTGCAGATAGCCGAGGCGGCCGCCGGACTTCTCGTGGACGTAGGCACGCCGGTCGGCGACCCAGGCGTGGTAGCGCAGTGGCTCCTCGTCGGCGACCGGGACGACGACGGCGTGCCGGGGGTCTCCGCCGCCGGACGGGGAGATGGTCAGCTCGACCGGCTTGCCGGCGGTGCCGATCAGCAGCGGGCCGGGCCCGGCGACCGGGTCGACCGGCTGTCCGGCGATGGCGAGGATCGCGTCCCCGGGGCGTACGGCGACACCGGGTGCGGCGAGCGGGCTGCGGGCGTCCGGGTCGGAGGTCTCCGAGGGCAGGATGCGGTCGACGCGCCAACTGCCGTCCTCGTGGCGGGAGATGTCCGCGCCGAGCAGGCCCTGACGGGCGCCGCGGCCATAGCCGCCGCGCGGGGTGACATAGGCGTGCGAGGTGCCGAGTTCGCCCTGGACCTCCCAGAGCAGGTCGACCAGGTCGTCATGGGTGGCGAGGCGGTCCACGACCGGGCGGTAGCGGTCGAGGACGCCGGACCAGTCGACGCCGCTCATGTCGGGGCGCCAGAAGTGGTCCCGCATGATGCGGCCGTTCTCGTCGAACATCTGCCGCCACTCGGCGGCCGGGTCGACGAACTGGCGTACGCGGCCGAGGTCGACGGTGATGTTGGAGTCGCTGTCGTCGTCGTTCGAGGCGCGCCGGTCGCTGGGGACGACCTTCAGCCGCCCGTCGGTCCACAGCAGCACCCGCTTGCCGTCGCCGCTGACCTCGAAGTGGTCGGCGTCGACGGCGAGATGCTCGACCCGCTGCTGGGCGAGGTCGTAGCGCTCCAGCTCGGACTTGGGCTCGGGGTCGTCGGGGGTGGCCCTGGAAGCGCCGAGCACCCCGGAGACGGGGTGGCGCAGCCACAGGACGCCGTCCTTCGCGGCCCGCAGGTTGGAGTAGCGGGCGGCCTCGACCGGGAAGGGCACGATGCGGTCGGCGAGGCCTTCGATGTCGATGCGGGTGGTGGGGGTGCCCTCGCTGTCGGGGGTCTCCTCCCGGTCGGGCGTCTCGAAGGACCGGCCGTGCCGCTGCGGCCCGAAGGGCGACGGCGTGGTCGCCGCGAGCGTGATGAGATGCGGCCTCGCCCCCTCCACGAACGCCAGGTCGAAGACGTGCTCGTCGTAGACCGGGTCGAAGGAGCGGGTCGACAGGAACGCGAGGTGCTTGCCGTCCACGGTGAACGCGGGCGCGTAGTCCTGGAAGCGCAGCGGGGTGGCCTCGGTGACCGACAGGTCGGTGGTGTTGGCGAGCTTCAGCTGGCTCAGGGGACGCGGCCCGGGATGGGACCAGGCGAGCCATCCGGAATCGGGCGAGAAGACGAGCCCCGACACATCACCGTCCTCGCTGCGGTCCACCTCCCGCACCTCGCCCGTCTCCCGCTCGACGAGCAGCAGCCGCCCGTCGTGCGAGGCGACGGCCGCACGGCTGCCGTCGGGCGCCATGGCGAGGTCCAGCACCCGTCCGAGCTGCCCGGCGGCGAGCCGGCGCGGCGTCGCTCCCGGGGCGAGCCCGGTGGCGGGCGCGAACTCCAGGGCGTCGTCGCCCTCGGCGTCCGTCACCCACACCACCCACTCCTCGCCGTCGGCGCGGAAGGCACGCGGCTGGCGGGCCCGCACGCCGGGCGTGGCAGCGAGGGCGCGGGCGGGGCCGGCGCGGTGGGTGACCCAGTGGACGGAGCCGCGCACGGAGACGGCACTGCCGCGCGCGGTGTGGTCCGGGGACGCCGACCCGAACGACCGGGAGGCATGCAGCGGAAACGGCTGAAGATCGACGCGCTGTCCCCCCAGCCGCACATCCAGCCGACGCGGCTCGGCCCCGTCCAGATCATCGAGGACCCACAGCTCACCGGCGCTGGAGTACACCACCCGGGCGCCGTCGGTCGCCGCGTGCCGGGCGTAGAACCCGTCGAGCGGCGTGTGCCGCCGCAGATCGGCCCCGTCGGCAAGGGAGGAGTACAGCGCGCCGACGCCCTCGTGATCGGACAGAAAGGCGATCCGCTCCCCGACCCACAGCGGATACTCGACGTTCCCGTCCAGCTCCTCATGCAGCCGTACGAACTCCCCGTCCCCTTCCCGGTCGATCCACAACTTCCCCGCGCCGCCACCCCGGTACCGCTTCCACCAGGCGGCCTCACGCCCCATCGGCGCGGACAGCAGAACCACACTCGGCCCATAGGCGACATCACCGACGGGCCCGTACGGCAGGGTCGTGGCCGGACCACCGTCGAGCGGAACGGCACGCGCCCAACTGCGGCGCAGGCTCGCCTGCCCCTGGGTGCTGACGGCCAGGACCTCGCCCTCCGGCGTCCACCCGCGCACCTGGGTCTTCGAACTCCCCCAGTACGTCAGCCGCTTGGCCGGGCCGCCGTCGACCGGGGCGATATGCACCTCGGGAGCGCCGTCACGGGTGGAGGTCCACGCGACGGTGGTGCCGTCGGGCGAGATACGGGGCTGGGCCACCGGCACGTTGTCGGCGCTGACCCGCCAGGCCCGGCCGCCGTCGAGAGGGGCGAGCCACACGTCGTCCTCGGCGGTGAAGGCGACCAGGTCGCCGTGCACGTGGGGGAACCGGAGGTAAGCAGGCGATGCGGACTGAGTCACCCGATCACCCTATGCAGGGACGGCCCCACGCGGACAGACTTCGGATCACTTGCCCTCGACAGGACGGCAGTCCGGATACTTCTCGCACCAGATGGTCTGCGTGACGGTCACGGTGACGGCGGGCCCGGGCTGCCCGTTGGTCGGCCCGCCTCCCACCGGCGACGGAGTGGCATCACAGTTGCCGAGCCCGTCCACCTCGAACCACACCTTGCCGTCGACCTTGGCCGTGATCTTCCCGCGCACACATTCGCCGTCCACCGCGTGAGTGACCCTGCCGGTGACGGTGATGTCCTTCCCGTCCTCGGTCTCCCCCTCACAGTCGACGGTCGCCACGGTCTTCTCACGCGCCGAGGGCGATGCGTTCCCGCCCTTGCCGGAGTCGCCGTACGAGGCGGTACACGTCAGCCAACGCACGCCCGCCTTCTGCCGGTTGAGCTCCTTGGTGACGGTTTCGTCAGTGGTGTACGCAACAGCCGCCGAGCTGATCCCCGCCCCGGGTTCACAGGCGACAGCACCGCCCACGCCGACCACCGCGAACGCGGCCACGGCCGCGACCCTTTTCAATGCCCCCATGAAGGGCAGCCTCCCACCGACGGGGTCGGGACGGTAGAGGGCAACTGGCCACCAAGGCATCACCGCCGGGGCCGGGTGGGTCCGCAACCCGGCGCAGCGGGGTACCGCTGCGCCCACCCGTGCCGCCCCTAGCGGCACGCATGCCCGCAGCTAGGCGGGATGGGGCGGCGCCCGCAGCGGCGGCCTGCGGCAGCTAGGGCGGGTGCGGCGGCCCGCGGCTGGGCCGGAAGGCGGGAGCCGGTACGCGCCCGCAGCCGCCGGATCACGGAAGGGGACGTGTCGGGGGGGTGTCCGCCCGCAGCGGTTGGCGCGTCAACGGACAGTCAATTGGTCCCCGACCCCATCGCGCCGTTCCGAGGACGGACACCCCCCGACGCGGCCCCGACCCACCACCGGCGACCAGGCGCGGACGCGCACCCCCACCGAAGCAGCCACAGGGGACTCAGGACCACCGACCGGTCCGAGCCAGCAGCACAGCCGCAGCCGCCGTCCCCGCAGTCGACGTGCGCAGCACACTGCGCCCCAGCCGATACGCCTTCGCCCCGGCCTCCCCGAACAACGCCAACTCCTCGGGCGACACGCCCCCTTCGGGCCCCACGACCAGCACGATCTCACCGGAGGCCGGCAGTTCAGCGGTCGCCAGCGCCTCATCCCCGCTCTCATGGAGCACCGCGGCAAAGTCGGCCCCCGCCAGCAACGAAGCGACCTGCTTGCTCGTAGCCACCTCCGCGACCTCGGGAAACCGCACGCGGCGCGACTGCTTCCCGGCCTCCCGAGCCGTCGCCCGCCACTTGCCCAGCGCCTTCAGCCCCCGCTCGCCCTTCCACTGCGTGATGCACCGCGCAGCGGCCCACGGCACGACCGCGTCGACACCGACCTCGGTCATCGTCTCGACGGCCAACTCCCCCCGGTCCCCCTTGGGCAACGCCTGAACGACGGTGACCCGGGGCTGCTCCAAGGGCTCCTCGATCACCGAGTCCAGCTGGACGATCAGCCGGTCCTTGCCCTCCGTATCGAGCACGACGCAGTCCGCCCAACGCCCGGCCCCATCCGTGAGAACAACGTCCTCACCGGCCCGCAGCCGCTTCACGGAAACAGCGTGCCGCCCTTCCGGACCATCAAGGACATACCGCCCGCCACCACCCGCGTCGAAATGCTCGACCACGAACACCGGCGCCGTCACAGGACGCCGCCCCCACCCGACAACACCGCACGCGCCGTGGCGAGTTCACCGGCCAGCACCTCCACCAACTGCCCGGCGGGCAGCTCGCGGGCCATCCGGTGCCCCTGCCCGGCCCAGAGGGCCATGCCCTGCGCGTCCCCGGCCTTGGCGGCAGCCTTGCGCAGCGGCGAGGTCAGGTGATGGATCTCGGGGTAGGCGGGAGGCGCGTACGGCCCGTGCTCACGCAGGAACCGGTTGACAAGGCCACGCGCCGGCCGCCCGGAGAACGCCCGGGTCAACTCCGTACGTACGAACAGGGGGTTGGTCAGCGCCTGCTTGTGGAGGGCGTTCGCGCCCGACTCGTGCGTGGCGAGGAACGCGGTGCCGAGCTGGGCCGCACTCGCGCCGGCCGCGAGGACCCCGGCGATCTGGCCGCCGCGCATGATGCCGCCGGCGGCGACGATCGGGATGCTCACGGTTTCCCGGATCTGGGCGACCAGCGACAGCAGCCCGATGCCGGAACCGTCCGTCTCCGGTATGTCCCGGTGCGTGCCCTGGTGGCCGCCGGCCTCGACGCCCTGCGCGATGACACCGTCCGCACCGGCCAGCTCGACGGCCCGGGCCTCGTCGGGGGTGGTCGCGGCGGCGAGGACGAAGGTGCCGACGCGGTGCAAGCTGTCGATGACCTCACGGCTCGGCACGCCGAAGTGGAACGACACGACCGGCACGGGGTTGTCGCGCAGCACCGCGAGCTTGGTCTCGTAGCCGTCGTCACGGCCGCTGTCGGGGTCGCCGAGCTCGGCCTCGTACCAGGTGGCCTCACCGGCGAGCTGGTGGGCGTAGACATCGACGGCGGCGGGGTCGGCGTACTCGGGCTGCGGCATGAACACGTTCACACCGAAGGGCCTGCTCGTGAGGCTCCGGAGCTGCTTGATCTCCTGGTACACCCCGTCGGCGGTTTTGTACCCGGCGGCGAGGAATCCGAGCCCGCCCGCCTCGCACACGGCGGCGGCGAGCTGCGGTACGGAGACGCCGCCCGCCATGGGGGCCTGCACGATCGGGTGCGGAAAGAGATCGGTCAGCGCGGAGGACATGACCGCATGTTGTCACGTCCTCCGAACAACTCCGAAACCGGCCTGCCGTGTGGCATAGACCAGAGGAAAAGGCGCCCGAAGAAACCGATCAGCGCCCGTTGAAGGCGTCCTTCAACCGCGAGAACAGCCCTTGCTGCCCAGGCTGGAACTGCCCCGTGGGCCGCTCCTCACCCCGCAGCTTGGACAGCTCGCGCAGCAGCCGCTCCTGCTCGGGGTCGAGCTTCGTCGGCGTCTGGACCTCGACATGGACGATGAGGTCGCCGCGCCCGCCACCCCGCAGGTGCGTGATGCCCCGGCCGTGCAGCGGGATCGACTGGCCGGACTGGGTGCCCGGGCGGATGTCGACCTCCTCCATGCCGTCCAGCGTCTCCAGCGGCACCTTCGTGCCGAGGGACGCCGCCGTCATGGGGATCGTCACCGTGCAGTGCAGGTCGTCGCCGCGCCGCTGGAACGTGGAGTGCGGGAGTTCGTGGATCTCGACGTAGAGGTCACCGGCGGGACCGCCACCGGGCCCGACCTCGCCCTCGCCGGCGAGCTGGATGCGCGTGCCGTTGTCGACACCGGCGGGGATCTTGACGGTCAGGGTCCGCCGGGAGCGGACGCGGCCGTCGCCGGCGCACTCCGGGCACGGCGTCGGCACCACGGTCCCGAAGCCCTGGCACTGCGGGCAGGGCCGGGACGTCATGACCTGGCCGAGGAAGGACCGGGTGACCTGGGACACCTCACCGCGGCCGCGGCACATGTCACACGTCTGCGCGCTGGTCCCCGGCGCGGCACCCTCGCCGCTGCAGGTGGTGCAGACGACGGCCGTGTCGACCTGGATGTCCTTGGTCGTACCGAAGGCGGCCTCGTCGAGCTCGACCTCGATACGGATCATCGCGTCCTGGCCGCGGCGGGTGCGCGAGCGCGGACCGCGCTGCGACGCTGTGCCGAAGAACGCGTCCATGATGTCGGAGAAGTTCCCGAAGCCACCGGCTCCGAAGCCGCCCGCGCCGCCGCCGGCGGCCTGCGAGAGCGGGTCGCCGCCGAGGTCGTAGACCTGCTTCTTCTGCGGGTCCGACAACACCTCGTAAGCGGCGTTGATCTCCTTGAACCGCTCCTGGGTCTTCGGATCGGGGTTGACGTCCGGGTGCAGCTCGCGTGCGAGCCGCCGGAAGGCCTTCTTGATCTCTTCCTGCGACGCGTCGCGGCGCACGCCGAGTACGGCGTAGTAGTCCGTGGCCACTACGACTCCGCCAGGATCTGTCCGACGTACCGTGCCACTGCGCGTACCGCTCCCATCGTTCCCGGGTAATCCATGCGGGTCGGTCCGACCACGCCGAGCTTGGCGACTGCCTCGCCGCCCGAACCGTAGCCGACCGACACGACGGACGTGGAGTTGAGTCCTTCGTGGGCGTTCTCATGACCGATTCGCACGGTCACGCCCGGATCCTTCGCCTCGCCGAGCAGCTTGAGGAGCACGACCTGCTCCTCGAGTGCCTCCAGCACCGGCCGGATCACCAGGGGAAAGTCATGCCCGAAGCGGGTGAGATTGGCGGTGCCGCCGATCATCAGCCGCTCCTCGTTCTCCTCGACGAGCGTCTCCAGAAGCGTGGAGAGCACCATGGAAACCGTACCCCGGTCCTCGTGCTCGAACGCCTCCGGCAGATCCTCCACCAAACTCGGCACATCCGCGAAACGGCGGTTCGCCACACGGCTGTTGAGCCGCGCGCGCAGATCCGCGAGCGAGGCCTCGCCGAAGGGCGCCACGCAGTCGACCACCCGCTGCTCGACCCGCCCGGTGTCCGTGATCAGCACGAGCATCAGACGCGCGGGCGCGAGGGAGAGCAACTCCACATGCCGCACGGTCGACCGGGTCAGCGACGGGTACTGCACGACGGCCACCTGTCGGGTGAGCTGCGCGAGCAGCCGCACCGTACGGGCCACGACGTCGTCGAGGTCGACGGCGCCCTCGAGGAAGTTCTGGATCGCGCGCCGCTCGGGCGCGGTCATCGGCTTGACGCCGGCCAGCTTGTCCACGAACAGCCGGTAGCCCTTGTCGGTGGGGATGCGCCCGGCACTGGTGTGCGGCTGGGCGATGTATCCCTCGTCCTCGAGGGCCGCCATGTCGTTGCGGACGGTGGCCGGGGAGACGCCGAGGCTGTGCCGCTCGGTGAGGGCCTTGGAGCCGACGGGCTCCTCGGTGCCGACGTAGTCCTGGACGATGGCGCGCAGCACCTGCAGCCTGCGTTCACTGAGCATCGCGCACACCTCCAGAAGTCGTCCGTCTGCTGCCCTGCCTGTCGTGGCCTGGCACTCTGCGCGTGCGAGTGCCAGCATTCCCCGGCCCAGTGTACGGCGGTGGGGTGCGCCGCGGGCAAGGCTGGTGGTGCGCTGTCGTGCCCGGAGCGGGGCGCACCCGCTAGCGTCGCCGTATGACGGTGACTTGGGAAGACCTCGGATGGGAGCGCTTGGCCGCCGGTGTGGGGCGGTGCCGGCTCCCAGTGTGGGACTGCACGATCGGGCTGGTCGCCGGCGAGGGGGCGGTCCTCATGATCGACGCGGGGTCCAGCCTGGCCGAGGGCGCGCAGTTGGGGGCGCAGGCGCGGGCACTCACCGGTCACCGTGTGACACATCTCGCGCTGACCCATCCGCACTTCGACCATGTCTTCGGCGCCGCGGCGCTCCCGGACACCGAGGTGTTCGGCGCGGTGGGCGTGGACGCGCTGCTGACGCGGGTGCGGGACCGCGAGGAACTGCGCGAGGACGGGGTGCGCCAGGGCCTGGCGGCGCCCGCTGCCGAGGAGGCGGCGGAGCGGCTGGTCCCGCCCGGCCATCTGGTCTCCGGCGAGTGGACGCTCGACCTGGGCGGCGGGCGGCAGGTGCTGCTGGCGAACGTCGGCCCCGGACACACCGCGCACGATCTGGCGGTGCTGGTGCCCGGTGATCCGGAGGTGGTGTTCTGCGGCGATCTGGTCGAGGAGTCCGGAGAGCCCCAGGCGGGCCCCGACGCCGTGCCGTCGCAGTGGCCTGCCGCGCTGGACCGGCTGCTCGACCTGGGCGGTGAGGACGCGCTGTACGTGCCCGGTCACGGAGCGGTGGTGGACGCGGCGTTCGTCCGGGCCCAGCGGGACGCGCTGGCGGCGCATTTCGGCGTGTCGCGGTGATCGCCGTACGCCTTCTCCTATCGTCATTCGAATGCGCCAGTACTCCGCCGATCTGACCCCGCCGTGGAAGAAGCCGAAGCCGGTGCCCGAGGTTCCGGCGGATCCGGGCCTGGTGGTGGAGGAGCCCGGGAGCGGCTTCTGCGGGGCGGTGATCCGCTGCGAGGCGGGCACGGTGACGCTGGAGGACCGCTTCGGCAAGCACCGTGTGTTCCCGATGGAGCCGCGCGGTTTCCTGCTGGAGGGCAGGGTGGTGACGCTGGTCCGCCCGGCGTCCGGCCCCGCCCGCCCCACGCGCACCGCCTCCGGCTCGGTGGCCGTCCCCGGCGCACGCGCGCGTGTCGCCCGCGCCGGTCGCATCTACGTCGAGGGCCGGCACGACGCCGAACTCGTCGAGAAGGTGTGGGGCGACGACCTGCGCATCGAGGGCGTGGTCGTGGAGTACCTGGAGGGCGTCGACGACCTCCCCGCGATCGTCTCCGACTTCGCCCCCGGCCCGGACGCCCGCCTCGGCGTCCTGGTGGACCACCTGGTCCCGGGCAGCAAGGAATGGCGCATCGCCGAGTCGGTGACAAGCGAGCACGCCCTGGTGGTGGGCCACCCGTACATCGACATCTGGGAGGCGGTGAAGCCGTCGGCCCTGGGCATCGATTCCTGGCCCCGCATCCCCCACGGCCAGGACTGGAAAACGGGCGTCTGCCGGGCCCTGGGCTGGCCGCCCAACACGGGCGCGGCCTGGCAGCGGATCCTGTCGGGGGTGCATTCGTACAAGGACCTGGAGCCAGAGCTGCTGGGCAGGGTCGAGGAACTGATCGACTTCGTAACGGCACCGGCGTAGCTGCCGCTGCGGCCGCCGAATCCGCCTGTGCCGCGCGCCACGGAACCCCGCTCAGCCGCGGACCGCTGCTCCCGCCTAGCTGCGGGCATGCGTGCCGCTAAGGGCGGCACGGGTGGGCGCAGCGGCACCCCGCCACGCCGGGCTGCGCACCCACCCGGCCCCAGCACGAACCCCGAGCACCTCAGTCGACGAGGTCCCGCACAACCCCATCCGCCAGCAACCGCCCCCGCAAGGTCAACACCGCACGCCCCTCCCCATACGGCCCTTCCTGAAGCAACCCCTCGGACAGCGCCCGCCGCGACGCGGCAAGCCCCTCCTCCCGCAGCAACGCCAACGGCACCCCCTCCCGCAACCGCAACTCCAGCAGAATCCGCTCGACCCGCCGATCCTCCTCCGCCAGCACCTCACGCCCGGCCCCCGGCGACCGCCCCGCCGCAAGTGCCCCCGCATAAGCGCCCGGATGCTTGACGTTCCACCACCGCACGCCCCCCACATGGCTGTGCGCCCCCGGCCCGGCCCCCCACCAGTCGGCCCCCCGCCAGTACAGCTCGTTGTGCAGACACCGCCCGGCCTCCGAGGTCGCCCAGTTGGACACCTCGTACCACTCGAAGCCCGCCGAGGACAGCGCCTCCTCGGCGATGAGATAGCGGTCGGCGTGGACGTCGTCGTCCGTCATGGGGACCTCGCCCCGCCGGATACGACGGGCCAGCTGCGTCCCCTCCTCGACGATCAGGGCGTACGCGCTGACATGGTCCGGCCCCGCCCCCAGCGCCGCGCTCAGCGTGGCCCGCCAGTCGTCGTCGCTCTCCCCCGGCGTGCCGTAGATCAGATCCAGATTGACGTGCTCGAAACCCGCCGCCCGCGCCTCCGCCACACACGCCTCGGGCCGCCCGGGCGTATGCGTACGGTCCAGCACCTTCAGCACATGCTGCCGCGCGCTCTGCATGCCGAACGAGATCCGGTTGAAGCCGCCCTCCCGCAGCGCCTCCAGATACGCCGGATCCACCGACTCCGGATTCGCCTCCGTCGTGATCTCGGCGTCCGGCGCGAGTCCGAACTCGTCACGGATCGCGCCCAGCATCCGTACGAGATCACCGGCGGCCAGCAGCGTGGGCGTCCCCCCGCCCACGAACACCGTACGGACGGGCCGCGGATCATCGCCCAGCGCCTTGCGCGCCAGGCGGACCTCCTCAACGAGCGTCTCGGCGTAGTTGTCGCGGGAGGCCAGCACACCGCCGCTGCCGCGCAGCTCGGTCGCCGTGTAGGTGTTGAAGTCGCAGTAGCCGCAGCGGGTCGCGCAGTACGGGACGTGCAGATAGAACCCGAGCGGGCGGTCGGCGGCCCCGGCGAGCGCGGAGGCGGGCAGCGCGCCGTCGTCGGGGACGGGCTCGCCGTCGGGAAGTGCGGAAGGCATGCCTTCCATTGTCCAGCACCGGGGCACTCACTCCGCCTGGAGCACCAGCAGCGCGAGATCGTCGGCCGGCGGCCGCGCCCCGAACTCGTGCACCAGCCGCTTGATCCGCTCGGCTATGAGCTCGGCGTCCAGCCCCGCGCACCCGGCCAGCGCCGCCGCGAGCCCGTCCTCGTCGTCGAACTGGCGGGAGCCGGAGCGGCGCTCGGTCACACCGTCGGTGACGCACAGCAGTGTGTCGCCGGGCCGCAGCTCGAAGGTGTCGCTGGTGTACGTGGCGTCCTCGACGACGCCCAGGAGGGTCTGCGGCTGCGCTGTCGTGTTGACCTCGCCGCCCGCCCCGAGCAGCAGTGGGAGCGGGTGCCCGGCGGAGGCGACGGTGCAGCGGACGCCGCCGTCGAAGGGGACCAGTTCGCCGTAGAGCAGGGACAAGAAGCGCGTCTGGGGGCCGTCGCCGGGCAGGGTCGGCCGGGCGCCCGCGGCCACCAGCGCCCGGGCCGCCGCGTCGGCGGCCTCCGTGGCGTCGTCGAGCAGGAGCTGGTTGAGGCGGTCGAGGACGTCGGCGACCCGGTAGCCCTCGCGGGCCAGCAGCCGCAGCCAGGGCCGGGCCAGGCCGATCACGACGGCCGCCTCGGGCCCCTTGCCCTGGACGTCGCCGACGGCGAAGCACCAGCGGCCGTCTCCGGCCGGGAACAGGTCGTAGAAGTCGCCGCTGGGCCCGCCCTTGTCGTACGGCTCGTAGACGAGGGCGCTGCGCACCCCGGGGATCTCGGCGACGGCGCCGGGCAGCAGTCCGCGCTGGAGTACGGCGCTGATGGTGGCCTGGCGGGCGTACTGGCGGGCGGCGCCGATGGCGAGGGCGACGCGGCGGCTGAGGTCCTCCACGAGGCCGGTGATCTCGTCGGGGAAGCCGGCGGCGCCGGAACGGCCGATGACCAGGGTGCCCAGCGGGCGTCCCCCGGCGACCAGCCGGTAGGCGAGTGCCGAGCCCGGTTCGCCCGGCGCGTCACCGAGCGCCTCGCCCGGCCAGGGGTAGTCGACGGGCCCGGACCCGGGCGGGTCGGACGGGTGCGGCGGGTCTTTCTCCAGGGCCCGGCGCAGCTCCTCGATGCGGTTCTCGCTGCCGTGCCAGACCCGGGCCAGTCGCGCCCCGCCTCCTGCCCCGCCGCTCCAGCCGCCGGTGGCCTCGTCCTCCAGCCACACCGCGCACCAGTCGGCCAGCCGCGGCACGATGAGCTGCCCGGCGAGGGCGGCGACCAGATCCTCGTCGAGCTGTCCGGCGAGCAGGTCGGAGGCCTCGGCGAGGAAGGAGAGGGCGCCGCGGCCCAGCCAGGCACCGTCGCGTCCCTCCCCGCCGCCCTCGTGGCGGTCCCGCCAGTCCCGTACGTCGTTCCAGTCACGCCAGTCCCGTAAGCCGCGGGAGTCCCGCGGGTCGTGACGGTCGTGCCGGTCACGCCACCGCCGCCCGGTCTCCCCCGTCTGTCCCGGCTCCTCGGTCTCCCACCCCTCGGGCGGCTCAGGCGCCAGGATCTCCGCCACCCGCAGCCCGCGCGCCAGCGCCTGCTCCTCGGCGTACGCCTCGATCTGCTCGCCCGCCGCGCACCCCGCGGCGGGCAACCGCGCCCACACGGTCTTGCGGCCCGTGCGGTAGGTGATGCCCCAGGCCTCGGAGAGCGCGCCGACGAGCCGCAGGCCGCGCCCGTACTCGGGCATGTCGTGCGGTGTCTCCGGTTCGCCGCCGCGCGGGGCGCGCGAGGGATGGTGGTCGCAGACCTCTACGACGAGGGCGGCCGTCCCCTTGCCATCCCTGTCATCGCCGTCACCGTCCTCCAACCGGCACTCCAGCTCGACGTCCGTGCCGGCGTGCACGACGGCGTTGGTGACGAGTTCGCTGACCACGAGCGTGGCGTCGTCGGCGAGGCGGTCGGTGAGGTGCTCGGTGCCGGGCAGGCCGAGCCGGGTCCACTCGGCGAGCGCCGAGCGCACGAGGGCGCGTGCGGTGCCCGGCGCGAGCGAGCTGCCGGACAGGGTCGCGTGCGCCCGCGCGCGCTCCTGTGCGGGCGCCTCGGATATGGGTGCGGGCGCCGCGCAGGCCGAGGCGCACGCGTCGGGCGTGAGCATCTCGGCAGTCGGTGCGGGCTTCTCGGAAACGGGCTCGTCCTCAACGGACACAGGCGTCTCCGAGGCGTGTGCAGGCGCCTGCGAGGCACGGGAGGCGGTCTCCCGTTGCGTCGGAATGGCCCCCATGGACAGCTCCCCGGGCAGTTCGTACGAATACGCCACAGTCGATGCCGACAGAGTGACAGACTGGCCACGCCCATAAGCGCCGAGTTACCGAAGTGGGCCGCCATGAGTGAGAACACAGCTACTCCTGTGGTCGAAGACTGGTACGAAGACGGTCAGATTCGTACATCCGATCTGCGTCCACTCCTCGCCGCGATGACCGCCGCACGCGACGGCGACTTCACCAAAGTGCCGGAATCAGGCCACGGGATGGTGGCCGAACTCACCGCGGTCTACAACCAGATCATGGATCGCAGCGTCCACTTCACCACCGAGGTGCAGCGCGTCCGACGGGAGCTGGTGCGGCACGGCCGGCTCGACGAGCGCCTCTCCGCCAGCCCGGGCCAGGGCCTGTGGACCTCCCGCGTCAACGACGTGAACCAGTTGCTCGACGCCCTGGTCGCGCCCGCGGCGAACGCCACGCGCGTGCTGGACGCGGTGGCCGGGGGCGATCTGACCCAGCGGGTCGATCTGCACGACGGGACCCGGCAGTTACGCGGCGACCTGCGTCGTCTCGGCCGGGCCGTCAACACGATGGTGGACCAGCTGTCCCTGTTCACGGGCGAGGTGACCCGGGTCGCGCGCGAGGTCGGCACCGAGGGCCGGCTGGGCGGCCGGGCCAATGTGCGGGGCTTGTCGGGCAGTTGGCGGGACGTCACCGAGGCCGTCAACACCATGGCGTCCCGGCTGACGGCGCAGGTGCGGGACATCGCGGCGGTGACGACGGCGGTGGCCCGGGGCGATCTGACCCGCACGGTGACGGTGGAGGCGACCGGTGAGCTGCTGGAGCTGAAGCTGACCGTGAACACGATGGTCGACCAGCTCTCCGCCTTCGCCGACGAGGTCACGCGCGTGGCCCGCGAGGTCGGCACCGAGGGCCAGTTGGGCGGCCGGGCTCAGGTGCGGGGTGTGTCGGGGGTCTGGAAGGACCTCACCGACAACGTCAACTTCATGGCGTCGAACCTGACCTCCCAGGTCCGCAACATCGCCCAGGTGACCACGGCCGTCGCCAACGGCGACCTGTCCCAGAAGATCACGGTCGCCGCGCAGGGCGAGATCCTGGAGCTCAAGTCGACCATCAACACGATGGTGGACCAGCTCTCCGCGTTCGCCGACGAGGTCACCCGCGTGGCCCGCGAGGTCGGCACCGAGGGCAATCTCGGCGGCCGGGCTCAGGTGCGGGGCGTCTCCGGGGTCTGGAAGGACCTCACCGACAACGTCAACTTCATGGCGGACAACCTCACCTCCCAGGTGCGGAACATCGCCCTCGTCTCCACCGCCGTCGCCCAGGGCGACCTCGGCAAGAAGATCACGGTGGAGGCCAAGGGCGAGATCCTGGAGCTGAAGTCCACGATCAACACGATGGTCGATCAGCTCTCCGCCTTCGCCGACGAGGTCACCCGCGTGGCCCGCGAGGTCGGCACGGAAGGCAACCTCGGCGGTCAGGCCCAGGTCCGGGGCGTCTCCGGCGTCTGGAAGGACCTCACCGACAACGTCAACTTCATGGCGCTGAACCTGACCTCCCAGGTCCGCAACATCGCCCAGGTGACCACGGCCGTGGCCAACGGCGATCTGTCGAAGAAGATCACGGTCGACGCCCGCGGCGAGATCCTGGAGCTGAAGGACACCGTCAACACGATGGTGGAGCAGCTGCGCGCCTTCGCCGACGAGGTGACCCGGGTGGCCCGCGAGGTCGGCACCGACGGCCGGCTCGGCGGAAGGGCCCAGGTGCTGGGTGTCTCCGGGGTCTGGCGGGACCTCACGGACAACGTCAACTACATGGCCGACAACCTCACCTCCCAGGTCCGCAACATCGCCCAGGTGGCGACGGCCGTGGCGCAGGGCGACCTGTCCCGGAAGATCGACGTGGACGCGCGCGGCGAGATCCTGGAGCTGAAGACCACCATCAACACGATGGTCGACACCCTGTCCTCCTTCGCCTCCGAGGTCACCCGCGTGGCCCGCGAGGTCGGCAGTGAGGGCCAACTGGGCGGCCAGGCCCGGGTCGAGGGCGTCTACGGCACCTGGAAGCGCCTGACGACGAACGTCAACGAACTCGCGCTCAACCTCACCACTCAGGTCCGCGCGATCGCCGAGGTCGCCTCCGCGGTGGCCCAGGGCGACATGTCCCGCTCGATCACGGTCGAGACGCGCGGCGAGGTCGCCGAGCTGAAGGACAACATCAACCTCATGGTGGCCAACCTCCGCGAGACGACCCGCGCGAAGGACTGGCTGGAGTCCAATCTGGCCCGCCTGGCCGCCCTGATGCAGGGCCATCGCGACCTGATGGAGGTCGCCGACCTGATACTCAGGGAGCTGACCCCGCTGGTGAACGCCCAGTACGGCGCGTTCTACCTGGCCGACCCGGACGAGGACGGCGCGACCCTGCGCACGACCGTGCCGATCAAGGGCCTGGCCTTCATCGCGGGCTACGGCGCCGCCCAGGACGCGACGGTGGAGACCGGCGGCCTGCCCGTGCACGGCCTGGTCGCGCAGGCGGCCCGGGAGAAGAAGCGGATCCTGGTGGAGGGCGCCCCGCCCGACTACATCAAGATCAACAGCGGACTGGGCGAAGCCGCCCCGACCACGATCGTCATCATCCCGATCCTCTTCGAGGACAAGCTCCTCGGTGTCATCGAGCTCGCCTCGTTCTCCCGCTTCTCCGATGTGCACCTGGCGTTCTTCGACCAGTTCGTCAACACCATCGGTGTCGCCATCAACACGATCATCGCCAACTCCCGCACGGAGTCCCTGCTCGGCGAGTCCCAGCGCCTCGCCATGCAGCTCCAGGAGCGCTCGGACGAACTCCAGAAGCAGCAGGGCGAGCTGCAGCGCTCCAACGCCGAACTGGAGGAGAAGGCCGCCCTGCTGGCCACGTCCTCGCAGTACAAGTCGGAGTTCCTGGCGAACATGTCGCACGAGCTGCGCACCCCGCTGAACTCCCTGCTGATCCTGGCCCGGCTGCTCTCCGACAATCCGGACGGCCGCCTCTCCGACCAGGAGGTGCAGTTCGCGACGACGATCCACCGCTCGGGCTCGGACCTGCTCCAGCTGATCAACGACATCCTCGACCTGTCGAAGATCGAGGCCGGCCGGATGGACGTACGCCCCAAGCGGCTCCCGCTCATCAAGCTGCTCGACTACGTCCACGCCACGTTCCGCCCCCTCACCATCGACCGGGGGCTCGCCTTCGAGGTCGCGGTCGGCGAGGACGTACCGCGCGAGATGTACTCGGACGAACAGCGGATCCAGCAGATCCTGCGCAATCTGCTGTCCAACGCGATCAAGTTCACCGCGTCGGGCAAGGTCGAGCTGCGGGTCGACCGGGTACAGGACGCCGAGCACCGACGGGGGTCGCCCCGCACGAGCGAGGCCGAGAGCGGGGGCGTCAGGGACGCCGATGACGTCGTGGCGTTCGCCGTGTCCGACACGGGCATCGGCATAGCGCCGGAGAAACTCCCGGTGATCTTCGAGGCGTTCCAGCAGGCCGACGGCACCACCAACCGCAAGTACGGCGGCACCGGCCTCGGTCTGTCGATCAGCCGGGAGATCGCGGGCCTGCTCGGCGGCCGGATCGTCGCCGAGAGCGAGCCCGGGAAGGGTTCCAGGTTCACCCTGTACGTCCCGGTCGTCAGCCCCGGCCACACGGCGCCGCCGGTCCTGGTCCCGGAGGAGCGCGCGGCCCTGCCCCTGCCCCTTCAGTCGACGGTGGGCCCCTATCCGGCCGCGCACGACACGGAGGACTCCTGGCCGGCGCCGACCAAGCTGGAGGCGTGGACGTCCGGCAGGCCGGGCCGGATACTGGCCGGGCGCCGGGTGCTGATCGTCGACGACGACATCCGCAACGTGTTCGCCCTGACCCATGTCCTGGGCCGGGTCGGCATGACCGTGCTGTACGCGGAGAACGGCCGCGAGGGCATCGAGACCCTGGAGCGCAGCGCGGACGTCGAGCTCGTCCTGATGGACATCATGATGCCGGAGATGGACGGCTACGAGACCATCTCCGCCATCCGCCGCGCACCCCGCTGGACGGGCCTGCCGATCGTGGCGCTGACCGCGAAGGCGATGCCGGGCGACCGGGAGAAGTCCATCGCCCGCGGCGCCAACGACTATGTGCCCAAGCCGGTGGACATCGACCGGCTGCTGACGGTCGTGTGCGAACTGCTGGACCCGGACCACGCGATGGACGCAGAAGACCCGGCGGAGGAGACCCGACCGTCATGAGCACCCAACACGCCGGAATCCTCCTGGTCGACGACATGGAGGACAACCTGACGGCCCTGGAGGCCGTCCTCGCCTCCCTCAACGAACCGCTGGTGCGCGCCCGTTCGGGCGAGGAGGCGATGAAGGCCCTGCTGCGCCAGCCCATCGCACTGGTCCTGCTCGACATCCGCATGCCGGGCATGGACGGCTTCGAGACAGCCGCCCACATCAAACGCCTGGACCAGACCCGAGACGTCCCGATCATCTTCCTGACCGGAGCGGACGACGACTCGGGCTACGCCTTCCGCGGCTACGCGACAGGCGCCGCGGACTACTTGACCAAGCCTTTCGACCCCTGGGTCCTGAGAGCAAAGGTCAGCGTCTTCCTGGACCTCTACCGCAAGGGCAGAGAGGTGGAACGCCTGAGAAAGGAGATCCAGAACTTGCGAAGCCGGGTGGGGGACGCACCCTAGGGGCGCGGGGAACTGCGCGAGCAACCACGAACAACCCGCAGCCGCCCGCGCTCATTCACCACTCCCTACGCCTCGCGAGAGCCCTCGTACATCTCCTCGATCAGATGCTTGTACTCCCGCTCCACAACCGGCCGCTTCAACTTCAGACTCGGCGTGATCTCCCCGTGCTCCACATCAAGATCCCGCGGCAGCAACCGGAACTTCTTGATGGTCTGCCACTTCTGAAGCCCCTCGTTGAGCTGCTTCACATACCCGTCGACCATCCCCACCGTCGCGGGCGCGGCCACGATCTCGGCGTACGACTTCCCCCCGAGCCCGTTCTCCTTCGCCCACTCGACGATGGCCAACTCGTCCAGAGCGATCAGCGCCGTGCAGAAGTTCCGGTCGGCCCCGTGCACCAGGATGTTGGACACGTACGGGCACACCGCCTTGAACTGCCCCTCGACCTCCGCCGGCGCGATGTACTTGCCGCCCGAGGTCTTGATGAGGTCCTTCTTGCGGTCGGTGATCCGCAGATACCCGTCGGCCGACAGCTCCCCGATGTCCCCGGTGTGGAACCAGCCGTCCGACTCCAGCACCTCGGCGGTCTTCTCGGGCAGCCCGTGGTAGCCCTCCATGATGCCGGGCCCGCGCAGCAGGATCTCCCCGTCGTCGGCGATCCGCACCTCCGTACCGGGCAGCGGCTTGCCGACCGTACCGGTGCGGTAGGCCTCGCCCGGGTTCACGAACGAAGCGGCCGAGGACTCGGTGAGGCCGTAGCCCTCGAGGATGTGGATGCCGGCGCCGGAGAAGAAGTAGCCGATCTCCGGGGCGAGGGCGGCCGACCCGGAGACACAGGCGCGCAGGTTGCCGCCGAAGGCCTCACGGATCTTGGCGAACACCAGCGCGTCGGCGACCTTGTGCTTGGCGCCGAGACCGAAGGGCACGGACAGGGTGCCGGTGCGCCGGAAGTTGTCCTGGGAGACCTTGGCGTACTCGCGGGCGACCTCGGCAGCCCACTGGAAGATCTTGTACTTGGCCCCGCCGCCCGCACGGGCCTTGGCGGCGACGCCGTTGTAGACCTTCTCGAAGATGCGGGGGACGGCCGCCATGTACGTGGGCTGCACGACCGGCAGATTCTCGATGATCTTGTCGACGCGGCCGTCCACGGCGGTGACGTGGCCGACCTCGATCTGGCCTGAGGTGAGCACCTTGCCGAAGACGTGCGCGAGGGGCAGCCACAGGTACTGCACGTCCTCGCTGCTGACCAGGCCGGTCGCGGCGATCGCCTTCGCCATGTACGACCAGTTGTCGTGCGGCAGGCGCACGCCCTTGGGGCGGCCGGTGGTGCCGGAGGTGTAGATGAGGGTGGCGAGCTGGTCCTTGGTGATGGCGCCGACCCGCTCCTTGATCAGGTCGGGGTCCTTCTCCAGACGGGCCGCGCCGCGCTTCTCCAGCTCGTCGAGGGTGAGGATCCAGTCGGCGCTCTCCTCGCCCGCCAGACCCGCCGGGTCGACGACCACGACATGGGTCAGCTCGGGCAGCTCGGCGCGCTTCTCCTTCGCCTTGGCGAGCTGCTCGACGTTCTCCGCGATGAGCACCCGGCTCTCGGAGTCCGACAGGATGTAGGCGGACTCCTCCGCGTTGGTCTGCGGATACACCGTGGTGGTCGCGGCGCCGGCGCACATGATGCCGAGGTCGGCGAGGATCCACTCGATCCGGGTGCTGGAGGCGAGCGCGACGCGCTGCTCGGCCCGCACGCCCAGCTCGATCAGTCCCGCCGCGATGGCGTAGACGCGCTCGGCGGCCTGCGCCCAGCTCAGCGACTTCCACTCCTCCGGTCCCTGACCCGAGGACGATGGGACCGGGTACCGATAGGCCTCTGCGTCAGGCGTGGCCGCCACGCGCTCCAGGAACAGGCCCGCCACCGACGGCGGACGGTTCTCGATCAGGGTCTGTGTGTCGCTCACGACGTCCTCCGGGGCCCGCGTCAGGCGGCTGGCTCAGGTGCGGCTGGTTTTACTCGCGAGCCGTTGTTTAACTCGCGAGTAACTATCGAGCAGGGATCAGAGTAAAGGCCGACCGGTCCCCGCGTAAGGGCCCGCGGCCTGTCTCTTCGTACAGACAGCTACCCCACGTACGCACAGGGGCCCGCCGCGCTCTCACACGACGGGCCCCTGTTCTACCCGGTTTGCGGTGTAACCCACGGTAATCCGTGATTACTTCTTGCCCTTGCCCGACCCCGCGCTGTCATCGCTGGACAGGACGGCGATGAAGGCCTCCTGCGGAACTTCCACGGAACCCACCATCTTCATCCGCTTCTTGCCCTCCTTCTGCTTCTCCAGCAGCTTCCGCTTACGGGAGATGTCACCGCCGTAGCACTTGGCGAGGACGTCCTTGCGGATGGCGCGGATGGTCTCGCGGGAGATGACCCGGGAGCCGATGGCCGCCTGGACGGGGATCTCGAAGGCCTGGCGCGGGATCAGCTCGCGCAGCTTGGCGACGAGCCGCACGCCGTACGCGTACGCCGCGTCCTTGTGCGTGACCGCCGAGAAGGCGTCCACCTTGTCGCCGTGCAGCAGGATGTCGACCTTGACGAGACTGGAGGCCTGCTCGCCGGTGGGCTCGTAGTCGAGCGAGGCGTAGCCCTTGGTCTTGGACTTGAGCTGGTCGAAGAAGTCGAAGACGATCTCCGCGAGGGGAAGCGTGTAGCGGATCTCCACGCGGTCCTCGGAGAGGTAGTCCATACCGAGCAGCGTGCCGCGCCGGGTCTGGCACAGCTCCATGATCGCGCCGATGAACTCACTCGGGGCGAGGAGCGTGGCGCGTACGACCGGCTCGTACACGTCGTTGATCTTGCCCTCGGGGAACTCGCTCGGGTTGGTCACCGTGTGCTCGGTGCCGTCCTCCATGACCACGCGGTAGACCACGTTCGGAGCGGTGGCGATGAGGGCGAGCCCGAACTCGCGCTCGAGCCGCTCGCGGATGACGTCGAGGTGGAGAAGGCCCAGGAAGCCGACGCGGAATCCGAAGCCGAGGGCCGCGGAGGTCTCCGGCTCGTAGACCAGCGCGGCATCGTTGAGCTGGAGCTTGTCGAGGGCCTCGCGCAGCTCCGGGTAGTCGGATCCGTCGAGGGGGTAGAGGCCGGAGAACACCATCGGCTTGGGTTCCTTGTACCCGCCGAGGGCCTCGGTGGCGCCCTTCTGCAGGCTGGTGATCGTGTCACCGACCTTGGACTGGCGGACGTCCTTCACACCGGTGATGATGTAGCCCACCTCGCCGACACCGAGGCCGTCGGCGGACAGCATCTCGGGCGAGTTCGTCCCGATCTCGAGCAGCTCGTGCGTGGCGTTGGTGGACATCATCCGGATGCGCTCACGCTTGTTGAGCTGACCGTCGACGACTCGAACGTACGTGACGACGCCGCGGTAGGAGTCGTAGACCGAGTCGAAGATCATCGCGCGGGCAGGCGCGTCCGCGACGCCGACCGGGGCCGGCACCTCGGCGACGACCTTGTCGAGCAGCGCGTCGACGCCCACGCCGGTCTTCGCGGAGACCTTGAGGACGTCCTCCGGGTCGCAGCCGACGAGGTTGGCGAGCTCCTCGGAGAACTTCTCCGGCTGGGCGGCCGGGAGGTCGATCTTGTTCAGTACAGGGATGATCTTGAGGTCGTTCTCCATCGCCAGGTAGAGGTTGGCGAGAGTCTGGGCCTCGATGCCCTGGGCCGCGTCGACCAGGAGGACGGTGCCCTCGCAGGCGGCGAGTGACCGCGAGACCTCGTAGGTGAAGTCGACGTGGCCCGGGGTGTCGATCATGTTGAGGATGTGCGTGTTGCCCGGCTCCTCGGTGGGAGCCCACGGCAGACGCACCGCCTGGGACTTGATCGTGATGCCGCGCTCACGCTCGATGTCCATGCGGTCGAGGTACTGAGCGCGCATCTGCCGCTGCTCGACCACTCCGGTGAGCTGGAGCATCCGGTCGGCGAGCGTGGACTTGCCGTGGTCGATGTGCGCGATGATGCAGAAGTTGCGGATCAGAGCCGGGTCGGTACGGCTCGGTTCGGGCACATGGCTAGGGATCGCGGGCACGCAGGGTCCTGATTCTTGAGGCGTCCGCAGTGTCTGCGGTCTCGGGTCGGATCGATACGTAGCCTCCATGGTCCCACGGAAGGGGACCACCGACGGGTTTGGGCCGTGGATGGGCCCGCTGGTACCGTGGGGGGCTGTGCCTCATGCCCTCTCAGCAGGAGGCGCTACCTCAAGAAATCATCGGTGCGGGTCCCGCGCGGTCCCGTGCCAGAACCTGAAAAGGCTCATTCGTGGCGAACATCAAGTCCCAGATCAAGCGGATCAAGACCAACGAGAAGGCGCGGCTGCGCAACAAGGCCGTCAAGTCCTCCCTCAAGACCGCGATCCGCAAGGCCCGTGAGGCTGCTGCCGCGGGTGACGTCGAGAAGGCCACCGAGTACCAGCGCGTCGCCGCGCGTCAGCTCGACAAGGCCGTCTCCAAGGGCGTCATCCACAAGAACCAGGCTGCCAACAAGAAGTCGGCGCTGGCTCAGAAGGTCGCCGCGCTCAAGGGCTGACATCTGATGTGACGCCGGAGGGAATCGAGCGGGCCCTCTCTATCCGCTCCCGTCCGGCACCCCTTACGGATCCGCGCGCGGCCTGCGTTCGCCACGCGGGCGCGGATCCAGCAGCTTGAATCGAAGGCCGGGTGCCTCTCCCGTTCCCCATGGGAGGGTGCCCGGCCTTCGGCGTGCCGGTCCTCGCTCCGGGCGTCGCTCGCGGCACAGTGGAGAGATGACCGGAGACGACAGGGACGTTCTGGCCGGGGCCCGCGTGGCGACCAGGCTGCCCGCCCAGGACCTGGACCGGGCGCGGCGCTTCTACGCCGAGAAACTCGGCATGGAGCCCGCCGACGAACGCCCCGGCGGGCTGCTCTACCGCTGCGGCGGCGGGGAGTTCGTGCTCTTCCGCTCGACGGGCGCCTCGCCCGGCACCTTCACCCAGATGGCGTTGGAGGTCGACGACATCGACACCGCCGTGGCGGAGCTGAAGCGGCGCGGTGTGGTCTTCGAGGAGGTCGACGTACCCGGCCTGCGCACACGGGACGGGATCGCCGAGGTCGAGGGCAACTACCCGAGCAAGGGCGCCCGCGGCGAACGCGGCGGCTGGTTCCACGACAGCGAGGGCAACCTACTGGGCATCGGCCAGCCTGTCCGCTGAAGGGAAACCTGCTGGGCGTCGCCCCGCCCGTCCCCTGAGGAGCCGGCCCCTACCCTCGCCCCTCTGGACCTGGCCGGCCGGGGGACAACCCGGCGGCTGGTCCGGGACAGCGAGAGAAGCCGCTGGGCATCGGCTCGCCCGTCTGAGGAGCCGGCCCCTACCCTCGTCCCCTGGACTTGGCCGCCCGGCGGAAAAACCCCAGCGGCTGGTCCGCGACAGCGAGAGAAACCGGCCGGGCATCGACGCCCCCGTCCCCTGAAAAGCGGCCCCTAGCCCCGCCCCCGGGACCGGGCCGCCCGGGCGATGGCGACCACCGCCTTCTCCAGGGCGTACCCCGGGTCGTCGCCGCCGCCCTTTACTCCCGCGTCCGCCTCGGCCACCGCTCGCAGCGCCACGGACACGCCGTCCGGGGTCCAGCCGCGCATCTGCTGCCGGACCCGGTCGATCTTCCAGGGCGGCATCCCCAGCTCGCGGGCGAGATCCGCCGGCCGGCCTCCGCGGGCCGAGGAGAGCTTTCCGATCGCCCGGACGCCCTGGGCCAGCGCGCTGGTGATCATCACCGGTGCCACGCCGGTCGCCAGGGACCAGCGCAACGCCTCCAGCGCCTCGGCCGCCCGCCCCTCGACCGCCCGGTCGGCGACCGTGAAGCTCGACGCCTCGGCCCGGCCGGTGTAATACCGCCCGACGATCGCCTCGTCGATCGTCCCCTCGACATCCGCGACCAGTTGCGAGACCGCCGACGCCAGCTCCCGCAGATCACTGCCGATCGCGTCGACGAGCGCCTGGCACGCCTCCGGCGTGGCGGACCTGCCCGTCGCCCGGAACTCGCCCCGCACGAACGCCAGCCGGTCCGCCGGCTTCGTCATCTTGGGGCAGGCCACCTCGCGCGCCCCGGCCTTGCGCGCCGCGTCGAGCAGCCCCTTGCCCTTGGCCCCTCCGGCGTGCAGCAGCACGAGGGTGATCTCCTCGGCGGGCGCCCCGAGGTAGGCCTTGACGTCCTTGATCGTGTCGGCCGAGAGATCCTGCGCGTTGCGCACGACCACGACCTTGCGCTCCGCGAAGAGCGAGGGAGACGTCAGCTCGGCGAGCGTGCCGGGCTGCAACTGGTCCGGGGTCAGGTCCCGTACGTCCGTGTCGGCGTCGGCGGCCCTCGCCGCGGCCACCACCTCCTGCACGGCACGGTCGAGCAGCAGCTCCTCCTGGCCCACGGCGAGCGTCACCGGGGCGAGAGGGTCGTCATTCGCAGTCTTCCTGGCCATCGCGACAAGCATCCCACGCGCCACTGACAACGGGCCCGAACGGACCGGGGCGTACGCGGGGCCGCTACGGCTCTTCCCGCCAGCCGTCCCACTCCCCGGCGAACCGGTCCAGCTCCCCGGCGTCCAGCCGCCCGGCCTCGTCCCTCAGGACGACCAGCCACTGCGCGTCCTCGGCATCGTCCTCACCGGCCAGCGCGTCCCGCACCAGCTGCGGCTCCTCGACGACCCCGAACCTCTCCCCGAGCGCCTCGACCACCTCTTCCGCGGCATCACGGTCGGGCAGCACCAGCACATGTCGCACATCACTCACGCCGGACATTGTCCGACACCGCGTCGCGGCCCGGTCCGCCGGATCCGCCCGGCTCAGCCCTTGCGGACGACCTGCACATCGAGGTCGATCCTGATGCTCGGCCCGACCACCGCGATGCCCCGCGCCAGCATCGTCTGCCAGCTCACGGTGAAGTCGTCCCGGTGCAGCTCGGTCGTGGCCCGGCAGGCCGCCCGCACCTCGCCCTCCATGCCGTTGCCCAGCCCCAGGTACTCCGTGTCCAGCGTCACCGTCCGCGTGACGCCGTGCAGCGACAGCGCCCCCGTCACGGCCCACCGGTTCGCGCCCTTGTGCACGAACCGGTCGCTGTAGAACTCCAGCGTCGGGAACTTCGCGACGTCCAGGAAGTCCGCCGACCGCAGATGGTCGTCCCGCATCCTCACGTTCGTGTCGATGGACGCCGCGTCGATCACCACATGCATCGCCGACCGCTCCAACGGCTCGGCGACCCGCATGACACCCGCGAACGACTTGAACTGCCCGTGGATCCGGGCCAGTCCGATGTGCCGCGCGGTGAACGCCAGCGAGGAGTGCGCCGGCTCGATCTCCCAGTCGCCGGGCCCGGGCAGCTCCGGCGGCCGGGCCACCTGCAGCGTCACGTCCCCGAGCGACGCGAGCGTGTTCTCGGCTACCTGCGTGGTCGCCCGGTACGGCGTGTACCCCTCCGCCGACACCGCGAGCCGGTACTCCCCCGCGGGCACCGTCGTCACGAACGACCCGAACGGATCCGCGCCCCCGCTGACCACCGCCCGCCCCATGGCGTCGGTGACCGCGAACTCCGCGTGTCTGACCGGCTCGTTGACCGGATCGAGCACCCGGCAGCTCAGCACCCCCGCGCTCGGCGGCGTCGGCACCGCCGCCAGGGGACTCGTCCGTTGCACCCGGTTGGGTCGGCTTCCCCGCCAGCGGCCGATCATCTCGAAAGCCTCCTGGACACCTCGTGCGACTCGAAGTCAGCGGTTCGATCACTGTTCATCGAGGACGCATTCGACCACCGATGAGGCTTTCGAGGCAACACGCGACCACATCACGGGAATCCAGCAGATGTGATGGGACTACTCCCGAGTAGCACCGACTGGAACCATGTGGACCGTGTGTGAACGGTGTGCACCTTCTGGACCGAATCAGCCCCGTCCGGGTCCGGGTCGACCCCCGGACGGATGCGAGTCCGCCCCCGGACGGGTTCGGGTCCGCCCCCGGACGTGTCCGAGTCCGCCTCCGTCCGGTCCGGCTCAGCTCTCCCGACCGGCGCCCCGCACCACCGGCACCGCGTCGAGCTCGATCCCGAACCTCTCCCGGTACACCCCCAGCACCTCCTCGTCCCTCTCCAGCTCCCTCTCCTCCCGCGTCCCGTCGGCCGCTGTCACGGTGAACTTGCGTCCGCTGAGCGTGATCCGCCCTCCTTCCTCCGTGACCCGCGAACAGACCAGCGACCGCGTGAAGTGCGACTCCGGCGACGTGCTGTGCCACCACGCCCCGGCCACGAAGTCACCGAGCACCCGCGGCCGCACCTCCAGGCGGTACTGCGGCCTGCCGTCACGGATCACCTGCAGGTCCGCCACCTCCACCCTGTCGTGTCCACCACGCACCCCGGCCGCGTCCGGCCCCGCCTCCACGATCCGGAACGTGCCCCCCGGGTCCTCCTGTTCTCCCCGCTCCCGGAACGCCAGCGGAAGATGGCTGTGCGCCCCGAATCCGACGTCGGCCAGCCAGTCGCCCCCGTCCACCGTCCGCACCCGCAGTGCGAGATGGTCGTACGGGATCCCGAGCCGCTCCTCGTCCCCGTACACCCGCCCCGCGAGCAGGGCCACCTCGTAGCCCAGGGCGGCCAGCAACGCCCCGAAGGATCCGTTGAGTTCGTAGCAGAACCCGCCCCTCCTGGCGCCCACCACCTTGTCCAGCAGCCGCTTCTCCTCCAGCACGATCTCCTCGCCGAGGTGGATGGAGAGGTTCTCGAACGGCACGGTCCGCAGATGCCGCAGATGCAGCTCGCGCAGCGCGTCGACCGTGGGCCACGCCGGGGGCTCGACCCCGAGGCGGCGGAGATAGGCATCGACCTGGCTTGAGTTCATGCCCTCAGTCTCGCGCCACCGTCAGCTCTCCGCCCTCTCCTACGACCGCCAGTGCGCCGTCCCGGTCCGTCCGCAGCACCGTCGCACCCCCGGCGCGCAGTGCCGCCACCGTGCCGGGCGCCGGATGCCCGTAGGTGTTGTCGGCACCGCAACTGATGAGGGCCAGCCGCGGTGCCGCCCGGCGTATGAGTCCGGGGTCCTGATAGGCCGAGCCGTGATGGGCGACCTTCAGCACGTCCACATCGGCCAGCGCCCCGGCCGCCGGCGACCTCGCCAGCGCCCGCTGGGCCGGGGGTTCGAGGTCCCCGAGGAGCAGCAGCCGCAGCCCCGCCGTCCGGACCAGCATGGCCACACTGGCGTCGTTCGGCCCCTCCGGCACCGGGTGGGCCGGGAGCACCTGCGGATGCGAGCCCGGCGAAGCGCCCGCCGACGGCGGTGGCGGGCTCGGGGGCGGCCACACCACCTGCCAGGACAGCCCGCCCGCGCGGCGCTGCTCCCCGGCGGCGGCGCTCGTCACGGGCACCCGCCGGGCCGCGGCCTGTCTCCTGACGAACGCGGCCTGGTCCGCGGGCTCCTCGAAGCCCGTCGTCTCGATCGCGCCCACGGACCGCCCGCGCAGCACACCGGGCAGCCCCGCCACATGATCGGCGTGGAAGTGGGTGAGCACGACCAGCGGAATCCTGGTGATGCCGAGTGCGCGCAGACAGTGGTCGACGAGCTGCGGATCGGGCCCCGCGTCCACCACCACTCCGGCGCCCTCACCCGCCGCGAGCACCATGGCGTCCCCCTGCCCGACGTCACACATCACCAGCCGCCAGCCCGGCGGCGGCCAGCCCGTGATCACCCGGGTCAGCGGCGGCGGCTGCACCACCGCCAGCGCCAGCAGCAGCCCGCAGACCCCGCACCACCACGGATGCCCGAGCAGCCGCCGCCCCACGAGCAGCACCACCAGAGTCACGGCCGCGAGCAGTGCCGCACCCGCCCAACTGCCCGGCCAGTCCACGCCCGCCCCCGGCAGCGCCGCCCCCGTCCGGGCGATCTCCGCGATCCATTCGGCGGGCCAATGCGCGCACCACGCCAGGGCCTTGGCCACCGGCATCCCCACCGGTGCCGTGGCCAGGGCCGCGAAGCCCAGCACGGTGGCGGGCGCGATCGCGAACTCCGCGAGCAGATTGCACGGCACCGCGACCAGGCTCACCCGCGCCGACAGCACGGTGACCACGGGCGCGCACAGCGCCTGCGCGGCGGCAGCGGCGGCCAGCGCCTCGGCGAGCCTGGGCGGCACCCCGCGCCTGCGCAGCCCGGCGCTCCACCGCGGCGCGAGCGTGAGCAGCGCCCCGGTGGCCACGACGGACAGCAGGAACCCGTAACTCCGCGCCAGCCACGGGTCGTACAGCACCAGCAGCAGGACCGCCGTCGCCAGCGCCGGGATCAGGGACCTCCGGCGGCCGGTCGCCAGGGCAAGCAGCGCGACGGCTCCGCAGGCCGCGGCCCGCACCACGCTCGGGTCGGGTCTGCACACCACGACGAACCCGAGACAGAGCGCTCCCCCGAGCACCGCCGTCCCCCGCAGGGAGATACCGAGGCGAGGCGCGATCCCCCGCCGCTCGGCATGTTGCGCCAGGCCCGGCGGCCCGAGCAGCAGGGCGAGCATGATCGTGAAGTTGGCCCCGGAAACAGCGAGAGTGTGTGTGAGGTCGGTTTCCTTGAAGGCCTCCTCCAGCTCCGGGGTGATCCGCGAGGTGTCCCCCACCACCAGTCCCGGCAACAGGGCCCGGGCATCCGCCGACAACCCGCTGGTCGCCTCCCGCAGCCCGGCCCGCAACCGCCCGGCGAGCCGCTGGGCGTCCGACGGCCCTCCCACCACCTCCGGTACGCCCTGATGCCGCACCCGCAGCACGGCCGCGACCCGGTCCCCGCCCGCCATCGCCGGCGCCAGCCGCGCGCTGACCCGCAGCCGTGTCGACGGCAGCAGCCCGAGCCACGGCGACCGCACCCGCTCACCGGCCGCCGACCACGGCTGCGCACCGCCGGCACCCCCGGCACCCCTGTCACCCCCGGCACTCTTGGCGCTCCTGGCACCCCGGTGGTCCGACCTCACGTCGACGATCATCAGCACCGGCGTCCGCGTCACCGCTGTCCCGCCACCCGCCTCGTGGACCCGTCGCACCTCGGCGTCGATCAGCACGGCGGTGGGAGCCACGTGATCGCCCCGGACCTTGGGGCGGGTCAGCCGTGGGTCGGAGGTGAGCTCGACCTCGGCGGTCACCGTCGCGTACTCCCGCGCCAGGCCGGGCACCGGCCCCCGGCGCAGATCCGCCCCGTGCAGCCCGGCCGAGGCGGCGGCAGCGGCGACGCAGAGCAGCACGGCGGCGGCCGATACACGCGGCCAGGACGCCGACCCAGCTCGCCGAGCCAGCGGCAGCAGCGCGACGGCGAGCAGACAGCCGGCCACGATGCCCGCGGCCCACCCCGGCGATGCGCCCAGCACCAGTGCCGCCGTGCCCCAGGCCGCGAGGGCGGGTGGCACGAGCCGCAGGTCGGTGGGGCCCTCCTGCCGAGGACGGGCGCTGCCGAGCCGCTTCCCGGAGGAGGCGTGCACGGACGACCGGGCCGGTTCGGGCGGCGCGCCCGTGGGAGTGGCCTCGTCGCGCCGCACCGGCGAGTCAGGTGCCGTCCTCATGGCCGTACGAGATTGCGCAGGTCGGCGAAGCGGCGGTCGCCGATGCCGTTCACGTCGCGCAGTTCGTCCACGGAACGGAAACCGCCGTGCCGCGTGCGGTAGTCGATGATGTGCTGCGCCAGCACCGGGCCGACGCCCGGCAGGGTGTCGAGCTGGTCGGCGGTGGCCGTGTTGAGGGAGACCGGAGCCGCCGGCATCGCACCGCCCGCCGCCGCACCGGCTGGGGCGCCTCCAGTGGCCGTACCGCCCGCCCCGGTTCCCCCGACGGGGGCCGGTCCGCCGACGACCACCTGTTCGCCGTCCACGAGGAAGCGGGCGCGGTTGAGACCGTCGGTGTTCGTCCCAGGCTTCACACCGCCCGCCGCGCGCAGGGCGTCCGCGACGCGCGAACCGCTCGGCAGCCGGTGGATTCCCGGCTCACGGACCTTGCCGCCGACGTCCACGACGATCTCGGGCGGCCCCGAGGCACCTGTCGTCTTCGCCGCCCCCGCGGGCACACCCGGCCCTCGCTCCTCTTCGGCCTGCCCGCCCTGTCCTCCCTGCTCCCCGAACGGCGCCGCCGCCCGCACCACCTCGGGCGGCCGCACCGACTGGGTCCGGCCGGTCCAGAAGTGCTGCACGGCGAACGCCGCGGCCACGAAGAGCACCACGCTCAGAGCGAGCACACTCCGCCGCTCCAGCCCACACCTGGTCTGCAACCACAGCGGCATCCGCTCCCGCAGCGCGAGCCCCGCCCGCTCCCGCCAGGCCCCTTCCGCGACCCGACCGGCCACTCCGCTGTCCGACTCAGCGAGGACGGCGTCGGCTTCCACGCCGGGCTCCAGGCCCGGCCGGAACCCGGATTCCACAACCGACCCGTGCCGCTCCCGCCCCTGCGGAGCCCGATCCCCATCAGCCGCCCCCACGGCAGCCGCCTCCACAACAGCCCACGAAGGCCGCCCCCGAGCCGACGGCCGCTCCCCCGGCTCCCCCGACTCCCGCCACTCCCCGACCGATTCAGCAGGCCTGCCCCGTTCTGCAAGCCCACCCCGCACCCCAGCCCCGACCCGCTCAGCAGGCCCAGCCCGTTCACCATGCTCCCCGAACAGCACCCCCGCCCGTCGACGCAACTCCTCCGCCGAAGCGTGCCGATGCCGAGCCCGGCCCCGCACAACCGCAGGGCGTCGACGGTGCCGGACGCGGCCGTCGGACGCGGGCCCCCGCCCCGGGCCGCTGGTCACCGTCGCTGAACGTGAACGTGATCGAAGTGCCATGCGACGAGGATCGGCCACCTCGGCCCACCCGCGATGATCATGGTCGATTCCCGGGGACAACCCCCCGGCTGTGGACAACTCCGCCACTCACACGGGTGATCGGAGCCGACGGTCAGAGCCCCGCCAGAGCCCCGTCAGTGCCTCACAGCAACGTTCACCGCGGCGAAACCACAACTCCCAGCAGCCCGGGCCCCGTATGTGCCCCGATCACCGCCCCGACCTCGCTGACATGCAGCTCGGCCAGCCCGGTCAACCGTGTCCGCAACCGGTCGGCGAGGGCCGACGCCCGGTCCGGGGCGGCGAGATGGTGGACGGCGGCATCGACCTGCCCGCTGCCCGCCCGCTCGGCCGCGATCTCCTCCAGTCGGGCGATCGCCTTGGACGCTGTCCGCACCTTCTCCAGAGGTTCGATGCGGCCGTCGGACAGTTGCAGCAGCGGCTTCACCGCGAGGGCCGAACCCAGCAGGGCCTGCGCGGCACCGATACGGCCACCGCGCCGCAGGTAGTCGAGGGTGTCGACGTAGAAGTAGGCGGACGTGCCCGAGGCCCGCTTCTCCGCGGCCATGACCGCCTCGTCCACCGTGCCGCCCGACTCCGCGACCTCCGCCGCGGAGAGCGCGCAGAAGCCGAGCGCCATCGCGATCATGCCGGTGTCCACCACCCGCACGGGCACCGGCGCCTGCCGGGCGGCCACGACGGCCGCGTCATAGGTGCCGGAGAGCTCGGCGGACAGGTGGAGGGAGACGATGCCGGTGGCGCCGGACTCGGCGACCTTGCGGTACGTCTCCTCGAAGACGGCGGGGCTGGGCCGCGAGGTCGTCACAGGGCGCCGCTTCTGCAAAGCCTGGGCGAGCGCACGGGTCGAGATCTCGGTGCCCTCTTCGAGTGCCCGGTCGCCGAGGACCACCGTCAGGGGCACCGCTGTGATGCCGTGACGCTCCATCGTCCGGGTCGGCAGGTAGGCCGTTGAATCGGTGACGATCGCGACATGGCGGGACATGAGCTGGAGGTTACCTGCCGTAGTGCCCGTGTGGCAGCCCGGGCCCGGTGCCCCGTGGCGCGAGTGGCCGGATCAAGTGGTGCTCTCGGGGCGGGCCTTCTTCTGCCAGGAGTAGGTGGGGCGCGGTCCCGGCGGGGTGATGGCAGGGCGGGCCGGCTCCTGCTCGGGGCTCGACTGAGGCGTCTCCGGCCAGGTCTGCCCGGCTGTGGTGGCGTCGGCGGCGGGCGCTTCGGGCCAGGGTCGCGAGGTCGGCTCGGGCTCCGGCGTCGTCCAGTGCCGCAGGGCCCCGGCCTCGACGTCGATCTGTGCGCTGAGCGTGTCCAGGTCGTCCTCGGCGAAGCGGCGGGCCCGGTCGCGGGCGGCCCAGCGCAGGGCGTCCGCGGACTGTGTGATGCGCTCGGTGCGCTCGCGCAGCCCGGGCAGCCGCTGGGTCAGCGCGCCGCGGTCCGGCTCGGTCTCCAGGCGCTTGAGCTCGTCGTCCAGCTCGTGGCCGTGCGCGCTGAGCCGCTGGAAGAGGCCGATGGACTCCTTCAGGGACTCGTCCTCGGCGACGGACGCGTGCAGCGCGTCCTGGGTGGCGCGCATCGAGGTGCGCAGTTTCAGCCGGAGCTGGGCGATTTCGCCCGCGGCGCCGGGCTGGGCGAAGGACTTGGCCCGCAGGGTGTGGTCCTCGACGGTGCGGCGGGCCTGGGTGAGGCCGCGGTCCACGCCGCGCTTGGCGGCACCGACCACCTTCACGGTCGCGTAGACGCCGAGCCCGAGAAACAGCACGAAGAGCAGGGCGAATACTGCGATCACTGCTTCCACCGGCTCCTCCTCAGGACATCGCGGCACACCTCACGTCGCTCTTCAACAGTAAACGCAACGGGCAGGCCCGGAGTTCCGGAAGAACCCCGAACCTGCCCGTAGAGGACCATCAGAGAACCACTAGGGGACCGCTAGGGGATCGCTGGGGGACCACCCCGAAAGCGGTCCCCAGGCCTCCGCCTCCAGGCCTCCGCCTCCAGACCTCCGCCTCCAGGCCTCCGCCTCCAGACCTCCGCTTCCAGACCTCCGCCTCCGGACCCCGCCCCTACGCCGGAACGATGTTCACCAGCTTCGGCGCCCGCACGATCACCTTCCGGATCCCGGCCCCGCCCAGCGCGGCGACGACCTTCTCGTCCGCCAGCGCGACCTTCTCCAGCTCGTCGTCGGAGATGGCCGGCGAGACCTCCAGCCGGGCCTTGACCTTGCCCTTGATCTGCACGACACAGGTCACGGTCTCGTCGACCACGTACCGCGGGTCGGCCACCGGGAAGTCGTGGTGGACCACCGAGTCCGTGTGCCCCAGCCGGCGCCACAGCTCCTCGGCGACATGCGGGGCCAGCGGGGCGATCATCAGCACCAGGGCCTCGGCGACCGGACGCGAGACGGCGCTGCCCGCCTTGGTCAGGTGATTGTTCAGCTCGGTGACCTTGGCGATGGCGGTGTTGAACCGCATGCCCTCCAGGTCACCGCGCACCCCGTCGATCGCCTTGTGCAGGGCGCGCAGCGTCTCCTCGTCCGGCTCGGTGTCGACGACCGTCACCTCGCCGGTCGTCTCGTCGACGACGTTGCGCCACAGCCGCTGCAGCAGCCGGAACTGGCCCACCACCGCGCGCGTGTCCCACGGCCGGGAGACGTCCAGCGGGCCCATCGCCATCTCGTACAGCCGCAGCGTGTCGGCTCCGTACTCGGCGCAGATCTCGTCCGGAGTGACGGCGTTCTTCAGGGACTTGCCCATCTTGCCCAGCAGCCGGGAGACCTTCTCGCCCTGGTAGAAGTAGGCGCCGTCGCGCTCCTCCACCTCGGCGGCCGGTACCGCGATGCCACGGCTGTCGCGGTACACGTAGGCCTGGATCATGCCCTGGTTGTACAGCTTGTGGAACGGCTCGGCGGAGGAGACGTGTCCCAGGTCGTACAGCACCTTGGACCAGAAGCGCGCGTACAGCAGGTGCAGTACGGCGTGCTCGGCGCCGCCGACGTACAGGTCGACACCGCCGTGCGGCTGCCCCTCGCGCGGGCCCATCCAGTACTGCTCGATCTCGGGGTCGACCAGCTTCTCGCTGTTGTGCGGGTCCAGGTAGCGCAGCTCGTACCAGCAGGAACCGGCCCAGTTGGGCATGGTGTTGGTCTCGCGGCGGAACGGGCGCGGGCCGCGGCCGTCGCCCAGGTCCAGCGTGACGTTGACCCAGTCCTCGTTGCGGGACAGCGGCGTCTCGGGCCGGGTGTCGGCGTCGTCCGCGTCGAAGGTGCGGGGCGAGTAGTCCTCGACCTCGGGCAGTTCCAGGGGCAGCATCGACTCGGGCAGGGCGTGGGCGATGCCGTCCTCGTCGTAGGCGATCGGGAAGGGCTCGCCCCAGTAGCGCTGGCGGCTGAACAGCCAGTCGCGCAGCCGGAAGTTGACGGTGCCCTCGCCGACGCCTGAGCGCTCCAGCCACTCGGTGATGCGGGCCTTGGCCTCGGCCACGCCCAGGCCGTCCAGGGAGACGCCTTCACCAGAGGAGTTGATGATCTTCGCCTCGTAGGACGAGAACGCGTCCTCCCACGTGGAGGTGTCCGTACCCCGTCCGTCCGTCGGCTCGACGATGCAGTGGATCGGCAGCTCGAAGGCGCGCGCGAACTCGAAGTCGCGCTGGTCGCCGGCCGGGACGGCCATGATCGCGCCGGTGCCGTAGCCCATCAGCACGTAGTCGGCGATGAAGACCGGGACCTGCTCGCCGTTGACCGGGTTGGTGGCGTAGGCGCCGATGAAGACGCCGGTCTTGTCCTTGGCCTCGGCCTGCCGCTCCACGTCGGACTTGGAGGCGGCCTGCGCGCGGTAGGCGCTGACGGCCTCGCCGGGGGTCGCGTGGCCGCCGGTCCACACCTCGTGGGTGCCCTCCGGCCAGGCGGCCGGGGTGAACTTCTCGACCAGCGGGTGCTCGGGGGCCAGCACCATGTAGGTGGCGCCGAACAGGGTGTCGGGGCGGGTGGTGAAGACGGTGATGTTCTCGCCGTCGATGGGGAAGTCGACGCGGGCGCCCTCGGAGCGGCCGATCCAGTTGCGCTGCTGCAGCTTGATGGCCTCGGGCCAGTCCAGCTCCTCCAGGTCCTCCAGCAGCCGGTCGGCGTAGGCGGTGATGCGCATGTTCCACTGGCGCAGCTTGGACTTGAAGACCGGGAAGTTGCCGCGCTCGGAGCGACCCTCGGCGGTGACCTCCTCGTTGGCCAGCACGGTGCCCAGCCCGGGGCACCAGTTGACCGGCGCGTCGGAGGCGTAGGCCAGCCGGAACTCGCCCAGGACGTCGGCCTGCTCGGCGGCGCTCAGCTCGCTCCACGCACGCGTGTGTCCCGGAACGGGCCGCTCACCGGAGGCGAACTGCTCGATCAGCTCGGCGATCGGGCGGGCCCGCCGGGCGTCGTGGTCGTACCAGGAGTTGAAGATCTGCAGGAAGATCCACTGGGTCCACTTGTAGTAGTCCGGGTCGATCGTGGCGAACGACCGACGCTTGTCGTGGCCCAGGCCCAGCCGGCGCAGCTGGGACTTCATGTTCTCCATGTTGGCTTCGGTGGACACGCGCGGGTGCGTGCCGGTCTGCACCGCGTACTGCTCGGCGGGCAGGCCGAAGGCGTCGAAGCCCAGGGTGTGCAGGACGTTGTGGCCGGTCATCCGCTGGAAGCGGGCGAAGACGTCCGTGGCGATGTAGCCCAGGGGGTGGCCGACGTGCAGGCCCGCACCGGAGGGATACGGGAACATGTCCATGATGAACTTCTTGGGCTGGGCGACGGCCTCCGGCTCGCCCGCCAGGTCACCCTTCGGATTGGGCGCGCCGTAGGTGTTGTCGGCGTCCCAGAAGTCCTGCCAGCGTGCCTCGATGTCGGCTGCCATGGCGGCCGTGTAGCGGTGCGGCGCCGCCACCTCGGCGGCGGCAGCGGGGTTCGTCTCGCTCATGATCCTCAAAGCTCCATCGATCGTCTCTGCCTGCGGCTGTGGGTTCGAGAAACGAAAAATCCCCTCGCACAGGAGGGGACGCCGCGCCGATTCCGGCCACTCGACTCGTCCGGTGGCCGGGACTGATCAGCGCGGCCCGCTAAGCAGAAGGCGTACGGCACGCATGGCGTTAGGGTACCGCAGGCCCCCAGCGCGCCGCGACGCGCTTCTGGACGGCCGTTCGGTACCCGAAAAGCTGAACCAGGGTCAAAGGTTACTTCGCGTAATAGTCACTAAGGGACATCGCAACATCCATATTGTCCTTTGATAACAACGCAATAACTCAAACCTCGTACCCATCGGTATGGCTCCGCTTAGAGTGCGGCAGCGGGACCGCTTTCCCGAACCGCTCGGAGTTGCCCCCATGAACCCTCATCGCAGTAACACCTCGCCATCCCCGGCCACCGGGACGCGGGGAGGCCGGCCGTGAACCCTTACGACTCCACGGCGGACGACTCGTTCGCCGAGTTCCTCAACTTCGGCGCCGGCGTGCTGTCCCTCGTGTGCCTGTCCTGCTCGGTGATCTGGGGACTCGTCGCCCAGGACCGGGTCCTGCTCGACACGCGCAGGCGCATCCTGGCGCAGGCCGTGCACCGGACCACGGCGGTCGCCTCGATCGTCTTCCTCCTGGTCCACATCGGCGTGAAGCTGGCACTGGCCCACACCTCGTGGGTCGCCGCCGTGATCCCCTTCGGGCTGCTCCTGACCGGTGAGGAAGACGCCACGGGCAGGGCGTTCCTCATCGGCCTCGGCACCGTGGCCAGCATGCTCATGATCTTCGTGGGCGTCACCGGCGCACTGCGCAACCGCTTCGCCTCCCCCGCCCCCGTCGCCGCCCGCTGGCGGGCCATGCACATGCTGGCCTACCCGGCCTGGTGCGCCGCCCTGGTGCACGGGCTCTACGCGGGTCGCGCGGCCAAGCCGATCTTCGTCATCCTCTACGGCCTGTCCCTGGTCGGAGTGGCCGCCGCCCTCGCCCTGCGCTCCGCCCCGCGCCCGGTCAAGCGCAAGATCGCCGACAAGTTCGCCGATCTCATAGGCCCCGGGGAGTCCTCGGCCCGCAGGGATCTGGAGGAGAGCCGGGCCCGGGCGACCGGCGGCTCCGCGCTGCCCGGCTACGAGAGCCGGGACGCGCCCCGCAGGCCCGCGGGGTCCCCGTCGGGCCCGCTGTACGAGAAGGCGGAACGCCCCGCGACCAGGGAGCCCGCGGGCGGATTCGCGGCCGCCTACCGGGCCGTCTCGACCCCTCCCACGGGCCAGCAGGCCTTCGCCCCGGGGCCGACCACCCGCATGGAACTGCCGCTGGACATGCAGCCCACCGAGAGCATCCCGCTCGTGGACGGCCCCTCCAGCACCTCCGGCAACTGGCCGATCCCGTCCCCGCCCCCGGTCGGCGAGGCCCCGCCGTCGGCCTACGACCCCCTCCAGGACACGGGCTTCAACATCCCGCCCTACGACCCCCTGCAGGACACCGGACAAAGCATTCCGGCCTATGGCAATCCAGGCGCCTCCGGCTATGGATCGAGTGACGTGTACGACACGGGTGAGTCGAACGCCGCCTTCGGCACGTACTACCCGAACGACACGTACAACAGCGGTCCCGCCACTGAAACATCGCCCGGTGCGTCCTACGATTTCGACGCTCCGGGCTCGGGCGAACCTTGGAACACGCCTTCCGGAGGCTTTAAGTGAACGAGGCTCTGCCCGACGTACCCGAAGTCCGCGTGGTCGGGCTTCCTCAGCTCACGTCGGGCTTCGACCTTGTCGATCGGCTCGATCTGCCCATGCATCTCAAGGTGCACGGGCCGCTCGAGCCGATGGGCGGCGAGCAGCTCGCGCAACTCGCCGAACGCATCAACCTGAAGGGCCGCGGCGGCGCGGGCTTCCCCTTCCACAAAAAGCTGCGCTCGGTCGCCGAATCGGCGATCAAGCGCGGCATCCGGCCGGTCGTCGTCGTGAACGGAAGCGAGGACGAACCGGCCTGCCGCAAGGACACGGTGCTGATCAACCGTGCCCCGCATCTGATCCTGGACGGCGCGCTGCTGTGCGCCGAGGCCCTGGGTGCCCGCACGCTCGTGGTGGGGGTCACCCGTGAGTCGACACAGCGCTCCATGGAGGCGGCGCTCGCCGAACGCGGCCTGAACAACGGCCGCCGGTCGGCGCTGCGCGCGCGTGTCCAGCGCAATCCGGTCCGTATGGTCACCGGCGCCGCCGCGTCGCTGATCCGTTCGATCGACGGCGGCCCGGCCGTTCCGCCGGGCCGCAAGGTCAGCGCCTCGCAGACCGGCGTCGGCGGCGCCCCCACGCTGCTGTCCAACGCCGAGACCTTCGCCCAGCTGGCCATCGCCGCCCGCATCGGCCCGGAGCGCTACGGCAACACCGGCCTGTACGACGAGCCGGGCACCGTCATGCTCACGGTCTCCGGGGCGGTGGCCCGCCCCATGGTGATCGAGGTCCCGACGGGCGTGCCGCTGCGCTACGTCCTGCAGCTCGCCGGCGCTCCGCCGGTGCCGCAGGGTGTGCTCACCGGCGGCTACCACGGCAAGTGGATCGACGCGGCGACGGTCAACGAGGCGATCGTCTCCCGCAACTCCCTGGACGCGGTGGGCGGCGCGCTCGGCGCCGGAGCGATCCTGCCGATCACTCAGGACACCTGCCCGCTGGGCGAGTCGCTGCGGGTCGCCCAGTGGCTGGCCGAGGAGAGCGCGGGCCAGTGCGGCCCCTGCTACCTCGGCCTGCCGGCCGCCGCGCGCGGTCTGGAGGACATCCTCAACGGCGGCGGCCCTGCCGCCCTGGAGGCGGTCAAGCAGGTCGCCAAGAACGTCAAGCGGCGCGGCGCGTGCTCGCACCCGGACGGCTCCGCGATGTTCCTCGAGTCGACGATCAAGGCGTTCACGGACGACCTGGCCGCCCATGTGCTCGGCAACGGCTGCGGCAGGCCCGTGGAGGGCGTTCTGCCGCTCTTCGAGGGCGGCAGGGCCCCGACGGGCATCCCCGGCGGAGCCGAGTCCGAGGAGAACGGCCCCAGCCGCCAGAAGATCTACGTCGACTGGACGCTGTGCCGGGGCCACGGCCTGTGCGCGGACATCCTCCCCGAGGTGTTCCAGCTCGGCGCCGACGGCTTCCCCACCGTGGCGCAGGCCCAGGTGCCGCGGTACGCCGAGGCCAAGGCGCTGCGCGCGGTGCGGCGCTGCCCGGCGCTGGCCCTGCGCCTGGAGGAGGACACGCGCTCCCAGGGCGCGCCGTCGTCCCGCAACCTCCCGGTGCTCTCCCAGGGCCGCGGACGGCGCGCGCTCGGCCGCTGAGCAGACGTACGGCGGGCTTCCCTCCGGGGGAAGCCCGCCGTACGTATATCCACAGCAAGAAGGCGGGCCATCCGATCGGATGGCCCGCCTTCTCATCTTCTGTGGAGCTAAGGAGAATTGAACTCCTGACCTCCTGCATGCCATGCAGGCGCTCTACCAACTGAGCTATAGCCCCTCGCGTCTCCGGGTTTCCCCGGCGGCGACGCCAACTTTACTGGCCCATCGGGCCCAACACCAAATCGGTTTCACCTTGCCTGAAATGACCGTTTTGCCGATTCTCAAGCCGTCACGAACGAATAGAACCGCTTGAGCGTGCAGTGCTCCTCCAGAAGCCGGCCATAGATCGGCTCGCCCTCCAACTCGCGGTACGTCTCGATCGGGTCGCCTTTTATGATCAGCGCCCGCGCGCACTCCTCGCACCAGTACTGGTAGTCGGGATTGATCGGTTCCATGTCACGGACGATCGGAGTCCCGCTGCCGCACCAGTCGCACTTCCGCCTGTGTGCACCCATCGATCAGCTCCAGCTGTGGCCGCAGGCCGTGCACACGTAGGAGATCCCGCCGTTGTCGCCGAGCATCTGGGCCACGTGCCCGGAACCGCAGGAAGGGCAGCTGAGGCGGGTGGACATCTGCCGTCTCAACGCTGCTCCGAGGAGGTGGTCGACCTCCTCGAGGATGCTCGCAGGCATCGCTACTCCTCCCGTCGGGCCGCGCTCCCTTCCGGCCGTTTGATTCTGCCACGGCCGGACCGACACGGTCAGCGACGCCTCAGCACCAGTCCGGACACGGCGCGCGTCGTGACCGTAGAGGTATACGCCTCAGCAGGCCCGAGTGACTCAACCGGGGGCACGAAAAATCCCGCCCCCTCGACGGGAACGGGATCTTGACGTGGAGCTAAGGAGAATTGAACTCCTGACCTCCTGCATGCCATGCAGGCGCTCTACCAACTGAGCTATAGCCCCTCATGTTCCTTCCCCGCTGGCGGGGCGAACAAGAAGAACTTTAGCCTGCGACCTGCCGGAAAGTGAAATCCGGGTCAGTCGTCGTCACCGAGCACCGGTTCCGGCAGGGTGCCGGCGTTGTGCTCCAGCAGGCGCCAGCCCCGCGCGCCTTCGCCGAGGACGGACCAGCAGCAGTTGGAGAGCCCGCCGAGGCTCTCCCAGTGGTGGGGGTCCAGGCCGAGGAGACGGCCGATGGTGGTGCGGATCGTGCCGCCGTGGCTGACCACGACGAGCGTGCCGCCCTCGGGGAGCTTCTCGGCGTTGCGGACCACCACGGGAGCCGCGCGGTCGGCGACCTCGGTCTCCAGTTCGCCCCCGCCGCGGCGCACCGGCTCACCGCGCTTCCACGCGGCGTACTCGTCGCCGTAGCGGCCGATGATCTCCTCGTGCGTCAGGCCCTGCCAGACGCCCGCGTAGGTCTCGCGCAGGGCCTCGTCGTGGGTGACGTCGAGGCCGGTGAGCGCGGCGAGCTCGGCGGCCGTGTTCGCGGCCCGTCGCAGGTCGGAGGCGACGATCGTGTCCGGCTTCAGGGCGACCAGCAGCCGGGCGGCGCGGCGGGCCTGGGCGACGCCGGTCTCGGTGAGCTCGACGTCCGTGGTGCCCTGGAAGCGGCGCTCCACGTTCCACGAGGTCTGGCCGTGCCGCCAGAGGATGACGCGGCGGCCCCGTCCCCTGCTGCCGGCCTCGCTGAAGGAGCTCACCGCCAGTCTCCGTCCAGCTCCGCCGCCTCCTCCGCCGCCTGCAGCTTGGCGTGCTCCTCGGCCTTGCCGCGGGTGGCCTTGGCGTCCTCGGGCAGGTCGAGCTCGGGGCAGTCCTTCCAGAGCCGCTCCAGGGCGTAGAAGACGCGCTCCTCGCTGTGCTGGACGTGGACGACGATGTCGACGTAGTCGAGCAGGACCCAGCGGGCCTCGCGGTCGCCCTCGCGGCGCACGGGCTTGGCGCCGAGTTCCTTCTGGAGCCGCTCCTCGATCTCGTCGACGATGGACTTGACCTGGCGGTCGTTGGGTGCCGAGGCCAGCAGGAAGGCGTCCGTGATGGACAGCACGTCACTGACGTCGTAGGCGACGATGTCGTGCGCCAGCTTGTCGGCGGCCGCCTGGGCGGCGGTGATGATGAGCTCGTGAGAGCGGTCGGTCGCGGTCACTACAAGGCTTTCGATCGGCGGACACTTGCCACCAAGGGTCTCACGGACGGCCGTGGGCCCCCCACGTGATGACGGGGATCACGTAGGGGGCGGACAGCTGCCTCCTGCTCGGACTACGGCTTGTAGTCCTGGCCGAGGACCACGGCGACGTCGGCGTTCGCGGAGATCTTGCCCTTGGTGACGGAGCCCGCGGGCAGGCCCAGGGTCTTGGCGACCTCGGTGGCGTTCGCCTTGTCGCCGGCGTCGGCGTAGACGACCTCGGACGTGGCCTGCGCGGCGCCGGCCGTGCCGCCCTCCTGGAAGGTGAAGCCGCCGTTGAGGAGCACGACGCGGGCCTTCTCCGTGTTGTCCTTCGCACCGGTGGCGTTCCGGACGGAGACGCTGACGGCGGCGTCCTTGTCGGGGCTCTTGGCGGTGCCGCCGAGGACGTTCCTGACCACGCTCGCGCTCGCCTGGTCGCTGAGGGTGCCGTCGGCCTGGACGGGCAGCAGGTCGGTCTTGTAGTCGCCGCCCTTGGCGAGGTCGGAGAGCCCGGCGAGGAACGAGCCGAGGTCCTTGTCGGTCAGGGACGGGTCCAGGATCTGCGCCAGGGTCTGGATCGTGGTCGTCGCGGCCCCCGGGTCGGAGGACACCTTGCGCAGGACGCCCTGCATGACCTGCCCGAAGCGCTCCAGCTGGGCGTTCTGGGCCTCGCCGGGGGCGCGGTAGGTGGCGTAGGCGACGGCCATCTTGCCGCTGAGGGTCTGGTCCTTGCCCTGGTTGACGAGGGGGGCCGTGCCCTTCTTCTTGGCGGCGGGGTCGGGGACGTCGGTGTCGGTGTCGACGTCGACGTTGCCGACGAGGTCGACGAGGTTCTGCAGGTAGGGGGTGTCCAGGCGCCAGGTGCCCTGGATGTCGGTGCCGAGGGCCGAGTCGAGCGCGTCGCGGGTGCCGTCGGAGCCGTCGTCCTCGACCGACTTGGCGAGGGTCGTGGTGGTGCCGTCGTCGCTGGTCAGGGCCAGGGAGTTGGGCACGAGGACGGTGGTGCCCCGCTTGGTGGTGGTGTTGTCGACGAGGAGGGCCGTGGAGGTGGGGGCGCCGTTGGTGTCGTGCAGGTGGAGGACGATCACGTCGCGCTTCTGGGCGCCCGCGGCCGTCGCGGTGCCCGTGGCGGAGTCGTCGGAGGACAGGCCGGGCAGCTTCCCCGCGTACCCGAGGTAGCCGATGCCGCCGGCCGCGGCGAGCGCGAGGACGACGGCCAGGGCGACGATCCGGCTGCGGGCGCGGCGCCGGGCCTCCTCACGGCGCTCGGTGCGGTTCTCGGTGAACTTCAGCCAGTCGATGACGTCTTCGGAGTTGGCGTCGGGTTCCTCGACGAAGGCGAACTGCTCGGTGTGGTACTCCGGTTCCGCCCGGGCGGGGGTCTCCTCGTCGGCCGGGCCCGCCTGCTGCGGGATGTGCGCGGTCTGTTCGGCGCCGCGGGGCTGCCGGTCCGTACCCGCGCCGGCCGCGTTCTGCCCGTAGGGGTCCTGGGACGCGGGGCCGCCCTGGTGGGTGCCGGTGGTACCGGTGGCGTACGGGTCGTAGGAGCCGTAGGAGGGGCCTGGCTGCTGCGGTCCGGTCCCGTAGTCGTACGACGCGGGCTGCTGCCCGCCCGTCGCGTACGGGTCGTAGCCGTAGCCCTGCTGCTGCCCGTGCTGTCCCTGGTGTCCCTGCTGGGCGTACGGGTCGTAGGTCTGGGTCTGTTGCGCCGGGACCTGGCGGTAGACAGGCTGGCCGTACTCGTCGTAGCCGACGAGTTCGTACTGCTCGGCCTCGTATCCCGCGGCCCCCGGGTCGTATCGGTCGTTCACCGGTGCCCCTCTCGGCTCACTCGCCGCGGTACAGCTCTCGCTTGTCGATATAGCGCACGACTCCGTCCGGCACCAGATACCAGATCGGGTCGCCCTTGGCGACTCTCACCCGGCAGTCGGTGGAGGAGATGGCGAGGGCGGGGACCTCGACGAGGGAGACGCCGCCCTCCGGGAGTCCGGGGTCGTTCAGATGGTGGCCCGGGCGGGTGACCCCGATGAAGTGCGCGAGGGAGATCAGCTCCTCGCTGTCCCGCCAGGTGAGGATCTGGGCGAGCGCGTCGGCGCCGGTGATGAAGAAGAGGTCCGTGTCCGGGTTGAGCGCGCGCAGGTCGCGCAGGGTGTCCACCGTGTAGGTGGCGCCGCCGCGGTCGATGTCGATGCGGCTCACGGAGAACTGCGGGTTCTCGGCCGTCGCGATGACCGTCATCAGATAGCGGTCCTCGGCCGGGGAGACGCTGCGGTGGCTCTTCTGCCAGGGCTGGCCGGTCGGGACGAAGACCACCTCGTCGAGGTGGAACGCCGCGGCGACCTCGCTGGCCGCGACCAGGTGCCCGTGGTGGATCGGGTCGAAGGTGCCGCCCATGACGCCGAGGCGGCGCTTGCCCGCCCGCGCGGGGCCGTCTCCGGGGCCGTCGGCGTCGCGGGGCTCCGAGGCCTCACGACGGGGCTCCGTGGCGGCACGGCGGGGCTCCGAGTGTCGCTCGGTACCGCTCGCCGTGCCCTGTGCCGGGTCGCGCGGCGTCTCGTTCGCCGGACCGGTAGGCATGTCCTGCTCTCCCATGCGTGCAGACCCTACCGGCCCCGCCTGAGGGCTCCGGCCGCCCCCGTGGTCCCCGGGATGCCCGGCGCGGGGCACCCTGCCGGGCTCAGCGGTCGCGGTTGAAGCGGGTGGTGATCCACAGCAGGAGCAGCAGGATGAAGAGGGCGGCGCCACCGGTGAGGTAGGGGCTCAGGCTCTCGTGGTTTCCGCCGTGCTCCTCGCCCTCGGCGGCGAGGGTGACCAACTGGGCAGCGGTGCTGTGGAAGCTCATCTTCGGCAGGACCTATCGCGTGTGGGCGGCATAAAGACGTCGGCTCATCGTAAGCGGGCGCCCCGAACGCGATCACCCCGACTCCGCATGTCGGTGCCGGGGAACCTTCCCGGTGCCTCAGTCGTCCTTCCGTCCGTAGCCGCGCAACAGGAACCACCCGGTCAGCACACAGCCCACGATCATCACGATGAGGACGATCCGGAGCATCCCCGGTCCTTGCCGCTCGGCGGCGCTCGCGGCCTCGGCGAGCCAGGCGGATGAGGGGTGGTGCTCCATGACGGTGGTTCCCTTCGCTGTACTGCCCGACCACCGTAACTCCGCCTAGGCTGGGCTCTGCCTCGGGGAAGCAAAAGGCCGCACAAGGGGCCGCAAAGGTCACACAGACGCATGGGGGAAGACATGTCCGACGGCCACGAGCACAGCGGGCACGAGCACGTGCCCAGCAGGCAGCGCAGGCGCTTCCCCGGAATCTCCTCGCGCACGTACGAGCATCCGGCCGACCGCTCCGCCCTGGTGGCGCTGCGCAAGCTGAGCGGTTTCGACACGGTGTTCAAGGCGCTCAGCGGTCTGCTGCCCGAGCGCAGTCTCCGGCTGCTGTTCCTCTCCGACTCGGTGCGCGTCTCGGACCAGCAGTTCTCCCATCTGAACGTGATGCTTCGGGACGCCTGCTACATCCTGGACCTGGAGAAGGTCCCGCCGATGTACGTGAACCAGGACCCGACGCCGAACGCGATGTGCATCGGCCTGGACGAGCCGATCATCGTCGTCACCACCGGCCTCGTCGAGCTGCTCGACGAGGAGGAGATGCGGGCGGTCGTCGGCCACGAGGTGGGGCACGCGCTGTCCGGCCACTCGGTCTACCGGACGATCCTGCTGTTCCTGACCAGCCTCGCCGTCCGGGTCGCCTGGATCCCGCTGGGCAACCTCGCGATCATGGCGATCGTGACCGGGCTGCGGGAGTGGTTCCGCAAGTCGGAGCTGTCGGCGGACCGGGCCGGGCTGCTGGTCGGGCAGGACCTGACGGCCTCCATGCGGGGCCTGATGAAGATCGCGGGCGGCAACCACCTGCACGAGATGAACGTGGACGCTTTCCTCGCCCAGGCCGAGGAGTACGAGGCCGGGGGCGACCTGCGGGACTCCGTGCTGAAGATCCTGAACGTGCTGCCCCGCTCCCACCCCTTCACCACCGTGCGCGCGGCCGAGCTGAAGAAGTGGGCCGAGTCGCGGGACTACCAGCGGATCATGGACGGCCACTACCCGCGGCGCGACGAGGACAAGGACACCTCGGTCCGGGACTCCTGGCGGGACTCGGCGAACCACTACACGAGCCATGTGAAGAGCTCCAAGGACCCGCTGATGAAGCTGGTCACGGACCTCGCCGGCGGCGCCGGTGACCTGGGCGACCGCGTCCGCCGGGGCTTCGGCGGCTTCACGAACTCCGCTCCCGAGGCGCCACAGGACCCGCAGGGTCCGCAGGGTCCGCAGGGTCCGCAGACACCGGGTACGTCGGACTCCCCGGGGGACGACCAGCCGCCGCGCGACAAGGGCTGAGGCGCCCGAGCAGCCCCGCCCCCGTCTCACACCTTCGGCTGCGCGCTCGTCGCCAAGGAACCGCACAGGGCCGTCGCACTGCCCGTGGCATAGGGGTCCGTGCCGGCGGGGCCGCCCTCCTTGGCCGTCTGGCCGGCCAGGAGGGGGCGCAGATGGTTCGTGGAGTCCTCGGCGCAGGAGAGCGGCCCGGCCTGGACGTAGGAGACGACGAGCTGGCCCTGGTGCAGGCGCAGGTCGTCGCGGTCGAAGCGGAAGTGCAGCTCGCGCCGGACGGTGAACAGGGACACCTCGGCCTTGTCGTCGGCCCCGGCCGGCCGCAGCGCGTACACGAAGGTGTGGTCGGCGGTGACCTCGAGCGTGGACGAGTCGGCCTCGGCCGCCTGCAGCGTGCCCTGGACCCGCACCTTGCGGTCGGCCAGCTCCGCGCGGGTGGGGTCGAAGCGGACCAGCCAGCCCGTGGGCGCGTGGCGTCCGTCCGCGGTGGGGCGGGAGAAGCTCTGGTCGAACTGGCCGAGCTGATCGGGGTCGAGCAGGACACGGACCGCCCGGACCTCACCGCCGGTGAGCACCTCCGGGTCGAGGGCGGAGCGGACGATGTAGTCCTTGGCGGTGGACAGGGCGGAGACGACCTGGCTGTCCGAGAAGTGCGCGGTGCGCCGGGAGGCGGGCAGCGGCACACCCTCCGCGCCGCTCTTGAACTGTGCGGCGGGGCTGTGCTCGTACAAGTAGGCCGGGTCGGGCGTGCCGGGCACCTTGCCCTCGGGGGCGAGCGGGATGACGGTCATCCGCAGCGGCTCGGCGGGCTCCTGGGCGGCTGGGGTCTGGTAGGGGTGCCGTACCCCCATGTAGATCGCGGTGCCGAAGGCGATGGCGATCAGCAGGACCAGGACCAGTGCCTGCCGGGACAGACCCCGGCGCAGGGGCGGGCGGCGGCGCACGGCGGGCGCGTGGTCGGCGATGCGCTCCTGGGCTGAGAATTCCTGGAGGCGGGCAGCACGGATGAACGATTCGTCGAAGACGACGGATCGATACTCGTCCTCTCCACCTCCGGGAGCCCCTTCGGGCGCCCCCTCAGGTGGGTCTCCAGGCCCGCCCATATCTTCAGGGTAGGTCTCCGGAAGGTCAGGTAAACGCCCCGCTCCATGACAAGTTCTGACAGGTTCTCACCAGGACAGGCGGGTTCCGGTCAGGGGGTGCGCGGGATCACCGAGACGGCGGGCCCGGTGTAGTCGGCGGACGCCGAGGGGGTCGCGCCACCGCTCTGTTCCAGCCCGGTCGAGGTGGGCGCCGGCACGGGCTCCTGGCGGTTCGAGGACGCGCCCCGGTAGACCGCCGTGAAGGCCAGCGCGACCATGCCGATGCCCATCACGAGGGCGAGCAGCCAGGCGACGGGGCGGTGCCAGCGGACCTGCTTGCCGTACGGGCCCGTGCCGCCGTAGCGATCCTCGAGGACGTCGGGGTCGTCCAGCTCGTCGAGGTCGGGATCATGGCCGAAATCGCCGTGTCCCTCGGAGCCGTACCCGTCGTCGTAGCGCTCGCCTCTGGTGTGGGCGCGGCGCGCCTCCGCTTCGGAGGCCTCGGCTCTCGCCTGTGCGGCGGCAAGGAGGCGTTCCACGGCGGTCGGCTCGTGCACCACGGCCGCGCGTACGAAGGCCTCGTCGAAGACCACGGAGGCGAACTCTTCGTCCGACACCCCGCGGTCCTGGTCGTCGTCGGGCTCCCAGCCGTCCTGGAACGGCGTGCCCCCCACGTCCTCCGGCACGGATCCAGAGTAGACCTGGGGGGTCAATTTGGGCAGACGGTATGGAAATTCATCCGCCGGTTGAGACGGCGTTCACGGGGCTCCGCACGGCGCGCGCCCCACCGGTCCGCCCCTGCCGCACGCATATGCGCTGCCGCACCTGGTCACGCGGGAGGCGCTCAGCGGCGCACGTGCCCGTCGCCGGTCACGATGTACTTCGTGCTGGTCAGCTCCGGCAGGCCCATGGGGCCGCGGGCGTGCAGCTTCTGCGTGGAGATGCCGATCTCCGCGCCGAAGCCGAACTGGCCGCCGTCGGTGAAGCGGGTGGAGGTGTTCACGGCGACGGTGGTCGAGTCGACCAGCTGGGTGAAGCGGCGGGCGGCCTGCTGGGAGGTCGTGACGATGGCCTCGGTGTGGCCGGAGGTCCACAGCCGGATGTGCTCGACGGCCTTGTCCAGGGAGTCCACGACGGCCGCGGCGATGTCGTACGACAGGTACTCCCGCTCCCAGTCCTCCGCCGTCGCCTCGACGACGGTCGCCTTGGAGTCCTTGGCGAGGGCCTGGACGCGCTCGTCGGCGTGCACGGTCACCCCGGCGCCCGCGAGGGCCTCCAGGGCGCGGGGCAGGAACTCGGCGGCGATGTCCTGGTGGACCAGGAGGGTCTCGGCGGCGTTGCAGACGCCGACCCGCTGGGCCTTGGAGTTGATCAGGATCTCGACGGCCATGTCGAGGTCGGCGGCGGCGTCGACGTAGACGTGGCAGTTGCCGGTGCCGGTCTCGATGACCGGGACGGTGGACTCCTGCACGACCGTGTTGATCAGGGAGGCGCCGCCGCGCGGGATGAGCACGTCGACCAGGCCGCGGGCGCGCATCAGCTCGCGGACGCTGTCGCGGCTCTCGCCGGGGACGAGCTGGATGGCGTCGGCGGGCAGCCCGGCCCCGCCCACGGCGTCGCGCAGGACGCGCACGAGGGCGGTGTTCGACTGGTAGGCCGAGGAGGAGCCGCGCAGCAGGGCGGCGTTGCCGGACTTCAGGCAGAGGGCGGCGGCGTCGACGGTGACGTTCGGGCGGCCCTCGTAGATGATCCCGACGACGCCGAGCGGCACGCGGACCTGGCGCAGGTCGATGCCGTTGGGCAGCGTGGAGCCGCGGACGACCTCGCCGACCGGGTCGGGCAGCGCCGCGACGTCGCGCACGTCGGAGGCGATGGCGCGGACCCGCTCGGGGGTGAGGGTGAGCCGGTCGATCATGCCTTCGCTGATGCCGGCCTCGCGGGCCTTGGCGACGTCCTTGGCGTTGGCCTCGACGATCTCGCTCGTACGGACCTCCAGCGCGTCCGCGATGGCGAGGAGCGCGTCGTCCTTGTCGGCCCGCGGCAGCGGCGCGAGGCTCGCGGCGGCGGCCTTGGCGCGGTAGGCGGCCTCGGTGACCGGGGACATCGAGTCGTACGGAGAGAGCGTGGTCATGAGGGAAGCGTAGTGCGCCGGGCGGATCCGTTCATCGTTCGTTTCACACCCCGAGACACCCCCGGGGCGCTCCCGAGACGCCTCCTGGACCAGGGTGGGCCGGGTCAGAACGGGTGGACTCCGACCGGGGACGCCGGTGGCGGTCCGTACCCCTCGGCGATGCGCTGGTGGTAGGTCGCGCGGTCGATGACCTCAAGGCCGACGATCTCCCAGGGCGGCAGTCCGGCGGTCTGCCGGTGTTCGCCCCACAGGCGCAGGGCTACGGCGGCCGCGTCGTGCAGGTCGCGGGCCTCCTCCCAGTAGCGGATCTCCGCGTGGTCGACCGCGTAGCGGCTGGTCAGGAGGAAGGGATGGTCGTGGGCGAGCTGTTCCAGGGCGCGCCGTACCTCGGGGAGCGGGGCCTCCCGGCCGGAGACGCTGAGGGTGACGTGCCACAGGCGCGGGATGTCGGCGGGTTCCTCGCCCTGGAACCGGTCACCGGCCGCCACGCTGGTCAGGGCGCGCTCGTCACCGGCCGCGCGGGAGCCTGCACCACCACGGGACGCCGTGGCCCCAGGGCGCACTCGTCTCACGACGCCTCCTTTGCACAGTGGTGCTCCTGCGGAATATTGCCCTGGGACAAAGTTCAGCAGGCCGCGGGAGATCGCGTGGCGGTTTTGCGGAACGTCCACCACCGGGGGCGGATGTTTCGGCCCATTACGGGTGGAGGACCACCAGGTCGTCCCTGTGTACGACCTCGCGTTCGTACGCGGGCCCGAGTTCGCGGGCCAGCTCGCGGGTGGAGCGGCCGATCAGCCGGGGGATCTCCTTGGCGTCGAAATTGACGAGCCCCCGGGCCACGGCCCGTCCCGTGGCGTCCCGCAGTTCGACCGGGTCGCCGGCGCTGAACTCGCCCTCGACGGCGGCGATCCCGGCCGGCAGCAGCGACTTGCGGCGGTCCACGACGGCCTGGACGGCACCGTCGTCCAGGGTCAGCGCGCCCTGCGGGGTGGACGCGTGCTGGAGCCAGAGCAGCCGGTCGGCGGAGCGCTTGCCGGTGGGGTGGAAGAAGGTGCCGGTGTCCTCGCCGGTCAGGGCGTCGGCCGCGTGGATGGCGCTGGTGAGCACGACGGGCACACCGGCGCCGGTGGCGATCCGGGCGGCCTCGACCTTGGTGACCATGCCGCCGGTGCCGACGCCGGCCTTGCCCGCGCTGCCGATCTCGACGTGCGCGAGGTCGGACGGCTCGCGCACCTCGGCGATGCGGGACGTGCCGGGCCGCGCCGGGTCGCCGTCGTAGACCCCGTCCACGTCGGACAGCAGGACCAGCAGGTCGGCGTGGACGAGGTGGGCGACCAGGGCGGCGAGGCGGTCGTTGTCGCCGAAGCGGATCTCGTCCGTGGCGACGGTGTCGTTCTCGTTGACGATCGGGAAGGCGCCCATCGCCAGCAGCTTGTCGAGGGTGCGCGAGGCGTTGCGGTGGTGGGCGCGGCGGCTCATGTCGTCGGAGGTCAGCAGCACCTGGCCGACGCGGACGCCGTAGCGGGCGAAGGAGGCGGTGTAGCGGGCGACGAGCAGGCCCTGGCCGACGCTGGCGGCGGCCTGCTGCCGGGCGAGGTCCTTGGGGCGGCGGCGCAGGCCCAGCGGGGCGAGTCCGGCCGCGATGGCACCCGAGGAGACCAGCACGATCTCCCGCTCCCCGCCGCTGCGGATCTTGGCGAGCACGTCGACCAGCGCGTCCACGCGGTCCGCGTCCAGGCCGCCCGAGGCGGTGGTCAGCGAGGAGGAACCGACCTTGACGACGATTCTGCGGGCCTCGCCCACGGCCTGTCTTGCCCCTGCCACGTCCCCGTCCGCCCCTCGCGTCGATTCGGTCCCTCACCAGGAAATCTACGGGACGGCGAGACCCGGCGCGGCGCCGGTCCACGCTACGGACGGTGCCGCCCGCGTCACGGACGACGGCCGCGTAGGAGTTCCGTCCCGGCCGAAGACAGGAACGCGATCTTCCGCTACGGTCCGACGTCACAGCGGGCCGACAGGCTCCCTACGCTCCGGCGACACGCGCGTGTCGTCAGGAGGTCGCCGCGCGTTAACCCGTACGGCCGACCTGCGCCGACACCCGACGCTCCTGGAGTGACCGCAGTGCCCGTACCTCTCCCCCGTCCACCGGTCCTGCTGAAGGGGCTGGTCACCCTCGTCCTGGCCGCCGCGTTCGCCGCACAGGCGGTCGCGGCGCTGCTGCCCCACGTACCGCTGCTGCTCGCCGCGACCGCCGTCTCCCTGGCCACCGAGGGCGCCCTGCTGCGGTGGCAGCGCGGGGTGCTGTCGCTGTTCGCCAAGTCGCACGCGGACATCACCGTGCGGCACGTCCTGCGCGATCTGCTGCTGGTCGTGGGCCTGCTGCGGCTCGGCGAACAGGACCGGGAGACGGTGTACGTCCCGCTGGTGGCCGGGCTGCTCGCCTTCTACGTACTGCACTGCGCGATCCAGGCGGTCTCCGTCCTGGTGCGCCGGACCCGCACCCTGCCGGTGGTGACCCGGAACATCGACGCCTCGGCGCTGCGGCTGTCCCCGGCCCCGGCCCTGCTGCTGCGCCGCCCCGGCCACCGGCTGCTGGTGTTCGGCCTGCCCGCGACGGCCGGGCTGCTGGCCGCCGCCCCGGGCGACGAGCCGGTGTACGCGGCGGTCGGCATCGCGCTCTCCCTCCTCCTCGCGCTGACCGGCCTCGGCGCGCTGCTGCTGCGGCTGCTGCCGGGCCGCCGCCCGGCCGGCGAGCAGGAGGTGCTCGACTGGTTCGACGCGTGGCTGGCCGCGTACCGGCCCACCGTCGGTCTGTACTTCTCCGGCGGCGCCGCCTCGGCCTATCAGGCGAACATGTGGCTGGAGCCCCTCGCGCGGGGGGACGGCAGGCCGGTCATCGTGCTGCGCGAGCGGTTCATGACGCAGAAGATCGCGGCGACGGACATCCCGATCGTGTGCCTGCCGAAGGTGTCGACGCTGATGCGGCTGGAGCACTCCACGCTGCAGGTCCTCGTCCACCCGTCGAACTCCGGCAAGACCTCCCAGGTGCTGCGCATCCCCACGATCAAGCACACCTTCGTCAACCACGGCGAGAGCGACAAGCTGTCCTCGTGCAACCCGTACGCGAAGGCCTACGACGAGGTGTGGGTGGCCGGGCCCGCCGCGCGCGAGCGGTACGCGCTGGCCGAGGTGGGCGTCGAGGACAAGGACGTGGTGGAGACCGGCCGCCCGCAACTGGACGCCGTACGGCCGTACGCGGGCCCGCCGGCCGGCGCCTGGACGACCGTCCTGTACGCGCCGACCTGGGAGGGCTGGGACGGCAACCCCGGCAACACCTCGGTGATCGCGGCCGGCGAGAACCTGGTGCGGGCGCTGCTCGCCGACCCGGGCGTGCGGCTGCTGTACAAGCCGCATCCGCTGACGGGGTCGGTGGACCCGCGCGCGGGCGCGGCCGATCTGCGGATCCGGGAGCTGATCCGGGCGGCGAACCGGGAGCGGACGGGGCCACGCCCCTCGGGCGACGCCGGACTCGACCGTCTCACGCGGGAGCTGGACCGCCTCACCACGACCGACTTCCGCGCGGGGGCCGACACGGTGGAGCGCATGCGGGTGCAGTCGGCGCCGGAGCCGGGCCGGGCCGAGGCGGTGGCGCGGGCGACGGCGGCCTGGGAGGAGGCGTACTGGGCCTCGCTGCCGGAGGGCGAGCACCAGATCATCACGGACGTCCGGCCCGCGCTGTACTCCTGCTTCGACGTGGCCGACCTGCTGGTCAGCGATGTGTCGAGCGTGATCAGCGACTTCCTGGCGAGCGAGAAGCCGTACGCGGTGGCGAACACCAGCGGGCTGAGCGAGGACGCGTTCCGTACGGCGTTCCCGACGGTGGTGGCGGCGACGGTGCTGTCGCCGGACGCGGGCGGGGTGCCGGCCCTGCTGGAGGCGGTCCGGCACCCGGAGAAGGACGAACTGGGCGAGGCACGGGCCGCGTTGAAGCTGCGGCTGCTGGGCCCGGCCGAGCCGTCGTCGCAGGAGCGGTTCGACACGGCCGTGCGGGAGCTGTGCGGCAGGGCCCTGGAACACCGGGAACGGGTGGCGGAGCGGCTGACGGCGGAACTGCCCGGCCAGCGCACGGAGACGACGCTCCCGGCCGCACCGCGCTGAGCGGCCGGTACGGATGCGGGACGAACGCGGGGGCCGGGCGAAAGCCGGCCCCCGCGCCCGTGTTCACGCCGCCGACCGCACCTCACGCGGCGTCAGCACCCGCCGCGCCTTGCGCACCGCCCGGCGTACGAACGTGTGGGCGCCGCCCTCGCGGTAGCCCGGGAAGGCCCGGGCCTCGCGCGGCTCGGCGAGGTACACCGAGTCGGGGATGCCGGCGTCGCGGTCGCGGAAGTGCGGGTAGGCCAGGTAGACGCGGCGGCCCTTGCGCTCCAGGAGCGCCGCCGCCTGCTTCTTGGCCTTGACGAACTTCACGACCTCGACGAGCAGCTCGGGCCGCTGCTCGGCGACCAGATGCAGCCGCAGCCGCTCGTGGACCCTGAGGCGCTGGGCGGCTCCCTCGGTCCAGTGGGCGTCCAGCAGAGGCTTGGCCAGCTCGAACTTGTGCCGACGGATCTCCTCGCTGTCCGTGAGGTACTTGGGCCCGAACTGCGGCAGCAGCGTGACGAGTAACGGCCGCAGCATGAGCTGGTCGCGCCGGCCACCCGCGGGGACATGCTCGGCGATGAGGTTCATCAAGGCCCGCGCGGAGTCGAACCGCAGCGCGTAACTGCCGCTCTTGGTCACGTGCTTGCCGTCGTCGCGGCCGACCAGGTAGTAGCAGGTGTGGTCGGCGACCACGGAGACGCCGTCCGCCCGCAGATACGCCTCCATGGTGAACAGCGCGTCCTCGCCGGTGAACAGCGACTCGTCGAACCGCATGCCGTGCCGGTCCAGCAGCTCGCGGCGGAACAGCTTCTGCGCGCTGAGCGTGAACTTGATGTTGGAGGAGAAGACGTCGGTCCGCTCCACCGTCTTGCCCCACATGGACTTCGGCGCGGAGCGGTTGACGCCCTCGACCTTGCCGAGGACGACGTCCGTGCCCGCCCGGTCGGCCATGGCGACCATCCGCTCCAGGGCCTCGGGGCCGAGCCGGTCGTCGGCGTCGAGGAAGAAGACATAGCGCCCGGTCGCCTTGCCCAGGCCGACGTTGCGCGGGCCGCTGGGGCCGCCGGAGTTCTCCTGACGGATCACCAGGACGTTCATGGGTGCGCGCGCGGCGAACTCCTCCAGGTACTCCCCCGTGCCGTCCGTCGATCCGTCGTCCACCGCGATGACCTCGACGCGCGTCGGATCGATGGTCTGTGCCTCGACGGACGAGAGGCACTCGATCAGATACGGCATCGCTTCGTACGCCCCGATGATCACACTCACATCAGGCTGCGCAACGGTCACGTTTCCCCCTAGTCAATGGGATATTCCCCCCGTATCGCCTCATTCGCTACTTGGTAGACGGGTGATCAGGGCAAGCGGTTGCCTCGCACGCACGTGTTAGTGGGACAGGTCACACGATGAATCGACAGGCGGCGGGCACGCGAAAGGGCTCGGTCCCCGAGGAAGGTCTTCCTCGGGGACCGAGCCCTTGATCAGCCGGTGGGTCAGCCCGCGCCGACACCGTCCGTGTCACCGGCCGCGGCCGCCCGCTGCCCGGGCACGGCGTTCGCCAGCTCGGCGTCGGCCTCGGGGTCGACCTCGGCATCGGCCAGGGCGGCCGCCACCCGTGACTCCTGGCCGACGTTGCGCGTCTCGGCCTTGAGGGCGAGGTCCGCGACGGCGGTGTTGAACTGGACGAGCGAGGTCGGCTCGTCCGGGCCCAGCAGGTACTGCTTGAGCTCCTTGCGGTCCTCGGCCAGCGGATCGGCGGCCCGGTCGCGGACAGCGGCGAGCAGCTCGGGCAGCTCGGCCGCGCTGTTGGACAGGATCACCGCGGCGCGCACCGCCGTGTTGTTCCGCTTGAACTCCTCGACGCCCACCTCGGCGGAGTCGGTGACCGCGTACGGCTTGCCGCTCGCGATGAAGTCGGAGACCACGCTGGAGATGTCGGAAACCATCGCGTCGGAGACGTTGAAGCAGTCGTACAGCCGCGGGTCGGCGCCGGTGATGACGCGGTGCTCCCAGGCGGGGAAGGAACGCCAGTAGGCGTCGTTCCACTCGCGGCGCAGCCGGGCGACCTCCTCGTGCCGGGCGATGTCGACCTGCCCGTCACGGGTGGCCTCGGCCTCGTCGCGGCGCTCGCCGCCGGAGCCGGACAGCTGCGCGAGCCGGGCCTCGATACGGGCCAGCTCGGCCTTGGCGTCGGCCTGGACGGCCGTGTCGGCGGCGAAGCGCGTGTCGAGGGCGCGCTCGGCGGCGGCCTTGCGCACCAGGGCGGTGATGCGCTGGTGGGCGGCGCCGGCCTCCTTGCTCACGTTGCCGGTGAACGGGTGCGGCTTGTACAGGACGCGGACCGGCGGGTCGGCCTGCACGAGCTGCCGCACGATGTTCTCGCCGGCCAGGACGACCGAGGTGTTGCCCGGGTTGCCGTCCCAGCCCTCCCAGGTGGGGGCGTAGAGCACGGTCGGGATGCGGCCGTCGGGCACGCCCTGCCAGGTCTGGATCGGGGCGAGCTGGGGGCGGCCGACCTCGACGATGTCGTCGTCGCGGACACCGACGTCGGCGATGGCGTAGCGGTCGCGGCCCGCGCGGCCGGCCGTCCACACCTCGTCGTAGACCTTGCTGTACGGGTTGACGCTGGCGAGCTTGTCGCTGTCGCCGTGGCCGATGAAGACGTGCTTGATCGTGGGCACGCGCAGCATGTGGATGTTCTTGCCGACGTTGGCCGCGTAGAGCGCGACCCGCACCGTGGACAGGTCCATGTTCATCAGGTGCACCCCTCCGGGCACGCAGACGACCGGGACCGTGGTGGGCGCCAGATTGTTCAGGATGGCCCGCTCACGCAGGATGATCAGCGGCTTGGAGTCCAGGTTCTCCATGGTGTCCAGCCACATGTTGACCTGGTAGGCGGAGTCCTTCGAACCGGAGAAGTACAGGACCGTCTCCGGCTGGTACTCGCCCAGCCAGTCGTCGACGGCGGCCAGGACCGTGTCGGCCTTCGGCGGGATCTTCCGGCCGCGCACGAACGGCACGAGCGCCAGCACGTACAGCACGCCGAGGGCGACCGTGATGCCGATGCCGACGAAGCCGACGAGAGCGGACTTCACCTGCGCGGCGAGCAGGATGCCGGCGACCGCGAAGAGGTCGATGTGCAGCATCTTCTCGGCGGAGCGGTGCAGCAGCTTGCGCGGCGGGGCGTCCGGGATGCGGATGCGCGACTTCAGGTCGACGTTGCGGGTGGCGACCGGCATACGGCGGCGGTTGCGGATCAGCTGCACCAGCGCGCCGTGCGGGGCCTGCAGACCGTAGAAGGCGATGAAGCAGGCGATCGCCCCGTAGTAGATCAGGTTGTCCGCGAGGGACAGCCGGGCCAGCAGCAGGACGAGGAGGAGCTGCCGGATCAGGAAGCGGATCGACAGGCCCGCCCGCACCTTGCTGAGGCGGTTGATCAGATAGCTGCTCTTGCGGTGCAGATAGTGGTCCGCCAGGTACGTCACGGCGGCCGCTGCCGCGAAGGCGGGAACGCTCGGGACGAGCGCGGCCAGCATGAGGGCGGGGTAGCCCGCCATCATGAGGACCGCCGCGGCCAGCTGGGCCGCACTGCCCACCCGGGCGACGCGAATAGCGGTGGATATCACGGAGAAACCTGCTCTTGGGAGGGGTGTGCCGGTCTGGTTCGGAATTGCGGCTGGTCTGTGAATATTCGCGGGACGGTATGGATTCAGGCCCCTGCGAACTCTCCTGTCGACGAACGTCGTGAACAGGAGACCGCAGAGGCCTGAATTACCGGGGTCTATTTGGCGGCAATTATTACACGCCGTCCTGCCGGTCCAGAACCGTGGCGAGCGCCTGCTCGAAGCCGGACGCCCGGGCCGCGCCGGCCGTCGGGTCCTGCTGGCGGACGTCGATGACGTGGCCGGTCAGCTCGGACAGCAGCACGTCGAGCGAGGTGCGGGCCACGGCCTCGGACGACAGCAGGGAACCCGAGGGCTCCTGGCCGAAGGCCTTGGTGCGCATGGGGGTGGCGGTGCGCTCGGGGTTGATGCAGTTGACGCGGACACCATCGCCGGCCCACTCGTCGGACAGGGCCTGGGTGAGGTTCACCATGGCGGCCTTGGTCGAGGAGTACAGGCTGTACTCGGCGCGGCCGCGGGTGTAGCTGCTGGAGGTGTACAGCAGCAGCTGGCCCTTGGTCTCGGACAGGTACTTGTACGAGGAGCGGGCGATCTGGACCGGGGCCAGGTAGTTGACCTTCAGCGCCTCCTCGATGGTGGCGTTGTCGGTCTCGGCGAGCTTGCCTATGCGCAGCACGCCCGCGGTGTTCACCACGTAGTCGATGCGGCCGGTCTCGGCGTACGCCTTGGACAGCGCGTCGTCGACCTCCTCCGGGTTCTCCACGTGGGTGCCGGTGGTGGAGCGGCCGAGCGCGTAGACCTTGGCGCCGTAGGACTCGGCGAGCTCGCCGATGTCCTTGCCGATGCCGTAGGAGCCGCCGAAGACGACCATGGTCTTGCCGGTGAGGAGCTCGCGGTAGGCCTCCTCGGAGACCTGCTCCGGCGCGGCGGTCGAGGCGAGCTGGAAGAGCTTGTCGGCGATGAAGACGTCGACGGGCTGCGTGACCTTCATGTTGTACTCGTCACCCGCGACGACGTGGATCGGCACGTCCGGCAGGTACTTGAGCACGACGGAGCAGTCGTCGGTGGCCTGGAAGTTGGGGTCGTTCGAGGCGACCTCGTAGGCACGCTTGATCGTGGACAGCTTGAAGGCCTGCGGGGTCTGGCCGCGGCGCAGCCGGGAGCGGTCCGGGATCTCGGTGATGAACTCGCCGTCCTCGCCGTGCGTGCGCGTGACGATGATGGTGTCCGCGGACGGGATGGCCACGTCGACGGCCTGGAAGCGCTCCAGCGCGACGACGCAGTCGTCGATGACGCGCTGCGACAGCAGGGGGCGCACGGCGTCGTGGAAGAGGACGTTGGCGTCCTCGCCCTCGGCCAGGCCCTCACCGAGGGCGGCGATGGCGCGCTCGGTGGTCTCGTTCCGCGTGGAGCCGCCCTCGATGACCTTCGAGACCTTCTTGAATCCGGCCTTGGCCACGATCTTCTCGACGTCGGGCACGTAGCCCTGCGCCATCAGCACGATGACGTCGTCGATCGAGTCGGCGTTCTCGAAGGTGGTCAGCGTGTGCTCGATGACTGCCTTGCCGGCGATCTTCAGCAGCTGCTTGGGGATCGACAGACCAACGCGCTGACCGGTACCACCAGCCAGGATCACTGCGGTGGTACGGGGCTTGGCTATGTGCTGGGACACAGGTGACCTACCTCGGGGCGACAGGGAACTTGGAAATGGTCCCACTTGTGGTTACCGCAGTGCAAGGTGAGCGACCTTCGCCACATATGTGCGCGCAACCTGTCATTCACCTGGGAGTGCCGGTGATTGGTGAGACGACTCCGTGAAGACCCTCGAAATGCGCTGTGAGTAACTCCACAGGAGCACAGCGGCGTCAGAGCCGCGTGAGACCGCGGCGACAGGAGGGCCTTCACCAGTTCCTTGAGCGATGTCGGGGACGATGTCTGGTGCACGGTACGCGTCTTGGCGGCGGCGCGTCGCACCCGAGGGCCGTGTCAGTCGTCACGGGCCGGTCTTCACCTTCCCGGGCACGGGGCGGCACGCGTTCTTCATAAGCGTCGGCGCATCGTCGCGGACAAGTCGAATACCGCTCGTTCAGCCGCCCATTGCCGCGGAATTATCGGTAAAGATTGCGCAGCATTTCGATCTCGGTCGGGGTAAGGGAAGAGACGGAAGAGCCCGGGACTCCGATGAGTCCCGGGCTCCCGTCCGGCTCCCTGCTCAAAAGGCCGTCAGACCACCTCGACGCCCGGCCGGCCCGCCTCGACCCGCAGCTTCGCCAGCGTGCTCGGCACCGAGGTCGGCTGCCGCACGGTGTCGACCACCCTCACCTGCGCGTCGATGCCGTCGCGGTCGATGTCGAAGAGGTGGTAGCCGCGGTGGGCGTCGAGCAGCTTCCAGTGCGGGTTGTCGGGGCGGCGCGGGTCCCACTCCCTGCGGAACGCCTCCTGGTCCTGGTCGCCGTTGCTGGAGATGGACGTGCCGACGAACTCGGCGCCGACGACCGCGGAGTCCGGGTCGGCGTAGTCCTCCTTGAGGTCGCTGATCATCGTCAGATGCCGGTCCCCGGAGAGCACCACGGGGTTGCGGACCTGCTTGAACTCCTGGGAGAACTGGTTGCGTTCGGCCTGGTAGCCGTCCCAGGCGTCGTAGAACCAGAGCTTGCCCTCGCCGACCTTGAGGTCCGTCTCGGCCATCATGATCTGGGAGGCGATCAGGTTCCAGCGGGCGGGCGAGTCCTTGAGCCCGTCGAGCAGCCACCGCTTCTGCTGCGCGCCCAGCATGGTCAGCGACGGGTCCTGGGCGCCGGCCTGGCTGGTGGCCTGGTCGCTGCGGTACTGCCGGGTGTCCAGGACGTTGAGCCGGGCGAGGCGGCCGAACTCCAGGCGGCGGTGCATCCGGATGTGCGGCCCGTCGGGGACGGCGGTGGCGCGGACCGGCATGTGCTCGTAGAAGGCCTGGTAGGCCGCGGTCAGCCGGGCCACGAACGCGTCGTGCGGCTGTTTGTCGGGGTCCTGCGGGATCTCGCCCGCGAAGTCGTTGTCCACCTCGTGGTCGTCGAAGCTCACCACGAAGGGCGCGCCCGCGTGCATCGCCGCGAGGTCCGGGTCGGTGCGGTACTGCGCGTACCGGTTGCGGTACTGGACGAGGCTGAACGGCTCACCGGTGCCCTCGTGCCGCCGCAGGGCCGTCGCCGAGGGCGTGGACTCGTAGATGTAGTCGCCGACGAAGACCACGATGTCGGGGTCCTGATCGAGCATGTCTGCGTATGGCGTGAAATAGCCGTGCTGCCAGTTCTGGCAGGACGCGAGAGCCATGCGCAGGGAGCCACCGGAGCTGTGCGGGTGGGGCGCGGTGCGGGTGCGGCCGACGGGTGAGAGCTGCCCGCTGGTGCGGAAGCGGTACCAGTACCTGCGGTCCGCGCGCAGCCCGCGTACGTCCACGTGAACGCTGTGCCCGTACTCGGGCCGGGCCTGGGCGGTGCCCCGGCGGACGAGCTTTCTGAACCGGTGGTCCTCCGCAAGCTGCCACTCCACCGGCACCACCCGGTCGGGCATGCCCCCGCCGTTCAGCGGGTCGGGGGCGAGCCTGGTCCACAGCACTATGCCGTCAGGCAGCGGGTCACCTGAGGAGACGCCGAGGCTGAACACACCGTCGGGGAGCGGCGTCTCGGCCGCGCGGGCGGCGGCCGGGAGCCACAGCTGGGCGGAGGCGGCGGCGCCGAGCACCGCGGCGCCGGCGGTCAGAAAGCGGCGTCGGTCGGGCGATCCTGCTGTCATCGGCTGACTCCCTTACCTCGCTGGCCACATGGACTCTGGGAAGCTTCACGCTCGCGGGCGACCCGCCCGCTGAACGCCGGGGTTCACGTACATGACAACTAAGCAGACAAAAAGAGACCCGCCGCCAGCACCGGAACAAGCCGTTGCCGCAGCGGGTCTGACGGATGATCAGTCGGCGAAGAGCGTACCGAGCCGAGCGTCCGTGGGGGTGGTGCCGAGGAGCGTGTTGCCGAAGGTCGTGGTGCCGTTCGGGCTCACGACGGTCTTCGGGCCGGACCTGAAGTACCAGACGGACCCGGCCTTGGCGTTCTCCCCCGCCGCGCCGGCGGCCAGGTCGGCCAGGCCGTCGTGGTTCGCGTCGGCGAGGTGCACGGCCGAGCCGAAGGCGTCGCCCTTCTCGGCGGCGCCCGGCACGTTGGGCGTGTTCTGCGTGACCACCTGGGCGCCGGTGCCGGTGAGCCCCTTCGCGCTGCCGCGCAGCACGACGACCGCGCCCGCGTCGGCCAGGCCGTCCAGGTCCTCACCGGGCAGCCCGGTCGCCACGTCCGGGTAGCCGTCGCCGTTGACGTCGGCGACGCGGACGTCGGTCCCGAAGCCGTCGCCCGCCTCGGCGGCGCCCGGCACCCCGGGGCTGTCCTGGTTGAGGTGCGCGGCCCTGGTGCCGTCCGGTCCGTTCGGGGTGCCCGGGATCCAGGTGACCCGGCCGCCCTTGACGGCGGGGTTGTCGAGGTCGCTGTCGTACCCGGTGACGGCCCGGCCCACCACGATGTCGTCGACGCCGTCCTGGTCGATGTCCCCGACGTCGAGGTTCTCGCCGCCCTGGAGCCGGTGGCCGTCGGCGCCTTCCACGGTGAGGTACGGCTTCAGTCCCTGCCGGGAGCCCGGCCAGTACACGACCCGGCGGGCGTCCCACTCGTCGCCGTCGTTCTGGGTGGCGGCGATGTCGGTGACACCGTCGCCGTTGACGTCGCCGGTGGCCAGGTCGAGGACGCGGGTGTCGAACTCGTCCTTCAGGATCTGATCCTCACGGGCCGTGGCGCCGTCCCGGGTGAACGGGCCGCTCACCACGCGCAGATAGAACTGGTTCTCCACGGTCACCAGGTCCGCGGCACCGTCGCCGTCGACGTCCCCGACGGTCAGACGGCCCCGGCTGCCGAGGCTGTCGTACTCCTTGCCGGTGGCCACCACGGCGCTGCCGGACAACCCCTTCGGGCCGCCCCACAGGACCTCGACCAGGCCGGATTCGGCGCCGCCGTCGGCCGTGTCCTCGCCGCCCACACCGACGACCAGGTCCGCGTACCCGTCGCGGTCGAGGTCGGCGGTGCCGAGCGCGCTGCCGAAGGCGTCGTCCTTCTCGGCGTCGCCGGGCACACCGGCCGAGTTCTGGCTGAAGACCTGCCGGTTCGTCGTGGACAGCCCGTTCGCCGTGCCGTAGAGCACGGCGACATAACCGGCGCCCTTCTTACCGGCGACGGTCGCGGACGGGGCGGCCGTGGCGAGGTCGGCGTAGCCGTCGCCGTTGAAGTCGTCACGCGGACGCTCGGCGTTCGGCGTGGCGCTCGGGGGCGCGGCGTGGGCGGCGGGGACCGCGAGGGCGCCCGTGAGGAGGACGAGGCCGGTGGCGATGGCGAGCCGGCCGCGGCGGGAGCGGAAGCGCGCGCTCATCGGGTGAAGCCCGAGCCGAGGGCGGAGCCGTTCGCGCCCGTGCCGAGGGTGCCCGCGCCGAAGCTGACCGAACCGGTGGCGGTGGGGGCGTTGACGGTGTTCGGGAACGCCCAGACTCCGCCGTCCCGGTTCTCACCGGTCGCACCGGCGAACAGCTCGGCCCGGCCGTCGCCGTTGACGTCGAGGAGCTTGGTCTCGGCGCCGAAGAAGTCGTTCTGCTCCGCCTCGCCCGGGACGTTCTTGGTGTTCTGGCTCATGCTGAAGGCGCCGTTGCCGCTCAGCCCGGACTTGCCGCCGCGCAGGACGGTGACCTGGCCGGCCGCGTAAACGTCTCCGATGGCCTCGCTCGCGCTGCCGGTGGAGACGTCCGCGTAGCCGTCGGCGTTGATGTCACCGACGGAGATGCCCCCGCCGAAGCCGTCGGCCCACTCCGCGTCGCCCGGCACACCAGGGGTGTTCTGCGTGATGACCGTCGTACGGGAGGTGTCGGGGCCGTCGGCCGAGCCGTGCACCACGCCGATCTGGCCGCCCTTCAGCAGCGGGTCGTCCAGGTCGGTTTCGCCGAAGCCGTCGTTCGAACGGCCGATCACGAGGTCGGCGAACCCGTCCTTGTCCACGTCACCGATGCCGAGGTGCTCGCCGCCGCGCATGCGTGTGCCGTCGGGGTTCTTCAGCTCGACGGGCTTGCTCAGGCCGTCCGGTGTGCCGCGCAGGTAGACCGCGCGACGGTGCCTGTAGTCGGGGTCGTGCATGTCGTCGTCGCTGACGTCGTGGATGAGCGCGACCAGATCGGTGACACCGTCGTGGTCGACGTCGCCGGTGGCCACGTCGTCCGTGACGTACGCGGGCTCCAGGGCGAGGGTGCGGCTGCTCGCGGCGCCGCCGGTGCGGTCGAAGGGCCCGGACAGCAGGCGGTTGCCGGTGGCGAGGTCCAGGTGGCCGTCGTTGTCGAAGTCTCCGAGCGCCGGGGTCTTGGAGTCGACCCGGTCCTCCTCGGTGCCGGTGGCGACGGCCGTGCCGCCGGACAGGCCCTGCTTCCCGCCCCACAGCACGGCGAGTGTGCCGGCGGCCGTGACGTCCCCGACGTCCTCGCTCGGGGCCCCCACGACCAGGTCGGCGTAACCGTCGCCGTCGAGGTCACCGGCGGCGATGCCCTCGCCGTAGTAGTCGTCGGTCTCCGCCGCACCCGGTATGCCCGGGGAGTTCTGGCTGATGACCTGCTTGTGGCCGAGGTCGAGTCCCTTGGCCGAGCCGTACACGACGGCCACGTATCCGGCCCGGGCCTTCCCGTCGACCTTGCCGTACGAGTCGGCGACAGCCAGGTCCTGATAGCCGTCGCCGTTGAAGTCGTCGTGGAGCTTCGAAGCGGCGGCGGGGGCGGCGTCCGCGGCCGGGACGGCATGAGCGGCCACCGGGGCGGTGACGGCGGCGGCGACGGCGATCGCCGCCGCGACTCCGATGCCTCGGCCGATCCTGCGCTTGCTCGTGGACTGGGGCACGTACGTCAACTCCGTTGATCGCATGGGCAGTTACTGCACGGCGAGAAACAAGATCCTCATCCGCTCTGCCCTGTACGACACATTGGAGAACGACTTGGTTGCACCAAAGTCGGTCGCGAATTTGCTCTTTGTTAACTCAGAACGGCTCGAAGTCGTCGAACTCCTGCTCCGCTTCGTCCCTCTCGGCCTGCCGGTCCCTACGGCGCTGCGCTGCCGGGCGCTCTCCCTCGAACCGGTGGTCCTCACCGCGCCGGCCGAGCATCTCCGCGCCGGCCGTCAGGGACGGCTCCCAGTCGAAGACGACCGCGTTGTCCTCGGGTCCGATGGCGACGCCGTCGCCGCCCCGGGCACCCGCCTTCACCAGCGACTCCTCGACACCGAGCCGGTTGAGCCGGTCCGCGAGGTATCCGACCGCCTCGTCGTTGTTGAAGTCGGTCTGCCGCACCCACCGCTCGGGCTTCTCACCGCGCACCCGGAACAGGCCGTCGGCCTCGCGGGTGACGGTGAAGCCCGTGTCGTCGACGGCCTTGGGCCGGATCACGATCCGGGTGGCCTCGTCCTTCGGCTTCGCGGCCCGGGCCGTGGCCACGAGCTCCGCGAGTGCGAACGACAGCTCCTTCAGCCCCAGGTGCGCCACGGCCGACACCTCGAACACGCGGTAGCCGCGCGCCTCCAGGTCGGGCCGCACCATTTCGGCCAGGTCCTTGCCGTCCGGTACGTCGGTCTTGTTCAGGACGACGATCCGCGGGCGCCTGTCCAGCCCGCCGTACTGCCGCAGCTCCTCCTCGATCATGTCGAGGTCGGAGGCCGGGTCGCGGTCGGACTCCAGCGTGGCGGTGTCCAGGACGTGCACGAGGACACTGCACCGCTCCACGTGCCGCAGGAACTCCAGGCCCAGGCCCTTGCCCTGACTGGCCCCGGGGATCAGCCCGGGCACGTCGGCGATCGTGTACACGGTCGAACCGGCCGTGACGACACCGAGGTTCGGCACGAGCGTGGTGAAGGGGTAGTCGGCGATCTTCGGCTTGGCGGCGCTGAGCACCGAGATCAGGGACGACTTGCCGGCGCTCGGATAGCCCACGAGCGCCACGTCGGCGACGGTCTTCAGCTCCAGGACGACGTCCCGCAGGTCCCCCGGCTCGCCGAGCAGCGCGAAGCCGGGCGCCTTGCGCCGGGCGGAGGCCAGCGCCGCGTTGCCGAGCCCTCCCCGGCCCCCCTGCGCGGCGACGAAGGACGTGCCCTGCCCGACCATGTCGGCGAGGACGTTGCCCGCCTTGTCCAGCACCACCGTGCCGTCCGGCACGGCCAGGACCAGGTCCTGCCCGTCCTTGCCGGAGCGGTTGCCGCCCTCGCCGGGCTTGCCGTTGGTGGCCTTGCGGTGCGGGGAGTGGTGGTAGTCGAGAAGCGTGGTGATCGACTGGTCGACGGTGAGGATCACGTCCCCGCCGCGACCGCCGTTGCCGCCGTCCGGCCCGCCCAGCGGCTTGAACTTCTCACGGTGGACGGAGGCACAGCCGTGGCCTCCGTTACCCGCGGCGACATGCAGCTCGACGCGGTCCACGAAGGTGGTCATGGGATGTGCCTCCAGTTACGTACGGGGTGTTCTCTGAGAACCAACACGCGAAAGGCGGACCCGCTTCCCGTGAGGGAAGTGAGGTCCGCCTCGCGAAAGATTCCGGTCAGGCGACCGGAACGATGTTCACGACCTTGCGGCCACGGTGGGTGCCGAACTGCACCGAACCGGCGGCCAGGGCGAACAGCGTGTCGTCGCCGCCACGGCCGACGCCGGTGCCCGGGTGGAAGTGGGTGCCACGCTGACGGACCAGGATCTCACCAGCGTTGACGACCTGACCGCCGAAGCGCTTCACGCCGAGCCGCTGGGCATTGGAGTCGCGACCGTTCCGAGTGGACGATGCGCCCTTCTTGTGTGCCATTTCTCCTCAGTCCCTTACTTCGCAGCCGCGGGGATCTCAGTGACCTTGATCGCCGTGTACTGCTGGCGGTGGCCCTGGCGACGGCGGTAACCGGTCTTGTTCTTGTAGCGCAGAATGTCGATCTTCTGGCCCTTGTGGTGGTCCACGACCTCGGCCTGGACCTTGATGCCGGCCAGCACCCACGGGTCGCTGGTCACGGAGTCGCCGTCGACAACGAGCAGGGTCGAGAGCTCGACCGTGTCGCCAACCTGGGCGGTGGAAATCTTGTCAACCTCAACGATGTCGCCGACAGCAACCTTGTGCTGGCGACCACCGCTGCGCACGATGGCGTACACGCGGAACTCTCTCTCGCTCGGGGAAACGGCACCCCCGCAGGCCAGCCGCCCGACTCAGCGAGCAGCCTCTCCTGGGCGCCCGGCGCCCGGAGGGTGAGGTTTACGGGGATGTGACGCGTCATTCGACACGCCGACGGTCAAGGTTACGGGGCCCCGGCCGAGGGGGTCAAACCGAGGCCGGTCCGCCCCCTGTGCGACCGGTCACGCCGGTCGCACAGGGACGGGATGTCAGCCCTCGTCGGTGGAGGCCGAGACGGAGGACGCGGACGACACCGTCTGCTCCGCCGCCACGGTCTTCTTCGACGCGGTCTTCTTCGCGGCGGTCTTGGTGGTCGCCGCCTTCTTGGCCGTCGTCTTCTTGGCCGCGGTCTTCTTCGCCGCGGTCTTCTTGGTGGTGGCCTTCTTCGCCGTGGTGGCCTTCTTGGCCGTCTTGCGGGCCGTCTTCTTGGCCGGAGCGGCCTCCTCGGCGGCCTCGGCGGGCGCCTCCGCGGCGGCCTCGGCGGCCGGGGCTCCGGCCTCCGACGCCTCCTCCGCTGCCGACGACACGACCACGACGGCCGCCTCCTCGGACGCGGTGGACGCGGTGGGCTTGCGCACGGCACGGCGGCGCGGACGGGCCGGGGCGGCGCTCTCGGCGGGCGCCTCGGCGGCCGGCTCGGGCTGCTCGGCCCGCTCCGGCGTCTCCGCGGCCTCCGGCGCGGCGGGTGCGGTCTCGGCGACCGTCACCACGGTCGCCTCGGCCCCCGCCGGGGAACCGGCCGGCGCGGACACCTTGCGCGTCGCCCGCCGACGGCCACGGCCCTTGGGCGCGGCCTCCTCGGCGGCCGGGGCCGCTTCGGCCGCGGCGGCCGGGGCCTCGACGACCGGGTCCTCGACGGCCATCGGCTCGGCGTGCGCCTCGGCGGCCGGCTCCGGCTGCACCGGACGGGCGACCTCCTCGGCGGCGGTCACGTCCTGCGCCGTCGGCACCTCGGCCTGCTCGGCCTTCCTGCCCTTCCTGGACTTCGGCTCCGCCGCCTCACCGCGCGGCGCACCCGCCGGTGCGGACGCCCGCCGGCTCGCCCGACGCCGCGTACGCCCACGCCCGGCCGCGGCCTCCGCCTCGGCGGCGCTGCTGTACAGCTCCTCGTCGGGCTCGAAGGACGGCTCCGGCAGGGCGATCGGCTCGGCGATCTCGGCACCGACCTCCGCCTCGGTCTCCGCCTCCTGCTCGGCGGTCTCGACGGCGGCCGCCTCGTGCGTGTGCGGCTGGTCGGCACCGGCACGCGCGCGCTTCTTGCGCTTGCCGCCGCCTCCGCCACCGGCGCCGGTCGGCTGCTCCATGTGCACGATGACACCGCGGCCGTTGCAGTGGACGCAGGTCTCGGAGAAGGACTCCAGCAGCCCCTGCCCGACCCGCTTGCGGGTCATCTGCACGAGCCCCAGCGAGGTCACCTCGGCCACCTGGTGCTTGGTCCGGTCCCGGCCCAGGCACTCCAGCAGACGTCGCAGCACCAGGTCCCGGTTGGACTCCAGCACCATGTCGATGAAGTCGATGACGATGATGCCGCCGAGGTCGCGCAGCCGCAGCTGGCGCACGATCTCCTCGGCCGCCTCCAGGTTGTTCCTGGTGACGGTCTCCTCGAGGTTGCCGCCCTGACCGGTGAACTTGCCGGTGTTGACGTCGACGACGACCATCGCCTCGGTCCGGTCGATCACCAGCGAGCCGCCGCTGGGCAGCCAGACCTTGCGGTCCAGGGCCTTGGCGAGCTGCTCGTCGATCCGGTACGTGGCGAAGACGTCGACCTCGGAGGTCCACTTCGACAGCCGCTCGGCCAGGTCGGGCGCGACATGCGAGACGTACCCGTGGATGGTCGACCAGGCCTCGTCACCGCTGACGACGACCTTGGAGAAGTCCTCGTTGAAGATGTCGCGGACGACCCGGACGGTCATGTCCGGCTCGCCGTACAGCAGCGTCGGGGCGTTGCCGCTCTTGGCCTTCTTCTGGATGTCCTCCCACTGCTGCTGCAGCCGCTCGACGTCCCGGCGCAGCTCGTCCTCGCTCGCGCCCTCGGCGGCGGTGCGCACGATGACGCCCGCGTCCTCGGGGACGATCTTCTTGAGGATGGTCTTCAGCCGGGCCCGCTCGGTGTCGGGCAGCTTGCGGCTGATGCCGGTCATGGAGCCCTCGGGCACGTAGACCAGGTAGCGGCCGGGGAGGGAGACCTGGCTGGTCAGACGCGCGCCCTTGTGCCCGATGGGGTCCTTCGTCACCTGGACGAGCACCGACTGGCCGGACTTCAGGGCGGACTCGATGCGGCGCGGCCCGTTGGCCATGCCCAGCGCCTCGAAGTTGACCTCACCGGCGTACAGCACCGCGTTGCGGCCCTTGCCGATGTCGATGAAGGCGGCCTCCATCGACGGCAGCACGTTCTGGACCTTGCCCAGGTAGACGTTGCCGACGTACGAGGTCGACTGCTCCTTGTTGACGTAGTGCTCGACGAGCACGTTGTCCTCGAGGACGCCGATCTGCGTACGGTCGCCGTGCTGGCGGACGACCATCACGCGCTCGACGGCCTCGCGCCGGGCCAGGAACTCGGCCTCGGTGATGATCGGGACGCGCCGGCGGCCCTGCTCGCGGCCTTCGCGGCGGCGCTGCTTCTTGGCCTCCAGACGGGTCGAGCCCTTGATGGACTGCACCTCGTCGGACGGCTCCGCCTTCGGCCTGGGCTCGCGGACCTTGACGACCGTGCGCTCCGGGTCGTCCTCGGAGGTCTCGGAGTCGGTGCCGCTGTCACCGGCGCGGCGACGGCGGCGACGGCGCCGACGGCTGCTGCTGGAGCCGCCTCCGCCGGACGACTCGTCACGGTCGGCGGCCTCGTCGGACTCATCGGACTCCTCGGCCGAGTCCTCGGCGTCCTGGGCGGCGGCGCCCTGCTCGGACTCGTCGTCCGAGGTGTCCTCGGAGTCGGCGGAGTCGCCACGCCTACGGCGGCGGCCGCCCCGGCGACGGCGGCGGCGCGAGCCGCTCCCCTCGGACTCCTCCTGCTCGTCGGAGTCGGCGGAGTCTTCGGCGTCCTCGGACTCGTCCTCGGCGCTCTGAGCGGCGGCGGCCTCGGCGGCCGGGGCCTCGGGCTCGTCGCCCGCACCCCGGCGGCGGCGCCGGCGGCGGGACCCGCCGGACTGCTCCTCCCGGGGAGCCTCGGCCGCGGCGGGCGCCTCGGTCTCCTCGGGCTCCTCGGTCACGGCAGCCTGGGCGGCGGCAGCGGCCGCGGCGCGCTCCGGCGTCTGGAACTGGGGCTCGGTGAACACGGGCGCCTGGAACACGGCGACGGCCGGACGGGCGGGGCGCGCGGCCGACTCGCTCTCGGCGGCAGCCGTGTCGGTGGCCGCGGCGGACTTCGAGGCCTTCGCGGACCTCGGGGACTGGGCGGGCTCGGCGAAACCGCCGGCGGCCCTGCGAGCGACGCGACGACGACGCCGCGGGGCGGCATCCTCGGCGGCCTCGGCGGCCTCAGCGGGTTCTGCGGCGGGGGTGGCTTCGGCGGGGGCCTCGGGCGCGGGCGCGGCCTCAGCGGCGGGGGCCTCGGCGGCGCGGGCGGCCTCTGCGGCGGGGTTCTCGGTCACGGGTGCCTTCGCCTCCTCGGCGTTGCCTTCCGGCGCCCCGGCGGGTGCGGACACCCGTCGCGAGGCACGGCGGCGGGTCCGGCGCGGAGCGGAGTCCTCGGCGGGCGCGGCTTCCTCGGAGACCTCGGTGGGCGCGGCGGCCTCGGCCACCGGCTCCGGGTCGCCGGACGTGGCCTGCGCCGTCTCGGACGTCTCCGCCGGAGCCGCAGCAGGCGAGGTCACCGTGCGCGTCGCACGACGCCGGGTACGCCGGGGAGCGGCGTCCTCGGACACCGCGGCCGACGCGGCGGGGGCCTCTGCCTGCTCCGACGCCTCGGAGCCGGCCGGAGCGGCGGTGGTCACCGGGACGACGGTCTCGGCGGCCTCCGTGGCCGTCGGAGCGCCGGCGGGCGCGGAGGCCCGGCGGACGGCGCGGCGCCGCTTGGCGGGGGCGGCGGGCGCGGCCTCTTCGGCGCTCTCTGCGCTCTCAGTGGCCTGCGCGGCCTCGGACGTCTCTTCCGCCTCGGCGACGACTTCCTCGTCGGCTTCCACGACCTCGGTCGCGAGCTCGTCGGGATCGGCGGCCGGTATGGCCGGCGCGACGGTCTCCACCGGGGCGTCGGAGGAGCCGCCGACGGGGGGACCCGCCGGGCGGGACGCGGCACGGCGCCGCCGGCGAGGCGGCAGGGTGTCGCTGGGGCTGTTCTGTTCGGAGCCCGTTGAGGACTCTGTGGGTTCGGTCGGTTCGAGCATGCGGGCTTTTCTCCCGTCAGGCTCCCGGGCGCCGCGCCTGGTCCGGCGATGCCGGTGACGTCCGCGGCTCGCGCTGTGCGCGTCGCCGCCGTCCGGGGCGCGGGCGCCGCACGGGAGCTCTCCGTGTCTTGTCTCGCCGGTTCCGTACGCCGAATGCGTACGGCCTGGCGAAAGTCTGCTGGTCGGTACGCTGCCCGACCCAGGTGGCTCCCGAGTCCGAGGGCGGCGCTACGACGTCCGTCCCTTCGCGGAACCTTCCTTACGCCGGCGCCGTCGCGGCGGCAGGCTGTTCGGCCGTTGAGTGGGCCTGAGCTGCCTCGCGGTCGGGCGCGAGCGGGTCGGTCACCGTGCCGGTCTCTTCATCGAACAGCCCCTGCGCCAGCCTGGTCACCGCTGCGGGGACCGGCGGCGCCAGGTCGGCCACGGCGCGGAGACCGGACAGGACGTCGTCGGGTCGTACGGCAGGCGTCACGTGCCGAACAACCAGCCGCAGTATCGCACAGGGCTGGTCGGTCGGCCCAGCATGGAGCGCGGCGTCAGCCGCTCCAGTGGAGCCGACGCTTGCGGCGGGCTGCGAACTCTGCGTTTCCGTGGGGTCTGGGATCTCCAGGCTCACCACGGCGGCTCGGGCGTCGAAGGTACGGATGCCGTTCTTGGCTTGGCGCTGGACCTCGACGGTCTCGGCCGCGGTGAAGGCGTCCGCCGCGCGGCGGGCCTCCTCTCGCGACACCCCGTCCAGCCGCAGCTCCCATACGGAAGCCGTGAGCCGGTCGGCGAGTCCCGAGGTACGCGCCTCGACCGCCTCGACGATGTCGAGCCCGGTGGGCATCGACGCGTCGAGAAGGGTCCTGAGCTGCTCCGGATCGCGCGATGCGGTGAGCGCGATCTCCAGGTATTCCGCCTCACTGCCCGTGCCGGTGGGTGCGGCATTGGCGTACGACACCTTCGGGTGCGGTGTGAAGCCCGCCGAGTACGCCATCGGCACCTCGGCACGGCGCAACGCACGCTCGAAGGCGCGCTGGAAGTCACGGTGGCTGGTGAACCGGAGGCGGCCGCGCTTGGTGTAGCGCAGTCGGATGCGCTGCACCGCGGGTGCGGGCGGCGGGCCTTCGGGCTGTCGCTTGCCCAGTGTCGTTCAGTCCTTCGTGAGAGCGGTCGTACTGCTACCAAGAGTACGTGTCCCGCGCCCCGAAGGTTCCCCGCGGTCGACGGGCCGCGGCCGCCTCGGCTCGCCGAGGAGCATCCGCCGGAAGTCGGCACGCGCCTGCCGTACGGACTCCCGGGCGGAGGCCAGGGCCTGCCGGGTGGCGCTACCCACGCTGCGGGCGGCTGCGGCGACGGGCCGCAGGACGGTGTCCCGCACGACGTGTCCGACCGGTGTCAGCACACTGCGGTACACCCACCGCACCGGCTCGACGAAGATCCACCGCAAGAGGGTGCCGAGGAACCGCCCGACGGCGAGCGAGATGTGCCCGGCGACGCGCCAGGCGTGCCCGAGGGCGTCCCACACCTCCCGTCCGATGACGGCGAGGACCCTGCCGACCGGGGCGAGAACCCAGCGCCATAGGGCGAGCACGGGCAGGACGAGCAGGATCCGGGCGATCCAGTAGAGGGCCGTTCCGATGCCGGTGACGATCGTGCTCACCAGCCACACCAGCCCCCTGCCGCACCAGACGATCGCACGCCCGACGGGTGCGAGCACCCAGGTGTACAGCCACAGGGCGGGGACGACGACGAGCCCCCTGAGCAGCCAGATCAGGGCATGCCCGACGGGTGTGAGCACGTAGGCGTACACCCAGCCGAGCGCGGCCCCGACCCCCTTGGCCGCCCACGCGAGCGCGTGCCCGACCGGCGTCAGCACATACCGGTACAGCCACCCCATGGGCACGACCACGAGCACGTACCCGAGCCACCCGAGGGCCTTGCCCACCGGCACGACGACGTACCGCCACAGCCCCACGAACGGCCAGACGAACACCGCCCGCCCGAGCCACAGCAGCGCCCGCCCCACCGGCCGGAACAGCACGTCGTTCAGGAACCGCCCGGCCACGACGAGCGCGTCCCACACCATCCGCACGGGGACGACCAGTACGAGCACGACGATCCGCACGGGAATCCGGATCGCGACGGCGAGACACCCCTCGGGCGCGGCGCCCCCACGTACGGGCGGCGCAGTCGCCTCGGGCACCCTCTTGCGCAGGTCGACCCGCGCCTCGGAACCCTCGCGGGCCGGCTTCTCCAGTTCCATACCGTCGAAGACGCCGCGGCGTCCCGTTCGGATCCCGAACCGCTCAGCCGGCTCCGGGACCCGCGACCCGAGCCTGCAGCAGCCGGGGCGACTCCTGGAAACCACGCCGGGCGTACGCGGGAATCGCCCGCGGGGTCGAGTGCACGGTGACCCGCTCCAGCCCGAGTTCCCGGGCCCCGTCCAGAACCGCCTGGATGAGCCGGCCGCCGAGCCCGCCGTCCCGCGCGTCGGGCAGGACGTACACGCACTGCAGATCACCGGAGGCGCGGCGCGGCGCTCGCGGTGTGGGGACCCGCTGCACGACGGCCAGCCACGCCATGCCGATGACCACGGCATCGGCACGCACGACCACCATGCACCGATGCGAGGCGGTGTTCTCCCGGGCCCATGCGACGAACTGCCGCACGAACTCCTCGCGTTCGCCGAGGTCCTCGGCGCCGTTCTCGACGAGCCAGTCCCATCGAAGCCGGGCGACAGCGGGCAGTTCGCCCGGGCGGGCGGGCCGGATGCCGATGTTCTCCATCACCGCATTCTGTGGACCGGCGGCATCACCCGTCCACACCCTCCGACTCCCAGCGCAGCAGATCCCCCGGCTGGCACTCCAGCACTTCGCAGAGCGCGGCGAGGGTGGAGAAGCGGACCGCCTTGGCGCGGCCGTTCTTGAGGACCGCCAGGTTTGCGGGGGTGATGCCGACGCGTTCCGCGAGCTCGCCCACGGACATCTTCCGTTTGGCCAGCATCACGTCGATGTCGACGGCGATCGCCATCAGATGACCTCTTCCAACTCGGCCCGCATCCGAGCCGCCTCGATGTCGCGTGCGACGGCCTGCGCGAGCAGCATGCGCAGCACGAGCACGACCAGCGCGACGCCCAGCACGGCCATGACGACCCCGCACAGCAGCAGGACCACCCCGGGAGCGACGGCCTCGCCGGGCGCGAGGACGACCGCGAGGGCGAAGACCAGCAGGGCGGCCGCCACGAACGCGCCGATCACGATGTGCACGTACCGGAAGGCGGCGGTGGAGAACACCGTCCCGCGGCGCACCATCGTCACCAGCCGCCACACACAGACCACAACGACCTGGGCCGTCACGATACCGAGGATCGTGATCACGAGGATCGGGGTGCGCAGATACGCGTAGTCCGGGTTCAGTCCGTCCAGATCGACGGCCAGCAGCGGCACCATGACCGCCTGCACGAACAGCGACCCGGCGAGCAGCACCACGAGCACCCCACGCAACGCCGCCACGGCCAGCTTCCCCATCACCACTCCTTCGATCGAGCTACGATTGAAATCTATCGAAACTCGATAGACATGGCAATGGGACGGCCCTCCCGGGGGAAACGTGGCAACGTGGGCAGAGAGCACGCCGAGGCGACGACCGAGGGAGAAACACCGTGGAATGGCGCGTGTTCGCGCAGGAGATGGCCTCCATGGCGCGGGAACTGCTCGCTCAGCACTCGGTCGACGCCACCCTCGAGCACATCACCGACTCGGCCACGAAGCTCGTGGCGGGATGCGACGCGGCCGGCATCCTCCTCCTGCACGGCAAGCGGGTGGAGACGCTCGCTCCCACGGCCGATCTGGTCCTCAAGAGCGACCAGGTGCAGGAGCGCCTGGCGGAGGGCCCCTGCTTTGACGCGGCCCGCAGCGACACCGCGGCGCGGATCTTCCGCATCACCGACTTCACCGACGAGCAGCCGCGCTGGCCCGCCTACGCCGAGCAGGCCCGTGACCTGGGCGTGGGCAGCATGATGGGCTTCCTGCTGTACACCGAGGACGAGGATCTCGGCGCGCTCAACCTCTACTCGGGCCGCCCGGGGGCCTTCACGGAGGACAGCGAGACGGCGGGCTGGCTGCTGGCCTCGCACGCCGCCGTCGCCTTCTCCAGCGCCCGCAGTCACGCCCAACTGGAGCAGGCCGTCGCCACCCGTCATGTCATCGGCGAGGCCATGGGCATCCTCATGGGCAGCCACCGCCTCACCGAGAAGGAGGCCTTCGACGTGCTGCGCCGCTTCTCCCAGGAACGGAACATCAAGCTCCGCGAGGTCGCCCGGCGCGTCTGCGAACAGGGCCGCCTCGGCTGACGGCTCCCCCAGCACATGGCTGAACCGGGGGAACCTGGGCCGGGCCGGTCCCCCGGGGGAGCGCCACCGACCCCGCCTTGTCTCAGCGGGTCCCCCGGAGAACCGACCTCACCCCTCGGCCGGCTCAGTCATCTCGGGCTTCCCGATCAGTGCGCGTGTCCGCTGGTCTGAGGCTGCTTGACCGTCAGCGGCAGCAGCTTCTTCCCGGTCGGACCGATCTGGATGGACGTGTCCATCTGCGGGCACACCCCGCAGTCGAAGCACGGGGTCCACCGGCAGTCCTCGACCTCGGTCTCGTCGAGGGAGTCCTGCCAGTCCTCCCAGAGCCAGTCCTTGTCCAGGCCGGAGTCGAGGTGGTCCCAGGGGAGGACCTCCTCGTAGGTGCGCTCGCGGGTGGTGTACCAGTCGACGTCGACCCCGAACTCCGGCAGCGTCTTCTCGGCGCAGGCCATCCAGCGGTCGTACGAGAAGTGCTCGCGCCAGCCGTCGAAGCGGCCGCCGTCGTCGTAGACCGCGCGGATGACCGCGCCGATACGGCGGTCGCCCCGGGAGAGGAGGCCTTCGACGATGCCGGGCTTGCCGTCGTGGTAGCGGAAGCCGATGGAGCGGCCGTACTTCTTGTCGCCGCGGATCTTGTCGCGCAGCTTCTGCAGCCGCGCGTCCGTCTCCTCGGCGGAGAGCTGCGGGGCCCACTGGAAGGGCGTGTGCGGCTTGGGGACGAAGCCGCCGATCGAGACCGTGCAGCGGATGTCGTTGGAGCGGGAGACCTCGCGGCCCTTGGCGATGACCTTGGTCGCCATGTCGGCGATCTGGAGGACGTCGTCGTCGGTCTCGGTGGGCAGGCCGCACATGAAGTACAGCTTCACCTGGCGCCAGCCGTTGCCGTACGCCGTGGAGACCGTGCGGATCAGGTCCTCTTCCGAGACCATCTTGTTGATGACCTTGCGGATGCGCTCCGAGCCGCCCTCGGGGGCGAAGGTGAGGCCGGAGCGGCGGCCGTTGCGGGTCAGTTCGTTCGCCAGGTCGATGTTGAAGGCGTCCACGCGGGTGGAGGGGAGGGACAAGCCGATCTTGTCCTCCTCGTAGCGGTCCGCCAGGCCCTTGGCGACGTCGGCGATCTCCGTGTGGTCCGCCGAGGAGAGGGAGAGCAGGCCCACCTCCTCGAAGCCCGTCGCCTTCAGGCCCTTGTCGACCATGTCGCCGATGCCCGTGATGGAGCGTTCGCGGACCGGGCGGGTGATCATGCCGGCCTGGCAGAAACGGCAGCCTCGGGTGCAGCCGCGGAAGATCTCCACCGACATGCGCTCATGGACCGTCTCGGCCAGCGGGACCAAGGGCTGCTTGGGGTACGGCCACTCGTCCAGGTCCATGACGGTGTGCTTGGAGACCCGCCACGGGACACCGCTGCGCTTGGGGACGACGCGGGCGATCCGGCCGTCGGGCAGGTACTCGACGTCGTAGAAGCCCGGGACGTACACCCCGCCCGTGCGGGCGAGGCGGAAGAGGAGTTCCTCGCGGCCGCCGGGGCGGCCCTCGGCCTTCCAGGCGCGGATGAGCGCGGTGACCTCCAGGACGGCCTGCTCACCGTCGCCGATGACAGCGCAGTCGATGAAGTCCGCGATCGGCTCGGGGTTGAACGCGGCGTGCCCGCCGGCCATGACGATCGGGTCGTCCAGGCCGCGGTCCTTGGCCTCCAGCGGGATGCCGGACAGGTCCAGGGCCGCCAGCATGTTCGTGTAGCCCAGCTCCGTGGAGAAGGACAGGCCGAACACGTCGAAGGCCTTGACCGGCCGGTGGCTGTCCACCGTGAACTGCGGGACCTTGTGCTCCCGCATCAGCTCCTCAAGGTCCGGCCACACGCTGTAGGTGCGCTCGGCGAGGACGCCCTGCTGTTCGTTCAGGACCTCGTAGAGGATCATGACGCCCTGGTTGGGCAGACCGACCTCGTAGGCGTCCGGGTACATGAGCGCCCAACGGACGTCACAGGAGTCCCACTCCTTGACCGTGGAGTTGAGCTCCCCGCCGACGTACTGAATCGGCTTCTGCACATGCGGGAGCAGAGCTTCGAGCTGCGGGAACACCGACGCAGCGACTTCGGCAGGCATGTCGCGCACCTTCGTGAGCTGGACTGTACTGACAGGGGTGACCATCCAGCCTAACGTGATCGCGGGGCGTCTCCGTACGCCCGAGGGTCAGAGGCCGGCCGTCCCGTCCTTGATCCCGTCCCAGAATCCGGGCAGTTCGGCCTCCACGCGGGTGGCCCGCTGCTCCTCGCGCTCATGGAGCAGGCCGTAGGTGAAGGCGCTCTCCCCCGCCGCGTGGGCGACCGCCGACATCTCGCGCAGGGTCTGCCGGGCCATCACGCTGTCCTGGTGCTCGCCGAGCAGGTTCTGCAGCGCCTTCATGGACTTGACCAGGCTCTTGGCCGGCTTGCCGAGGGCGGGTCGGCCCGCCTCGGCCGCGTAGCGGGTGCGCTTGGTCTTCTTGCGGGCCTCGTGGATCGCGACGTCCCGGTCGGTGCCGGGCTCCAGTTCCCGTGCCTGCTGGACCAGCGCGGTGACCTTGCGGAAGTCCTTCTTCACGGCCTTGGCGATCACCTTGCGGGGCTTCTTGCCGGCCGCCTTCAGCAGCGGCGGGTCGGCGATCAGCGCGTCCAGCGTGTCGAGCAGGGCGAGATAGCGGCGGGAGTCCAGGACGCCGAGAAGGTGTCCGCGGGCCCCGCGGTGCTCGGCGCTCGACCAGGAGCGGATCCGCTCCGGCACGGGCCCGCGGACCAATTCGTCGGGCACCTCGTCGAGGGCCGTCGTCAGCCGTTCGGCCAGCACCTCCCGGTCCCGGTCCAGGCCCAGCTCGCCGGCCAGCCACTTCAGCTCGTCGCCGACCGGGTCGGTGACCTCGCGGTCGAGGACGTCGCCGAACGACTTGAAGGTGCTGCGCAGCCGCCGGGTGGCCACGCGCATGCTGTGCACGGAGTCCTCGGCGTCCCGCCGGACGGCCGGGTCGAGTTCGACGATCGCGTCGCGCTGGGTGCGTACGTAGACGAGCACATGGTCCCCGGCGGTGACCGGCTTCCCGGCGGAACCGGACGGGCGCTTCTTGACCGGTGCCGTCTCCGCGAGGGCTCGGGCCAGCTTCGACGCCGACTCCGACGGCCGTACGCCCGCCTTGCGCAGCTTCTTCTCCACCTTGTCGAGCAGCGCCGGGTCGCCTCCGTCGGCGAGTTCCACCTCGATCTCGGTCCACTGGGTCTCGCCGCCGCCGGCCGTGAGCCGCTCGGCGAGTACGGCGTCGACGGCGACCTCGGCGAGCAGCGCGCCGTCGGCGTCGACGAGGTGGCGTACGTCGCGCTCGCAGCGCAGCCGGACCACGGGCAGCAGCTCGCCGCCCCGGACACGGGAGCGGACGAGCCCGGCGAGGTCGTCGGGGAGGGTGTCGGAGAGCGGGGCGCTCAGTTCGTCGCGGACGCCCGGGGCGATCGGGAACTTCAGGTGCCAGCCCGCGTCGGAGCCGCCGGTGCGGCGGCGCAGGGTGACGGACGACGCCGCGAGGCGTTCGTCGATCGTGTCGTAGTAGGTGGCGTCGAGGTGGGCGACACCCTTGTCGACAACGGCCGCGACCCCGGCGACACCGGTCAGGTCGGGAAGCCCGCTGTCCTCGGACTCGTATTTCCGCTCGATCTCGCGCTTGCTGTCCGCCATGAACCGAATCTAGTCGGCCCGGGGGCGGGGCGGCAGAGTGCCACCCCGCCTCAGTGCTCCTGCCTCAGTGCGCCGCCCGCCCGGCGGTCACGCCGACATCGGGCGCTGCACCCGGATGGACTGCAACAACCCGACCGCTATCCACACGGCGAACATCGACGAACCGCCGTACGACACGAAGGGCAGCGGCAGGCCGGTGACCGGCATGATGCCGAGTGTCATGCCGACGTTCTCGAACGTCTGGAAGCCGAACCAGGCGACGATGCCGGCGGCCACGATCGTGCCGTACAGGTCGCTGGTGTCCCGGGCGATGGCGCAGGCCCGCCACAGGACGACGCCGAGCAGCAGGATGATGAGGCCGCCGCCGAGGAAGCCCAGTTCCTCGCCCGCCACGGTGAAGACGAAGTCCGTCTGCTGCTCGGGGACGAACTGGCCGGTGGTCTGCGAGCCGTGGAAGAGGCCGGAGCCGGTCAGTCCGCCGGAGCCGATGGCGATCCGGGCCTGGTTGGTGTTGTAGCCGACGCCCGCCGGGTCGAGCTCGGGGTTGGCGAAGGCGGCGAAGCGGTTGATCTGGTAGTCGTCGAGCACGCCGAGCTGCCAGACGGCGATCGCGCCGACGGCGCCCGCGCTGATCAGTCCGAACACCCACCGGTTGGACGACCCGGAGGCGAGCAGCACGCCGAGCACGATGATGACCATGACCATGACCGACCCGAGGTCGGGCATGAGCATCACGATCAGCATGGGCACGGTGGCCAGGCCCAGGGCCTGCACGACCGTGCGGTGATCGGGGTACTGCTTGTCGCCCGCGTCGACCCGGGCCGCCAGCAGCATCGCCATGCCCAGAATGATCGTGACCTTCACGAACTCCGAGGGCTGCAGCGAGAAGCCGCCGGGGAGCTTGATCCACGAGTGGGCGCCGTTGATCGTGGAGCCGAGCGGGGTGAGCACGAGCAGGATCAGCAGGACCGAGACGCCGTACAGGATCGGCACGGCCGTGCGCAGGGCGCGGTGGCCGAGCCAGATCGTGCCGGCCATCAGGGCGAGGCCGATACCGGTGTTCAGCAGGTGCCGGACGAGGAAGTAGTACGGGTCGCCCTGGTTGAGTTCCGTGCGGTTGCGGGTGGCCGAGTAGACGAGGAGCGTGCCGAGCAGCGACAGGGCCAGCGCCGACAGCAGGATCGGCCAGTCGAGCCGCCGCACGACGGAGTCACGGGCGAGGAGCCGGGTCCAGCCGGAGCGCTCGGGCCCGTAGCCGGAGACCTGGAAGCTGTTCACACCGCCGGTCATGTCGTGGACCTCCGGCTTCCCTTCCGGCGCCGCTGCCTTCGGGTGTCACGGTTCTCCGGCGTCGGCGGGGCGGCCGTCGCCGGCTGGAGCGGGTCGGCCGGGGCGTTCGGGTCCTTCTTCTTTGCCTGCTGGTCCTTCGCGGGGTCCTTGGAGACCTTCGGGGAGGAGATGGTGCCGTCGGTCTTGACCTTCGGCAGGGTCTCCTGCGGGGTGGACAGCAGGGCCTTCTTCTTGTCGATCTTGCCGTCCTCGGAGACGCCGTACAGCGCGTTGTAGATGTTGCGGACGGCGGGGCCCGAGGCGCCGGAGCCCGTACCACCCTGGGCGATCGTCATGACGATCGAGTAGTCCTTGGTGTAGGTGGCGAACCACGAGGTCGTCTGCTTGCCGTAGACCTCGGCCGTACCCGTCTTGGCGTGCATCGGGATCTTGTCCTGCGGCCAGCCGCCGAACCTCCAGGCGGCCGTACCGCGGGTGGCGACTCCCGCGAGGGCATCGTCTATCCGGTCGCGCGTCGTCTTCGACATCGGCAGCTTGCCGTGCGACTTGGGCTTGATCGGCGTGACGGTCTTGCCGTCGGCGCTGATGACGGCCTTGCCGACGGAGGGGTCGTAGAGGGTGCCGCCGTTGGAGATGGCGCCGTAGATGGTGGCCATCTGGATCGGGGTGACGAGGGTGTCGCCCTGCCCGATGGAGTAGTTGATGGAGTCACCGGCGCGCAGGCGGTTGCCCTCGAGGCAGTTCTCGTAGGCGATCTTCTCGGCGTAGCTGCCGTTGCGCTTGCCGGTGCGGCACCAGACGTCCTTGTTGGCCTTCCAGTAGTCCAGCTTCCACTGGCGGTCGGGGATGCGGCCGGTGACCTCGTTGGGCAGGTCGATGCCGGTCTCCTTGGCGAGGCCGAACTGGTGGGCGGTCTTGTAGAACCAGTCGTCGGCCTTCTTCTTCGGCTTGGCGCCTCCGTCGCGCTTCCACTCCTCGTGGGAGAGCCGGTAGAAGACGGTGTCGCAGGAGACCTCCAGGGCGCGGCCGAGGCTGATCGGGCCGTATCCCTTGGACTCGAAGTTCTTGAAGACCTGGCCGCCCAGGGAGTACGAGCTGGAGCACTGGTAGGGGCCGTCGAAGGAGTAGCCGGCGTTGATCGCTGCGGCCGTCGGGACGACCTTGAAGATGGAGCCGGGCGCGGACTGGCCCTGGATCGCGCGGTTGAGCAGCGGGTAGTTGGAGCTCTTGCCGGTGAGCCGCGCGTAGTCCTTGGCGGAGATGCCACCGACCCAGGCGTTCGGGTCGTAGTTCGGGTTGGACGCCATGGCGACGACCCGGCCGGTCTTGGCCTCCATCACCACGACGGCACCGGAGTCGGCCTTGTAGTTGGTGCCGGTGTTGCGGTCGTGCTGCTTGCGGGCTTCCTTCATGGCCTCGTTCAGCTGGTACTCGGCGATCCGCTGGACGCGCGAGTCGATGCTGGTGACGAGGTTGTCGCCCGGCTCGGTGGGGTCGGCCTCGGCCTGGCCGATGACCCGGCCGAGGTTGTCGACCTCGTAGCGGGTGACGCCGGCCTTGCCACGGAGCTGCTTGTCGTACTGGCGTTCAAGCCCGGAGCGGCCGACCTGGTCGGAGCGCAGATACGGCGAGTTGGTGTTCTGCGCCGCCTTGATCTCCTCGTCGGTGACCGGCGAGAGGTAGCCGAGGACCTGGGCGGTGTTGGCCTTGCCCGGGCTCGGGTAGCGGCGCATGGCCTCCGGCTCGGCGGTGATGCCGGGGAAGTCCTCGGCGCGCTCGCGGATCTGCAGGGCCTGCTTGGGCGTGGCCTCGTCGGTGATGGGGATGGGCTGGTACGGCGAGCCGTTCCAGCAGGGCTGGGGCGTCTCGGAGTCGCACAGCCGGACCTTCGCCATGACCTCCTTGGGCTTCATGCCCAGGACTCCGGCGAGCTTGGTGAGGACGTCCTTGCCGTCGTCCGGCATCTTCAGCAGGTCGGTGCGGGAGGCGGAGACGACCAGCCGGGTCTCGTTGTCGGCGAGGGCCACACCGCGCGCGTCCAGGATCGAACCCCGGACGGCGGGCTGGACGACCTGCTGGACGTGGTTCCCGGACGCCTCCTTGGCGTAGGCCGCGCCCTCACGGATCTGGAGGTACCACAGGCGTCCGCCGAGCGTGAGCAGCAGGGAGACGACGAGAACCTGGATGACGACGAGCCGGACCTGGACCCGCGTGTTCCGGCCGGTCTCGGGAATGTTGGTCACGGGTGCTGCCTCCCCCTCTCGATGCGCGTACGGATATGCGGGTACGACTGATGAACGGCCGCCCCCGAACCGGCGTTCCTACCGGATCGGCTCGTTCGGGTGAACTTCCCTGCGTTCACAGCCGCTTGACCCCCTTGATGCGCCCGGCCCGCGCCATCCGGGCCCGGGCCGCCTTCACCCGCAGCCCGTTGCGCTGGCTGCCGATCTTCAGGCCGGTGCCGCCGGAGAGCCAGCCCGAGGAGATGTCGGTGGCCTTGGAGGAGGAGCCGGTGTCGGCGAGGGGGTCGTTCTCGGCGCGCCGGGCCAGGGCCATGATCCCCGGCACGACGAACGGGGCGAGCAGCAGGTCGTACAGGGCGGCCGTGAACAGCAGGCTGCCCAGGCCCACATGGCGGGCGGCGGTGTCCCCGACGAGGGCACCGACCCCGGCGTACAGCAGGGTCGAGCCGACGGCGGCGGCGACCACCACGACCATGGGGCCGGTGGCGGACTTCAGCCGGCCCGTCTCCGGCTTCGCCAGTCCGGCGAGATAGCCGATGACGCACAGCACCAGGGCGTACCGCCCGGCGGCGTGGTCGGCGGGCGGGGCGAGGTCGGCCAGCAGGCCCGCGCCGAAGCCGACGAGGGCGCCGCCCACATGGCCGTAGACCAGGGCGAGGCCGAGGACGGTGAGGAGCATCAGGTCGGGCACGGCGCCCGGCAGGTGCAGGCGGGCGAGGACGCTCACCTGGATCACCAGGGCGACGACGACCAGGGCGGAGGAGAGCAGGATCCGGTTGACGCGCATGAGGTGACAGCTCCTACTGCTCTTGCTGGTTCTGGCCGTCTGCGGGTGCCTCGGCGGACGGCGTCACGGTCACCGTCACCGTCGGCCTGGGGGTGGGCTTGGGTTTGGGCGGGAGCACCGTGTCGCGCGGGTCCTTCTTCGGGACGTCGACGACGACACCGACGATGTCGAGCTTGCTGAAGCTCGCGTACGGCGTGACATAGAGCGTGCGGGTCAGGCCGCCGCCGGACGGGTCGACACGCGAGACCACGCCGACGGGCACACCGGGCACGAACGGCCGGTCGGCCTGGGAGCCGAAGGTGACCAGACGGTCGCCCTTCTTCACCTCCGCCTTGCCGTTGAGGAGTTCCACACGCAGCGGGCGGTCGCCCTGCCCGGAGGCGAATCCCAGCTCGTCGCCGGACTCCATCCGGGTGCCGACCGTGAAGTCGGGGTCGCTGGCGAGCAGGACCGTGGCGGTGTTGGGCCCGACGGTGGTGACCCGGCCGACGAGCCCGTCCCCGTTCAGGACGGTCATGTCGCGCTTGATGCCGTCGTTGGCGCCGACGTCGACGGTGATGGTCCAGGAGAAGCCCTGCGCGGCGCCGATGGCGATGACCTGGGCGCCCTTGATGCCGTACTGGCCCTGGCCGGCGACCTTCAGCATCTTGTCGAGCTGCTTGAGGCGGCTGCGGCTGCGGTCGTCGCTGCCGAGCTTCGCCTTCAGGGCCGCGTTCTCCTCCTCCAGCACGGCGAGCCGGTCGTGCCGGTCGCCGGATTCACGGATGGCGGAAACCGCGTTGCCGACCGGGTCGACCGCGGCCGAGACACCGCTCTCGATCGGGCCGAAGACCGTCGCCGCGCCCTGCCGGGCACCGTCGACGGGCGAGTCCTCTCCACCGCGGATGTCCACCGTGATCAAAGCGAACGCGATGGCGATCAGCAGCACCAGGAGCAGCCGACTCTCTCGTGTGTCCCTCACGTGCGGCGGCCGTGCCCTTCCTCATAGGAATTCGGGGAGCCCCAGGGAAAACCGAGGGGCTGTTTTGTGGGAGCTTATGCCTCTATATCAACGATCCGCCGTACGAGAGGAGATCGTCCCGTACGGCGGAATCGAAGAGTTATGTCATCTGCGCGGCTGGGCGTCCAGCACCTGCTGGAGCGCCTCGAACTCCTCGACGCACTTACCGGAACCGAGAGCCACGCTGTCCAGCGGATCCTCGGCGATATGGATCGGCATGCCGGTCTCCCGGCGCAGCCGCTCGTCCAGGCCCCGCAGCAACGCCCCGCCGCCGGTCAGAACGATTCCCCGGTCCATGATGTCGCCGGACAGCTCCGGCGGACACTTGTCGAGGGTCGTCTTGACGGCGTCGACGATCGCGTTGACCGGTTCCTCGATCGCCTTGCGGACTTCCGCCGCGGAGATGACGACGGTCTTCGGCAGCCCGGACACCAGGTCCCGGCCGCGGATTTCGGTGTGCTCGTCGGAGTCGAGGTCGTACGCCGAACCGATCGTGATCTTGATCTGTTCGGCCGTCCGCTCACCCAGCAGAAGGGAGTATTCCTTCTTGATGTGCTGGATGATCGCGTTGTCCAGTTCGTCGCCCGCCACGCGGATGGACTGGGCGGTGACGATGCCGCCGAGGGAGATGACCGCGACCTCCGTGGTGCCGCCGCCGATGTCCACCACCATGTTGCCCGTGGCCTCGTGGACCGGCAGGCCGGAGCCGATGGCCGCGGCCATGGGCTCCTCGATGATGTGCACCTGGCGGGCGCCGGCCTGGGACGACGCCTCGATGACGGCGCGGCGCTCGACGCCCGTGATGCCCGAGGGCACACAGACGACGACCCGCGGACGAGCCAGATACCTCCGCTTGTGGATCTTCAGGATGAAGTAGCGGAGCATCCGCTCGGTGATCTCGAAGTCGGCGATCACGCCGTCCTTCAAAGGACGAACGGCAACGATGTTGCCGGGCGTGCGCCCGATCATCTTCTTCGCTTCGGCCCCGACCGCGAGGATGCCACCGGTGTTGGTGTTGATCGCGACGACGGACGGTTCGTTGAGTACGATCCCGCGACCCCTGACGTACACCAGCGTGTTGGCGGTCCCGAGGTCGACAGCCATGTCACGGCCGATGAACGACATTGAGTTCCCCATCAGGATTCGTCTGGCCTTCCCACTAGCTTTTGAGGGCTTTTCAGGTAGGCAAAGGTGGGTGCTGTGACGTGAAGGCTTCCATCGTAGACGCGCCTTCGCGAACACTGCGGGAGGGTCTCCGCCAATGTCAGCAGATGCTGTGCGGGTTCGCTTGTGGAGACGGGCGTTCGGGGGCGATCGTTCCCTCGATCGGCACGTATATGCCAGGAAAGTCCGGGAGCGCCGCTCCCGGACTTTGCTCGCCCTTCGCGCTTTAGGCGCGACCCGGGAAGAAGATCTTCACTTCTCGCTCCGCGGACTCCTCGGAGTCCGAGGCGTGGATCAGGTTCTCGCGGACGATGACGCCGTAGTCGCCGCGGATGGAACCGGGCGCGGCCGCGATCGGGTCGGTCGGGCCGGCGAGCGCGCGCAGCCCCTCGATGACCCGCTCGCCCTCCACGATCAGCGCCACCACCGGGCCGGAGGCCATGAACTCCACCAGCGGCTCGTAGAAGGGCTTGCCCTTGTGCTCGCCGTAGTGCTGCTCCAGCGTGTCCTGGTCCAGGGTGCGCAGCTCCAGCGCGGTGATCCGCCAGCCCGCCTTGCGCTCGATGCGGCCGATGATCTCGCCGGTCAGGCCACGACGGACGGCGTCGGGCTTGAGCAGGACGAGGGTGCGCTGAGTCACGACGGGCTCCTTAAGCGTCAAGGTTTTACGGAAAGACGAGATTACCCGGCGTGTCGGGCCGCTCGTTACGCAGCGTCAGGTGTGGAGGAGCCCGAGGGGCCCGCCTGGGCCGCGAATCTCGCCTTCGCCTCGTCCACCTTCCGCCCGTAGTGCACGGACGCCCACCACAGGGCCGCGAAGATCGCGCCCAGGAAGAACATGATCGGCACGACGAAGCCCGACGCGATGAGCGCGAGCTGCAGCGCCCAGCCGAGCACGACCCCGCCGGGGCGCGTCACCAGTCCGCACAGCACCAGACACAGGAACATCGCGACACCGCTGACCGTCCACACCGTCGCCATGGACAGATCGGGATCCTTCATGGCGACCAGAGCGGCGAACCCGATGACGAAGAACTCGCCGATCAGGGTCGAAGAACAGAGCGTACGCACGGGTCTCAGCCCTTCCCCAGGAGCAGTCGGGCCTCGCCGACGGTGATCACGGAACCGGTGACGAGCACACCGCCGCCCGCGAACTCGCCCTCTTCCTCGGCGAGCGTGATCGCGGCCTCCAGCGCGTCGGGCAGCCGCGGCTCGACCTGGACGCGGTCGTCGCCGAACACCTCGACGGCGATACCGGCCAGCTCGTCGGCGTCCATCGCGCGGTGGCTGGAGTTCTGCGTGATCACGACCTCGGCGAACACCGGCTCGAAGGCCTCCAGCAGCCCCCGTACGTTCTTCTCGGCGCTCGCGCCGACGACACCGATGAGACGGCTGAACTGGAAGGCCTCCCCGACCGCCTCGGCCGCCGCCCGGGCACCCGCCGGGTTGTGGGCGGCGTCGAGCACGACGGTCGGCGAGCGCCGCACGACCTCCAGCCGCCCGGGCGAGGCCACGGCGGCGAACGCCTTGCGGACCGCGTCCAGGTCCAGCGCGTCGGCGCGCTGCGCGCCGACCCCGAAGAACGCCTCGACGGCGGCGAGCGCCACGGCCGCGTTGTGCGCCTGGTGCGCGCCGTGCAGCGGCAGATACACCTCGGGGTACTCACCGCCCAGGCCACGCAGCGTCACCAGCTGCCCGCCGACGGCCACCTGCCGGTCGACGACCCCGAACTCCAGGCCCTCCCGGGCCACGGTCGCGTCCACCTCGACGGCCTTCTTCAGCAGCACCTGCGCGGCCTCGACCGGTTGCTGCGCCAGGATGACCGTCGCGCCCTGCTTGACGATGCCGGCCTTCTCCGTGGCGATCTCGGCGTGGGTGGTGCCGAGCCGGTCGGTGTGGTCGAGGTCGATGGGCGTGACGACGGCGACGTCACCGTCGATCACGTTCGTGGCGTCCCAGGAGCCGCCCATGCCGACCTCGACGACGGCGACGTCCGCGGGCGCGTCGGCGAAGGCCGCGTAGGCCATGCCGGTGAGCACCTCGAAGAACGACAGCCGGTACTCCTGCTGCGCGTCGACCATCTCGATGTAGGGCTTGATGTCCTCGTACGTCTCGATGAACCGCTCGGCGGAGATGGGGGCGCCGTCGAGGCTGATGCGCTCGGTGATCGACTGCACGTGGGGCGAGGTGTACCGGCCGGTGCGCAGCTCGAAGGCGCCGAGCAGGGCCTCGATCATGCGGGCCGTGGAGGTCTTGCCGTTCGTCCCCGTGATGTGGATCGACGGGTACGACCGCTGCGGCTCGCCCAGGACGTCCATCAGCGCGGCGATACGGCTGACGGAGGGCTCCAGCTTGGTCTCGCCCCAGCGCGTGGCGAGCTCCGCCTCGACCTCGCGCAGGGCCTTGTCCACCTCGGGGTCGGCGGGCCGGGTGGGGATGTCGGCGTCGGGCGGGCCGCCCTGGGTGCGCAGGGTTCGGCTGCCGGCTTCGATGACCGCGAGGTCGGGGTCGCGGGTGGTCTCCTCCGCGATGATCTCGTCGAAGTTGTCGAGGGGGTCGGGCTGGTCGTCGCTGTGGTCTGGAGGGAGCTCGCTCACGGGGCCCAGTCTACGGAGACCGACTGACATTGTTCGCTGTGGGCGGGTGCGGGTCCGTGGGGGCTGGTCGCGCAGTTCCCCGCGCCCCTAAAACAAGTACGTGGAGGCCCCGGCGCCGACAGCACCGGGGCCTCCACGACCGTATGAACCCTTACGCCTGCGGCAGACGCTCCAGCTGTGCCTGAATGCGGGCGATGTCCTCCTCCGCCTTGGCGAGGCGGGTGCGGATCTTGTCCACGACGTGGTCGGGGGCCTTCGCCAGGAACGCCTCGTTGCCGAGCTTGCCGGTCGCCTGGGCCTTCTCCTTCTCCGCCGCCGCGAGGTCCTTCGCGAGGCGCTTGCGCTCCGCCGCGATGTCGATCGTGCCGGAGAGGTCGAGGGCGACCTCGGCGCCGGCGACCGGGAGGGTCGCCGTGGCCGTGAAGGCGTCGCCCTCCGGCTGGAGGCGGAGGAGCTGCCGGATGGCGGCCTCGTGGGTCGCGAACGGCGTGCCGTCGAGGGTCAGCCGGGCCGGAACCCGCTGGCCGGGCTGGAGGCCCTGGTCGGCGCGGAAGCGGCGGACCTCGGTGATGACCGACTGGAGCGACTCGATCTCCTGCTCGGCGCCCTTGTCACGGAAACCGCTGTCGCTCGGCCACTCGGCGATGACGACCGACTCGCCGCCCGTGAGCGTGGTCCACAGGGTCTCGGTGACGAACGGAACCACCGGGTGCAGCAGCTTCAGCGTGACGTCGAGAACCTCGCCGAGGACCCGCTTGCTGACCTCGGCCGCCTCGCCGCCCGCCTGGAACGTCGTCTTGGACAGCTCGACGTACCAGTCGAAGACCTCGTCCCACGCGAAGTGGAACAGGGCGTCCGAGAGCTTCGCGAACTGGTAGTCCTCGTAGAACGCGTCGACTTCGGCGACGACGGAGTTCAGGCGGGACAGAATCCAGCGGTCCGTCGACGACATCTTCGACGCGTCCGGCAGCGGGCCGTCCACCGTCGCGCCGTTCATCATCGCGAAGCGCGTCGCGTTCCAGATCTTGTTGGCGAAGTTGCGGGAGCCCTGGACCCAGTCCTCGCCGATCGGGACGTCGACACCCGGGTTGGCGCCACGCGCGAGGGTGAACCGGAGCGCGTCGGAGCCGTACTTGTCCATCCAGTCCAGCGGGTTGACCGCGTTGCCGAAGGACTTCGACATCTTCTTGCCGAACTGGTCGCGGACCATGCCGTGCAGGGCGATGGTGTGGAACGGCGGGGTGCCGTCCATCGCGTAGAGGCCGAACATCATCATCCGGGCGACCCAGAAGAAGAGGATGTCGTAGCCGGTGACCAGGACGGAGTTCGGGTAGAACTTCGCGAGCGACTCGGTCTGTTCGGGCCAGCCGAGCGTGGAGAACGGCCACAGGCCGGAGGAGAACCAGGTGTCGAGGACGTCGGTGTCCTGACGCCAGCCCTCGGCCTCGGTGCCGGGCGGCTCCTCGTCGGGGCCGACGCAGACGACCTCGCCGTTCGGCCCGTAGAAGACCGGGATGCGGTGGCCCCACCACAACTGCCGCGAGATGCACCAGTCGTGGAGGTTGTCGACCCAGTCGAAGTAGCGCTTCTCCATCTCCTGCGGATGGATCTTGACGCGCCCGTCGCGGACGGCGTCACCGGCGGCCTTCGCGAGCGGACCGACCTTGACCCACCACTGCATGGACAGCCGCGGCTCGATGGTGGTCTTGCAGCGCGAGCAGTGGCCGACGGAGTGGACGTAGGGCCGCTTCTCGGCGACGATCCGGCCTTCGGCGCGCAGGGCCGCGACGATCGCCGACCGCGCTTCCAGCCGGTCCAGGCCCTGGAAGGGGCCGTGCGCCGTGATGATCGCGTGCTCGTCCATGATCGTCAGGGCCGGGAGGTCGTGGCGCTGGCCGATCTCGAAGTCGTTCGGGTCGTGCGCCGGGGTCACCTTGACGGCGCCCGTGCCGAACTCCGGGTCGACGTGCTCGTCGGCGACGACCGGGATGGAGCGGTCGGTCAGCGGCAGCTTGACCAGCTTGCCGATCAGGTGCTGGTAGCGCTCGTCCTCGGGGTGAACGGCGACGGCCGTGTCACCGAGCATGGTCTCGGCGCGGGTGGTGGCGACGACGATGGTGTCGTCCCCGTCGCCGTACTTCATGGAGACGAGCTCGCCGTCGTCGTCCTGGTACTCCACCTCGATGTCCGAGATGGCCGTCAGACACCGGGGACACCAGTTGATGATGCGCTCGGCGCGGTAGATCAGCTCGTCGTCGTAGAGCCGCTTGAAGATGGTCTGGACGGCCTGGGACAGGCCCTCGTCCATGGTGAAGCGCTCACGCGACCAGGCGACGCCGTCGCCGAGGCGGCGCATCTGGCCGCTGATCTGGCCGCCGGACTCGCCCTTCCACTGCCAGACCCGCTCGACGAAGGCCTCACGGCCCAGGTCGTGCCGGGACTTGCCCTCCTTCGCCAGCTCCCGCTCGACGACGTTCTGCGTGGCGATTCCGGCGTGGTCCATGCCGGGCTGCCACAGCGTCTCGTGACCCTGCATGCGCTTACGGCGCGTCAGCGCGTCGATGAGGGTGTGCTCGAAGGCGTGCCCGAGGTGCAGGCTGCCCGTGACGTTCGGCGGCGGGATGACGACGGTGTACGGCGGCTTGTCGCTCTTCGCGTCCGCCTCGAAGTAACCCCGCTCTACCCAGCGCTCGTACAGCGGCCCCTCTACGTCGGCCGGCGCGTACTGGGTCGGCAGGTCGGTGCTGGGCGCTGGTGGCTGCTGCTGAGCGTTCTCGGTCACGGGGGTCAGTTTAGAGGTGTCACTCCCCTGTCCCGAAACGCGTTTGCTTTTTGACATGCTCCCTGACCCGGGGTCCAGGGACTCCGGCCTGGGCCGTCCGGGCCCTTCCGGGAGCTTCCTGCTTCACCGCGTTGTGCCGGGACTTTCGTCCTGGTCTTACCAGCGCTCCACCAGGCGTTTAGCGTCTCCGCCCGTCCGGCGGCGACGATACGGCGCCCTTCGAAAAGAACATTGCGGGCTGCATTGTGGTCCCGGTCGTGCACGGTGCCGCATCCGCCACAGGTCCATTGCCGGACGTGCAGGGGCTTGGGACCGTCCCGGTGTCCGCAGGCCGAGCAGACCTGGGAGGACGGGAACGCGCGGTCGACCTTGGCGAAGGTGCGTCCATGTTTGACCGCCTTGTACTCCAGCATCCGTACGAAGGCGGACCATCCGGCGTCGTGCACGGACTTGGCGAGCCGGCTGCGGCCGAGAGCGGACACCGCAAGGTCCTCCACATACACCGCTTGGTTGTCGCGAATGATCTGTGCGGATGCCTTGTGGTGGAAGTCCCGGCGCCGGTCCGCCACACGCGCGTGCTGGCGCGCGACCTTGATACGGGCCTTGGCCCGGTTTTTCGATCCCTTGACCTTGCGGGACAGCTCTCGCTGAAGCCGCTTGAGCTTCTTCTCCGCCCGACGCAGGAAGCGAGGGCTGGCGATCTTCCGGCCGTCGGACAGGACCGCGAAGACGGACAGGCCCAGGTCGATCCCGGTTTCCGACTCCACCTCGGGGAGGACATCCGGCTCGGTGTCCACGACGAAGCTGAGGAAGTACCGGCCACAGCTGTCCATGGTGACGGTCAGGGAACTGGGTACGGCCGGAAGCGGGCGGGACCACTTGACCTTGAGGTTGCCGACCTTGGCCACATACACCGTGCCGTCGCCATGGAGGGAGAAGGCGTTGGCGTTGAGGCGGACCGACTGCCGGGTGTCCTTCTTCGATTTGTAGCGGGGCGGGCCGACTTTCCGGCCCTTCCGCCTGCCCTTACAACTGTCGAAGAAGTTCTTGTAGGCGGTGTCCAGGTCTCGCAGAGACTGTTGCAGGACGACCGCCGAGACGTCGGCGAGCCACGCGCGTTCCTCTGTCCGCTTGGCCTGGGTGATGCGCAGACGCGACAACTCCGCCGACTTCACATACGGCAACGCCGCCGCGTGCGCTTCCTTCCGGTCGCGCAGGCAGTCGTTCCACACCACACGGGCGCACCCGAACGCCTTCGCCAGCGCACGGCGCTGGGAGGCATCCGGGTAGGCCCGGTAGTTGTAGCGAAGCTGCATACCGATCACCGTATGGATGCTTCATGACCGCTCGCGGCGAAAGATCACATCAAACCGGAATTGCACACGATGTGAACAACCGTGTTCGAGTCGATCCTCGCATCGGCGCGGAGCTTCAGGGGCGAGATGCCGATGTGCCGCGAAGCGAGGGCGTCCCCGCTCGCCGGTCATGCTCGTGTTTCTCCTGATCGTGCCGCGAAGCACCGTTGGTGGTCCGGATTGCACCAACCCGTCCGCCCCGAGGTGCACGTCAGAGCAGCCTTGAGATGCATTCGTCCGTCCCCGGCGGCAGCGCTCTCTGAGAAGAGCGCCGGTAACGGTTGAGGGCCCCGATGCCATGCACACGGTGAGTCTGCGCCAGGATGTCTGGAACACATAAGCATCTGGAGGGGAACCCAGAACATGAGCTACAACCAGCCGGGCCCATACGGTGGACAGCAGCCCCAGCAGCCCGGACCGTACGGCCAGCCCGGTCCGTACGGTCAGCCGCCGCAGGCGCCCCAGCCCGGCTATGGCTACCCCCAGCAGGCCCCTCCGCCGCAGCCGGGCTACGGCTACCCGCAGGGCGCCCCGCCCCAGCAGCCCGGCCCCTACGGCCAGCAGCCCCCGTACGGCCAGCAGCCGCAGCCGCCCTACGGCCAGGCCCCGTACGGCGTCCCGCAGCCCCCGGCGCCGGGCGGCGGCAAGAAGAAGACGGGCATCATCCTCGGCGCGGTGGCCGTGGTCGCCGCGATCGGTGTGGGCGCGTACTTCGTGATCGGCGGGGGTGGGGGTGGTCTTGAGGACGACGGGCCGCACAAGCTCTCGACACCGTCGACCGTGCTCAGCGAGTACAAGCGCACCACGAAGGACGGCCAGACCACCGGTGACGAGGAGAAGTCGGAGCTGGAGAAGAGCGGCGTGAAGAACGCCAAGACGTCGGCCGCCCTCTACTCCAACGTGGACCTGAGCGACTACGACCCCGAGGACCCGTCGTCCGCGGCGAAGATGGCGTCGGCCAAGACGCTCACGGTGGCCGGTGCCTACGGTGAGATCTCCGACCCGGAGGCGACCCTGGACCTGTTCCTCGCCAACTTCAAGAAGTCCGCCGAGAAGGAGTCCGCCACCGGGTCCGGAAAGCCGGAGCTGATCGGCGAGCCCGAGGAGGCGGACCTCGACGGCGCGGTCATGAAGTGCCAGTCGGTCAAGGCTCAGGACGAGCTGACCAAGAAGGAGAAGACCAACTGGTTCTGCGCGTGGGCCGACTACAGCACGATCGCCCTCGTGTCGCCGGGTGAGGCGGCGAAGGGCGTCACCAAGGACGTGGCGATCGACCTCACCACCAAGGTCCGCAAGGAAGTCCGCGTCGCGGCCTGACGCAAGCAACGACGAAGGCGCCCAGCACAAGCAGTGCTGGGCGCCTTCGCGTGCAGTGGGTGACTAGGCGGTCTTCTGCTCGCCCGGCCCCCGACCCCGCGCATCCCGCGGAATCAGCGTCGGGTTGACGTTCGACTGGACGACGTCCGCCGTGATGACGACCCGGGCCACGTCCTTGCGGGACGGGACCTCGTACATCACGCCCTGGAGGACCTCCTCCATGATGGCCCTGAGGCCACGCGCGCCGGTCTGGCGGAGGATCGCCTGGTCGGCGATGGCCTCGAGGGCCTCGCGCTCGAAGTCCAGCTCCACACCGTCGAGTTCGAAGAGGCGCTGGTACTGCTTGACGAGCGCGTTGCGCGGCTCGACGAGGATCTGCAGCAGGGCCTCGCGGTCGAGGTTGTGGACCGAGGTGATGACCGGGAGCCGGCCGATGAACTCGGGGATCATGCCGAACTTGACCAGGTCCTCCGGCATGACCTCCTGGAACTGGTCCTTGGACTCCATCTCGCGCTTGGAGCGGATCTGCGCGCCGAAGCCGATGCCCTTGGCACCCGCCCGGGACTCGATGATCTTCTCCAGTCCCGCGAAGGCACCGCCCACGATGAACAGGACGTTCGTCGTGTCGATCTGGATGAACTCCTGGTGCGGGTGCTTGCGGCCGCCCTGCGGCGGGACCGAGGCCGTGGTGCCCTCCAGGATCTTCAGCAGGGCCTGCTGGACGCCCTCGCCCGAGACATCGCGCGTGATCGAGGGGTTTTCACTCTTCCTCGCGACCTTGTCGATCTCATCGATGTAGATGATCCCGGTCTCGGCCTTCTTGACGTCGTAGTCGGCGGCCTGGATCAGCTTGAGGAGGATGTTCTCGACGTCCTCGCCGACGTACCCCGCCTCCGTGAGCGCCGTGGCGTCGGCGATCGCGAAGGGGACGTTCAGCATGCGCGCGAGGGTCTGCGCGAGGAGGGTCTTCCCGGAGCCCGTGGGGCCGAGGAGGAGGATGTTGGACTTCGCCAACTCGATGGCGTCGTCACGGCCGTTCGCCCCGCCGTTCTCACCGGCCTGGACGCGCTTGTAGTGGTTGTACACCGCTACGGAGAGGGCCTTCTTGGCGGCCTCCTGGCCGACCACGTATCCCTCGAGGAACTCGTAGATCTCGCGGGGCTTGGGGAGTTCCTCCCAGCGGACCTCACTGGTCTCCGCGAGCTCTTCCTCGATGATCTCGTTGCAGAGGTCGATGCACTCGTCGCAGATGTACACACCGGGCCCTGCGATGAGCTTCTTGACCTGCTTCTGGCTCTTGCCACAGAACGAGCACTTGAGCAGATCGCCGCCGTCACCGATGCGTGCCACGGTGTGCTTCCCCTTCGCCTGGGAGACGACTGGACGTCGACGTCCAGCGGCTCCTGGTGCAGCCTTATGTCCGACGGTACCTTGCCGGGCCCCTCGTTCGGGCCCCCCTTGGCGCGGTTCACTTTGACGTGCACCGTGCCAAACCGTGCCAAGGGGCGGCAGACGATACAGCCTCTCGCCTCAGCGCAGGCTCGAGTTGTCCATCTTCCGGGTGCTGATGACCTGGTCGATCAGTCCGTAGCTCAGCGCGTCCTCGGCCGTGAGGATCTTGTCGCGCTCGATGTCCTCGCGGATCTTCTCGACCGGCGTGGTGGAGTGCTTGGCCAGCATCTCCTCCAGCTGCGAACGCATCCGGAGGATCTCGTTCGCGGCGATCTCCAGGTCGGAGACCTGACCGCGGCCGGTCTCGCTGTACGGCTGGTGGATCAGCACGCGCGCGTTCGGCAGGGCCATGCGCTTGCCCGCCGTGCCGGCGGCCAGCAGGACGGCGGCGGCGGAGGCGGCCTGGCCCATGCAGACCGTCTGGATGTCCGGCTTCACGTACTGCATCGTGTCGTAGATCGCGGTGAGCGCCGTGAAGGAGCCGCCGGGGCTGTTGATGTAGACCGAGATGTCACGGTCGGGGTCCATCGACTCCAGGCACAGCAGCTGCGCCATGACGTCGTTGGCGGAGGCGTCGTCGATCTGGACGCCGAGGAAGATCACACGCTCCTCGAAGAGCTTCGCGTACGGGTCGTACTCGCGGATGCCCTGGGAGGTGCGCTCGACGAAGCGCGGAATGATGTAGCGGGACTCGGCCTGGGGGCCGGTGTAGCGGCCCTGCGAGCCGCTCGTGTCCTGCGCGGCGTTCATACGGTCGTAGATCCCGCTTCCGGGGAACTGGTTCACGGTGTCTCCTGAAAAGGGCTGAGGCGGTCGGCTGGGGCTGTCTGGGGTCGCTGGGGCCCGGGAGGGCTCCGGGGGCCTCACGGGGCGCCACAGGCCCCGTGGGGACCTCTCAGGCCCCGGTGCCGCCGCCGCCCGGCATACCTGCGGCCGTCGGGATGACGTCGTCGATGAGGCCGTACTCCTTGGCCTCGAAGGCGTCGAACCAGCGGTCGCGGTCCGAGTCGCGGGTGATCTGCTCGACCGACTGGCCCGTGTGCTGGGACGTGAGCTCGGCCATGCGCTTCTTGGTGTGCAGCAGCCGCTCGGCGTGGATCTTGATGTCGGAGGCCGAACCGGCCAGACCGGCGGAGGGCTGGTGGATCAGGATCTCGGCGTTCGGCAGCGCGAAGCGCTTGCCGGGGGTGCCCGCGCTGAGCAGGAACTGCCCCATCGAGGCCGCGAGACCCATCGCGATCGTCACCACGTCGTTCTTGATGAACTGCATCGTGTCGTAGATCGCCATACCGGCCGTGATCGAACCGCCGGGGCTGTTGATGTAGAGGTAGATGTCCTTGTCGGGATCCGCGGCAAGGAGCAGCAGCTGTGCGGTGATCTTGTTCGCAATGTCGTCGTCGACCGGCTGGCCGAGGAAGATGATCCGCTCGTTGAGCAGCCGGTTGTAGACCTGGTCACCGAGGCCACCACCGATGGAAGGCTCGCCGGCGGCGGAGGGCATCAGATTCGTCACGTATCCACCTGCTCGTCTTACGACGGCGCCGGGCCGTCTCACGTTTCCCTGCGGGGCTGGAGCCGTTCGCAGACTCCACTGCCCTCGTATTCATGGACCCTAACGCGCGGGTCCCTTCGGGGAATCCCGGAGATGGGAGTGTTCGCCGGGGGCGTAGCGACTTGGGTGCTTCGGTCCGCACCTGGGCCGGTGACGCCGACGGGCCCCGAGAGGCACTGGTGTGTGTCTCTCGGGGCCCGTCCTCTTACGGCGTAGCAGGTGCCGGGGCTCAGCCCTCGGTCTTCTCGGTGGACTCGGCGCCCTCGGCGGCCGGGGTCTCCTCGGCGGAGGCCTCGGTCTCGTCCTCTTCGTCGTCCAGGTCGACGACCTCGCCGTTGGTGTCCTTGACCGTGGCCTTCTCGACCACGACGGCCAGGGCCTTGCCGCGGGCGACCTCGCCGACCAGGAGCGGAACCTGACCGCCCTCGACGACGGCCTGGGCGAACTGGTCGGGGGACATGCCGGAGGAGGCGGCGCGGCGCATGAGGTGCTCGGTGAGCTCCTCCTGGCTGACGTTCAGCTTCTCCTGCTTGACGAGCTCGTCGAGGACGAACTGCGTCTTGATGCCCTTGACCGCGGCTTCCTTGGTCTCGGCGTCGAACTCCTCGGCCGTCTTGCCCTGGATCTCGAGGTACTTCTCGAGGTCGAGGCCCATCTGGCCGAGCTGGTGGTGCTCGAGGTTGTGCTTGCGGGTGTTGACCTCGTCCTCGAGCAGCTTGTCCGGGACCGGCACCTCGACCAGCTCGAGCAGCTTCTCCAGGACACGCTCCTGGGCCTGCGTGGCCTGGTCGTACTGCTTCATGTTCTCCAGGCGCTTGCGGCTGTCGGCGCGCAGCTCCTCGATGGTGTCGAACTCGGAGGCGAGCTGAGCGAACTCGTCGTCCAGCTCGGGCAGTTCGCGCTTGGCGACCTGGGTGACCTTGACGGTGACCTCGGCCTCCTTGCCGGCCGCCGAGCCGCCCTTGAGCTCGGAGGTGAAGGTGGCCTCGCCACCGGCCTCCACGCCCTTCACGGCGTCGTCGATGCCGTCGAGGAGCTCGCCGGAGCCGATGGTGTAGGAGACGCCGTCGGCGACGCCGTCCTCCAGGACCTCGCCCTCGACCTTGGCCTCCAGGTCGATCGTCACGACGTCGCCGTCCTCGGCGGCACGCTCGACCGGGGCGGTGGAGGCGAAGCGCTCGCGCAGCTCCTCGACCGCCTTGTCGACGTCCTCCTCGGTGACCTCGACCGCGTCGACCTCGACCTCGATGCCGGAGTAGTCCGGGATCTCGATGGAGGGACGGATGTCGACCTCGGCGGTGAAGTTCAGCGTCTCGCCGTCCTTCAGCTCCGTGATGTCGACCTCGGGCTGGCCCAGGGGGTTCAGCTCGGCCTCGTTGACCGCGTCGGTGTAGAACTTCGGCAGCGCGTCGTTGACGGCCTCCTCCAGAACCGCACCGCGGCCGAACCGCTGGTCGATGACCCGGGCCGGGACCTTGCCCTTGCGGAAGCCCTTCACCGTGACCTGCTGGTTGATCTTCTTGTACGCCGCGTCGAGGCTGTCCTTGAGCTCCTCGAAGGGCACCTCGACAGTGAGCCGAACCCGAGTCGGGTTCAGGGTCTCCACGGCGCTCTTCACGGTTCGGTCTCCTTGTGGCTGACTTCTTGGGTTCTGCCGGGGCCAGAGCGGCCCGGCGGATTTCGCCGCCCGGAGACTTCAGACGCTGAGACACACGGGCGTGCAGCTTGCATAGTAACGGCAGCGACTACACCGCCCAAAAGGCGATCACATGAGCGACCGGGGGACGATCACCCGAGATGACTCGAGCCGGCTCGAGAGATGATCGGATGGCTGGTCGGGGTGGCGGGATTTGAACCCACGGCCTTCCGCTCCCAAAGCGGACGCGCTACCAAGCTGCGCCACACCCCGTCTGGTGCGACACGTAGGGTACATGGCGCGAGGCCGTGGGGCCGCCGTATTTCCGCTGCGTCCGCGCCGGGAGGCCCCGGATCCGAATGCGGTGTGCGACGAGGGCGCACAACCCGCTACGATGCTTGCGTGCCGAGGTCACCCGACCTGCGGCGCGCACCGTGCGGGCGTAGCTCAATGGTAGAGCCCTAGTCTTCCAAACTAGCTACGCGGGTTCGATTCCCGTCGCCCGCTCCATACGACTCAGGGCCAGGTCAGAGGATCATTCCTCCGCCTGGCCCTGATCGTTTGCAGGGGGCGTGTTCAGTCCGCCGTGTCCCTCGCGTGCCCCTTCCGCTCTGGATCTTGCTTCCTCTTGGTCTTCCGGCCCTTGTCGACGAGGGCGCTCAGTGCGTCGGCGATCAGCCGGTCACGTTCGGCGCTCGCGTGCTGGTAGATCAGCGCGGCCCGGGCAGTGCTGTGGCCCATGCGGGACATCAGCTCTCGCGTGCTGGCCCCGGTCGACGCGGCGAGGGTGTTGCCCGTGTGCCGGAGATCATGGAAATGCAGGTTCTTGATCCCGGCATCCGCACTGGCCTTGCGCCACAGCCGGTTGAAGTGGTTCCGGCGTGGAGTCGCTCCCTTGGCACCGATGAAGACACGGCCGTCGGCACCCGGCTCGGCGTACCGCTCCAGGTGGTCAAGGATGTCCGGGATGATCGCGGCCGGGATAGCCACGGTGCGCTTGCCCGCAGCGCTCTTGGGTGCCTTGATCTCGCGCTGGCCGTTGAACAGCTCGGCGACGGCCCGGCGGACACGTACGGCCCCGTGGTCGAGGTCGATGTCCCGGCGGTGCAGGCCGATCAGCTCACCCCAGCGCAGGCCGAGGAACCCGGCCATCAGCACGAGCGCCCGGTAGCGGGGCTGCATGGCCTCTGCCAGGTCGTAGACCTCCTGCACGGTGGCGGTCGGCCGCTCAGGGGTGTGCACGGTGCTGGCGCCCTTGATCGTGCACGGGTTGCGCCTGATCATCTGGTCGGCGACAGCCGTGCCCATGATCGCGCGCAGCAGGGCATAGGCCTTGGCGACCGTGGTCGGGCCGGTGCCAAAGGCGAGCTTGTCAGCGCGCCAGCGCCGCACGAGCGGGGGCGAGATCTCCGCGACGTTGACGCCCCCGAAGGCGGGTTCGAGGTGGTGCCGCAGGAGCGAGCCGTAGAGCTGCCGGGTTGTGGTGGTCAGCTCGCGTTCCTTGATCCAGGCAGCGGCGTACTCGCCGAACGGCACCTTCCCGGCGTCGGGGTCATGCCAGTCGCCGCGCCGCAGCTCGGTCTGCTTGTCGGCAAGCCAGTCGTCGGCGTCCCTCTTGGTGCGGAACGTTTCAGGCGCGGGCCGGAGCTGCCCATCGGGGCCGAGGTAGCGAGCCTGATAGCGACCGGACGGGAGCTTGCGGACCCGGCCGAAGTGCCGGCGCTTCTGTGCCATCAGGCAGCCACCCCCCGAAGGACTGCTGTACGCCGCCGCGGCTGCACCGTGTTGGCGTCGATGAACTCGCGGACCGCGCTCTCGGGTATGCGGACGTGGCGGCCGACCTTCACGTAGGTGATGCGCCGCTCTTCGATCAGACGCCGAGGGAAGCGCACGGTCGTGCCGAGCAGCTCGGCGACCTGGTCGACGTTGAGGTACCGCTCATTCATGGTCGTGCTCTCCTTCCTGGCGCAGGTCTGCGAGAGCCTCGCGCGCCGTTTCGCGGTTCAGCTGGATGTCCCGCCGGATCGTGGCGGCGAGCCAGGACTCACCAGGGGTGTAGCCGTGCCCGGCGTAGGTCCAGTGGGCGAGGGTCAGCGTGGTTGCCCCCGGGGAGTCGTCCGGGTCGGGCAGGCCGAGGGCCGCGCGCTGCTGGGCGGCCCGGTAGTCGGCGCGGGTCTGGCGCAGGGCTCCGAGGGTGGTGGAGTACTGGCGGGACTTGGTGGAGAAGTGGCCGCGGAAGCCGAGCATGTGAGCCCAGTCCCGGAGCTTGCGGTCCGGGTAGAGCGGGTGCAGATCCAGGCAGGCTTCGATGAGGCGGCGGGGGTGGTCGGGCACGCCGAGCAGGACCAGGGCTTCCTTGTTGCCGATGCGGCGGTCGACGGTGCCGGTGGTCTCGGCGGCCTTGGTGGCGTACTTGGCGACGTAGGAGGCGACGGCCTGTTCGGTGATCTCTTCGCCGTGGCCGAAGGCGCCGATCGGCTGCACGTCGAGCTGCGTGCCCCAGCGAAGCGTGCGGTCCGGCTGATCACCGGCGGCGGAAACGTCGACCGATGCGCGGGCGGCGGCAGCGTGGATGGAGTCGGTGAGCAGGTCGAGGGTGGCCCAGGTCGGCGGCGGGTCGTCGGGCCCGTCGGGTCCGTCGAAGCGGATCACGGCGTGGAAGTGGACGGCTCCGCGCTTCTGGTACTCGGCGACCTTGCCGAAGGAGACGCGGGACTGTTCCTTGGCTGTCTTCTGGGTCAGTCCGGCCCGCTTGGCGATCTCCCGGCGCAGGTAGATCGTGAAGTAACGCCACAGCTCCGAGGCGTAGTTGTTCCACAGCACGGCCCCGGCGTAGTCGTATGTCGTGGCGTCGAGCGGGGTGCCGAGTTCGGGCGCGTCCTCGCCGTGGCCTTGGCCGCAGCGGCAGGGCCGGTTGCCGGGCCGGTTGTGGACCGGGCCGAAAGAGGGAGCGGTCAGGGTGGCGAAGACCCGGGGGTGGTCCCGGATCGTGTGCGGGGTGCCCTTGTCGGGGTCGCCGACGAGTCCGGCGCGGATGAGGTGGTAGGTGTCTCCGGCGTAGGTCCAGGCGCAGGCCGGGCAGCGGGAGGCCCGGCGGTTGCCGCAGGCGACCCGGAGCCGACCGCCGGGCTCGGTGTCGGTCGAGTAGGAGTGCAGGACCTGCCCGGTGACCTTGTCGCGGGTGACTGTGGCGCCTTGCAGGTGGATGGGGTCGGAGCAGCCGCCAGTGCGGCGGATCTGTTCTTGGATGCGGTCGAAGCCGGGAGACCCGGCCACCCTCAGCACGTCGGCGAGGGTGGCCGGGTCCAGGCCCGCCATGGTGGCGGTGTCGGTCATGTCCAGCACCACCCGCTGTCGCAGGCCTCATCGTCGGTGTCGAAGAGAGGAACTTGGACACCGGCCTTGAACAGCTCCCGCAGCGGGCGGCCGGTACGGGTGAGGAAGACCGGACGCTTCCCCTTGGCAGCAAGGTTGGCGTTGATGGTGTCTTCAACCTCGCAGGCCCGGGCGAACCTCTCGGGGTCGTGCTCGTGCATGGCCTGCCATTCGGGGATCTTCCGCATCGGGCAGAAGTCGCAGGAACTCTTGGGCGGTACGGGCAGGCCCGCGGAGCGGATGATGCGCGGGCAGTCCGCCCGTCGGACCTTCAGGTCAAGTAGCGGGTAGACGAGCCGCTCGTACGGCATGGCCTTGGATTCGTTGGCGCGGCCGATCTCGTCGAGGCTGATGCCCATCGCGACAGTGGCGCGGTTGTCGGCAGTGGCGCCGTGAGCCTTCAGCCAGGCGCCGGTGACGAGGATCTTGAACTCTTTCGTGCAGACCCGGGAGCCGGGTTTGCCGTTGGTCAGGAAGACCGGGATGGTCTGGCGGCTGCCGTTGCTGCGGATGATGCGCTGGCGGATCGTCTCGGTGCCGTTCTTGGTCTCGCGGTGCAGTTCGATCAGGTCGAGGCCGTGGGCCGCCGCGAAGGGAGCCGCGTACTGCTCGAAGTAGTGCAGCGTCGCGGGGTTCTCGCTGTCGGCACCGACGTTGGCGAACAGGAAGGTGCGGAAGTCCAGGCGGCCCTGTGCAGCGAGGACGAGCGCGGCCATGGACTGCCAGCCGCCGCCGAAGCTGAAGGTGCGCAGTTGCTGGCTGCGTGGCTCGGTGTTCACTGGCTGCCTCCCTTTGCGTGGGCAGTGCCGTGGTTGGCCTCCCAGCCCTGGACCAGGAGGCGGACCTGGGCGTCACCGGTGGCGGTGGCGCTCGCGCCGCAGTGGCACACGGCGGACCCGCGGGCCGGGGCTTCCGGGGAGGACTTGCTGATGTGCAGGCCGGGCCGGTCCCGGGTCGGCGTCAGGTCGCCCATGCCGGTCACCTCCCGGTCCGCGCGAAGGCGGAGGAGAGGCGGTGGCCGGTGCCCTTGCAGCTCGGGCAGGTGACGCGGAGGGTCGCGCGGGTGCCGTTGGCGTGGCGGATGCCGGTGGTGATGGCGGCGGTGGCGAAGCCGTCGCAGTCGCGGCAGAGCGGACGGTTCGGGGCGTGAGAAGGCATGATGAGTGGAGCCCTTTCGGGTCGCGAGATCTGGAAGCGGTCTGGGCCGTCCGGGGCGGCGGATACTTGGCGGTAGAGGCCGCCCCGGAGGGCTACTTGAAACGGCGGTTCTTGGTCCGGCGAGGCCGGGAGCGGGCCGGGTGCTTGGAGACCCGGTTGAGCGTGTAGGTAATGCCGCAGGTCGCCGACAGCACGGTGACGATGGACGCGGCGATGACCTGGACGACGAAGGCGAGTACGAGCAGCACCACGACGGACCCGGTGGTGATCAGCAGGGTCATGACGATCGGGCCCTTGTAGGAGCGCGGGGCTTCCTGGACGATCACGATCTTGCGCACGTTGGTGCCGGGCGGGATCTGCCGGTACAGATCGGCCGGGATGTGTCCGGCCCTGATCTGGTCCTCAGGTAACTGCATGGCGGTCTCTCTCCGGCTCAGGTGGTGCAGCGGTGGGTGCGGGCGGCGAGTTCGGCCGCCGAGCGGTCGCCGTACTCGTTGGAGAAGCCGCACTTCGGCGCGGTGCAGGCGGCGGTGTGCCGGGTCTGGCCCCGGCCGTTGTTGAAGGAGCCGACCTTGACGGGACCGATGCGGATCACGTCGTAGAAGCGGTTCGGGCGCATGGGTGAACCTCCTTAGATGTCAGGCGAGTTGAGCGACGATCGCCCCGGCGAGGTCTTCAGGGATGCCGAGCCGGGTGCGCAGGGTGGCGGTGTCGATATCGGTGCCGGTGCGGGTGCGGTGGTCAGTGGCGACCTTGCGGGCGTGGTCAATCAGCGCCGGAGGCACCACCGGTGCGGGCGCTTCGGGCAAGGCCGGTACGGGCTCCGGTGTGGCGATCTCCGGTACCGGCTCGGGCTCATCGACACGATGCGTCTCGACCTCCGGCGCGGCCGATTCCTCCACAGGCTGCGCAGGTGCGGCCGGTTCAGCGGGCGAGTGGACCAGCAGGGTTCCGCCGAGGAAGGCCAGAGCGGGCCAGCCAGCGACGAGGATGCGCAGCCAGGCAGGCACGTCGGCCAGGTCGAGCAGTCCCGCGGTGGCGATGTTCGCGCCGAGCGACGCGGTCAGCGCGATGACGAACCAGGTCCAGGCCGAGCGGTCGCGGCGTGCCGTGCGCAACCTGCGCCAGGCAGCGACCAACAGCAGATCGACGGAGACCGGGTAGGCCCAGGCCTTCCAGCCGGTCTGACCGGCCGCTTCGGCAAGGTCGTGCAGGTGGGCGAAGGACAGGGCACCAGCGATCACGGCCTGTACGAGTACGAAATCCGGGCGGACCTTGGCGGTCATGTCTTCACCTCCCTCTCGGGGTTGGGCCGGGGCGGGGCGGCGGGGAGCAAGTCCGGCCGCCCGGCCCCGTGCGGTTCAGTCGGTGGCTTCGCCGGTGCCCCAGCAGGTCAGGCAGAGGGCTTCCTGCCGGTCGTCGCTCACGCGCTTGCTGCGACCGCCGACCTTGAAGGACTCCGAGATCTGGCCCGTCTGGCAGTCGGGGCACGGCTTCTTGGCGGGCTTGCGGCGGGTCTTCCGTTCGGCCATGGCGTCTCCTTCGGGCATGGCTCGGGTAGGGACCTGACGCGAAGGCGGTCGCGCCGACCGGGGAGAACGGGGTGTTACTCGGTGACGGACTGCGGCACCCGGGGCGGAGTCGTCGGCATCGGCGGAACGATCCCCGAGCCGACCGGGCGGAACGGAGCCAGAAACGGCAACTCCGGGGTGAGGTGGGAGAACTGCCGGCACACGGCCGCCGCCTCGTTCGGAGTGACCTGCGGGGTGCGGATGCGGGACCAGCCACCGGAGGTGTCACCGGCCACCGCCACACCCGGACGATCAGCCTGGATGGACGTGGCCGCCAGGACCGCCTCCGGGGAGATGTCGCCCAGGCCCATGTCCGCACTGGCCTTGTCATTCACGCGGTGCACGACCCGGCCCGTGAGCTGAGCACGCAGGGCGGTGGCCCCCTTGCCCTGGTCGGAGCCGAAGCGCTGCCCGCACACCTCCAGATAGATGCCGATCGCACGGGCCATCTGACCCAGGCGGACCAACTGCATGACCACACGGTCACGCTCCGGCTCATCCTTCTTGGAGATCACGAAGAACAGCTCCGCCACCTCATCGATCAGCACGACCAGCGGCACGGGACGGACGTGAGCGGGCAGTTCCCACATGTCCGAGACCCCGTACAGGGAGAGCAGGTCAAAGCGCTCTTCCATCTCCGCGACGAGCGCGTCTATCAGGCGCCCGGCCGAAGACAGATCGGTGGCCAGAGCCGACAGACGCGGCGCGTAACGCCCGTGCTCGACACCGCGCTTGCAGTCGATACCGACCAGCGCGACAGGGAGCTGAGCCAGGCCTTTGATCAGGTTTCGTTGGTACATGGACTTGCCGGACAGCGTGGCGCCCAGGGTCAGCGCCATGGGGACCTTGCGGTAGTCCCGCTCGAAGACCGTGCCGTCCTCGGACAGCGCGACCGGGACCACCAGGTCACGGGGCTGTGCCTTGCGCGGAAGCTTGACCCGGGCGAGCACGTCATAGCCGGTCATCCGCAGCTCAACGTAGCCGGGCTTGGTCTCGGTGACCCGCACCGACCGGACCCCGAAGGCGTGCCGAAGACGCTCCGACGACGCGGCGATGTCGGCGGGCTCCAGACCGGCGGGCAGCCGGAGCGTGACCCGCAGGCCCGTGGTGGTCGGACGGACCCGGCGAACCTTCGGCGGCACCGGCCGCACCTCGCTACGGGCCACGTTGCGCTTGACGAAGGCACGGAAACCGGACGGCTGCACCGTCAGCCCGCACACCTCCATCGTGTTGCGGTAGGACCACGTGAACCGGCCCCAGGTGACCGGGAGACCGACCAGCGACCAGTACACGCGCGGGGCACGGACCTTGGCGTAGCCGAGCCCACCGGCACCAGCCGCCGCCGTGCCTAACTCCAGCCAGGTAGGCAGGTCAGTCATGGTCAGGCCACCGTCGTGATCGCGACCGCGCGGAACGAGATGCCGTGACGCTTCTGGCCATTGAACTCGTTCTCCCAGTCACGCGCCTTCAGGCCGACCACCCGCACCGGCATTCCCGGGGCAAGCCCCTCGGGAAGGCCCGTCTCCGGAACGGTCACCTGGTACAGGTTCCCCTCCCCCTCATCCGAGACCAGCAGACCCACGGTCGACAGACCCACGGCGGGGTTGTCCCGGTCCACGGCCCGCTCACCGGTCTTCTTGTTGACCATCTTCGGCTCCGGCGCAGTCGCGACGAACACCACGGCGGTCGACGTGTCGATCTTGAACGACGGCATAGCTGTCCCCTCGCCTCCGAGGCCGCCCCTTGCGAGCAACCTCTCTAGAGATGACTCCATGGAACAGCACATCTCTAGAGACGTCAATGCATCTCTAGAGATGTTTCAGCTTGGCCACTCAGGCCAGCCGCAGTTGTGCCGACCGACACGACGCCCCCTAAGGTGTCTAGAGAGGAAAGGAGGGATCACATGGCCACCCAGGGCAGCGGCCGCCAGCCGAAGTACCAGCGCATCGCCGACGAACTGCGGGAAGCGATCCAGGCTGGCGAATACGGCCCAGGCGATCGGCTACCAGGTGAGAACGACCTCATGGCCACGTACGACGTGGCCCGCATGACCGCGAGGCAAGCACTTGGGGTGCTCCAGAACGAGGGCTTGGCCGAGTCCCGCAAGGGCGCAGGCGTGTTCGTGCGCTCCTTCAAACCGCTGAGGCGGCGGGGCATACAACGGCTGTCCCGGGATCAGTGGGGCTCTGGACGCTCGATCTGGTCGGCGGACATTGGGGACCGCACACTGGTCGTCGACCAGGTGCAGGTCACTGATGAGGCTGCACCCGATCGCATCAATCAGGTGCTCGGTATCGAGGCCAGCGCCTCGGCTTGCGTGCGGAGCCGCCGCTTCGTGCTGGACGACAAGCCCGTCCTGCTGTCTACGTCTTACCTGCCTGCCGACCTAGTGGCCGGTTCAGCGATCACGCAGGAGGACACCGGGCCCGGCGGCACGTACGCCCGCTTGGCGGAGCTTGGCTACAAGCCTGTGCACTTCCGTGAGGAAATCCGCTCTCGGATGCCGTCGCAGGAGGAAGCCAGCCGACTCCAGCTCTCCACGGGCACTCCCGTGATCATGATCTGCCGCACGGCATTCGCGGACGAGGGGCGCCCTGTCGAGGTGAACGAGATGATCCTTGACGCTAACTCGTACGTGCTGGAGTACGACTTCGACGCCTGATCAGGCAGCCCAGGTCCGCGCATCCCTCGCCACACCGTAGATGTGCGCCACCTGGTTGGCGTCGAGCATCGGCGATAGGCCTGACAAGACCCGGTCGAGATGCTCGACAGCCAGTACGAGCACGGGAGGGTTCGCGTTCTTGACCGTGAGGTTCGCTGCGTGCACCACGGAGATCACGGGGCGAACGGGCACGTCGATTCCAGAGCGTCGGGACAAGGCGCGGGACACACGACGTGCCTCGGACTGACTGATTGCGATGTGTCGCTGCACGGCCCCATTCACTGTGATCGCGGTGTCGCCGTACCAGACGGACTTGTCCCGGTGCCGTTTGGAGTTGATGGAGAAGACTCCAGCCGGGCCGATGGCAAGGTGATCGATGTCCGCGCCGGTCGCCCACTGGACGGCATGGAGGATGAACCAGCCACGGGCCCGCAGGCTGTTCAGCCGTTTGCCGGTGATGCGCTCGCCTGTAAGGCCGTCGGACCAGCTACGGATCTCGGACTCAGTGCGCCAGCGATCAAGCAGTCTCAGCACTGGGTTCGGCTGTAACTCACGGATCTTGCGGCGCACCGCGTCGCCCGGCCGATTCCGTGCCAAGTCCTCGAATAACGGCTCCACCTTGCCCCCTCGTTCGCGGATCTCTCCCAGATCACCATGGAGGCGTGACCAGCTCCAAGACCCGTACTGGCCATGAGCTGTTACAGGTTTCTCTACCTCATCAAGCCCCGGCTGCGCTCCGCTCCGCCGGGCGCGCTTCCCGGCTCCGCTCCGGGCGCCGCTCCTGCCTTCGGCCCGCTCCGCCCGCGCTGCGCCGACGCGCGCCCACATGTGGATAGGGCCGGGAGCCATGAGTCGATCACCGCACGCAACGCCCGCGGTCAGAACAATGCCTCCGGCGGGGGATCGGCCGGCACCGGGATGGAGGGGGCGCCGTTCCCGACTGCGGATCCGTAGTGGCGAGCGCGGGGAGCTCCCATCCCGTACGCCATCGACCCAGGCAGAGCCGAGCAGACGTGGCCCATGGCGTCCAGGTCGTTCGTACAGTGGCGCGCTCCACCTGGACGCCATGAACCACGCCTGCTCCACGGTGTGTGGGTCGACGGCGTACGGGATGGGAGCAGGGGGAGGGTGGTGGGAGAAGGAAGCGGTCCAGGCGAGGCACATAGCCGACAGCACTGCACCAGACCGCGATCACTCGCACCGAGTTCGTTCGGCCCGGCGTTGTCAGCAGCAGACGCTAGACTAAAAAGTTTGACGAACTCTCAGTCACCGAATCCCCCCGCAACCACAACATGTTGTGGGTCGACGTAGACGCAACACAACTTATGGGGTCCTTAGTTGCGGAGAGTCGCGTGGGGTGCTGTACTGATCAGCGTCCGAAACCAAGCAGGCCCCTGCCAGGGGCGCCGACTTGAGGTCGGGCCACCCGGCATGGGGCCTGATGCGTTGGTACCGCCCAGGGACCATATAACGAGCTGTGGACTTCTCCAACCTCACACTCAGGGTGACCCGCCTCAGAGATGAGGCATTACATGGCACTTCGCACTAAGTTCATTGGATATGACCTGAATCGCCCAGGTCAGGACTACAGCAGTCTGATCAAGGAGATCAAGGCGCTCGCCAACGGGCACTGGCACCACCTGGACTCCACCTGGCTCATCCGGACCGAGAAGTCGACCAGTGAAGTTCGTGATGCGCTCAAGGCGCACATCGACTCCGGTGACGAGCTTCTCGTGATGGACGTCACGGGTGACGGGTGGGCTTCCGCTGGCCTCTCCCAGTCGGCGAACGACTGGCTTCGCAAGTACCTGTAAGCCCGTGTCCCCTGCGTGCCCGACACGACAGGATCCGTTGGTGCACAAGGGGGACTCACGGGGAGCCGAAGGCATACGTCGAGGTCAGCGAACCACGAGGTCAGCCGAGCCCTGCATACGCGATCTTCCAAACTAGCTACGCGGGTTCGATTCCCGTCGCCCGCTCTGATCGGCTCGGGCCCGGTTCTTCGGAACCGGGCCCGAGGTTTTTTTGCCTCGTCGGATTCAGAGGTCGCGGACGTCCACCGTGTAGACGGAGCGGATGCCGTACGGGACGTACAGGGCGTCGCCGACGAGGACGAGTGGAGCGCCCGAGGGGGCGAGCATGCTGTCGGCTCTGCCGCCGTCGTCGCGGCCGTCCCGGGTGGCGTCGACCTCGCCGCTGCTCGCGTCCAGGGCGGCCAGGCGGCCGCTGGGGGACGCGACGTACACATGGGTGGCGGAGGCGGTCGGCGGCCCCGGTTTCTCCACGGTGGAGTTGGATTCCCACAGCGTCCGGCCGGTGCGCGGCGAGACCGCGCGGATGCCGCCGCTGTCGCGGGTGAAGTAGACCGTGCCGCGGACCAGGTACGCCTGGGCGTCCTCGGGCCGGGCCTGGGCGAGCCGGCGCACGGTGAGCACGCGCGAGGAGACGTCGATCAGGGTCAGGCCGCGGTCCGTGGCGAAGGTGTCCGCGAGGACCAGGCGTCCGTCGTGCTGGCCGAGCAGGTACTGGGTGCCCTTGGCGTCGACGGTCCAGCGGGTCTTTCCGGTGGCCGGGTCGATCTGGGAGACGGTGGTGCGGGAGGCTCCGTTCTCCAAGAGGCCGATCGCGCAGACGAGGTAGGCGTGGCCGGCCGCGGAGCGCAGCAGGCAGTCGGCCGGGGAGTCCGGCTTCGGGCGTTTCCAGCGGACGTCGCCGGTCTCGGCGTCGAGCAGGGCGTACTGGTCGCCCGCGGGGCCGTAGAAGGTGACGACGCCCTCGGGGACGGCCGTGGCGGCGTTCTGTGTGCTGTCGGGGACGGTCGCCGACTCGCCGGCGCCGGTCCGGGTCCGCCAGAGTTCCTTGCCGGTGTCGGCGGCCAGGGCGTACACGGTGTAGCTGAAGCTGGGGCCGGCCGCCGTCTCCCCCTCCTCGGACTCGTAGGCGTAGACGTGGTGGTCGGTGGTGCCGATGAGCGCTCCCTCGCTGCCGGAGGAGCCGTCGGGCGTGGGGTCGACGGGCCGGGCCCAGGTGGTGCGGCCGTCGGCGAGGGCGAAGCGGGTGGCCATGTGGCCGGAGCCGGCGCACACGAGGGAGGTGTCGACGGCCGAGCAGCCGGTGAGGGGGCTGCCGACGCCGCCCAGGACGCGTTCGCTGCCCTTGGGGATCTTCGCGGCGGCGGCCCAGGGCTTCCAGCCGTCGGGGAGGTCGCTGCGGGCGGCGGCCGAGGGGCCGGGATCGCTGTCGCGGGAGAGGGCGCCGGAGAGGACCACGGTGGTGGCGGCGAGGACGGCGGCCACGGCCGTCCCGGCCGCCGCGGCGAGGAGGTAGCGGCGTCTTCGGCCGCCGCGCGGCGCGGTGGGCTCGGGCGGCGGGTCGGCGATCGGGGTGTCGCGCTGCGGCGAAGTGGCAGGGGCAGGCCGGGACGGGAGCGGGATCGATTCCTCGGTGGCCGGGCGCGGGGCGATCGGGCCTCCGTCGCGCAGCAGGGTCAGGAGTTCGTCGGCGGTCACGCGGGACTTGGGGTGCTTCTCCAGGCAGAGGCGTACGAAGGGGAGCAGCTCGTCCGGTACGCCGTCGAGGACCGGTTCGCCCTCGACGACCCGGACGGCCGTCTCGTAGGGGCTCGGGCTGTCGAAGGGGCCGCGGCGGGTGGCGGCGTAGGTGAGGACCGAGCCGAGGGAGAAGATGTCGGCCGCCGGGCCGACGTCCTGCGGGGAGGAGAACTGCTCCGGTGACATGAAGGGCGGGGTGCCCATGACGCGGCCGGTCTGGGTGAGGACGTCGGCGGCGGCGAACTCGGCGGCGCGGGAGATGCCGAAGTCGATGACGCGGGGGCCGTCCTCGGCGAGCATCACATTGGCCGGCTTCAGATCGCGGTGGACGACTCCGGCGCGGTGGATGTCGCGCAGCGCCTCGGCGAGGCCGGCGGCGAGTTCACGCAATCGGGGCACGGAGAGCGGGCCGTGCTCGCGGACGTGGGTGCCGAGGTCCGCTCCCGGGATGTAGAGCGTGGCCATCCAGGGGCGCGACGCGTCGGCGCCGGCGTCCACGACGGGCGCGGTGAAGGCACCGCTGACCTGGCGGGCCGCGGCCACCTCGCGGCGGAAACGGGCGCGGAACTCGTCGTCGTCGGCGTACTGGCCGTGCACCACCTTGACGGCGAGGCGGCGGCCGGAGGCGGAGCGGGCCAGGTAGACCACACCCATGCCGCCGGAGCCGAGGCGGTCCTCGATGCGGTAGCCGCCCACCTCCGAGGGGTCGGAATCGCGCAGCGCCATCCTCGTACGCTCCCCCCGTCACGCACCGTCCCGTCGGGAGGAGAGTAGCCGCACGTCTCCAGGGCCCGCGGCGGCGGCCCGGTCAGAAGCTGATGGAGTTGACCGTCTCCGCTATCGAGTTGAGGAAGCGCTGGATGGACGGGGCCATGCCGGTCGAGGCGAGGAAGAAGCCGAAGAGGACCGCCACGATCGCGGGGCCCGCCTTGATGGATCCCCCTCTCAGCAACACCACAAGGATGATCGCCAACAGCAGCACCACAGACAGTGAAATGGCCACAACTGATCACACCCTCGGTCGGTCCGCTCTCCCGGCCCGGGGGCGCGCCTGCGCACACCCCCGCCAGAACCATCGTGCCACCAACGTGGCCGGGCTATGCGGCCGGTGACGCATCGACCACACCCGTGTCGTCCGGGCCGTCGTCCGGGCCTGTGTGGGTCGCGTGCGGGAGGGGACCCGACGGCAGGGACTCGTACGGCAATTCGATGTACCACCCGCACAGGGAATTGGGGTGGATCGTTTCCGTCTCCACACAACGCGTTCGCAGCTAATTCGAATTGCTGCCCAAGGCTCCTCAACAACCCTGTGGAGAGGCTTCCGAAGAGCGCTGAAGCGGACATTCCACTGGAGTCGCCTGCTGGTCTTATGCACTGCTTAGTCCGGAAGTATCCTGACAAGCAGGGCACCTGTGACGGGCGTAACTCGGCGCCGAAGATGTGTTGGTCATCACGCCGACAGTGACGTCAACTACCCGAAATCCGGGGTACCCACAGCGAATAGCCAGGAATGACGTCCGGCGTTTTACGAATAGCCGCAGGGAAGGCTAGGGTGCCTCAGATGTTCCACGCTGCCTCGTCCCCCGCTAGCGCAGCGAGGTCCCGGATCGTCTCCCCGAGTTCCTGGTGGGAGGGTCTGTGACGAACTCGCTGCGACCGAACGGCGACCGCAAGGCGCCACTTCCCCCGGCACAGTCGCCGGCAGGCGGAGTGCCGAGCCCGCGCTCGCCGCAGAGCCCCCAGAAGAAGCAGAACGGCAAGCAGCGCGACGCGTTCTTCGACAACGCGAAGTACCTCGCGATCGTGCTGGTGGCCATGGGCCATGCCTGGGAACCGCTCAAGGGCGACAGCCGGATACTCGAGGCGGCGTACCAGCTCGTCTACGCGTTCCACATGCCGGCGTTCATCATCATCTCCGGCTACTTCTCGCGCAGTTTCGACATGCGGCCGGACCGGCTCAAGCGCCTGATCACGGGCGTGGCCGTGCCGTACATCATCTTCGAGACGGCCTACCCGCTCTTCAAGCGGTGGATCGACGACGACCCGAGTCAGGACATCAGCCTCCTCGACCCGTGGTACCTGACCTGGTTCCTGGTCGCGCTGTTCATCTGGCGGCTGACCACCCCCATCTGGAACATGGTGCGCTGGCCGCTGCCGCTGGCGCTCGGTCTCGCGATGCTGGCGACCGTCACCCCGGAGATCGGTGACGACCTGGACCTGCAGCGTGTCCTGCAGTTCCTGCCGTTCTTCGTGCTGGGCCTGGTGATGAAGCCCGAGCACTTCCAGATGGTGCGCACCCGTTCGGTGCGGATCGCCGCGGTGCCCGTGTTCGCCGCCGCGCTCGCCTTCAGCTGGTGGGCCGTGCCGCGCATGAACACCGCGTGGTTCTACCACCGTGACGCCGCGCAGGAACTGGGCGCGCCGTGGTGGGCCGGGCCGGTCATGGTCCTCGCGATGTTCGGCTGCTCGCTGGTGCTGACCGCCTGCTTCTTCGCCTGGGTGCCGCGCCGCCACATGTGGTTCACCGCGCTCGGCGCGGGCACGCTCTACGGCTACCTGCTGCACGGCTTCCTCGTGAAGGCCGGCGACTACCAGGGCTGGTTCGAGGCGAGCTGGTTCCACCAGCCGGCCGGCCAGATCACCGTGACCGTCCTCGCGGCCGCCGTCGTGACGGCGCTGTGCACCAAGCCGGTGCAGCGCATGTTCAAGTTCGCGATGGAGCCGAAGATGGCATGGGCCTTCAAGCAGGACGCGGCCGAGGTCGCGCGCGAGAGGCAGAGTGCTGAGCGGCGCGAGCGCGAGAAGGAACGCGAGAAGGTCAACGCCTAGGCGCCTTTCAGATCGCATCTCCCTGGCCGAGAAGTGCGCGCATCCGTGCGTACTTCTCGGCCAGTCGCATGCGGGTGGCCTCGTCGAGGACCGCGAGACGTTCCGGATCCGCGTTGTGCGCCAGGTCCGCCTCCTTCACGAGCAGCGCCCCGGGGGTGGCGAGGATGCGCGCGGCGTACTCTTCGGGCGGCTCCCCCGCCCGCTTGGTGACCGCGAGGACGATGTCCTTCGTCCGGCTGCTCAACGCGGCCCCGCGCAGCCACTGGAGCGAAAGGGCGTCGTCCTCGACGGCGTCGTGCAGCCAGGCCGCCGCGATCTGGTCCTCGTCACCGCCCCGGTCCCGCACTCCCTCGGCCACAGCCCGCAGGTGTTCGGCGTAGGGCCGTCCCGCCTTGTCGGTCTGGCCGTCGTGCGCGGCGCGGGCGGTGGCCTCGACCTGGGCCAGGGTCAGCGGGGTGCGGGGTGTCTCGGTCACCGCTCCAGTGTCTCCCCGCGCAGCGCCGCCCGGGCCGGCAGGGTCGCGGCGGCCACGCCGAGGACGAGGATCGAGGCCGCGAACGAGCCGTAGACCAGCGGGGGTATGTACGGCCCCTGCCCCGTCAGGCCCCGCATCATCGGGACGAGCGTGGCCAGGGCGATCGCCGTGCCGAGCGTGATGCCCGCGACGGCGACCAGGAGGGCTTCCCAGCGGACCATGCGCAGCACCTGACGGCGGGTGGAGCCGAGCAGGCGGAGCGTGCCGAGTTCGCCGCGGCGGTCGAGGACCGTCATCACCAGGGTGTTGACGGCTGCCACGGCCGCGAAGCCGCCGAGTACGGCCGCCATCACGCGGTTCGCCCAGCCGTTGAGCTCCCGGTCGAGGGACGCGGCGGTCGTGTAGTCGGCGCGCTCCAGGACACGGCCGAGCGGTGCGAGTGCCTGCGCCGTACCGCCCTTGACCCACAGTTCGGTGTCGAAGGACGAGCTGACGTGGCGGGCCAGGTCGGCGCGGTTCAGGGTGACCTGGGACAGTCCCATGCCGCGTCCGTACGTCGCCGCCACCAGCGGGGTGGCCCGGGTGCCGTCGGGCAGGTGGACGCGGATGCGGTCGCCGACCCGGACGTTCGCGTTGTCGGCGACGGACGCGTCGAGGGCTATCTCGCCTCGCTTCAGGGTGAGTTGTCCGCGCTCGACGTCCAGGTCCTGTACGGCGGTCAGGGCGCGGGCGGTGCCGGTGACGCCCTGCGCGGAGACGGGGGTCAGGACGCCGGTGGCCGGGACCAGGACGGATGTCCTCAGCAGGCCGACGGCGGCGGTGACGCCGGGGGTCCGTTCCACGCGCCGCAGGGCGTCCGGGGGCAGGGCGCCCTGGTCTGCCGTGACGACGCGGTCGGCGACGATGCCCGACCGCTGCTGTTCGCCGGTGACCCGGTCCTCGCTGGTGTGCAGGAAGACGAGGACGGAGGAGAACGCCATGGCGAGCACGATCGGCGTGATCGCGGAGGTCAGACGCCGGGCGTTGGTACGGGAGTTGGCCGCGGCGAGGGCGGCGGGGGCCCCGGCTCCGCGCAGCGGGAGTCCGAAGAGGGCGGCGCAGGCGCGGGCCACCAGGGGGCCCAGCAGCGCGACGGCCAGCATGAAGAGCATGACGACACCGAGGGCGGCGTTGGCCGCGTCCTCGCCGGTCGCCGAGGCGGCCAGGCCCGCGCACACACAGCCGCCGGCCGCTGCCGCCACACCGAGCGGGGTGCGGATCCAGCCCGGGCTCAGCCGTTCCACGGACGCCTCGCTGAGCGCCTGCCCGGGCTTGATGCGCGAACCGCGGTGCGCGGCGACGTATCCGGCGAGCAGGGCGGTGACGAGGACCGTCCCGGCCGTGACCACGAGCGGGATCCAGGAGATGGTGAGGTCGACGGCTTCCGGGACGGCGCCCTTGTCCTTCAACTGGCCGAACCACCAGGCGGCCAGGGCGATCCCGGGCAGGCAGCCGAGCGCGCCCGCGACCGGGGCGACGAGCAGGGCCTCGGTAGCGACGGTGCGGCGGATCTGGCGCGGGGTGGTGCCGATGGCGCGCAGCAGGGCGAACTCGCGGGCCCGTCGGCCCACGGCGAGGGCGACGGTGCCGGCGGCGGTGAAGACGGCGACCAGGGTGGCGATGCCGCCGAAGGAACCGCCGATTCCGGTGAGGACCTCCCTGGCCTCGGTGAGGAGGGGGTCCTCGACGGCGCCCCGGTCGTCGCCGGTGTGGACCTCGGCCCTGGCGCCCAGGGCGTGGGCGACCCTGGATTCGAGGGTTCCGGTGCTGATGCCGGGCTCGGGCAGGACGGCGATGGTGTCGACGCGGTGGGGGTGTCCGGAGACGCGTACGGCTTCGGCGTCTGCGAACCAGACGGTGGGGTTCGCCGTGTCCGTGGCGGCGGTGGTTCCGGAGACGCGGTAGGTGCGGGCGCCCTCCGGGGTGGTGAGGGTGACGGAGTCGCCGACGGAGGCGCGTGGGCCCCGGGCGAGGACGACCTCGCCGGGGCCGGGGGCGCGTCCGGCGGTGAGGCGTTCGCCGGTGAAGGCGGTGGAGCCCCAGCCGTGGGCGGTGAGCGTGGCCTCGGGGGTGAGTACGGGGAAGGTGACGTCGGGGATCGCCGTGCGCGCCCCGGGCACCGCTGCGGCCTTCGCCACCAGGGAGTCGTCGAGGCGGGCCCGGTCCGGCACGACAGCGCCCGTGTCCGGCTTCCCGGCCCACTGCTCTGCGGCGGCCACAACAGGGACCTGCGCGTAGCGCCGGGGCGGGACCTCGGCGCGGACTCCCGTCTCCAGCAGGATGCCGCAGGCCGACACGATCGTCGCGGCCAGCATCAGGGCGACGAACGTGCCGACGAACGCGGCGGGCCGGAAGCGGAGGGCCGCGCGGGCGAGGCCGTTGGGGAGGAACATCAGGCCGCCGCTTCCTCAAAGGTGGGCGCCGCGGTCAGCGAGGTCATCCGGGCGGCGATGCGGTCGACGTGGGTGCGGGCGGGAGGGGCGCCGGCGAGACCGGCCCCTTCGCGGTCGAGGTGGTCGATGATCTCGCCGTCGGCCAGGAACAGGACACGGTCCGCCCAGGCGGCTGCGGCCGGGTCGTGGGTGACCATGACGACCGTGGCGCCCTGGGTGTCGACGGACCGGCGGAGCAGGGCGAGGATCTCGGCGGCCGTGGTGGTGTCCAGGGCGCCGGTCGGCTCGTCCGCGAAGACGACATCGGGCCTTGTGACCAGGGCGCGGGCGATGGCCACGCACTGCTGCTGGCCTCCGGAGAGCTGACCCGGACGGCGCCGGGCCTTGTCCGCGAGGCCGACCCGGTCCAGGACCTCGGCGGCGCGACGGCCGTCGGCTCGGTGGCCGGCCAGGCGCATCGGGAGGACGACGTTCTGCTCGACCGTGAGGGACGGCAGGAGGTTGAAGGCTTGGAAGACGAAGCCGATGCGGGTGCGGCGCAGGGCGGTGAGCTTGTTCTCCTTCATGCCGGTGATCTCCGTGCCGCCCAGGCGGACCGCGCCCGCCGTGGGGCGGTCGAGGCCCGCCGCGCACTGGAGGAAGGTGGACTTGCCGGAGCCGGAGGGGCCCATCACCGCGGTGTAACTGCCGTGCCGGAGTGTGAGGTCGATGCCGCGCAGGGCGTGGACGGCGGTGCGGCCGCGGCCGTAGTGCTTGCGGACGCCGTGCAGTTCTACGGCCCAGTCCCCTGCCATGTCTGTCCTTCCGATCCCGTGTCGCTCGCTCGCCGTGCGCCGTTCGCAGGCGATGTCTCGAACGTACGGAGACGGAGGGTGCGCGGACCATGAGGACGACCGCCGAACCGACCTGGGGAAAACCCCACCTCAGCGGAGGGCGGACGTCGCTGTCGGGCCCTCTCGGCAGATCAGGAGGAGGGCTCGGTCGTCGTTGACGTCCTTGGCGACCGCTTCGATGAGGTGCCAGGCGGCGCCGTGGAAGCCGCCGGCGACGTAGCGGTCGGCTTCGCCGGTGAGGCGGTCGATGCCCTCGACGATGTCGCGGTCGGAGGTCTCCACGAGGCCGTCCGTGAAGAGCATCAGGACGTCGCCCGGGCGCAGTGAGCCCTTGACGGGGTCGAACTGGGCGCCGTCGTAGACGCCGAGGAGCGGGCCCTCTGCGGCCTTCTCCTCCCAGCGTCCGGTGCCGGCGCTGAGCTGCAGGCCCGGCGGATGGCCGGCGGAGTAGAGCTCGTAGTCGCCGGAGTCCAGGTCGAGGACCAGGTGGATGGAGGTGGCGAAGCCCTCGTCCCAGTCCTGGCGGAGCAGATAGCCGTTCGCGGCGGGGAGGAAGGCGTGCGGCGGGAGGGAGCCCAGCAGGCCGCCGAACGCGCCGGACAGCAGCAGCGCGCGGGAGCCGGCGTCCATGCCCTTGCCGGAGACGTCGGTGAGGACGACCTCGAGCGTACGGCCGCCGTTGGTGCGGGCCGCGACGACGAAGTCGCCCGAGAAGGACTGGCCGCCCGCGGGGCGCAGCGCCATCTCCTGGTGCCAGCCGCCCGGGAGGTCGGGGAGCTGGCTCTGCACCCGGATGCGTTCGCGCAGGTCGAAGAGCATGGTGCCGCCGCGCCGCCAGGGCACACCGACGCGGCTGCGGAACTGGGCCAGCAGCAGCCCGAAGAAACCGCAAGCCGCGACCACGAGCACGATGCCCGGAGTGACCCTGGAGGGCCCCTCCGTGTACGGGCCCAGTTGCACCGACTCCACGATCAGCGCCGTGGCCGCCGCCGCGTACAGGCCGAGCAGGCTGGCCGGGCGCAGCAGCAGGCCGCCCACGACGACGGGCAGGACGAGCGCGGCCGGTGAGAACCACACCGAGTTCGCCAGTGTGGCCGCCGCGATCAGGGGAACGGTCAGGAGCAGACCGGCCAGGGCGATCCAGTCCGAGCCGTCGCCGCGGAAGTAGTCCACGGCGGCTCGGCGCACGCCGACGCGGGCCCGGTGCCACTGCTTCTTCAACCGGGCCGTGAACGTGTCGGCTTCCGCGCGCCGCTCTCGTCCTGATGCCATTAGTTCGGGACCCTATCCATCGGACCAGCCCCTTGGCACGGGAGGTCCTACTTGTCCCCCGTCCGAGGGCCGACTTCACAGTCAACTTCACCGCGCGCCGTCCCGCCGCCGCCTGGGAGAAATTTGCTCGCTCGTCCCGCATTGCCCTGGTAGGCATGGTCCATGGCGACTGACGCGACCGGGTCCGCGGCCGAGCTGCGGGTACTACGGCGGGACGATTGGGACAAGTGGTACGACACTCTGATCCGGGGCTTCGGCGGGGTGCCGGAGTCCGCCGAGGAACGGGAGTTGTGGAACTCGCTGACCGAGGTCGACCGTTCACTCGGTGCGTGGGACGGGGACGAGTGTGTGGGGACGGCCGGGGCGTTCAGCTTCCGGCTCACGGTGCCCGGCGGCGCCTCGGTGCCGGCCGCGGGCGTCACCATGGTCAGCGTGGCCGCGACGCATCGCCGGCGCGGGGTTCTGACCTCGATGATGCGGCGGCAGCTCGACGACGTCCGGGCCTGGGGTGAGCCGCTGGCCGTGCTCACGGCGTCCGAGCCGGCGATCTACGGCCGGTTCGGATACGCGTGCGCCACCTTCCAGTTGAACGCCGAGATCGATACGACCCGGGTGCGGCTCACGTCGCTGCCGGCGGGTACGGATGACGTACGGGTGCGGTACGCGGATCCCGCCGCTGTCCTCGATGTGTGCGAGGCGGTGTACGCCCGGCTGGTTCCGGCGCGGCCCGGGATGCTGACGCATCAGCCCGGGTGGGAGCGGCTCGGGCTGCTCGATCCGGAGAGCGACCGGGAGGGGGCGTCGCCGCTGCAGTGCGTCCTCGCCGAGCGGGACGGCGAGACGGTCGGGTACGCGCGGTATCGCGTCAAGCCGGGCTGGGAGACGGCCGGGCCCGAGGGCACGGTGATCCTGGAGGAATCGGCCGCGCTGGACCCCGCGGCGGACGCGGCGCTGTGGCGGTTCCTGTTCGGGATCGACCTGACGTCGTCGCTGGTGGTGCGGGGGCGGGGGCGGCCGGTGGACGACGCGTGGCGGAACTGGGTGTCGGACATCCGGCGGTGCAGGCCGTGGTTGCGGGATTCGCTGTACGTACGGCCGGTGGAGCTGGGGGCCGCGCTGGAGGCGCGGACGTATCAGGCGCCGGTGGACGTGGTGTTCGAGGTGGAGGACGCGTTCTGTCCCTGGAACGCCGGGCGTTGGCGGCTCAGCGGGGATGCGAAGGGGGCGTCGTGCGAGCGTACTGTGGATGCGGCTGATGTCGCCCTGTCCGTACGGGAGTTGAGTGCGGCGTATCTCGGGGGTGTGTCGCTGGGCTCGTTGGGGGCGGCGGGGCGGGTGCGGGAGGTACGGCGGGGGGCGTTGGCGGAGGCGTCGTTGGGGTTCGGGGCGGGTGGGGTTGAGCCGTGGTTGCCGTACGGCTTCTGAGGTTGGGCTTCTGACGTTGGGCTTCTGAGGTTGGGGTTCCTGTTCCCGTTCCTGTTCCTCAGGGGCGGTTTTGGCAGGTGGGGCACCAGAAGAGGTTGCGGGCGGCCATGTCGGCGGTGCGGATGGTGTGGCCGCAGAGGTGGCAGGGCTGGTTGGCCCTGCGGTAGACGTACACCTCGCCGCCGTGGTCGTCCACGCGGGGTGGTCGGCCCATCGCCTCCGGGGTGTGTTCCGGGCGGACGGTGTCGATGCGGTTGTTGCGGACGCCCTCGTGCATGAGGCCGACCAGGTCGGTCCAGATCGCGTGCCACTCGGGTGGGGTGAGGTCCTTGCCGGGGCGGTACGGGTCGATGCGGTGCCGGAAGAGGACCTCCGCGCGGTAGACGTTTCCTACGCCCGCGATGATCTTCTGGTCCATGAGGAGGGCGGCGATCGTCGTACGGCTGCGGGCGATACGGCGGTACGCGGTGTCCGGGTCGGCGTCGTCGCGGAGGGGGTCGGGGCCGAGACGGTCGTGTATCGCCTGCTTCTCCGGGGGTGTGATCAGGGCGCAGGTGGTGGGGCCGCGGAGGTCCACGTACGCGGTGTCGTTCGCGAGGCGGAGGCGGACCGTGTCGGTGGGTGGGGGTGCGGGGGCCGGGCCGAAGGTGACCTTGCCGAAGAGGCCGAGGTGGATGTGGATCCAGTCGGTGTCGCGGAAGCCGAGGAAGAGGTGTTTGCCGTGGGCCTCGGTGTGGGTGAGTTCCGTGCCGGTGAGGATTGAGGCGGCGTCGGTGAACTTGCCCTGAGGGCTGGTGGTGTCGGGGGTGGTGCCGAGGAAGGCGGCGGCGTAGTCCTGGGCCAGGCGGTGGATGGTGTGGCCTTCTGGCACGGGTTCTCCCTGTGATCGTTGCCTTCGCCCACCCGCCCGCCCGACTCGGTCGGTCAAGAGGCTGGACCCTCGGGGCTCCGCCCCGCGCCCCGGCGGGGACGGCGTCCTCTGCGCCCGTCGCGGGGGCCTTCCCAGCCACCCACCCGAATCGGTTGGCCAAGGGGCTGAGGTCGAAAGGTATCGGGGCTCCGCCCGGACCCCGGCAGGGACTGCGTCCCCTGCACCCCTCGCAGGGGGCTTGCCCACCCACCCGCCCGAAGCAGTTGGCCAAGGGGCTGAGGTCGAAAGGCATCGGGGCTCCGCCCCGGACCCCAGCGGGGACTGCGTCCCCTGCACCCCTCGCGGGGCTCCGCCCCTGCACCCCGTGGGACTGCGTCCCTACACCCCGCAGGGTTACCCCATGGGACTGCGTCCCTGCACCCCAGGGCCTCGCCCACCAGGCGGCTGGGGCCCGTGCCCCGCGCGGGCCCGGGCCCTGGGCCTGCGAACGACTCAGCCCTGCTATCGCAGCGTGCCCGCAGCCATGCCCGAGGCGGAAGCGTTCAGGGCCCGGCCGTCATCCCTGGTTCGAAGCCGCAGGTTGGGGGCGATCCCACCTGGGCATCGGGGGCCGGGGTCAGGTGCTCAGGCGTCCGGGCCCTGCTGGGGGTGGTGCGGCGGGATTGGGGGGAGGGCTCCGGTCGTCTCGTACTCGGCGAGCATGTCGATGCGGCGGATGTGACGTTCGTCACCGGAGAACGGGGTCGCGAGGAACGTCTCGACGAAGGCCGTCGCCTCGTCCTGGGAGTGCATGCGCGCGCCGACGGCGACGACGTTGGCGTTGTTGTGCTGGCGGCCGAGGGCCGCCGTCTCCGCGCTCCAGGCGAGGGCCGCTCGGACGCCCTTGACCTTGTTCGCGGCGATCTGCTCGCCGTTGCCGGAACCGCCGATGACGACGCCGAGGGCGTCGGGGTCCGCGGCCGTGCGCTCCGCTGCGCGGAGGCAGAAGGGCGGGTAGTCGTCCTGGGCGTCGTAGATGTGCGGGCCACAGTCGACGGGGTCGTGACCCGCCGCCTTCAGCCAGTCGACGAGGTGGTTCTTGAGTTCGTAGCCGGCATGGTCCGAGCCGAGGTACACGCGCATGGGATGAGTGTGACACGGGTGTTTCGGGGAAGGCGCGCGGGGTGGCGCTCATGAAAACGTGAGGCGAATGTGAGCCGCATTACGGAACCTCAGGAAAACCTCAAGTAACAATCTGGATTCAAAGGTTCTCGAAAACGTTCGCCTCAGATTCACTGGACCGGCTCGTACACCCGCTCGTACGAGGACCCGTACACCGTCATGCCGCGACACACCCCCCGTCGTACAGCTCGTGCGGCTCCGTACGGAAGAACAGCTCCCCGGCGCAAAGGAAATCCGTTCCATGACCTCGCAGCCGACACTGAAGACGACCGGAAACGACCCCGGAGGCCCCGGAGAACCCGGCGGGCCGGACGGCAGCTCCGGACTGCAGGCCGGGCTCAAGAACCGGCATCTTTCGATGATCGCCATCGGTGGCGTCATCGGAGCCGGACTCTTCGTGGGGTCCAGCTCCGGTATCGCCACCGCAGGCCCCGGCATTCTCCTGTCGTACGCCCTCGTCGGCACGCTCGTGGTGCTGGTGATGCGGATGCTCGGTGAGATGTCCGCCGCCAACCCGACCTCGGGTTCCTTCTCCGCGCACGCCGACCGGGCGCTCGGTCCCTGGGCCGGTTTCTCCATCGGCTGGCTGTACTGGTTCTTCTGGGTCGTGGTGCTCGCGGTCGAGGCGACCGCCGGTGCCGTGATCCTGGAGGGCTGGATCCCGGCCGTGCCGCAGTGGGCCTGGGCCCTGATCGTGATGCTGGTGCTCACCGCGACCAACCTGGTCTCCGTCGGGTCGTACGGCGAGTTCGAGTTCTGGTTCGCGGGGATCAAGGTCGTCGCGATCGCCGCGTTCATCGTCATCGGCGGGCTCGCCGTCTTCGGGCTGCTGCCCGGCGTGGACAGTGAGCAGGCCGGGTTGAGCAACCTCACCCAGCACGGCGGCTTCCTGCCCCATGGCGCGGGCGCGATCCTCACCGGTGTGCTGCTCGTCGTCTTCTCCTTCATGGGCAGCGAGATCGCCACCCTGGCCGCCGGCGAGTCCGAGAACCCGCAGCAGGCCGTCACCAAGGCCACCAACAGCATCATCTGGCGTGTCGCCGTCTTCTACCTCGGCTCGATCTTCGTCGTGGTGGCCCTGCTCCCGTGGGACAGCAAGTCCATCACCGACGACGGCTCCTACGTCGCCGCGCTCGACTCCCTGGGCATTCCGCACGCCGGTCAGATCATGAACTTCATCGTGCTGACCTCGGTGCTGTCCTGTCTCAACTCCGGTCTCTACACCGCCTCCCGCATGGCCTTCTCCCTCGGCCAGCGCGGCGACGCGCCGAAGTCCTTCGCCCGCACGACCGGCAACGGCGTGCCCCGGACGGCGATTCTCGCCTCCGTCGCGTTCGGCTTCGTCGCCGTCTTCTTCAACTACAAGTTCCCGGACTCCGTCTTCCTCTTCCTGGTGAACTCCAGTGGCGCGGTCGCCCTGTTCGTGTGGCTGGTGATCTGCTTCTCCCAGCTGCGGATGCGGAAGATCATCCAGGCGGAGGCGCCGGAGAAGCTCGTGGTCAAGATGTGGCTGTACCCGTATCTGACCTACGCGACGGCCGGACTGATCGTCTTCATCCTCGGCTACATGCTCACCGACACCGAGCACGACGGCCGCAGGACGATCCTGCTGTCGCTGCTCGTCGCGGCCGTGGTGCTCGCCATCGCCTTCGTGAAGCACAGGGGCCGCGGCTCGCGGGACGCCGACGTCGCGCAGGCCAAGGTTCCGGAGCAGGGCCGGGACGAGGTCTCGGCCGGCTGACGCCGACCGGCGGGCGCTCGCCCGTTCATCTTGTGGGGCCTGCGGTGCGTGTTCCTTCTTTCAGGACGCGCACCGCAGGCCCCTTTTTTCGCGCCCTCTCGCCCTCTCGCCCTCTACAGCACCGTGAAGCTGTCCTTGACCTTCTCGTACGTGCTCAGAGCCTCCTCCTCGATCCCTGACTGGTACCAGGTGTTGATCTGGTACGACTTTCCGCCGACGTTGAAGCCGAGCAGACGGGCGTGCCAGCGGACGCCCTCCAGCGTGAAGGTGTACTCCCAGATCACCGCCGGGTGGCCGCGGAATGTCGTCTCCTCCAGGCGGACCTTGCTGTAGTCCTGGCCCTGGTGGGCGTTGCGCTCCGAGGTCTGCCAGGTCTTCAGAAGGTCGCCGCGGGCCAGGGCGGACTTGCCGACCAGTTCCTGGGTGCCGTCCGGGGAGGTGTAGTGCACCTCCGCGCCCGTCTTCACGTCCCGCCGCCAGCCCTCCGGAGTCGCCCAGGCGAACCCACCGGCCTCCCGGCGGGTGCCCGGCGGCAGGCTCTGCGGCCGGGAGGTGCCCTCGACGGTGGATGTGGGGGAAGGGGCGGACGTCGTGGTGGGGGGTGCGGAGGCTGACGAGCCCGCGCGGGTGTCGTCGTCCGGGGTGCCGGACGACGTCGCCAGGATGATCCCCACGACGACACCGGCCGTCGCGACCGTGGCCGCCGCGGCGGCGAGCATCCTACGGCGGTGACCTGCGCGGGGGCGGGACACGGCCGGGACGGCGGGGCCGGGGAGTTCGCCCGGCGGCATGGGGTGGGGGCGGCACTCGGTTGCCGCCTGTGCGCGGGTGAGGGAGACGGGGCCCGGGCGAGGGATGGTGGTGGCGCGGCTGTCGGGGCGGGGTGCCGCGTGGGGCTGTGCCTGTGCGGCGGCTTCCCTGGTGGGAGCGGTGGTGGCCTCGGCTGTGGGGTGGTGGTTGTGGGGTTGAAGTGGTGTCGCGTCCAGGACGGGGGTGGGGGCGGGGGCGGGGGCCGGTTGGCGGGGGTCCTGGGGTGCGGCTTGCGCGGGGGCCGGGGTGGGTGGTTGATGTGGGGTGGGGGTCGTGAGGGGTGGCGGGGTCGCCGTCGGGGCCGATGTCCGGGGTGCCGGTTCCGGTGCCGATGTCCGGGGTGCCGGTTCCGGTGCCGGTTCCAGTGCCGGTTCCGGGGCGGGTTGCTGGTTCTTCTCGGATGCCGGTTCCGATTCCGTGTCGAGGTCCGGCCCCGGCTCGCCCCGCTCCGGTACCCGCTCCGGTACCCGGTCCCGCCCCGGATCAACGGCTCCCTGCTCCGGCTCCCCTCCCCTCTCCTGCAACCCCTGCTCAAGTCCCCCTCCCCCCAAGGTCTCCGCAAGGCCGGCCGCGCCCGCCGCTCCCCACCCCACCGACACCGTCGGCGTGGGCACCGGGAACGCCACCGCCTCCAGGGCCGTTTCCAGGTCCTCCAGGGTCGGGCGGGTCGACGGTTCCTTTTCCAGGAGGGCCGTCAGGATGTCGCGCAACGGGCCCGAGGCGGCGGGGAGTTCGGGCTCCTCGTAGAGGACCGCGTGCAGGGTGGCCAGCGTGGTGTCGCGGGAGAAGGGGGAGCGGCCGCCCAGGGCCGCGCAGAGGGTCGCGCCGAGGGACCAGTTGTCGGAGGGCGGGCCCTGGGGGCGGCCGGAGATGCGCTCGGGGGCCATGTAGTCGGGCGAGCCGACCAGCATCCCGACCATCGTGAGCGCCTTGGCGTCCTGGATCGCGGCGATGCCGAAGTCCGTGAGGACGACCCGCCGTTCGTAGGAGCCCCCGCCCGGGGCCTGGCCGGAAACCGTGCCCCCGCGACGTCCCGGTCCGCCCGGTCCGGCTGTTCCGGCCGCGTTCTCCACGAGGACGTTCCCCGGCTTGATGTCCCGGTGCAGGACGCCCCGCGCGTGCACCTGCCGTAGCGCCGCGACCAGGCCGAGGCCGATGCGGGCCGTCTCGCAGGGGCTCAGGGGGCCGTCCTCCGCGAGGATCCGTTCGAGGGAGCGGCCGGCCACCAACTCCATGACGATCCACAGGCGTTCACCCTCGTCGACCACGTCGTAGACCCGTACGACGTTGGGATGGTCGATGCGGGCGGTGGCCCTGGCCTCGCGCAGGGTGCGTTCGCGGCGCGTCCTGTTGTCCTCCGCGTCGAGACCGTCGATCCGCATTTCCTTGACGGCAACGGGCCGGTCGAGTATTTCGTCGGCGGCTCGCCACACCCGCCCCATTCCCCCCTGGCCGATACTTTCGACCAACCGATAGCGCCCCGTCACCAATATCCCTGGAACACCGCCGCTATTCGCATTCCCCGGCAATCCGCTGCACCCCCTCCACGACGCCGCGACCGCCTCCAGTGAAACACAACGGTCACACTTCGCGCCGTACCAGGATAGTGCGGCGAAATTTTGTGGTACCTCTTTCAGTGCTGCGAATTCAGGCGCAGCCAGGGGGACACAAGGGGGGCGAACATGAGTTCTCGTCGTACGGCCGTGGTCGTGGGGCCGCTGGTCGCGGCATCATTCTCGGCGGTGCTGATCCTGTCCGGCACAGCCGGGGCGGAGGACGGAGGGCCCGCGAGCAGCAAGGGGGGAAAGGCAGTTGACGCGGCACCGGCGGGCGTGAAGCTCACCACGACGCTGCCTGAGAAGATCTCGGTCGACAACGGTTCGAAAAAGACGGCCATTACCGCCACCGTGAAGAACGAGGGGAGCAAGGACAGCGGGAAGATCAGGCTGTTGGTCGTCGGATTCGACGGGCTTGTGGTCAAGAACGTCGAGGGCTGTTCCGCGATACCCGAGAACGGCCTTCCGGAGGGTTCGAACAGCGGTTTCGCCTGCGCCCTCGACAATCTCGCGGCCGGTAAGTCGAAGTCGTACGCCGTCGACGCGACGTACGACCTGAGCAAGGCCGGAAAGATCTGTCTGCCCGTCCAGACCGCCGACGGCAAGAAGACGTTCTGGCAGCAGGGCCCGGTGCCGTTCGGCACGAACAACCCCTCGCCGGACGCCCCGGCCACGCCCCTGCTGCTCGGCACCGACAACAAGCCGGTGTCGCCGGGCGGCAAGGAGTCCCCGGGTGACAAGGAGTCCCCCGGCGGCAAGGAGCTGGCGGAGACCGGCTCGGCGCGTGAGGTGCTGCCGCTGGGCGCGGCCGGTGCGGCGCTCCTCGCGGCGGGCGCGGCCGGAATGTGGTGGTCCCGGCAGCGGGTGCCGGGGCGTCAGGAGAGCTGAACCGGCCGCGACGGCGGCGGAAGTTCGGTGCCATGACACACGAGAGGCTCGCCGGGTTGTGGGAAACCCGGCGAGCCTCTCGTGCGCGACCGATACGTCGGCCGCGACCGTCGCGTGTCAGCCCTTGTCGGCGAACTTCCAGGCCGTCGGCAGCGCCCCCATCGCCAGCGCCGCCTTCAGCGCGTCGCCGATCAGGAACGGCGTGAGGCCGGCCGCGATCGCGGCACTGGCGGACATGCCGGTGGAGAGGGCCAGGTAGGGCACGCCGATGGCGTAGATGATCGCCTCACCCACCAGCATCGTGCCCGCCATGCGCAGCATCGAGCGGTCGGCACCGCGGCGGGCCAGGGCGCCCACGACGGTGGCGGCGAGGATCATGCCGAGGATGTAGCCGAAGGAGGGGGCGATGCCCGAGGTGCCCTGCGCGAACCACGGCACACCGGCGATGCCCGCCACGGCGTAGAGCGCGAGCGCGAAGAGGCCCCGGCCGGCGCCGAGGGAGGTGCCGACGAGCAGCGCGGCGAAGGTCTGGCCCGTCACCGGCACCGGGGAGCCCGGCACGGGCACCGAGATCTGTGCGGCGAGGCCGGTGAGCGCGGCGCCGCCGAGCACGAGGGCCACGTCCCGGACACGAGAGGCGGGAAGCAGGTCGGCGAGGACCTGCCCGGTGCGAACGGGGACGGCTGCGGCGGTGCTCATGGGGACTCCGCGAGGGTGAGGGTCGGTCGGGACACGGTGACGCTATCCCAGCGCCCTCGCCCTGATCACCGTCAGCGATCGACAAAGGCGCGAACGTACGGTTGGTTGGCTCCTGACAAAGGGTGAGCGTTACACCGAGGTCGACGTGATACCGGTCACGCTGGCAGCGAGGTTTCGATCACGGACTCGGCGGTGAAGCGGACTGTAGGGTTTCGCCAAATGCCCGCCAGGGCTGTTCCCGACGGCTTCCGCGACGGGTGTCCACCCTCCGTTCCCGGGGCCTCACGGCGCGCGTTCCAGGTGTCCGCATGCTGGACACCCCTCCCTCCCGGGCTCGGGGACCGCACAGACTGGCGGCGTTTTTGCCCTCTTACGCCTCTCACGCATTGGACGAGCCGCGCCCATGCCCAGCACCACCACCGGGACGCCGCCCAGCACGGACGACGCCTCCCTCACCCATGGCCTGAAGCAGCGCCACCTGTCGATGATCGCCCTCGGCGGGGTGATCGGCGCCGGTCTGTTCGTCGGCTCCGGTGCGGGTATCGCCGCGGCCGGTCCGTCGATCGTGGTCGCCTACGCCCTCTCCGGTCTCCTCGTGATGCTGGTGATGCGGATGCTCGGCGAGATGTCGGCCGCGTATCCCTCGTCGGGCTCGTTCTCGGCGCACGCGGAGCGGGCGTTCGGCCCCTGGGCCGGGTTCACCGTCGGGTGGGCGTTCTGGGTCCTCCTCTGTACGGCCGTCGGCCTGGAGGGCATCGGCGCCGCGAAGATCGTCAGCGGCTGGCTGCCGGGCACCCCCGAGTGGGCGTGGGTGGCGCTGTTCATGGTCGTCTTCTGCGGCACGAACCTCGCGGCGGTGAAGAACTTCGGCGAGTTCGAGTTCTGGTTCGCGGCGCTGAAGGTCGGCGCGATCACCCTGTTCCTGGTGCTCGGCGTCCTGGCGATCGCCGGTGTCCTGCCCGGCACGGACTCGCCGGGCGCGAGCCACCTCACCGACTTCATGCCGAACGGCGGTGAGGGCCTGGTCATCGGCCTGCTCGCCTCGGTCTTCGCCTACGGCGGCCTGGAGACGGTCACCATCGCGGCGGCCGAGTCGGAGAACCCCGTCCAGGGCGTGGCGAGCGCGGTCCGTACGGCGATGTGGCGCATCGCGCTGTTCTACATCGGCTCGATGGCCGTCATCGTCACCCTGGTCCCCTGGGACTCCGAGGAGGTCGTCGAGAAGGGCCCGTACGTCGCCGCCCTGGACGAGCTGGGCATCCCCGGCGCCGGGCAGCTGATGAACGTCGTCGTGCTGGTGGCCCTGCTGTCCGCCATGAACGCCAACGTCTACGGCGCCTCCCGCATCGGCTACTCGCTGGTGCAGCGGGGCCAGGGCCCGAAGGTGCTGGGCCGGGTCTCGGGCGGAGTGCCGCGGATCGCCGTACTGGCCTCCTCCGTCTTCGGCTTCCTGTGCGTGCTGCTGAGCTACTGGCGGCCGAACGACGTCTTCGCCTGGCTGCTGAACATGATCGGCGCGGTCATCCTGGTCGTCTGGATCTTCATCGCCGTCTCGCAGCTGCGTCTGCGCCGCCGGCTGGAGCGCGAGGCGCCGGAGAAGCTGGCCGTACGGATGTGGGCCTTCCCGTGGCTGACGTGGGTCGCCCTGGCCGGTATGGCCACGGTCTTCGTCCTGATGGCGCGGGAAGCGGACACGCGGGTGCAGCTGTACTCGACGGGCGCGATGACACTGGTGCTGGCGGCCGTCGGGTACGGGTGGCAGAAGGCGCGCTCCCGGCAGTAACCCCGGCAGCAGGAATCCCCTGGTGAAGGCCCCCGCGACACAAGCGGGGGCCTTTCCTGTGCCCTGGGCACCCACCGTCGCCATCCTGCTGCTAGCGTGCAGTTGCAAGCGCATTGCAATAAGAGGTCCGGAGGGTTCCCCACCATGCCCGTCTACACGCTGCCCGAGCTCCCCTACGACTACTCCGCGCTCGCCCCCGTGATCAGCCCCGAGATCATCGAGCTGCATCACGACAAGCACCACGCGGCCTATGTGAAGGGTGCGAACGACACGCTGGAGCAGCTCGCCGAGGCGCGGGACAAGGAGACGTGGGGGGCGATCAACGGGCTGGAGAAGAATCTGGCCTTCCATCTGTCCGGGCACATCCTGCACAGCATCTACTGGCAGAACATGACCGGCCCGAAGGACGGTGGCGGGGAGCCGCTGGCCGCGGACGGTGTGGGGGACCTGGCGGACGCGATCATCGAGTCCTTCGGTTCCTACGCGGGCTTCAAGGCGCAGCTCACCAAGGCCTCCGCGACCACGCAGGGCTCGGGCTGGGGTGTGCTGGCCTATGAGCCGCTGAGCGGGCGGCTGATCGTGGAGCAGGTCTACGACCACCAGGGCAATGTCGGCCAGGGCGCCACCCCGATCCTCGTGTTCGACGCCTGGGAGCACGCCTTCTATCTGCAGTACAAGAACCAGAAGGTCGACTTCATCGAGGCGATGTGGCAGGTCGTCAACTGGCAGGACGTGGCCCGGCGTTACGAGGCCGCCAAGTCCCGCGCGGATGTGCTGCTGCTGGCCCCCTGAGGCCGTATGAAGCGTCCTGCCTCGTGATCGTCTTCTCACCCTTCACCTGGCAGGCGGATTGAAGGAAGCCCCCGCGAGGACATGACTCGCGGGGGTTTTCCCGTGCCGGGGGGGCGGGTCAGGGCTTGCGGCCGAGACCGCCGTGCTGGCCGATCGCCTCCGTGGACGCGCCCGGCTCGGGGTGCCACAGCGGTACCGAGACCACACCCGGTTCCACCAGTTCCAGGCCCTCGAAGAAGGCCTCGATCCGCTCGACGGGCCGCAGGAAGTAGGGGACGGCGCCGGTCTCGTTGTAGGCGTCCTGGGCCCGCTCGTAGGCCGGGTCGGTGCCGCGGGAGCCCTCGTTGAGGGAGAGGAAGCTGCCGGAGGGCAGACCGGCCAGGAGGCGGCGGACGAGGTCGCGGGCCTCGTCGTAGTCGGACACGTGGCCCAGGATGCCGCTGAGGATCAGGGCGGTGGGGCGGGTGAGGTCGAGGGTCTTCCCGGCCGCCTCGATGATGCGCTCCGGCTCGTAGAGGCTGATGGGCTCGTACGCCGTCGCGCCCTCCGGTGTGGAGGTGAGCAGGGCGCGGGCGTGCGCGAGGACCAGGGGGTCGTTGTCGACGTAGACGACACGCGACTCGGGGGCCAGGCGCTGGGCCACCTCATGGGTGTTGTCGACGGTGGGCAGGCCGGTGCCGACGTCGAGGAACTGTCGTACGCCCGCCTCCTGGACGAGGTGGCGGATGGTGCGGCCGAGGAAGGCGCGGCTGCCGCGGGCGATGGTGACGATGCCCGGGAACACGGCGGTGTAGGCGTCACCGGCCGCCTCGTCCACCGGGTAGTTGTCCTTGCCGCCCAGCCAGTAGTTCCAGATCCGGGCCGAGTGCGGCACCGAGGTGTCGATCTGCGTCATGGGCCCATGGTGCTACGGCACTTCGGTCTCGCAGGGCACATTGAGTGAGAGGAGTGCGGCGGAACCGTCGGAGTTCATGCGCAGTTCGCTGAGCCCGGCGTTCCGCAGCCGCGGGAGCACTCTGCGGTACTCGCGGGGCGGGATGGACAGCAGTGTGCACAGCACCAGCCGCAGCAGGGTGTTGTGGGCGACGACCAGGACGCGGCCGCCGGGGTGGGCGGTGGCGATGCCCCGCAGGGCGCGGATTCCCCGGGCCGCCGCCGCCAGCGGATCCTCGGCGCCGGGGAAGGAGTGGGCGACCGGGTCGGCGCGGTAGGCCGCGGCCCACTCCGGGTCCTCCGACTCGAACTCGGCGAGCGTCCGCCCCTCGACCACGCCGAAGTCGCATTCCCGCAGGCCCGGTTCGACCTCCGCGGCGAGGCCCAGGGCGCGGCAGGCGGGCTCGGCGGTGGCGCGGGCCCGGGACAGCGGGGACGTCCAGATCGCGTCGACGGGGTGGGCGGCGGCCCACCGGCCGAGGGCCTCGGCCTGGGCGCGGCCGGTGTCGGTGAGGTCAATGTCGCTGACCCCGGCGTACCGGTTCTCGGCGTGCCAGACGGTCTGCCCGTGCCGGGCCAGGAGAAGGGTGGTGGGGGTCATGGCTTTCCGTGGTCCGAGTGCGGGCGGGTACGGGCGGTGTGCGCGACGTCGGCGGGCAGCCAGCCGCGTTCCTCCAGTGCGTCGACGAGGCGAGCGTACGGCTCCGCGAAGCGGGCCGTGTGCTCGGCGCGGGGTTCGAGCACCGTTCGGACGCGGACCATGCGCTCGGCGACATCGGCGAGCGCTCCGGCTCCCGACACCCCGTACGCGGCCAGCGCCGCCATGCCCAGGGCGGGTTCCGTCTGTTCCGGGACGCGAGCCGGGCGGCCGAGGATGTCGGCGCGGAGCTGGTTCCAGTAGGGGCTGCGGGCGCCGCCGCCGGTGAAGGTGAGCGGGCCGTCGAGGGGGGCGCCGAGGTGGTGGAGGTAGTCCAGGCAGAGGCGTTCGGCGAAGCCCACGCCCTGGAGCAGGGCGGCCCACCGCTCGGCGTCGTCGGCGGGGTCGCCGAGGAGGAACCCGGTGGCCTCGGGTGCCCGGAAGGGGAACCGCTCCCCCGGCGACACCAGCGGGTAGGCGATCGCACGGGCCGGTTCGAAGGCCGCCGCCCGCTCGTCCATGGCCGACGGGTCGGCGTCCGGGAAGTGCGCCGCGAGGGCCCCGGCGCCCACGCTCGACGCCCCGCCGGGCAGCCAGGTGCCGTCGGGTGCGCGGTGGTTGTAGACCACGCCGGTGGGGTCCCGGACCGGGTCCCGGGCGGCTCCCTTGAGCACGAGCGTGGTGCCGAGCACCGAGTTCCAGGCGCCGGGCCGCAGCGCGCCCGAGGCGATCTGGGCCGCGCAGCCGTCGGTCATGCCGGCGAGCACCGGGGTGCCGGCGGGGATGCCGGTGGCGTCGGCGGCCTGCGCGCTGACCTCGCCGAGACGGGTGCCCGGGCGTACGACGTCGGGCAACAGACGCTCTGGGATGCCCAGTTGGGCCAGGGCGGTCTCCGGCCAGGCCTCGCGGTGGAGGTCGTAGCCCGTCTTGAGGGCGTGGCTGGAGTCGGCCGGGGGCGGTTCGCCGGTGAGGCGGGAGACGATCAGGTCGGGCTGGTGGGCGAGGCGCAGGCCGGGGCCGTACTCCCCCAGCAGCCACAGCGCCTTCGGCAGCGCCCAGGTGTCCTGCACCGCGAGCCCCGCCTCCCGGGCCCGGGCCGCCTCCGCCGCCGCGCGTCCGTCGTCGTACATCAGCGCGGGGCTCACCGAGCGGCCCGAGCCGTCCGTGAGCAGGACCGTGCCGGAGGTGCCGCACACCGCGAGTCCGCCGATCGGCACACCGGGCGCCCGGGCGAGCGCCGCCCGGGACGCCGTGCACAGCGCCTCCCACCAGCGCACGGGGTCCTGCTCGTGCCGCACCCCCTCGCGGCGCCCGGTCAGCGGGGCCGAGCCGCTGCCGAGGACCGTGCCGTCGGCCGTGACCAGCAGCACGCGGACGCTCTGCGTGCCCAGGTCGATCCCCAGCCAGGCCTCGTGCTCGTGCGTCATACGGCCTCCCGCACATATGAATCCGTGAACTTCACACTCTGCCCTGAGATTTTCCCGTGCGCGAGGGATTGACGCCCAACTTCAGCCGTTCCACCCTCGGTTAACGAGTCGACTCGACGTGTTAACCAGGCTCCACGTGGAGGTACGGATGGACACGCACGTGCACGACCGCCGGCGCTTCCTCGCCCTCGCCGCCGGTGCTGCCGCGGCCCCGCTGCTCACGGCCTGCGGCTCCGGATTCGGCGGGAACGACAGCAAGAGCGACGGGTCAGCGGCGGACGACATCACCGGTTCCTTCGACTGGAAGCGGGAGAAGGGCACCACCGTCAAGGCGCTGCTCAACAAGCACCCGTACACGGACGCCCTGATAGCCGACCTGAAGTCGTTCACCGAGAAGACCGGCATCAAGGTCGAGTACGACGTCTTCCCCGAGGACAACTACTTCGACAAGCTCACCGTGGACCTGTCCAGCGGGCGCGCCTCCTACGACGTGTTCATGCTCGGCGCGTACATGGTGTGGCAGTACGGGCCGCCGAACTGGCTGGAGGATCTCGGGCCCTGGATGCGCAACTCCGCGGCGACCGGCTCCGAATGGGACCAGGGGGACTTCTTCCCCAACCTGCTCCAGGCCGACCAGTGGTCGCTGAAGGCGGGCGCGCCGCTCGGCCGGGGCGGGCAGTACGCGCTGCCGTGGGGCTGGGAGACGAACGTCGTCGCCTACAACACCGAGGTGTTCACGAAGCTCGGGGTGAAGCCGGCCGAGTCGTTCGACGAGCTGACCGAACTCGCCGAGACCATCAAGCGGAAGGCGCCGGGCGCCGGTTTCGACGGGATGTACGGGATCGCCGTACGCGGCTCCAGGAGCTGGGCCACCATCCACCCCGGCTTCATGACGATGTACGCCCGCAACGGGCTGAAGGACTTCACCGTCGACGGCGGGAAGCTCACGCCCGCCATGAACAGCCCCGAGGCCGTCGCCTTCACCGAGGACTGGGCGCGGATGGTCAAGCGGGGCGGCCCGCCGTCCTGGACGTCGTACACCTGGTACCAGTGCTCCAGCGACCTGGGCGCGAAGAAGGCCGGGATGCTGTTCGACGCCGACACGGCCGCCTACTTCCAGGCCGTGAAGGGCGCGAGCCCCGCCTCCGGGAAGATCGCCTTCCATCCGGGGCCGAAGGGTCCGGACGGGTCGCTGGCCACCAACATGTGGATCTGGTCGCTCGGCATGAACGCCAAGAGCAAGAAGAAGAGCGCCAGTTGGCTGTTCCTGCAGTGGGCGACCGGCAAGGAGCATCTGCGCAAGAGCGCGATCACGCACAACCACATCGACCCGGTGCGCAAGTCGGTCGCCGACGACGCCGCGTACAAGGACAAGATGCGTCATCTGCCGGGCTTCCTGGAGACCTTCGAGACGGTCGTCGACCAGACGAAGATCCAGTTCACCCCGCAGGCGCAGTTCTTCGACGCGACGACGAGCTGGGCGGCGGCCCTCCAGGAGATCTACGGCGGCCAGGGCGCGAAGTCCGTCCTGGACGGGCTGGCGGACGACCTCGCCGACAAGGTGGGGTAAGGGGTCCTTTCACTATGCCCGCCCGGGTCACGCGGCCTGGCACCGCACCTCGCCGCGTTGCCGAAACGCCCACGTGGCTCCGCCACGAGGACGCTCCGGCGCCTTGCGATGCACGGCACCAGACCACGCGCCCTGATCGGACGCTCATAGTAAAAGGACCCCTACGCATGCGCCTGGCCCTGCGCCCGTACTTCCTGATCGTCCCGGCCCTGCTGCTGACCTGCGGGATCCTCTATCCCTTCGGGCTCGGGCTGTACTACACGCTGTTCGACTTCTCGGCGAGCAAGCCGCAGCCGGACATGGTGCGGTTCGAGAACTACTCGACCGTCTTCACGCAGGAGGCGTTCTGGAACTCGGCGTGGGTGACGGTGCTGTACGCGGTCGGGGCGGCCTTCGTCGAGACCGTGCTCGGGGTGGCCGTCGCCCTGCTGCTGCACCGCTCGACGCTGCTGGGCCGGGTCCTGGAGAAGATCCTGATCCTGCCGCTGATGATCGCCCCGGTGATCGCGGCGATCATCTGGAAGCTGATGCTCCAGCCGTCGGTCGGGGTGGTCAACTACCTGCTGCGGCCCTTCGGTCTCGGCGGGGTGCAGTGGACCGACACCCCGACGGGCGCGCTGCTGTCGTCGATCGCCGTGGACGTGTGGGTGTACACCCCGTTCGTGGCGATCCTCGCCCTCGCCGGTCTGCGGTCGCTGCCCACCTCCCCGTTCGAGGCGGCGGCCGTGGACGGCGCGGGGTGGTGGTACACCTTCCGGCGGCTGACGCTGCCGATGCTGTGGCCGTATGTGCTGGTCGCGGTGATCTTCCGGTTCATGGACTCGCTGAAGGTGTTCGACATCATCTACGCCCTGACGGAGGGCGGGCCGGGTGACTCGACGGTGGTGCTCCAGATCCGGGCGTATCTCGAAGCGATCCGCTTCCAGCGGTACTCCTTCGGGATCAGCTACACGATCGTGCTGTGGGCCGTGGTGTATCTGGCCGCGATGGTGCTGGTGAAGCATCTCGGGAAGATCCAGCGGAAGGCCGCGGAGGTCACCTCATGAGGAAACGCCTGGTGGGGTGGGTGTGCGACACCGCCCTGATCCTCTACTTCGTCTTCGCGCTGTTCCCCATCGCCTGGATGGTGATCCTGTCGCTGAAGCCGACCGACCAGCTCTTCTCCACCTACTTCTCCTTCTCCCCCACCCTCGACGGCTACCGGACGGTCCTCGGCGACAGCGAGGGCATTCCGTTCGTGCGGTTCTTCGTCAACAGCCTGGTGGTGTCGGTGGGGGCGGTCGCGCTGTCGCTCGTCGTCGGTCTGCCGGCGGCGTACGCCTCGGCGCGGTGGCGGTTCAAGGGCTCCGAGAACCTAATGTTCACGCTGCTGTCGTTCCGCTTCGCACCCGAACTGACCGTGATCATCCCGCTGTTCGTGCTGTACCAGAAGCTCGGCCTGTTCGACACGTACGTCGGCATGGTGTGGGTGCTGCAACTGGTGACGCTGCCGCTGATCGTGTGGATCATGCGGTCCTACTTCGCCGATCTGACACCGGAGTTGGAGCAGGCGGCCCTGCTGGACGGCTACACCCGCAAGCAGGCGTTCTTCCGTGTCGCCCTGCCGCTGGTCAAGCCGGGTATCGCGGCGGTGTCGCTGCTGGCCTTCATCTTCGCCTGGAACAACTTCGTCTTCCCGCTGATCCTCACCTCCAACGAGGCCCAGACGGTGACCGTGGGCGCGCTGTCCTTCCTCGGCGGGGACCGGCCCAAGTACAACCTGACGGCCGCAGCGGCACTCGTCTCCGTCGTACCGCCGCTGCTGCTGGCGCTGACGATCCAGCGGTATCTGGTGCGGGGCCTGTCGTTCGGGGCGGTGAAATCATGATCACGCTGAGCGGGATACGGAAGGCGTACGGCAAGACCGTCGCGCTCGACGCACTCGAACTGGACGTCAGGGAGGGCGAGTTCTTCTGCTTGTTGGGACCTTCCGGGGCCGGCAAGACGACGACCCTCAAGACCATCGCCGGGCTCGAACCGCCCGACTCCGGCACGGTCGTGCTCGACGGCAAGGACATGCGGGGCGTGGAGCCCTACGACCGGGGCGTGGCCATGTGCTTCGAGAGCTACGCGCTCTACCCGCACCGCTCGGCCTACGACAACCTGGCCTCGCCCCTGCGCTCCCCCCGGCACCGGCTGCCCGCCGCCGAGGCCCGGCAGCGGATCGGCGCGGTCGCCGAACTGCTCGGCATCTCCGGGCTGCTGGACCGTCCGGTGGGCCAGTTGTCCAACGGCCAGCGGCAGCGGGTCGCTCTCGGGCGGGTGCTGGTCCGCCCGGCCCGGGCCTTTCTCCTCGACGAGCCGCTGTCCCACCTGGACGCGAAACTCCGCCAGCAGATGCGGGCCGAGCTGAAGGCGATCGGGGCCGTGCAGCACACGACCACGCTGTACGTCACCCACGACTCCGTCGAGGCGCTGGCGCTCGGCGACCGGATCGGGGTCATCCGGGACGGGCGGATCGTGCAGACGGGCACCCGGGAGGAGATCTGGTACCAGCCGTACGACACGGAGGTCGCGCGGGCCTTCGGGCGGCCCCGGATCAATCTGCTGCCCGGGGTGGTCACGGAGAGCGGGGTGCGGGCCGAGGGCGGGGTCGAGCTGCCGGTCCGGGCCCAGGCCTCGCCCGGCACGGACGTCCTCGTCGGTCTGCGGCCCCGGGACATCGCCCTGCGCGGCGACGGTCATGAACTCACCGGGACCGTGTACGTCACCGAGGTGCTCGGGCGGTCCGTCGAGGTCACCGTCCGGCTCGGGACCGGGGAGCAGCGGGTGTCGCTGGTGGCGCCCCGGGTGGACGCGGCACGCCTTCGGGCGGACGAACCGGTACGGCTCGCGGTCCGGCCTGAGAACCTGCTGCTGTTCGAGGCCGACCGGCCGGAGCGCCCGGGACGACGGATAGAGACACGATCATGAGCAGCAGCAGTGGTGGACAGCAGGGGCCCGCGGCGCGGCAGGCCGCCATGGCCGAGCAGGTGCTGGCCGACGGCTCGGCGACGGCGGCGGAGCTGGCCGAGCGGTTCGGGGTGAGCCTGATGACCATCCACCGCGACCTCGACGAACTCGAACGGCAGGGCATCGTCCGCAAGTCCCGGGGCGGGGTGACCGCGCAGCCGTCGGGGGTCTTCGAGTCGAACGTGCAGTACCGGCTGAAGACCATGCGGGCCGAGAAGGCCGCCGTCGCCGAGCACGCGCTGCGCATGGTGGAGCCCGGCATGGCGATCCTGCTGGACGACTCCACGTCCACCCTGGAGATAGCCAGGCGGCTGCGCACGGGCGAGGTCACACCGCTGACGGTCGTCACCAACTTCCTGGAGGCCATCAACCTCCTCTCCGACCAGCGGGGCATCCACCTGATGGCGCTCGGCGGCGACTACGACCCGCTGCACTCCTCCTTCCTCGGGGTGTCCTGCGTGGAGGCGGTCGAGCAACTGCGCGTGGACGTGTGCTTCGCGTCGACGTCGGCCGTGCACGGGGGTTACGCCTACCACCAGGAGCAGCACATCGTGTCCGTGAAGCGGGCGATGCTCGACGCGGCGGCACGGAACGTCCTGCTGATCGACCACACCAAGCTCGGCCGGGTCGCCCTGCACCGGGTCGTCCCGCTCTCCCGCTTCGACACGCTCCTGGTGGACGACGGGGCATCGGCGGAGGCACTGCGGGATCTGGACGAGCACAAGGTCCGTTACGAGGTTTGCGCGACGAAGGGCGGCCATGACGGGAACGGGACTGGAGCTTCGTGAGCTGCGTAAGACGTACCGGTCGCGGGGGCGGCCTTCGGTGGATGCCGTTCGCGGGATCGATCTGAGCCTGCGGTCCGGGGAGTTGCTCGGGCTGCTCGGGCCCTCCGGGTGCGGCAAGTCGACGACCCTGCGGATGATCGCCGGTCTCGAGTCGGTCACCGGCGGGGACATCCTGGTCGGCGGGGACTCGGTGGTCGAACGGCCCGCTCAGCAGCGGAACATCGGGGTCGCGTTCGAGAACTACGCGCTGTATCCGCCGCTGTCGGTGGCGGAGAACCTGGCGTTCGGGCTGAAGGCGCGCAAGAAGGCCGCCCGGGGATCCCGGGGTGACGTCGACCGCAAGGTGAAGGAGATCGCCGAGAGAGTCGGGCTGACCGACCTCCTCGATGCCCGACCGGCCGGGCTCTCCAGCGGCCAGAAGCAGCGCGTGTCGCTCGCCCGGGCCCTGATCCGCGAGCCGGACGTGCTGCTCCTCGACGAGCCGCTGTCCCATCTGGACGCGGCCCAGCGCGACACCACCCGCCGTGAACTCAAGCGCATTCAGAAGGACTTGGGCCACACCACGATCCTGGTCACCCACGACCAGGAGGAGGCCCTCTCGCTCGCCGACCGGATCGCCGTGATGAAGGACGGTGTGATCCAGCAGCTCGGCACCCCGTACGAGATCTACGACAGCCCGGCCAATCTGTTCGTCGCGGACTTCGTCGGCGAGCCCGCGATCACCCTGCTGCCCGGCATCGCCACCGGCGACGGGCACGCCCGGCTCTCCGGCTCGGTGCGGATCGCGCTGCCCGAGACCGTTTCCGTGGAGGCAGGCCGGGAGGTCGTCGTCGGGATCCGCCCCGAGGACGTCTCACTCACCGCCGAAGGCGGCCTGCCCGCCCGGGTCGTCGCGCACGAACCGCTGCTGGAGTCGGGCCTGGCGACCCTCTCCCTCGACGGTGTGGAACGGCATCTGGTCGTCCTCACCGACCCCGAGGTACGGCTCGCCCACGACGAGCAGGTCCGGGTCGCCGCCGATCCCGACCACACCCATGTCTTCGACGCCGAGACAGGAGCCTCACTGCGATGACCTCCGAAGAGAACGTGCGTGTCGTGGCCGCCGGCGACCACTTCGTCCTGCCGTCGCTGATCACCCGGGCGGTGGAACACGAGGTGGAGCGGGCGCGGATCAGGGAGCTGCGACTCGGCTGGCCGCTGGAGCCGTTCGGGCCGGTCGCCGAGGTGCAGGAGGCCAGTGACGCCGAGGACGAGCTGATCGAGGCGCTGGCCGGGGCGGAGGTCCTGGTCACGCAGATGGGGCCGGTCACCGAGCGGGTGCTCGCCGCCTGCCCGGATCTGAAGCTGGTCGTGGTGTGCCGGGGCGGGCCGGTCAACGTCAACCTGGACGCGGCCAAGAACCGGGACGTGCGGGTGTGCTTCGCGCCGGGCCGCAACGCCGCCGCCACCGCCGAGTTCACCGTCGCCCTGATGCTGTCGGCCCTGCGCCGCATCCCCCAGGCCCATGACCCGCTGGCCCGGCAGGGCAGTTGGGAGGGCGCGACCTACTACACGTACGAGCGGAGCGGTCTGGAGCTGGAGGACCTGCCCGTCGGGCTGGTCGGATACGGGGCCGTCGGCAGCCGGGTGGCGCGGGTGCTGTGCGCGTTCGGGGCGCGGGTGATGGTGTACGACCCGTATGTGCACGGGGAGATCCACGGGCTGCGTGTGAACTCCCTGGGCGGCCTGCTGCGCGACTCCCAGGTGATCACCCTGCACGCCCGGCTCACCCCCGAGACCCGGGGGCTGATCGGCGCCCGGGAGCTGGGGCTGCTGCCGCCCGGCGCGGTGGTGGTGAACGTGGCCCGGGGCCCGCTGCTGGACGAGGGCGCGCTGTGCGACGCGCTGGAGAGCGGGCGGCTGTCGGCGGCGGCGCTCGACACGTACGAGCGGGAGCCGCTGCCCGCGGAGTCCCGGCTGCTGGGGCTGGGTGACCGGGTCGTGCTGACCCCGCATCTGGGCGGGGCGTCGCGCGCGGTGGCGGAGAAGGCCGCGCGGATCGCCGCCGAAGAGGTGGGCCGCTGGGTGCGCGGGGAGCCGCTCGCGCACTGCCTGACCTGAGGACCGGGAGGAGAGCCGCATGTACGTCGGTATCGATGTGGGCACGTCCATGGTCAAGGCGGCGGCCTTCGACGCGGCGGGACGCCAACTGGCCGTGGAATCCCGGTCGGTGGCCCTCTCGCTGCACGGCGGGGTCGTCGAGCAGGACATGGAGGAGGTGTACGGGGCGGTCGTGGCTGTCCTCCGTGAGGTCACCGCACGTGTCCCGGAACCGGTCGAGCTGGCCGGGCTCACCGGGCAGGGCGACGGGGTGTGGCTGGTCGACGGCGAGGGGCGGCCCGTGCGGCCCGCGGCCTCCTGGATGGACGGCCGGGCGCACGAGCTGGTCGACCGGTGGCTGGCCGACGGCACCTTCGAGACGGTGTTCCGGCGGACGGGCAGCGCGATGTTCCCCGGGTGTCCGGGGCCGCTGCTGGCCTGGCTGGACGGCAACGAACCGAAGACGCTGGATGCCGCGAAGGCCGCCCTGTACTGCAAGGACATGGTGTTCCAGCGGCTGACGGGGGCCGGTCCGACGACGGATGTGTCGGACGCCTCGATGCCCTTCCTCGACCCGCGGACCCGGACGTACGACAACCGGGTGGTGGAGTTGCTGGGGCTGACCCACCGGCGCGGTCTGCTCGCCCCGGTGAGCGACCCGGTCGCGACGGCCGAGGCGCTCGGCGAGGGCCTGCCGTCCGGCACCCGGGTCGCGAACGGCCCCTACGATCTGCCGGCCTGCGCGCTGGGCGCCGGGGTGACGTCCCCGGGCGACGGGCTGCTGATCGTCGGCACCTGTCTGGCCAGCCTGGTCGCCACGACCGAGCTGGACCTGAGCGGCGAACCGGCGGGCCTGTACATCTCCACGGACCGGCCCGGTCACTGGCTGCGCGCCATGCCCGCGATGGTCGGCACGGCGGCACTGGACTGGGTGCTGTCGACGACGGGGGTGCGGCACGACGAGGTGGACGGCCTGCTGGCCGAGACCCCGCCGGGCGCGAACGGCGTCCGGGTGCTGCCGTACTTCGCGCCCTCCGGTGAACGCGCCCCCTTCGTGGAGCCGCGACTGCGCGCCGAACTCCTCGGTGTCTCCCTGGAGTCGACCCGGGGCGATCTGGTCCGCGCCACCTGCGAGGGCATCGGGTACGCGGCCCGGCACTGCCTGGAGGCGGCGGGCCTCACCGGAAATCTGGCCGTGTGCGGCGGCGGCACCCGCAGCCCCGCCTGGATGCGGCTGCTCGCCGACGTACTCGGCAGGCCGCTGCGGGTCGTCGAGGGCGAGGTGGGCGCGCGGGGCGCGGTCCTGGCGGCGGCCGAGCGGTACGGGGTGCCGCTGGAGGCGGCGGAGTGGACCCGGCCGACGGAGGTCGTCGAGCCGGATCCGGGGCGGGCCGCGTTCTACACGCGAGGTTACGAGGAGCACCTGGTCCGGCTGGCGCAGGCGCGGGCCCGGGCCCGTACGTGAACCACTCGACTCTGAAGGGGAGTTGCATGCAGCTCGGACGGAGATCCCTCCTGCTCGCGGCGACGGCGGGAACCGCCACGGCGGCCACGGCGGCCACGGCCGCACCGGCGGCGGCCGAACCGCGCAAGGGCCCGGTGGTCATCGGCCATCGCGGCGCGGCCGGCTGGCGCCCGGAGCACACGGCCGCCTCGTACGCGTACGCCGTGCAGACGGGCGCGGACTGGATCGAACCGGACCTGGTGCCGACGAAGGACCATGTGCTCGTCGTCCGGCACGAGAACGAGATCTCCCAGACGACCGATGTGGCCGGACACCCCGAGTTCGCGGACCGCCGTACGACGAAGACGGTCGACGGCCGGGCCGTGACGGGATGGTTCACGGAGGACTTCACCCTCGCCGAGCTGAAGACGCTGCGGGCGGTGGAGCGGCTGCCCCAGGTCCGCAACCGCAACACGGTCTTCGACGGTCGTGAGGAGGTGATGACCTTCCAGGAGGTCGTGGAGCTGGCGCGGCGGCTGTCGCGGAGCCACGGCCGGACGATCGCCGTCTTCCCGGAGACCAAGCATCCGACGTACTTCCGGTCCCTCGGGCTGCCGTTGGAGCCGAAGCTCGCGGCCGTGATCCGCCGCGAGCGGCTCGGCCGGCGCGAGTGCGTCGTGCAGTCCTTCGAGCCGACGAGCCTCCAGCGCATGACGGGGCTGGGTGTGCCGCTGTGGCAGGCGCTGGGGACGACGGGCGGGCCGTACGACCTGCCCGGGCGGACCTACAAGGAGATGATGACGCCGGCGGGCCTGGCGGAGATCGCGGAGTACGCGGACTGGATCGGGCCGGACAAGGCGTCGCTCGTCGGCACCTCTCTCCTCGCGGACGCCCATGCCGCGGGTCTGCGCGTGGGCCCGTACACCTTCCGCGCGGAGAACCAGTTCCTGCCGGCACAGTTCCGGCGCGGAAGCGGAGCGAACGATTTCGGGGACGCGTTCGCCGAGTACGCGCTGTACTACCGGTGGGGAGTCGACGCGGTCGTGACCGACTTCCCCGACCTGGCGGTGATGGCTAGGAGGGGCTGATGACGGTGAACCGGGCGTGCCGGACCTGCGGCACCATGCAGGAGTTCCGGAGGTTCAACCCCGCCGAGCGGGCGGCTGTCCTGGCGGAGAAGGGGCACGGGCACTTCGTGGACGACTACTGGCGCTGCACCGCTGTCGGCTGCCGGTGGTACCAGCGCTACCTCAACCGCGGCGAGGACGGCCTGCTCCCGGAGGAACTCCGGATCCAGGCCGCCCCCGTCGAGTGAGCCCTACAGGTTGGAGAAGTCAGGACCCTTGGTGCGGGTGCGCTTGATCTCGTAGAAGCCGGGGACCGAGGCCACCGCGAGGGTGCCGTCCCAGAGGCGGCCGGCCTCGTCGCCCTGCGGGGCGGGGGTGACGACCGGGCCGAAGAAGGCGATCTGCTCGCCGTCGGAGCCGGGCACGGCGATGACCGGGGTGCCGACCTCCTGGCCGACCTTCTCGATGCCCTCCTTGTGGGAGGCGCGCAGCTCGGCCTCGTAGGGCGTGGAGTCCCAGTGCTCGATGAGGGACGCGGGCAGGCCGACGTCCTCCAGGGCGGCGGCGACGATCTCCTTGCCGGGGCCCCCGCCCTGGTTGTGGATGCGGGTGCCGAGGGCGGTGTAGAAGTCGCCGAGGACCTCGGCGCCGTGCTCCTGCTGCGCGGCTATGACGACCCGGACGGGGCCCCACGCCTTGGTCTCCAGCAGCTCGCGGTACTCCTGGGGCAGGTCGTCGAGCTTGTCCTCGTTGAGGACGGCCAGGCTCATGACGTGCCAGCGCACCTCGATGTCCCTGACCTTCTCCACCTCCAGCACCCAGCGGGAGGTCATCCATGCCCAGGGGCACAGCGGGTCGAACCAGAAGTCGACGGGGGTCTTGTCCGACATGTCTCTCCTCAAGAGGAAACCGTTTCCTCCGGGAACGCCGGTGCTCGCTCCGGTCATTCCCGGTCCCTGCCGTCAGGGGCACATGGCAGGATCGGTGCTGTTCAGCAGTACCCCACGACACATGAGGAGTGCCGCCCGTGCCCGGTGAGAATCTGTCCCGCGACGAGGCCCGGGAGCGGGCCGCCCTGCTGAGCGTCGACGGGTACGAGGTGTCCCTCGACCTGCGGTCCGCGGTCGGCGAGGACGACGGCGCCGGGCCCCGCACCTTCCGCTCGGTGACGACGCTGCGCTTCCGCTGCAACGAGCCGGGGGCGAGCAGCTTCGCCGATCTGATCGCGCCGAGTGTGACGGCCGTCTCACTCAACGGCCGTGATCTGGACCCCGGTGAGGTCTTCGACGGCTCCCGGATCACGCTGGAGGACCTGGCTGCCGACAACGAGCTGGTCGTCGACGCCCAGTGCGCCTACTCTCGCACCGGTGAGGGCCTGCACCGCTTCGTCGACCCCGAGGACGGCGAGGTGTACCTGTACACGCAGTACGAGCCGGCCGACTCCCGCCGGGTCTTCGCGAACTTCGAGCAGCCCGACCTCAAGGCCCCCTTCCGCTTCGAGGTGCGGGCGCCGGAGGGCTGGACGGTGTGGAGCAATGGCGTCGGCGAACTCGCCGACGGCGTCTGGCGGTTCGCGGAGACCAAGCCGATCTCGACGTACATCACGTGTGTGGTGGCGGGCCCGTACCACTACGTGACGGACTCCTACTCCCGTACGTATCCGGACGGCACGACGCTGGAGATCCCCCTCGGCGCGCTGTGCCGCAAGGGCCTCGCGCCCCACTTCGACTCCGACGACGTCTTCCTGGTCACCAAGCAGGGCCTGGACTTCTTCCACGACCACTTCGACTACCCGTACCCGTTCGGGAAGTACGACCAGGCGTTCGTGCCCGAGTACAACCTGGGCGCGATGGAGAACCCGGGCCTGGTGACGTTCCGGGAGGAGTTCATCTTCCGCGGGAGGGTGACGCAGGCGTCCTACGAGGGCCGGGCCAACGTCATCCTGCACGAGATGGCGCACATGTGGTTCGGCGACCTGGTCACCATGGAGTGGTGGGACGACCTGTGGCTGAAGGAGTCCTTCGCGGACTTCATGGGCGCGTTCTCGCTCGTCGGCGCGACCCGCTTCGCGGGCGGCTGGATCACCTTCGCCAACCGCCGCAAGGCCTGGGCCTACCGCGCCGACCAGCTGCCCTCCACGCACCCGGTCACGGCGGACATCCGCGATCTGCAGGACGCCAAGCTGAACTTCGACGGCATCACGTACGCCAAGGGCGCGTCGGTGCTGAAGCAGCTCGTGGCGTACGTCGGGCAGGACGCGTTCCTGGAGGGCGCCCGGCGCTACTTCAAGCGGCACGCGTACGGCAACACGCGCCTGGGCGATCTGCTGTCGGTGCTGGAGGAGACCAGCGGCCGGGACATGAGCGCCTGGGCGCGGTCCTGGCTGCAGACGGCCGGGGTGAACTCGCTGACCCCGCAGGTGCTGCTCGGCCCGGACGGCCGCGTCGAGGAGCTGGCGGTGGTGCAGGAGGCCGCCGAGTCGCACCCGGAACTGCGCCCGCACCGGGTGGCGGTGGGCCTGTACCGGGTGACGGACGGCGGCACGCTGGAGCGGTACGCGCGCACCGAGACCGACGTCGACGGCGCCCGGACGGTGGTGGCGGACCTGGCCGGTGCCGAGGCCCCCGACCTGGTGCTGGTCAACGACGACGACCTCACCTACTGCAAGATCCGCTTCGATACGACCTCCCTGGCGACGCTGCGCGAGCACCTGGGGTCGGTGACCGATCCGCTGGCGCGCGCCCTGTGCTGGTCGGCGCTGTGGAACATGACCCGGGACGCGCTGCTCCCGGCGCGGGACTTCGTCGACCTGGTGCTGCGGTTCGCGGGGCGCGAGTCCGAGATCGGCGTGCTCCAGATGCTGCACGCGTGGGCCGAGTCGGCCCTCACGCACTACACGGCACCCGGACGGCGGGAGGCGGCCGGACGGCTGCTCGCCGAGGGCGCGCGGCGCGAGCTGTACGCGGCCGGGGCGGGCAGCGAGCACCAGCTCGCGTGGGCGCGGTTCTTCGCCCGGGTGGCCGCCGCCGACACCGACTTCGAGCTGCTGCGGGACCTGCTGACGGGCGCGGTGGCGGTCGAGGGCCTCGACCTGGACCAGGAGCTGCGCTGGGTGTTCCTGGAGCCGCTGGCCGCGCACGGGGTGGTGGACGAGAAGGTGCTGGCCGAGGAGCTGGCCCGGGACGACACCGCCTCCGGCAAGCGTCACCAGGTGCGCTGTCTGGCCGCCCGCCCGTCGGAGGCGGTCAAGGCGCAGGCGTGGGCGCAGGTCGTGGAGTCGGACGCGCTGTCCAACGCCATGGTCGAGGCGACCATCTCGGGCTTCGAGCAGGGCTCGCAGCGCGATCTGCTCGCCCCGTACGCGGCGAAGTACTTCGCGGCGATCGAGCGGGTGTGGGCCGAGCGGTCGATCCAGATCGGCATGCATGTGGTGTCGGGCCTGTTCCCGTCGCTCCAGCAGTCCCAGGAGACCCTCGACGCCACGGACGCCTGGCTGGACTCCCACCGGGAGGCGGCCCCGGCCCTGCGCCGGCTGGTTCTGGAGGCCCGGGACGATCTGGCGCGGGCTCTGCGGGGGCAGGCGTGCGACGCGACTGCCGGTTCGACAGGGCCCTGACACCTTTGGCCTGAGATTTCGGGTTCCGTCACCGTTACGGAATACAGGCAATCACAGCCGTAACCCTGGTCCGCACCCGAACGGACCAGGGGGTTTCGGCATCCGAACATCCGTCCTTTAGTGCCGGATTGTCCGCATGTGTCGACGGGCCTGTAACAGGGGTTAAAAGGCGGGTCCGAAGCGGGAAATTGCCGGTCATGACGCACAACACCCCGCTCTCCCCCCGCCCCCTGCACGACCTGACCGGCCGCGGCCGGCTCCGGGTGATGACGGTCGCGCGGCTCCGCGCGCACGGTGTCTCGACGGCCCAGATGACCGAGCAGTGCATCCCCGGCGGCCCCTGGCAGCAGTTCCTCCCCGGCGTCGTCCTGCTCCACCCGGGCCCGCCGACCAGCGAGGAGCGGCTGCACGCGGTGCTGATGTACGCGGCACGGGAGCGCGGCACGGGTGTTCCCGCCCAGCCCGCCGCGGACGGCTCCGGCGCCCCCGCCCCGCCCGAGGCGATGATCACGGGTCTGGCCGCGCTGACGCTGCACGGCTTCTCCTCCACTCCCCCGCTGCCGTCCCTGGACGCGATCGACGTCCTGGTCCCGCGGATGCGCCGGCTGCGCTCGACGGGCTGTGCGCGCATCGTCCGGGGGGTGGCGCTGCCGGTCCCCGAGCAGGTCACCGGTCTGCCGGTGGCGCCCGTCGCCCGTGCGCTGGCCGACGCGGTGGCAGGCCTCGCGGACGCCGTGATCGTGCGCCGGCTGATGACGGAGGCGGTGCGCGGCGCGTACTGCGAGCCGGCCGCGGTGGTGCGGGAGCTGAACCAGGCCCGGCTGCTGAGCCGCCCGCACGTGGTGGACGCGGTGGACTCCCTGCTGGCCGAGGGCCGGGCGATCGCGGAGGACCGCCTGTACCGGATGGTGCGCGAGTACGGCCTTCCCGACCCGGTGTGGAACGTGGACCTGCGCCTGCCCGGCGGCCCCTACCTCGGCGGCCTGGACGCCTACTGGCCCGACCAGGCGGTGGCCCTGGAGCTGGACACCCGGGCGCCCCGGCAGAACGACGAGGCGCAGTGGTCGGAGTACGCCCGCAAGCGCGAGCACCTGGAGCGGCTCGGCATCACGGTCGTCCACATCACGCCCAGGAAGCTCCGCGACTCGGTGGAGCAGCAGGCGGCGGTCGTCCGCACGGCCCTGATGGCGGCGGCCGACCGCGAACCGGCCGCGTATGTCGTGGCGCTGCCCCGGTAGGGAGGGACCCGGGGGCGGGGGCGGGACAGGAGGGGGAGGAGGGGCCGCCGGTGACTCCGGCGGCCCCTCCTCGTGTTCCGGCGGCCCCTGATCTTGATCTGTCGGGCCGACGGCTACGAACTAGCAGTGGAAACGCGCCGCCTCGCCGCGCGTGAGACCGGCCGGACGCCTGCTGCGGCAGACAGGTGAATCTGTCAGACGTACGGGTTCGGACCGGATGCGCCGCCCGTGGAAGAGGGCCAGTGTCGAGCTGAGCCGAGGAGGCGCGATGGACCGAGGAGCCGGAGCCCAGAGGGAAGGTGACACCCAAGGGGGACGGACGGCGGCCGCGGACGACCCCGGCCTGGACCGGCTGCTCGTCCGCGCCGCCGACGGCGACGAGGAGGCCTTCGCCGAACTGTACGACGCCCTGGCGCACACGGTGCTGGGACTGGCCACCCGCGTGATCCGGGACAAGGCGCAGGCGGAGGAGGTGACCCAGGACGTGATGGTGGAGGTGTGGCGGACCGCCGACCGGTTCCGGCCGGCGCGCGGGGCCGCCCGGAACTGGGTCCTCACCCTCGCGCACCGCCGCGCGGTGGACCGGGTCCGGTCCGTCGCCGCGGGCCGCGCACGCGAGCTGCGCGCCGCCGTCCGGGAGCAGGAGCGGTCCTTCGACACCGTCGCCGAGGAGGTCGAGACGCGGGAGGAGCAGCGGGTCGTCTTCCGCTGCCTGACCGAACTGACCCGCGAACTGAGGCTGCCGCTGGTGCTGGCCTACTACGAGGGGCTGACCTACGCGGAGGTCGCCGAGGCCCTCTCGATGCCGGCCGGCACCGTCAAGTCGCGGATGCGTCAGGGGCTGCGGCGTCTGCACGACTGTATGGAGGCCGGCTCGTGAACCTCACCGACGATCCCCACCTCGCTGTCGGCGCGTATGTGCTGCACGCGCTGCCGGCCGGTGAGAGAGCCGCGTTCGAGGAGCACCTGGCCGACTGCGCCTCCTGCCGTGCGGAGGTCGATCAGGCCTCCGGGGCGGCCGTCGCGATGGGGGCGACAGAGACGAGCACACCCCCTGCGGACCTGCGCCGCCGGGTGCTGGAGCGGATCGCGGCCGTACCCCAGGACCGGACCGTCGCGGCACAGGCCCGGCGGCGACGCCGTGGGCAACGGGCTCTCCGGCTGGCGCTGGCGGCGTCCCTGGCGGCGGCAGCGGCCCTCGGCGGCATCGCCTGGTGGCAGAGCTCGGAGGCCGACTCCGCGCGCGAGGAGGCCGCCCAGGACCGTGCCGGATACCGGCAGCTCGCCGATGTCCTGGCCGCGCCCGACGCCACGATCAGCACGGGTGAGCTCGCGCGCGGCGGCACCGCGAGTGTGATCGCCTCCCGGGCGCAGGGACAGTCCGCGTTCATCGCCTCCGGGCTGCCGCCGCTCACCGACGACCAGGTCTACCAACTCTGGTACGCCCGACCGGGGCAGTTCCGGCCGGCCGGACTGGTGTCAGGGTCGGGCGGACGCCAGGCGTACGTCCTGGACGGCCGCCTCGGCGGGGCCACGGCCGTCTGCGTCACGGTGGAACCATCAGGCGGCTCCCGCCAGCCCACGACCGACCCGGTCGGCGTCATCTCCGTCCCGGCGTGAGGGTCAGCGATCCCGGCCTGACGGTCACCGTCCCCGGCGTGACGGTCAGCGGTCCGGAGTACGGTCACTGCTCGGCCACCGCGATGGCGGCGCGGCCACCTTTCCCGGCATGAACGGGCCCCCCGGGACCGGTCACCGTCCGGCGACCGGCCCCGGGGGGGGGTCAGCGGTCCCGGCCTGGCAGTCACCGTCCCCGGCGTGACAGCCACCAGTCCCGGGCGTGACAGCCACCGCCCCCTGCATGACAGTTACCGCTCAGCCACCGCCACGGCGGCCGCCGCCTCCTCCTCTCCCAACGTCACGTCTTCGACCGTCCAGCCCGGCATCCGGCGCGGCCCCCGCGCACCCGCGCCGAGGTGATCGAGGCGTGGATCGCGTGCGAGTCCGGTGCCGAGCCCTTTCAGATAGGCCTCCTTGCGGGTCCACACACGGGCGAAGGCGGCGGGGCGCAGGTCGGGCGGGTACGCGGCGAGTTCGTCGGCCTCTCGGGGGTGCAGCGTCTCCGTGAGGGCGGCGACGGTGTCCGCGTCGGGCAGCCGCTCGATGTCCGCGCCGACCGCCGTGTCCGCGAAGGCGAGGAGGCAGAGTCCGTCGGTGCGGGAGAGGGAGAAGCACAGGGGCACGCCGGGCACGTCGGGACGCCCGTGCGGGCCCCCGCAGACCGGGCAGGGTCGCCGTACGAACGTCACGTCCGACGGCTCGACTTGGAGGTGGGCGCCGAGGAGCAGGCGCAGGCACACATGGGCGACCCGGTAGCCGTCCCGGTCCGCCGCCCGGCGCAGTGCCGCGGCCCGTGCCCGTTCCCCGCCGTCCAGCAGTGTGTCGGCGAGCGGGGCCACGATGTCGCGGAGTTCCTCCACCCGGGCCAGCCACACGCGGGGCCGGCCGGGGCGGGGCGGCTCCGGAGGCCGGGCCCAGGCGGCGGATGTCAGCCGCTCGGGACGCATGACCGTCCTCGGTCAGTCGGAGGGCGCCGTCCCCACGGCGCGGGGGTCCGTGATCACCTCGTCGCCGTACAGGGCCTCCACCCAGTTGCTCTGGTAGATCGTGTCGAGATAGCGCTCGCCGAGGTCCGGGGCGATCGCGACGGGCGTGAGGCCCGGAGCTCCGTGCCGGGCCAGCCAGTTCGTCGCCCCGCTGACGACCGTGCCGGTCGACCCGCCGAACAGGAAGCCCTGCCTCGCCATGGTCCGGCAGGTGCGGATGGCGTCGGCCTCCTCGACACGCACCGCCTCGTCGACGTAACCGTCGTCGAGCAGCGGAGGCCTGAGGCTCATGCCGAGGCCGGGGATCATCCGCCGTCCGGGCGGGTCGCCGAAGATGGCGGAACCGACGCTGTCCACCGCGACGATCCGCACCGGCCGGTGCCAGGAACGGAACCAGCGGGCGCAGCCCATCAGCGTGCCGGTCGTGCCGACGCCGATGAACAGGACGTCCAGGCGCGGGAACCAGCGGGCGATGGCCGGGGCCGTGCGGAAGTAGTGCGCCCGCCAGTTGTCGGGGTTGGTGTACTGACTCAGCCACACATAGCGGTCGTCCGAGGCGCACAGGGCACGCAGGTACGCCAGCCGCGCGCCCAGCAGACCGCCGGTGGCGTGCTCGTCGGAGACGACGTGGACCTGGCTGCCCAGGGCCTCCATCATCAGCCGGGTGGCGAGGTTGCACCGGGAGTCCGTCACACAGACGAAGCGGTAGCCCTTGCTCGCGGCGATCATGCTCAGCGCGACGCCGAGGTTGCCGGAGGAGGACTCGACCAGGATCGAGTCCCGCTTGAGGGTTCCACCGCGCTCGGCGGACTCCACCATCTCGGTGGCGGCCTTCAGTTTGATCGAACCGGCGAAGTTGAAGCCCTCGCACTTGAGGAAGAGCCGGTGTCCCGTCATCGGCTGGAGGTCGACGTACAGGTCCTCCTCGTTGAAGGCGTGGGGTACGGAAATGACAGGCACGATGTTCTCCTCGTACGGGGCCGGCCGGAGGACGGGTTTCGCCCTCAGCCGTGCCGGCTCAGTTCGTGAAAGAAGTGGTCGATGACCCGCAATTGGCCGGAGCGGGCCACTTCGTCGTAGACGTAGGCGCCGACCGCGAGGTCCAGCACGCCCAGCCCGAACGGTGAGAAGACCACCGGACGCCCGGCCGGGACCGTCACCCGGCCCGCCATCACATCGTCGAGCGTGCCGAGCAGGAAGTCGCGGTTGCCGGTGAGGCGTTCGGTGAGGTGCGGTGAGGTGGCGGCCCGCAGGCAGTGGTCGATGTCGTCGACGACGTTGGTGGCGCCGAGCAGCACCTCGGGGGCGAGGTCGCGCAGCGACACGTGCAGCACCACCGGGTTGTGCCGGAACCACGCCGGCTCGGTGATGTGCGGCCGGTCGGCGACCGTGGCGAAGACGATCAGGTCGCTGAGGCGGATCAGTTCCTCGGCGCTGCCGTGCACGGTGACGCGTCCGACGGCCCCGGACTGCTCCAGGTAGGTGCGGAAGCCCGCGGCGCTGTCGGGCGACAGGTCGTGCACGCCGATGGCGTCGAAGGACCAGCCGGTGCCCTCCAGATAGGTGTGGATGTAACGGGCGATCAGCCCCGCCCCGACGAACCCCAGCCGGGCCGGGCGCGGCCGTCCCCTGCTGAGCCGGTCGGCGGCCGACGCGGCGGACGCGGCGGTCCTGGCGGCGCTGATGATCGAGCTCTCCATGCAGGCGAAGGGGTAGCCCGTGACGGGGTCGTTGAGGATGAGGACGGCGGACGCGCGGGGGATGCCCGAGGCGACGTTGGCGGGGAAGCTGGAGATCCATTTCAGACCGTCCGCCCGGCCCTCACCGCCGAGGGAGGCGGGCAGGGCGATGATCCGCGCCGTCGGCCGGTCGGGGAAGCGCAGGAAGGAGGACGGCGGATTGACCGTACGGCCGGAGCCGTGCAGGCGGTACGTCGACTCGACGACGTCCACGACGGTCTTCTCCCGGCCCTGGAGCACCTCCTTGACCTGGCTTCCGGGGATGACGGCGAAGGACGGCACCACCGGGGTGTCCGTGTCCGCCATGGCGGTCTGCGGGACGGTGTGCAGTGTGGTCATGCCGCTTCCCTCCCCGGCCGCGGTCCCGGCAGGCCAAGACGCACGGGGTCGGCCATCGCCACCACGACGTCCCTCGGCCCCCGGTACGCCTCCCGGCTGTGCGCGGTGCGGACGTTGTCCACGAGCATCAGGTCACCGCGTTCCCAGGGCCGCCGTACGGTGTGGGTCTCGTAGGTCTTGTTGATCTGCTCGACGACGTCCGGGGGCACCGGGTCGCCGTTGCCGTAACGGGTGTTGAAGGGCAGGCCGTCGGGGCCGTACTCGTCGATCAGGAACTCCCTGACCTCGGGCGCCATCGTCCACTCGTTCAGGAACGCGATCTGGTTGAACCAGCAGTCCCGGCCGGAGACCGGGTGCCGTACGACGGCGGGCCGGTGCTGCCAGGTCCGCAGCGAACCGTCCGGCCGCCAGGACCAGTCGATCGCGTGGGCACGGCAGTAGGCCTCGACCTCGCCGCGGTCGTCGGTGCCGAAGGACTGACCGAGTGTCGCGCCGATCCCCTCGTTGTAGGCCCGGGTGAGCAGCCAGCCCTCCCGGGCGAAGCGGTCGACGAGGTCGCCGGGCAACGCCCGCAGCACCGCGGTCGCGTCGGCCAGGGCGGTGGCACCGCCTTCGACGGGCGGCTCCAGGCAGGCGAACAGCAGCAGGCCGGGACACTCGACGGCGTAGCTGAGTTCATGGTGCATGCACATGGGCTGGGTGGGCGGCCACGCCGACGACGAGTAGACGCCGTCCGCGTGGCGGTCACGGGCGGCGAACGCCTCCCGCTCGGTCACGGGACGCTCGGCGACCCGGCGGAGGACCGACTCGACGTCGTCCGGGGTCCGCAGGCCGAGCCCCCGGACGGTGACCGCCCCGTGCTCGCCGACGAGCTCGCGCAGCGCGGCCCGGGCATCCGGAATGTCTTCGGCATCGAGTACCGGAAAACCGTCCGTCGTCTCTGTCGTGGTGGCCCTGTTCTTGCGGAAGAGTGCCGACAGCATGTCGATCTCACCTCTCGTGACTCGTACGGGTGTCGATCAGGTGGGCCAGGTCGGCCAGGACGGGGTGGCCCGTGAGGTCGCGCGGCGAGATCACCCGGTCCAGCGAGACCGCGAGCCGTACCGCCGTCAGGGACGTGCCGCCCAGGTCGAAGAAGTCGTCGTCGCGGCGGATCCGCCCGGGCGGCAGGCCGAGTTCCGCCTCCCAGCGCGCCGCGAGCCGCCGTTCGGCCGGTGTCCGCGGGGCGCCGCCGGATTCCCGGGCCGGGCCGAGGTCCTCGGCGAGCGCCACGAGCGCCTTGCGGTCGGTCTTGCCGTTGGCGGTGAGCGGCAGACGGTCCAGCCGGTGGAAGGACGCCGGGACCATGTACGCGGGGAGCAGATCAGCGAGCCGCTCCCGCAGCTCCTCTGCGCTCACCGCACCGCCGCCCGCACAGAAGGCGGCCAACTGCCGTCCGTGCCCTTCCACTCCACTCACCACGACCGCGCAGTCCGTGACGCCGGGCACCCGCAGCAGCGTGTTCTCGACCTCGCCGATCTCGACCCGGAACCCCCGGATCTTGACCTGCGCGTCCCGGCGACCGAGGAACTCCAGCTTGCCGTCGGGCCGCCAGCGGCCGAAGTCGCCTCCCCGGTAGAGCCGTCGGCCGGGCCGGTGGGGGTCCTCCAGATAGGACTGCGCGGTGCGTTCGGCGTCGTTGACATAGCCGCGCCCCACGCACACCCCGGAGAACACGATGGCACCGGGCGCGCCGAGCGGCACCGGAAGCAGGTTCTCGTCGACGACGTACTGGTGCACGTTGGCGATGGGCCGCCCGATCGGGATCCGGTCACCGGCGGGCGCCCGGTCCATCACCTCGTGGTGGGTGTCGTCGGACGTCTCGGTCAGCCCATAGGCGTTCACCAGACGCACAGCGGGCCCGCCCGCGAACCACCGCTGGACCAGCTCACCGCGCAACGCCTCGCCGGTGACGGACACACACCGCAGATCGGGCAGGTCCCGGGGGACGCGTTCCAGCGCGGACAGGATGACGTCGAGATACGACGGCACGACTTGCAGGACGTTGACGCGTCCTCCGGCGATCCGGTCCAGGAACCGGTCCGCGTCGAGGATGGCGTCCTGCTCGACCAGCAGGGTCCGCCCACCGGTCAGCAGCCCGGCGAGCAGCTGCCACAGCGAGATGTCGAAGCACTGCGAGGCCGTCTGCGCCACCACGGTGCCCTCGCCGATGCCCAGATCGTCGATCTTGGCGTACAGATGGTTGAGCAGCCCGGCGTGCTCGCACAGCGCGCCCTTCGGCTCCCCGGTGGACCCGGAGGTGAAGAAGACGTACGCGAGCCGGTCCGCCGCTATGTCCAGGCCGAGGTCCGTTCCGTCGCCGGCCCCGTCCGCGAGGTCCGGGACGAGCAGCCGCCGGATTCCGGGAAGCGTCTCGAGCGCCCGGTCCAGCCGCCCGGTGCTGCCGGGTTCGGTGAGGACGTACCCACACTCGGCGCGGGTCAGCATCGCGCCGATGCGGCCGGGCGGATGATGCGGGTCGACAGGCAGATACACACCACCGGCCTTGAGGACACCGAGCACACCGACCGCCCAGTGGAGGTCCCGCTCGGTCACCACGGCGACCGTGCCCTCAGGACCGAGCCCCTCGGCCAGCAGGGCACGGGCCGCCCGGTTGGCCCGGGCATTGAGGTCCGCGTACGTGAGGCGGCGGCCCTGCTGAACCACGGCGACGGCGTCCGGATTCCGGCGCACCCGCTCCTCGAACAGTTCATGGAACCGACGGTCCGGCAGCGCCCGGCGCGGCCCAGCCCCCAGCTCGTCGAGCTGGAACCGGAGTTCGTCCGCGGACAGCAGGCTGCCCAGGTCGTGGCGGGAGTCGGGGTCGGCGGCGATCGCCTCCAGCGCGGCGAGGTGGTACCCCCCGATCCGCGCGGCACAGTCGGCGTCCAGCAGATCGGTCCGGTGCCGCAGCCGCAGCACGAGCCGGCCGTTGTCCTCACCTGCCGATACGCCGAGCAGCGGGCCGCCGTCGCCTACCGACGGGACGACGACCTCCTGCCCTGTAGGGGCAAAGACCACCTCAGGCCCGGGCCCGGGCCCGGGCGCAGGCACCTCCGACTCGGCCCGCCCCGCCGCCCGCACCAGCTCACCCCAGGTGCCGGGCCCGACGGTCACCTCGAAGATCCCCGCCCCCGCCGGGGAGAGGTAACCGCTGCGCACCTCGGGATCGCCGGAGAGCAGGGCCAGCACCTTCGCGTGGGCCGCGAGCAGAATCGCGGCGAACGGCACACCGAGTTCACGGGCCCGCGCCCGCAGGGCGGCCGTCACCTCGCCGGGGACACGGCTGACCTGCACCCCACTCCCGGGCACCGGGTCCTTCGCCCACCGGGGCACGGCCGTGAAACCGCCGTCAGCCCGGCTGTCGCTCGCGGGGACGCGGGCCTCGGTCGTTGTCGCCGCCATCACCACGCACCTCCGTCGCCGTCGTCCAGGGGGCGGGCCGGATTGCCCGCCCAGCGGGTGTGTTCGGGGACCGTCTCGCCCTTCATCAGGAAGGAGTCCGCCGTCAGCACGGCACCGTCCCCGACCGTCACGCCGTAGTGCACGAACGCTCCGACGCCGAGGGTGCAGCGGGCGCCGAGCGCGCTGCGGTCCGACTTGAACGTGCCGTCCTCCTGGGAGTGGCACTGCAGGACGCTGCCCGCGTTGAGGGTGCAGTCGTCCCCGATCCGGACCATGGGCCGCTCGGTCACGGCGCAGCCGTCGTCGAAGACCCGGGCCCCGATCCGCACGCCGAGCAGCCGCCAGACGAGGCTCTTGAACGGTGTCCCGTCGAGGACGTGCAGATACGTCTCGGACGGCACCTTCCAGTACCGCTCACGAACCCAGAACCGGCGGTCGTAGATCGAGCAGAACAGCGGCTCCGGCCGGTGCACCACCGTGACGGCCCGCTCCAGGAGGACGTAGTACACCAGGGTGAACGGCAGCAGGAGGGCGTTGGCGAGCGCGAGGGCCGCCGTGCCCCACACCGGGTACTGACTCGCGGCGAGCGCGAACAGCAGAACCACACTGAAGAAGAACAGCCACCCCGTGAGCAGGTGCCAGGCCATGGTGACGGCGTTGTGCCGGTTCTTGGCCGCGAGGCGACGGCCGAGACCGTTCCCGTCCTTGAGTTCGTCGAAGGTGCTGTCCCGCGCCACCGACCGAGGGATCTCGAAGCAGGGCGAGCCGAGCAGTCCGACATCGTGCCGAAGCGGCCCGCTGACGGGAATCGCCACCTTCGTACCCAGCAGGCAGTTGTCGCCGGTCCGCCCACCCACCGGGTAGGCGATCCGGTTCCCGAGGAAGTTGTGCGCCCCGATCGAGGTCCGCGACAGCCGGAACGACGTACTGGAGTACTCGGCGTTCATCAGGGACAACCCGTCGGCGACCATGGTCCCGGTACCCACCGCGCTCAAGAAGGGGCTCTCGTGCTTGACCTGGGTGCCGAAGTTGGAGCCCGTCTGCTCCACAGGTGAGAGGCGATACCCGATCCAGCGCAGGTAGTGGACGATGCACGTGCTGTCGCCGAACAGCCGGGTCAGGGACTTCCTGTTCGTCATCAGGACGATCGTGCGGTGCACGGTGTGGCGGAAGCCGAAGAGCGGGTACGTCCGGCCGGGCCGTACGAAGCTACCCAGCAGCCGGGGGACGGTGGCCAGGACCGCCAGCGCGGCGAGCACCCCGCCGAAGAAGACGACGACCGTGACGATCAGCAGGTCGACATAGAGCACCGTCGCCCCGCCCTTCAGCACGGCGGATCCCTCCAGCATCCGGGAGAGCAGCACGTCCAGGCAGCCCACCGCGAGCGGCAGATACACCAGCAGCGCCGTGAGCAGCATCAGAACCCCGTGCGTCGCTCGCCGCGCGGTGCCGCACCGGGCGGGCTCCACCTCCGGAAAGGCCCCGTCCGCCGGCTGGGCCGGGGAACCGTGCCAGTGCTCACCGTCGGGGACCGTCTGCCCGGTGTGCAGGGAGGACGCGTGCGCGAGCCTGGCCCCGTCCCCCAGCCGGGACCCGATGTCCAGCACCGTCACCTCACTCACGACCGCGCCCCGGCCCAGGGTGACCGGCCCCGTCTCGATCACACCGTCGACCGCGCGGTAGCAACTGAGCAGCGCGTCCTTGCGGACGAGCGTGCCGTCACCGACAGACAGCAGATCGGTGCAGACGGGGGCGCTGCGCGACAGGATCGTCACGCCCTTGCCGATCCGCGCGCCCAGGGCCCTCAGATAGAGCGGGTAGAGCGGCGATCCGGCGAACAGGACCAGCGGGCTCGACCGGATCAGCGTCTTGACCAGCCAGAACCGAAAGTAGGTGAGGCTCCAGACGCGGAACCGCCGTGGCGTGAACCGGCCGATCAGCACCCACTTGGCGACCACGGGCAGGGCACACAGCACGACGAACAGCGCGGCACCGAACACGACGCTCCGTAGATAGGCGTCGAGCAGATGCTCCTGCGCGGCGATCCATTCGTAGCCCTGTGCGGTGACGAAGGCGAGAAGGAAGGAGTAACCGAGGAAGGCCAGCATCTGCAGCGCCCCGCACAGCACACGGTGCGGGCGGCCGGTCGGCGGCACCGGTGTTGTCACCGGTGCCCTGGGCAGTCCCGATGGACTGGGCACCCCGGTTTCGACCGGCGGTCGCGGGGTGCTGTCGACCAGTGCGGCCGCCAGTCCCCCGGCGGTCGGATGCCGGTACACGTCCCGCATCGACACCGCCGGCAGGTCGGGCAGGTTCCGCACCCGTGCGCAGAAGTGCGCCATCACCAGGGAGTCGGCGCCGAGATCATCGAAGAAGTCGCTGTCGATCCGCACCTCGTCCAGATGAGCGACCTCCGCCAGCAACGCGGCGAACCGCTCGGCGACAACGGAGCCCCTGACCACCTCCTGGAGCTGCTGTCCCGCCATGAGAAAACCCCCTCGGGTGCCGACTTTTCTGCTCTGCCTCACTAGGGGTTCGTAGCCGGGCAGCCGAGGTATGGAAGGTCCGGTCGTTCTTCTCGAACTTCTCGAAACGTGAGCGGGTATCTCACCAGCCGGATGCCTCACGCCTCATAGATGGCCGATCGGAGCCCTTCGGCCACCAGCACCTCGCCCTGCCTGGACCAACACCCTCCGTAAGCGCCCAGACGCTCCGATCGCCGCCGATCCCACCCGGCGTGCTGCTCGCTGCGGGCGCGTACGCCCACGCCGCCCGGCAGGCCAACGGGCCGATGACCGCACACAGGGCTCGGCCACCCGCCTTTCCGGGCCGTTCGCTCGCTTCTCTCCCGTGCTGCGGCGAGGCGAGTCAAGGGGCGGCCGAAGGCCGATCGCCGCAGGCGACGCGCAGCGCCCTTTACTCGGCTCGCCGCAGCACGACACTGGCAAAGAAGCGGGCGGCCCCGACAGTTGTGTCACCCACCGGCCGCAAGGCGTGCCCGTACCGTCTTGCCGACCTCCTCGCGCAGGAACCAGTCCAGTTCCTCGGCGATCCCGGACACCACGACCAGACCCCGGCCGGTCTCTCCTCCCGCCCCCTCCCTGACCTCCGGAAACGCCCGTACGGGGTCCGAGACCTCGATGGACAGCCGGCCGTCCTCCAGCACGGCTTGCCGCAACCACAGTTCGTGCCCTACGACCCTGCCGTGCAGTACCGCGTTAGCGACGAGCTCCGACGTGACGAGCACGGCGTCGTCGAGGTCTCCGGCCCAGTTCCACATCGTCAGCCGTCTCCGGGTGTGCAGCCGGGCCAGCCGGACGCTGCGGAGGGTCATGGGGTAGCCCATGGACCAGTCGTGGGTGAGGAGGGCAGGGGTGTGGGGGTGGGGCATGGGGGTCCCTTTCGCTTGAGCTGCCCCTTTACGGTCTCGAGCAGGCCGATCGACCAGCAATCGAAACTCCCCAGAAATTTCAGAGAAGTCAGGATTGGACTATGCCTACATGTGCACATTCACCTGCAGCGCCCGCACAGGCCGTGTCACACTCGGTACACGGGCACAAGCACAGCGTGCTGGATCGAAGGGACAGTGCACATGGCTGCCAAGCGTGGGCGCACGGCACAGCGACTCGAACTTGGTCTGCAACTGCGCCAGTTGCGGGAGAGCTGCGGTCTCGGCGATCGAGGGGGCGGGCTCACCCGTAAGCAGGCGGTACAAGGGCTGCGTATCTCCGAGGCCTCGCTGCTGCGGATCGAGCAGGGCGCGCTGAACTTCCGGAACATCGGAGATCTGCGGAAGCTGCTGGACAAATACGGGGTCTCCGACGAGGACGTCATCGAGTCGCTGATGAGCCTCAACAAGGAGTCCAACCAGCAGGACTGGCTGACCCAGTACCGGGGGCTCATGCCCGCCGGGATGCCGGCGTTCGTCGGGCTGGAACCCGAGTCCCGCAGCATGAAGGTGTACCACCCGACCCTGGTCTACGGCCTGCTCCAGACGCAACCGTATGCCCGCGCCCTCCTGGAGGCTCACAAGCCCATCGAGGACACCACGGCGGAGTTCGTACGCAGTAGCGTTGAGCTGCGGATGAAGCGCCAGGAGGTGCTCACCCGGGAAAGCCCCGTCAAGCTGCACGTCATCCTCGGGGAAGCCGCACTTCGGTACCCGGTCGGAGGGAGCGAGGTGATGCGCGAGCAGTACACGAGGATCGAGAAGATGTCGGGCTGGGAGCACATCACGATCCAGGTGCTGCCCTTCCGCCCCGGCTATCGCTCGACGAACGACTTCGCGATCCTCGACCTCGGAGACGAACTGCCGCCGCGCGTCCAGATCGACAGCCCGTGGGGAGCCACCCACACCTCGGACAAGCGCCGTGTGGTCGATCGTTTCATCCGTCGGTTCGAAGCCATGACAGCATCAGCCCTGCCGCCCGAGGACACTCCCGACTTCCTGCACCGACTACAACGAGAGCTGTAGACCATGCCCACGCACCCTGCCGCGCACGAACTCGCCTCCGCCCAGTCCTGGTTCAAGTCGTCCTACAGCGACGGCACCGGCCAGAACTGCCTGGAAGCCACCCACCTCTCCCCCTCCATAGCCATCCGCGACTCCAAAACCCCCACCGGCCCCGCCCTGCTCCTCCCCCCGGCCGCGTGGACGGCGTTCCTCACCCATGTAGGCCGAGAAGAGAAGCCGTAGCGACCAGCTACTTACCGCAGAACTCCGCCTCGATGATCGCGTCGGTGCTTCCCGACCAGTCGCCGTTGAAGTTGACGGCGAGGGAGTGCCGGCCGTCCTCGGTCGTCACCACGTCCGTGTTCGAGCCGAAGATGCCGCCGTCGTGGCCCCAGACGTGGACGCCACACTCAAGCTTGCGGTCGACGAGCCCCAGACCGTAGCGGTTGGTGTCGCGGCTGGAGGGAATCGTGGTCTTCATCTCCTTCAGCTGCTCGGGCCGAAGCAGCTTGCCCCGGAGCAGGGCCGAGTAGAAGCGGGTCAGGTCGGCCGAGCTGGAGACCATCTGGCCGGAGCCGTAGGCCAGGCGCGGGTTCAGCTCCGTGACGTCGTACGTCGGGCCCGTGTCCGTCTTGGCCAGCTTGGAGTACGCGCGGCTGCTGGGCCGGGGCAGGGTGACCCGGGTGGGGACCGATGTGGAGGACAGCTTCAGCGGGGCGATGATCCGCCGTTCGATCTCGTCGGCGTAGTCGTCGCTGCCCGTGGCCTTCTCGATCACCCGCGCGGCCAGGACGTAGTTGGTGTTGGAGTACGCGAACGACGTGCCCGGCTCATCGAAGTGCGGCTTGTTCCCCATGGCGATGGCGATCGCGTCCTCGGGGGAGGCCTGGTCGAAGCGGTGCTTCATGAAGCCGTCCGGGGTCATGTACTTCTGCTGGAAGCCGGTGTCACGCAGGTAGTCGAAGATGCCGCTGGAGTGGTTGAGGAGCTGGCGCAGCGTGATCTTCCGGCCGTCGTGGCCGTTGCCCCGGACCACGCCCGGCAGCCACTCCTCCACCGTGTCGTCCAGCGACAGCAGTCCCTCCGCCTCCAGTTGCAGGACGACGGTCGCGACGAACGTCTTCGTGACGCTGGCGACCCGGTAGTGGTCCGCCGTCGAACGCGGCTTGCCCGTCTCGAGGTCGCCGACGCCGGCCGTGGCCGCCCAGGTGCCGTGCCCCCGCCGCACGGTCAGGGTCACGCCCGGGACGCCGTCGGCGACCGCGGCCCGTACCGCCTGCCGGGTCGCCTCGTGACCACCGTTGGACGGAGCGGCCAGCGCCGGAGCGGCCAGGGCCGCCGTCAGAGCCACGGCCTTCGCCGCCATCAGGGTCGTACGCAGCTGCTTCCTCATGTCCCCGTTTCCCCCTGTCACATCGAGCTCTGTCACATCGAGCTCTGTCACATCGAGCTGTGTCAGGGGTTGGGACCCCGGCCCCGCCGCCCGGGTTGATCGGGTCCGGCCGGGTTGAGCCGGAATCAGCCCTTCTTCAGCACCAGCTCGGTGTTGCGGTCCTCGGGATCGCCGCCGAGGTTCGGGTTCGCGCCGGGGGCGTTGAGGGACAGCTCGCGGTAGAGGGCCGCGAGGCCGGTCTGGGAGAGGTCGGAGAAGTCCGTGCGGTGCGGGGCCGAGGACTCCACCAGGGTGGTGAACAGGGAGATCGTGCCGTCCTTGTTGTCGGTCAGCTCGATGACCCGGGCGAGCTGGGGGAAGTCGACGTGGGAGGCGGTGGAGATCTCCCAGAAGGTACCGCCGCCGGACATCGAGTGCGGGGTGATGACGTTCTTGTGGATGTGGCCGTTCACCCAGGCGAGCACGTTGCGGTGGCCGCCGAGGAGGGCGAGGACCTCCTGGCCGCTGTGGCGGCGCTCGCCCGGCCGGGACGGGTCGTTGCGGAGGTTCGTCATCGTCTTGCTGGTGTGATGGCTGAAGATCACCGCGTGGGAGTCCTTGTTCTCCCGCAGGGTCTTCTCCAGCCACTTCATCTGGGCCGTGCCGAGGGAGCCCTCGTAGTGGCCGCCCGCGTCGGTGGTGTCCAGGCTGATGCCGATGACGTCGTCGGAGATGCGGAAGACGTAGTACTGGGTGCCCGCGTCCAGGTTGGCGGAGGAGTAGCCGTGACCGGCCGGGCCGATGCCGCGGTGGGCGGGGTCCAGGTGGGCCTGGAGGTACTCGGCCTGAGTGAAGGGGGCGCGGCTCTCGTCGGGCGTGACCGAACGCATGTCACGCGCATGGGACTTGAGGAAGTCGTGATAGCGGACGCCCTGGGGGTCCCGGGCCTTCTTGATCTGCGCCTGGAGCTGCTGCGCCTCCGCCGCGGAGACGTTCATCAGCTTCTTGCCGCCGACGGCGAGTTCGGTGAGGTAGGAGTCGCCGTGCGAGGCGTAGCAGCCCATCGGCAGGGAGTCGTGGTTGCCGACGGTGGAGTACCAGGGCAGGTTGAGGCCGGGGCTGCGGACCTCACGGACTGCGGCCTTGAGGAAGCCGTCGAGCTTGGGGAAGCCGGCCTGCTTGTCGCTGTCGCGGAGGGCGGCGTCCGGCTGCCAGTACTGCTTGAGGCCGCTGTTCTGGACTCCCTCGTAGGTGCGCGGGTCCCCGGTGTTGGGCGTGATGCGCCCGCCGCTCATGATCTTCAGGAACCAGTCCAGCTCGGACTTGGCATTGTTGTCCGTGTTGTCGCCGGTGGTCATGGCGAAGTGCAGCGGGGCGCCGGTGACGGGGGCGCCGCGGAGCGCGTTGATCCGCTCCACCAGCGCGATGGCGCCCTGCACGGTCAGCGCCTCGTGCGGCCGCCAGGCGCGTGTGTCGGCCGAGCGGAGGTACTCCAGGCGCAGCGGGTGCTGGGCGTCGATGATGTGCAGGTCGGTGAGCTGCACGAACGCCGCGAGCGGGGTACGGCGCCCGGCGCGGCCGGACTTGGGCGCGGCCAGGTCGGAGCGCACGACGCGCTGCCAGCCGGGGCCGTCGCCCAGGCGCCGGTAGCCGGAGCCGCCGCGCGGGGTGGCGACGGAGGCGAGGGTGGTGCCCTTGGTGTAGGGGGCCAGCGGCGCGGCGGGTGCCTGGCGCGAGGAGGCGGCGACGGCCTCGGTCGCCCCCTTGGCCGGCGTGGCGGCCTGGCTGTCGCTGGGCCGCAGGGCGTAGCCGACGCCCGCGGAGAGGGCGACCGCGCCGCCGGCGGCGAGGACGGAACGACGGTGGATGCCCTGGCCGGAGCCTGCGACTGAGCGTGTGCGCGACATGCGCTTCTCTCCCCGAGTACGAACGCGTCGGCAGTGGTCGCGGGGCGTTCGTCGAACGAACACCCCGCTCACACTGGATCGTTGGCACCGGGGATGACCTGTACGTAAACGCGACGGCAACGGGCAGCACCGATCACCGTACGTGGATCTTGGCCCACCCTCCGCGTCGACGACCGCTCCGGGAACGGCCCGGAGTCGGTCACTCGGCGTTCATCTTCCGGGGTACTGCAACTATTCCGGACCCATTCCCTGCACCGGGACCCCGTTGAGCCGCCCGCCGGCCGGGCGCTCCCGCCACAGCCTCAGCGCCGTGTCGACCAGCCCGATGCGGACCAGGCCTGGCACGGCGTCGAGGTCCTGCCAGGCGGCGAGGTCGGTGGAGCCGCCCACCTCGTTGCGCAGTTCGCCGCCGGTGATGCGGCCCTCGTAGACGAACCGGACGCCGTGATGGTCCACGGAGCGTCCGAAGCCGTCGCGGAAGACGCGGTGGGAGGAGTCCACGCCGAGCAGTCCGGTCACTTCTATCCGGTACCCGGTCTCCTCCTCCACCTCCCGTCGCACGGTGTCGTAGGGATCCTCGCCGTGCTCCATGCCGCCGCCCGGCATGACCCACTCGGGGGTGCCGTCCTGGGCGGGTGAGCGGGCGAGCAGGATCTGTCCGTCACGGACGCATACGGCGTAGGCCGCCACCCTCAACTTCTCTCGCACCCAGGGACGTTAACCGATTTCGCCGCCTTCAGGACTGATGCCCGCAAAACGCATCGCGGGTTTTCCCCATACATCCATCTCGTTTCGGTCAACAGTCCCCAAAGAGCGTGCCCTTACGCAAAGCTGTGCGATCGTCCGGGCTCGCGTTCGGACCGTTGCGACCAGGGTCGATCGGTCCTGGTCGTTCCCGCTCGTTCCTTTACCAACAAGGGATGCCGATGACCCTCACCCCCCAGCGAGACCCGATATCGGGCCCGAGACGTGTGGCCCGGATAGCCGTGGCCGCCGGTCTCGTCGCCGCGCTCTCCGCGGCCGGGCCGATCCCCCTGGCCTTCGCCGCCGACGGCCCGGGCGCCTCCGCCCCCGCCGACCCGGACGTCAAGTCCGCGCCCGACAAGCTCGGTTCGGACGACGCGGACCTCCTCGCGGAGGCCAAGGCCGACGGCGACAAGACCGTCACGATGATGATCGCCACCGCGCCGGGCAAGACCGAGCAGGTCGCCGGGCAGCTGGACGCGGTCAAGGGCGGCACGGTGGGCCGGGCCGACGACAAGCTGGGCTACGTCCGCGCCACCGTCCCGACCTCCCGGGCGGACTCGGCCATCGCCGCCGCCGCCAAGCTCTCCTCCGTGCACGGCATCGACCTGCGCGAGGAGATCCCGCTGGACGACCCGACGCCGAGCGCGGACGCCGCCAAGGGCGCCAAGGCCGCGAAGGGCACCTACCCGGCCCCCGGGAAGAAGACCCCGGCGGAGAACCCGTACAACCCGTCCTTCGAGACGGGCGCGGTCGACTTCGTCGAGGACCACCCGAAGGCCGACGGCCGCGGCATCACCATCGGCATCCTGGACTCCGGTGTGGACCTCGGCCACCCGGCGCTGCAGAAGACCACCACCGGCGAGCGGAAGATCGTCGACTGGGTCACCGCGACCGACCCGGTCGTCGACGGCGACCGCACCTGGCGCCCGATGACCGCCTCCGTCTCCGGGCCCAGCTTCACCTACGGCGGGAAGACCTGGACGGCCCCGGCGGGCTCCTACAAGGTCAGCACCTTCCTGGAGTCGTACACCACCGGCGGCGACGCGGCGGGCGACGCCAACCGGGACGGCGACACCACCGACGCCTGGGGCATGCTGTACGACGCCGCGTCCGGCACGGTCCGCGTCGACCTGAACAACAACAACGACTTCGGTGACGACACCGCGATGAAGCCGTACAAGGACGGCTTCCAGGTCGGCTACTTCGGCACCGACGACCCGAAGACCGACATCGCCGAGCGGCAGCCGTTCGTCGTCGAGATCCGCAAGGACGTCGTCACCGCGTCCGGCGCGAAGGCCGACTTCGTCAACATCGGCGTCATCGAGTCCGAGCACGGCACGCACGTCGCCGGCATCACCGCCGCGAACGGCCTGTTCGGCGGCAAGATGGACGGCGCCGCTCCGGGCGCCAAGCTGGTCTCCTCGCGCGCCTGCACCTGGTCGGGCGGCTGCACCAACGTCGCGCTCACCGAGGGCATGATCGACCTCGTCACCAAGCGCGGCGTCGACATCGTCAACATGTCCATCGGCGGTCTGCCGGCGCTGAACGACGGCAACAACGCGCGCGCCGAGCTGTACACGCGCCTGATCGACGAGTACGGCGTCCAGCTGGTGATCTCCGCGGGCAACTCCGGCCCCGGCACCAACACCATCGGTGACCCGGCCCTGGCCGAGAAGGTCATCTCGGTGGGCGCGTCCGTCTCCAAGGAGACCTGGGCCGCCAACTACGGCTCGGTCGTGGAGAAGAAATACGCGCTGATGCCGTTCTCCTCGCGCGGCCCGCGTGAGGACGGCGGCTTCACCCCGACCCTGGTCGCCCCGGGTGCCGCGATCAACACCATCCAGACCTGGATGCCGGGCGCCCCGGTCGCCGAGGCGGGCTACACCCTGCCGGCCGGCTACGGCATGCTCCAGGGCACCTCGATGGCCTCCCCGCAGGCCGCCGGTGCCGCCGCGCTGCTGCTGTCCGCCGCGAAGCAGAAGAAGATCGACCTCACGCCGGCGACCCTGCGCACGGCCCTCACCTCGACCGCCGACCACATCAAGGGTGTGCAGGCGTACGAGGAGGGCGCGGGCCTCATGAACATCGAGGACGCCTGGGACTCGATCCGCGACGACGCCACCTCGCACGCCTACACGGTGAAGGCGCCGGTCGACACCGCGATCGACCAGTTCCTGAAGACCCCGGGCTTCGGCACGGGCCTCTACGACCGTGAGGGCGGCCTGAAGGCCGGTCAGAAGAAGACCTACGAGGTCACCGTCACGCGTACGTCCGGCGCCGACAAGGCGATCCGGCACGAGCTGCACTTCGAGAACAACGCGGGCGGCACGTTCCGCGTCGTCGGCTCCGACGAGGTGAAGCTGCCGCTGAACCAGCCGGTGACCGTCAAGGTCCAGGCCGCGCCGAAGTCCGCCGGTATCAAGAGCGCGATCCTCGAGGTCGACGACCCGAAGACCGAGGGCATCGACCGGCAGGTCCTGCACACGGTCGTCGCCGCCGAGCCGCTGAAGTACACCTTCTCCGCCTCCGGTTCGGTGCAGCGCAACAGCTCGCAGCACTACTACGTCACCGTGCCCGAGGGCGCGAAGACGCTCGAGGTCGCGATGAGCGGGCTGAAGGACAAGAGCCAGACCCGGTTCATCTCCATCCACCCCTACGGCGTCCCGTCCGACCCGACGTCGACGATCAACTGCTACCCGAACTACACCAACCCGGCCAACACCTGCCGCCCCGACCTGCGTTCGTACGCGAACCCGCAGCCGGGCGTGTGGGAGATCGAGGTCGAGTCGCGCCGTACGTCGCCGCTGCTGGACAACCCGTACAAGCTGGATGTCGCCGTGCTCGGCGCGGCCTTCGACCCGGAGACCGTGACCGTGCCCGAGGCGAAGGTCGGCACCCCGGCCACCGCCTCCTGGAAGGTGACGAACGGCTTCGCCGCGCTCGACGGCAAGCTGGTGGGCGGCCCGCTCGGCTCGGCGAAGACGACCCGTCCGTCGATCAAGCAGGGCGAGACGCAGACCACCACGGTCGAGGTGCCCGCGGGCGCGAAGTCCCTGGACGTCGCCATCGGCGGTGTCTCGGACACGGCCGCTGACCTGGACCTCGCGGTCTACAACGCCGCCGGTACGCAGGTCGGCAGCTCCGCCGACGGCGACTCGGAGGAGTCGGTCTCCGTCCCCTCCCCGGCCGCCGGTAAGTACACCGTCGAGGTCGTCGGCTACTCGGTGCCGGCCGGCACCACCGCCTACGACTACCAGGACGTGTTCTTCTCCGCGTCCCTCGGCACCGTCGGTGTCGACGGCTCGGTGCCGGTGAAGCTGGGCACGGGCGCGTCGGCCACGGTCTCGGGCAGCGTCACCGCCGCGGCGGCCGCTCCCGAGGGGCGTGAGTTCTTCGGTCAGGTCCAGCTGGTCAACGCGCGCGGCACGGTCGCGGGCCTGGGCAGCGTGAAGATCGAGAAGGTCGTGCCGTAACTCCGGCCGACAGTCTCTGTGGGCGGGCGTCCGGATGGGCGCCCGCCCTTCTTCATGTGCCTCTATGGGCAGGTGGTCGTGCGCGAATCGGGCAGGGCGGCGGTGATCCAGGCCCGGTCGTGGGCGATCTCCTTCTCTCCGACGCTCCAGTGGTCCGGTTCGGCCTGCCCGCCCGTGATCCCGATGAGGACGTGGTCGCCCGGCCGCAGCCGGGGGTCGATGTCCTCGCTCATCGGGAACACGACCCGCTTCTGCCCCTTGGCAGGCTTGTAGAAGCGCTCCACGTCGAGGGTGACGCGGTCCTGTCCGGTGCCGGGGACGGGTTCGACCTCGGCGACGGTGCCCTCGACGACGAGCCGGGCGCAGGCGAGATAGCCGGCGTGACTGAGCTTGGCGTCCTCGCTGCCCTGCTGCGGCTTCGCCGCGGAGTCGGCGGCCGAGGAGTTGCCCCCCGAGTCGTCCCCGCCACCGCCACCGCCCTGTACGACAAGCCACCCCATGCCCACGACGACGGTGGCGGCCGCGGCGGCGGCGAGACCGCGCAGGGCCAGGGAGAGGGGCCGGGGACGGTTCCGCCGCGACCTCACGGGCAACTCCCTCACCACCGTGTCGACGGGCGCCCGCGGCCCGGCGCCGTTCGCGGCAGCCCGTGGACCTGCTGTCGGCCCTGCCAGGGTGTCCCCCAGCAGCGTGAGCCGCTCCCGCAGGAGCGCGACGTCGGTGACAGCCGCGCTGTGGGCCGCCAGGTAGTCGGCGTCCCGGCGGGCGCCCTCCGGCACCGGGTCACCGAGGATCGCCGCCATCAGGGCGTCCATGCCGTCGTACTCGCCGCCGCCACAGCCGTCACTGCCGCCACAACCGTCACTGCCGTCACGCCGGACGGAGTCGTTCTCGTTGTTCTCGTTCCGGGCGGTCATGTCACACCACCTCGTCCTCGTGCAGGCGGGCGCGCAGAGCCCGTACCGCCGTGTGCAGCCTGCTCTTGACCGTGCCCTCCGGGACGCCGAGCTGCTCGGCGATGGACCGCACCGGCAGATCGGCGTAGAAGCGCAGGACGACGACCTGGCGCTGGGCGTCGGGCAGCTCGTCCAGGCCCTGGGCGACGGCGGCGGACAGCACGCTGGTGTCCTCGCCGGAGGGGTGGGCCGTCGGCTGGCGCAGGGCGGCCAGCCGCTCCCCGAGCCGCTCCTGGCGGCGCTTGGCCCGGTGCCAGTCCATGGCCAGGTTGGAGGCGACGACCGCCGCCCACGCCGAGACGTCCCGCGGCGCCTCCCGCCCGCTCGCGGCCCGCTCCAGCAGCCGCAGCCGGACCTGCTGCACCCCGTCCGGCAGGTCCGCCTGCGGCACCCCGCCCAGCGCGAGCACCGCCCGCACCCGGCGTTCCTGCGCCGCGTCCAGCGGATCAGCCTCGCTCTGCGGATCGTCGCCGGCGTGCGTCCCCCGGACGCGCCGGGCCCTTCCACGCAGCAGCACAAGCCACCCCCCTCGCCGTGTTTCTCCTACGACGCCGGTCCGGCCCGGAACGTTCGGTCGTCCTCCGGGGAATTTCCGGCAGGACGGCAGAGGTGACGACAGAGGTGACGACAGAGGTATACGTCACACTCCCGTGTGGCGGAGTGAGGGAGGGGCAGGTGAGCTTGCGGCGCACGACCCCTGTCGAACGAATTTCTCCAGCTCAGAGCGGTTGACACCGCAGGTCCGCAACCGAGGAGCGGGACACCTCGTCCCACTCACCGGACGGCGCGGGGAAAGAAGTGGACAGATGGGCCGTGGTCGGCCGCATGATGGAAAAGCCTCGGCCAAGCAACGAGCATGTGAAGAGACGCAGGAGAGGGAGTCACCGTGAGGGTCGGAATCGTCGGAGCCACCGGACAGGTCGGCACGGTCATGCGCAGGATCCTCAAGGAGCGGAACTTCCCGGTCACCGAGCTGCGCCTGTTCGCCTCGGCCCGCTCGGCGGGCTCGGAGCTGGACGGCGTGACGGTGGAGGACGCGTCGACCGCCGACTACACCGGCCTCGACATCGTGCTGTTCTCCGCGGGCGGTGCCACCTCCAAGGCGCTGGCCGAGAAGGTCGCCTCCCAGGGCCCCGTCGTGATCGACAACTCCTCCGCGTGGCGCAAGCACCCCGAGGTGCCCCTGGTCGTCTCCGAGGTGAACCCGCACGCGATCAAGGACCGCCCCAAGGGCATCATCGCCAACCCGAACTGCACGACGATGGCCGCCATGCCGGTCCTGCGTCCGCTGCACGACGAGGCGGGCCTGGAGGCCCTGGTCGTCGCCACGTACCAGGCGGTCTCCGGCTCCGGTCTCGCGGGCGTGGCCGAGCTGCACGGCCAGACGCAGAAGGTCGTCGCCGACGCCGACCAGCTCACCCATGACGGCGCGGCGGTCGACTTCCCCGAGCCGGGCGTCTACAAGCGGCCCATCGCCTTCAACGTGCTGCCCCTCGCGGGCAACATCGTCGACGACGGTCTGAACGAGACCGACGAGGAGCAGAAGCTCCGCAACGAGTCCCGCAAGATCCTGGAGATCCCCGAGCTGAAGGTCTCCGGCACCTGCGTGCGCGTCCCGGTCTTCTCGGGCCACTCCCTCCAGGTCAACGCCCGCTTCGCCCGGCCGATCTCCCCCGAGCGGGCGACGGAGCTGCTGGCGGACGCCCCGGGCGTCGTCGTCACCGACATCCCGACCCCCCTCCAGGCCGCCGGCCAGGACCCGTCCTACGTCGGCCGCATCCGCCGTGACGAGACGGTGGACAACGGCCTGGCCCTGTTCCTCTCCAACGACAACCTCCGCAAGGGCGCGGCCCTGAACGCGATCCAGATCGCGGAGCTGGTGGCGGCGGAGCTGAAGGGCTAGTCCCCGCACACCTCCTGATCCCCGCGCATCGCACCCTCCCTGCGCACCTCGTAGAGGAAGCACCCGTACTCGACGGCCCGGACGTGGACGAGTTCCACGGCCGGGTCGTCGAGCGCTTCCGTGAGGGCCTGCTCGACAGCGGCGGGCCCGGTGACCAGCCGGCCGCCCAGGATCCGGCCCTCGGCGGAGTAGCGGCGGACCGTGCGGTGGCTGTCGGCGAAGGGCAGGGCGTCGGTGTCCGGCCCCCCGCACTCCTCGGCGTGGATGAAGACCGGGCCCTGTTCGTCGTAGGCGCCGGGGTCGACGTGCCGCTCGGACGCCCAGCGGCGCAGCGGGGCGTAGGAGACCAGGGCGATGCGTTCGCCCGGTGCGGCGCGGCGCAGGCAGCAGCGGAGCGGTGCTCCGCCCTCGGTGTCGGTGAACGGGGTGGTGGGGCGGCCCGCGTCGTCCGTCGTGCGGAGGTCCTTGAGGGCGCGCGGGGTGATGGGCAGTGCTGCGCTGTGGTTCGTCGTCGTCATGCTCATCAGGCTCGCTCGCGCGGGCCCGCCGTACCGGCGGATTCCGGACGTCGCCCTCCCCTCGCCGGTACGGCCGCCGGTTTGGTGCGGCACCGGGACGGGGAGACGGCGGCGGTACGGGAGTTCGCCCACACCCTCGCCGCCCGAGGAGCATCCCGAGGGGTATCCCTAGGAGACGCCCAGGTCGTCGCCCGATGCGAAGCTGCCGTGGAAAGATGGCGCAACCCACCCATAACGAGGAGATGACCGCGTGCCTGGCACAAACCTGACCCGCGAAGAGGCGCAGCAGCGGGCGCAGCTGCTCGCCGTTGACTCGTACGAGATCGAACTCGATCTCTCCGGCGCGCAGGAGGGCGGCACCTACCGGTCCGTGACCACGGTGCGCTTCGATGTGACCGCCGAGAACGGTGCCGGGTCGTTCATCGACCTCGTCGCCCCGGCCGTGCACGAGGTGACTCTGAACGGGGACTCCCTCGACCCCGCCGAGGTCTTCGCGGACTCCCGGATCGCCCTGCCCGGGCTGCTTCAGGGCCGCAACATCCTGCGGGTGGTCGCCGACTGCGCGTACACCAACACCGGTGAGGGCCTGCACCGGTTCGTCGACCCGGTCGACGACCAGGCCTACCTCTACACCCAGTTCGAGGTTCCGGACGCCCGCCGGGTGTTCGCGAGCTTCGAGCAGCCGGACCTCAAGGCGACCTTCCAGTTCACCGTGCGGGCGCCGGAGGGCTGGACGGTCATCTCCAACTCCCCCACTCCGGAGCCCCAGGACAACGTCTGGACGTTCGAGCCGACCCCGCGCATCTCGTCGTACATCACGGCGCTGATCGTCGGCCCGTACCACTCCGTGCACAGCGTGTACGAGAAGGACGGCCAGTCCGTCCCACTCGGTATCTACTGCCGTCCCTCGCTCGCCGAGTACCTCGACTCGGACGCCATCTTCGAGGTGACCCGGCAGGGCTTCGAGTGGTTCCAGGAGAAGTTCGACTACGCGTACCCGTTCGAGAAGTACGACCAGCTCTTCGTGCCGGAGTTCAACGCGGGCGCGATGGAGAACGCGGGCGCGGTGACCATCCGCGACCAGTACGTGTTCCGGTCGAAGGTGACGGACGCGGCGTACGAGGTGCGCGCGGAGACCATCCTGCACGAGCTGGCCCACATGTGGTTCGGCGACCTCGTGACGATGGAGTGGTGGAACGACCTGTGGCTGAACGAGTCGTTCGCCACGTACACGTCGGTCGCCTGCCAGGCGGCCCATCCCGAGTCGCGCTGGCCGCACTCGTGGACCACCTTCGCCAACTCCATGAAGACGTGGGCGTACCGCCAGGACCAGCTGCCGTCGACGCACCCGATCATGGCGGAGATCAACGACCTGGACGACGTGCTCGTCAACTTCGACGGCATCACCTACGCGAAGGGGGCTTCCGTTCTGAAGCAGCTCGTCGCGTACGTCGGTGAGGACGAGTTCTTCCGGGGCGTGCAGGCGTACTTCAAGGCGCACGCGTTCGGCAACACGCGTCTGTCCGACCTGCTGGGCGCCCTGGAGGAGACCTCGGGGCGTGATCTGAAGTCCTGGTCGAAGGCGTGGCTGGAGACGGCCGGCATCAATGTCCTGCGCCCGGAGATCGAGACGGACGCCGAGGGCGTCGTGACGTCCTTCGCCATCCGCCAGGAGGCCCCGGCCCTGCCCGCCGGCGCGAAGGGCGAGCCGACGCTGCGGCCGCACCGGATCGCCGTCGGCCTCTACGAGCTGGACGACGCCAGCGGCAAGCTGGTCCGCGAGGAGCGCGTCGAGCTGGACGTGGACGGCGAGCTGACGGCCGTACCGCAGCTGGTGGGCAAGCGCCGTCCGGCCGTGATCCTGCTCAACGACGACGACCTGTCGTACGCGAAGGTCCGCCTGGACGAGCAGTCCCTCGCGGTCGTCACGGAGCACCTCGGCGACTTCCAGTCCTCGCTGCCGCGTGCCCTGTGCTGGGCGTCGGCCTGGGACATGACCCGCGACGCCGAGCTCGCGGCCCGCGACTACCTCTCCCTGGTGCTGTCCGGCATCGGCAAGGAGTCCGACATCGGCGTGGTGCAGTCGCTGCACCGCCAGGTCAAGCTGGCCATCGACCTGTACGCCGACCCGGCCGCCCGCGAGGCGCTGCTGGCCCGCTGGACCGACGCGACGCTGGCCCATCTGCGGGCGGCGGCGCCGGGCAGCGACCACCAGCTCGCGTGGGCGCGCGCGTTCGCCGCGACGGCCCGCACGCCGGAGCAGCTGGACGTGCTGGACGCGCTGCTGGACGGCTCGCAGACCGTCGAGGGCCTGGTCGTCGACACGGAGCTGCGGTGGTCGTTCGTGCAGCGGCTCGCGGCGGTCGGCCGGTTCGACGAGGCGGAGATCGCGAACGAGTACGACCGTGACCGTACGGCCGCCGGTGAGCGGCACGCCGCCACCGCCCGGGCGTCCCGCCCGACCGAGGAGGCCAAGGCGGAGGCGTGGGCGTCGGTCGTCGACTCCGACAAGCTGCCGAACGCCGTGCAGGAAGCGGTCATCGCCGGTTTCGTCCAGACCGACCAGCGTGAGGTGCTCGCCCCCTACGCCGACCGGTACTTCGAGGTGGTCAAGGACATCTGGGAGTCCCGCTCCCACGAGATGGCCCAGCAGATCGCCGTCGGCCTCTACCCGACCGTCCAGGTCTCCCAGGAGACCCTGGACAAGACCGACTCCTGGCTGACCGCCGCGGGCCCGAACGCGGCCCTCAAGCGCCTGGTCTCGGAGTCCCGCGCGGGCGTGGAGCGCGCCCTGCGGGCCCAGCAGGCGGACGCGGCGGCCGGCCGCTAGCCGGCGGTTCGGCTCAGGGGCGCCCGGCGGTCTGCCGGGCGTCCCTTTCGCGTCCGCTCTTCGCGGCGAAGCTGAACGTTCGCGGGGCCGTCCTGCTCCGGGCCCCGATCTGCCCCGCCACCGTCGCGCCGAACGCCAGCCCCATGCCCACCAGTTGCACCGGCGTCAGCGTCTGGCCGAGGGCCGCCCAGCCGACAACCGCCGCGGTCAGTGGGGAGAGCGGGCCGAGGAAGGTGACCTGGGTGGCGGTGAGGCGGCCGATGCCGCGGAACCAGAGCCAGTAGGCGAGTGCCGTGTTGGCGACGGCGAGGTAGAGGTAGCCGCCGGCCGCGCGGGCGTCCAGTGCCGGGGGCGGGCCCTCGGCCAGGAAGGCGAGGGGGGCGATGAGGAGGCCGCCCGCGGTCAGTTGCCAGGCGGTGAGGGCGAGCGGGCCGACGCCTTCGGGGCGGCCCCAGCGTTGGGTGAGGACCGTTCCGGCGGACATGGAGACGGTGGCGGCGAGGGCCGCGAGCAGGCCCAGCGCGTCCAGTGCCCCGGCCGCGCGCAGCACGACGAGGCTGACGCCGAAGGCGGCCACGGCCCCGGTCAGCAGCGTGCGCGGGGTCGGCCGCTGCCCGAGCAGCAGCGCCGCGAGGCCGGCCACGAAGAGCGGCCCGGCCGAGCCGACGACCGCCGCCATGCCGCCGGGCAGCCGGTACGCCGAGAGGAACAGCAGCGGGAAGAAGGCGCCGATGTTGAGCGCGCCGAGCACCGCCGCCTTCCACCACCAGGCACCGCGCGGCAGCACCCGGGCGAGGGCGAGCAGCAGCAGTCCGGCAGGCAGGGCGCGCATCAGCCCGGTGAACAGGGGGCGGTCGGCCGGGAGGAACTCGGTGGTGACCGCGTAGGTCGTGCCCCAGGAGACGGACGCGAGTGCGGTGAGGGCGATGAGCGCGGGACGGGAGGAGGCCATGAGTGGCACCCTTCGAAGTAGGTCGGTAGAAAGTAGCTTAGTCCTAAGCTACTTTCCGTCAAGCTACTTTCTTGCGGGTGACCGAGCGGCGGCCGATACTCGTGCCATGAACGAACGCCCCGAGCAGCGCAGGGACCCCGTCGACGCGATCATCGGCCAGTGGGGGGCGGTCCGGCCCGAGCTCGACACCCGGGCGATGGAGGTCTTCGGCCGGGTCTCCCGGCTCGCCCGCGCGATGGCGGACCGCTTGGAGGACACCTACGGCCGGTTCGGGCTCTCGCGCGGCGAGTTCGACGTGCTGGCGACGCTGCGCCGCTCCGGCGAGCCGTACACGCTCTCACCGCGCCGGCTGTCGGAGACGCTGATGCTCACCACGGGCGGGATGACCGGCCGCCTGGACAAGCTGGAGCGGGCCGGGTTCCTGCGCCGCTCGCCCGATCCGCACGACCGGCGGGGCCTTCAGGTGACGCTCACCGAGGAGGGGCTGCGCCTCGTCGACGAGGCGGCCGTCGCGGGACTGACGGTCCAGACGGAGGCTCTGTCCGGCCTCGACGAGAAACAGGCCGGCCAACTGGCCGGCCTGCTGAGGGAACTGCTGGCGGGGACGGAGGGGCCGGCCGGGCGGTGAGGACCGCCCCTCCACGATGCCCCTGATCAGGCCTTGGCGTCGGCCTTGGCCTGGGCCTTGGTGCCGATGTTGGAGCTGGTCGTGTCCTTCTGCTTGTGCGACTTGTCGCCGATCACCACCAGAGCGTGGATGACCAGGTACAGCACGATGGGGGCCACGACGAAGAGGCCCAGCGTCTCGATGACGCTCAGGCCCGGGCCGGGGTCGTCACCGTCGTCGCGGCTGACAGCGGAGGCGGGGGACGACATGAGCAGCATCATGAGCGTCGTACCGGCTGCCAGGGCGCCGGCGCGCAGGGCGTTCTTCTTGTCCACGGTGTCAAAAGTATCCAACGCCCCTCGGGGCCGCGCGCCCGGGGTGCCGTAAGGGTCGCCGCCCTCAGCCGCCGGACGGGCCGGGAGCTTCCCGCAACACCTCGACGAGGGCGTGCAGCCGGGGCGACGCCGCCAGTTCCTCCAGTGTCACGGGGCGGCCCTCGGCGTCCGCGATCGGCAGCCTCCAGTTCGGGTACTGGTCCCAGGTGCCCGGGAGGTTCTGCGGGCGGCGGTCGCCGACCCCGTCCGGGAGCCAGACGCCGACCATGCGGGCCGGGGTGCGCAGCAGGAAGCGGTGGAGGGCCTGGATCTCGGCCTCCTCCGAGGAGGCGTCGGCGCCGCCGCCGGTGCCCCGCAGCAGGCCTAGGCGGGAGAGCAGGGACAGCCATTCGCCGGTGTCGGCGGCGGCCTCGGCGCGCTCCTCCTCCAGCGGGCGGGCCAGCAGGCCGAGGCTGTCGCGGAGTTCGACGTGCTCGCCGGTGAGGCGGGCGGCCGTGGAGGGCAGATCGTGGGTGGTGGCGGTGGCCAGGCAGTCGGCGCGCCAGGACTCGGGGGGCAGGGGACGGCCGTCGCCGTCCCAGTCGCGTTCGAACCACAGCACGGACGTGCCGAGCACCCCGCGCTCGCGCAGCGCCTCGCGGACGCCGGGTTCCACGGTGCCCAGGTCCTCGCCGATCACCGGCGCCCCTGCCCGGGAGGCCTCCAGGACGAGGACGGCGAGCATGGCCTCGGCGTCGTAGCGGACGTAGGTGCCCTCGGTGGGCGGGTGGCCCTGGGGGACCCACCAGAGGCGGAACAGGCCCATGACGTGGTCGATGCGCAGGGCTCCGGCGTAGCGGAACAGGGCGCGGAGCAGCTCGCGGAAGGGGGCGTAGCCCGAGTCGGCGAGGCGGTCGGGGCGCCAGGGCGGCAGGCCCCAGTCCTGGCCGCGCGCGTTGAAGGCGTCCGGGGGCGCGCCCACCGACATGCCGGCGGCGAAGTGGTCCTGCTGGGCCCAGGCGTCGGCGCCGACGGGATGGACGCCGACCGCGAGGTCGTGCACGATCCCGACCGGCATCCCGGCCTCACGTCCGGCCCGCTGCGCCGCGGTGAGCTGGGTGTCGGTGAGCCAGGCGAGCCGGGACCAGAACTCCACCCGGTCCATGAGGCCGACCCGGGCTCGGTCGGTGTCGGCCGAGCGGGGGTCGCGCAGGCCGGTCGGCCAGCGGTGCCAATCCGGGCCGTGCACCTCGGCGAGCGCGCACCAGGTGGCGTGGTCCTCCAGGGCCCGGCCCTGCGCGGCGAGGAAATCGCCGTAGGCGGCGCGCCTGCCGGGGCCGAGCGGCACCTCGCACACCAGCCCGAGCGCCTCCCGCTTGAGCTCCCACACGGCGTCCCGGTCGATCAACGCGCCCTTCTCCAGCACCGCTTCGCGCAGCCGGGCGGATCTCTCCAGCAGGGCGCGCAGCCGCTGAGGGTCCTCGACGTACGCGGCCTCGGGGATGTCCTCGATCCGCAGGTGCACGGGGTCGGGGAAGCGACGCGAGGAGGGGCGGTACGGGGAGGGGTCGGTGGGGGCGCCGGGCACGGCCGCGTGCAGCGGGTTGACCTGGACGAACCCGGCGCCGAGCGACCGCCCGGCCCAGCCGGCCAGTTCGGCGAGGTCGCCGAGGTCGCCCATGCCCCAGGAGCGGCGGGACAGGAGGGAGTAGAGCTGGACCAGCAGTCCGTACGAGCGCCCCGGCGGCGTGGGCAGCCGGTCCGGGGCGATGATCAGATGGGCGTCCGCGGTGCGGCCGTCGGGGGCCGTGGCGGTCAGCCGGTGGACACCGGGCGGGAGCCGCTCGGCCGAGGCGCGCCTCTCGCCCTGCTCGGTGTCGACGCGCAGCCGGGTGCCCTCGGGGAGGGCGGCCAGGGCGGCCGGGAGGCTCGCGCCCCAGCCGACCACCGTGGGCGGCAGCAGTCGTGCGGCCTGGTCCCGCTCCCGGGTGGCGAGCGCGGCGCGGACGGCGCCGGGCGTGCTCGCGTCCACGCCGAGAGCGGCCAGGGTCAGGGTGACCGCGGTGGCCGAGGCGGCGACCGTACGGTCCGGGGACGGGCTGTACGAGGTGGCGACGCCGTGCAGTACGGCGAGGCGGGACAGGTCCTCGGAAGGTGGTTCGGCCGGCCGCGCTGCGGTCATAGAGGCCCCTAGATGCCTGAGAAGTCCGGGATGAAGGCGGAGGGCTCGCTGGTCAGCGGGGCGGATTCGGCGAGCGGCGGCTCGCTGGTGAGGGGCTCGGCATCGGGGAGCGGGGGCTCGCTGGTGAGCGGGGGCTCGGCGCAGGTGTTCTCGGAGCTGAAGACGCAGTAGTGGGGGTCTTCGTAGCGCGGGTCGTCGTAATGGGGGTCGAGTTCGGCGGACGTGTCCGCCACGGGTTTGGACGGGGCCGGGAGCGGGAGGAAAGTCATCGCAGCCACGGGGGCCTCCTAGTCGAGCTTTGTCGGGTTCAACTTTCGACGGGTTATCGCAGCCCTACCCAGTCGAGGCGATGACAGACGTCCCAGCCCGAACATCGTGCTCCTGCTCACATTCCACTCCCCTCCACTCTGTCAAGATCCCGGCAAATCGGCCACAACGGCCACTCTCGTTGACACCTTCACCGAGCGGGTGGTGGGCTCGTCGTCCCGGTCGACACATCTGGCGGACATCCGTCGGGCACATCTGGAGGGGGCCTGTGGGACTGCGGCGTGGAAAGCGGGCAGTCGCCCTCGCGGTCGCCGTCGTCGCCGGAAGCCTCGGCGCCCCGCCCGCCGCGGTGGCGGCTCCGCCCGCCCCCGGCAAGGCCGCGACACCGACGCCCGACATGGCCGGAGCCGGCCTCTCCGTCTGGCCGCGCCCGCAGTCGCTGCGCGGAAACGGCGCCCCGGTCGAGGTCACCGACGAGGTCGCGCTGCTCACGGACCCGTCGGCGGACCCCTACGCCGTCGAGGCCCTGCGCGCGCTGCTGCGGCAGGCCGGTGCCCGCCGCGTCACGGACTCCGCCGCGCCCGGCGCCCTGGTCGTACGGGCGGGGACGGAGCCCGTCCGGCGCAACGACCGCCGCGCCCTCCCCTCCGGGGGCTACGAGCTGACCGTCGGCCGGGGCGCCGTCTCCCTCACCGGGACGGGCGAGGACGGACTGTTCCACGCCGTACAGACACTGCGGCAGCTGCTGCGTCCCGACGGCACGATCGCGGCGGCCGTCGTACGCGACTGGCCGGGCACCGCCGTACGCGGCATCACCGAGGGTTTCTACGGCACCGCCTGGACGCACCGGCAGCGGATGGCGCAGATCGGCTTCATGGGGCGCACCAAGCAGAACCGTTACCTGTACGCCCCGGGCGACGATCTCTACCGGCAGGCGCGCTGGCGTGAGCCGTACCCGGCGAAGCAGCGGGCCGCGTTCCGGGAGCTGGCCGAGCGGGCCCGCGCCAACCATGTGCGGCTCGGCTGGGCGGTCGCCCCGGGGCAGGCGATGTGCTTCGCCTCGGACGATGACGTACGGGCGCTGACGCGCAAGATCGACGCGATGTGGGCGCTGGGCTTCCGGGCCTTCCAGCTCCAGTTCCAGGACGTCAGCTACAGCGAGTGGCACTGCGAGGCGGACGCCGACCGGTTCGGCTCCGGCCCACGGGCGGCGGCCGAGGCGCAGTCCCGGGTGGCGAACGCGGTGGCCCGGCACCTGGCGGAACGGCACCCCGGTGCCGCCGGTCTGTCGCTGATGCCCACCGAGTACTACGAGGACGGCACGACCGACTACCGGCGGGCGCTGGCGAGCGAGCTGGACGAGGGCGTCGAGGTGGCGTGGACGGGCGTCGGGGTGGTGCCCCGCACCATCACGGGCGGCGAACTGGCCGACGCGCGCGAGGCGCTCGGGCACCCGCTGGTCACGATGGACAACTACCCGGTCAACGACTACGACCCCGGCCGGATCTTCCTCGGCCCCTACCAGGGCCGTGAGCCCGCCGTCGCGACCGGTTCGGCCGCCCTGCTCGCCAACGCGATGCAGCAGCCGGAGGCGTCCCGCATCCCGCTGTTCACCGCCGCCGACTACGCCTGGAACCCGCGCTCCTACAGCCCCGGGGAGTCCTGGCGGGCCGCCATCGCCGACCTCGCGGGCGGGGACCGGCGCCGCGAGCAGGCCCTTTCCGCGCTCGCCGGGAACGACGCGTCGTCGGTGCTGAACGACGAGGAGTCGGCGTATCTGCGCCCGCTGACCGAGGCGTACTGGCGGGACCCCGCGCCGGGCGGCGACGCCGCGCGGCGGCTGCGCGAGGCCTTCACCGTGCTGCGCGAGCTGCCCCGGCGGCTCTCGGACACCGCCCTCGCCTCCGAGGTCGCCCCCTGGTCGGAGCAGCTGGCCCGCTACGGCCGGGCGGGCACGGCCGCGCTCGACATGCTGGACGCGCAGCGCGCCGGGGACAGGGCGGCGGCCTGGACGGCGTACCGCGAGCTGGGCGCCCTGCGGGCCGGGCTGGAGTCGGCGCGGGCCGAGGTCGGCACGGACGTCCTGGACCCCTTCCTGCGGCGGGCGCAGAAGGCGTACGCGTCCTGGGCCGGCATCGACCACGAGCCGCCCCGCAACCCCGGCGCCCCCTCCGACGACCGCACCCTGCGCTTCCCCCGCCCCCGCCCCCTCACGGCCGTGACGGTCCTCACCGACCCCGGCACGGAGGGCACGGTCGAGGCCCACGTCCCCGACCAGGGCTGGCAGCCGATCGGCCGACTGTCGGGGTCGGGGGCGACGGAGGTACGGGTGCGGGTGCGGGGAGGCCAGGGTGCTGACGGGGGTGACGGTTCCGGCGATGAGCGGGGTGGTTCGGGTGCGGCGGAAGCTCAGGGCCAGGAGGCCGACGGGCGGGCCGGTTCGGGTGCGGGCGGGGCGCGGGCTCAGAGCCAGGGCGCCGACAGGTGGGGCGGTTCGGGCAAGGCGCGGAGCAGTCCGGACACCGGCGACGCGCGGGCACAGAGCCGGGACCCCGACGGCCGGGCCGGTTCAAGCGAGGCGTCGGCTGATTCGGGCGCCGGCGACGCGCGGGCTCAGGGCCAAGACGCCGACGGGCGGGGCGATCCGGGCGCGGGCGAGGCGCAGGGCGTCGACTCGCCCGTGGACGCCGTGCGGGTCGCCGGACCCGCTGCGGCCCGGGTGCGGCACCTCGTCCCCTGGTTCGAGGACTCCCCCGCCGCCTCCCTGGAGTTGGAGCGGGACGAGGTGGACGCCGAGACCGGCCGGGGCCTGCGGCTGACGGCCGGGCTGGGCTCGTTGCGGCCCGCCGACGCCCGGGGCAGGCTCACCGTCGAGGCGCCCGAGGGCGTACGGGTCCGGGTACCGAAGGGCGAGCTGACCGTGGAGCGCGGCACGCGGGCGGAGGTCCCCGTCGAGGTGACCGTGGAGCGCGGCACGCCGATGCGGTCGTACGACATCCGGCTGGGCTTCGCGGGAGCGACCCGGACCCTCACCGTCCGCGCCGTCCCGCCGACCGGCGGCCCCGACCTGGCCCGCACCGGCACCGCCCGCTCCTCGGGCGACGAGACGCCCGACTTCCCGGCGTCGGCGGCGAACGACGGCGCCCCGGACACCCGTTGGTCCTCCCCCGTCGACGACGGCGCCTGGTGGCAGGTCGAGCTGCCCCGCCCGGCGCGGATCGGCCAGGTCGTGCTGCGCTGGCAGGACGCCCACCCCTCGGCGTACCGCGTCCAGGTGTCGGCGGACGGCCGCCGCTGGCGTACGGCGGCGACGGTCCGGGACAGCCGGGGCGGCCGGGAGAGCGTCCGCATGGACGAGCGGGACGTGCGGTTCCTGCGGGTGCAGGGCGACAAGCGGGCCACGCGGTTCGGGTATTCGCTGTGGTCGGCGGAGGCGTACGCCATCACGGAGTGAGCAGCCGCGCCCATGCGGCCCGCAATCTTTTCGGCGATCACTATTCACTCAGTACATGTACTCAGTACATAATGATCCTCATGAGCACCCGCCACATCCTGCTGGGCCTGCTCGCCTCGGGTCCCAGCCACGGCTACGACCTCAAGCGACGCCACGACGACCGCTTCCCACAGGCGCGCCCGCTGGCCTACGGGCAGGTCTACACGACCCTCCAGCGCCTCGTCCGGGACGGCCTCGCCGAGGTCGACGGCACCGACTCGGACGGCGGCCCGGAGCGGACGATGTACCGCGCGACCGAGGACGGGACGCGCGAACTCTCCCGCTGGGCCGGTGAGATCGCACCACCCGCCCCCTTCGTGGCGAACGAGATCTTCGCCAAGGTCGTCGTCGCGATCCTCTCCGGCGGCGACCCGGCCGGCTATCTGAGCGCCCAGCGCGCCGCCCACATGGAGCGGATGCGCGAACTCACGGCGCTCAAGGCCGCCAAGGGCGCCGACCTGGCGACCGTGCTCTCGGCGGACTACGCCGTCACCCACCTCGACGCCGACCTCCGCTGGATGACCACCACGGCGGCCCGGCTCACCACCCTGACCGCGGAGGTCGACGCAGTATGAGCAGACCCGTGCCTCTCCTCACGGCCCGTGGCCTCGCCAAGGCGCACGGCAGGACACCCGCCCTGCGCGGCGCGTCGGTCGAACTGCGCCCCGGCGAGATCCTCGCCGTGACCGGCGCGAGCGGCAGCGGGAAGTCGACGCTGCTGCACTGCCTCGCCGGGATCGTCCGCCCGGACGAGGGCTCGGTGACGTACGACGGCCGGCGCCTCGACGACCTGGACGAGAAACGGCTGAGCGAGCTGCGCCGCACCGAGTTCGGTGTGGTGTTCCAGTTCGGGCAGCTCATCCCCGAGCTGACGGTCCTGGACAACGCCGCCCTGCCGCTGCTGCTGGCCGGCACCGACCGCGCCCGCGCGCGGGACCTGGCCGGTGAGTGGCTGGAGCGGTTCGGCGTGCGCGGTCAGCAGGATCTGCGGCCGGGCGAGCTGAGCGGCGGCCAGGCCCAGCGGGCCGCACTGGCCCGGGCCCTGGTCACCGGCCCGAAGGTGGTCTTCGCCGACGAACCGACGGGCGCGCTGGACTCCCTCGCGGGCGAGCAGGTCATGACGGCCCTGGTGCACGCGGCCCGCGAGTCGGGCACGGCGGTCCTGCTGATCACCCATGACGACCAGGTGGCGGCGTACGCGGACCGGGAAGTGCAGCTCCGGGACGGCAGCCTGGCGGCGGCGGGGGTGACGGCGTGAACTCCCCGCGTTCTTCGCGCCCCTTGCGCTTCCTGCGCTCCTTTCACTCCCTGCGTGCCGATGTGCGCCTCGCCTGGGAGCTCACCCGTGGCTCCGACCGCGGCGAGTGGTGGCGGGTCACCCTGACGGCGACGGGCGCGGCGCTCGCGACGGGCTTCGCCCTGACCGCCGTCGCCCTGGCGTCACTGCGGGGCCAACACCGCGTGGGCTACGCCGCCGGCCTGCTGGACCAGCCCGGCACCCGCTCCGGTGTGATCGTCAGTCTGCTGCTCCTGCTCGTGCCGGTGCTCGGGTTCCTCGGGCAGTGCGCCCGGATCGGGGCGGTGCACCGCGACCGGCGGCTGGCCGGGCTGCGGCTGGCCGGGGCCACGCCCTGGCAGGTGCGGCGGATCGCCGCGCTGGAGACCGGGCTCGCCTGTCTGCTGGGCTCGACTGTCGCGACCGTCTTCTCGGTGCTGCTCCTGCTGCGCCTGTGGGACCGGCCGACCGCCCTGGCCTGGGCGGGGATCGCCCTGGTCGCCGTCGCCGTACCGCTGCTGGGCGCGGCGGCGGGCGCGCTGGCGCTGCGCCGGGTGGTGGCCTCGCCGCTCGGCTGGGTGCGCCGGGTCGGACCGGGCTCGGGACGGGGGCCGGGGCTGCTCTTCCTGGCCGGCATCCTGCTCGTCGCGGCACTGGCGCTGCTGGCCGTGACCACCACCGCCACGTCCGCCGCCAACCGGCCGGGCGGCGGGTCACCGATGATGATGGCGGGCGCGGTCCTCGCGGTCGGCGCGGGCGCCGTGTGGTTCTCCGGGGCGGTCGCGAAGGCGACCGGGCGGCTCCTCGCGGCCCGGGCCCGGTCGGCGGCCACGCTGATCGCCGCCGAGCGGCTGCGCGACGACCCCTGGTCGGCGGCCCGCACCCACGCGGCGGTGCTGCTGGTGACGGTCGTCGGGACCGGCTTCATGGGCATCCGGCAGGTGCTCGGGGACGTGGTGCGCAGCAGGAAGGACCTCGGCGAGTCCGTGACCTACTACACCACCGGCCTCGATCTCACCGGCGCCGCGATCGCGGTGGCCTTCGCGATCACCCTGTCCGGACTGGCCGTCGGCACCGCCGAGTCCCTGGCCACCCGCCGCCGGGGCCTCGCCGCACAGTCCGCCGCAGGAGTGCCGCGCACGGTGCTGGGCCGGGCCCTGCTGCTGGAGACCGCGCTGCCGCTGGCCCCCGCGGTGCTGCTCGCGGGCCTCGGCGGCCTGGCCATCGGCACCTGGTACGCCGTGCTCTCGGACCGTCCGGTGCCCTGGGCGACCGCCCTGGTGCCCCTCGCCGTCTACGCCGCCTGCCTGCTGGCCGCGGCGACCTCACTGCCCCTGCTGCGCCGCACGGTGCGCCCGGGGGAGCTGCGGTACGCGTAGGGGCGCACCTCATGACAGGCCGGCCCGGGGGAACGGGGGGTTCCCCGGGCCGGCCGGTGCCGCACACGGCAACACGCGGCCATACGAAAGCCCGGATCGTCGTCAGGCAGGAATGCCGTCGATCCGGGCCATGGCGTCTTCCGCGCCGTACGGCTGCAAGTACGGCATCCAGCGCGGATCCCTGTGCCCGGTCCCGATGATGCGCCAGGCGAGGCCGGAGGGCGGGGCGGGTTTGTGGCGCAGCCGCCAGCCGATCTCGAAGAGATGTCGGTCGGCCTTCACGTGGTTGCAGCGGCGGCAGGACGCCACCACGTTGTCCCAGACGTGTTTGCCCCCGCGGCTGCGCGGGATGACGTGGTCGACGCTGGTTGCGACGCCACCGCAATACATGCACCGGCCCCCGTCACGGGCGAACAGCGCCCGGCGGGTCAGTGGAACGGGCCCCCGATAGGGAACCCGGACGAATCGCTTGAGCCGGACCACGCTGGGTGCGGGGACTGTGACGGTCGCGCTGTGCAGAAAGGCGCCGGACTCCTCGAGGCATACGGCCTTGTTCTCGAGGACGAGGACGAGCGCGCGGCGGAGCGGTACGACACCTAGCGGCTCGTACGACGCGTTGAGGACCAGGACATGCGGCACGGATGCCTCCTTGGACGCCGGCGGCGCGTGGCTCGCGCCGGGACGATTCGTAGTCAGTCTCTCCTCATGCCTGGTGGAAGCGCCACCATGTCCCGGTAACGGGCTGGGAGTGTTTTCGACCACATCTGATTCATCCCCCCGAGCATGGCCTGTTCAAGCCCAGGTGAGCACGGTCTCTCCTTCACACATTCCGAGGGAACACACACAATGCCCCGTTAGTGTGGTGGTTCTGCCCCTTCGGTGACCCAGTCGTGACCTTGATCCCCCGAAGACCCCCGAACCACCCCACCGGGGCAGACCGCTGCACCTGGAGGTACTCGCCGTGTCCTTGTCCCCCGCGGACGCCGTATCGATGGCCGCCGACCCTACGCCGTCGCCGACCCCCTCGGGCACCCAGAGCCCGAGAGTGCCCTCGCTGCAGGACGCCCACGAGAGCGCGACGAACGCCGCGGGCTGGATCGAGCAGAACTGGTCGACATGGCTCGCGATCGGCCTTCGGGTCCTGCTCATCGTGGTGATAGCGGTGGTGCTGAGGGTCGTCGTACGACGGGCGATCACCAAGCTGATCGACCGCATGAACCGCAACGTGCCGTCCCTGGACGGCGGCGCGATCGGCGGACTGCTGGTCAACGTCGAACGCCGCCGTCAGCGCTCGCAGGCCATCGGCTCGGTGCTGCGCTCGGTGGCGTCGTTCCTGATCATCGGCACGGCCGCGCTGATGGTCCTGGGCACCTTCCAGATCAACCTCGCCCCGCTGCTGGCCTCGGCCGGTGTCGCCGGTGTGGCGATCGGTTTCGGCGCCCGCAACCTCGTCACGGACTTCCTGTCCGGCGTCTTCATGATCCTCGAGGACCAGTACGGCGTCGGCGACACGGTCGACGCGGGCGTCGCCTCCGGCGAGGTGATCGAGGTGGGTCTGCGCGTGACCAAGCTGCGCGGCGAGGGCGGCGAGATCTGGTACGTCCGCAACGGCGAGGTCAAACGCATCGGCAACCTCTCCCAGGGCTGGGCCACCGCCAACGTCGACGTCACGGTCCACTCCGGTGAGGACCTGGACAAGGTCAAGGCCACGCTCGACGAGGTCGCCGAGAAGATGGGCGCCGAGGAGCCCTGGAACGAGCTGCTGTGGGGCCCGATCGAGGTGCTCGGCCTGGACAGCGTCCTGCTGGACTCCATGGTCGTGCGCGTCTCGGCCAAGACCATGCCCGGCAAGTCCCTGACCGTGGAGCGCGAGCTGCGCTGGCGCATCAAGCGAACCTTCGACGCGGCGGGCATCCGGATCGTCGGCGGCGCCACGGCCTCGGCGGAGGAACAGCTCGTCGACCCGACGGCCGGGATGGCGGCCCCGTCGGTCTACGCGAACGCCACGTCTCCGCAGTCGGCGGCGGCGTCCCCGCTCGCGCCGGCGGCGCCGACGAGCACGACGAAGTAGCAGCGATGTAGCGGCCTCACGGGAGGGCGGCATCCGGCTCGGCCGGGTGCCGCCCTTTCTTCATGCCCTCTTGTTCTTCGTGGCCTCTTGACTCCCGAAGGTGCCGGGTTTAGCTTCCTCTCCACCGATAGGAAACTTTCCTAACAGTGATCCTGACAGTGGTCGACGGGTCTCGATGGACTTCTCCCCGTGATCACTGAAAAGCTGAGCAGCCGAAGGGCAGGTGTGGACACGCATGGCAGGAACCGCCGGCACGCCGGGCACCCCACGCGTCCTGCGCGCCATGAACGACCGGGCCGCCCTCGACCTGCTGCTGGAGCACGGACAGCTCTCCCGTACGCGGATCGGCAAGCTCACCGGCCTGTCCAAGCCGACCGCCTCGCAGCTCCTGGCCCGTCTGGAGGCGGCGGGCCTCGTCCTGGCCACCGGCACCACCGAAGGCCGGCCCGGCCCGAACGCCCAGCTCTACGAGGTCAACCCGGCCGCCGGATACGCCGCCGGGCTCGACGTCACACCGGAGCGGATACTCGCCGCGGTCTCCGACATCACCGGCCGCACCGTCGGCCGGCACGAACTGCCCACCCCCGGCAGGCGCACCGGCACCCCGGTCGTCCAGCAGGTCACCGACGCCCTGGACGGCGCGGTGAAGGCGGCGGGCCTCGCCCGGGCCGACATCCACCGTCTCGTGATCGGCACCCCGGGCGCCTTCGACCCCACCACGGGCCGTCTGCGCTACGCCTCCCACCTCCCCGGCTGGCACTCCCCCACCCTCCTGGACGAGCTCGCCGCCGCCCTGCCCATGCCGTTCGAGTACGAGAACGACGTCAACCTGGTCGCGCTCGCCGAACAGCGGCTCGGTGCGGCCCGGGGCCACGCGGACTTCGTGCTGCTGTGGAACCAGGAGGGCCTGGGCGCCGCCCTGGTGCTCGGCGGCCGGCTGCACCGCGGCTGGAGCGGCGGCGCCGGCGAGGTCGGCTTCCTGCCGGTGCCGGGCACCCCCCTGGTCCGTCAGGTCACCAAGGCCAACAGCGGCGGCTACCAGGAGCTGGCCGGCTCCCAGGCCGTCCCCCGGCTGGCCCGTGAACTCGGCATCGAGGACATCCCGCAGGGGCCGTACGCCGAGGCCGCGGCGGAACTGGTGGCCCGGGCGGCGGCGCGAACCGAGGCCGCCGCACGCCTGGCGTCCAGGTCGGCGGAGACCGACCCCGCCACCCCCCTGGCGCCCGGACCGGCGGAGGCCGGCGACGAACCCCATCGCCTCCTCCTCCAGACCTACGCGACCCGGCTGGCCACCGGTCTGGCCTCCCTCGTCTCGGTCCTCGACCCCGAGCTCGTCGTGCTGAGCGGCGCGTCGCTCGCCTCGGGCGGCGAGATCCTGCGCGCCCTCGTCCAGGCCGAGCTGGAAGAGCTGGCCGCGTCACGCCCCCGCCTGGTCGTGGGCGACGTCCGTGAACATCCCGTGCTGCGCGGCGCGCTGGAGAGCGCGCTCGCGTCGACGCGCGACGAGGTCTTCGACACCTCCCGCTGACCCCACCCCCCCCCGCTTTTCCGTCCTTCCCCTCTTCCCCCGTGCCACAGGGAGCTCCGCCATGCCCGGAATATCCAGAAAAGCAGCCATCGCGCTCGCCGCCTCCGCCTCCCTCGCCCTCCTCGCCACCGCGTGCACCGGCCAGTCGGACTCCGCCGCGAGCGACGACGCCTCGAAGGAGACGACCATCAACTTCTGGCACGCTTGGAGCGCGCCGGGCGAGGTGAAGGCCGTCCAGTCCCTGGTCGACGGCTTCGAGAAGGCGCACCCCAACATCCACGTCGACGTCGTCGGCAACATGACCGACGACAAGATGAACCAGGCCCTGCGCACCGGCGGCGCCAAGGCCCCGGACGTGATCTCGTCGTTCACCACGAACAGCGTCGGAAAGTTCTGTTCCTCCGGTGCCCTGGTGGACCTCAACCCGTTCTTCGAGAAGTCCGGCGTCGACCCGGAGAAGACCTTCCCGAAGGCGATGAACGAGTACACCCAGTTCGACGGAGACCGCTGCGCGGTCCCCCTCCTCGGCGACGCGTACGGCCTCTACTACAACAAGACGGCGTTCGAGAAGGCCGGCATCACCGCCCCGCCCAAGACCTGGTCCGAGTTCGAGCAGGTCGCCAAGAAGCTGACGATCCCCCAGGGCGACACCTACAAGCAGCTCGGCTTCATGCCGAACTACCACGGCTGGGAGACCACCACCGAGCACTACCTCGGCCAGTTCTCCCCCACGTACTTCGACAAGAACGGCAAGTCGAACGTCGGCAAGGACCCGGCGTTCGAGGCCGCGTTCACGGTCCAGAAGAAGCTGGTCGACGCACTCGGCGGCTACCGCAAGCTGGAGACCTACCGCTCCAAGCTCGGCGACGAGTGGGGCCCCAAGCACCCCTTCCACACCGGCCAGGTCGCCATGCAGCTGGACGGCGAGTGGCGCCTGGGCATGGCCCTGGACACCAAGCCGAAGTTCGACATCGGCGTGGCCCCGCTGCCCGTCCCCGACGACCAGGCCGACCAGTACGGCAAGGGCTACATCACCGGCACCATCGCGGGGATCGCGGCGACCAGCAGGAAGCAGAACGCGGCCTGGGAGCTGGTGAAGTACATGACCACGGACACGGACGCGGTGGTGAACTTCTCCAACGCCATCCACAACGTCCCCTCGACGCTGGCGGCCCTGAAGTCCCCGAAGCTGAAGTACGACCCGCGCTTCAAGACGTTCCTGGAGATCGCCGCCAACCCGAACTCCACGACCGCCCCCGCGTCCGTCAACGGCGGCGTCTACCTCACCACGGTCCAGGAGTTCGGCTACGCCTACGAAAGCGGCAAGGCGACCGATCTCAAGGCGGGCCTGAAGAAGACGGCCGCGCAGATCGACACGGACATCGCGCAGGCGAAGCAGCCATGAGCACCACGAGCCCTGCCGTGAGCACCTCTACGTTGCGGGCGAAACACCGCCGCTCGACGCTCCGCACCCTGGCTTTCCTCTCCCCGTGGCTGATCGGCTTCACGGTCTTCTTCGCCTACCCCCTGCTCTCCACCGTCTACTTCTCCTTCATGCACTACGACGGCTTCAAGCCGCCGACCTGGTCGGGCACGAAGAACTGGACGTACGTCTTCGAGCACTACCCCTTCTTCTGGCCCGCCCTGCGCAACACTCTGTGGCTGGTCCTCGTCATGGTCACGCTCCGGGTCGCCTTCGGCCTGGGCGTGGGCCTGCTGATCACCAAGATCAAGACGGCGACGGGCGTCTTCCGCACCCTCTTCTACCTGCCCTATCTGGCCCCGCCCGTGGCGGCCACCATGGCCTTCGCCTTCCTCCTCAACCCCGGCACAGGCCCGGTCAACTCCCTCCTGGAGAAGGCCGGACTCCCCACACCCGGCTGGTTCAACGACCCCACCTGGTCGAAGCCGGCCCTCACCCTGCTGGCCCTGTGGGGCATCGGCGACCTGATGGTCATCTTCATGGCGGCACTGCTCGACGTACCGAAGGAGCAGTACGAGGCGGCCGAACTGGACGGCGCGACGCCCTGGCAGCGCTTCCGCTACGTCACGCTCCCGAACATCTCGCCGATCGTCATGTTCGCGGTGGTCACCGGCGTGATCCAGACGATGCAGTACTACACACAGCCGCTGATCGCCGGGAAGGTCGCGTCGGGCGTGATCCAGGGCGCGGGCACGCAGTTCGAGCCCGGCTACCCGGACAAGTCCACGCTCACCCTCCCCCAACTCGTCTACAACCTGGGCTTCCAGCGCTTCGACTACGGCTCCGCCTGTGTGGTCGCCCTGGTTCTCTTCGCCCTCTCCATGGCCTTCACCGCACTCCTGATGCGCCGCAAGGGCGGCCTGATCAACGCAGGTGAACGATGACGCACGTACTGGAAAAGCCGGTGGGGCTGAGAAAGGCACCACCCACCCCCGCGGAACGCACGGCCCGCCGAAGGGCGTTGCTGGAATGGATCGCGATCCACTCCCTGGGCATCGCGGCGGCCCTCTTCTTCACCCTCCCCTTCGTCTTCGTCTTCCTCACCTCGCTCATGAGCGACACCCAGGCCCTCAGCCGCGACCTGATCCCGCACACCTGGGAGTGGGACAACTACCGCAGGGTCTTCGACACCCCCGGCTTCCTCACGTGGTGGAAGAACACCCTGTTCTACGCGTTCCTGGGCACGGCCCTCACGGTGATCTCCTCGATCCCGGTGGCCTACGCCCTGGCCAAGTTCCGCTTCCGAGGCCGCAATCTGGCGCTGATGCTGGTCATCTCGATGATGATGCTGCCGCCGCAGGTCATCATCATCCCGATGTACCTGTTCTGGGCGAAGCAGTTGGACCTCTCCGGCACCCTCTGGCCGCTGATCATCCCCATGGCGTTCGGCGACGCGTTCTCGATCTTCCTGCTGCGCCAGTTCCTCACCACGATCCCCGACGAATACCTGGACGCGGCGAGGGTCGACGGCTGCGGCGACCTGCGCACCCTGCTCAAGGTCGTCCTCCCGATGGCCAAACCGGGCATAGCCGCAGTGGCCCTCTTCCAGTTCTTCTACGCGTGGAACGACTACTTCGGCCCGCAGATCTACGCCTCGGAGAACCCGGGCGCCTGGACGCTCTCCTACGGCCTTGAGTCGTTCAAGGGCGCCCACCACACCGACTGGAACCTCACCATGGCCGCCACCGTGCTGGTCATGGCCCCCGTGATCCTCGTGTTCTTCTTCGCCCAGAAGGCGTTCGTAGAGGGTGTCACGCTCACCGGAGTAAAGGGTTAGACGCAGATGAAACTCACCGTGGTCGGCGGAGGCTCGACCTACACCCCCGAACTCGTGGACGGCTTCGCCCGCCTCAGGGACACCCTGCCCATCGAGGAACTGGTCCTGATGGACCCGGCCGAAGACCGCCTGGCCCTGGTCGGCGGCCTCTCCCGCCGCATCTTCGCCCGCCAGGACCACCCCGGCCGCATCACCACCACGACCGACCTCGACCGCGCGGTCGACGGCGCGGACGCGGTCCTCCTCCAGCTCCGCGTCGGCGGCCAGGCGGCCCGCCAACAGGACGAGACCTGGCCCCTCGACTGCGGCTGCGTGGGCCAGGAGACAACGGGCGCCGGCGGCCTCGCGAAGGCCCTCCGCACGGTCCCGGTCGTCCTCGACATCGCGGACCGCGTCCGCCGCACCAACCCCGACGCCTGGATCATCGACTTCACGAACCCTGTCGGCATCGTGACCCGCGCCCTGCTGGAGGCGGGCCACAAGGCGGTAGGCCTGTGCAACGTGGCGATCGGCCTGCAGCGCAAGTTCGCGGCGCTTTTGGGCGTCGAGCCCCCCGAGATCCACCTGGACCACGTGGGCCTCAACCACCTCACCTGGGAAACGGGCGTACGCCTGGGCGGCCCGGAGGCCGAGAACGTCCTCCCCAAGCTCCTGACGGACCACGGCGACACGATCGCGAGCGACCTGCGCCTGCCGCGCGCGCTGCTCGACTGCCTGGGTGTGATCCCGTCGTACTACCTGCGCTACTACTACGCGCACGACGAGGTCGTACGAGAACTGCGGACGAAGCCGTCGAGGGCGGCCGAGGTGGCAGCGATGGAACGGGAACTGCTGACGATGTACGCGGACCCGTCGTTGGAGGAAAAGCCGGAGCTGCTGGCGAAACGGGGCGGCGCGTACTACTCGGAGGCGGCGGTGGACCTGGCGGCGGCCCTGCTGGGCGGCGCCGGCACCCCGTACCAGGTGGTGAACACCTACAACCGGGGCACGCTGCCGTTCCTCCCCGACGACGCGGTGATCGAGGTACAGGCGGCGGTGGGCACGAAGGGCGCGTCCCCCCTCCCCGTCGCCCCGGTGGACCCCCTCTACGCGGGCTTGATGGCGAACGTGACAGCGTACGAGCACCTGGCCCTGGAGGCGGCCCTGCACGGCGGCCGCACTCGCGTCTTCCAGGCCCTCCTCTCCCACCCCCTCATCGCCCAGTACGAGTACGCAGAGACACTCACGGACCGGCTGATCGCACACAACCGGGAGCACCTCGCGTGGGCCTGACCGCGACCGTCCTCGCCATCGACGCCGGCAACAGCAAGACGGACGTGGCGATCGTGACGGCGGACGGAGAAGTCCTGGCCAGGGCGCGTGGGGCGGGTTTTCGCCCACCCGCGGTAGGCCTGGACACGGCAATGGACACACTCGCCGAGACGATCACCCGGGCCCTCACCACCGCCGGACTCACCTCCGTCACCCACGTCTCGGCGTGCCTGGCCAACGCGGACTTCCCGGCCGAGGAGGACCAGTTGGAGAGGGCGCTGCACGCACGGGCCTGGGGGACAACAGGGGAGGTCCGCAACGACACGTTCGCGATCCTGCGCGCGGGGGTGACGGAACCCCGGGGAGTAGCGGTGGTCTGCGGCGCCGGGATCAACTGCGTCGGCATGCACCCCGACGGCCGCACGGCCCGCTTCCCCGCCCTCGGCAGGGTCTCGGGCGACTGGGGCGGCGGCTGGGGCCTCTCGGAGGAGGCGATGTGGCATGCGTCACGCGCGGAGGACGGCCGCGGCCCCGCCACGGCCTTGTCCCGGACCCTCCCCGCCCACTTCAGCCTCCCGACCATGTACGCCCTGATCGAGGCCCTGCACCTGGACCGGATCGCCGAATCCCGCCGCCACGAGCTGACGCCGGTCCTCTTCGCGACGGCGGCGACCGGAGACCCGATCGCCCGCACGATCATCGACCGCCAGGCCGAGGAGGTGGTCGCCATGGCCGTGGTGGCCCTCACCCGCCTCGACCTGCTGGACGAACCGACCCCGGTCCTGCTGGGCGGCGGCGTCCTGGCGGCCGAACACCCCCAGCTGAACGGCCGAATCCAGGACCTCCTGTCCGACCGGGCCCCGAAGGCGATCCCACAGACGGTCACGGCCGGCCCGGTCCTCGGCGCGGCCCTGCTGGGGCTGGACAGGGTGGGCGCGAGGGAGGGGGCGCAGGGGCGGCTGCGGACGCATTTCGGGGTGTGAGGGGCGCGAGACGAGGGCTCGGCGGGCAGGCGTTCGAATAACGTTCGTGAACAGCCGCTGTGACGGGGGTACGCGCGGGCGCATACTGAGGCAATGACAAAGCCTTCCGCGAAGCGCCACCTGCCCACCAGCCCCTTCAAACCCCCGGTCGTGCCGGCCCCCAAGCACTTCGCCGTCGGCGACCAGGTCACCCACGACATCTACGGTCTCGGCCGGGTGATCGGCATCGAGGAGGGAATCGCGGCGCTCGTGAACTTCGGCGGCTCGGTGGAGCAGCGGATCCTGAGCCCGTACGCGAAGATGACCAAGCTGTAGTACGACCGCAGCACCCGCTCACCGCATGCCAGGTCCCAACGGGGGGCTTGGACTCATAGGGAGACCTCTCATCGACCTGACCTCGCCGTTCTCCGCCCCGGACGGACCGCCCCGCTCCCCTGCCACAGCATCGCCCCCGCCGGCCATGAACCCCTTCCAGGCCCCGGACTTCGGAGAGGACGAGCCGTTCGTCGCCCCGGGCCAGGACCTCGGGCCTGTGTCGGCTACCCGCCAGGGATAACGCTCGCCCCGGATTCGGCCCCCGACCGGGCACGTCGACGATCACGGCGCGATCCGTGAGGCTGACGACGAATCCGGACATCGCCATCGGAGACACGAGACATGTCCCTCGCTGCCCTGGCAGCCCCCCGCTGACTGCCGAACCACCGGCACTCCGCACAGCCGCTCACGGGCCCCGGCCCGGCGAGCGGCAGCCTCCGCTCCACCACACTCCCGCCCCCACTCACCGGCCCCCTCCCCAACCGGCGCCCCGGCCCGGCCCACCTGCCGACACTCCTCACGCAGCCGGTCCTGCTCCGCACAGGGGAGGTTCAGGTTGGCCCCGTCTTCGTCCATGGCACGGCAGGTCCGGCAGGTGGCGCAGTGCTCGGCGAAGCGCACGAAGGCGGCTTGCGTGGGCGTCACTTGAGGGGAATCAGGGATCGGCTCGCACGCGGTCTCGGTCACTCTTCCGCCCCCGACTGCGCGCAGCGCCGTCCGGCGGCGATCAGCCGGGCGACGGCGAGCGGGGAGCACAGCGTCCACCTGCGGCACCCCGAGATGACCATCAGCCGTTCACTCGGGAAGGTACGCCCTTCGTGCGCTTCCCGAGCTCGATTCACAAGTCTCGAGCATTGCTCGCGGTCTGTGATGACTGGCTTCGGGACCGCGAAAACCCTGCCTGACCGCCGTGCTCTGCGCTACAACTACGAGACGACGCTGCACTGAGCGCAGAACGGGGGCTCATGTCGACTTCTTCAACCGGTACGCCTGGGAGTAGCACTGCAGGGGCGTCGCCGCCTGGCCACACGACGCCGGGCGCGACCACGCACCCGAAATGGAAGCTGGCGACCGTCAAAATGGTCAATTGGTTTACATTCGGCGTCGTCTTCGCAGTCATGCCAATCATTGCCGGCTACTTCATCGGCGCAACGCGCGGCAGCGAAAGAACCCTGACGGACCTTATCGGCCACGGCGAGTTGTTAATCGTCGCAACCGGGCTGTCCGCTGCCGCTGCGGGGCAGGCGTTCACTATGAAGCATGCGAGATTCGGAGTCATACCTCGACTCCTAGGCTGCGGAAACGTCCTGATCGCTGTCTTCACGACACTGTGGTTCGCTGATATTTCTGCAGCCCTGGGCGACAAGCAGCGAATAGACGAGTCTTTCGTGTGCACCTATTCATTGTGGTTTTTCTCGACTGCTCTTGTCACCAGCTTTAGCGGCGCCCTAGTGGCAGAGTTGGAGCAGTAATGGGCCCACTTCTCGCAGTAATCGGCAGCGCTCTTTCCGGCGGAGTCGCCGCAGCATCTTTCGCAGCGGCGATCATAGCTTGGCGGGCAACCCGTGGACGTAGGGCAAGTACGACGATCACTATCGAACGGAATGGGAAAACGATCGCAATCACGGTGAGCGACGTCGACAACGAAGAGGCGGTACAGAGAGCCGTTGCGCAGCTGATGGAGGACTCCAAAGCGGGCGAGAACGACGTTGCGGCCAAGTCTCCACCACCTGATTGACGGTCTTCGAGTCGATGGCGGTGCACAATTCTTCGTCGTGGAGATCATGGAGGGCGAGCTACGGTGCCTTCGGTCTGGCTGGATTGATGCCGAGGAGGGCCAGTAGCAGCCGTTTCAAACGGGTCCGGTTTAGCTTCTCCCGTTACTCCTGACCGCAGGGGCGTGAGTGCTGGCATCATGACGTTCATGACTGCATACCGAAAGGCCGATGCCGCGTAGACGGCCTGGCGCCCTGCGCGTCGAACAGCAAGGTCCTCGCGTCTGGGAGGACCCGCCGCCGGATCGAATCCATGGGCTCTCTGCCCGCACCAGCCTCGCTATACATCGAGCAGAGAGGCTGTCGGCCGACTATTACGTCTATCCCGGTGCCACAGACCGTGCGCTGCGGCGTTACCAAGCGTTTCTGGAACCGCCTGGACGTCGGCCTGTCTATCCGCAAGCCGCGGAGTGCTCGTGCCGCGGCTGTTCCTTTGACGACGTGAGGCATGCCCGCGACGTGCTCGAGCTGGTCCTGGAACTGCTGCCTGTCCGGGCTCGCGCCGAGTTGGGGCGCCAAGTGGTCTCTCTGGACACTGTGTACCTCAAGCGCACCCTTCCCGACCCGTTTGCCGACCGTCGGCAGTGGCGCTCTGACCGTTGGTGGCGTCGGCGGCTCGCAGGTGGCAGAAGGCCTGGGTGAAGCCCCGAGGTCCAGCGGTCGGCAGTGAAATGATCAGGGCGTCGGCGCCGTCCTGGATAGTACTGACGCACCAACTTGACGCCGCGCAACTCGCCCCACAGTTGCGGTTGGCCAACCGCGGCAGGAGGCCGCTGCCAGAACAAGACGATGAAGGGCACGTCGCACTGCTACCGCCATCAAGGCGACTGAACGAAACGCGGTCAGGCCGAGCTGAAGAAGAACGTGGGCAGGCGCCGCAGGAAGTGACCTCGTTGCGCACTGGCTGCACTACCGACGACGAGTCGCACCACAAGCGCCAGGCGGAGCATGGAACCGAAGGGAATCACGGGCAGACCCGCTGAGCCCGAGGATGTCTTGATGGGGTCGTTCGACCAGGTCAGCGCCGGAATCAGATGGAAATGATCTAAGCGTCGGAGCACGGACTCGGCTCCGCCCTTCGAGGCGATCCAACCAACGCCTTGGCAAGGGCTGTCGGCAGCAGATACGCAAGAGTCGATGCCCCACCGACCTGGCAGACTGCGGCCCATGGAGGAGTCTGCTCGTCTGCCTTTGACCCCGCGGCCCCATGCCCCCGCTCCGCGGCGACGAGGCAATCGTCGGCGTCCCGGAGGCGACCGTGGTCGACTTCTGGCGGTTCGCCATGCCGGACCTCCGCATGAACAACACACGCGGCCTGTTCGCCGAATTTCTGGTCCACCAAGCGGTCGGCTCATCCAAACCCCGTGTGGAATGGGCAAGCCACGATGTCGAGACCGACGACGGACTGCGCATCGAAGTCAAGGCCGGCGCATACCTGCAAGCCTGGGATCAACGAGCACCGTCCCAAGTCCGCTTCACTGGGCTCCGCGCTCGCACGTGGTCACCCGATCGCGGCTACTCCGAGGCGAAGTCGTACAACGCCGACGTCTACGTTTTCGCCGTCCAGACCGCCCGTGAACATGCTGTCTTCAACCCGCTCGACACGGCCCAGTGGGAGTTCTACGTGCTTCCCCACCCAGTGGTCGCCAGCCTGGGGACGGACAGCGCCAGCCTGAAAGCGGTTCGCACGGCGGCCGGTCCGCCAGTTCCCTTTCCCGCCCTCGGCGACTGCATCTGGTCGGCCGATCCCCGCCCCGGCGCGACCGCCGACTGACGAGGAGCGCCGCGGGTCGCCTTCAAGACACCACACCCACTCTCCTATAACGGTGCTCAGGTTCGCGGCTTCCCTACATCAGTCATCGCCCACCTGGAGCAGAGCAACAACAGCACCATTGCCCACGCCGGCAACTACCCCGTCAAAGGTGTGCCGGCTCACCGGGCTCCACGCATGCCCGCCCCCATCGAACGGTTCGATGTTCGTCCACCAGACCGCGCCCCACCCCAACAACCTCACCACTCGTTCGACAGCTCGACGCGCATGCTCAGGGTCACGACGTATCCGGCCCGGGAAGACCAGATCCTCCGCAGACAGACAGGTCATGAGAGCCATGGCCTGTTCCTCAGTGGTCTTCTTCAATACCTCGCCCACCTCGGCAGGCGAGGTCGGCCCCTGCGCGCCCGCTACCGCATAGGACGCCCAGGCTTCCTGCGCCTCAAGGACGAGGTCGTAGACATGTTCTTCAACGGTGCCGGCATCAGCCCGTCCAACACGGCCGAAGACGCCGTCCGCCTTGGCGAGCGAGCCAAGCATCGGCCGCAGTGCCGCCGTGATCTCCACGCCCGGATACTCCCACGCGCCCCCTTCCCCCGGACATGGACAGTGGCTCCGCTACGGCCTGACTCAGGCGTTCCCCACTGGTTCAAGCGAGCCCGGTCCACCCACAGAGCGCGGCCGTCCACAGGAACCCGTCAGATACATTCGATCTTGTATACTGATATACGCCACCGTATTTACAAGGAGGTCACCATGAGCCGCACAGTCATCGATCTCGACGACGAGGCCCTGGAAGCCGCCGCCGCGGAACTCGGCACGACCACCAAACGCGACACCATCAACACCGCCCTGCGAGAGGTCACCGCCCGCTACCGGCGGCTGCGTGCGCTCGATGAGGCCCGTGAGCTGGTGGCCGACGGTGCGCTGGACATGGACCTGCTCCTGGACAAGAGCACGTACCGGCCGTGAGCGTCGCCGACTACCTCATCGACACCTCCGCACTGGCCCGCGTCCTGCTGGGCCAGAACACGGCCGAGTGGGACGACCGGATCGCCGTCGGCCTCGTCGCGATCTGCGACATCACCGAACTAGAGGTCCTCTACTCGGCCCGTTCGGCGGCGGACCGTGCGCGATTGAAGGCGGCGCTCGACGGTCACTACGCCTGGTGCCCCATGCCGGACGGCGTCTACCGCCGCTGTCGCGTCGTGCAGGAGCAGCTCACCGCCAAGAGCGAGCACCGCAGCGCGGGCCCGGTCGATCTGCTTCTGGCCGCCGCCGCCGAAGAGGCCGGACTCACGCTGCTGCACCACGACCGGGACTTCGAGACCATCGCCCGTACCACCGGCCAACCCGTACGGATGATCGACCTCAGATGACCCACCTCGTAGATCAACCAGCCGACCGCCACGAACCCCCAGTTCAGCAGCCCCCGGCCATACGCGTTTCCGCCAAAGCCTGGCCGTACGGCAAGATGGGGTGTATCTGCCCACTGCCAGTTTCAAGCTGCCGGACGGTTTCTCTTGGCTGAGTTCATTTACACCATGCGCAAGGCGCGCAAAGCGCACGGCGACAAGGTGATCCTCGACGACGTGACGACGAGCTTCTACCCGGGAGCGAAGATCGGCGTCGTCGGCCCGAACGGCGCCGGCAAGTCGACGATCCTGAAGATCATGGCGGGGCTGGAGCAGCCGTCCAACGGTGACGCCTTCCTCACGCCCGGTTACACCGTCGGCATCCTGCAGCAGGAGCCGCCGCTGACCGAGGACAAGACCGTCCTGGAGAACGTCCAGGAGGGTGTCGCCGGGATCAAGGGCAAGCTCGACCGGTTCAACGAGATCGCCGAGCAGATGGCGACCGACTACACCGACGCGCTCATGGAGGAGATGGGCAAGCTCCAGGAGGACCTCGACCACGCCAATGCGTGGGACCTGGACGCCCAGCTGGAGCAGGCCATGGACGCGCTGGGCTGCCCGTCCGGCGACTGGCCCGTCACCAACCTGTCCGGTGGTGAGCGCCGCCGCGTCGCGCTGTGCAAGCTGCTGCTTGAGCAGCCCGACCTGCTGCTGCTCGACGAGCCCACCAACCACCTCGACGCCGAGTCGGTGAACTGGCTGGAGCAGCACCTGGCCAAGTACCCGGGCACTGTCGTAGCGGTCACCCACGACCGGTACTTCCTCGACAACGTCGCCCAGTGGATCTGCGAGGTCGACCGCGGTCGCCTCTACCCCTACGAGGGCAACTACTCGAAGTACCTGGAGACCAAGGCCGCGCGCCTCAAGGTCGAGGGCCAGAAGGACGCCAAGCGGCAGAAGCGTCTGAAGGAAGAGCTCGAGTGGGTGCGTTCCAACGCCAAGGGCCGTCAGGTCAAGTCCAAGGCGCGTCTGGCCCGCTACGAGGAGATGGCCGCCGAGGCCGAGAAGATGCGGAAGCTGGACTTCGAGGAGATCCAGATCCCGCCGGGCCCGCGTCTGGGCAGTGTCGTCGTCGAGATCAACAACCTCAGCAAGGCCTTCGGCGAGAAGGTCCTCATCGACGACCTCAGCTTCACGCTGCCGCGCAACGGCATCGTCGGCATCATCGGCCCGAACGGCGCCGGTAAGACGACCCTGTTCAAGATGATCCAGGGCCTGGAGGAGCCGGACTCCGGTTCCATCAAGGTCGGCGACACCGTCAAGATCTCGTACGTCGACCAGAGCCGCGAGAACATCGACCCGAAGAAGACCCTGTGGGCCGTGGTCTCCGACGAGCTCGACTACATCAACGTCGGCCAGGTCGAGATGCCCAGCCGTGCCTACGTCTCCGCGTTCGGCTTCAAGGGCCCGGACCAGCAGAAGCCGGCCGGGGTGCTCTCCGGCGGTGAGCGCAACCGCCTGAACCTCGCGCTCACCCTGAAGCAGGGCGGCAACCTGCTGCTCCTCGACGAGCCGACCAACGACCTCGACGTCGAGACCCTGAGCAGCCTGGAGAACGCGCTGCTCGAGTTCCCGGGCTGCGCCGTGGTCGTCTCCCACGACCGGTGGTTCCTGGACCGGGTCGCCACGCACATCCTCGCCTACGAGGGCGAGTCCAAGTGGTTCTGGTTCGAGGGCAACTTCGAGTCGTACGAGAAGCACAAGATCGAGCGGCTCGGCCCGGACGCCACCCGTCCGCACCGCGCCACCTACAAGAAGCTGACCCGGGGCTGATCGATCTTGCGGCACATCTACCGCTGCCCGCTGCGTTGGTCGGACATGGACGCGTACGGCCATGTCAACAACGCGGTCTTCGTGCGCTACCTGGAGGAAGCCCGTATCGACTTCCTCTTCCGGCCGGAGAAGGATTTCCAGCAGGGGTCGGTGGTGGCACGCCATGAGATCGACTACAAGCGGCAGCTCGTCCACCGGCACCACCCGGTGGACATCGAGCTGTGGATCACCGAGATCAGGGCCGCGTCCTTCACCATCACCTACGAGGTGAAGGACGACGACGTGGTCTACGTCCGGGCCTCGACGGTGGTCGTGCCGTTCGACTTCGAGGCCCAGCGTCCGCGCCGGATCACCGCGGAGGAGCGGGAGTTCCTCGAGGAGTACACGGACGACGCCGAGGAGGAGGCCGTCGCCGCATGACGGTCCTGCACCTCGTCGACGAGGGGGAGGCGGCGGATCTCGCGGCCTTCCTCTCCCGGCTGCTCCACTACGACCGTGGAGCCGCGGTGCGCCTGCAGGCGGCGGGCACCGCACTGGCCGTCTTCGGACGGCCGCCGTCCTTCGAGGTGCTGGCCGTGCGCGCGGTGCGGCTGGCGAAGCCGTACGAGAACGGGCTGGATGTCACGCTGGATGTGACCGTGTCCGCCGGTGAGCTGCTGGAGTCGGTGGACGAGAAGGCCGCGACAGCTGTCGTGCCGGGTGCCGTGACCGGGCCGCCGTGGGCCGGTGTACTGCCGCCGCGCGGCGGCTGGCGGGCCGAGCCGGGGCTGCCGACGCCGGACGCCCTGCGGTCCCTGGTCGCCGCCGTGGTCGCCGAGTTCCGGTCCCGTACGCAGGAGTTGCCCTCCGAGGGGCGCACCAGGGCCGAGCTGGACCGGATCGGGCGGGACATCTGGTCCCGTACGGTCGGCGACACCGCCCTCCCCGTGCGGGTCGTGCACGCCGCGCAGTCGCTCGGCTTCCTGCGGCCGGGAGTGCCGCTGGGGCTGTTCTCCTCGGGCGCGTGGCTCCGGCTGCGCACGCCGTACGGATCCGTCGCCGTACGACGTGCCGGACTCGGGGCGCTGGACGTCAGCGTCCGCTGAACCCGCCGCCGTCTCTCACCTCAGCCCGGCGCGTTCACCATCGAGGCCGCCGCGTACGTCAGGTAGCTCCACAGCGTGTGCTCGTGCTCCTCGGACAGCCCGAGTTCGTCGACGGCGACCCGCATGTGTTTCAGCCAGGCGTCGTGCGCCGCGCGGTCGACCGTGAAGGGCGCGTGCCGCATCCGCAGGCGGGGATGGCCGCGGTTGTCGCTGTACGTCGTCGGACCGCCCCAGTACTGGATGAGGAACAGCACCAGGCGCTCCTCGGCCGGGCCCAGGTCCTCCTCGGGATACATGGGCCGCAGCAGCGGGTCCTCGGCGACTCCCTCGTAGAAACGGTGAACGAGCCGGCGGAAGGTCTCCTCCCCGCCGACCTGCTCGTAGAAGGTCTGCTCCTGAAGCGTGCCGCGCCGAATCTCATTCACGCCCTCCATGCTCTCAGACGCGGGGACATAGGACTCAAGCCCTAGGTCGTGTCCGCAAAGTCAGGGGAGCCAGAGGCGTAGGCAGGCGAGGGTGACCATGGCTTGGTAGTGGCGGGCGCGTTTGTCGTAGCGAGTGGCCAGGGCCTTGTTGTGCTTGAGCTTGTTGAAGCAGCGCTCGACGAGGTTGCGGCGCCGGTAGGTGGTCCGGTCGAGTCGGCAGAGGCTTTCGCCTCGGCGGATGCGGCCGTTGATCTGGTCGATCCGCTCTGGGATCGCGGCTCTGATGCCCCGCCGACGCAGGTAGGAGCGGATCTTCGTGGACGAGTAGCCCTTGTCCGCGACGACCCGATCGGGCCGCGTTCTGGGCCGGCCGGGCCCGCGTCGGCTGACGCTGATGCGGGCCATGACCTGCTCGAACTGGGTGCAGTCGTTGACGTTCCCAGCGGTCAGGGTAAAGGCGAGCGGCCGGCCCTGCCCATCACAGGCCAGGTGGATCTTCGTAGTCAGCCCGCCACGGGACCGGCCGATCGCCTCGCCCGGCCAGAGCCCCCTTTTCGGGCCCCGGCCGCATGCTGGTGAGCCCGCACAGTCGTGGAGTCGACGCAGACGACAGTCCAGTCCACGGCGCCCACGGCATCGCAGTGCTGCTGGACCTGGGCCAGCAGCCGGTCCCAGGTGCCGTCTGCCGACCAGCGGCGGAAACGTTCGTAGACCGTCTTCCACGGGCCGTAACGCTCAGGCAGGTCCCGCCAGGCCGCCCCCGTGGACAGCTTCCACAGGATGCCGTTGACCACCTGCCGACGATCCCGCACCGGACGCCCCATCCGCGGAGGAGCCAGCAACGGCTCGATCACCGCCCACGACTCATCAGTCAGCTCATGACGACGCACCACGAACCAACCAACGACGCCGCCACTTTGCGGACACGACCTAGGACCAGCTCCGCTGCCCTTACTGTGGGGGTATGGGCGGGCATGCTCCCGACAGGGAACCGGAACCGGACGGGCTCGCCGCCTCCGCACGGGCGGCACTGGTGCGCCGGATCGACGCGAGCGGGGCCTGGGCCGCCGACCCGGTGTGGCGCGAGGCGTTCGCCGCGGTCCCGCGCCATCTCTTCGTGCCGTACTACTACGTCGGCGTCGCCGGCGGCTACGAGCGGCGCTGGGGCGAGAGCCCCGACCCCCGGGCGCGTGAGCGGTGGGTGGTCGGCGCCTACGAGGACACCCCGCTGGCGACGCGGCTGCGCGACGGCGAACTGCTCTCCTCCAGCAGCCAGCCCTCCCTGATGGCGGACATGCTGGCCGCGCTGTGCGTGCGGGACGGGAACGCGGTCCTGGAGATCGGCGCGGGCACCGGCTACAACGCGGCGCTGCTCGCCCACCGGCTGGGCGACGACAAGGTCACCACCGTCGACCTCGACCCGGAGATCACCGAGTCGGCCCGCCGGCATCTGGCCGCGGCCGGATACCAGCCGGTCGTCGTCACCGGCGACGGCGCCCGGGGCGTGCCCGAGCGTGCGCCGTTCGACCGGATCATCGCCACCTGCGCCCTGAACACCGTGCCGCGCGCCTGGCTCGCGCAGAGCCGTCCCGGCGGCCGGATCCTCATGCCGCTCGGCACCGGCCTGATCGTGCTGACGGTGAGCGACGCCGGACATGCCGAGGGGCGCTTCCTGCACACGCCCGCCTACTTCGTGCCGCTGCGCGGCGGGATCCGGTCCTGGGGCGAACCCGCCCAGTTGGGCGGGGTGCCGCGCCGGGCCAGGGAGGACGACCTGTTCCGCTTCCTGCTGACCCTGACCCGCGGCAGCCTCGATCCGCAGGAGGCGCACGCGCTGTGGGAGCAGGAGGGCATGCCGCAGCGGGAGCGCTACGGCATCACGGTCCGCGGCGAGCACGAGTGGGCCTGGCTGGACGACCCGGAGGGGCCGTACGCCTGGCCCCTCCCCTCTTGAACCTGGTGGGGCTCAGCCCCGGCGGATCGTGATCGTCGTCCAGGCGCCCACGTGCACCCGGTCACCGTCCTGCAGCGGTACGGGGACGAACGGCTGGATCGGTTCGTCCGAGCCGTTGACCGTCGTGCCGTTCGTCGAGTTCTGGTCGACGACCGCCCAACTGCCGTCCGGCTGCTGGACCAGCACCGCGTGCTGGTGCGAGACGCCCGGGTCCTCCGGCGGCACCGCCAGGTCGACGTCGGGGGTGTCGCCGGTGGAGTGCCGGCGGCGGCCGATCGTGAGCTGGTTGCCGGTGAGCGTGCGCTGCTGCTCGGGCGAGTACGCGGGCAGGTTCAGGCCCGCGGCCTCGGGGCCGGAGCGCTGCATCATCGCCATGAAGTAGTCGCGGTCCGGGCCGATGGTCGCGGTCCAGGTCGACGGTCCCTGCGGCGCCTGGGGCTGCTGCGGGAAGCCGCCTTGGCCGGGACCGGGCGGGGCCTGGGTGGCACCGGGCTGCGGGTAGCCGTAGCCACCGCCCTGACCGGGGCCGGGAGGGGCCTGCGTCGCGCCCGGCTGGGGGAAGCCGTAGCCACCGCCCTGACCGGGAGCGGGCGGGGCCTGCGTCGCGCCGGGCGGGGGGAAGCCGTAGCCGCCCTGACCGGGACCGGGGCCGCCAGGACCGCCGGGGCCACCAGGTCCACCGGGGCCGGGGCCACCTGGACCGCCGGGGCCGGTGGTCGGCGGGGAGATCACCCAGTCGTCCTCACCGCCGCCGAACGGACCGCCCTGCTGCGGCGGCCGCTGGGTCTCCTGCGGGAATCCGGGCGGGGCCGGCGGGCCGGACTGCTGGAAGGCCTGTGGAGCGCCGGGGCCACCGGGGCCGCCAGGACCACCGGGTGCGCCAGGCCCACCGGGACCACCGGGGCCGGGCGGCGGCGGGACCGGCCGCGAGGGGTCGGCGCCGAATCCGGGCGGTCCGGGGGGACCACCGGCACCAGGGCCGGAGGGGCCGCCGGGTCCGCCGGGTCCTCCGGGGCCGGGAGGGCCACCGGGGCCGGGGTAACCGCCGGGGCCACCGGGCCCACCGGGTCCGCCCGGGCCGGGGAAGCCGCCGCCGGGAGGAGGCGGAGGGCCCGAGGGGTCGCTGCCGAACGGCGGGATCGGCTCGGCCGGGCGGTTCATCTGCGACGGGCGGGAGCCCTGGTACTCGTACGAGTCGCCGCCGCCGTACGACGGGCCCGACGGGCCGGGACCGGGCTGGCCCGGAGGCTGGAAACGCACGCCGGGGCCGGGCGCCTGCGGGGGCGGGGCCGCGGGGGTGTACGAGGTCGCCGTGTTCGTCAGGAAGTTCCACCGGCACTCCTCGCAGAACGGCGCGCCGCCCTCACGCGGCGTACGACACTGCGGGCAGAGCTCCGGCTCGGCGTTCGGTACGGCGGACAGGTGCGGAGGGCGTCCACCAGGACCGCCGGGACCACCGGGCGGGCCACCGGGGCCACCGGGACCGCCAGGTCCACCCGGGCCGCCGGGGGGCGGGAAGCCGTAGCCGCCGGGCGGGGGCGGTGGAGGGGGCGGAGGCACGGCACCCGCCATGCGGTGACCGCAGACCTCGCACCAGTCGTCGGAACCCGACTGGTGTCCGTTCGGGCAGGTCGGCATGTCGGCCCGTCCCTCCTTCGATCTCTTCTAGGTCACTTCTTTACACGAACGGTCTTGGTGGACCGGGTCTCGAGCGTCATCTCGTCGGCCTCCTGAACCTTCGCCTTCAGTCGCACAGTACCGGTCGCGGCATCGACCACGTCCACCACCTTCGCAAGCAGTTTCGCAGTATCGGCGTTCCCGGAGGCACTCGCGAGCTGAACGGCCCGGCCCAGTTTGGCCGTTGCTCCATCCATATCCCCCGCTTTGCGAAGGTCCAGTCCATGTTGGATGGCTTGTGCCAGTTCGGCCTGCCCGGTGTAGTGGGCGACCTGAGGGTTGATCGACGTCGAGGCGACCATGTCGTCGGTCCACACGGCCCGCACCAGACCCTGCGCGCCGAGGTTCTGGACGCTGCCGTCGGGCTGCGGAATGACCAGCGAGATCCGGGCCGCGAGCATCTCCTGCCCGATGTGCGCGGCCGGGACCTCGACACAGACGTGGTAGTCACGGGACTCATCGCCCCAGGAACCAAGGGGGTAGTCGCCCGCGCGGGGGCCCGCCTCGGTGCGCCTGCCGGTCAGTTCCTCGACCGTGGGCGCGACCTGCTTGACGAACTTCACGGTGGTGTCGACCGGGGTCCACAGCCGCAGCGAGACGTCCGCGACCTCCTTGCCCATCGCCGTTTCCATCATCTGTGTGAAGTCGGCGGCGAGCCCGGCCGGATCGGCGACGATGTCGGCGGTGCCGAGCAGGGCGGAGGCGATCCCTGTGACTTCTTTCACTTCCCAGTCGGTACCCACTCCGCGCGCGTCGCAGGTGAAGCGCCCGGCACAGGCGTCGAGCGCGGCCTTCAGGTCTTCGGGCGATTCGTGCTCATTGCGTCCGTCGGTGAGCAGGATCCCGTGCCGGATGGCGACGTCCGCCGAGGACAGCAGGCGGTCGGCGAGTTTCAGCCAGGTGCCGATGGCCGTGCCGCCGCCCGCGCTGAGCGAGCGCAGCGCCTTCTTGGCCTGCTCGCGGGTGGTGGCGTCGGCGACCGCGACGCGCCCGCCGCCCGGGTAGACCTCCTTGGCCACGTGCGTCCCGCCGATCACGGCGAAGTGCACGCCGTCGCGCAGGGTGTCGATCGCGGCGGCCGTGGCGTCCCGGGCGTTGCGCATCTTGGTCGGCGGGTAGTCCATCGACCCCGAGCAGTCGACCATGACCGCCACGGCCGCGGAGGGGCCCTCGCCGGGCGAGTAGAGGTGGGGTGCCGCGACCGCGCTGCCGATCGTGCCGCCGCCGGTCGCCGTCACCGTGACGATGGCGTTGACCTCGCGGGCGCCCTCCGGCAGGTACTCGTTCTGGTACACGTCCACCGAGAACTGCGGCACGTTCGACTTCGAGAAAATGGCCATGCCTGCTTCGATCCCCCTCGAAAGCCCCCGTCTTCAGCGGGGTGATGACGGTAGGCGGACCGGTCCCCTCCGGTCCGCCGAGGCGTCCTCGTACGTGGCCTCAGGCCGATCCTGCCCCCTGGGGCACGGCGGGGAACGGCACGAGGGCCACTGTTACGTTGTCGTGGCCCCCGCCGTCCAGGGCGTGGCCGACGAGCACCCGTGCGCTGTGCAGCGGATGGGAGGCGGCGTCGAGCGGGAGGACCCGGGCCATCTCCTCGGCCGCCTCCGCGTAGTTCCACAGCCCGTCCGTGCAGACCACCACGACGCCCGGCCGGTCCGGCTTGAACGCGGCGGTGTGCGGTTCCAGTTCGTAGGCGTCCGCGCCGAGCCAGCCGGTGATCGCGTGGGCGCGCTCGTCGGCGTAGGCCTCGGCCTCGTTCATCAGGCCCGCGGCGACCATCTGCGCGGCCCAGGAGTCGTCCTCGGTGAGCCGGGCGGGGGGAGCGCTCCGGTCGACCGGGACCCAGTAGGCGCGGCTGTCGCCGACCCAGCCGACGATCAGCAGGCCCGACGTCACCACTGCACCGACGATGGTGCACGCGGGGGCGTTCTGGTGCGGGGCCTGCTCCAGGGCCGTGGCGGGCTCGGCGGCGAGTGAGTTGACGGCGCGTGAGGCGGCGACGATCGCGTCGTGCATCGCCTGCTGCGGGTGCGTGCCGCGCGGCAGGGCGGCCAGCACCGCCTCGCTCGCGGCCTTCGACGCCGCCTGGGAGGCGTCGTCGGGACGGGTCGCCGAGGAGACGCCGTCGCAGACGATCGCCACGGAGGCGGGGGTGCCGTCGGGCAGCGCCGTGGTGCCGATGGCGAACGCGTCCTCGTTGCGGTGGTGGCGCAGACCGCGGTCGCTGACCGCGGCCATCGGGCCGGACTCCTGCTCCATGTGGTCCCGTTCACGCGGCTGGGCGTGGCCGCAGTTCTCGCAGTAGCCGTCGTCGTCCACGCGGCCGGCACGGCAGGCCACGCAGACCTTGCCGCCGGTGCCGGCGGCCGGGGCCGCGGGCTCGGCGGACACCCGTGGGTCCGGTGCCTGGAGGAGGTACTCGTCGGGCTGGCTCTGATCGGGGTGACTGTGATCCGGCTGGGCCTGATACGACTCCGGCGGCGCGGCATGCCCGTCGGACTGCGGCCTCCGGTCGAACCGTACGCCGGTGGCCGGGGGCGCCTCCGGTGGCATGGGGACGCCCGCGGCCTGGGCCTCAGGGCCCGCCGCCCCTGGGGCGGGCCAGGGCGCGCCGCCGGGTGGCGCCGGGGGGCGCTCGGGATACTCACCGGCCGGGGCGCCCTGGGCGGGCACCGAGCCGTTCATGGTGATGGTCGGGTTGTCCTGCGGCCGTTCGGGCACGGCGGACAGGTCATATCCGCACGCGCCGCAGAAACGGTCACCCGATTCGAGGGGTTCCTCGCAACTCGGGCAGGCGGACAACTGGGGCATCTGCGACATCAACTACACCCACGTCCGGGGGCGGTAACGATTGGCACGTTCCACCAGGTCGATCCTCTCCTCGCCGCCCCGCGCCAGCCGGGCCAGCGTGCGGTACGAGCGTTCCAGGCCGAAACGCAGGCCCCGCTCGTCCAGGCCGCTGCCGAGCAGCGTCCGTCCCCCGGCGGCGGGAGGGACGGAACCCTGGCCCCCGGAGAGTACCCAGTCCAGCGCACTGCCGAGGACCTCGGCCGACAACTGCTCACGCCGCGCCGGGTCCAGACCGTACGCCTCCAGCGCCTCGACCTGGGCCGCGGCGGCCGTGAGATCCTCCAGGAACGGTACGTCGGAGGCGGCCGCCGTGCGCTGCCTCAGCCGCGCCCGTACCGCCGCCACGCGCGCGGCCGTGTAGTGGATGGAGGACTCCGGGACCGACTCCAGCGTCGTCACGGCGCTGCGCCGGTCCCCGCTCGCCAGTTGGACGCGGGCCAGCCCGAACGCGGCGCTGACATAGCTCGGGTCGGTCGACCACACCAGCCGGTAGTACTCGGCGGCGTTGTCGAGCTGACCCAGCACCTCCGCGCACAGGGCCAGCGCCAGCTTGGGCGCGATCTCGCCCGGGAAGGCGTCGTAGATCGCGTCGAAGGCGAGCGCTGCGCCCTCGTCGTCGCCGGTGACCAGCGCGGCCACGCCCCGGTACCAGACCACCCGCCAGTCGTCGGGCCGCTCGCCCTCCAGCGTGACCAGGGCCTCCAGCGCGGCGGCCGGCTCGCCGGTCTCCAGCCAGGCCCTGATCTGCCGCAGCCGCGTCTCGGTCGACGGGGCCGGGGCCGCGGCGAGGGCTCCGAGCAGCTCGGCGGGCGCGGAGGTCATCAGGCCCGCCAGGAAACCGGCGTTGGGGTCGGTCGGGTCGACCCGGGGCACGGGCAGGGCGAGGGTGGCGGCGGGGGCGTCGACGGGTCTGACGAGGCCGGTGGGAAGCGGACCGCCTGCGGGGAGCTGGGTGTGGGGTTGCTCGCCGCCTGCGGGGAGCTGAGCGGCGGCGGGCAGCGCGGCCGCCGTGGGGGAGCCGCGCCGCGTCCGCACCGCCCGCGCTCCCAGCCGGGACACCTCACCGTCCAGCCGTGGGAACAGCTCCGTGTCCGTGACCCGCAGTTCGGGTCCGAACAGGGTGGACAGGGCGGGCCGGGCGCGGCCCGTCTGGAGGGAGACGACCTCCCGCAGGACGCCGGTGAGCTGCTCGGTCATCTCCTGCGCGGAGGCGAACCGGCGGGCCGGGTCGGGGTCGGTGGCGCGGACCAGCAGGCGGTAGAACGACTCGTACTGCCGGAAGACCTCGATGTGGTCCGGGTCGGGCAGGGAGTCCGCGTAGACGTTGGTGTAGCCCTGGAAGTCGAAGGTCAGGACGGCGAGCGTGCGGGCGACGGTGAAGAGGTCGCTCGCCACCGACGGACCGGCCTCGGCCACCTCCGGGGCCTGATAGCCCACCGTGCCGTAGATGGCCGACTCCTCGTCGTCCATCCTGCGCACCGCGCCCATGTCGATCAGCTTGAGCTGGTCCTCGGTCTGGATCGCGTTGTCGACCTTGAAGTCGCAGTACAGCAGGTTGCGGCTGTGCAGATGGCCGAGCGCCTCCAGCGCCTCGATGCCGTACGCACAGGCCTGCTCCACCGGCAGCGGATCGCGCCTGCCCTGCGCTGTGCGGCGGCCGTTGGCGATCTCCTTCAGCGATTTGCCGCCGACGTACTCCATGACGATGTAGCCGTCGAGGGAGCCCGTGCGCTGGTCCAGGTGCTCCACGAAGTTGTAGATCCGCACGATGTTGGCGTGCTCGATCTCCGCGAGGAAGCGCCGCTCGGAGATCGCCGCGGCCATCGCGTCCTGGTCGCCGGTGTCCAGCAGGCCTTTGAGGACCACCCAGCGGTCCGAGACCGCCCGGTCGACGGCGAGGTAGATCCAGCCCAGGCCGCCGTGCGCGAGGCAGCCGACCACCTCGTACTGGCCGTGCACGACGTCACCGGACTTCAGCTTCGGCACGAACGAGTACGGGTGGCCGCACTTGGTGCAGAACCCCTCCGTACGCCCCGGCCGGTCACCGCGCGCCCGGCCCACCTGGGCGCCGCAGTCGGAGCGCGAGCAGAACCGCTTCCGCTCGGGCACCTCGGGGTTGTCCAGGACCATCTCGCGCGGGTCGGGCCGCGGGATCGGCGGCACCTGCACCAGCCCGGCGCCCAGCCGCCCCCGGGAGGAGGAACCGGCGCCGGAACCGGAGCTGCGCACCGACACCGAGCGGCTCGTCGACTTGCCTGACAGGGAGCGCGAGAGCCGCCCCGACACCGAGCGGCGGGACTTCGACGACTGGGACGACGTACGGGAACTGCGGCTGCTGGAGCGGGAGCTGCCGCTGGCGCCCGAGCCGCGGGAGCCGCCCTTGCCGCCGGCGGTGATGCCGGTGGGGGGCGAGGCGACCATGCCTCCCCCAGAGGGGGGACCCCCAGCCGCGACGACCGGGGCGAGTCCGCAGGTGTCGCAGTACAGCTCGCCGCCGCCCACGTCCTCGTAGGCGCCCGTGCAGGTGGGGCGTTGACAGATGCGTGTCTCGGTCATGGACTCCCCCTTGTCGCTCATGCGCCCGGCCCCCTCCGGTCGTCCTCGACCGCGCCCTGGTCCGGCACCCGCGGGCCGCCCAGCAGCTCCAGGGCGGCCTGCTGGTAGCGCAGCACGGCCCCTTCGGCGGCGCGCAGATCGCAGGGTGCGCTCCACAGCATGCGGCGCGCCTTCTCGTACCGCTCCACGAGCAGCGCGTCCTCCGCGAAGCCGTGCCGCGCGACCTTCGCCTTGTACGCGTCGAGCCGGCCGCGCAGCTCGGCCCTGACCGCCAGGGGCGCGGTGACCGCGGTCAACGACTCACGGGCACGCAGCAGTTCGTCCTCGGCCTTCTGCTCCAGCGACTCCAGCAGCGGGGACAGCCGGTGCCACTGCCCCTGCCTGCGGTAGTCGGCTGCCGCCGTCACCTGCTCCTGCAACACCGTCGGCGGCCCGCTGACGACCGGCACCTCCGTCGCCGCGATCTTCGCGAGGACCTCGCCGCGGGCGGTGCGCGCCTCGGCCAGCGTGCGGTCCGCGCGGCTGAGGATGTCCCGCAGCCGGACGATCCGCTTCTCGGCGTCCTGCCGGACCGTCAGGACCGCGTCGATCTCCCGGCGTACGTCCTCCAGGGCGCGCGCCTCACGGTCGTACACCGTCGTGTCCGGCCGGCCGCCACCCGGAGCCGAACTGCCCTCCGCCGCCAGCCAGAACTCCAGCGGGTCCGAGATCACCTGCTCGCGCAGCTTCGTCAGCGTGCGCGTGATGCGCTCCAGGTCGTCGCCCGCCGGGTGTTCGCCGGGGCGCACGCCCACCGAGTGCGCGAGCCTTCGGGTGCGCTGGAGTTCGGCGGCCAGCAGGTCGATCCGGGCGGGCAGCGCCGACCAGACGGCGTCGGCGGCGACGACCATGTCCAGGCTCGTCGCGTACAGCTCGTTCATCCGGTCGACGAGGGTGGTGAGCGAGTAGCGCTCGCTGAGTCTGTTCGCGGCGCCGTGCAGGGTGGGGGCGTTGGCCGTCGCGGTGGCGCTGCCCGCGACGGTGACGGACTCGCCGGTCAGCAGTTCCGTCAGCTCCACCAGGTCCTCGCGGCTGGACCAGCGGCGGCGGGAGCGGATGTCGCGGGCGGTGCGCAGGGCGTCCGTGTACGCGTCGAAGTAGGTCCACAGCAGCGTGATCGACGCCTCCGTGGACGTCCAGCGCTCCTGGGTGACACCGGTGAGCTCCGCGCCCTCCAGGAGTCTGCGGCCCGCGTGGTCCTGCAGGGCGAGGAGCGAGGTCTCGATCGCCTCGTGCTCCGCGCCGAGCCGCGCCAGCGCACGGTCCACCTCGTCCCGGTCCATCACCGGCCCGGTGGATCCCGTGACGCCCATCGATCACCTCTCGCTGCGGTAGTGCCGGTTGGGTCTGGGTCGGCTTGCTGGTCGGAGTTCGGTCGGTTGTGGGGCCGGGTGTCGGTCGAGCTGTCAGGTGTTGCGGTCAGGTGTTGCGGAGGTACTGCGGAGCCGGTGGTTCCGACTTCTTCGCATCCTTGCCCAGTGTCGCCGACAGCCATTTCCCGTACGAGGCCTGCCAGCCGTTCGCGGTGTCCTCGCGGTAGTCCACCAGGATCTGGTTGACCCGGCGTACCAGATCGTCGGCGTCCTTCTTCATCGCCACGCCGTAGTACTCGGCAGTGAAGGCGTCGCCCTTGAGCTGGACCGTCGGATCCTGTGCCGCCTGGCTCGCCGCGAGCGCTCCGTCGGTGACCACGGCGTCGACCTCGCCGAGCTGGAGCCTGACCAGACAGTCGAGTTGGTTCGGGACGGTCGTGGATATGTCGGTGGTGGCGGGGAGTTTGCCGTCCTTCTGGTCGGCCTCCAGCGTGGAGTAGGCCGTCGAGCCGGCCGCGGTGCAGATCTTGCGGTCCGCGAGCGTGTCGTCGTAGCCCTTGACGGGCGAGGACTTCGGGGCGAGGACCTGCTGTCCCGTCTTGAAGTAGGGCGCGGAGAAGGCGACGTCCTCGATGCGGTCGCAGTTGATCGTCATCGTGCGGACGACCATGTCCACGCGGCCGTCCTGGATGGCCGGGATGCGCTGGTCGGTGGGGATCGCCTTGAACTGGACGGCGTCCGGGTCGCCGAGTATGTCGTCGGCGATGCGGTGGACCAGGTCGATGTCGAAGCCCTCGAGCTCCGCGGTCTTGCCGCTGTTGGGGTTGCGGTAGCCCCAGCGGTAGCTGTTCTGGTCGACGCCGACGATCAGCTTGCGCTTCTCGCCCTCGCGGTCCTTGATCGCCTGGATGGTGTCACCGTCGGCGGAGGAGGGCGACAGCGTCTGCTTCTCGGGGGCCTCGCAGTCCTCTTCGGCCTTTTCGACGGTGGTCTGGGAGGCCTGCGTGACGGACCGGCCGTCGTCGAGGCCCCGTCCGGACAGCGGGACGCACAGCGCGAAGACCGCCACCAGGGCGCAGGCGACCGCCATCGTCGCCACCCCGCCCCAGCCCTTCAGGCCGGCCCGCAGACGTCGTGCTCGCATGCTCACGCCCCCTTTCACGTCTCCCCTTGTCTCCCGTGCCCCGTTCATCGGTACTCCGACAGCCTGCGGCCGATGCCCAGCACCGCGCCCGCCGCGCCCAGGACCGCGAGGACGGCAGCGCCCGCCGACAGGCCCGTCAGGGCGTCCCGGCCGTCGTCGGCCGCGCGCTTGAACTCGGTCTCCTCGTGCGCGAGTGCCGTGCGCAGGTTCGCGTCGACGCTGTCGAAGCACTCGCCGGTGGCGCCCTTGGTGCCGATGACTCTGTCCAGCGCCTGCTGGTAGTTGCCGTTCTCGTCCTGCTCGCGGGCGGCGGTGTGGCGCTTCTTCCACTCCGTCATGTTGCCGACGGCCGCCGTGACGGGCTGTTCGCCCGAGGTGTCGTCGGCGAGGTTCGCGGCGGCCGCCAGGTACTTGCCGAGGTCGGCCATGTCCGTGCGGAAGTCGTAGTCGTAGGCGTCGACGGTCTGCGCGCCGACCTTCTTCGTCTCGGCGCCTCGGGCCACCAGGGTCAGGTTCTCGTTGCCCCGTGCCTTGAGGGAGGCGATGCGAGCGTCGTGCAGCACGTTCAGAGAGCGGACGCCGTGGTCGTAGGAGTCGTTCAACCCCGCGCGGGCGATGGTGTGGCCGACGACCAGCCAGAGCAGGACGACGGTCGCGGTGGCCGTGGCGGCGACCAGGCCCTGGTTCAACACCCGGTTCGTACGCCGGTAGTTGCGGTGCTGGGCCCAGGCGAGCGTGGCCAGGGCGGCGACGCCCAGGGCGATGGCGGCCCAGGGGTACGGCGTGGCGTCCGCGTAGTCCGCGCGCAGGCGCTGGTTCTCCTTCTTGTACAGGTCCTCCGCCGCCGGGAGCATCTGCTGCTGCATCTTCTCGTTGGCGTAGCGGAGGTAGGCGCCGCCGACCGGGAAGCCCTGGCGGTTGTAGGTGCGGGCGCGCTCCACCAGGCCCTTGTACTCCGGGAGGAGCTTGTTGAGCTTGGCGATCGTCGCGGTGGACGGGGAGTCCGGGTCGGCGTTGGCGGCGGCGTTGACGAGTTTGTCGGCGGCCGTGCGGATGTCCTGCTCGTAGCGGTCGCGCGAAGCCGCCGATTCCTGGCCGCCGGCGAGGAAGCCGCTGGAGGCGGCGGTGTTGGCGTCCGCGAGGGAGCGGTAGATGTCGGCCGCGTCCGAGCTGAGGGGCTGACTGCTGGTGAGGACGTCGTCGGCGGCGGCCGCGCGGTCGGTCATCTGCCAGGCGGTGACGGCTCCGAAGGCGATGACGAGCAGGGCCAGGAGCGCGCCGATGATGCGTAGGCGGCCGGGCTCGGTGGTTGCGGCGGTGCGGAGTTGGTCGAGGCCCTCCGCGAAGGCGGTGCGGCGGGGTGCCGGGGGCGGGGAGGAGGAGGCGGGGCCGCTACCGGTGCCGGGAGGCGGGGCCGGAGGTGCCGACTGCGCCGGAACGGCCGGGAGAATGGGCAGGCTCGGGCCCGGTGGTGGTGGGCTGCTCTTCGGCAGGTGTGTCACTGTGACCTCCCCCATGATCATCCGTCACCGCAAGTATCGCTGCCGGCACTGACATCCGCACCGGCCTTGCCTCGATCTTGATCGGATCGCAGCGTGAACCACCACCCCTGCACAGGAACACGTCAGAGCGATCGGTTCGGTTCCCTGTGCGAATGCGCGCGGCTACCCGACGTAGCGGCGAAACCCTTGAGGCAGGGCCGGTACTCGACCCTGGCCTGAGCGCACGGTTGGACTCCATCGAAGGGCTGTTGCTTCTGAGCCCGGAGTCGGTGTGAGGCCTGTGGCGGCGTCCCTGTCGGGCTGCCACAGGCCCGTACATCCCGGTCAGTCGATCGTCGGGGACGCCTTGCGTCGGAGGACGATCAGGGTTGCTCCGCCGATGACGACCAAGGTGAGGGCGATGCCCGCGATGAGCGGGGTGACGCCGGTGGAGCCGGTTTCGGCGAGGTTGGTGTCGGTGGCCGTGCCGCCCACCGTGGCCGGGCTCGGTTCGCTGAGGGTCTGGGTGGCCGTGCCCGTCTCGCTGCTCCGGGTCTGGCAGTCCAGCATGCCGGTGAAGCGCTGGGTGAAGCCGCCGGGGCCGTGGATCGTGAAGTCGTAGGCCTGGTCCTCCTGGAGCGGGACCGTCACCGTCCTGGTCTCGCCCGCGGCGATGGTGTGCTCCAGTCCGGCCAGTTCGAAGGTGTACGGCTCGTCGCCCTTGTTGGACGCGATGATGTCCACGCCGCCCTTGGCGCAGTTCTTCGCCGCCGACAGTGCCGGTATCGCGCCCTGCTTCGCCCAGGTCGCCCCGGCCGTCGCGGACACCGTCGACTCGCTGGAGCCGGCCAGGATCTGCGTCTGGCTGCGGCTCTCGGAGGCGAAGGCCCGGCCGACCGGCACGGTGGTCGAGGCCTGCACGGTCAGTTCGGCCGAGCCGGCCGCCGCGTCCTCGGGAACGTCGAAGAACACCTGCCCGCCGTCGGCCGCGGACGTGATGGCCCTGCCCTGCTTGTCGACGATCCGCACCCCGCTCGTGGCGGCGTCCGCGGGCGGCGCCACCGTCACGCCGCCGGCGTTGGTGTGCACCGTGACCGGGCCGAGCAGCTCGCCCGGCCGGCCGGAGACGGCGGGCGGGTCGAGGGTGAGCGAGGCCCGGGGCTCGGGCAGATTCCGGGCGTTCTTCTCCAGGAAGTCCGCGAGCTGTTCGGCCTGCGGGTCGAGGGCGTCGACGGCCACGTCGTCCGAGTAGCGCCAGATCGCCACCTGCGTACCGGCCGCCGCGTCCTGCTCGGTCAGCGCACCGCGCACGCCCGCCTTCCGCGCGAGCGCCGCGAGGTCGTTCACCTGCGGGTAGGAGTTCTGCAGGATCCAGCGGATCCGGCCGGCGTTCTTGTTGGCACCGAGGGACGTGCCGCCCCAGGGCGTCTCGTGGTACTTGGCGTCCCGCTGCGTGGGGTTGTGGAGGTCGACGCAGTACGTCTGCAGCATGCCGCCGCCCTCGACGGACATCTCGAACAGGCCCGCCGACACCTGCTGTTCCCCGGTGCCGCCGTGAATCACCGCGGTGCCGTACGTCTTGAGTCCGGCTATGGTCGCGGCCGCCCCGCCCTCACCCTGCGTCGTCTCATCGCCGGCGGCGGCCTGGCCGGCACCGGCCAGCACGCCCGCGGCGACGAGCCCGGACACCAGCGTCGCGGCGCCGAGGCGGGCCGCCCCTCGCCTGCGTACGAACAACGCCGAGAACGAAGCAAACACCAAATTTCCTTTCGAGCAGGACCCGTTGACGTGGGGGGTACGGTCCCACCAGCAGAAATCAGAATCCTCACGGGCATCGAGAGCCCCGAGAACCATGTCCGGCATCCTAGGGAGGCGTCGGAGCCCGCCCGCCGGTCAGACGGTCGGATGAGTGATCCGACTCGGAATCGTTATCGCCAAGATCCCTTGCGGGCAGGGCTTATCGACAAATCCACCCCTGGTCGTACGGTGCGCACTCATCGATAAGCCGTAGTTCGGACAGAGTGACGGTGACTGACGTCACGTCACTGCTGCTGGCTCCGGCTGTCGTTGAGCGGATGGGTCCGAGTGCGCCTCTGAATCATCCGGCGGTGTCTCCCAGTTGGGCTCAGGTGCGGTCGGCGCGGCCGCCGTTTCCTGCTTCCCTCCGCGCCGGAAGGCCGAGGTGCCCCAGGCGAGATCGTGGCCGATCGCGACCGCGTCGAGGTCCGCCGAGGTCCAGCTCTGGCCCTCGCGCACATCGGTCCGCACCTTCAGCCTGCCCTGCACGATCACGGGCTCGCCCACCGTCAGCGACGCCGCCGTGTTCGTGGCGAGCTGGCGGTTGGCCCACACCGTGAAGAAGTTGGTGTGCCCGTCCGTCCACGCGTTCTTCTCGCGGTCCCAGTAGCGCGCGGTCACCGCCAGCCGGAACCTCGCCGACGGGCCGGACGCCATCTCCCGGTACACCGGCTGCGTCGCCACCCTGCCGACCGCGCAGACCATCGTCTCGTTCATCGCGAACCCCTCCCTCGCCCGGACTCCGACACCGGACCGAGCCCCGTACGGGCCCGTCCCGTACGGCTGTGTCCGCCAGACTGCCCCGCCCCGGCCGAGCCCGCTGAGCACTGTGGACCACCGCCCACCTGTGGAAAACTCCGCCACCCCGGCGAGTGACACCGAGCCACACGCCGAGCCCGAAACCGAGTCGGACACCGAACCGGACACGGACGCGGCGAGGGCGACGCCCCACCGGACGCCGCCCTCGCCGTACCCGCGCACGCGGCCCGTCACAGCCGCCACGCCCCCGCCGTCATCGCCCGGCCCCCACCACCCTCCCGTACTGCTCCCGCACCTCCAGGTACCGCAGCAGCTCCGCCGCCACCGGATCCAGCACCCGGGCCCTGCCGCACCCGGCCGCCGCCTTGCGCAGTCGCCGCTCCGCCTCCAGGCCGTAGCGGCGGGCCGGGCCGCGGGCCGCCATCCGGCAGCTCCACTCGATCAGCGGACCGCCGACGATGCCGATCACCATCAGCAGCACCGGCACGCCCAGGTTCGGCGACATGATCTGGAAGATCTGGCCCAGCAGCCACAGCCCGCCCAGGAACTGAAGGATCGTCATGGAGGCCTGGGAGAACACGGCCATCGGCCACCATCCCGGCCGCGGCGGCCGCCCCGTCGGCACCCCCGCGCGCACGGTCAGCTCGTCCAGCGCCTCGGGCAGCCCCTGGGAGCCACGGGTGGCCGCCTCGCGCACCGCCTGCGCCCAGGGCACGGGCAGCCCGGCCGAGGCCCGGTCGGCCACCGTACGGACCGCCTGCTCGACCCGCTGCCTGGCGGTCGCCTCCTCGTCGGCCTGCGTGCGCGAGGGGAGCCGGCCCGTGGTGGGCTCGCCGTGGTCCTGGTACCAGCGCCACAGCCGCAGCCAGGGCGTACCGCACGCGCGGTTGGCGTTGCGCAGCCACGCCCGTTCGGCCGCCTCCCCCGCCGCCGTGGCGCCCACCGCGTCGGCCAGCCGGTCCGCGAACTCCTCCCGGGCCTGCTCGCTGAGCCCCGTACGCCGCCTGGTGGCGTAGACGGGCCACAACCGCGCGGCCGCGACGTCCACATCGGCCGCGACGCGACGGGCGGGCGCCCCGCGCTCCCCCACGAACTGGCCGAGCGCCTCGCGCAGGTCCCCGATGCCCTCCCCGGTGAGCGCGGACACCGGGAGCACGGTCGTACCCGGTTCGCCGTACTCCCCGAGGGCGATGCCGTCCTCGTCAAGGAGTCGCCGCAGATCGTCGAGGACCTGATCGGCGGCCTCCCCGGGCAGCCGGTCGATCTGGTTGAGGACCACGAACATGATCTCCGCGTGGGCCGCCATCGGCCGCAGATAGCGCTCATGGAGGACGGCGTCGGCGTACTTCTCAGGGTCGACGACCCAGATGACCGCGTCGACGAGCGCCAGGATGCGGTCCACATGCTCCCGGTGCTGTACGGCGGCCGAGTCGTGGTCGGGCAGGTCGATCAGGACGAGCCCGTGCAGCCGGGACTCCGCGTCCCCGGTCGGCAGCGGCCGCCGGCGCAGCCGGGGCGGGATGCCGAGCCGTTCGATGAGGCTCGCCGCCCCGTCGCTCCAACTGCACGCGATGGGCGCCGCGGTGGTGGGACGGCGTACTCCGGTCTCCGAGATGGCCACACCGGCGAGCGCGTTGAACAGCTGCGACTTGCCGCTGCCGGTGGCGCCCGCGATGGCGACGACGGTGTGCTGCCCGGAGAGCCTGCGCCGCGCGGACGCCTCGTCGAGCACCCGGCCCGCCTCCGCCAGCGTCCTGCTGTCGAGGCGGGTGCGGGAGAGACCCACCAGTTCGCGCAGCGCCTCGAGGCGGGAGCGCAGCGCCCCGTCGTACACCAGTGGTCTCATCGCGGGCGGGGCGGCGGACCGGCTGTCCGCGGGGGCGAACTGGCTTCCGTCCGTCGTCTCGTTGACGCGGCGTGCGATGAGCCCGTCGTCCCAGGCGCCCGTGGAGTCCGTACGGTCGTCCTGCACGCGCGCGTGGGAGCCGTTCTGGGCAGCCTGAAAGGGCTGGGCGGAGGAACTTCCGGCGGACCCTCCGGCGGATCCCGCCTTGCCCCCGTCGCCTGGCTGATCGGCGTGCTCGGTGTGGTCCTGGTCAGTGACGGCGGTCACCGGTCACCTCTCCTTCTGCAGTACGGACAGCGCGGCGATGAGTTCGGCCTGGTGCTCGGGGTGGACGTCGAGGGCGTCGAGCGGGGCGAGCCGGCGCTCACGTTCGGCGTACAGGACCCGGTCGACGTGCTGGGCGAGCAGCCGGCCGGCCCGGTCGCGCAGCCGCAGGGCGCCGTGGGCGCCGATCCGCTCGGCGAGCCCCTCCCCCGCCATCCGGCCCCGGCGGCCGCCCAGCAGGCCGGTGGCGACCAGGGCGGCGATCAGCTCGGGGTCGGGTGCGGCGCCGCGGTCGAGCTCGCCGACCTCGTCCTCGGCGTACTCCTCGAGCTCCCGCCGCCACCGCCGCACGGCCAGCCCGATCCGGTGCTCGGCGCTCTCCGCCGCCGAATCGCCCGGCGCGAGCTCCGGGGCGGCCGCGGCCGGTTCGCGCCGCCAGGCGTCGTCCACGCGCTCGTCGGCGGCCGTGACGGCGCACAGCAGCAGCGCGCTGAGGCTCTCCACGAGCGCGTCGAGGAGTTCGGTGGCGGTGCAGTCCAGGGGGAAGGCTCGCCACCGCTTGAGCGCGTCCCCGGCGAGCACCGCCCCGGCCTGCAACCGGCCCCGCACGCGCTTGTGCTCGCTGTCGTACGCCCCCTCGACGGCGCTGGTGAGCCGCAGCGCGGCCGAGTGCTGCGCGGCGGCGGCGCCGGCCAGCTCGGGCATCCGGGACTTGAGCGAGTCGAGGACGCCGTACGCCGTGCGGGCCAGGACCTGCTGCCGGGCGGCCGGCTCCTGGGCCTGGTGGATCAGCCAGGTGCGGAGCTGGGCGACGGCGGTGAGCGGCAGGAGGCCGCCGCCGAAGGCCGACTCGGGCAGCTCGGGCACGGTGAAGCGCGGTACGTGTCCGAGGCCGGCCTTGGTGAGCAGGGCACCGTACTGCCGGGACACCTCGGCGACCACCTGGTGGGGCACCCGGTCGAGCACGGTGACGAGGGTGACGTCGTACTCCTTGGCGGTGCGCAGCATGTGCCAGGGCACGGCGTCGGCGTAGCGGGCGGCGGTGGTGACCATGACCCAGATGTCGGCCGCGCAGATGAGCTCGGCGGCCAGGACGCGGTTGTCGGAGACCAGGGAGTCGATGTCGGGCGCGTCGAGCAGGGCGAGGCCGGGGGGCAGCGTGTCGGCGCTCTCGATGCGCAGCACGCGCGCGGGGTCCTCGCCGGGGAGCAGCAGGTCGTCCGTGTCGTTCTGCTGGGGTGCCCACACGCGCGTGAGGTCGGGCAGCACCCTCATCCCTCCGAACCAGTGATGGTCCTCCGGGTGGCAGACCAGCACGGGCGTCCGGGTTGTCGGCCGCAGCACGCCCGCCTCGCTGACCCGCCGTCCTACGAGGGAGTTGACCAGGGTCGATTTCCCGGCTCCGGTCGATCCGCCCACGACGGCCAGAAGCGGCGCTTCGGGCTCCCGCAACCGGGGCACCAAGTAGTCGTCGAGCTGCGCGAGCAGTTCGTCGCGGTTGGCACGCGCGCGTGGGGCCCCCGCCAGGGGCAGCGGGAAGCGTGCGGCGGCGACACGGTCGCGCAGGGCGGAGAGTGCGTCGAGCAGCTGAGGCCTTACGTCCAAGGTCACCACATGTGAAGAATGCCCAATTTTAGGGGAATTCTGAAGCATATGAGCATGTCTGCGCGCCGACAGGACACAAGGGATGGAAGGGGCGACTGGGACACAGGCACACTCCAGGCATAACGAGTGCACAACACCCGATGCCTCTGACGCCAAAAGCGGTGCACGATTCGTACCTGCCTGCGATTATCAGGACCGCTTCACTGAACCTCCACATCGAGCCACGGAGGCGAAGCAACAGGGACAAGGACGCGGGAGCCCTATCCTTGTCCCCGGCAACGTCACGGATCAGCCCACACCAGGGCACCACGACAGAGGCCACCACACCGGCCCCCGTAGCTCAGTGGATAGAGCAGGCGCCTTCTAAGCGCTTGGCCGCAGGTTCGAGTCCTGCCGGGGGCGCAAGTCTCCGCCCTCCCTTTGGGGAGGGCTTTTTGCTGGTCAGGGTGCATGCCAGACGGTACGACGAAGCCCCGGACTCCCCCTTGATGATCAAGGGCGGGCTCCGGGGCTGTCCGGCTGTTACCGGGTTTTTGCGGGTGGCCGTGTCGAATACGTGTCGAAGTTCTCGGCCGATGGATCAGCCGGCGCCGGGCACCTCCAGGCCGTCGCCTTCCCGGTGAGAGCCAGCCCACCCTCCTGTAAGCGTGGACGGTGGGCTGGCAGCATCTGCGCCATGGACCAAGCTTTGAAGACCTTGGAGCACGAGTTCCGTTCCGAGCCCGGGAGCTTCCTGCTGGGACTGCGAAGCGATTTGGTCTGGGATCGAGACGCCTTCTCCCGGCTGGAGAAAGCCATGCGCACTGTCTGTGCACGCTGGCAGGAAGCCGAGGAGCTTCCCCGATGGCTGGCCGAGGGCTACTACCACGTGGCCACGGACGTTCCCTCGTGGACGGCGCACCCCAACTTCCCTCGCCCGGAACCGGCCGACTACTACACCGCCTGCATCGAGCGGCTGACGGATCTGGCGGACTGGTTCTTCCGAGGGTGGCACGCCTATATGGAGCCGCATACCTGGGCGGATCTTTAGTAAGCCAGGCCGCCTCTTCCGTCGGCTGACGTCAACGAGCCCGGACGCACACGTCAGCCCCGGAGCCTCACTCGATAATTGAGGGCGGACTCCGGGGCTGTCCGGCTGTCACCGGTGTTCGAACTCGGCCGACGGATCAGCCAACACCAGGCACCTCCGGCAGATCGCCCGCGGCTTCCAGCCGCCGCTTCAGGTCCGGCAGCTGGCCGTCGATGCAGCGGGCGTACGTGGCGAGAAGTACGGCGACGCTGTTCCCGGCCCACTCCGCCACCTGGGCGGGCGGTATCCCGTCGTTCAGCCACTTCGTCAGGCGCGTGTTCCGGTTGTCGTAGACGCGCCGGCCGGTGGGCGAGTCGAAGACGTGCGGGGGCAGTACAGCCTTGCGCGCGCTGCGCCATGCCCGACGAATGACTGAACCGGCGAGGATGCCGCCAGACTCGCCTTGGAACAGCAGGTCACCCGGCTTGAGCTCTTCGTCCTCGATGTGCTGCCGAAGGATGCGCGTGAGGGCTGGATGCCCCGGGACAGTGCGGGTCTCACCCTCCGCACGGCCCTTCAGGTCGCGCTGTTCGTGGATCTCCCCCGTGTCGGTCCACTGCTTTCCGACCTCTGGGGTCGCGGTGTGGAACAGCAGCTCGCACCACTGGTCGGCGGCGTCGGGCTCGGGCAGGGTCACGTCCTCCACCCGCATCGCTACGGCTTCCTCGGGCCGTGGACCGCAGTAGTACAGCGTGGCGAAGAAGGCGTGAAGTCGCTCACCACCGCGCGGCCGGCGTCGTATCCAGTCGAGGATCGCTGCCGCCTGCTCAGGGTTCAGCAGGGATCGCTTGTCCACGGCGTTGGTGGTCTTCACGACGGCCGTCGACTCCTTCCCCTTGGGGAGCGGGTTGGTCCGCAGGATGCGCCGCCGGATCGCGTACTTCATGGCGACGTTGAGGATGCGGCGGTTGCGCTTGCGGGACCAGGCCGCCGCTTGCTTGCCGTCGAGGCGCGTGTCGATGGCGCGCAGGACCTGGTCGACCTTCTCCGGGTCCTCCCAGGCCGAGACGGGCAGGGAGTTCCGCTCGACCCATCGGAGGATGGCCACCACGTCTCGGGGTGCGTCGGGGCGTCGGTTCGTGTTGAACGCCCACTCACGCAGAGCGGAGCGCACGGCCGCAGGTGCGAACTGAGTGGGCTTGGCCCGCAGCAACGCGATGGTGGTCGCCGTCAGGGTCTTGGCCATGTTCTTGCGGCTATTGCCGCCGATTTGCGGCCACCGGGCATCCACGTACTCGACGGCGAACTTGTACCAGCTCATGGCAGCCGACTTGGAGCGGTGGGACACCGGGAGTCCGGTGGCGATGACGAATGCCTCGCCCTTGCCGGTGGCCCGGATGAGTTCGGAGCGGAAGCCTTCGGCGAGGGCGACGGTGTCGAAGGGCTCACGCCAGCGCTTCCCTGCGACCACCCAGCGCACGGTGTATGTGGTCTTCCGGGCGCCCTTGTAGGTGAGGATCTTGTAGACCTTCACGTCGTACGTCGTCTCCATCAGGCGGCGTCCTCGCGGTCATCGAGCCAGTGGTCGAGGTCGCTCCGCCGGATCCTGAGGTCGCCGTTCGGGAGCTTGATGCAGCGCGGTGCGCGACGCTTGGCCCGCCAGTCGTAGAAGGTCGAGCGCGAGACAGCCAGTTCCTCGCAGACCTCCGCGAGGGTGAGCATGGTGCGTGACCGGATGGCCGTGGTCATTCCGTGCTCCCTTCGGTCAGGAGGGCATCGCGGGCGGTCTCGCGGTTGGTCTTGAGGTCACGGGCGATGGTCGCAGCGAGGGCGGCTTCACCCGGCGAGTGGCCGTGGCCGACGTACTGCCAGTCCGTCAGCACCAGGACGGTGTCCGGCTCGCGGTCGTCGAGGCCGAGAGCGTCTCGTTCTTGGGCGGCGCGGTAGTCGGAGCGTTCCTGGCGGAGGGAGCCGAGAGTCGTGGAGTAGGTGCGCGACTTGGACGAGAAGTGCCCGCGGAAGCCGAGCATGTGCGCCCAGGCCCAGAGGCGCCGGTCCGGGTAGAGGCTGTCCAGGTCGCGGCACGCGGTGATGAGACGTCGGGTGTGGTCGGGGACCTGATGGCGGTCGAGCTCGGAGAGCTCACCAATGCGGCGGTCCAGGGTCCCCGTGTTCTCGGCGGCTTTGGTGGCGTACTTGGCCACGTACGAGGCGACGGCCTGTTCGGTGATGTCGGAGCCGTCGCCGAAGGCCCTTACCGGGCGCACGTCGAGTTGCTGGCCCCATCGGAACGTCCGGGTGGGCTGGTCACCGGCAGCCGGGACCGAGACCGACGTGTACGAATGCGCGGCGGCGGCGAGGAGCGCGTCCGTGAGGAGGTCGACCGTGGCCCAGGTGGGCGGCGGCGTCCCGGGCCCCTCCGGACCGTCGAGGCGTACGACGGCGTGGAAGTGCAGGGCTCCGCGCTTCTGGAACTCGGCGACCTTGCCGTACGAGACCCGAAGGTGGTCGGCGAGTTCCCGGCGGGGCAGGCCGGCGCGGGCGGCGAGTTCGCGGCGGAGTCGGGTGGTGAAGCGCTGCCAGAGCTGTCCGGCGTGGTTGTTGAACAGCACGGCGCCCGCGTAGTCGTAGGTGTCCGGGTCGAGGGCAGTGCCCAGCTCTGGGGCGTCGGACGCGTGTGAGGTGCCGCAGCGGCAGGTGCCGTGATCGGGGCGGTTGTGGACCGGGCCGAACGACGGTGCCGTGAGGGTGGCGAAGACGCGCGGGTGGTCGCGCACGGTGGCCGGGATGTCGCGTCGGTCGTCTCCGGCGAGTCCGGCGCGGATGAGGTGGTAGGTGTCCCCCGCGTACGTCCAAGCGCAGGCCGGGCAACGGGATGCGCGGCGGTTGCCGCAGGCGAGACGGAGGCGTCCGCCCGGCTCGTTCGCGGTGGAGTAATGGTGCAGGGTCTCGCCGGTGGTCTTGTCCTTCTGGATGACCCAGCCGGTGAGGTGGACGGGGTCGGAGCAGCCGCCGGTGCGGCGGACCTGGTCTTCCCACCGGGTGTAGTCGGAGGCCGAGGCCACCCGGAGCACGTCCCCGAGAGTGATCGGGTCGAGCAATGTGTCTGGCGTGGGCGCACTCGGTGTCGCGGGTGAGGCGCGGTGGGCCATGCTGGGTGTTCCTTCCGGTTGCGAGATCGGACAGGGACGGCGCCCGGGCGGCGGATGCTTGGCGGTATCGAGGCCGCCCGGGGGCCGGTCAGCGTCGCTTGGCGTCGGAGGCGAGCAGGGAGCGCAGGACGACCGCGCAGACGGCGACCGAGGCGCCGGTGATGGCGACCGCCAGAAGCAGCGAGACCAGGACGGCACCGAGGACCAGGACGACGGCCGTACCGCCGCCGACGAGGGCGAGCGCGGTGCCGGGGGTGAGCTGGACCGAGGGCCGGAACGGCGCCGGAGTTGTCGGAGCGGCCGGCGGGGTCTCTACGTTCGGGCTGACGGTGGTCGGCTCGACGACGGCGGGCCGGGTGCTAAGGCCCGTCGGTGTGGGCATGGTGGGGATCTTCGGGCGAAGCATTGGTGCTCTCCTCTCGGGGGCGGACTACTTGACGAGGGCGTTGAGGGCCGGGGCGAGGACGCTGTCGGCGAGGAGGAAGCCGCCGAGCAGGATTACGGCGATGAGCCAGGCGGGCGGCCGGATGAGCTTGACGCCGAGGTAGCCGACGACGAGCAGCGCGAGCCAGAGCGGGACCTGCATGGCGGGGGCCTCCTAGCGGATGCGGCAGCGGTGGGTGCGGGCAGCGAGCTGGGCGGCGGACTGACTGGAGTAGTCGGACGACCAGCCGCAGTTGTCGGCGGTGCACACGGCGGCGTGCTTGGTCTGGCCACTGCGGTCGCGGTGGGTGCCGATCTGTACCGGGCCGATGTGCATCACGGAATGGAAGTGGTCGCGGGCGGGCATGTCAGTGGGTTTCCTCTCGGGCCGTGGTCGGGGCGGGGAAGCTGGCGCGGAGACCGGCGGCGGTGGCCGGGTCGGCGGTGCGCCGGGCGGCTTCCTCGGCGAGCAGGTGCGCAAGGAAGGGCCGGTTGGCAGCCGCCATCTCTCGGGCGCCGTCGAGGTAGTCGGAAGCGGTCAGATCTGCCGGGTCACGGGTCATCGGTCTTCCTCTCTTCTTGGTCAGGTGAGTTGGGCGGCGATGGCTTCGGCGAGCTGCGGCGGGACGCCGAGGCGGGAGCGCAGGGTGTCGGGGTCGATCGGGGCGCCGGTACGGGCGCGGTACTCGTCGGCGACCTTGCGGGCGTGGTCGACCAGGACGGCGGGGACCTGAGGGACGGAGTCCGCGGCTGGATCCGAAGCTGGAGGGACGGGTGCCATGGCGAGGGCGGGGTCCACGTCAGGCTCAGGCATGGCTTCCGTGGCCGAAGGGCGTCGGGCATCCGGTGCCGACTGCTCGGCCGGGGGCTCAGCATGCGACGTGTCCGCGACGGGTGCCGCCGTAACCGGCTCCGACTCCGCAGCTGCCGAGTGGGCAAGGAGCGTGCCACCGAGAAAGGCGACCGCAGGCCAACCGGCGATGCCGAGGCGGAGGAGGGCGGGCGGGTCGTTCAGGTCGAGGAACCCGGCGGTAGCCACGTTGGCGCCGAGTGACGCGAACAGTGCGACGAGGAACCAGCACCAGGCCAGCCGGGACGGTCCCTCACTGCGCAGGCGCCGCCAGGCGGCCACCAGGAGCAGGTCGACACTGACCGGGTAGGCCCACGCCTTCCAGCCGTCCTGACCGGCAGCGGCGGCCAGGTCGTGCAGGTGGGCGAAGGACAGAGCACCGGCAATCACGGCCTGAACCAGGACCGCGTCGACACGGAGTCCGTGACGGGCGCCCATCAGCAGTCACCCGCGGAGGCGGGACCACCGTCGGAGTCGTCGCCGTCCGGAAACATCCCGGGCGGCGGCTCGGGCAGCGAGACGGCGAGGGACGGGCTGACGGCTTCCACGAAGCCGAGGTCGGCGCCAGCCATGTCGGCGTACAGGGCGAGTTGGCCGAGCAGGAGCACGGTCCGGGCGATGTCCTCGCAGCTGGGACACATGGCGGGTTCTCCCTTCTTTGGGCATGGCGGGGGTAGGGACTTGGCGCGAAGACGGTCACGCCGACCGGTGGAGGTGCGAGAGGTCAGGCGGTGGCCGGAGAAGGCTCAGTCGGCTGCGCAGGAGCGTCGGCGGGGCCAGAGAGAGCGGGTCGGTAGGGAGCCAGCTCGGGCAGGTCCGGAGTCCGGTCGGCGTGCCGGTTGCAGATGTTCACGGCCTGCCGGAGCGAGGTATGCGGGGCCCGGATGCGGTGCCACCCACCGGAGGAGTCGCCCGCGATGGCGAGCCCCCGCTTCTCGGCCGGGATCTGAATGGCGGCGAGGACGGCGTCCGGGGCGATGTCGCCGAAGGCCATGTTGGCGGAGGTCTCGTCATTGACGCGGTGAGCGGTGCGGCCGGTGAGCTGGGCGCGAAGCATGGTGATGCCCTTGCCGAGTTCGGAGCCGAAGCGCTGCGCGCAGATTTCGAGGTAGATGCCGGCCGCGCGGCCGAGCTGGGCGAGGCGGACCAGAGCGGTGATGATGCGGTCCCGGCGCTTCTCCTCCTCCTTGTTGGCGTACAGGGCGAGTTCGGCAACCTCGTCGACCAGGACCACGACCGGGACGGGACGCATGTCGGTCGGCAGGTTCCAGATGTCGGCGGCGATCTCCGCATCGGGCACGTCGGCGGCGATCCGCTGCTGAGCCCGAATGAGCTGATAGGTGCGCTCCATCCGAACCACGAGCGCATCGAGCACTTCGGCGGCGGTGTCGGGATCGTCGGCCAGTGCGGAGAACCGACGGGCCAGCGGGAACAGCTCTACCCCCTGCTTGCAGTCGATGCCGACGAGAGCAACGTCCATAGGGGCGAGTCCGGCGACAAGATTGCGTTGATAGACGGACTTGCCGGACTCCGTGGCCCCGAGGGTGAGGGCGTGGGGTATCGCCCGGTAGTCGCGGTAGTGGACTGAGCCGTCCTGCCGCAGAGCGACCGGCACACGCATCGGCCGGGTGTCTGTCTCGGTCGGCATCTGCACCCGCTTGAGTACGTCATAGCCGGTCATCCGCACCTCTACGACGCCAGAACGCAGCTCACGCGAGGTTACGCCGTACATCGAGAACGAGTGCCGAAGCCGGTCCGAGGCGGCGGCGAGGTCGAAGGCGTCCTGCCCGGGCCGGAGCTTGAGCCGCAGGACCAGGCCGGTACGAGTCGGGCGCAGCCGGAGGATGCGCGGGGAACGGGCCTCCGGTAATGGCCGGTTGGTGGCACGGGCCAGGGCGAGCCGCCACCGCGCAGGCGGAACGGTCAGCCCGCACGCATCCATGACCGAGCCGTACCGGGCCAGGACCCGCACCACGGCCAGCGTGACCCCGAAGGTCAACCAGTACCAGGCGGGGCGCCGCCACCGCAGGAGTCCTACGGCGGCGGCGACCAGCACCAGGGTGACCGTGAAGGCGGTCATGATCAGGCCGCCTTGGACCCTGCGGCGGCGTCGGCGAGCGAGGTGACCGCGACTGCACGGAACGCGATGCCGTGCCGCTTCTGGCCGTTGAAGTCGTTCTCCCAGGGCCGGGCGATCAGGCCGGTGAGCGCGACCGGCGTGCCCATGGACAGCTCGCCGGTGATCCCGGGCTCCGGGACGGTGACGGAAAGGATCTCCACCTCCTCGTTGGCCGCGAACATCACGTCGACCGTCATCAGCTTCGCCCCGGTCTCCATGTCGGTCGCGACCTCACCGGTCCGACGGTCACGGACCTTGACCTGCGGGGACTTGGCAACCATCACGACCGCACCGGCGGTGTCGACGGGAATCTGGCGCACAGAGATCACTCCTCTATAGATGCTGAACTCCGCCACTCATGTACATGAGTGACATGAAGAAGAGTGCATCACTCCTGTACATGAGTCAACCCGCCGCGAAGAAGAACTCGCGACGGGTTGCGGGAAGTTGAGCGGGCGTCAGTCGGCGGCGGGGATCCGATACTCGAAAACGAACTGGTCAGCGGCCATGAGCGTGTCGCACACCTCGACCACGAGACCCTCGGTCGTACGGGCCTCCCGGATCAGGTGAACCACCGGCGCACCCGGGCTCAGCGCCAGCTCCGAGGCCTCCGCCTTGGAGGCCGGCCGCGCTTGCAGCGTCTCGACGAACTCCGCGAACTCATGCCCGTGCTCTTCGAGTCGGGCGTAGATGCCACCCCCACCGGGGTTCTCGGCGAAAAGCTCCGGGATCTCCTTCACGACCTCCCAGGGGAGGTAGGAGGAGGCGGTCTCGACCGGGGTGCCGTTGCGGAAGTAGAGGCGCCGACGGGCCAGGACCTGCGAGCCGGCGGGGACACCCAGACGTTCGGCGGCATCCTCGGGCGCTTCCATAGGCCCGATGTAGAGGACGCTGACCTTGGCGGTGGCGCCGGACTGGGCGGACTCCGCGAGGTAGGCCGCCTGCCCTCCCTGCCGAAGCGACCGCCGGAAGCGATCGGAGGAGCGATGCCGCACGGGAGGCCGGTTCTTCACGATCGAGCCCTTGCCATGCCGGGTCTCGACCAGCCCACTCCCCCGGACCTCGACCATGGCCTTACGGATCGTCCCGCCGGACACGCCGTAGCGCTCCACCAGCTCGGACTCACTCGGCACCATGTCTCCAGGCTTGAGAACCCCCGCCCGGATCTGCTGCACGATCTCTTCCGCGATCTGTACGTACCGAGGCCCGGAACCGACCCCTCCAGCCGCAGTTCCCATAGTCCTTCCCTGCCTCCTATGCTCCTCTACATGAGTCAATCACAGGAAGCGTCACCGTCCCCCCTGCACTCCGTATCCGTGGCCGGAGTAGTGGTGCGCGAGGACGGCCACCTCCTGGCGATCCGCCGAGCCGACAACGGCACCTGGCAACTCCCCGGCGGCATCCTCGAACTCAAGGAGACCCCCGAGGCCGGCGTAGCCCGCGAGGTCCTGGAGGAAACGGGTATCCACGTCGAGGTGGACGAACTGACCGGCGTCTACAAGAACCTGACCCGCGGCATCGTGGCCCTGGTCTTCCGCTGCAAGCCCTCGGGCGGCACCGAACGCACGTCAAGCGAGTCCACGGCAGTCTCCTGGCTCACGCCCGACGAGGTCAGCGAGCGCATGTCCGAGGTCTTCGCAGTCAGGCTCTTGGATGCTTTGGACGGCAACGGCCCCCACGTACGAAGCCACGACGGCAAGCGCCTAATCCCAGCGGGATAAGACCTTCTCTACTCCATCAAGCCCCGGCTGCGCTCCGCTCCGCCGGGCGCGCTTCCCGGCTCCGCTCCGGGCGCCGCTCCTGCCTTCGGCCCGCTCCGCCCGGGCTGCGCCGACGCGCGCCCGCATGTGAAACAGGCCGGGTCATGAGTCGAAAGCCGCTGAGCGCGGCAACTCTCAAAGCATGCCTCCGGCGGGGGCGCTCAGGCTCCGAGATGGCGGGGCCGCTTGCGAGTGCCGGCCGGAGTAGTGGCGTGCGCGGGGAGCTCCCATCCCGTCTGCCATCGACCCAGGCAGAGCCGAGCAGACGCGGCCCCTGGCGTCCAGGTCGTTCGTACAGTGGCGCGCTCCACCTGGACGCCAGGAACCACGCCCGCTCCACGGTGTGTGGGTCGACGGCAGACGGGATGGGAGCTGGGGTGAGTGGTGGGTGAAGGGGTCCTGGCAGGGCTTGAGGGGCGCCATACCAAGCGCCAGCACGAGGCTCCAAAACCGATGCCCTGAGGACTGGGTGTACGTCAGACTCCCATCCATGGCAGAACGCGGAGACGTTGACGCATACCGTCGCCTCTGGGAAGCAAACCCAGAGCAGAAGGAGCTTGATCTAGCCCTTGGCTTTATGGTCCACCAAGCCGCCAGCCTGGAGTTTTTCCTCCATCAGACGGTTCGACGATCGGTCGGGGGACGGTACGCGACCCTTGTCACAGCTGGCCTGCAGGCCTCCGGCTTGCTCGACGCCATCAAGCGAATCTTGGACGTTGGGGCGGTCTCAGAGGAAGCCGCGCGAGAAATGGCCGAGATATCCGGCAAGTGCCGCACCGCGTTCAGGGAGCGCAACAAGTACGTCCACGGCATACGCGTCATCAACACGGAGCACAGCGAGGTCTGGACGAACAACCGTCGAGACGGCGGTATCGATCAGCACCCGATGCAAGCAGAGAAGCTCATGGAGCTTGGAGCCGACTTCGCCATGCTGAGCGCACAGGTAACGGACTGGTATCGGCATCACGTCGATGGGCAGCCCCGACGAGGAAGTCGACGACCACCTTCAGACTGACACCGGCGCGCATGCCCTGCCGCGCAGCATGCTTCGCGTGTGCCCCAGCCGTGCCCGATCGAGCGGGTAACACCGGGGAATGGCGACAACTCACGGACAGCACGCAGTACAACGGCCCCTGACCGATCTACCTGGTCAGGGGGCGTTCTCACTGCTCACCACGCGGAGGCGGTGGGATTTGAACCCACGGTGACATCGCTGCCACGACGTTTTCAAGACCGACCGTGGATGTCTCACCGCTCCACAGCCACCTGGGCAGATCACGAATCTTCGGGCCGAGTCGGCCCTGCGGGCAGGGCTTCACGCCGTCAGCCAGAGCCCGGCGAGCAGCGTCCTGCTCAATCCCCTTCAATGTCTGCTATGTGATTAGTGATCGGGGTAGTGTCACGTGGCGACCGCATCGAGGGGGTGCTCTCTGTGAGTGGCAGAGTCCGGGAATGGTGGAAGGACACGCCCCCGGCTATTCGGTGGGTGGTCTACGTGGCTGTACCCGCCTGGCTCACGGCGCTCCTTCTCGGGCTCTACGGCGACGCACACCATTGGTGGGACAACCGCGCGTTCCTGACCAACCTCCTGTCGAGTTTCACTGGGCTACTTCTTGGTGTTCCTTTCGCCTTGGTCGTTCTCTCACACCTGGGATCGATGCAGGCCGATGCCGCGAACCGAAGGGCAGCCATTCGTCGCGGCCTGGAGGCCGCGCGACTTTTTCGAGCGACCAGCCTCAAAGGATTCGCCCACTCGAATCCGCAGCAAGCCATGACTGATCTCATCCGGCTGCGCACTGAGAACGCCAAGCTTCGCCAGCGGCTCAACACGGGCCTACCCTCGACGGATCCGCAGCGGCGGGCGTATGTCAGCGCGATCGCTCGGTTCTTCGATGCCAGAGAGACCGCAATCCAGCAGGCATTCTCGCTAAGTGGCGAGGCGCAACAAGCTTGGCTTGATCAAGTAGCTCAGGACTGGGAACGACTCGATCGCGACGTGCGACCTCGCCTGGAAGAGGTGGGAGGGCAGTGGATGAGGCCGGACGCGTACACGGATCTACGAAAGTCCGGCAAGCAACTCGCTAACTTGAGTGCTGTGCCAATGCGCAAGCTCCGTCGTACGCGTCAGGTGTTCGACCCACTGGAGCCAGACATCCCCGGCCCGCCGACTTCGCAGTTTGAGAAGTCAATCGCGACACTGCGGAGGGACGCAGACGCAACCCATGAGGTCGTCGTTGCCCTGCTTGAGATCATGCGAAACCTCAGCGAGGTCGAGCGCATCGCTACATGACCGCAGGCGTGGGGCCGGCCGGACTGGTTTCTCTCCGTGTCTTCGTGCGCATGAAGAAGCCCCGAGGCGCGTCCGCCTCGGGGCCCATCCTCACTGGCGTTATGAGTATGTAGGTGCGCACCTAACAGGGAGGATTACGGGCGATGCTGCCTGATGACGTAGATCAGGCTGGCAACGCCAGTCAGCAGCATGCCTACTGCTGTAGACGCCGTAAATGCCACGCCGACGGCGTCAGTCCATTCCTTGCCTGCCATACTTGCGCCCCAGCCTGACGCCAAGCCGACTGAGATAGTGACCCAGAGCAGGTTCATAACGGCCAGAAACGCGGTCTTGCTACGTTCGTAGAGGGATGTGGGGTTCATAGCGATTGCTCCTTAGAAAGTTCACGGTTATCACCCTTTTCGGGAGGCAATGTAAATTTTCGAATGCATGAAGAAGCCTCCGATTTGCATGCACACGGCACCGCGACAGTGCGAACTAAAAATAGAAGATCCGAGCTGACGCATTCTGTCCGCAGGGAAGTTGCCGACACCTAACAACAATGTATTCAGGGAAGGGAATCATCCAGCCGGGCTTCAACCACGACTCCACCAATACCAAAGAACGGGACCTAACTGGCGCCTGTAGGTCCCTGGAATAAGGTGAAAGCCCCTAGGGTTAATATAAGCACTTCGGCCTTTTCACGGAGAGCGCGGATCTGGCTACTCTGACCAGGTCACGGAGGGTCCCGCATGGCGTTTACCTCCCCCCGCCTGCAAGCCAATAACTCCACGAGGCGTAACCACACGCCTCCATAAGTTGCCTCGCCCAGCTGCTTGCAGCGAGACGCCAGCCCTCCCCGTCGGCAGGGCTCAGAAGCACGGTAGCGCCTCATCCGGCTGCTCGGGAGACGTCCGTGACTTTGCGTCAGTTCCCGTCGGTCACCCACAAGAGGTACGCGCATGCCATGACCTGCCCAGGCCTAAAGGGCGTCCTGTAAGGCGTGCGGTGGGCACGTCAGGTGCCTGGGCTTAGATGCCGTTCGTCGAGGGCACCGAACCGTACGTCTGTGCTTGTCCGGTGCTCGAGGTGCTTCGGTGACATCCAACGCTGACATCAACAACCCTGAACGACAGCAGCGCACGGCGGCCCTGGACGACGCCGGTTTACGAGACGAGCCCTGTTTACGCCGAGGGAAGATCGAACTCCTAAAGCGGTGCTTCTGTACCTCCTCCATGGCGGGCGGAAGTTGGCGGACTGGTCCCTCGTCCACGCGGCGGCAGAGCGAGGTGTACAAGTAGGGCAGAGGGACGGTATGAAGTGCTTCTTGATCCACATGTCCTAGAGGGGGGACGCGCATGCTCGGCAGCGGAAGGACCCTGAGTAGCTTCAAGGTCGGAGACAAGGTCACGGTCAAAGCGCCAAGCGACAGGCCCCTGTACCACCATGGGTCACACGGAACCGTCGTCACCATCGGTACCAAACGGGTCCATGTGAGGATGGACGAAGCTGCCTTTGAGAGCCACGACGGAGAGGTCGCGAACTTCCTCCCAGGTGACTTGGAACCTGGGCACGTTGGAACACCCAGAAACGCCGATCGCATGAACGATGCCTTCAGCGCCCTCAAGCTCGCGGCCGGCACCGATCTCGTGGCCGTGGCGATGGAAGCTGGCATCATCACTGCCGAGCAGGGCGAGCAGATCAAGGTCGCATGGGCCAGCCACTTGCAGAGCTGACGAGTGCAGCCATGCCGCAGCCCAAGTCGCCAGGGTGAGTGTCTAACTGCGTGACAACGCCGACGAACAGCGGCGGACGAACACGGACGTCTGCAGACCGTCAGAGCAGGTCGGGGGCACGACCGCCCAAGGTAGAAGCCCCACCCAAGTTGCTCCGGGACGAAGAGGTCCGTCTTCCAAGACCTTCACCACTCAACCAGAGCAGAGGGCCCGCGAGCGCACTTGCGGGCCCTCGATGTGCCGTCTTGTGGTGCACGGTAACGATCCCGCACGACGGGATGCTCCGTCATGATGCTTCGATGGACCTCTCTTCCATCTCTGTTGCCGGCCCCTTGTTCACTAGTGGGGCTGCACTGATCGTTGGTGGCGTGACGCGCTGGACACAACGCGGCGTTGCGCGTGATCGCATCAGATGGGAGGCCCGACTAGAGATCGCCAAGCTCAACGAAGCACGGTTCGCAACTGCTCTTGATCAATTGATCCAAGCCGCCGACGCTGCGAATCGGTACGTGGTTCGTTCAGCGGACTTCGATGTCACCGACTACGACGCGAGAGAGACATTCATTCTTCCCATTCTTGATCCAATCGGGCGGGCGCGTGTTGAGGTAGCGGCGCTTCCGCCCTTCGCACGTGAGGCGTCGGTGAATGAGGCCATCGAAGCGCTAGAACGCCTGATGGCGCCTCCTGAGAGTCAGAAGGCTCTACGTGATGCCTGGCAACCCGATCTCATCGGTGAGGCGATCACAGCCCTCAGCAGAGCAAGGAACGCCTACGTCGAGCTTGAACTAGGACTCGCGAGTTCTCAGGCGCAGCTCCGGTTTTGGATGAAGGTTCGCGGACAGGTTGTGGCACCTCGGAGGCCTCCCCAGAGTCGCGTGTGGGCTGAGCGCGACCGCTCAGCCTCTCAAGCCCGCACCACAAGCGCACCAGATCGGGCGGGGAACAGCGGGGAATCACGGTGAACGCAGTCAAGCTCAACGGGGCCGTGCCATGGCCGTTCGCACAGGTCAGCGTCCCAAGTCGCCTCAAGTGCCCGCAGCTTCCCAAGCTGATGGCGCTCTTTCCTGGATTGCGTCATCACCGGGCTCATGTCCGCAAGGTTGAAGCAAACGGATCCCACTGGGCGCCGGTGGCCACGCTACAAGGCAGGAGACGACGCATCTGTCGCCTTCTGCCAGTGGTGACCAAGCCAGCTCTCCTGCCGCGCTCGCGTCTGCGGGCCGGCCGCACCGCTCGGGCCTCGCGAACAGGAGAACTCCTGATCAGACTGTTTCCACTCCTTCACCTGGATGACTGACACCCGGAACCAACGGTGCGTCGTAGGTGAAGTGCAATTCGGCGTATCCCTCTGGGGTTCCCGTAGGGACATCATTGTCAGCGATGATCATTTGGAATGATCCCTCAAACTCCGCCCGGAGATGCATGATGTACTCGTACACCTTCTCACCAACAATTGAATCATCTGTAGTCTGCCCAATATTTTTCCGAGGGCTATCGATGATCAATAGGGTTGGATAGAGGGTATCTGCGTGAGAGAGCCCATATTTCAGGTTTGCTAGGTGATAGGCAAGGTTGACGATCGTCTTTCGGGCGCCACCCACTGACAGGTCGTCGAACTTCGCACCGTTAACAATGGGTAGGTATGTGGCCTCGTCAATCTTGGCGCTCATATACCAAGGAAGCTGTAGTGCGCCAACGATTTCATTGAATACGAGCGAAAGATCATTGATCCGTGACTGATTGCTAGACAGGTCTTCTTGAAGTGCCGCTTCTTGCCGAGCTACCCGGGTTGCCTCCTCCTCGGCATCGCTCGCCGCATCAACCGAACTCTGATAGTTACTCCAGCGTGCCGCAGAAGATTCAATCTTTTCAAGTTGGGCTTCATAGCGTGCAATTTCCATGGCCAGCCCTTGAACCTCTTCAAGTTGCGGGCTAATTAATACTGAGGCAGTGCGCTCCAGCTCCATCGTCAATTCAGCCAGATCTTCCTCGACCTGCCGTACTTTGGCCTGCTGGAGTTCTAGAGATTCCTCATCCTCCTTCAGTAGCGACTGGGTCTCACTGATCTGCGCTGCAAGCCGTTTTAGCTCTCCGCTGTCGAATTCACTTGAAGCTTCCTCAGGCTGCGTGCACAGCAGACAGTGCCCGCTCGCAACCTCGCGATCCCTAACATCTTGCAGGCATCGGGGACATGACGCGAATTCGAGTCCACTCAGCGCCCGATGTGCGACATCAGCCCGTTGCAATGCCTGCTGATCGAGACGTAGTTGTGCCATCAATGATCCGCTCTTGCGAACATCAGCGGCAGTGGCATCGCGTACCGCGATTAGCTCGCCCAACTGGCCTCTGAGCTGGCTTACGCGCTGTCGTGTGCTTCGCTGGGCTTCCAGGACCGCGCCGCTCTCGTTACGCACGTTATCGAGCAGGGAAGTTGCTTCTTCCAGTGCCCGCCTAGTGTCCTGCTCTAGTTGCTCGAGTTGCTCTAGTTCAGGTTCGTCGGCCTGGGCCAAGAAGTCCTTGATAGCCTCCGCCCTTGACTTGAGCTGAGCAGCCCTATCAGCCCATTTCCCTTTCAGGATCGCCAGATCGATTAGCTCCGGAGAATTCAATCCGTAGACCAGCTCAAAGACTGCCCGACGCTTGAGGTCGAGGTGAGAGTTGGCATGCCCTACAACCTGTGTGTCAATGTCATTTTGACCTAGGTAAATGTATTTATATAGATCAAAGAAACTTACTCCCACCGTTTCGCTTGTAGGCTTGGTTCGCTTCCTCGGGATTCTTAGGTCAGCAGGTAGACCGAGGGCGGCTAGCAGTTCCTGGCTGGCCTTTGGCATGTATTTTCGGTTGGTCGTGGACCAAGGTCCGATCAATTCACCTGTTGCATGGTCGACCACGTCAACAGTGTTTTGACCTACTTCTCTGATCAGCCTGTAACGACGACTCCCGAGGGTTACCTGCACCTCAACCGCGGTAACATTTTGCTCCACTGCCGGCATGAGTTTAGCGGACGTGGCGCCGAGCCCAAATTTTAGTAGCTCAAGGAGGCTGCTTTTCCCGACGCCGATGCTCCCAGTTACCACTGTGACCTGGTCGCTAAATGGGAATACGGCTTGGTCGGTGCGAGTCTTGATGGCTAGTTGATGGATTCGAATTGTGGCACCCAATTAGATCGCCTCCCAATGTGGGCGGTCTACTGCGTCGGGAAGTGATTCATAGATCATCTGCTTCAGCTTGTTTCCCGACAGGTTGAAATTGCGTCGCAACATTTCTGATCTCTCGTATGTGATACGCCAATCTGAAGTCGCAGCTAACTGAGTGGCCAGGGCGTCACCCTTTTCGGTAAGGCGAATGGAAATGCGCCCCTTCCCGTTTACGGTTTCGGCTAGCTCGTATCCGACAAGTCTGCCTAGCAATGAAAAATAGCGATGGTCCCATGGTCCGTACTTGTAGCGGATCATTCTACTTTCCACTGCATTGAGTTCGTCGGCGTTCGGTTCGCAGCCAAGCGGCCAACTGGCTCCTCGGGAGGAAAGCAGGTGATCCGTGAACGATGGATACCTGAGTAGGAAATCCAGCTTTGCAAGCTTGGTTAGTCCATCGAGCCCTTTAGATTTCGGTTTTCCAAAATGATGAAGAAGGATGAGGAGACGCGCCAAGTGATATTCGAGATTCTCATCGGCACGCATCAGGCAACCTCCTCTTCGTCATCAGAGAGATCGAACTCTGGTGACCACCAGATCTTGCACTCATCGGTGAGTTGGTAGGCAAGGCCGAGAAGGTGAAGACGATCCAGATCTATTTCGGAAGGCGCTCCGATGCTGTTAGGAGTGAGCCTGTCGTGCAGTATCCTGAGCATCTCCCGACCATATGTCGCGTTAGGGCTAAAACTCTCCGCCTCAGCCATCGCGGCTTCGTGAAGAACGCGAGTGGTGAGATCGTCTACCAGGTCGCCTTCAAGAGGCAAAGGGGACCTGTACTGGGCGGCAAAAGTCGTCCAAGAGCGTCTCGTTCTGCGAGCCGATTGAATCCCCGTCTCACCGATTCCGCCTTGCCGCAGCTTCTTTGCTAGTCGGGTCTCTGTTTGACCGTTAGGAGTGAGGTGAGTCTGTAGCAGAGGGTTGTCAAACTTGGGCACACGATCGACGGCCTTTGCTACGTGTTCGGCAGTGATGAGGCGCCGCGCGATGTCTTCCTCTCTGAGAGTGTCGTGGTCCAGGGAGTTGAAACGCGAAAGAGTCCACGTAACATCTTCTCGGTTATCTGCTACAGAGCGAGAAGCTTCCTCAACGACTTGTACGATGGAGTCGTAAACCCGCCCTGCCTCAAGGTTTCGTTTCCCTTGACGCCTCAACATGGGCCGAACATGGGACTCGATATTAATTGCCCTGATGTGCTTCCGTGGGGCGAGTTCAGCTTCCACCCTCAAACGCATCAAGAATTCAAATGCGTCGTGCGGAGTCGCGCATCCGAGCTTCACCTGAAGTTCCTCGGAAAAATCTTTGAGGAGTTTAGCATCGCCCGTAGCGCAAGCTTTGGCTAGTTGCTTCGCTCTACGGTCCAGGGCACCGTTAGTCGCCAGCCGAACTTGATCTGGCTTTCTGCACTCTTCCCACCTGGCGCGGAGAGTGTTAAGCCCTCCGTCGTCGCAGAGACTCGTGAGAGTCCAGTTCCCTTTACTTCTTTCGCGATGTTTGACGCTCACTAGGATGAAGCGGTGTCCCGACAGTGCGAGTATGTAGTCGGTGTGCCACTCGCAAAGAGCCCAAAGAAGCTCGCTATTGTCAAACTCGCAGCAGTGTCGCGCGATGACTTGGTATTGGTATCGATACCGATCTGCGGTATCACTGCCGCTGTCCTCGATGGGCTCATGCATGAGCTCCCATGGCACGTCCAAGCCTGTTCCCCCAAACCTCTCGTGACCTTCAGAAGTTACGCGATCACGTTCAGCGAAGCTAGAGGGGGAGAGTCGTGATTGCTGCATGGCGAACCTACGTCCCGTTCAACCGGGTTAAGAACCGGGGGCGCGCCCCGTTTGATGGGACTGATCGTCTGTCACGCGTGCTCCCCAGGGCGGAGCGGCTCTCGTCGCCTCCAGCACTGCATCGAAGGATGGGCTGGGTGGTGATCTAGCGGCCTGACGCCCGGTCCGCTGTTGACGCGATCGGGACGAGGTGTGGACGGTGGCTTGGGCTCACCCCGGCGAAGGCGCTTCACCGTAGTTCAAAGGCTGTGAATCTCAGACTTCCGCGAAGGTCTCAACGACGGCCGAACGCTGACCATCTGACGGCGGATCAAAAGTGACCTACTTGGTGATCTTCGTCTGACTCAGGCCTTGGTGATCAAGGTCAGGAGGGAAGGTGACCCTCGTGGAGGACTGGGCAGAGATCCGTCGGCTGCACCGGACCGAGCAGATGCCGATCAGGTCGATCGCACGGCATCTCGGCATCTCGAAGAACGCCCTCAAGCGTGCCCTGGCCAGCGACCGGCCGCCCAAGTACCAGCGGCCGGCCAAGGGTTCGGCCGTCGACGCGGTCGAGACGCAGATCCGGGAACTGCTGCGGGAGACTCCGACCATGCCCGCTGCGGTGATCGCCGAGCGGATCGGCTGGGAGAGGGGCATGACCATCCTCTGCTGGATGTAGGTGAGTCAGTCCATCCACGCACTCGTCGCCAGCATGAAGGCTTCAATGCCGGCCAAGCGACGCTCTTGAGCCTTCTCTAGCCTCGCGCATTCATGAAGCGGTGCTCAGCCAGCCGTGGCCTATCTGCGGACTCTCCTCGGCTGATCTGCCGCGTGCAGGGCTGTGACCTGCTGCGTTGTCTGAGACCCAAGCGGCCTCCGGAGCCGTGTGTCGCCGATTCTGGCCCGGACGACGCAATGGTGAGAGAAGCCCGGATAGATGACCGGACTTCTCTCCGCCATTGACGCGTACGGAAGGATGTTCTCGGCAGGTGCGGTTTGCGGCTGGTGCCTAGGAGCGGTGGGGTTCGCTCACCTCCAGGAGTTGACCGCGGCTGGTCGCGACGCGGAGCACGTCTCGCAAGGCCCCCGTCAATTCCTTCGCCAACCATCGCAGGTCTTCCGGGCCCGCCTCCTGGTCGACGAGGGTGTCTGAGGCCTCTTCCAGCAGCTCGGCTGCCGTTCCCAGTTGCACCGCTTCGATGTTGTCCGCCAGGCGGGACATGTAGCCGCCGTTGCCGTCGGTGCTCAGGTAGCAGGGCTTGCCCTCCGGTCCCGACCACGGGAGGAGTCGCAATTCGTTCGGTGCCGTCATCCTTGCTTCTGCCTCTCGTCGGTCACGGAGTGGGTGGTGAAGACGGCGTCGACGCGGTCCCCCGGGAACACCAGAAGCGCGGCCTCGACGACTCGCCCGGTCGTGTCGGTCGCGATGCGTGTGATGGCGACGACTGGCGCGGCGGAGCCGATCCGCAGGGCCGATGCTTCGTCCGGTGACGGTGGGCGGGCAGATACCCTTTCGCGGACAAGCGCCGGCGGCGAGCTCAGAACGGCAAAGCGCGTAGCCGTCTCCCGCCACGGGAATTCGTCGTCCAGCACTCCGGCGGGTGCCAGGTCGCGCGGGATGTAGATGCGGGCCAGTCCGTGCGGTGACTCTCCCTCGTGACTGGTGCAAAGGAACTCAGCGAGAGGGCTACCCGTCGGCACTGACAGCAAGGTCGTCAGGTGCCCCTGTGCTGGAACCGTGTTGGTGCGAACGCTGACGCGCAGGGCCGTTTCAGCGGCGGTCCACGGGTCCAGCGTTCCCCATCCCCCGACGTAGAGGATCTTGCGGGGCGGACGACGAGCGAAGTTCCCCCTGCCGTGGATCTTCTCAACGAGGCCTTCTCCCTGAAGCACGGCGAGGGCTCTCCGCAGTGTCACCGTGCTGACCTTGTACCGGTCGGCCAGGCCGGCTTCTGACGGAAGACGTTCGCCCGGCTTGATGTGCCCGGTCGTGATTTGGTGCCGGAGATTTTCGGCGATTTCTTGATGGCGTGAAGGCACGGACCCGATCACCGCCTTCTCTGCATACGAACGGCTGCGAGGCGGGTTCGCGCGTGTATGGTCAGCAGCTCGCCGGACTCGAAGAGGAGCTTCTTGCCGCCTTGGGGTAGCTGGATGAGGTCGCTCACCCGGCATTCTGTGCCGCCGAGTTGGATGATGTCACCGCGCTGCACGGTGGCCGCGGTGACCTCGACGTTGGATGCCAGCGCGCCCCCGGGTGCCCAGCCGCTCACCGCTCCACCTCCGCGGGTGTGGCGTGGTGGGACGCCGAGTGACACGGGCAGGCGCATGTCTCGACGACAACCGGCAGGTCGCTTGGTGCAGCGACCGGGGAGGATTCCGCGCAAGCACGGTGCGTGCCGATACGGCACTCGGTCGACCGGTAGGGAACGGGCTGAGTCGTTGTGATGCGGGGCTGTCGGCGAGGAGTCATCAGTTGACTCCCGCGAGGGACGACCAGGCTTCAGCGGGCAAGTGTGAAGCGACTACCACCTCGCGCGGCCCTACTCGCCCCTCCCAAGCCAGCACGTACGGGCGGACAAGCGCGTTGTCCTCCCCCGTGAGCGGGTGACGGTGGCGCGCGGTGTCGGGAGAGCAGCCCAGGAGGACCGTCGACGCGTCGGCGGACGCAGGGAGAACGGGGGCCGCCAGCGGCCTGGACGACCGTAAGGGGCGGCGGTGCCTGCCCTTGGGGAAGTACCGCGCTCTGGTGAGCGAGGCGGCACGGCGGATACGGTTGAGCACGCTGGTCAGCTCCTATCGCTGATAGCTCGGTCCCCCGACATCGCCCGTCGTGGGGACCGCCTTGTTTACGACCGCCCAGAGGGTGCGGTCGTTCAGGCTCGTGGCGAGGAGCCCGAACCGATCGGCCTCCGCCACCACTTCCAGGACCTCCCGCCATAAGTCGGCGGAGAGCGATTCCGGCACCTCCGCTTGGACCGACGCGTACCGGTCGTGCTCCTCCATGCGCGCGGGAAGTCCGAGGTCGGACAGCCGGGCAGCGAGGGCCGCCGCGCTAACTCCCGAAGCGGGCACAGGGCAGCCTCCGTCACCGGCGATCACTTTCAGTGAAGCTAGTTAACTAGATTAGAGCTAGTGGACTAGATTTTCCATATGCCTGAGCAGCCGCCCTATCTCCGCATCGCCGACGAACTCCGGCGGCGGATCTCGGAGCACGTGTGGGAGCCCGGTGACCGCCTGCCGTCCCGTGCTCAGATCGGCCAGGAGTGCGGGGTGGGCGAGAACGTGGTCCGCCAGGCTCAGGAGCTGCTGATTTCCCAGGGTGTGCTTGAGGGACGCGCCGGTTCGGGCACGTACGTCGCCGAGCCCCGGCAGCGGGTGCGGGTCGTCCGGTCGTCAGCCCGGGAGCAGCCCAGCGGATCGCCCTTCCGCGCGGATATGAAGGCCGTGGGCAGGCAAGGGGACTGGGAAAGTCGGACCGAGGCCAAGGTGTCGGCTCCGGCGGACATCGCGGTGCGGCTCGGCATCGCCGAGGGCGACCTGTGCGTCCGGACGACGTACGAGTTCTTGGCAGACGGCAAGCCGGTGCAGCTCTCCACGAGTTGGGAGCCGTACGACCTCACCGCCGGCACACTCGTCCTTCTCCCCGAGGGAGGACCGCACGCCGGTGCGGGAGTCGTGAACCGCATGGCCGCGATCGGTGTCACCGTCAGCCACGCCGTGGAGCAGCCGGAGCCGAGGCAGGCGACCGCCGAGGAGGCGTCACTTCTCGGTATCCAGAAGGCCGCGCTCGTGACGCACATCCGGCGGACGTACTACAGCGACGACGGACGGCCCGTGGAGACGGCGGACATCGTGGTGCCCGCCGCTCATTGCGAGATCGTCTACGAGATCCCGATCAACCGTCACTAACCCTGTCCCAGCCCCCTGTCGAAGTCGAATGCGTGTCGAAGGCCGATCGATGAGACGCCCGACGCCCGAAGAGAAGCAGGTCAGCAGCGGTGTTAGACGAGACGCACAAGGCGCCTTCTAAGCGCTTGGCCGCAGGTTCGAGTCCTGCCGGGGGCGCAAGTCTCCGCCCTCCTTCGGGAGGGCGTTTTTTGTGGGTGGTCGGGTTCGGGCGAAGGCCTCGCCCCCTGCGAAAGGCACCCTTGTTACGTATCGCGTGGCGGACTCTCTCGGGACGCGGGGCCGGCTGGGCGGGCGGTTTCGTCGCTCTCGTGCTGGCGCTGGTCATGACGACGGCGTGTGCCGTGCTGCTGGAGTCGGGGGCCCGGGCCGGGGCGCCCGCCGAGCGTTATGCGGGGACGGACGTGGTCGTCGCCGGGCAGCCGTTCGTGCCGCGGGCCGGGGAGCTGCGGGCGGCGCTGGAGAGGTTGCCGTCCGTCGAGCGGGCCGTGTCCGAACTGTCCTTCCCCAGCACTGCGGTGGACGGCTCGGGCAGGCTGGTCGAGGCGCCCTGGGACGGGCCGTCCCTGGGGCATTCGTGGGAGAGCGCGGTTCTCGGTCCCTTCACCCTGCGGCAGGGCCGCGCCCCTGACGGTGACTCCGAGGTCGTGCTGGACGGCAGTCTGGCCGGGCGCCTCGGCGCCGGGGTGGGCGACACCGTACGGATAGCGGGCCTTGACGGGCTGCGCCCGTATCGGGTTTCGGGTGTGGCCGATACGCGCCGGCAACTGGAACGCCAGTACGCCGTGTTCCATACCTCCCGCGAGGCGGAGCGGCTCGCGGACTCGGACCAGCCGGTGCGGGCCGTGGGTGTCCTGGGGAGGAAGGCCGCAGACACGGAGGCGCTTCGGCGGGAGGTGGAGAAGGCCGTCGCGGCGTTGTACGGGGACAGCGCCGGAGGGCTCGTGGTCGCTTCCGGTGGCGGGCGGGCCGAGGCGGAGTTCTGGGACGTGCCGTCGCCGGCGACCGTGCTCTCCTCGCTGGTCGGGACGTTCGGTGTGCTGTCGCTGTTCGTCGCGGGGTTCGTCGTCTCCGGCACGCTGACGCTCGCGGTCGCCGGACGGCTGACCGAGATCGGCCTGCTGCGGGCCGTCGCGGCCACCAAGGGGCAGATCCGCCGGATGATCGCGGTGGAGGTCCTGCTGGTGACGGTGGCGGCCGCGCTCCTCGGTGTTCCGGGCGGGGTCGGCGTGGCCGTGCTCCTGCATCGGGTGCTGGTGGACGGGGAGGTGCTGCCTGGGTCGTTCGCCCTGTCCGTGGGGCCGGTCGCGCCCTGGGCGACGGTCGGGTTGGCCGCCGTGGTGGCGCAGCTCGCGGCGTTCGCCGCCGCGCGGCGTGCGTCGCGGGTGCGGCCGGTGGAGGTGCTCCGCGAGTCGGCCGCTCCGGCGCCGAGGCTCGGCCGGCGGCGTGTGCTGCTCGGGGTGGGTGTGTTCGCCGGGGCGGGCGGCTGTCTGGGAGCGGTGGCGACCGGCCGGCTGGACGGGGGCGGTGGGACGGCCGAGAGCATGGTGCTCGTCCTGATGATCGGGGTGGCGCTGCTGGCGCCGGTGATCTGCCGGGTCGCGGGTGCCCTGTTCCTGGCTCCGGTGACGTGGTTGCTGCCCAGGGACGGCGCGCTGGCGGTCCGCAATCTCCTCAGGCAGAACGCCCGGCTGGCCGCCGGCGTGACACCGCTCGTGCTCGCTCTCTCCCTCACGGGCACCCTGCTCTGCGTGCCGTTGATCGCGTCGCAGGGCGCGCGGCAGGCGGAGCGGGAACGGCTGCTCGCCGATCATGTCGTGTCCTCGGCCGGGCCGGGCATCGCGCCGGGCTACGCGGAGCGGGCCGCCCGGCTTCCCGGTGTGGCGGCGGCCTCCGGACAGTTGTCCGTGGACGGTGAGCTGAGCCGCGCGGACGCCGTCCGGAACGACGCGGACCCGGGCGAGGACGACGCCGCCGTCATCGGCGGAAGCCTCGTCACCATGCAGGCCGAAGCGGTGCCCGGCCTTCTGGACCTCGGTGTCCGCGCCGGTTCGCTCGCCCGCCTCGGTGACTCGTCCATGGCGCTCGGCGACGGCGCGGCCCACAGCCTGGGTGTCACGGTGGGCGATCGCGTCCGGGTGAACTGGGACGACGGTGGGCGGGACACGTACCGCGTCGCGGCCGTCTACTCCCGCGACCGGGACTTCGCCGACGCGCTGCTGCCCCGTGCCTCGGCGGCCCGGCATGCCGCCACCCCGCTGGACGACACCGTTCTCGTACGGACGGCCCCCGGAGCCGATCGGAGCGCTGTCGAGCGGGAGCTGAAGGCCCTGGCCGCGGAATTCCCGGGCGCGCGGACCGGTGACGGAGCGGCGGAGAGCCAGACGGCGGGCCAGGCGAAGTCCGGCGCGGCGGCCGACCTGTTCGTTCTGCTGCTGCTCGCCATGATCAACGTGTTCACGGCCATCGCCGTCGTCAACACCCTGAGCATGGCTACGGCGGGCCGCCGACGGGAGTTCGCCCTGCTGCGCCTGGCCGGTGCCCAGTCCGCGCAGGTCCTGCGCATGCTGGCGTGGGAGGCCGCGCTCACCTGTGTGGTCGCGCTGCTGCTGGCCACCGGAGTCTGCGCGTCGGTGCTGGTGCCGCTCAGCATCGCGGTGACCGGCTCCGCGGTCCCGGCCCTGGCCGGCGGGCCGTTGGCCGCGCTGGCCCTCGGCGCGGTCGTGGTCGCCGTCGCCACGGTCACGGTCGCCGGGCGGCTGGCCATGCGGAGCGCGGCGGCCACGCCGGGGGGTCTGGCCAGGGCCGTCTCCTGACCGCCCCGAGGGAGGGGACTTCCCGCTGCCCGTCTCAGGCCCGATCATGGTCCTGGAACGGGACCGGAAGGCCGTGGGCCGTGGGTCGTAGGCCCGTGGGCCGAGGAAGGAGTGCGACGTGCGGCTGCGCTGTGCTGTGCTGGACGACTTTCAGAGGGTGGCGACCGAGGTCGTCGACTGGTCGGCGGTCGCGGACGAGGTGGAGGTCGTGTCCTTCGACGGCCATCTGGACGGCGAGGACGCCCTGGCCGCCGCGCTGGCCGAGTTCGACATCGTGGTGACCCTGCGGGAGCGCGTGTCGTTCCCCGGGTCGCTGATCGCCCGGCTGCCCCGGCTGAAGCTGATCGTCGCCTCCGGGATGCGCAACTCGGTCATCGACTACGCGGCCGCCGAGGAGCACGGCGTCACCGTGTGCGGTACGGCCAGTTCCTCCACCCCGCCCGTGGAGCTGACCTGGGCGCTGCTGCTCGGGCTCGCCCGCGGTGTCGTCGAGGAGAGCAACGCCCTGCGCTCCGGCGGCCCCTGGCAGTCCACCGTCGGCGCCGATCTGCACGGGCGCCGCCTCGGGCTGCTCGGTCTCGGGAAGATCGGCAGCCGTGTGGCCCGGGTCGGGCTCGCCTTCGGCATGCAGGTCAGCGCGTGGAGTCAGAACCTCACCAAGGAGCGCGCCGACGAGATCGGCGTCGAACTCGCCCCCTCCCGGGAGGACCTCCTCGCGAGCAGCGACTTCGTCTCGGTCCACCTCGCGCTGAGCGACCGCACCCGCGCACTGCTCGGGCCCGCCGAACTCGCGCTCCTCAAGCCGACGGCGTATCTGATCAACACCTCGCGCGCGGCCATCGTCGACCAGGACGCCCTGCTCGCCGCCCTGCACGAGGGCCGGATCGCCGGTGCCGGCATCGACGTCTTCGACATCGAGCCCCTGCCCGCCGGCCATCCGATGCGCACCGCCCCGCGCCTGCTCGCCACCCCGCACCTCGGCTACGTCTCCCGCGCCAACTACACGACGTACTACGGCCAGGCCGTGGAGGACATCCGCGCGTTCCTCGCGGGCGCGCCCGTACGACGGCTGCCCTGACGCCCGCACCGACCGCGGACACGGACACGGACACAACAATGGCCGGGACCCGAATCTCGGGTCCCGGCCATCCTCCGCTGGGCGGGTGGACCTCCGCGAGGGGCGCCGACGTGGACAGGGCGGCGCCTCGGGCTCGGCGGGAGTCAGGCCCTCTTGCCGGGGACGACGGCGCTGCTGACGCAGGTGACCTGGCTGTGGGCCGTCGGGCATTCCTGCGTCGAGTTGTTGACGACGGTGACCTTGCCGCCCTTGTCGGTCGTGTACGTGTACTGGGTCGTCTCCACGCAGCGAACGTGACCGTTGCCGTCGTCGACGCACTTGCCGGGGTCACCGAGGGCGGAGGCCTGGGCGGCACCGACGCCGATCAGGGCGAAGCTCCCCAGGATTCCCGCCGCCGCCGCGATCTTCTTCGAGTTGAACATCTACCTTTTCCTTTACGGTCGACCCGCCGCCGCTGGGCGAGGAGTCGTTCCGGACGCATATACCGGCTGAGAAGCCAAGGGGCAGGCCCCGGGGCTCGGACACCTGGTTCGAGCCCCGGGGCCTGCCCGCATCACCTGTGGGGTGATTACTTGCCCAGGGAGAAGGCCTGCGAGCAGGTCACAGACTCGCGCTCGCTGTTGTCCTGGTTGGCGAGGCCCAGGATCGCGAGGTTGATGTTGACGTCGTCGATGTTGATGAGCCCCTCACGCGAGTCGTTCTGCTCGCACGACTGGGCCTGCTTGTTCTCGAGCTTGAACTGCTCGTCGCCGTCCGCAGCGTGACCAACGCCAGCGCCGAGGAAGCTGACGCTGCCGAGCATGGCCACGACGACCGCGGCCTTCTGGTACTTGCGCATTACTTCTCCGATTTCTCGAATTGACACAGACCGTAATGGGCTGGTCACCGACAGTCGCCAACCTTAGGCGGCGTTCGCGCCTCTTGCCGGGCGAAACGCCCAGTCACGTAAATTTCTGGATAAAACCTGTTGTACGACCGCACCGACCGACGGAGCCGTCAGACCCCTGTCAGCCCCTCGGGGCGGGGGCCGTGACGACGTCGACGCAGCTGACCTGGCTGTGCGCGCTCGGGCAGGTCTGGGTCGACTCGTTGACGACGGTGACGTCGCCGCCCTTGTCCTTGATGACCTGGTACTCACTCATCTGCACACAGCGGACGTGGCCCTTGCTGTCCTGGACACAGGTGCCGGGACCCTGCGCCGAGGCCTGGACGGCACCGACGCCGATCAGGGCGAAGCCCCCCAGGATTCCCGCCGCCGCCGCGATCTTCTTCGAGCTGAACATCTACCTTTTTCCTTTGGTCAGGCGGCAGGCCCCGGGGCTCGACACAAGGTCCGAGCCCCGGGGCCTGCCTAGATCAACCTGATCAGTGGCCGCCGCGCAGCGAGAAGGACTGCGAGCAGTTCAGCGACTCGCGCTCGCTGTTGTCCTGGTTGGCCAGGCCGAGCAGGGCGCCGACGTTGACGTTGACGTCGTCGACGTTGACCAGACCCTGGGTGCTGTCGTTCTGCTCGCAGGACTGGGCCTGCTCGTTCTCGAGCTTGAACTTCCCGTCCCCGCCCGCAGCGTGACCCACGCCGGCGCCGAGGAAGCTGACGCTGCCGAGCATGGCCACGACGACCGCGGCCTTCTGGTACTTGCGCATTACTTCTCCGATTTCTCGAATCGACACAGACCGTGATGGTCCGGTCACTGACAGTCGCTAAGATAAGCGGCGTTTGCGACTTTTGCCACGCGAAACGCCTCGTAGCGTGGGTTTCTTGTGAAAGTGCACGTCGCGGCGCTGGAGGGGTTCCGCCAGGTGGTCGACACCGGGGCAGCCACGCCGGCCCAACTCCCGGTCGGGCAGCGCCGCTCACGAGGAGCGAGGCCTGCCCCGACCTGCGCGGAGACGACAGTCCCGGCCAGTAGACACGTCGAGGGCCGGGAAATACGCGGACGGCCGCCCATCAGCACCCATTTGGCGGAGCCCCTGTTCAAGATGGGTGATCCGCAGAAGATTTCTCGTGACCGGTCGGGGGTCGCCGCGTTGAACGGGCAGTGCGGCAGCGCGTACTGCTGCCGCACCTACCTAGTCAGTAAGGGAGAACGTGATGTCTCGCATCGCGAAGGTTGGCGCTGTTGCTCTCGGCACGGGCGCCGTGGTGCTCAGTGGGGCCGGTCTCGCCGCGGCGGACGCCGGGGCCAAGGGCGCGGCCATCGGCTCGCCCGGCGTCCTGTCCGGCAACGTGGTTCAGGTGCCGGTCCACGTTCCGGTCAACGTGTGCGGCAACACCGTGAACATTGTCGGCCTGCTCAACCCGGCCGTCGGCAACGAGTGCAAGAACGACAGCAACAAGAAGGACAGCAAGAAGCACGGCAAGAAGCACGGTCACCGTCACTGACCTCCGCTTGACCCGAGAGCCCCGGCCCCCCGAATGCCGGGGCTCTCCCCATGTCTCACGCGTAGCGGTAGATCCGCCCCACGTCCTCCAGCTCCTGCGGCGTCACGTCCCACGGCGGCAGCCGCTGGCGGCGTGCCACGATCCGGCCGTGCTGCCGGTCGCCCTTGCCCGGCGGCGTCGCGGGGAGGTAGCGGGCATCGCGGTGGCGGCGTTGCCAGCGAGACCACTGCAGGTCGATGAAGGCGTGGTGCAGCCAGAACACGGGGTCGTTGACGGAGGCGCCGCCGAGCATGTCCCCGCCGACCCAGCCGTGCACCCGGTTGTGGTTGCGCCAGGCCGTGTCACCCCGGCCGGTGCCCCAGCCCTCCAGCTTGTTGCGGAAGCCCCGGGTGACCGTCGAGTCCCAGGGCGCCACGTCGTAGACGGGGTCCTTCAGCGCCGAGGCCAGCTCGCTCTTCGTGGGCAGGGCGACCGGCTTGCGGGGGCGTCCGAGCTCCCGGGTGAGGAAATCCCTGTCGGTCACGTTCACCTTGATGGGCCACTCGCCGTGCCGGTAGGCGAACGGCCCGGTCATGACCTGGTGGTCGGAGCGGCGCCCGTCGCCCCCGAGGAGACGGTCCGTCCAGGGCGCGGAGGTTGTCGTGCGGTCGCGCGTCCAGTCCCAGTAGGGCACCGTCACCGAGGAGTCCACCCGGCGCAGCGCGCGCTCCAGGTCGAGCAGGAAGCGGCGGTGCCAGGGCAGGAAGGACGGCCCCATGTGCGCGGCGCGCAGCCCCTGCTCGCCGTCCGCGGAGAAGTACTCGATGTGCATCCGGACGAACTCGTCGTACTCGCCCCGCCGTTTGACCTCCAGCAGCGCCTTGACGAACCGGCGCTGCTCGGCCCTGGTGAGCGTGGCGGCGTCCCTACGTACGTACGCCACGCCGGTCCTCCGTGTGCCGGTGCCCGTGCTCCGCGTCTCCCGGTCCGGGAGCGCGCAGCCGGCGGCCGGGGCCGAGCGCGTCGACGGCGGCGCGGGCGGCCTGGAGCGGGGTCGGGTGGGAGCAGTAGTGGTCGACCATGCTCAGCCAGGTGCCGTCGGCGCGGCGCATCAGATGCAGCGGGCGGCCGTCCACGGTGACATGGCACCGGCCCTCCCCCGGGGTCCATGCCAGGCTGATGCGGCGGCCGCGGTAGGTCTCGGTGAAGGCGGTGTCGTGCCGGACGCCGCCGGGGCCGAGGCGCTTCGGCCAGAGCGCCGCGCCCACGGGGGCCGCCAGTGCCGCGGCCAGGGCCCAGACGCGCAGTCCGCGTGTCACCTCCCGCCGTGTACTGCCGGTGGGCAGCCGTGTGCTGCCCGCCGGCAGGGGGTCCGCCGGGGCCGGCGCCCCGTTCCCCGCCGGTCCTCCGCCGATGCTGACGGCCATGGCCCACTCCTCGTCCGGTTGCGGTGTCGTAGCCGTAACCGCCGGACGTGCCGCGCGGTCACCGCCGCGCGGCCGGACAAGTGATCACTGCGGCACCTTCCGGGACAAAGACGGAGGGCCGGTCCTCGGACTTTCCGAGGACCGGCCCTCCGCGGGGCGTGGTTGCGGCCTAGAACCACAGGTTGCCGTGCACCGGCTTGGCGTCGTTGACGGTGGAGGCGGCGTTCTTCGCGGTGTGGACCAGGGACTCCTTGCCCTCGGCGGTCACGTCCAGGGGGACCTTGGTGCTCACGCCGCCGGTGAGGTCGGTGGAGGCCAGGTCGCGCGAGTTCTGGGCGGCCGGAGCGGGCTCGGGGGCCGGGGCCGGGGCGGGCTGGGCGACCGGGGCCGGCTGCGGGGCGGGCGGGGCGACCGGGGCGCTCTGAACGGCCGGAGCCGGCTGGGGAGCGGGCGCGGGCTGAGCGACCGGAGCGGGCTGCGGCGCGGCCTGGGCGACCGGGGCGGCCTGCGGGGCCGGAGCGCTCTGCGCGACGGGGGCGCTCTGCGCCGGAGCGGCCTGGGCGACCGGGGCGGCCTGGGCGACGGGGGCAGCCGGAGCACTCTGGGCCACCGGAGCGCTCTGCACATCCGGGACGCTCTGAGCGGCGGGGGCGCTCGGGGCGACCATGGCGTCCTGGGCGAACGCCGGGGTCGCGGAACCGGCGGCGATCAGGGACCCGGCAAAGACTGCGGCAGCCTTCAGAGACTTCATCGTGTTCCTTTCTTCGGCAACGCACGTCGCCGGAGTGGTTTCTGTCGCCGTGCCTAACGAGCCCTGGCCTGGGCGGAAACCGGAACTGCCGAAGATTGCCAATACCTCATACGAGATCTATTAAAAGACCGGGACTTCCCGCTGTGAAAGAACAGCAGTCGTGGCGCCGCTCCTCGAGGCCGGCACCACGACTGGACAGGCTCACGGGGCCGGCGGCAGCAGCGGCGTCAGCACCGAGATCTGGGGCGCGAAGAAGTCATCGGGCTCCGCCGCGGGGGTCGTCGAGGTGCTGGACGTCACCGACGGAACGGCGTCCTCGTCCTGGAGCGCCGGTTCGGCCGAGGTCAGTTCGGCGAGGAGCTCGTCCACTCCGCCCAGCAGGTCGTCCACCAGGGGGAGGACGCCTCCGACGCCGCCGGTGACCGCCTCCAGCAGGCCGTCGACCGTGCCCAGCACGAGGTCCAGCAGGTCGGTCACGGGGTCGGCGGCGCGCCGCTCGGGCACCATGGCGGGCAGGGCGGGTAGGACGGGAGCAGGCAGGATGACCGGCGCGGGGGTCAGGGGCGCCACGGGGGACGGGGTCTGCGCGTCGTCCTCGACGGCCGCCTCGGCCAGGGCGGCCTTCGCGGCGTCTCCCAGCCTGATCGCCTCGGCCGCGGTGATCCGGCCGTTGTTGTCCCGGAGTACGGCGTTCAGCAGGTCGGCGACGGGGGTGAGCGTGCCCCAGTTGATTCTCTGGATCTGCACGAGGCGCACATCAGCGCCGGGAAGCCGGGCATCGGAGGCCACCTGGCCATGCCCGCGGGTCGAGTCGGCCGCCATGGCGACGGGGCCGGTGATCCCGACCAGAAGGGCGGCGCACAGTGCGCTGGACGCGATGCGCCGTGCGGGCAGAGCACGCATGGGGATTCCTTTCGACGGCGATGGATCTTGAGCCCACCGTGAAAGAACCCAGGGCTTTCCGCAAGCATTCATAGGCTTTTCGGGAATACATAATTCCCCCTTTCGCCGCGTCCAGCCTGATCAGACGCTTTGTCAGGTCACCCCTCCCGCGCCCCCCGATGGAGTAGAGGCCCGGCGCCCGCCGGGCGGAGGCGCCGCCCGGCACCCGGACGGCGGTCGGAACCAGCAAACACTTGCGATTTCACGATTCCGACACACTTGTCAGACTTCACCGAATTTCATCGACTATGTCCGATTGATGACTAGAGTTGCGAACCGCCCGACGCACTCCTCAGCGCGGACACATCGCACTCGTGGCGCTGCTGCCACGGCCACCTGTTCCGAAAGGGCAACGACCGGTCATGCGCCATTCCCTGGGCCCGCTGTTTCGCCGCGCGACCGTGGGCGTCCTCGCCCTTGCCGCCATGTGGGCAGCCAGCAGTTCCCCCGCCGCCGCGCCGGCCGCCGCGCCCTCGCCGGAGGCCGAGAGCCTCGCCTTCGCCGAGCGGTACCGCGCGCTCCAGCACGGCGGCATCGTACGCGCTGCCAACGCCTCGATCACCTGCCGCGCCGCCCAACGGCCCTCGTGCCCGGACGCGCAGGCGGGCGGTATGGCGGTCAACGGGGACTTCGACATGTTCTACGTCGACGTCGACCGCGACCCCAACACCTACAACTCCTCCCGCTCCGAGGTCCGCCTGCCCAGCGGCTCCCGGGTGACGTACGCGCGTCTCTACTGGGGCGGCAATCTGCGGGTGGGCGAGCAGAAGCCGCCGGAGGACAACGGGCGCGTGCTGATCGCCGAACCCGGCGGGGAGTACAAGCAGGTGCTCGCCGACACGCTGGTCGGCCACCGCGTGCTGGACGGCATGGACGCCTTCCAGGCCTCGGCCGATGTGACGCGGCTGGTGCGGGAGGGCGGTTCGGGCCTGTACACCGTGGCGCAGATCAACATCGCCATGGGCAGGTCGACGGCCGGTGCCTGGGGCGGCTGGACGCTGGTGGTGGCCTACGAGAACCCCTCGGAGCCGCAGCGGCACCTCGCGGTCTGGGACGGCTTCACCCCGCTCAGGTCCGGTGCCCAGGAGGTCCGTGTGACCGGCCTGGGCTTCGCCGCGGGCACCTGGGGCCGTGCGGGACTGGTGACGTACAACGGCGACCGCGGCACCGGCGGCGACTCGTTCACCGTGGCGACCGGCCAGTCCGCGACCGCTCTCACCAACAACGCCAACCCCCGCGACGACGTCCTCAACTCCACCATCAGCGAGCCCGGGGCGGACGCGTCGCGTGTGCCCGCCCATGCCAACACCCTCGGCTACGACTCCGATGTGTTCGATCTCGGCAGCGGTCTGCAGCAGGGCGGCGACCAGGCGACCTTCCGGATCCAGTCCCAGCAGGACGCGGCATGGGCCGGCGTGCTCTTCGTCGCCGTAGACGCCCGGCGATGAGTCCGTCGCCGCCCGCCCCGAACGCCATCGCGAGCGAGGAATCCGCGCACATGTATCTGTCATCCACCGCCCCCAACCCCAGAGTTCTCCATCTCACCCAACCGGTGGACGGCGGTGTGGCGCGCGTCGTGACGGATCTGGTCGCGGCACAGCTCTCGGACGGCCTGGACGTCACCGTGGCCTGCCCCGACAGCGTGCTCACCGCGAGACTGCGCACGCTCGGGGCGCGCGTACGGCACTGGCACGCGACGCGGTCGCCGGGTACGTCGCTGGTCCGGGAGGTACGGCATCTGGCCCGGGTGATCGACGAGGTGCGCCCCGATCTGGTGCACGCGCACAGCGCCAAGGCCGGACTCGCCGGACGCCTCGCGGTGCGCGGGCGGATCCCGACGGTCTTCCAGCCGCACGCCTGGTCGTTCGAGGCGGTCGGCGGGGGCACCGCGGCCCTCGCGCTCATGTGGGAGCGCTGGGGGGCGCGTTGGGCCTCGCGCACGGTGTGTGTGAGCGAGGCGGAACGCGCCACCGGGATGGGCGCCAGGATCACCGGCCGCTGGACCGTCGTCCCCAACGGCATCGACCCGGAGCGCTTCCACCCGGCCACCGCCGGCCTGGTGCGCTCCGGGCTCCCGCCGCTCACCGGCGTCCACCCGGCGGCACCGCTCGTGGTGTGCGTGGGGCGGCTGTGCCGGCAGAAGGGGCAGGACGTCCTGCTGCGGGCCTGGGACGACGTCGTACGGCGGGTGCCCGAGGCCCGTCTCGTCCTGGTCGGCGACGGGCCGGACCACGACCGGCTGCGCGAAGAGGCCCCGCAGTCCGTGGTGTTCACGGGAGCCGTCGCCGACGCCTCCCCCTGGTACCAGGTCGCCGACCTCGTCGTCCTGCCGTCCCGCTGGGAGGGCATGGCCCTGGCGCCGCTGGAGGCCATGGCCTGCGGGCGGCCCGTGGTGGTCACGGACGTCGACGGTGCCCGCGAGAGCCTGCCGCCCGCCTTCTCCGCCCGGTGCCTGGTCCCACCGGAGAACCCGGCGGCGCTGGCCGGGGCCGTCACCGCGCTGCTGACCGACCCGCTGCTGCGCGAGTCGCTCGGCGACCAGGGCCGCCGGCACGTGCTGTCGACCCACGACGTGCGGCACACCGCCGAGGCCGTCTCGGACGTCTACCGCGATCTGCTCGGCCCCTGGACCGCCGCCACCACCGGCGCCGAGCGCGGTCGGCGGCTCGACACCGGGCGTGGCGCCGAGGCGAACCGGACGACGCAGCTCGTCGAGACCACCGAGTACAGGGAGTCCATCCACTCGTGACCGCCGAACGCACCGTGCCCTCCCCCGGCGTACCGCCACGGGAGCACGGATCCTCACCAGTCTCGGTCATGCCGCCGCGCGGCCCCGCCACCGGTTTCCGGCTGTCCGCCCCACGGCGCCCGGCCCGCCCGGCCTCGCCCCTTCCACTGCTCGCCGCGGACGGCGCCGCCGCCCTGGCGGGCGCGCCGGTGCTCGCCGCGGCCCCGCGCCAGATGCTGCTCGTCCTCCTGCTGATCGTCCTGACGCTGCTGCTGCGCCGGCGCGACGGGCGGCCGCCGGTACCGGGGCTGCTGGAGGAACTGCCCGCCGTGTGCGGCCGTATCGCGGTGGCCTGGCTGGCGCTCGCGGCGCTCCTCGCGGCGTACCGGCCCGAGCACGCGCTGTCCCTGCGCACCGTGCTCGCGGGGCTCGCGCTGCAGGCGACGGCCTGCTGTGTGCTGCGCGGAGCCGTGCACGCGCGGCGGCGGGCCGCGCTGCTGCGCCACCCGCACACCGCGCTCGTCCTCGGCCCGGTCGGGACCGCGCAGCGCGTGGCCGCCGCCGTGCTGCGTCAACCGCGGTGCGGGGTACGGCCGGTGGGGATCGTCGCCGAGCAGCCCGAGGGCACCGAGACCCTGCCGGTGCTGACGAGCGCCGAGGAGGTCGAGCGGGCCGTCATCCAGAACGGGGTGCGGGCGGTGCTCGCCGCGCACCCCTCGGTACGCGCCGAACAGGAGCCGCTGCTGCGGGCGCTGGCCGCATCGGGCTGCGTGGTCTGGGAGGTCGACGCCGGCACCCCGTCGTACGCGACACGGGAGCGCCTCGCCGGATTCCCCTGCAGGCGACTGGACCTGTCCCCCGCCCGGCACGGCGGCACCGGCAAGCGGGCCCTCGACATCCTGGTGTCGGGGGCATTGCTGTTGCTGGTCAGCCCGCTGCTGCTGACCTTCGCCGTGGCGCTGCGGCTCAGCGACGGGCCGGGCGTGGTGTTCCGGCAGGAGCGCATCGGCAAGGACGGGGAGCCGTTCACGCTGCTGAAGTTCCGGACCCACCGCCCGGTCGACGAGCACGAGTCGGCGACCCGGTGGAGCGTGGCGAACGAGAACGAGATGCGCTGGTTCTGCCGGATGCTGCGGCGGACCTCGCTCGACGAGCTGCTCCAGCTGTGGAACGTGCTCCGGGGCGACATGAGCCTGGTCGGCCCGCGGCCCGAACGCCCCTACTTCGTCGCACAGTTCGGCCAGACCTACCCCGGCTACGCGGTCCGCCACCGGATGCGGACCGGCATCACCGGACTCGCCCAGATCCACGGGCTGCGCGGCGACACCTCGATCGAGGACCGCTGCCGGTTCGACAACGCCTACATCGACGACTGGTCCCTGTGGCAGGACGTGTGCATCCTGCTGCGCACCGCGGCCACGGTGGTACGTCCGACGGGGAGCTGAAGGGTGAGCCTCGCAATTACACCGCTCCCCCGCCGTCTTCTCGCGCTGACGCCGGCCCTGCCCGTGATGGCCGTACCCGCCCTGCTGGCCCTGCCGCGCACGCCCGACGGCGCGGGGCCCGCCGATGTGCTCTCCGGGCTCGTGGTCGTGTACTGCGTGATCCGGCTGCTGCGCGAGCGGCGGCGCCCGCTGTCGCCCGTCGCGGCCGTGGTGCTGGGGCTTCCGGTCGTGGGGCTCGCGCTCGCGGCCATGGGGGCGTTCTCGGCCGAGGCCGGGCTGACCGGCCTCGGACGGTATCTGCAGACCTTCGTCCTCGTCCCGGCGGCCGTGCTGCTCCTGCTGCGCGACCGGTCCGGCTTCCGGCTGGTGGCCTGGTCCTTCGTGGGGCTGGGGCTGTGTCAGGGGGCCGTCGGCGTCCACCAGTTCGTCACCCGCACCGGCGCCTCCTACCAGGGCGCGAACATCCGGGCGGTGGGCACCTTCGGGCCGCAGGACGTGATGGGCATGGCGACGGCGGTCTCGCTCGGCCTGGTGTGCGCGGTCGGGATCGCGCTCGGGCGGGTGTCCGTACGGCAGCGGATCGCCGGCGCCGGGTGCGCGCTGGTGCTGATGCTGCCGCTCGCGCTCTCCTTCAGCCGGGGAGCCTGGATCGCGACCGCCCTGACCTGCACCGTGCAGCTCGTGCTGACCGGGTGGCGGCGCGCGCTCAAGGTGGCCGCGGCCGCGGTCGCCTCGGGCGTGATCCTGGTGGGCGGCTTCGGCGTGGGCTCGGCGCTGCTGCAGCAGCGGATCGACAGCATCGCCCAGGTCGCCGACACCCCCGACCAGTCCGTCGTCGACCGGTACACCCTGTGGGCGTCCGCCACGGACATCTGGCGCGGACATCCGCTGACCGGCGTCGGACTGAAGGGCTTTCCCGAGTACCGGGACGGGCACGCCACGCTGGCGCTGTCGTCGGGCAGCGAGACCGACGGCGCGGGAGTGGCGTACCAGCGGCAGCCGCTGCTGTCGCCGCACAACATGTATCTGCTGGTGCTGAGCGAGCAGGGCCTGATCGGGCTGCTGGCGCTCGCCGGGAGCTGGCTGGCGCTGCTGGTGTGCGGGGTGCGGCGGCTGCTGCGCGTGCGCGACCGCGGCCCGGGGCTCGACTGCGGGCTCGTCGCCTGCGGACTGCTGATCTGGCTGCTGACCGACTTCGCGTACGGCGACATCGGCGGTCCCTCGACCGTGCTGATCGCCGTGGGTATCGGGCTCGTGGCGTGGTGGGCGCTGGCAGGCGACGCGCGTGCGGACGTCGCCGGCCTGCCCCGGGCAGGGGTGCGGGAGCGCGCCGAGGAGGCCATGGCGCGATGACGGTGGTGCCTTCGCAGACCCCGGGTCCCGAGACGGACGACGCGGCGACCGTGCCCCCGGCGCGGGCCGGTGCGGCTGTCATGGCCGGGGACGGCGTCACGGCCGGGGACAGCGTCACGGCCGGAGACGGTGCCGGCCCGGTGGGCTCGGCGCCGGCGTCGGCGTCGGCGTCGGCGTCGGCGTCGGCGTCGGCGTCGGCGGACCCGGCATCGGCATCGGCATCGGCATCGGCATCGGCGAACCCGGCATCGGCGAACCCGGCATCGGCGCCGGCTGACTCGGCGTCGACGGGCTCGGCGCCGGCGGACTCGGCGCCGGCGGACTCGGCATCCACGGGCTCGGCGCCGGCGGACTCGCCAGCGACGGACTCGGCATCCACGGGCTCGGCGCCGGCGGACTCGCCAGCGACGGACTCGGCATCCACGGGCTCGGCGTCGGCGGACTCGCCAGCGACGGACTCGGCTTCCTCGCCCGCCTCCGGGAGTTTCCTGGCCAGGGCCGCGCTGGTGACGGCGGCGCTGTCCATCGCCGGCTCGCTGCTCGGCCTGGTGCGCGACCAGTCGCTGGCGCGGCTGTTCGGTGCCGGGAGCGACACGGACGCCTTCCTGGTCGCCTGGACCGTGCCGGAGTTCGCCGCGACGCTGCTCATCGAGGACGGGCTGGCGATCGCGCTGATCCCGGCGTTCAGCATGGCGCTGGCCCGCCGCGCCCGGGGCGCCCCGGGCGATCCGGTCCGTGCCCTGGTCGGCGCCACCCTGCCCCGGCTGTGTCTCGCCCTGACCGCGGTGGCCGTGCTGGTCGCCGGCACCGCGCCCTATCTGGTCCGGGCCCTGGCACCGGGCCTGCCCGACCCGCGGCTCGCCGTCGACTGCACCCGGATCACGGCGACCTGTGTGCTGGCCTTCGGGCTCGCCGGGTACTGCAGCGCAGCCCTGCGGGCCCACCGCTGCTTCCTCGCGCCCGCGGCGATCTACGTCGCCTACAACACCGGCATCATCGCCTCGATGTTCCTCCTCGGCGAGGGCTGGGGCGTGCGCTCCGCCGCGCTCGGGGTGGCGGCGGGCGGCTGTCTGATGGTGGCGGTGCAGGTGCCGGCGCTGTGGCGGCGACTGGCCTCTCCCGCCCAGCCGCTCGCGAAGGCCGGGTCCGTCGTCGAGGAGCGGCCGATGCAGGTCGCGCTGGTCGCCGCCGTCCTGCTCTTCGCGCTGTGCCGCCAGTCGCAGGTCCTCGCCGAGCGTTTCCTCGCCTCCGGTCTGCCCGCCGGCGCCATCTCGCATCTGAACTACGCGCAGAAGGTCGCCCAGATCCCGATGACGCTGTCGCTGATGGTGTGCACGGTCACCTTCCCGGTGGTGGCGCGGGCGCTCGCGGAGGGCGACACGGCACGGGCCCGCAGCCGGGTGGAGCGGGATCTGGCGCTGGCCGCCGCTCTGGTGCTGGTGGGCATGTGCGCGGTGATCGCCTGTGCCCCGCAGATGATCGAACTGCTCTTCCAGCGGGGCGCGTTCACCGCGAGCGACACCGCGGCGACGGCGGACGTCATGCGCGTCTACGCCCTCGGACTGCTGGGCCAGACCCTGGTGGGGGCCCTCGTGCGCTCCTACTTCTCGGCGGGCCGGGCCACCTGGTACCCGCTGGGCGCGATGACGGCGGGCATCGTCGTGACGTCCCTCGTCGGCGCCGCGACCGTGCACTCCTTCGGCGTGGCGGGGATCGCCGCCGCCAACGCCCTCGGCATCACCGTCACGGCCGCCCTGCTGCTGGCCGGGCTGCGCACGGGCCGGAGCGACAGCCCGCACAGCGTCTCGGTCCGGGTCCCGCAGGTCCTGGCCGAGCTGGGCAGGCTGGCGGGCGCGGCCGCCGTCGCCACCCTCGCGGGGGCGTTCGCCGCGAGCCTGCCGGACTCCCCGGCGGCGGGCCTCGCGGCCGGCTTCCTGACCGTGACCTTCGTCTTCGTTCCGCTCACCTGGGCCCTCGGTGCCCAGGGCCCCGCGTCCGCTCTGCGCTCCCTACGCGCCGTCACACGAAGGCTCACACATGGCCGCTTCCGTTGATTCCCTCGACACCGGCAGACCCCCGGCCCCGCACAAGGGCCCCGTCCCCTGGGTCGCGATGTACCACTCGGTGGGCGACTGCTCCGACGACCCGTACCGCATCACGGTCACGCCCGAGCGGCTCGACCGGCAGCTGGCGTGGCTGCGCCGCCGGGGGCTGCGGGGCGTGTCCGTGGCCGAACTGCTCGCCGCCCGCGCCCGGGGCGAGGCACGCGGCCTGGTCGGGCTCACCTTCGACGACGGGTACGCCGACTTCGTCACCGAGGCCCTGCCGCTGCTGCGCCGCTACGACTGCCGCGCGACCCTGTTCGTGCTGCCCGGGCGGCTCGGCGGCGACAACGCCTGGGACCCGCTCGGCCCGCGCAAGCCGCTGCTGACCGCCGACGGCATCCGGCACGCGGCCGCCGAGGGCGTGGAGATCGGCTCGCACGGACTGACGCACGTCGACCTCACCCGGGCCGACAACCTCACCCTCAGGGCGGAGGTCGGCCAGAGCCGGGCGCTGCTCACGGAGCTCACCGGCGCCTGGGTCGACGGCTTCTGCTATCCGTACGGCACGGTCGACGCCCGCGCCGTCGAGGCCGTACGGGAAGCGGGCTACACCTACGCCTGCGCCATCGACCCGGGTCCGCTGACCGGTCCGCACGCCCTGCCGCGTGTGCACGTCGGCCAGAACGACACGGCCGTGCGCCTGCACCTCAAGCACCGTCTGCACCGGCTGCGCAGGCGCCCGGTGGAGGGCCTGTGAGATGAGGGCTCTGCACATCATCACCGGGCTCGGTGTCGGCGGCGCCGAGCAGCAGTTGCGGCTGCTGCTGCGTCATCTGCCCGTCGACTGCGACGTCGTGACGCTCACCAACCCCGGGGCGGTCGCCGAGGGCCTCACCGCCGACGGGGTCCGGGTCACCCACCTCGGCATGGGTGGCAACCGCGACCTGGGCGCGCTGCCCCGGCTGGTCAAGCTGATCCGGGCCGGCGGCTACGACCTGGTGCACACGCACCTGTACCGGGCCTGTGTCTACGGGCGGTTCGCCGCACGCCTCGCCGGGGTCCGGGCGGTCGTCGCCACCGAGCACTCCCTGGGCGACTCGCAGATGGAGGGCCGCAGGCTGACGGCGGGGGTGCGCCGGCTGTACCTCGCCAGTGAGCGGGTCGGTTCGTCGACGGTCGCCGTCTCCGCGACGGTGGCGGGCCGCCTGGAGCGCTGGGGCGTGCCCGCGCCGCGCATCGAGGTCGTCCCCAACGGCATCGACCTGGAGCGGTTCCGCTTCGACGCGGAGCGGCGCGAGCACACCCGCCGCGCACTCGGCGTGCCGGAGGGCGCGTGGGTCGTCGGCGGCGTCGGGCGGCTCAGCCGGGGGAAGCGGTTCGACGTCCTGGTGCGCGCGCTCACCCTGCTCCCGAAGGACCACTGGCTGCTGCTGGTGGGCGGCGGCCCCGAGGAGCCCTTCCTGCGCCGCACGGCTCAGGAGGCCGGTGTGGCCGGGCGTGTGGTGTTCACCGGCGAACGCCCCTACCTGCCCGACGGTTCGTCAGGACCCGATCTGCCCTCGCTCACCTCGGCGATGGACCTGCTCGCCTCCCCGTCCACCGAGGAGGCCTTCGGCCTGGCGGCCGTGGAGGCACTGGCGGCGGGCCTGCCCGTGCTCTACGCCTCCTGCCCGGCCATCGAGGACGTACGGCCGCCCGCCTCCGCCGGTGTCCGGCGGGTGACCGGCGGCCCCGAGGCATACGCCCGTGCGATCGCCGAGGTCAGAGCGGCCGGTGCCCGACCGCGCACGGCCTCGGAGGTCGCGCGGCACTACGGCATCACCCACTGCGCGGCCCGTCTCACCGACGTGTACGCGGCAGCGGTCTCCAGTTCCACATCCCCCTCTTCTCCGGGAGCCAACTCCTCATGACCGACACTCCGATCCGTCAGCGCCGCCTGCCCCTGGCTCGTCTGAAGGGGCTTCCCCTGTGGTCCGTGGTCGCGGCCGGCACCCTCGCCGGGGGCCTGCTCGGCGGTTCGTACGGCCTGCTCACCCCCGCCACGTACACGGCCACCAGCTACGTCATCGCCGTACCCGCGGGGAAGTCCTCGCCGGACGCCGCCCTCGGGTTCGCCCAGGCGTACGGCCGGGTCGCCACACAGCTCGCGGTGCTCGGGGACGCGCAGGTGTACGCGGGTGTGCCGGTGCGCACCCTGCAGCGCAGTGTGCGCGCGGCGACATCGCCGGACGCGCCGATGGTCGCCGTCTCGGCCACCTCCTCGAAGCCGGGCCTCGCCGTCGACATGGCCAACGCGGTCACCCGCTCGCTGACCCGGCACGCGGACGACACCCGGGGCAACACCCACGTACGGCTCGTGCAGTTCTCCCGGGCGGTCGAGCCGAGCGAGCCGACGTCCACGTCGACGGCGGTGACCGGTCTGGTCGGCGCGAGCGCGGGCGGTCTGCTGGGCGGACTGGCCCTGCTGGCGCGGCCGCGCAGGAACGGCCAGGACGAGGAGCCCGCCCCGGCCCCCTCGGTGCCGAGCCCGGCCGCCGCCGTCGATGTCCGCGGACAACGGTGACGGCGGCGGGCCTCGTCACATCAGCCGGACTACCACCAGTCGAAGCGCAGGCAGAGCTTCCCGCCGAGCCACTCCTCCACCCAGCTCCCCAGGTCCAGCGGCGTGCAGCCCGCCGGGGGCGTCGCCGTGCCGGGCGGGGTGGGCTTCGGCGTGGGCTCGAGGGGCGGGGTCGCCTGGTCGGTACGGCCGAACAGGGTGGACCGGTAGAGCTGGGACGACTTCGGGTTGGCCCCGCACTGCCACACGCCGTGCGGGCAGTAGTCGGTCAGCGTGTTGTAGAGCGGTCTGTGCTCCTCCATCCAGGCGAGCATGTTCCGCATGTAATCGGCATTGTCACCGTTGCGGAAGAGCCCCCATTCCGGATAGGAAATGGGTTTGCCGTGAGCCTTGGCGAAATCCACGTGGTCCTGCAACCCGTAGGGCTCTTTCACCTGTTGTTCGAACGACATCCCGGCAGGCTGGTCATAGGAATCCATGCCAATGATGTCCACCGTGTCGTCCCCCGGATAGCATTTCGTCCAGGGAACGGCGTCGCGGCCACGGCTCGGCGTGAAATCGAACCGAAATTTCTGGCCCGGCACGGAACGCATGGTGGTGACGATCCTGTTCCAGTACTTCTTCCAGGCCTCCGGGTCCGGCCCACAGCGATGGGTGTACGTGGTGCCGTTCATTTCCCAGCCGAGCACCAGGACGGTGTCCGGCACCTTCAACTCCACCAGCCGCTCGGCGAGGATCCGGAAGTGGTGATCGAACTCGCCGGCCGCGCCCCGTTGCAGCAGCCGCCGGACCTCGCTGTCGGAGACGCCCTCCTCGTTGCGCTCCTGCATGGGGACGTTGAGGACGAGCATCCGGTCGGCCTTCTGGTTCCGCCAGTGCGCCCACACGTCCAGGAATCCGGGAGCGCCCTCGATGTCGCGCCAGCGGTGGCCCGGCAGATAGGTGTGGCCGGCGCGCAGCTCCGTACCGCCCAGCCAGTGGCTGAACAGCGGCATCCGGGCCACGCCGCGGGCGTCGGACTTGAGGAAGACGCCGAAGGCCGGGGCAGGCTCGGCCGCCGCCGGGGTGGTGGTGGCCGGGGTCGGCACGGACGGCTGGGGGACGGCGGGCGACGCGAGGGCCGAGGGCGTGGGCACGGGCGGCGGCGGTGGGGTCGGCGCCGGAGCCCTTGGTTCGGCGGCTCGCGCCACGCCCGCCCCGGCCACGGGGCCGGACGCCATGGCGGCCGACGCGGCGACCGCCACCGCCCCCAGGGCCAGCCGGCGGACCCCGGCCCGCTTGTGCTGTGGGGCCATGCCTGCTCCATTCTTCGCTGTCGTCCGGACCACTGCCCCCGCATTTGTTATTGACGGGCAGTCATATGAAGTCAGTCATAGAAAAGCCCATGACGCCACCGCCGTTGCGGCTTTCGAGTGCCGGGCTCGCCCGCGCGGGTGAGCCGATGGAAAAAGAAAGAGAGAATTCGTGTCGCTGCTCGACACCCGCGTCCCCGCTGTAGTAATGCGGATCGACCGGAACCCTTTTCACCACGGAACGCTGGGGGCCGCCCGTTCGCTCGGCAGGGCGGGCGTGGACGTACACGTCGTCGCGGATTCCGCGGGAAGTCCCGTCGGCGCGTCACGCTATGTACGCCATATGCATTCCCCGCCGCTCCCGGGGGCCTCGCCGGACGACGTCCTCGCCGTGCTGCGCCGCGTGGCCGACCACATCGGGCGGCCCGCCGTCCTGATCCCGATGGACGACGCGACCGCGATCGCCGTCAGCCGGATGCGGGACGACCTCGCGCCCTCCTACCTGCTGCCGGCGACGCCGGACGGCCTGGCCGAGCGCGTCGCCGACAAGGCGGAACTGGCCGCCCTGTGCGCGGCCGTCGACGTCCCCTACCCGGAGACCCTGGTCCCCGACAGCCCGGCGGAGGTCGCCGACGCCATGCGGCGCCTCGGGCTGCCGGTGGTGGCGAAATGGAGCCGGCCCTGGCTGCTGCCCGCCGGCAGCGGGTTGCGCAGCACGACGCTGGTGCGCTCCGTGCAGCAGGCCCGGGAGCTGTTCCTGCGCACCGGCGAGGCGGGCAGCCGGCTGCTGCTCCAGGCGTATCTGGCACCGGGGCCGGACCGGGACTGGTTCTTCCACGGCTACGCCGACCACGCGGGGACCCTGCGCGGCGGCGGTCCCGGCCGCAAGCATCTGGCCTGGCCGCGCGGGGCGGGGCTGACCGCGGTGGGCTGCTGGACGCCCAACGCCCAGGTGCAGGCGCTGGCCGAGCGGCTCACCGACGAGCTGGGCTACCGGGGCATCCTCGACCTCGACTTCCGCCGCTGCGGCACGACCGGCCGCTACCACCTGCTCGACTTCAACCCGCGCACCGGCGCCCAGTTCCGGCTCTTCGCGGACAGCGCCGGCCTGGACGTCGTACGGGCCCTGCACCTGGACATGACGGGCCGTCCGCAGCCGGACGGGTCGCCGCTGGCCGGGCGGACCTTCGTGGTGGAGAACTACGCGCCGCTGGCCGCCCTGAGCGCGGCGCCGGGCGGACGCGACCGCGAACTGGCCTGGTACGCCGCCGACGACCGCTCCCCCGGGCGGGTCATGTGGGCCCTGTGGTGCCGGCATGTGTCGCGCCGGCTGCGTGAACGGCTGGCCACGACGACCCCGGCGGCGCCGGCGCCTGCGCTGATCCCCCGGGCCGCCTCGCCCTCCCTGACCGACAACGAGAAAGCGAGCAGTTGATGGTGTACGACCTTCTGGTGGTGGGCGCAGGCCCGTACGGCCTGTCGATCGCGTCCCACGCCGCGGCCGCCGGGCTGAACCTGCGCGTCTTCGGCCGGCCCATGGCGTCCTGGCGCGACAACATGCCCCGCGGCATGTTCCTGAAGTCGGAGCCGTGGGCGTCCAACCTCTCCGACCCGGCCGGGCGGTGGCGCCTCGACGTCTACTGCGCGGAGCAGGGGCTGACGGCGCGTCATGCGAAGCCGATCCCGGTCGAGGCGTTCGCGCGGTACGGCCTGTGGTTCGCGCGCAACGCCGTACCGGGCGTGGACGAGCGCATGGTGACCCGCGTGTCGGCCGGGCCCGGCGGATTCACGGCGGTCGCCGAGGACGGGGAGGAGGTGCACGCGCGGGCGGTGGCCCTGGCGGTCGGTGTGATGCCGTTCGTCGAGGTACCGCAGGCCCTGCGCGGACTGCACCCCGCGCTGGTGACGCACAGCAGCCACCACAGCGACCTCGACCGCTTCCGCGGCAAGGACGTCACCGTGATCGGCGGCGGCCAGGCGGCCCTGGAGACGGCGGCGCTGCTCGCCGAACAAGGCACGCGCGTGCGGGTGCTGGCCCGGGCGGAGGAGCTGGTGTGGAACGACGTGCCGCCGCCCTGGGAGCGCCCCTGGTGGCAGTCGGCCCGCTCCCCGCACAGCGGCCTGGGCCCCGGCTGGCGGAACTGGTTCTACGCGGAGCGCCCGGGTCTCTTCCGGCGGCTGCCGGAGCCGACCCGGGCCCGGATCGCGACCACGGCGCTGGGACCGGCCGGGGCGTGGTGGGTGCGGGACCGGGTGGAGGGTGTGGTGGAGCTGCTGCCGGGCCATGAGGTGGCCGCGGCGTCCGCGGTGCCGGGCGGGGTCCGGCTGGACACGGTGAGCCGTACGGGCGCGCCGCGCAGCCTGGAGACCGAACACGTCATCGCCGCCACGGGGTTCCGGGCACGCTGTGACCGGCTCGGGCTGCTCGCCCCCGAGCTGCGCGGCTCGCTGGCGGCCCTGCCGGACGGCTCCCCGGAGGTCGGGCACGGCTTCGAGTCCTCCCACCCGGGCCTGTTCCTCGCGGGCCTGGTGACGGCGTCGGGCTTCGGCCCCGCCATGCGCTTCGTGCAGGGCGCGGCCTTCACGGCGTCGACGCTCGTCGCGGGAGTGCGCCGCAGGCTCGGGGCGATGCCGGTGGCCGGCACCGTCCCCGCCCCCGTGGACGGCAACCGGAGCGACTCGCCGGCTCCCGTACGCCACTGACAGGACCGCACGGTGGCCCCGGGCCGCTGACGGCTGTGAGCCGTCAGCGGCCCGCCCCGCGCTCGGAGGGACGCGGGGGGCCGGGACGGCCGACACCCCCCGGATCACGATCGACGGGGGGTGCGGATGGGGCGGGTGCGGGTGCCGGACTGATCGCGTCCGGCACCCGGGAGAGGCTAGCGGGACGAGGCGGTGCGCCCGCGGCGGTACATCATCACGCCGCCGATGATCAGGGCGGCGCTGGCGGCCGACGCGGCCGCCATGGCCTCGCTGCCGGTCTCGGCGAGCTGGGGCAGCGGGCCCTCCTCGACGACCTCTTCCTCGGTGACGGAGGAGTCCTCGGTGTCCGGGGTGGAGCTCGACGGCTCGTCCTCGTCCGGGGTGGGGACCTCCTTGACCGGAGGCGTCTTCTCCTCGTCCTTCGGCGGGGTGTGGTGGCCGTGACCGCCGCCGGAGGACTCGTTCTCGCAGTCGTTGCCGTACGCCGAGTTGAGCGCGGCGGCTCCGTCGACGGAGTTGCCGCACACGTTCAGGGGCAGGTCGACGGGCGCCTGCACGTTGTTCCCGGAGAGCACGCCCGGGGACCCCTTCACGACCGCCGAGGCGTCCGCGCCGGCGCCGTCGTCGTGGTGCTTCGACTTGTGCGAGGTGTTCTTGCAGGAGTTGCCGATCGCCTTGTTGAGCGCCGCGAGTCCGTTGACGGTGTTGCCGCACAGGTTCACCGGCACGTGTACCGGCACCTGCACACTGTTCCCGGAGAGCACACCGGGGGAGTCCTTCGCCACTCCCGACGCGTCGGCATCAGCCAGAGCGGGGCTGCCGTACAGGGACAGAATCCCCGTGGCGGCGGCCGCCGCGAACGCTCCCTTGCTCAGGGTCTGTCGCAATGTAGTCGTCCTCCTGCTTGAAGAATGGGGCAGCGGTGAAAAGTTCGCAGCGCTGCCCGCTCCACTGCCTCATCAACCCGGCGCGGGAGGATTGGTTCCGCAGGTTCACCCGGTTGGCCCGCCGTGCGGGCGCGGGCCGGGGGCGTCTCAGCCCCGCCCGCCGGCCGCCTGTCCGATGGCCTGCGCGAGGTCGTCCACGGCCTCGTCCCCGGTGCGGTCGGCCAACGCCCGGGCTTGGTCGGCGAGTTCGCCGTAACCGTCCGGGGCTCCGGGCACGCGGACTTCTCCCGTGCGGAGGGCGACGGCGAACCAGGCCGCCACCGCGGTGACCTGGAAGCGGCTCGGGGCTTCACGCAGGGTGTCGTGCAGCGCGTCGGTCTCGAGGTCGCCGGTCTCCTCGTGGGGGTCGCGGGTGTCCGGGTCGAGCCAGCGGACGGTGGCGGTGGCGAGGTGGCCCTCGGCGCCCGGCTCGGTGCGTACGGCGTACAGGGCGGTGACGGTGTGGCCGGGGCCGACCTCGCCGCCGTCGACCCGGTCGTCGCGGAAGTCCTCGTCGGCGACGCGGCGGTTGTCGTAGCCGATCAGCCGGAACTCCTCGACGGTCGCCGGGTCGAAGGCGACCTGGGCCTTGGCGTCGCGGGCGGTGAGGTCGATGTGGCGCGGGAGTTGCTCGCAGAAGACCTCGCGGGCCTCGCCGGGGTCGGACACGTAGACGGTGTGGCCGTCGCCCTTGTCGGCGAGGTTCTCCATGAGGGCGTCGCCGTAGTCGCTGCCGACGCCGACGCCGAAGAGGGTGATGCCGTGCTCGCGGCGTTCGCCGGCGATCCGCTCCAGGATGGCGTCCGCGTCGGTGTCGCCGGTGTTGGCGAGGGCGTCGGAGACGAGGACGACCCGGTTGGTGGCGCCCTCGCGCAGGCCCTCGACGGCCTCTTCGTAGCCGGTCTCGACGCCCGCGCCGAGGTTGGTGGAGCTCTCGATCTCCAGTTCGCCGATGGCGTCGTGGATCTCGTCGCGGTTGCCGCCGAGGCGGGTCATGGGCAGGACGGTCTCGGCCTCGTCGCTGAAGGCGACCAGGGCGACCGAGTCGTCGTCGCGCAGCCGGTCCGTCATCACCGCGAGGGACTCCTGGGCGAGGTCCAGGCGGCCCGTCTCGGCCATGGAGCCGGAGACGTCGATGACGAAGGTGAGCGCGGCGGGCGGGCGTTCGCCGCCGCGTTCCGCGGAGCGGGTGGCGAGGCCGACGCGGACCAGGGACCAGTCCTCGTCGGAGGTGCGGGCGCCGTCGACGGTGACCGAGAAACCGTCGCCGTCCGGGCGTCGGTAGTCCTGGCGGAAGCTGTTGACGAACTCCTCGGGGCGCACCGTCGAGGGGTCGGGGAAGCGGCCCTCGGCGAGGGAGCGGCGGGCGTAGTCGTAGGAGGCGGTGTCGACGTCGAGGGCGAAGGTGGAGAGGTGGCGGGGGTTCTCCCGGCGGGGGTCTTCTCGGCGGTCGTCCCGCTGTTCGCTGAATTCGTCGCCTCGATCGGGCGCGCCGTAGCCGTCGCGGTGGGCGGCTTTGTCGCCCACGCTGCTGTCGGCGCCTGAGCTGCACGCGGTGAGTAACAGTCCGCTCGCGGCGGTGAGCGCGAGCAACAGGTGTCGTGTCCGGTACCGCTGCATCGTCCGTGCCCCCTGGGTCCGTCGGTGTCGGCTTCTTGCGACTGTGACGGCCCGGGGGGCGCGAACGTGCGGTACGGGGCGTTGCGGAAGCGTCTCGAAGCGGCCACGGAGACCGCCCGTCGAGACCGGTGGGTGATCCTCCGTTGACCTAGGAGACGACGTCCTTGCGGGCGAAACCCCGGAAGGCCAGCGCGAACAGCACGAGCGCGTACGTTACGGAAATCGAGGTGCCCTGGATCATGTCCGACCACTCCAGCTGGGGCCGGACGGCGTCGAGCCAGGCGTACTGCCAGTGCGCGGGCAGGAAGTGGCGCCAGTCGCCGAGGGCCGTCACCTCGTCGAGGACGCTGCCGATGATGGTCAGGAACACCGCGCCGCCGACCGCGCCGAGCGGGGCGTCCGTCCGGGTCGAGAGGTAGAACGCGAGGGCGGCGGTGACCAGTTGGGACACCATGATGTACGCGACGACGATCAGGATGCGCTGGGCCGAGGTGCCCGTGGACAGACTGCCGCCGGTGGGGAGTTCGAGCGGGCCCCAGCCGTAGGCCGCCGTGCCGACGGCGAGGGCGACGACCGGAAGCAGGACCATCGCCGCGAGGCTCAGGCTGAGTCCGACGGTGAGCTTGGACCACAGCAGCCGGGCCCGGGGCACCGGCGCGGCGAGCAGATAGCGCAGGGAGGACCAGCTGGCCTCCGAGGCGACCGTGTCACCGCAGAACAGGGCGACGGGGATGACGAGCAGGAAGCCGGCGGCGGAGAACAGGTTGACCGCGGCGAAGTTCGCCCCGGACGCGGTCGCCGTGTCCATGAGGTTCACCCGGTTGTTGTTGCCGCCCGGGTTGCCGCCGACCTGGAAGGCGATCAGCAGAATGATCGGCAGGGCGAACAGGACGCCGCCCATGACCATCGTCCGGCGCCGCTTCAGCTGCCGGACCAGCTCGACCCGGAAGGGCAGGGTGCGGCCCGCGCGGTAGCCGTCGGCGACCTCGACGGGCGGCTCGGCGAGCTTGCTCATGCTTCGGCTCCGATCAGGGTGAGGAAGGCGTCCTCCAGGCGGCGGTGCGGGCCGACCGAGCGCACCGGCACGTCCAGCCGTACGAGTTCGGCGATCAGCCGCTGGGGGGAGCCGTCGGCGTCGAGCTGGACCAGGATGCCCTCGTCGGTGCGTACGGCCGAGACGACGCCCGGCAGCGCGGCGACCTTCTCCACGACGGGCTCCTCCACCGGCGTGGCCGTGCCCACCAGGAGCGTGTCGCCCGAGCCGACGATGTCCTCGACGGGGCCCGCCTGGACGAGCTGCCCGTGGTCCATCACGACCAGGTGCGTGCAGGTCTGCTCCACCTCCGCGAGGAGATGGCTGGAGACGATGACCGTACGGCCGGCGGCGGCGTAGCGGATCATCACCTCGCGCATCTCACGGATCTGCGGCGGGTCCAGGCCGTTGGTCGGTTCGTCGAGGATGAGCAGGTCCGGCAGGCCCAGCATGGCCTGGGCGATGGCGAGGCGCTGGCGCATGCCCTGGGAGTAGGTGCGCACCGCCCGGGCGAGCGCGTCGCCCAGGCCCGCGATCTCCAGGGCCTCCTCCATGTGCGCGTCCTCGGCGGGACGGCCGGTGGCGCGCCAGTACAGCTCCAGGTTCTCCCGGCCGGACAGATGCGGCAGGAAGCCCGCGCCCTCGACGAAGGCACCGACCCGGGAGAGGACCGGGGCACCCGCGCTGATGGCGTGGCCGAAGACGCGGATCTCACCGCCGTCCGGCTTGATCAGGCCCATCAGCATGCGCAGGGTCGTCGTCTTGCCCGCGCCGTTCGGGCCGAGGAGACCCAGCACCTGGCCCTTCTCCACGCGGAAGGACAGGTCCTTGACGGCGTACCGCTCGGAGGACTTCGCGTACCGCTTCGTCAGGTCGGTGATCTGCAGCGGGACCTCGGCGAGTTCGGGCTCGGGCGGGGCGGGGGCGGCGGTGCGGCGGCGGCCCGTGATGATCAGGGCCAGGGCGATCACGGCTCCGGCGATCGGCATCCACCACACCCAGGCCGGCAGCCCGCCCTGGGAGTCGCGCTGGCCGAGGGCCGAGGGAACCAACAGATCGCCCTTGAGGGAGACGGTGTACGTCGCCGGGCTCGTCGGGGAGGCGTAGCCGAGGTCGGTCGAGGCGAGGACCAGGCGCAGCCGGTGGCCGTCGTCGATCTCGTGGTCGATCGCCGGGAGGGTGATGCGCACGTCCTTGCCCGCCTTGGCGCCCTCGATCCTGAGGGGCGTGACGAGCTGGGAGGGCAGGACCTGCTGGGAGCCGCCGCCGGGGCCGACGTCGTAGAGCTTCGCGAAGAGCACGGCGTCGTCGCCGGTGGACTTCACATGGACGGTGGCCGTGGGCGAGCCGGTGATCTGGACGTCTTCGCCGAAGGGCTTCGACTCGAACGCGGCGAACTGGCCGGGGAAGTCCAGCGAGACGCCGATGCCGAGCGAGGAGAGCTGGCTGAGGCCGCCGGCGCCGCCGAGGCCGGGCAGGGCGGAGACGCCGGGCGGGCTGGCGCCGGGCGGGTTGTCGAAGGTCTGCTCACGGCCGGCCAGGGCGATGGAGCGCTGCTCGGCCTCCAGGCCGGGGTAGCGGTCCGAGGTCACGCCGCTCAGGCGGGGTTCACCGTCGCCGGAGCCCGTGCCGAGGGTGCGGGTGACGCGGAACGCGGGGCCGGTGTCGGCGGCCTTGTCGTCCTTCAGATAGCGGTCGAACCAGGTCGTGACGCGGTCCTGGACACGGCCGGTCTCCATGTCGCCGCCGTCGTGGCCGCCCGCGATCCAGTCGACGTCGACGGGGGCGCCGTTGGCACGGATGGCCTTCGCTGCCTGGTCGGCCTGGCCGAGCGGGAAGAGGGAGTCCGACTGGCCCTGCATCAGCAGGGTCGGCACGTCGATGTCCTTGCCCACGGCGGACGGCGAGCGCTCCTCCAGCATCTCGCGCGCCTCGGCGTCGGGCTGGCCCGACTCGGCGACCCGCTCGTACATCCGGCACAGCGCGGGCTCGAACTTCTCGCAGCCGCCGCCGGAGTTGACGAAGATGCCGGCCCACAGCTTCTTGAACACGCCGTTCGGGAACAGCGCGTCGGCGAGGTTCCAGTACGTGATCGCCGGGGCGATGGCGTCGACGCGGTCGTCGTGGCCCGCCGTCAGCAGCGCGATGGCGCCGCCATAGGAGCCGCCCGCCATGCCCACGCGGGGGTCGCCCTGCTTGTCGAGTTCGACCTGGGGCTGCTTCGCCAGCCAGTCGATGAGCTTCGAGACGTCGGCGACCTCGCCCTTCGGGTCGTTCAGGCCGATCTTCCCGTTCGACTTGCCGAAGCCGCGCGCCGACCAGGTCAGCACCGCGTAGCCGTCTCTGGCGAGGCCCTCGGCCTGCTGCCGTACGTCCTTCTTGCTGCCGCCGAAGCCGTGGCCGAGCAGCACGGCGGGGCGGCGGCCGTCGCCGCCGGAGGTGAAGTACGAGGTGTCGATGCGCACGCCGTCGCCGGTGGCCAGGGTGCGGTCTTCGCGCTGGACCGGGGGCGTCTCGTCGTCCGCGACGGCCGTCCATGTGCCCGCGCCCGCGAGGACGACGACGGCGGCGCCGGCGGCGAGGAGCCGACGGGGTCGCCGAAGCAGCCCGTTCAGTCCGGGCAGTCGAAGATCCATGCGTCAACGGTACGGGGTGAACCTGTCGAACAGTTGTCGACTTGAGGTTGAAGTGCGTGTACTGCGGGTGCGGTACGGGGGGCAGCTCGGGTGGTCCTGTGGTCTGCCGGGTGCGGGTGCGTTGTGGTTGTTCGCGCCCACGCGGCGGAGCCGCAAATCGATACAGCCCCGCGCCCCTGAAAAGCTAGGCCCTTACGCCTCCGGTACTGACACCAGCCACCGTGTATTCCTGCGGGGGCGGAGATACAACGCCCAGTACAGGGTCGCCGCTGCTGAGATGCCGCCCGTCCACAGCAGGTACGTCGGGTCCTGTTGGATCAGGACGTAGAGCAGGACCACGATCAGCAGGAGCGGGGCCGCCGGCCACAAGGGCATGCGCCAGGCCGGGGCGTGCTTGTGGGGGGCTCGGCGGGACAGTAGGGCGGCGATCGCGACCAGCAAGTACATGCCCGTCACCGAGACGCCCGTGACGCCGTACAGGGTGTCCAGGTTCACGAAGCACAGGGCCGCTCCGGGGATGCCCACCGCGAGGGTGGAGAGCCAGGGGGAGCCGAAGCGGCCGAGGCGGGTGAAGAGGGTGTTGACCGGGGCGGGCCAGGCCTTGTCGCGGGCCGAGGCGTACAGGACGCGGGAGTTCTGGATGACCATGACGATCCCGGCGTTGATGATCGCGAGGGCCACGCAGAGGCTGACGAAGGTGCCGACGGCCGAGTTGGACCAGGCGGTGACCATGGCGGAGATGTCGCCGCCGGTCAGGGCGGCGAGGTCCGGGGCGCCCATCGTGATGGCGGCGACCGGGACCAGGATGATCACGGCGGAGATGCCGAGGGTGGCCAGGACCGTACGGGCCACCGAGCGGCGCGGGTTCTCCAGTTCCTCGGAGAGGTAGACGGCGGTGGAGAAGCCCTGGGTGACGAACAGGGCGATCGCGAGGCCGGAGACCACGAGCAGGGCCGTGACGGTGTCCGGGGCGCCGCTCGGGCCGGCCACCCGCATCGAGACCAGGCTGTCCGGCCCGCGTTCGGCGTGGGTGAAGCCCAGGACCGCCACCACGGCCGCCGCGATGACCTCCAGGACCAGGAAGACGCCGGTGATCCAGGCGTTGGCGCGCAGGTCGAGCAGGCCGGCGAGGGTGGCGAGCAGCATGACCGAGGCGCCCGTCCAGGACGGGTCGAGGTGGGCGAGGTAGTCGGCCGTGCCCATCGCGATGACCGGCGGGACGATCATCACGACCAGGAGCGAGAGGACGAAGACCAGCCAGCCGGCGAGGCGTCCGGCCAGGGTCGAGACCATCGCGTACTCGCCGCCGGCGCTGGGGATGAGGGTGCCCAGCTCCGCGTAGCAGAACGCCACCGCGACGCAGAGCAGCGAGCCGATGGCGATGGTGAGGGCGGTGGCGGTGCCGAGCGAGCCGAAGAGGTCGGGGACCACCACGAAGAGGGTCGAGGCGGGGGTCACGCAGGAGAGGGTGAGGAGGGTGCCGCCGACGACTCCGATGGAGCGCTTGAGCTTCCTGGGGTGACGGTCCGGCGCGTGCGCCACGGCTGTCTCGACAGGGCGGAGCGTGTCGGTCATGCGGCGGTTCCCATCGGCTCGGCGGTGGATGTGCGCAGCATCGAACACCGACGAAAAGCAGCCCGTCAATGCCCTTTCTCCTGCGAAATCCGCAGCGGAAACGCGATCTGGCTGACCTTTTGAGCACTTGAGATCAGTGGGAACAGGTCCGGGGGCGCCTGCGAGAACCGCAGGCGCCCCCGGAGAAAAAACCTCAGTGGTTGCGCGGGAAGCCCAGGTCCACGCCCGCCGGGGCGTCGGCCGGGTCCGGCCAGCGGGTGGTGACGACCTTGCCGCGGGTGTAGAAGTGCGTGCCGTCGTTGCCGTAGATGTGGTGGTCGCCGAAGAGCGAGTCCTTCCAGCCGCCGAAGGAGTGGTAGCCCACGGGGACCGGGATCGGGACGTTGACGCCGACCATGCCGGCCTCGACCTCCAGCTGGAAGCGGCGGGCCGCGCCGCCGTCCCGGGTGAAGATCGCGGTGCCGTTGCCGAACGGCGAGGCGTTGACGAGGTCCAGGGCCTCCTCGTAGGTCTCCGTGCGCAGCACGCACAGGACCGGGCCGAAGATCTCGTCCTGGTAGGCCTTCGCCGACGTGGGGACCTTGTCGAGGAGCGAGATGCCGATCCAGTGGCCGTCCTCGAAGCCGTCGACCGTGTAGCCGGTGCCGTCCAGGACCACTTCGGCGCCCTCGGCCGCCGCGCCCTCGACGTACGACGCCACCTTGTCGCGGTGGACCTTGGTGATGAGCGGGCCCATCTCGGAGGTCGGGTCGTTGCCGGGGCCGATCTTGATCTTCTCGGCGCGCTCGCGGATCTTCTCCACCAGCTCGTCGGCGATCGAGCCGACCGCGACGACGGCGGAGATGGCCATGCAGCGCTCGCCCGCCGAGCCGTAGGCGGCCGACACGGCGGCGTCGGCCGCCGCGTCCAGGTCGGCGTCCGGGAGGACCAGCATGTGGTTCTTGGCGCCACCGAGGGCCTGGACGCGCTTGCCGTTCGCCGAGGCCGTGGTGTGGATGTAGCGGGCGATCGGGGTCGAGCCGACGAAGGAGACGGCCTTGACGTCCGGGTGCTCCAGCAGGCGGTCGACGGCCACCTTGTCGCCGTGGACGACGTTGAACACGCCGTCGGGCAGCCCGGCCTCCGCCAGCAGTTCGGCGATCTTGAGGGACGCCGACGGGTCCTTCTCGGACGGCTTCAGCACGAAGGTGTTGCCGCAGGCGATGGCGATGGGGAACATCCACATCGGCACCATCGCCGGGAAGTTGAACGGCGTGATGCCCGCTACGACGCCGAGCGGCTGGCGGATGGAGGAGACGTCCACGCGGCTCGCGACCTGCGTCGACAGCTCGCCCTTGAGCTGCACGCTGATGCCGCAGGCCAGGTCGACGATCTCCAGGCCGCGGGCCACCTCGCCGAGCGCGTCGCTGTGCACCTTGCCGTGCTCGGCGGTGATCAGCTCGGCGATGGCGTCCCGGTTGGCGTCCAGCAGCGCCCGGAACTTGAAGAGGATCGAGGTCCGCTGCGCCAGCGAGGACTGGCCCCAGCCGGCGTAGGCCTCCTTGGCGGCGGCGACCGCCGCGTCCACCTCGTCCACCGAGGCGAAGGCGACCTTCGTCGTCACCGCGCCGGTCGCCGGGTCGGTCACCGGCCCGTGCGTGCCCGAGGCGCCTTCGACGGTCTTGCCGCCGATCCAGTGGTTGACGATCTTCGTCATGGCCGGGAACTCCTTCACAGATGGCGGCGTCGGGTGGAGACGTGCCGTTCGTACAGCTCACGTGCCTTGACCGCGGACGGCCGTGTCGCGGTCTCGGCCACAGGTACATCCCACCAGGCCTGGGCGGGAGGCGCGCCCGACACTGTGTCTGCCGTTTGGGTCTCGACGTAGACACATGTGGGAGTGTCGGCGGCCCGGGCCTGAGCGAGGGCCTCGCGCAGGTCCCGTACGGTCTTCGCGCGCAGCACGCGCATGCCGAGGCTGGCCGCGTTGGCGGCGAGGTCCACGGGCAGGGGCGACCCGGTGTAGGCGCCGTCCTCGGAGGGGTAGCGGTAGGCGGTGCCGAAGCGCTCGCCGCCGACCGACTCGGACAGACCGCCGATGGACGCGTAGCCGTGGTTCTGGATGATCAGGACCTTGATCGCGATGCCCTCCTGCACGGCCGTGACGATCTCGGTCGGCATCATCAGATACGTGCCGTCGCCGACCAGCGCCCACACGGGCCGGTCGGGCGCGGCCAGCTTCACGCCGATCGCGGCCGGGATCTCATAGCCCATGCAGGAGTAGCCGTACTCCAGGTGGTACTGGTCCTGCGAGCGCGTCCGCCACAGTTTGTGCAGGTCGCCGGGGAGGGAACCGGCGGCGTTGATGAGGATGTCCGACTCGTCGGCGAGTTCGTCGAGGGCGCCGAGGACCTGCGGCTGGGTGGGGCGGGTGTCCGGTTCGTCCACCTCGTAGCAGGCGTCGACGCGCTGCTCCCAGCGCTCCTTGTCCTCGGTGTACTCGGTGGCGTAGGAAGCGGCGACGCGGTGGGCGTGCGTGCGGAGGGCGTCGGTGAGTTCCGTCAGGGCGCTGCGGGCGTCGGCGACGAGGGGGTGCCCGGCGAGCTTGTGGCCGTCGTAGGGGGCGATGTTGAGGTTCAGGAAACGGACGTCCGGGTTCGCGAAGAGCGTGCCGGAGGCCGTCGTGAAGTCGGTGTAGCGGGTGCCGACGCCTATCACCAGGTCGGCGGTGCGGGCGAGTTCGTCGGCCGTGGCCGTGCCGGTGTGGCCGATGCCGCCGACGTCCTGGGGGTGGTCGTGGCGCAGGGAGCCCTTGCCGGCCTGGGTGGAGGCGACCGGGATGCCCGTGGCCCCGGCGAACTCGGCGAGTGCCGCCTCGGCGCGGCTGTGGTGGACGCCGCCGCCCGCGACGACCAGGGGCCTCGCCGCCGCGCGGATGATCCGTACCGCCTCGGCGAGTTCCGTCGGGTCGGCGCCGGGACGCCGTACGGTCCAGACGCGCTCGGCGAAGAACTCCTCGGGCCAGTCGTACGCCTCGGCCTGCACGTCCTGGGGCAGGGCGAGGGTGACGGCGCCGGTCTCGACGGGGTCGGTGAGGACGCGCATCGCGTTCAGGGCGGAGGGGATCAGGGCCTCCGGCCGGGTGATGCGGTCGAAGTACCTCGACACCGGGCGCAGGCAGTCGTTGACCGACACATCGCCCGCGTACGGCACTTCGAGCTGCTGCAGGACCGGGTCGGCGGGGCGGGTCGCGAACACGTCCCCGGGCAGGAGCAGCACCGGCAGGTGGTTGATGGTCGCGAGGGCGGCGCCGGTGACGAGGTTGGTGGCGCCCGGGCCGATGGACGTCGTCACCGCGTGCATGGACAGGCGGTCGGACTGGCGGGCGTAGCCGACCGCGGCGTGCACCATGGCCTGTTCGTTGCGGCCCTGGTGGTACGGCATCTCCTCGGGGTACTCCAGGAGCGCCTGGCCGATGCCGGCGACGTTGCCGTGGCCGAAGATGCCCCAGGTGGCGCCGATGAGCCGCTGCCGTACGCCGTCACGCTCGGTGTACTGGGCGGACAGGAAGCGCACGAGCGCCTGTGCGACCGTCAGCCTCGTGGTCATCGGCGTGCCTCCCGCCTCACGTAGGGGACCTCCGGCGCGGGGCCGTAGCGGGCGGGGAGTTGTCGCTCGCTCTTCGCTCCTGCCAAAGCAAAGCGGCCTCCCGCGCCGGAGGCGATCTGGGCCCGGGCGTGCGCGCACACGCTCTCCCCGCCCGGGAAGGGGGAGTTCTCCTTGAGGCTTTCCTTGAGGACGTGCGGCTCACTGGTCATGACGCGGCCCTCACAGCAGTCCGACGGCGGTGTCCACGGCGGCGGCCACATCACCGTCCGCCGGGTACAGCAGCGAACGGCCGACCACCAGCCCGCGCACGGTGGGCAGTTGCAGCGCGCCGCGCCACTTCTCGTACGCCCCGTCCTGATCGTCGCCCACCTCCCCGCCGAGCAGTACGGCGGGCAGCGTGGAGGCCGCCATGACCTCGGCCATGTCGTCGGGGTTCGCGGTGACCGGCACCTTCAGCCAGGTGTAGGCCGAACTGCCGCCGAGGCCCGAGGCGATGGCGATCGACTTGGTGACGGCCTCGGCGGAGAGGTCGTTGCGCAGCCGGCCCGTCTCGTCGCGGCGGGAGATGAACGGCTCGACGAAGACGGGCAGCCGCCGGGCGGCCATGGCGTCGACGGCCCGGGCGGTGGACTCCAGGGTGGTGAGGGAGCCCGGGTCGTCGTAGTCGATGCGCAGGAGCAGCTTGCCCGCGTCGAAGCCGAGGCGCTCGATGTCCTCGGGGCGGTGGCCGGTGAAGCGGTCGTCGAGTTCGAAGCGCGCGCCCTGGAGGCCGCCGCGGTTCATCGAGCCGAGGACGACCTTGCCGTCGAGGGCGCCGAGCAGCAGCAGGTCGTCGAGGATGTCGGCGGTGGCGAGGACGCCGTCCACGCCGGGGCGGGACAGGGCCAGGCAGAGGCGTTCGAGGAGGTCGGCGCGGTTGGCCATGGCCATGCTGCGGCCGCCGACGCCGAGTGCGCCGCGGGCCGGGTGGTCGGCGGCGACGATCATCAGCCGACCGTTGTCGTTCAGCAGGGGCCTGCGGGGGCGGCGGGCGGCGGCCTCGGCGATGGCCTCCGGGCGGTGGCTGCGCAGGCGGACGAGTTCGGAGACGTCGACGGTCACTTGACGGCCCCCGCGGTGACGGCCGCCTCGATCTCGGCCGGGGTAGGCATCGCGGAGGAGCACTCCAGGCGGGAGGCGACGATGGCACCGGCGGCGTTGGCGTGCCGCATGGTCTTCTCCAGGTCCCAGCCGGCCAGGAGGCCGTGGACCAGGGAGCCGCCGAACGCGTCGCCGGCACCGAGGCCGTTGAGGACGTTCACGGGCAGCGGCGGGACCTCGGCGCTCTCGCCCTGGCGGTTGACGGCCAGGACGCCCTTGGGGCCCTGCTTGACGACTGCCAGTTCGACGCCCGCGTCGAGGAGGGCGCGGGCGGCGGCGTGGGGTTCGCGCACGCCCGTGGCGACCTCCACCTCGTCGAGGTTGCCGACCGCGACGGTGGTGTGGCGCAGGGCCTCCGCGTAGAAGGGGCGGGCCGCCTCGGGGTCCTGCCAGAACATCGGGCGCCAGTCCAGGTCGAAGACCGTCGTGCCGGACTTGGCGCGGTGGGCGAGGGCCGCGAGGGTCGCCGTACGGCTCGGCTCCTCGCTCAGGCCCGTGCCGGTGACCCAGAAGACGCGGGCTTCGCTGAGGGCGTCGAGGTCGAGGTCGTGGGCGTCGATCTCCAGGTCGGGGGCCTTGGGGCGGCGGTAGAAGTACAGCGGGAAGTCGTCCGGCGGGAAGACCTCGCAGAAGGTGACCGGGGTGGGCAGACCGGGGACCGGGGTGACCCAGCGGTCGTCCACGCCGAAGTCCCTCAGGGCCTCGTGGAGATAGGTGCCGAAGGGGTCGTCGCCGGTACGCGTGATCACCGCGGTCCGCCGTCCCAGGCGGGCCGCGGCGACCGCGACGTTCGTCGCCGAGCCGCCGAGGAACTTGCCGAAGGACGTGACCTGCGGCAGCGGGACGCCCGTCTGGAGCGGATACAGATCCACTCCGATCCGCCCCATGGTGATCAGGTCGTACGCCATCGGATACCCCTCGGTGTCGGCTCTCCCCGGTGTTGTAGCCCCCTTCGCGAAGCCCTGTCAATGTTTTGTCCGGACATTCGGACCAGATCATGACAGCGCTTTCCGCGTGTCCTGGTCCGGGTCCCACGGTTCCGTGGGGTTCAGGCCTCGATGCCGGTCCGCTTCTCCAGGCGGCTGCCGCGCGGCAGGGTGACGGACATGATGTCGCTGGGGGCGTCGAGGGCGATGCGGTGCCAGCGGCCTCGCGGCACGATGACCGCGGTTCCTGCCGTCAGCTTGATCTCGTCCGCCAGGGCCTCGTCGGCCTCATCGGCCTCCGGCCGTTCGGGGCGGAGGTAGAGGCGTATTCCGCCGGTGAGACAGGAGACGACCTCATCGGCCGCGGTGTGGATCTCCCAGTGGTCGCCGTGCACATCGGCGTCGGTCTCCACATGGAAGGTCATCAGCTGCCAGCCCTCCCGCCCGGGGTCGAACACGGGCCGCTCGGCGCGCACCCGGCCGTCGCCGTCGAGGTGGAGGAAGGAGCCGAAGAGATCGATCGGGGTGACGGTCATGTCAGGGATGTCCTTTCAGTCGGTTCACTCGGCCAGGGCGCGGCGCAGGGACGCGGTGAGTTCGGCGATCTGCCGCTGGGAGATGTCGGCGGAGATGATCGCCTGGGAGCCGTGGAAGGTGCCGGACCACTGGTGCAGCTCGACGGGGACGCCCGCCTGGAGCAGGCGCAGGGCGTACTCGATGCCCTCGTCACGGGCAGGGCACAGCTCCGCGGTCGCGAGGTAGGCGGGCGGCAGGCCCGACAGGTCGGTGGCCCGCGCCGGTGCGGCGTACGGCGTGGCGGGCCGGGAGCCCAGGTAGTGCCGCCATGCCGCGGCGGTCTTGTCGCGGTTCATCCAGGGCGTGTCGGTGAAGTTCCGCTGCGACCAGGTCTCCTGCCGGTCGTCGAGCCCTGGCTGGTTGAGCAGTTGGAAGCGGATCCGCGGCCCCTGCTCGTCCCGGGCCCGCAGGGCGAGCGCGGCCGCGAGGTTCCCACCGGCGCTGTGCCCTCCGACCGCGATCCGCTCCGGGTCGACGCCGAGTTCGGACGCGTGCTCCGCCGTCCAGGCCAGTACGGCGTACGCGTCGTCGAGGGCGGCCGGGTACGGGTTCTCGGGGGCCAGGCGGTACCCCACCGAGACGACCACCGCCCCCGAGCCCTCGGCGATCCGGGCGGCCCACGGGTGCTCGGTGTCCACATCGCCCATCACGAATCCGCCGCCGTGCATCCAGATGAGGGCGCCCTGCGCCTGCTGCGGACGGTAGACCCGGACGGGCACGTCCGGGTCGGCCGGAACCAGACGGCCCTCGACCTCCATACCGGAGGTGTCGGGCGCCGGCACCGCGGTGGCCAGTTCGGCGAAGCTCTTGCGCTCGACGACCGGGTCGGTCAGGTCGGCGCGGGGGAACAACGGGATGAATGCCTCGAGTTCAGGGTCCATACCGGTCATCCTGACCGTCCACCGACCCCCGGGGCATCCGCCAACTGTCGCTCATACAGCCCCTGTTGCGCGCCGATCGGCGCCTATCCTCGGGCCATGGAGGCATTGGCCGTACGACTGTCACAGCTGGACACGCAGGTCGAGGGCGCGATACGCGTCGTGATGTTCTACGACACCCTGATGCGCCGTCGCGTGGACCTCCCGGCTCTGGCCCGGGCCTCGGCGGGACTGGCCGAATGCGTGGCCGGGATCCGGCTGCACGGCACGGGGCGGGCCGTCCGCGTAGCGCCCGACGGCCGGGAGGTCTCCGCCCCGTCGGCACCGGCTTCCACCACGGCGCCGATCACCCTCGACGAGGAGGAGATCGGCACGGTGTGGCTGGAGCGGCCGGGGCCCGTCCTGCCGCTCGACGAGGTACTGCTGGACCGCCTCGCCCTCGCCGCCGCCGCGGTCGTCGAGCGCTACGGGCCCGCCCGCACCACCATGGCCGACCCCGCTCTCGTCGAACTGGCCGTCAGCTCCGACTGCGACGAGGCCGGCAGAGCCCGGGCACTGCGGCTCCTGGGATTCGCCGCCGATCTGCCGGTCCGTGTCGTCGCCGTACGGTCGCCCCTTCCGCTCGACCGGATCGGCGCCCTGCTCTGCCCGTCCCGCCCGGTGAAGGCGGCGCCGGTCGGCGACGTGGGCGTCGTCCTGGCCACCACGGTGGACCGGGAGAGTTTCCCGCGTGGCGTGCGCGCGGGCATCGGCACCGCCGACAGCCCCGACCGGTCCTGGCAACAGGCCCGCACCGCCCTCCGCTTCACCACTCCACGCCGCCCGGTCGTCGACCACGACAGCCTGGGAGCGCTGGCCCTGCTCGCCCAAGTACCCCCAGCCGCCCTGCGGGACAACGCCGACGTGGCCGCGATCGCCCGAGTCGCCGAGGCCCCGGAAGACCTGGAGACCCTGGACGCCTACTGCGCCACCGGCTCCCTGCGCCGGGCCGCCGATCTGCTCCATCTGCACCACAGCAGCGTCGCCCGCCGGCTCGAGCAGATCGGAAAGACCCTGGGCATCGAACTCACCGAGCCCGCAGGTCTGTTGCGTGCCGGTCTCGCCCTCACGACGTGGCGGCTGCTGGACGGCCTCGACGGCTAGACCACGTCCGCGACGGTCCGCAAGGGCGCCTTTGCCCCGGCTGTGTCACAAACACCCGCTTCCTGTCACACGTGTCGCGAGGACGCGGGCCTTCCGTCACACCTGGCACACAGGCCCTGCCCGCTGTCGCCGGATGTCGTTGGACCCGGGACAGGCTTTGTTGATCGCCAGCGCGACGCCCGGCTCCCCCGGACGGCCCTCCCGCCGTCCCCGTGGCCCGCGCGGGGAGGTGCATGTCATGACCGACCGAAAGCTCTGGTCCTACAAGGAGATCGCGGCACACATCAAGGTGCAGCCGGACACCGTGCGGTCCTACCGCAAGCACGGTCTGCTGCCGCCGCCCGACCATGTCGAGAGCGGCAAGCCCTACTGGTACGCCGACACGGTCCGGGCCTGGGTCGCCTCCAGGCCCGGCAACCGCGGACGAAGAGACGACTGACCGACCTCGCGCACCGACTATCCGATCTCGCGCACCGATCCCGTGCCCCACCCTCGCGTGGGGCACGGTCGTCTGTCCCCCCCCCTCTCCTCCAAGCAAAAGGCGTCAGCCCCACGGCTCGATGACCGTGGCCCCCGCTCCCGGTGCCGTCCCCATCGCCGCCAGCGCGGACGGGACCTCGTCCAGCGTGATCGTGGACGTCACCAGCAGATCGGGGCGCAGCACACCGCCGCGGACCAGCTCCAGCATCGGCGGGTAGCTGTGCGCCGCCATGCCGTGGCTGCCGAGGAGTTCCAGCTCCAAGGCGATGGCGCGGGCCATCGGGACGGGCGTCGTGCCCGTCGGCGAGGGCAGCAGACCGACCTGGACGTGCCGGCCACGGCGGCGCAGGCCGTTGATCGAGGCGGCGCAGGTGGCCGGTGAGCCGAGGGCGTCGAGCGAGAGGTGGGCGCCGCCGCCGGTCAGGTCGCGGACCGCCGCCGCGGTGTCCGGCACGGCAGTCGCGTCCAGGCACCGCGCGGCCCCGAACTTCCTTGCCAGGTCCAGTGCCTGGGCCGACACGTCGACGGCCACGACCCGCGCTCCCGACGCCGCCGCGATCATCACCGCCGAGAGCCCGACCCCGCCGCAGCCGTGCACCGCGACCCACTCCCCCGCCGCGAGACGCCCCTGCCGCACCACCGCCCGGTAGGCGGTGGCGAACCGGCAGCCGAGGGAGGCCGCCGTCGCGAAGGACAACTCCTCGGGCAGCGCCACGAGGTTCACATCGGCGTGGTCCAGCGCCACGTACTCGGCGAAGGACCCCCAGTGCGTGAAGCCGGGCTGGGTCTGGCGCTCGCACACCTGATGGTCGCCCGCCGCGCAGGACGGGCAGGTGCCGCAGGCGCAGATGAACGGCACCGTGACCCGGTCGCTGGGCCGCCACCCGGTCACCCGGGCGCCCACCGCCTCGACGACACCGGCGAGTTCATGCCCGGGCACATGCGGCAGTGCGATGTCCGGGTCGTGGCCCTGCCAGCCGTGCCAGTCGCTCCGGCACAGGCCGGTGGCCTCGACCCGCACGACGACCCCGTGCTCCGCGGGCTCCGGATCGGCGACCTCCCGCACCTCGGCCGTCTCCCCGTACCGCTCGAACACCACGGCCCGCATGATCCACCCGCCTTCTCGTCCACGCCCGGTTTCCGTTCATGCCCGGTTTCCGTTCATGCCCGGCTCGCGCCTGTCCGGCATTCGCGCGGCCCGGGACCTCGCGCTGCCTGGGCCTTCGCGCTGCCCGGGATCCCGAGGTGCTCCTACCTCCCCGGGCGATCAAGCATGCGACGCCCCGACCTTGTCTCTGGCCGCCTCTTCCGCCGACTCCTCCTCCTTCGCCGGCCCCGATTCGCCCTCGCTCAGGCCGAAGCGCTCGTGGAAGCGGCGCAGCGGGCCCGGGGCCCACCAGGTCGCGCGGCCCGTGAGGCGCATGACCGCCGGGACCAGGAGGCTGCGGACGATCATCGCGTCCATCAGGACCGCCAGCGCGATGCCCAGGCCGAGCATCTTGGTGTTGGTCACCCGGGAGGTGCCGATCGCGACCATGACCACGGCCAGGATGACCGCCGCCGCGGTGATCAGCCCGCCCGTGCGCGCCAGGCCGTGCCGGACGGCCTGGTCGTGGTCGCCGGTGTGGTCGTACTCCTCCTTGATGCGGGAGAGCAGGAACACCCCGTAGTCCATGGACAGGCCGAAGGCCACACAGAACATCAGGACCGGCAGGGTCGTCTCGATGGAGCCGGGACTGGTGAAGCCGAGCAGGCCGGACAGATGGCCGTCCTGGAAGACCCAGACGACCGCGCCGAACATGGCCGTCAGGCTGAGCGCGTTGAGCACGACCGCCTGGATCGGTATCAGCACGCTGCCCGTGAGGAGGAAGACCAGGAGCAGGGTGACGACGGTGATGAAGACGGCGGCGAGCGGCAGGCGCTCCCCTATGGCGTCCTTGGAGTCGACCAGGACGGCCGCCATGCCGGTCACCTCGGTATCGAAGGGGGCCCGGAGGTCGCGCAGTTCACCGACGAGGCGCTGGGCCGGATCGTCGACGGCCTCGCCCTTCGGCAGCACCGTGAAGTACGCCGAGTCGCCCTTCACCAGCGGCCCGTCGACCCGCTGCACATCGGGCAGTTCGGCGATCCGCTCCTTGTAGGCGCCGTACTGCGCCTCGGTCGCGCGGCCCTGGGCGAGCACTTCGAGGCCGCCGTCGGGGCTGCCGGGGAAGCCGTCCCGGATGTGCTGCTGCACGACATGGGACTCGGAGGTCGAGGGCAGCTGGCGGTCGTCGGCGGTGCCGAACTTCACGCCCAGGAAGGGCAGTCCGAGCAGGACGAGGACGGCTGTGGTGCCCAGGGCGAAGAAGGGAGCGCGGCGCATCACGAGCGTCGCCGTGCGTGCCCAGGCTCTGCCCTCTTCCCCGGCGGGCTCGGGCCGGTGTCCACGCCGGAACACGCGGCGCAGATCCCAGGCGTTGACCCGGTGCCCGAGCAGGATCAGCGCCGCCGGGAGCAGGATCAGCGCCGCCGCCGCGGCCAGCAGCACCACGGCGATCCCGGCGTAGGCGAAGGACCGCAGGAAGTACTGCGGGAAGACCAGCATCGCGGCCAGGGACACCGCGACCGTGAGGGCGGAGAACAGCACAGTGCGTCCGGCGGTGCGCAGGGTGGTGCCGATCGCCGTCAGGGGCTCGGCGCCCGCCGACAGTTCCTCGCGGTAGCGGCGGACGATGAACAGCGCGTAGTCGATGGCGAGGCCGAGACCGAGGGCCGTGGTGAGGTTGATCGCGAACACGGACACGTCGGTGAGCTCGGTGAGGCCGCGCAGGATGGCGTTGGTCCCGAGGATGGCGACGATGCCGATGCCGAGCGGCAGCAGGGCCGCGACCGCGCTGCCGAAGACCATCACCAGCAGCACGAGCGTCACCGGCAGGGCGATGAGCTCGGCCCGGGTCAGGTCCTCCTGGATGACCGTCTGCATCTCGTGCCGCACGGCGACCGGGCCGCCGACGGTGACCTCCACCGGGCCGTGCGCCCCGCGGTAGTGGGGCGCGATGCGCTCCAGGGTCTCGGCGGCGGTCTTCTCGTCGCCGGTGATACGGGCGGCTATCAGCGCCTCGTGGCCGTCCTCGGCGCGCAGGGCCGGGGTGCCGGACTGCCAGTAGGAGCCGATGCCGGTGACGCCCCGCTCGCCCGCCAGCCGGGCGGCGAGGCGCTCGGCCTGTGCGGCGACGGACGGATCGTCGACCGAGGCGTCGCCCGCGTCGACCAGGAGCAGCAGGTTGGGCTGGGAGCCGGGGAACTCGCGCTCCAGGGCCTTGGTCGCACGGGTGGACTCGGCGGCCGGATCCTCCCAGCCGCCGGCGCCGAGCCGGTCGGCGACGCCGCTGCCGGCCAGCACCGCGAGCGCGGTGATCACCAGTGCCACCAGCAGCGACAGTCTGGGCCTCGCGGTGACGAAACGGGTCCAGCCGCCGACGCGTGGTGGTGTGTTGACTTCGGTCATCGTGCGGTGTCCCCTTCACCGTGACCCGTGTCCAGGCGCAGCCTGACAGCACGGGGCTGCCATAGACTGGCAAACACGAGAGTTCGCTCGCATTTCTGCCGACTCCAGAATGCGAGCGCCCACTCGCGTTTGTCAATCGCGTGATGAGACCTGGGGATAACGCGTGCCCGAGAAGACCGAGAAACCCGCGACGGAGACGACCGAGGCGGCGGAGACGGCGGAAACGGCGGAGCCGACGGAGACGGCGACGGAGATGACGGAGACGGCCGAGGACCGGCCGCGCCGTCGCCAGGCCCGCGGCGAGCGCCGGATCACCCAGCTGCTCGAAGCCGCCGCCACGGTCTTCTCCACGACCGGCTACACGGCCGCCAGCACCAACGCCATCGCCCGCGAGGCAGGCGTATCGCCGGGCACGCTGTACCAGTTCTTCCCGAACAAGGAAGCGATCGCGATCGAGCTGGGCGGGCGGCTCATGCACGAGATGCGGCAGTCGTACGACGAGATCCTCACCCCGATCGACCCCGCGGCCACGCCGATCGACGAGGTGATCGCCGGGACGGTCGACCGCTTCATCGACTTCAACTGCCGCCACCCGGCCTTCTTCGCGCTGATGCACGGCCCCGACATCCCGGGCCGCATCGCCGAGGAGCACGACGCGCTGCACACGACCCTGGTCGCCCGGGTCGAGACGATCCTCGCGCCGTTCGTGCCCGACGTGCCCGCCTCCGCCGTCACCCGCACCGCCCGGATGTGCGTCGGCATCTACATGGCGGGCCTGGAGCTGATCCTGGCCCACGAGGGCGACGAGCGGGAGGCGTACGTCCAGGAGCTGAAGGACGTCCTGCTGCGCTACCTGCGCCCCCTGGCCGAGGGCGTCGCGCACTGATACCCCGGACCGATACCCCCTAGGGGTACAGTGGGGAGGTGTGCGGGTCCCCATGGGGCCCCACAGCCCCACATGCCTCGACGAGGAGTAACGACATGACCGCCCAGACCGACACCACGGGCCCCGTCACCACCGTCTACAAGGTGAGCGGCATGAGCTGCGGACACTGCGAGGGCGCCGTCTCCGGCGAGATCTCCGAGATCTCCGGCGTCAGTTCGGTGACGGCCGTCGCCAAGACCGGCGAGGTCACCGTCGTCTCCGCGGCCCCTCTTGAGGACGAGGCCGTACGCGCCGCCGTCGACGAGGCGGGCTTCGAGCTGGCCGGCCGGGCCTGACCCCCGCCCCCTGACGAGAGCCGGGCCCAGAGCCCGCAGTCCAGGTCTGAGACGCTCCAGACCTGGCACTCGTACCGACGTACGGGCCGTACAGCCGCCGCCCCGGCCCGTACGGCCCGTTCCGCTTTCCCGGGCACCCCGCCACCTCCTGGAGTGAAGGACATGACCAGCACCACCGCCCAGGCGCCGCCGGACCGCGAGCCGGCGGCCGCCGAGGTCGAGCTGCTCATCGGCGGGATGACCTGCGCCTCCTGCGCGGCCCGCGTCGAGAAGAAGCTCAACCGCATGGACGGCGTCACGGCCACGGTGAACTACGCGACGGAGAAGGCCAGGGTCAGCTACCCCGCGGGCACCGAGGTCGCCGATCTGATCGCCACCGTGGTGAAGACCGGCTACACCGCCGAGGAGCCCGCGCCCCCGCCCGTGGAGGAACCCGCCGCCGGGAAGGACCCCGCCACCCGGCAGGATCCCGCCACCGAGACGACGGACCCCGAGCTGTCGGCCCTGCGCCGCCGCCTGCTCGTCTCCGCCGCCCTCGCGGTGCCCGTCGTCCTGCTGGCGATGATCCCGGCCCTCCAGTTCGACAACTGGCAGTGGCTCTCGCTCACCCTCGCCGCGCCGGTCGTCGTCTGGGGCGGACTGCCCTTCCACCGGGCCGCCTGGACGAACGCCCGGCACGGCGCCGCCACCATGGACACGCTGGTCTGTCTCGGCACCCTGGCGGCGTTCGGCTGGTCCCTGTGGGCGCTGTTCCTCGGCGACGCGGGCATGCCGGGCATGCGGCACCCCTTCGAGCTCACGGTCTCGCGCGGCGACAGCGCCTCCCAGATCTATCTGGAGGTCGCCGCGGGTGTCACCGCCTTCATCCTGCTGGGCCGCTATCTGGAGGCCCGCTCCAAGCGCCGCGCCGGGGCCGCGCTCCGGGCGCTGCTGGAGCTGGGCGCCAAGGACGTGGCCGTCCTGCGGGACGGGCGCGAGGTGCGGATCCCGGCGCAGCGGCTCGCGGTCGGCGACCGGTTCGTCGTACGGCCCGGCGAGAAGATCGCCACCGACGGTACCGTGGTCGAGGGCGCGTCCGCGGTGGACGCCTCGATGCTGACCGGCGAGTCGGTCCCGGTGGACGTGACGGCCGGGGACACGGTCACCGGCGCGACGGTCAACGCCGGTGGCCGGCTGGTCGTCGAGGCCACCCGTGTCGGCGCCGACACGCAGCTCGCGCGGATGGCGAAGCTGGTGGAGGACGCCCAGAACGGCAAGGCCGAGGTGCAGCGGCTCGCCGACCGGATCTCCGGGATCTTCGTGCCGGTGGTCCTGCTGATCGCCGTCGCCACGGCCGGGGCGTGGCTCGGGCTGACCGGCGACGGTGTCGCCGCCTTCACGGCCGCCGTCGCGGTGCTGATCATCGCCTGCCCGTGCGCGCTGGGCCTGGCCACGCCGACCGCCCTGATGGTCGGCACGGGCCGCGGCGCCCAGCTCGGCATCCTCATCAAGGGCCCGGAGGTCCTGGAGTCCACGCGCCGGATCGACACCGTCGTCCTGGACAAGACCGGCACGGTCACCACGGGCCGGATGACCCTCCAGGAGGTGTACGTCGCCGAGGGCGCCGACGAGAAGGAGGTGCTGCGGCTCGCGGGCGCCGTCGAGCACGCCTCCGAGCACCCCGTCGCGCGGGCGATCGCGCGGGGCGCCGAGGAGAGGGCCGGACGGCTCCCGGAGGTCGAGGAGTTCCGGAGTGTTCCCGGGCGGGGCGCACGCGGGCGCGTGGAGGGCCGTGAGGTCGCCGTGGGGCGGCTCTTCGACGACGTACCGCCGGAGCTGGCCCGCGCGCGGGACGAGGCCGAGCGCGCCGGTCGTACGGCCGTCCTGGCCGGCTGGGACGGGACGGCGCGGGCCGTGCTGGCCGTGGCGGACGCGGTCAAGGAGACCAGCGCCGAGGCCGTGCGCGAGCTGCGCGCGCTGGGGCTCACGCCGGTGCTGCTGACCGGGGACAACCGGGCCGTGGCCGAGACGGTGGCGAAGGCCGTGGGGATCGAGCAGGTGATCGCGGAGGTCCTGCCCGAGGACAAGGTCGACGCCGTACGGCGGCTGCGGGCCGAGGGACGGGTCGTCGCCATGGTGGGCGACGGCGTCAACGACGCGGCCGCGCTCGCCACCGCCGATCTGGGACTGGCCATGGGCACCGGCACGGACGCGGCAATCGAGGCGGGCGATCTGACGCTGGTGCGCGGCGATCTGCGGGTGGCCGCGGACGCGATCCGGCTGTCGCGCCGGACGCTGGCCACGATCAAGGGCAATCTCGTGTGGGCCTTCGGCTACAACGTGGCCGCGCTGCCGCTGGCCGCCGCGGGACTGCTCAACCCGATGATCGCGGGGGCCGCGATGGCCTTCTCGTCCGTCTTCGTCGTCACGAACAGTCTGCGGCTCCGGACATTCCGGTGAAGTCCCCTGAATTCGCCCTAAGTTCACGGCGAACCTGATATGAGCCCCTCTGGAGTCCCGGGCCCGGCTCACATAAGCTCTTCACAAGGCTCGCGCATCATCCTTACGCTTGAGTCCCGGGACGGCATTTCCGGGCTCTTGCGCAGCTAACGGACATATGCAAGAGACGCAGATCACAGTGATGTGAACGTAACCATCGAAGGGGTTCGAAGGTCTAAGTTGACGATGTCAGGGAGCGTCTTGGGGGGCGTGACCTGACATCTGGAGATGTCTTGGGGGACTTCTCCAGAGATGCGTTGCCGGGGCACGCACACCGGGAAGCTTTGAGCGGCCCTCCCGGACGTGCGCTGTCCCGGCAGATCGCACACAACAGAGGTACGACGAGTTTTGCTCGTTGTGCTCACAGCGATTCAGGCGCTGTCCTCACAGACGCCCGGCCGGATCCCGTGGGGGGAATCCGCACCGGGACTGGGAAGGCGCCCTGGCCGTCGGCCCGTGGGGGGACCGGCGTTCCGGGGCGCCTTCTTCATTGCGTAAGAAATCTTGTAAGAGATCCCCCTCCAGTGCTTACGCGAGAGCCCCCGCATCCGGCAGCCGGATGCGGGGGCTCTTGCGGTACGGCGACGCGCCTCAGCGGGCCTCGACGGGAACGAAGTCGCGCTCGACCACGCCCGTGTAGATCTGGCGCGGGCGGCCGATGCGGGAACCCGGCTCCTTGATCATCTCGTGCCACTGGGCGATCCAGCCCGGCAGCCGGCCGAGGGCGAACAGGACCGTGAACATCTCGGTCGGGAAGCCCATGGCCCGGTAGATCAGACCGGTGTAGAAGTCGACGTTCGGGTAGAGGCTGCGCTGGACGAAGTAGTCGTCGGAGAGCGCGTGCTCCTCCAGCTTCAGCGCGATGTCCAGCAGCTCGTCGGACTTGCCGAGCGCGGACAGCACGTCGTGCGCGGCGGCCTTGATGATCTTGGCGCGCGGGTCGAAGTTCTTGTAGACCCGGTGGCCGAAGCCCATCAGGCGGACGCCGTCCTCCTTGTTCTTCACCTTGCGGATGAAGGTGTCGACGTCGCCGCCGGAGTCGCGGATGCCCTCCAGCATCTCCAGCACCGACTGGTTGGCGCCGCCGTGCAGCGGGCCCCACAGGGCGTTGATACCGGCGGAGATCGAGGCGAACATGTTCGCCTGCGAGGAGCCGACCAGACGGACCGTGGAGGTCGAACAGTTCTGCTCGTGGTCCGCGTGCAGGATCAGCAGCTTGTCGAGCGCCGAGACCACGACCGGGTCCAGCTCGTACTCCTGCGCCGGGACCGAGAAGGTCATGCGGAGGAAGTTCTCGACGTAGCCGAGGTCGTTGCGCGGGTAGACGAACGGGTGACCGATCGACTTCTTGTACGCGTACGCCGCGATCGTCGGGAGCTTGGCGAGCAGCCGGATCGTGGAGAGGTTGCGCTGACGCTCGTCGAACGGGTTGTGGCTGTCCTGGTAGAACGTGGACAGCGCCGAGACGACCGAGGACAGCATGGCCATCGGGTGGGCGTCACGCGGGAAGCCCTTGTAGAAGTTCTTGACGTCCTCGTGCAGCAGGGTGTGCTGCGTGATGTCGTTCTTGAACGTCGAGAGCTCGTCGACGGTCGGCAGCTCGCCGTTGATCAGCAGGTAGGCGACCTCCAGGAAGGTGGAGCGCTCGGCCAGCTGCTCGATCGGGTACCCGCGGTACCGCAGGATGCCCGCTTCGCCGTCCAGGTAGGTAATGGCGGATTTGTACGCGGCGGTGTTGCCGTAACCGCTGTCCAGTGTCACCAGACCGGTCTGGGCGCGGAGCTTACCGATGTCGAAGCCCTTGTCCCCGACGGTGCTGTCGATCACCGGGTAGGTGTACTCGCCGTCGCCGTACCGCAGTACTACAGAGTTGTCGCTCACGTCTTCCCTCACCGACGTTGTGCCTCATCTTCGAGGTTGCCCTGACTGTCTCTACCATCCCCCACTTGGCTCAGGAGAGTGCACTCGGGGTCGACCATCGGGCCTATTGACGGCACTGAGTGCCGTCAACTTGCTCATCCTGCCCCCTGTCTTCCCCATCCGGAAGCCTCTGTGACCTTCACGACTCGTTTGATCGATCATTTTTTTGCGATCCGTGCGATCCGAGCCGGAAATCGAGTGCCGTGCACCGCCGGCCCGCCGACACCGTGCGCACCGCCTGGCCGATCGCCTTGCGTGAACCGACGAGGACGACCAGCCCTTTGGCCCGGGTGACCGCCGTGTAGAGGAGGTTGCGCTGGAGCATCATCCAGGCGCCCGTGGTGACCGGGATGACGACCGCCGGGTACTCGCTGCCCTGGGAGCGGTGGATCGTCACGGCGTACGCGTGCGCCAGCTCGTCCAGCTCGTCGAAGTCGTACGGAACCTCCTCGTCCTCGTCCGTCAGCACGGTCAGCCGCTGCTCGACCGGGTCGAGCGAGGTCACCACGCCCACGGTGCCGTTGAAGACGCCGTTCTCGCCCTTCTCGTAATTGTTGCGAATCTGGGTGACCTTGTCCCCGACGCGGAACACCCGCCCGCCGATTCTCTTCTCCGCCAGGTCGGGGCGGGCCGGGGTGACGGCCTGCTGGAGCAGCCCGTTCAGGGTGCCCGCGCCCGCCGGGCCCCGGTGCATGGGGGCGAGGACCTGCACATCGCGGCGCGGGTCCAGCCCGAACTTGGCGGGAATACGACGGGCCGCCACATCCACGGTGAGCCGCCCGGCCTCCTCCGTGTCGTCCTCGACGAAGAGGAAGAAGTCCTTCATGCCGTCGGTGACCGGGTGTTGGCCGGCGTTGATCCGGTGGGCGTTCGTCACCACGCCCGACTGCTGGGCCTGCCGGAAGACCCGGGTCAGACGGACGGCGGGGATCGGTCCCCCGTCGGCGAGCAGATCCCGCAGCACCTCCCCCGCGCCCACGCTCGGCAACTGGTCCACGTCCCCGACGAACAGCAGATGCGCCCCCGGCGGCACGGCCTTCACCAGCTTGTTGGCCAGCAGCAGGTCCAGCATCGACGCCTCGTCGACCACCACCAGGTCGGCGTCCAGCGGACGATCCCGGTCATAGGCCGCGTCACCGCCCGGCTTCAGTTCCAGCAGGCGGTGGACCGTGGAGGCCTCGGCACCGGTCAGCTCGGACAGACGCTTGGCGGCCCGCCCGGTCGGCGCGGCCAGCACCACCTTCGCCTTCCTGGCGCGGGCCAGCTCCACGATCGAGCGGACCGTGAAGGACTTGCCGCAGCCGGGGCCGCCCGTGAGGACGGCGACCTTCTCGGTCAGCGCCAGCTTGACGGCGGCCTCCTGCTCCGGAGCGAGGTCGGTACCCGTACGCCCCTTGAGCCAGCTGAGGGCCTTGCCCCAAGCCACCGCGCGGAAGCCCGGCATCCGGTCCTCCTCGGTGCGCAGGAGGCGCAGCAACTGGGCGGAGAGGGAGAGTTCGGCCCGGTGGAAGGGCACGAGGTAGATGGCGGTGACCGGCTCCCCGCCGTCCGGCCCCGGGACCTTCTCCCGTACGACGCCGGGCTCCTCGCCGTCCTCCCCGGGCTCGGCCAGCTCCGCCAGGCACTCGATGACCAGGCCCGTGTCGACCTGGAGCAGCTTGACCGCGTCCTTGATCAGCTGCTCCTCCGGGAGGAAGCAGTGGCCCTGGTCGGTGGACTGCGACAGCGCGTACTGCAGGCCCGCCTTGACGCGCTCCGGGCTGTCGTGCGGAATGCCGACGGACTGGGCGATCTTGTCGGCGGTGAGAAAGCCGATGCCCCAGACGTCGGAGGCGAGCCGGTACGGCTGGTTCTTCACGACCCCGATCGAGGCGTCACCGTACTTCTTGTAGATGCGGACGGCGATGGACGTCGACACCTCGACGGTCTGGAGGAAGAGCATGACCTCCTTGATCGCCTTCTGTTCCTCCCAGGCGTCGGCGATCTTCTTCGTCCGCTTGGGGCCGAGGCCCGGGACCTCGATCAGCCGCTTCGGCTCCTCCTCGATGATCTGGAGGGTGTCCAGCCCGAAATGCTGGGTGATCCGGTCGGCGAAGACCGGGCCGATTCCCTTGACCAGCCCCGAGCCGAGATAGCGGCGAATGCCCTGCACCGTGGCCGGCAGAACGGTCGTGTAGTTCTCCACATGGAACTGCTTCCCGTACTGCTGATGCGAGCCCCAACGGCCCTCCATGCGCAGGGACTCACCGACCTGCGCGCCGAGCAGCGCACCGACGACCGTGAGCAGATCACCGCCGCCTCTGCCGGTGTCGACCCGGGCGACCGTGTAGCCGTTCTCCTCGTTGGCGTACGTGATGCGCTCGAGTACGCCCTCCAGCGTGGCCAGTCGCCGCTCGCCCTGATCGGTCATGGAGCGACCGTACCGCCCGGGTAGGACAACGCCCCCGCCGTCTTTCACGGTGAATTCACAAGAGCAAGCAGAAGCTTTACAGTTCAAGCATCTTAGCTGTCCTTTTTCCCTGCCATTCCCGTGGGAGAATTCAGGCTTGATTCGCCGTGAATTGAGGAACGATGTCACCTCAGGCTCAGAGCGTCGCCCTGTGGATTCTGGCCGTGGCCGTCAACACGACGGCGGCATGCGCCGGAATCGTGTGGGGCTGGACCGCGTTCACCCAGTTCCTCTTGCCGGCCTTCGGGTCCGTGGTGGGGGCGTCGCTGGTCAGCTACAGCTTGCGGCGGTGAAGTGGCCGTCCTTGATGGCGGTGACGAAGGCGGTCCAGCCGGTCGCCGAGAAGGTGAGGGTGGGGCCGGGGGTGGATTTGCTGTCCCGGACGGGGATGTCGGGGTGGCCGTGGGCGACTTCCAGGCAATCGGCTTGGCTGCCGCCGCTGTAGCTGGACTTGAACCAGCCGGTGCGCTCACTGCTGATCACGTGCGTGCTCCTCCGCTGCGGACCTGACGAGGGGCGGTGAATCCTGCTGCGACAACGCGTCGCTCAGGGCCAGAGCGTAAGCGTTCTGACGCCACCGGGGCGGAGTCCTCGAAGCTCATCAGGATGAGCAGGATCTCCATGAGCGGGCTCTCCATGAGCGGGCTGGACCGCGTTCACGCAGTTCCTCGTGCCGACCCTCGGGTCGGTGGTGGGGGCATCGCTGGTCAGTTACAGCTTGCGGCGGTGAACTGGCCTTCCTTGACGGCGGTGACGAAAGCAGTCCAGCCAGTCGCCGAGAAGGTGAGGATGGGGCCGGGGGTGGATTTGCTGTCCCGGACGGGGATGCCGGGGTGGCCGTGGGCGACTTCCAGGCATTCGCCTTGCGGGGATTCCCCTCCGCTGTAGCTGGACTTGTACCACCCGGTGATCTCAAGGCCGGTCATGCGAGTGCTCCTTCGCTGCTGCCCTGACGAGGGCAAGTGAATCCTGCTGGGACAACGCGTCGCTGAGCGCGAGAGCGTAGGCCGCTTGCGCGGTGCTCACCAGGGGCGGGTTGTCAATCAGTTGACCGACGAGGAAGGTTTCGACGTACGCCACCGGAGCGGAGTCCTCGAAGGACATCAGGGTCAGGAGGCCCTGCTGCAGCGCGTGCGCTCCCGCCTCGTACGGGAGCACGTGGAGCCGCAGACGCCCGGACTCGGCCAAGTCCACGATCCTTCGCAACTGATCGGCCATGACCTGCGGTCCGCCGACCTGGCGTCTGATTACGGCCTCGTCGAGCAGCGTCCAGACGACCGGCTTCGACGGATCGTCCAACAGCCTGGCGCGCCTCGTTCGGATGACAACTGCCTTGTCAAGTTCCTTGGCGATGGGGTTCGGCCGATACGCGCTGAACACAGCTCGCGCATATTCGGGGGTCTGGAGAATGCCCGGGACCAGTGTGAGCGCGAACTGCTGGATCAGCGTTGCCTGCTGCTCCAACTCAGCCACAGCCGCGAAGTCGTCGCGGTACTCCGACTCCAGGTCCTCCAGCCAGCGCACGAAGAACCCGTCCGTCCCCAGCGCCCGGTCGATCCGCTGGGCATCATCTGGCTTCGGCAGCCGACGCCCTGCCTCAAAGTGGCTGATCAACGTGGGTGAGCATACGACTTGGTCGCCCAGTTGCTCCTGAGTGAGGCGGGCTACCGTACGCCGCAGCCTCAGTTCCTCCCCGTACTTCTCCCGCGACGACCGAGGCCTGCGGCGTTCGTCCATGCGGCAACTCCTCTTCCTGACAGGCGTGATGTCAAGCTCCAGCCCCTGGCAGCGTAGCGAGGCCCGACCCCACTCTGTGAGTGATTCAGCACAGAACGCAGTCACCGCAGGTGGGAAGGCCGACAGACATGACAGACCGCATCGCCCGGCTCCTGGAGCCGCTCCTCCGCCTCCTGCTCCCGCCTCGCGGGCGGCGACGGCGATCACCGGCTCCGCCCCCGTGCCCGTACTGCCACGACGGCGTCAGGGCCGCGACGGCCCGCCGCCCCGAGGAGCGACCGCTGCGCGGTGAGGACAACCGGCTGGTCCGCCCCTACCTGATGGCAGAGGCCGGCGTATGACCAGCTCAGCGCAGGGGCGGCTGCTGCCGTGGACGAGCCCCGAGGGCAGGCCCTGCTACCTCGTCGGCGACGGGACCGGCTACGTCTCCCGTCTCGCCGACGACATCGAGGACGTACAGCTCGCCATGGCGGGCGATCTCCTCGGCCACGCCGACGAACTCCTCGCAGAACGCCGGGTGACGAGTGCGGAACTGCACTACCTGGCCCGGCGGCTCACCGAGTCCCTGCGGGACGTCAAGCGGGTCGCGGAGAGCAGAGGAGCACGGCTCGGCCGTAGCCCTGGCCATGACCCGGGAAGTAATTGAGGGCCCGCGCTCACGGACGGCACGCTCACCGCCATGACCTCACTCTGCACAGGCATCGTCGCGCTGTTCTTCCTGGGCATGGGGCTCTTCGGGCTCGTCGCCCCCAGGGCGCTCATCCGCCCCTTCGGCATCGAGCTGTCCGTCCCGGAGGCCCGCGCCGAAGTCAGGGCCGTCTACGGCGGATTCGGGGTCGCGGTCGGTGCCTTGCTCACCTGGGCGGTGCTCGGTGGTTCCGGTGGGGTGCGGTCAGGGGTGGTCCTCACGGTGGCGGTGTCGCTGGCGGGGATGGCGTTCGGGCGGTTGGTGGCGCGGGTGGTGGAACGGCCGTCGGCGTTCTACCCGTCCTGGTTCTACTTCTGGGTCGAGGCCGTGGGGGCCGTTGTGCTGGTCGGCTGTCTGTAGTCGGCGTGGGTGGGGTTCAGCCGGCGGGGCCGGCGGCGGCGACTAGCGCTCTGACCAGGAACGTTCGCCGGGGCAGTGGAACAGGGTGAGATACCTGAACCGTTCGGTAATGTGTTCGCCCGGGAGGGCCCGAACGGCTGCTGCCGGGTGGCAACGGCAGCCACAGCCGCAGACACGTCCCATGACCACGGACGGCGGCACGGCCTCCGGCCCCTGTTCCCGCAAGACGGACCACGAGAGCGACGGGGGAACACCGATGACGACCACTCACGCCTTATCCGGGGCTGGGAACAGCCCACCGCCAGAGAGCGACACCGTCATCGACGTACGGGATCTGCGGATGCGCTACCGCGGCCAGGACGTATTGAAGGGTGTCGGCTTCACGGCCCGGCGAGGCGAAGTCGTCCTGCTGCTCGGCCCGAACGGCGCGGGCAAGACGACCACGATCGAGGTCTTGGAAGGCTTCCGGATACGTTCCGCCGGTGACGTGACCGTCCTCGGCGCCGATCCCGCCGACGGGGACGAGCGGTGGCGTGCGCGCCTGGGCATCGTGTTGCAGTCCTGGCGCGACCACGGCAAGTGGCGGGTGCGGGAACTGCTGGCCCATCTCGGCTCGTACTACGCGCCGTACTCCACCGCCCTCGTGCGGCGGCCGTGGGACGTCGACGAACTCCTCGCCGCAGTGGGGCTGACCGAGCAAGCGGACAAGCGGATCGGAACTCTGTCCGGCGGGCAGCGCAGGCGTTTCGACGTGGCCGTCGGCATCGTGGGCAGACCTGAGGTGCTGTTCCTGGACGAGCCGACGGCGGGTCTGGACCCGGAGGCGAGGAACGAGTTCCACGGCCTGGTACGCGGGCTGGCGGACGAGAACACCACTGTGCTGCTGACCACGCACGACCTTGCCGAGGCGGAGAAGCTCGCCGACCGGATCCTCATTCTGGCCGGTGGCCGGATCGTGGCCGACGGCTCGGCCGAGGAACTGTCGCGGCAGGCATCGGCGGAGGCCACCGTGCGCTGGACGCGGGACGGACAGCCCTTCGAGGAGACGACGGCCGAGCCCACCGGGTTCGTCCGTCGGCTGTTCGAGGAGCACGGCGAGGCGATCGGCGGACTGGAGGTGCGCCGGGCGAGCCTGGAGGACACCTACCTGACGATGGTGCGGGAGCTCGAGACGGGGAGCGTTCCCGAAGAGCGAGCGGTGCACGCTTTCGGGGAGGGATCGCGATGAGTCCGGTGTGGCACGCGGCGGTGGTGGGAGTGCGGCGCGGCTGGACGGAACTCCGGCAGACCTTCACCACCGGCCAGGACGTTTTCGGTTACGTGCTCTGGACGGTTCTGCTCATGGTGCCGCTGTTCCTGGTCAGGGACGATCCGCTGAAGGGCGCCGGCATCTCGGTCGGCGCGTTCATGCTGCCGAGCATGCTGGGGATGACGCTCGCGTTCACCGGGATGATGACCACGGCGCAACTCCTCGCGACCGAGCGCGAGGACGGCACCCTGCTGCGGGCCAAGGCCGTGCCCCACGGCATGGTCGGCCACCTGGTCGGCAAGATCATCATGGTCTCGGGGACAGCTCTCGTCTCCATGGCACTCCCCTTCGCCGTGGGCCTGTTCCTGGTACACGGGGTTGCTCAGCAGGGCGGTGGAGCGTTGCTGACGCTGGTGTGGGTGGTGCCGCTGGGTCTCCTGGCGACCCTGCCGATGGGCGCTGTCATCGGCTCACTCGTCGACAGTCCGCGCACGGTCGGGTTGCTGATGCTTCCGGTGATGGGACTCGTCGTGATCTCCGGCATCTACTTCCCTCTGTCGAAGCTGCCCGAGTGGCTGCAGACCGTCGGGCAGATCTTCCCCGTGTACTGGCTCGGCCTCGGTCTCCGCTCGGCGCTGCTGCCGACCGACGCGGTCGCCGCCGAGATCGGCGAGTCCTGGCGGCCCCTGGAGACAGCGGGCGTGCTGGCCGCCTGGGCAATCGCCGGGCTGCTCCTCGCGCCCTCCGTCCTGCGCAGGATGGCCCGCCGCGAGTCCGGAGCCGCTATGGCGGAACGGCACCGGAAAGCGATGCAGCGGGTCGGTTAGTGACGCACCGGGGACGTGGAAAGTGGAGCGATCGGGCCGCCCGCGACCCCGAAAGCCCAGGTACACGGACCCCCCGTTGTCCCGAACGCTCCACTCGCCTCACCGTCCCTCACCGTCGCCAGAACAGGTGGTGCGTCACCCCGCTCGGGCTCGGTACGACATCGCAGTGGAAGCGGTCCAGTAGCTCGTCGGGCGACTCCCAGAGCCGTGAGCCGGACCCGAGTTTCACCCCCGGCGAGACCGCCACGTGCAGCGTGTCGACCAAGTCCGCGTCCAAGAACTCCCGGATGGTGGCGGCCCCTCCCCCGAGGCGGACGTCCTTGCCCTGGGCCGCTTCCCGGGCCTGGGCGAGGACGTCGGTCGGGTCGCCGGTGACGAAGTGGAACGTGGTGTCGGAGAGGGTGAAGGAGGGACGCTGGTGGTGGGTCATCACGAAGACCGGGGTGTGGAAGGGCGGTTCGTCGCCCCACCAGCCCTGCCACTCGTGGTCCTGCCAGGGGCCGCGCTGGGGGCCGAACTTGTTGCGGCCCATGATCTCGGCGCCGATATTGTGGGCGAAGTCGCGTGTGAGGTAGTCGTCGAGGCCGCGGCTGCCGCCAGGGTCGGTACGGTTCGGCCAGCTCGCCGTCGCCCCGGCCCACGCGAACATCGTGCCGGGGTCGGCGTGGCCGAACGGCCGCTCAAGGCTCTGGTTCTCACCGGCGCCGAATCCGTCGCTGGAGACGTTGAAGTTCTGCACGCGCAGTAGCTGAGGCACGGGGCTCCTCCTGTGATCGACGAGACGTCGAGGGGACCGGACGATGAGGGGTGGACCCCTCCGGCCGGCGAAACTCATCGGCCCCTGGGGAACCCCCTGCCCGTCTCACCCGGACTGCGCCACCACGTGATCGATCACCTGCTTGAATTCGTCGGTCGGGGAGAACTCCACCAGTTCGCTGTCCGCCAGCGCGAGCGGTACATGGCCCGGAGGCCAGTAGTACGCCTGCCCCGCCTCGTACTCCTCCTCGCCGGACGCCGTGCGCATCCGGATCCGGCCCTTCAGCACATAGCCCCAGTGGGGGCACTGGCACGCGTCGTCGGGCAGGCCCTTGAGGGCCGGGCCCATGTCCGTGCCCTGCGGCAGGCTGATGTAGCTGACCGACATATCGCCCCCGATGGGCATGTTGCGCACCTCTACACCGTCGCCGCCGAGGGCGACGGGTACGTCGTTCCGGGTCGCCGCCGTCATGGCTCCTCCGCTCGCCCTGGAAACGGACCTCCTCCTTCCACCCTGGACCGGCAGGGAGCCTCCCGCGACATCACGATCCGGTTGCGACGTGCCCCGGGGGTCTTGATTTACCGGCGTGTAATCGATTCCATCCACCCGTCGATGTAATCGATTCCACGAGCCCTCCAGCAGGGCTCCCACGACTGATCCACAAGGAGGTGGAGCGGCGGTGGCCAGTATCAAGGACGTCGCTGCCGAGGCCGGCGTGTCCGTCGCCACGGTCTCGCGCGTCCTGAACGACCACCCGTCGGTCAGCGCCGAGGCACGCGCACGCGTGCTGGCCGCCGTCGGGGCCCTGGGCTACCGCCCGAACGCCGTCGCCCGCTCCCTGCGCACCGAGAAGACCCAGACCCTCGGCCTGGTCATCAGCGACGTACTGAACCCTTACTTCACCGCACTGGCCCGCTCCGTCGAGGAGGAGGCCCGCGCGCTGGGCTACAGCGTCATCATCGGCAACGCCGACGAGCGGCCCGACCTCCAGGACCACCACGTACGGAACCTGCTGGACCGGCGCATCGACGGGCTGCTCGTCTCCCCCACGGACGGCGGCTCGCCGCTGATGCTGGACGCCGCGCGGGCCGGGACGCCCATGGTGTTCGTGGACCGGTGGATCCCGGGCGTGGACGTGCCGGTGGTGCGGGCGGACGGCCGGAGTGCCGTACGGGATCTCGTGGCGCATCTGCACGGGCTCGGCCACCGGCGGCTCGCGATCATCGCGGGCCCGGCGGCGACCACGACCGGCCGGGAGCGCGTGGAGGCCTTCCGGGAGGCGCTCGGCGCGTACGGCCTCGAACTGCCCGACGCCTACATAGGGCAGGGCGACTTCCAGGCCGAGAGCGGGCGCCGGGTCACCGAAGGGTTCCTCGACCTGGCCGAGCCGCCCGAGGTCGTGTTCGCGGCCGACAACCTGATGGCGCTCGGCGCGCTGGACGCCGTACGCGCGCGTGGCGTGCGGGTGCCGGAGGACATCGCGCTGGCCGCGTTCGACGACATCCCGTGGTTCGTGCACACCGATCCGCCCATCACCGCCATCGCCCAGCCGACGGGTGAGCTGGGGCGTGCCGCAGTGCGCGCGCTGGTCGCCCGGATCGAGGGCCGGCCCGGGGAGTCCGTCACCCTCCCCGCCCGGCTCGTCGTACGCCGCTCGTGCGGCGAGCAACCGGACTCTTTGGAGCCGTCCCCCGTAACGAACAGGAGCCAGACGTGAGCAACGCGGACGAGTTGCTGCGCATCGAGGGCATACGGAAGACCTTCCCGGGTGTGGTCGCGCTGGACAGCGTGGACTTCGACCTGCGCCGGGGCGAGGTGCATGTGCTGCTCGGTGAGAACGGCGCGGGCAAGAGCACCCTCATCAAGATGCTCTCCGGCGCCTACACCCCCGACGCCGGACGGATCCTGGTCGGCGGCGAGGAGACGCGCATCCAGGGTGCGCAGGACTCCGAGCGGCTCGGGATCGCCACCATCTACCAGGAGTTCAACCTCGTCCCCGACCTGACGGTCGCCGAGAACATCTTCCTGGGGCGCCAGCCGCGCCGGTTCGGGATGATCGACCGGGGGCGGATGGAGGCCGACGCCGAGGTGCTGCTGAAGCGCGTCGGGGTCAGCGTCTCTCCGCGCGCACGGGTGCGTGAACTCGGTATCGCGCGCCTGCAGATGGTGGAGATCGCCAAGGCGCTGAGCCTCGACGCGCGTGTGCTGATCATGGACGAGCCGACCGCCGTGCTCACCTCCGAGGAGGTCGAGAAGCTCTTCGCGATCGTGCGCAAGCTCCGCGAGGACGGCGTCGGGATCGTCTTCATCACGCACCATCTGGAGGAGATCGCCGCCCTGGGCGACCGGGTCACGGTCATCCGGGACGGGAAGAGCGTCGGCCAGGTGCCCGCCTCCACCCCCGAGGACGAGCTCGTGCGGCTCATGGTGGGTCGGTCGATCGAGCAGCAGTACCCGCGCGAGCGGCCCGAGAAGGGCGACGCGCTGCTCACCGTCGAGGGGCTGACCCGGGACGGGGTCTTCCACGACGTCGGCTTCGAGGTGCGGGCCGGTGAGGTCGTCGGTATCGCCGGGCTGGTCGGCGCCGGTCGTACCGAGGTCGTGCGGGCGGTCTTCGGGGCCGATCCGTACGACAAGGGGACCGTGAAGGTCTCCGGGGCCGCGCTGAAGGGGCACGACGTCAACGCCGCCATGACCGCCGGCATCGGCCTCATCCCCGAGGACCGCAAGGGCCAGGGCCTGGTGCTGGACGCGTCGGTCGAGGAGAACCTCGGCCTGGTGACGCTGCGGTCGGCCACGCGTGCGGGGCTCGTCGACCTCAAGGGGCAGCGGGAGGCCGCGGCCCGGATCGCCGAGCAGCTCGGGGTGCGGATGGCGGGCCTCGGCCAGCACGTGCGCACGCTGTCCGGCGGCAATCAGCAGAAGGTCGTCATCGGCAAGTGGCTGCTCGCCGACACCAAGGTGCTGATCCTCGACGAGCCGACGCGCGGTATCGACGTCGGCGCCAAGGTCGAGATCTACCAGCTCGTCAACGAACTGACGGCGGCCGGTGCCGCCGTACTCATGATCTCCAGCGATCTGCCCGAGGTGCTCGGCATGAGCGACCGGGTGCTGGTGATGGCCCAGGGCCGGATCGCGGGTGAGCTCTCCGCCGACGAGGCCACCCAGGACGCCGTGATGGCGCTCGCAGTAAGCAACCCCAGCACAGACAAGGAGGCCTCCCGTGGCCACTGACACGCTCAAGAGCACGACGGGCGCGGGAGCCGCCTCGGGGGGCCTGCGCCGCCTGCTGCTCGACAACGGCGCGCTCACCGCGCTCATCGTCCTCGTCATCGCGATGTCGGCGCTGTCCGGCGACTTCCTGACGGCCGACAACCTCCTCAACGTCGGCGTCCAGGCGGCCGTGACCGCCATCCTCGCCTTCGGTGTGACCTTCGTGATCGTCTCGGCGGGCATCGACCTGTCGGTGGGCTCGGTCGCCGCGCTGTCGGCCACGGTGCTCGCGTGGACCGCCACCTCGGCGGGCGTCCCCGTCTTCGTCGCCGTCCTGCTGGTCATAGCCACCGGTATCGCGTGCGGCCTGGTCAACGGCATCCTGATCTCCTACGGCAAGCTGCCGCCGTTCATCGCGACGCTGGCCATGCTGTCGGTCGCCCGCGGCCTCTCCCTGGTCATCTCCGAGGGCTCCCCGATCGCCCTGCCCGACTCGGTCTCCCACCTCGGCGACACGCTCGGCGGCTGGCTGCCCGTGCCCGTCCTGGTCATGATCGTGATGGGTCTGATCGCGGCGTTCGTGCTCGGCCGTACCTACATCGGCCGCTCGATGTACGCGATCGGCGGCAACGAGGAGGCCGCGCGGCTGTCCGGCCTGCGCGTGAAGAAGCAGAAACTCGCCATCTACGCGCTGTCCGGCGTCTTCGCCGCCGTCGCCGGTGTCGTCCTCGCCGCCCGGCTGTCCTCCGCGCAGCCGCAGGCCGCCGACGGCTACGAACTGGACGCCATCGCGGCGGTCGTCATCGGCGGTGCCTCCCTCGCGGGCGGTACGGGCAAGGCGTCCGGGACGCTGATCGGCGCGCTGATCCTGGCCGTGCTGCGCAACGGGCTGAACCTGCTGAACGTCTCGGCGTTCTGGCAGCAGGTCGTCATCGGCGTCGTCATCGCGCTGGCCGTGCTCCTCGACACCGCCCGCCGCAAGGCGGGGGCGACCGCGGGGGCGGCCGGTTCCTCGCAAGGAGGCAAGGGCAAGCAGGCGGCGACGTACGGGCTCGCGGCCGTCGTCACCGTCGCGATCGTCGGCGCCACGTCCTTCCTGCACAACGGCTCCTCCGCCACCAGCGCCCCGAAGATGGGCCTGTCGCTGTCCACCCTCAACAACCCCTTCTTCGTGCAGATCCGGGCGGGCGCCGAGGCCGAGGCGAAGAAGCTGGGCATCGACCTGACCGTCACGGACGCGCAGAACGACGCCTCCCAGCAGGCCAACCAGCTGCAGAACTTCACCAGCTCCGGGCTCGGCGCGATCATCGTCAACCCGGTGGACTCGGACGCCGCCAGCAACTCGGTGAAGGCCGCCGACAAGGCGGATATCCCGGTCATCGCCGTGGACCGTGTCGTCAACAACGCCACGCTGGACACGCTGGTCGCCTCCGATAACGTCGCCGGTGGTGAACTCGCCGCGAAGTCGATCGGCGAGAAGCTCGGCGGCAAGGGCAAGATCGTGATCCTCCAGGGCCAGGCGGGCACCTCCGCCGCCCGCGAGCGGGCCGCGGGCTTCGAGAAGGGGCTGAAGGCCTTCCCGGGCATCCAGGTCGTCGCCCAGCAGCCCGCCGACTTCGACCGCACCAAGGGCCTCGACGTCATGTCGAACCTGCTCCAGGCCCACCCGGACGTCCAGGGCGTCATCGCCGCGAACGACGAGATGGCCCTCGGCGCGATCAAGGCCCTGGGCTCCAAGGCCGGCAAGTCGGTCTCGGTGGTCGGCTTCGACGGCACGCCCGACGGACTGAAGGCGGTCGAGGGCGGCAGCCTGTACGCGTCGGTGGCGCAGCAGCCCTCGCAGCTCGGGAAGATCGCCGTGGACAACGCGCTGAAGGCACTGAAGGGCAAGAAGGTCGAGGAGACGGTGAAGGTGCCGGTGAAGGTGGTCACGAAGGAGAACGTGGCCGGCTTCAGCGGCTGACATCGCCGATGTCTCCGACATCACCGGCATAGGGGAACGGCCGGGCGGCACCCAGCACATGGGCCCGCCCGGCCCTGTCACTCACGTGGGGAGACCACTCATGTACGACTACGACCTCCTGGTCGTGGGGTCGGCCAACGCCGACCTGGTGATCGGTGTCGAGCGCCGGCCCGGTGCCGGCGAGACCGTGCTCGGCTCCGACCTGGCCGTCCACCCGGGCGGCAAGGGCGCGAACCAGGCGGTCGCCGCCGCCCGGCTCGGAGCCCGTACGGCGCTGCTGGCCCGGGTAGGCGACGACGCGCACGGCCGTCTGCTGCTGGAGTCGCAGCGGGACGCCGGTGTGGACACGGTGGGTGTCCTGGTGGGCGGCGCGCCGACCGGGGTCGCCCTGATCACGGTCGACCCGTCCGGGGACAACAGCATCGTCGTCTCGCCGGGCGCGAACGGCCGGCTGGCCCCGGAGGACGTGAGCGCCGCCGCGTGCCTCTTCCAGAGCTCCCGGGTGGTGTCGGCGCAGCTGGAGATCCCGCTGGAGACGGTGGTGGCGGTCGTACGGAACCTTGCTCCGGACAGCCGTTTCGTCCTGAACCCGTCGCCGCCGCGCCCCCTTCCGTCGGAGGTGCTGGCGGCCTGCGACCCGCTGATCGTCAACGAGCACGAGGCGAAGGTGATCCTGGGTTCGTCCGCCGTGGGGGACAGCCCGGAGGACTGGGCCCGGATCCTGCTGGCGAAGGGGCCGCGGTCGGTGGTGGTGACGCTGGGCGGGGAAGGCGCGCTGGTGGCCTCCTCGGAGGGGGTCTCCCGGGTCGCGTCCGTGAAGGTGGACGCCGTGGACACGACCGGCGCGGGAGACGCGTTCACCGCGGCGCTGGCCACCCGGCTGGGGGCGGGCGAGTCCCTGGCGGAGGCGGCGGCGTACGCGGCGAGGGTCGGGGCGGCGACCGTGACGAAGGAGGGCGCGCAGGCGTCCTTCCCTACGGCGGCGGAGGTCGCTGCGCTGTGAAGAAGGCCGGAATACTGAACCGTCACCTCGCCGGTGCGCTGGCCGAGCTGGGCCATGGGGACGGGGTGCTGGTGTGCGACGCGGGCATGCCGATCCCGGACGGTCCCCGGGTGGTGGACCTGGCCTTCCGGGCCGGGGTGCCGGGGTTCGCAGAGGTGGTGGAGGGGCTGCTGGCCGAGCTGGTGATCGAGGGCGCGACGGCGGCGACGGAGGTACGGGACGCCAACCCGGAGGCCTCGGAGCTGCTGGAGACCCACTTCCCGTCGCTGGACCTCGTCTCGCACGAGCGGCTCAAGGAGCTGTCGGCGGGTGCGCGGCTGGTCGTCCGCACGGGCGAGGCGCGGCCGTACGCGAATGTGCTGCTGAGGTGCGGCGTCTTCTTCTGAGGCCTTGAACGGCTCGCTCGGTGGCCCTGAAAAGTTTCGAGGGGGCCCGGTCCGTCGACCGGGCCCCCTCGGCTTTTCCCCTCCCGTCAGGATCCCCCGCGATCCCCCCAGATCTCCCCCCAGAAGTCCTGACACCATGTACGACCGCCGTCGGGGGCAAAGGGTTGCACGGTCGGGTAAGAAATTCTTGCCGGATTCTTGCGAAGATCACCGCACCGGTCGGGTCAGCACCCGGGTGAGACTCCCGTCGTCCTCCTCGACGTCCCTGACGTGGGCGAATCCGATCCTGCCGAGGAGGTGCAGCGAGGCCGTGTTCCGCGCGTCCACGGTGGCGTGGACCTCCCTGAGCCCGAGCGTCCGGAACCCGTATGCCACGAGCGCCTCGGCCAGTTCCGTCCCGAGGCCGCCGCCCCAGGCCTCGGGAGCCAGCGCGTAGACGATCTCGTGGCCGTCCACCTCGTCGGTCCGCTTGATCTCCGCGTGCCCGACGAGAATCCCGTCGCGCCGGACCGCCCACACGTCGAACAGGTCCTGGGAGTAGACCTTGGTGAAGATCCGCCCGAACAGGGCCCGGTCCTCCGGTTCGGACGCCGGTCCGTCGCCCATCCAGCGGGACACCCGGGTGTCCTGGAACAGGGCGACGAAGCGCTCTTCGTCCTCCGGGGTGTAGGGGTCCAGGAGGAGGCGGGGGGTGTGCAGTGTCGGCGTCATGGGAGGTGCCCCGTCACGCCGAGTCGTTCAGCAGCCTGCCCAGGTGTTCGCGGCCCGCTTGGAGCAGGTCGGGCAGGGGGGCCGCCGACTCGTACCAGCGCTTCTCGTACTCCCAGCACAGCCAGCCGTCCCAGTTGTGGCGGGAGAGGACTTCGACGCACTCGGCGAGGGGGAGGACGCCCGCGCCGAGGGGCAGGGGGGTGGTGTCCTCGGCGGAGGCGATGTCCTTGACCTGGACGTAGCCGAGGTGGGGGGAGAGCGCCGCGTAGGTCTCGGAGGGCTGTTCGCCGCCGAGCCAGGTGTGCATGACGTCCCAGAGCGCGCCGACCTGGAGGTGGCCGACGAGGCCGAGGACGCGCATCGCGTCGGCGGCGGTGCGGTGGGAGTCGTGGGTTTCGAGAAGGATGCGTACGCCCAGGTCGTTGGCGTACTCGGCGGCCGTGCCGAGCCGCCGGGCGGCCGTCGCGTCGGCCTCCTCGGGGGTCTGGACGTCCAGGTCGCCGCCGGGGAAGACACGGATGTACGGGGCGCCGAGGTCACGGGCCAGGTCGAGGAGGGCACGGATCTCGGCCAGGACGGGTTCGTCGTCGCCCGGCGCGGCGACGCGCGCGTATCCCGCGAGGCCGAGGATCTCTACGCCCGACCCCTTGAACTCGGCCGCGACCTCGGCCCGTTCGGCGGGGCCGAGGCCGGGGTGGACCGGTTCCTCCGCGTGGGTGCGCAGCTCCACGCCGTGGTAGCCGTGCGCGGTCGCGAGCCGCAGGACGTCGGGCAAGGGCATGCCGGGGACACCGAGGGTGGAGAACGCCAGCTTCATGTGGACGGACCCTACCCGGCACCCACGCCCGCGACTCCCCTTCATCAGTCAGGTGTTGCGTGAAGATCCAACCGCCAGTCCTGGCCGGTCAGGTCCCGGCCGAAGGAGCGGTGCGGTTTCTCCGCGACCAGGGCGAAGCCGTGGCGCTGGTAGATGCGGCGGGCCGCGCCGAGGATGTCGTTGGTCCACAGGACGACCTCGCGGTAGCCGACCTCGCGGGCGAAGTCGACGAGGGCTCCCACCAGCCGGTCGCCGATGCCCAGGCCGCGCGCGTCCGGCTCGACGAGCAGCAGCCGGAGCCGGGCGGTCCCAGGGGCGTCGTCCCGTACGCACATCACGCACCCCACGGGCCGCCCGTCCAGCTCGGCGATCCAGGTGCGCTCCAGATGCGGGTCGTGGTCCTCGCCGTAGTCCGCGACGATCCGGGCGACCAGGCCCTCGTAGTCGGCGTTGAAGCCGTACTCGGCGGCGTACAGCGCGGCGTTGCGCTGCACGATCCAGCCGAGGTCGCCGGGGGCGGGCTCGCGCAGGACGACGTCCTCGGGGCGGGGTGCCCGGCCGTCGCCGAGAAGCTCCCGGACCGTCCGCAGAGCGTCCCCCAACCGGGGCCGGTCCTCGGCGCGCACGGTGTCCAGCAGCGACCCGACCGTTTCTCTCGCCCGCTCGTCGAGCAGCGCGGCGGCCTCGCGGCCTGGTGCGGTGAGGGTGATGCGGCGGCGGCGCGGATCCTTCTCGGACGGGCCGCGCTCGATCAGCCCGTCCTCCTCGAACTTGTTCAGGATGCGGCTCAGGTATCCGGCGTCCAGGTGCAGCTGGCCCCGTAGGTCGGCGGCGTCGGTGCGCGGCGCGTGGGCCAGCTCGTAGAGCACGCGGGACTCGGTGAGGGTGTAGGGGGCGTAGAGGTGCCGACCGTAGTCGAGCGCGCCGATGACGTTCGTGTAGAAGCGGTTGAAGGAGCGGATGTCCTGGACGGTCATGGGCCACGCCCCGGTGTCGATCGTCGGTCGATAGTTGACTCAGTCAGAGATCTGCTGGAGCCGAGCCTAGACCGTCCAGGACATCGGAGGCTAGCCCTCCGTCGGGGCCGCAGGCCGGTACACGCACACCTGGGCGCCGGTCTTGGCGGTGGTCGTGGAGACCAGTTCCATCGGGCGCTTCGCGCCGTCCCCGGGGAAGATCGTCTTGCCGCCGCCGAGGAGCACCGGCATGACGATGAGCTGGAGCTCGTCGACGAGGCCCTCGGACAGCAGCGTCCGTACGAGGGTCGGGCTGCCCATCATCGCGAGGTCGCCGCCCTCGGTCTCGCGCAGCTCGCGGATCCGGGCCACGGCCTGGTCGCCGGGGATGAGGGAGCTGTTGTTCCAGGTGAGATCGGCTTCGGCGAGCGTGCTGGAGACGACGTACTTCTTCAGGGAGTTCATCCGGTCGGCGAAGGGGTCCCCGGCCCGCTCGGGCCAGGCCCCCGCCATCGTCTGCCATGTCCGCCGCCCGAACAGCAGCGCCTCGGCACCGCCGAGACCGGCGTCGAAGGCGCCGCCCAGCACCTCCTCGTCGAAGTACGGGTGCGACCAGCCGCCGTGCGCGAAACCCCCGTCGGTGTCCTCCTGCGGCCCGCCGGGCGCCTGTACGACGCCGTCCAGGCTGATGAACTCGGTGATCACGATGCGCATGGGACTCACTCCGCTTTCTCGCTCGGGCGATGACGGCACTGCAGACCGGCCTACGACGCGAAACTCATCGCCGCCGGGGCAGTCGTGTGCGGCCGTGTGCGTCACGCTCGCGGCGAACGCGTCTCCTGGGCGGGTGCGGGGGCGTTAGCGTCCGGGCCATGGTGACCTCGAGGACGACGGCGGTGTACGACGAACACGCCGATTGGTACAACGCGTTGATGTCTCCGGCGGGCAGCGACTACATCCGCCGCGTCCACGCCACCCTCGCCGACCTGCTGGGCCGCGGCGACGGCAGCACCTGCCTCGACGTGTGCTGCGGCACCGGCGCCCACGCGCCGACCGTGGCCGACCTGGGCTGGAGCCCCGTCGGTGTCGACCTCTCCCGCAACCAGCTCCGCCATGCCGCCGAGCGCCTGCCCGTGGCCGTCGCCGACGCGACCGCACTGCCCCTGGCCGACGGCTCGGTGCCCGCCGCGGTGTGCGTCCTCGCCAGCACGGATGTGCCCGACTACGCCGCCGTGCTCCGCGAGATCGGCCGCGTGCTGGCCCCCGGCGGCCGTTTCGTCCACCTCGGAGTGCACCCCTGCTTCGTCGGCGCCTTCGCCGACCGCCAGGACGTGTCCAGGACGGTGATCGACACCGGGTACGCCGACCGGTCCCACACCTTCGCCTCCTGGAACACCACCGGCGTCCGCGCCCGCCTCGGCGCCTGGCACGTCCCACTCGCCGAACTGCTCAACGGGGCGGTGACAGCGGGCCTGCGCATCGAACGGACGGTGGAGGCGGGGCCGCGGGACGGGGTGCCGGATCTGTTCGGATTCACGGCGACTGTCAGCCCGTCCGGCGTGCACGCGAACAACGCCGACCAGCCACACTCCAGCCCGTCCGGCGTGCACGCGAACAACGCCGATCAGCGACACTCCAGCCCGTCCGGCGCTTGAGGACGAGGCCATTCAGGCCGAAGCGGGGGCCTGGGGGCGGCAGCCCCCAGCAGGGCCGGGCGGCGACGCCCAGCACCGGGAAACTCGCGGCACCCCCAGCAGACCCGGGCAGCAACCCCCAGGACTAAGAAACCCGCGGCACCCCGGAGGACCCCCGCACCATCAACTCCCCCCGCACCGAGGCGATCCCCCCGGGCGGCGCCTCCTCGCGGCCCATCGCGATCCGCCCGGCCCGTGCCCCGGCCTCCGCCAGCGGCAACCGGACCGTCGTGAGCGAAGGCACCGCGTCGATGCTGAAGGGCAGGTCGTCGAAGCCGGCCACCGACACGTCCTCGGGGATCCGCCGCCCGGAGTCGCGCAGCGCCGCGCACGCCCCCAGCGCGACGGAGTCGTTCGCTGCGACGACCGCCGTCAGGGACGGGTCACGCCGGAGCAGCTCCAGCGTCGCCTCGTAGCCGGACCTGCGGTCGTAGCGGCCGTGCACGGTCCACCGGGAGTCCTCCTCGATGCCGTGCGCGGCGAGCGCGGCCCGGTGGCCCTCCAGTCGGTGGCGGGTCGTGGTCCGCTCCTCGGGGCCCGCGATGTAGCCGAGCCGCCGGTGGCCGAGGCCGATCAGGTGCTCGGTGAGTTCCTGGCCGCCCCCGCGGTTGTCGAAGGTCAGCGCGATCGCCCCGGTCTCCGGCGCCGGCGGCCGCCCGCACAGCACCACCCGCGTCCCGGCGTCGGCGAGCTTGCGCAGCTTCGCGTCCATGGCCGCCTTGTGCTCCGCGTCCTCGATCGCCCCGCCGGTCAGCACCACGGCCGCCGCACGCTGGCGCTGCAGCAGCGTGAGATACGTCAGCTCCCGCTCCGGGGAGCCGCCCGTGTTGCAGACCACCGCGAGTCTTTCCCCGCCCGCACGGCCGCCCGGGCCGCCGATCTCGGCCTGGATCGCGCTCGCCATGATCCCGAAGAAGGGGTCGGCGATGTCGTTCACCAGGATCCCGACCAGGTCGGAGGTGGCGGCGGCCAGGGCGCTCGCGGGTCCGTTGAGCACATAGTCCAGCTCGTCCACGGCCTTCAGCACCCGCTCACGGGTGGAGGCGGCAACGGGGTAGTTCCCGTTCAGCACGCGCGACACCGTCGCGGGCGAGACCTGCGCGCGGGCCGCCACGTCCGCCAGGGTCACCGTCATCTCGTCGTCCTCCGGTCGTGCATCTCGTCGTCGCCCTTGTACACACCCGGACCCGTCACAACGGTTCCGAGCAGGCCGACGGCCCCGGCCTCACCGAATCCATGGCCAAGGTTCCGACCAGACCTTAAGCCCCCGACCCCCGGTTGTTCGCCCCCTCGAACAACTCGTCCTGGTCACGGTCTTGTCCAGACCACGGTTCAGAGGCTAGCTTCTCCGTATGTAGAAAGCGCTTGCTGCAACGCTCACCAGTGGGCGTACGCGGCGCGACGACCGCGTACGAAGGGAAAGACGTGACACGCAAGACGGTGCGTATCGCCATGAACGGCGTGACCGGGCGCATGGGCTACCGCCAGCACCTGGTCCGTTCCATCCTCGCCCTGCGCGAGCAGGGCGGCCTCGACCTCGGCGACGGCACCGTGCTGTGGCCCGAGCCGATCCTGGTCGGCCGCCGCGAGCACGCGCTTCGGGCGCTGGCCGAGCGGCACGGGCTGGAGCACGTCTCGACCGACCTGGACGCGGTCCTCGCCGACGAGACCGTGGACATCTACTTCGACTCCCAGGTGACCTCGGCCCGCGAGGAGGCCCTGAAGAAGGCCATCGCGGCCGGCAAGCACATCTACACCGAGAAGCCGACCGCCACCGGCCTCGCCGGGGCCCTGGACCTGGCCCGGCTGGCGGACGAGGCCGGCATCAAGCACGGCGTCGTCCAGGACAAGCTCTTCCTCCCCGGCCTGCTGAAGCTGAAGCGCCTCATCGACGGCGGCTTCTTCGGGCGGATCCTGTCCGTGCGCGGCGAGTTCGGCTACTGGGTCTTCGAGGGCGACTGGCAGGACGCCCAGCGCCCGTCCTGGAACTACCGTGCCGAGGACGGCGGCGGCATCGTCGTCGACATGTTCCCGCACTGGGAGTACGTGCTGCACGAGCTGTTCGGCCGCGTGAAGTCCGTCCAGGCCCTCACCGCCACCCACATCCCGCAGCGCTGGGACGAGAACGGCAAGCCGTACGACGCCACCGCCGACGACGCCGCCTACGGTGTCTTCGAGCTGGAGGGCGGCGCCATCGCCCAGATCAACTCCTCCTGGGCCGTGCGCGTCAACCGCGACGAGCTGGTGGAGTTCCAGGTCGACGGCACCGAGGGCTCGGCGGTCGCGGGCCTGCGCAACTGCCGCGTGCAGCACCGCTCGGCCACCCCCAAGCCGGTCTGGAACCCGGACATCCCCGCCACGGAGGTCTTCCGCGACCAGTGGCAGGAGGTCCCGGACAACGCCGAGTTCGACAACGGCTTCAAGGCCCAGTGGGAGCTGTTCCTGCGGCACGTCTACGCCGACGCGCCCTACCACTGGGACCTGCTGGCCGGTGCCCGCGGTGTGCAGCTCGCCGAGCTGGGTCTCGCGTCCTCGGCCGAGGGCCGTCGTATCGACGTACCGGAGATCTCGCTGTGACCATCCAGCTCCCGGACGCGAGCGGGGCCCTGAGGGCATACGAGCCCCGCCAGGAACCCCTCGCCCTCACCACCGGCTCCCCGCTCACCTCCCGCACGGTCTTCTCGGCAGCGCACGTCGTCGCCGACCCGTTCGCGGACGTCTCCCCCGACTCGCCCGCCGCCGTCGACTGGGACGCCACCCTCGCCTTCCGCCGCCATCTGTGGTCGCACGGGCTGGGGGTCGCCGAGGCCATGGACACCGCGCAGCGCGGCATGGGCCTGGACTGGGCGGGAGCGGCGGAACTGATCCGCCGGTCGGCCGCCGAGGCCAAGGCTGTGGGCGGCCTCATCGCCTGCGGCGTGGGCACCGACCAGCTCACCGGCCCGGCGTCCCTCGCCGAGGTCCGCGCGGCCTACGAGGAGCAGCTCGCGCTGGTGGAGGCCTCCGGCGCCCAGGCCATTCTGATGGCGTCCCGGGCGCTCGCTGCGGCCGCCTCGGGCCCCGAGGACTACCTGGAGGTCTACGGCCATCTGCTCCGCCAGTCCGCCGAACCGGTCGTACTGCACTGGCTCGGCCCGATGTTCGACCCGGCGCTGGAGGGCTACTGGGGCTCGTCCGACCTGGACGCGGCCACGGACACCTTCCTGGAGGTCATCGCCGCGCACCCCGACAAGGTCGACGGCATCAAGGTCTCCCTGCTGGACGCCCAGCGCGAGGTGGACCTGCGCCGCCGGCTGCCCGACGGGGTGCGCTGCTACACCGGCGACGACTTCAACTACCCCGAGCTGATCGCGGGCGACGAACAGGGCTTCAGCCACGCCCTGCTCGGCATCTTCGACCCGCTGGGGCCGCTGGCGGCGGAGGCGGTCCGGGTGCTCGACACGGGGGACGTCGCGGGATTCCGCGCGCTCCTCGACCCCACGGTCGCCCTGTCCCGCCACCTCTTCCAGACCCCGACCCGCTTCTACAAGACGGGCGTGGTGTTCCTGGCCTGGCTCGCGGGCCACCAGTCGCACTTCACGATGGTCGGCGGCCTGCAGTCGGCCCGCTCGCTCCCGCACTTCGCGAAGGCGTACGAACTCGCCGACGGCCTCGGTCTGTTCCCCGACCCGAAGCTGGCGCAGGAGCGGATGAAGAACCTGCTGTCCCTGTACGGGGTGAACCAGTGACGGACCTCGCGCGTTTCTCCATCAACCAGATGACGGTCAAGCAGCTGTCGATGCCGGAACTGGTCGACTCCTGCCGCGAGTCGGGCATCTCCCACGTCGGCCTGTGGCGCGAGCCGGTCCAGTCGTACGGTCTGGAGGCCACGGCCAAGCTGGTCCGGGACGCGGGCCTGACGGTGACGACATTGTGCCGGGGTGGCTTCTTCACCGCGATCGACCCCCGGGAGCGGGCCGAGGCCCTGGCCGACAACCGCCGCGCGATCGACGAGGCGGCGACGCTCGGCACGGACACCCTGGTCCTGGTCTCGGGCGGCCTCCCGGCCGGCTCGAAGGACCTGCACGGGGCGCGGGAACGGATCGCGGACGCGCTGGCCGAACTGGGGCCGTACGCCGAGGAACACGGCGTCCGCCTCGCCATCGAGCCGCTCCACCCGATGTACGCCTCCGACCGCTGCGTGGTGTCGACCCTGGCCCAGGCCCTGGACCTGGCCGAACGGTTCCCCGCCCAGCAGGTCGGGGTCACCGTCGACACGTACCACATCTGGTGGGACGACACCGCCCCCGCCCAGATCGCCCGCGCGGGCGCCTCCGGCCGCATCCACACCTTCCAGCTCGCCGACTGGACGACCCCCCTCCCGGAGGGCGTGCTGACCGGCCGCGGCCAGATCGGCGACGGCGCGATCGACATGCGCGAGTGGCAGCGCCACGTGGAGGATGCCGGGTACACCGGCCCCATCGAAGTGGAGCTGTTCAACGACGCCTTGTGGGCACGCGACGGCCACGAGGTCCTGACCGAGACGGCGGCGAGGTTCGTCGAACACACCTTGTGACCCAGCCCTGAACCGCGCTCACACCGCCCCGCCCGGATGTTCCGGGTGGGGCGGTGGCGTTCCGGATTTCCTTCACGGCGGCTCCGGATGCAGGTGCTCCCTGAGCATGAAAGGCTGTTCACAGGGACTCGGCCGGTCGAACCCGCTCTCTCTTCCCCTCGCTTCATGATTCGGAGAGCTGTCATGGCCGATTTCCTTGTGAACACCACGAAGGCCGGCGACCAGGTCCAGCCCGCTGTCGATGCCATGCTCGGCACCATGTACCTGGAGCTGTGGACGGACGAAAGCGACTTCGTCGTCAAGGGTCAGTTCCTGGGGGTGCAGGGCAACAAGCTCGACGCCGAATTCGAGGTCAGCACGCAGCCACCGGAGGGCCCCGGAGTACACCCACGGTGGCCGTCGGTGTTGTCCGCGGGTTTCAGCGGACAGTTCGCCGTATGGCTGGAGGCCCCGTTCGACACCCCGGGCCCCAGCCCGTCCGTGAAACTCCAGCGGTTCTTCGAGGGTGAGAAGGCCGGACCGGAGGTGCTGGTCACGGCGGAGGCGGATCCGAAGGTCCCGCCGTCCCTCACGTTCATGATCGACGGTGGCGTCCTGGTCACCTGGGCCAGCCCGCGGCTCGACCAGCGCATCCGCGCGCGGCGGTTCACCTCGGAGGGGGCCCCTGCCACACCGGAGTTCACGGTGAGCACCACCGAGGGCGAACACATGAAGCCCGCCGCCTCGGTTCTCCAGGGCGGGAACTGGGTCGTCGCGTGGTCGACGGATCCCTTCGCCATCGGCGGTCGCAGGCTCAACCTGCGGTTCTTCGATTTCGAGGGGAATCCACTGACCGGGGAGATCCAGCCGAACGTAGGCCACTTCACCGGGGTCAACGGAATCACGCTGCTCGACAGCGGACATTTCGTCGTCACGCGCATCGAAAGCACCGTGGACAGCCCCCTGGGCAAACCGCAGACGACGATCTCGGCGAGCATCTTCGACGGCGACGGCACGGAGATAGTCGACTTCACGGCGGGCACCCCGCAGGGCTTCACCCGGACGTCCCCCGCTCTGTCCCATCTGCCGGAAGGGCGCTTCCTGATGACGTGGATCGAGGAGAGCGCGGACACCTTCGACACCGTGCCGACGGTGATGGCCAAGATCTGCTCCGAGACGCACGGCTCGCTCAGCGACAAGGTCCAGGTCAGCTCGGCGGATTCGGGCAAGCGGTTCCACACGTGCGCCGCCACGGCCTTCGGCAACGGCCCGGAGAGCGCGCTCATCACCTGGGACGACGACAGTCACCTCGACGGCGACACCGGTTTCGGCGTCCGGGCACGCGCCTTCCATGTGGCCGACCCGGGAATCCTGGTCCCTGCCTGACGGACCGGACCCCAGGACGTCAGCGCCACCCCGCCCACCAGCAGCGCGGCGGCGCACCACCGCAGTGGGCTCACCGGCTCCCCCAGGAACAGGGCCGCCGACGACATCCCGAAGACCGGGACCAGGAGGGAGAAGGGGGCCACCGTGGAGGCAGGGTGGTGGCGTAGGAGGTGGCCCCACGCGCCGAAGCCGAAGACCGTTGTGATCCAGGCGACGTAGACGACCGTGCCCGCGCCCTGCCAGTCCATCGCGCGCAGGGCCGTGAGGTCGCGGGAGGGGCCCTCGACGAGGAGGGAGAGGGCCAGCAGGGGCAGGACGGGGACGGTGCTCACCCAGACCATGAAGTTGAGGGAGTCGGGGGGTGCCGCCTTGCGGGTGAGGACGTTCGAGGCGCCCCAGCAGGCCGCCGCCGCGACGACCAGGGCGAAGGCGCCGAGGGGGCCCGAGGTGCCCTCGTCCACGGCCGCCACGGCGATCCCCGCCAGGGCGATCAGCATGCCCAGCAGCCGGGTGCGGGAGGGCCGTTCGCCGAGGGTGAGGGCGGCGATGGCCGCCGTGAAGACGGCCTGGACTTGCAGGACCAGGGAGGACAGGCCCGCCGGCATCCCCGCGTCCATGCCGACGAACAGCAGGCCGAACTTCGCCACGCCCAGGACCAGGCCGACCGCCACGATCCACTTCCACGCCACCTTCGGACGGCCCACGAAGAACACCGCGGGCAGGGCCGCCGCGAGGAAGCGCAGGGCCGAGAAGAGCAGGGGCGGGAAGTGGTCGAGTCCGATCTCGATGACCGTGAAGTTGACGCCCCAGACGGCGGCGACCAGCACGGCGAGAGCGAGGTGTGAGGGGCGCATGCCGTGAGCATCACGCCCGGCGACCGTGAAGCACCAGCGATGATTGCTGCAGAGTTGGATGAAGCATCGCTGAACCATGGAAGCGGGGAGTCCCATGCTCGACCTCCAGCGGCTGCGCGCCCTGCACGCCGTCTCCGTGCACGGCACCGTCGGCGCCGCCGCCCTCGCGCTCGGGTACACGCCCTCCGCGGTGTCCCAGCAGATCGCCAAGCTGGAGCGGGAGACACGGACCGTGCTGCTGGAGCGGGAGGGGCGGGGCGTCCGGCTCACCGACGAGGCCCGTCAACTGGCCGCGACCGCGAAGGAGTTGATGGCCATCGTGGAGCGGGCCGAGACCGATCTGGAGGAGCGGCGCGGGCTGCCGGCCGGGCGGCTGACCGTCGCCGCGTTCGCCTCGGCGGCACGCGGACTGCTGCCGGGCGTGCTCGCCGAACTGGGCCGCAGGCACCCGGCCCTGGACGCCCGGCTCACCGAGGTCGACCCGCATCTGTCGGTCGACCTCGTGGCGAAGGGAGCCGTCGACCTCGTCGTCGCGCACGACTGGGACATCGCGCCGCTGCCCGCCCCGCCGGGCGTGGAACAGGCGCACATCGGGGACGACCTGTGCGATCTGCTCGTACCCGAAGGGCATCCCTTCGCCGGGCGTACGGCCGTACGGCGGGAGGAGCTGGGCGGCGAGCGGTGGATCTGCCAGCCGCCGGGGCGGGTCTGCCACGACTGGCTGCTGCGGACGCTGCGCACGGCCGGGCACGAGCCGGACATCGTCCACCAGGCCGAGGAGAACCCGACGCTCATCGCCCTCGTCGCGGCCGGGCTCGGTGTCGCGCTGATCCCCCGGCTGGGGCGCGGGGCGCTGCCCGCCGGGGTGGTGGAGGTGCCGCTCGACCCCATGCCGGTGCGGCGGCTGTACGCGCTGTGGCGGACGGGGGCGGCACGGCGTCCGGCCATCGCGGAAACCGTGCGGGTACTGGGCGAGCAATGGCCGAAAGCGTCGGCTCACACGCCCCGTTGAAGCACCGCTTCCCCCTGAGCCCCGACTTCCGGGAATCCGGCCCGCGCCGGGAACCCGGCCCGGATCCGGTCCGTCCAACGCTCAGGCCCCCGGAGAGTCACCACGGTGCGGTGTCGGCCCTCGCTCCTGGCTGCGATCGCTGACCACCCTCTCCGCCGTACCGCGGCCGGCGGGCCCCACCGCCATCGGCGCGTCCCCCTCCAACCGCGCCGGTGGCGGCCCCTGTGCGGTTACTGTGCTTTCCCTTGACTGGCAGAAACTTCCCGGTTATTGGTGACTTCTTGGAAGTTTCCTTCAGCGGATCCGAGCGGATCACCTCCGGAAGGAGCGTACGTGCACGACACCGGCACGGGAAGCACGGGAAGCACCGCACAGCCCTCCAGACGCACCGTTCTCGCCGCCACGGCCGGGGTCACCGCGAGTCTCGCGGCCGCCGGACCCTCGTACGCCGCCGATTCCATGGACGACAAGCGACTGCGCGCTCTCGTCTCGCGGATGACGCTGGAGGAGAAGGTCGGCCAGCTCTTCGTGATGCGGGTCTACGGCCACTCCGCCACCGCCCCCGACCAGGCCGACATCGACGCCAACCTCAAGGAGATCGGCGTCCGTACGGCCGCCGAGCTGGTCGCGAAATACCGGGTCGGCGGCATCATCTACTTCGCCTGGGCGCACAACACCCGCGAGCCGCACCAGATCGCCGACCTCTCCAACGGCATCCAGCGGGCCTCCCTGGGACTGCCCCGCGGGCTGCCCGTGCTCATCTCCACCGACCAGGAGCACGGGATCGTGGCCCGGGTGGGGAAGCCCGCGACGCTCTTCCCGGGGGCCATGGCCGTCGGCGCGGGCCGGTCCCGGTCCGATGCCCGGACGCTCGGCCGGATCGCGGGCGCCGAGCTGCGCGCGATGGGCATCCGGCAGGACTACTCCCCCGTGGCCGACGTGAACGTCAACCCGGCCAACCCGGTCATCGGCGTACGCTCCTTCGGCGCCGACCCGCGGGCCGTGGCCGGGCTGGTGGCCGCCGAGGTCGCCGGATATCAGGGCTCCGGGGTCGCCGCCACCGCCAAGCACTTCCCCGGGCACGGGGACACCAACGTCGACAGCCACACCGGCTTCCCCACCATCACGCACAGCCGCGAACTGTGGGAGAAGCTGGACGCACCGCCCTTCCGGGCGGCCATCGCCGCCGGAATCGACTCCATCATGACCGCCCATCTGATGGTCCCGGCCCTCGACGACTCCGGCGACCCGGCGACCCTCTCCCGTCCCATCCTCACCGGCATCCTGCGCGAACGGCTCGGCTACGACGGGGTCGTGGTCACCGACTCCCTCGGCATGGAGGGCGTACGGACCAAGTACGGCGACGCCCGGGTGCCGGTGCTCGCGCTGAAGGCGGGCGTGGACCAGCTCCTCAACCCGCCGAAGCTGGACCTCGCCTGGAACGCCGTCCTGACAGCCGTACGGGAAGGCGAGCTGACGGAGGCCCGGCTCGACGAATCGATCCTGCGCGTGCTGCGGCTGAAGGCGAAGCTCGGACTGTTCCGTTCGCCGTACGTCAGTCAGGGCGGCGTCGACCGGACCGTCGGCATCCGTACGCATCTGAAGGCGGCCGACCGGATCGCCGAGCGGACGACCACCCTGCTCGTCAACGAGGACCGGCTGCTGCCGCTGTCCCGGCGCCGCCACCCCAAGGTGCTCGTGGTCGGAGCCGATCCGGCCTCGCCGTCGGGCACGACCGGCCCGCCCACGGGCGTCCTCGCGGGCGCGCTGTCGGAACTCGGCTTCACCGCCACCGCCCTGTCGACCGGTACCGCCCCCTCAGTGGCGACCATCGCCAAGGCGGTCGCTGCCGCCCGGGACGCGGACGCGGTCGTGGCCGCCACGTACAACGTCACGGACGGCAGCAGCCAGAAAACCCTGGTCGAGCAGCTCGTGGCCACCGGGAGGCCGGTCGTGGCGGTCGCGATCCGCAACCCGTACGACATCGCCCAACTGCCGTCCGTCCCGGCCTGCCTCGCCGCCTACTCCTGGACGGACGTCGAACTGAGGGCCGCCGCACGGGTGATCGCGGGCCGGGTCAAGCCACGCGGAAAACTGCCGGTCGCCGTCCAGCGGGCGGATGATCCGGAGCAGGTGCTGTACCCGGTCGGACACGGTCTGTCGTACTAGAGGTACGCCACGGCCCGGGCGCACCACCCCCAATGTGCGCAAACCACCCCATGTGCCTGGCGTGCCCCCTTGATCGCGGGTCACGCTGGGTAGGGCCTGTCGTTCGGATCAGGCCGCAGGGAACTGGCGGTTTCTCGTCAGCGCCGGTGAGCGGGGTCTGGTGCGTGCAGCTGCAAGGCGGAGGAGGGAGTCGACGCGGAGCGTCGGCGACCGACGACAACGCGGCAGATGTGCGTGCCAGACCCCGCGTCTGCGGCCTGATCGGAACGGCAGGCCCTAGGGCCCCCAGGGCCCTCAGCACACAGGGGGACGGCAATGCGCAAGACGGGTTCGGCGGGGGTGGTGGGCGGGCTGCTTCTGCTGGTCGCGCTGCTGGTCGGGTGTCAGAGTCCGTCGGCGGGGGTGGCGGAGGACGGCCGGCTGGGCGAGCCGGCGACGGGGACGAGTACCGCCGTCTCACCGTCACCGACCCGGCCGTCCGGATACGGGGCGGTGTTCCTCGCCGTCGACGAGTGCAGTTCGTTCGGTACGACGAGCTTCACCGAGGTGCCGTGCACCGGCGAGCGGGCGGCGGCGCGGGTCGTGGCGCGGCACGACGGCGCCGTGCGTGAGGGACCGCGCTGCCCGCGGACAGCCGACTTCGTGCTGCACATCAGCGAGCAGCGGCCCGCCTCCGACGAGGACGGCGACGGGGCGGTGCCGCGGGGCTACGCCTGTATGCGCAACCTCCAGCCGCCGCACCCCGGCGACCCGGGCGGCGGGGGCGGGCCCCGCACGATCGTCGGCGACTGCGTCTACAGCTCCGGCGACGGGCAGGTCCGCGAGACCGCGTGCGACGGGACGGGCGAGCGCAAGCCGGAGTACAAGGTGACCCGGGCGGTCACCGGGCGGGCCGACTGCCCCGCCTCGACCGCCCTGTACGTCCGGCTCGGCGGCGTCCGGCCGGTGGGATGCGCCCGGCCGCTGTGAGCGGCGGCCGGGCACCCCTGCCGGGTCACGGACGCAGCGTCATCTCCCGCTGCGTCTCCCGCTTGTCCAGCTTGGCGTCGAACTTCGCCAGCGGCTTCGCCGCCTGCGGGTCGGCCTGCACCGCGCCGGAGGCGACACCGGCCCAGTCGAGGATGCGGGCGGTCGCGAGGGCCTTCTGCTCGGGCACGAGGCCCGCGACGTTGGCCCCGTGGTTCATGCCCGGAGCGGTCATGACGTAGGAGTCCTTGGCTCCCTTGCCGACGTGGAACGGCTCGGCGCCCCACGGGTCGTTCTCGCCGTAGACGAAGAGCATCTGCCGGGCGTTGTGCCGGACCCAGGTGTCGACGTCCCGCATCGCCCCCGGCTGGAACTTCATGGGGATGTCACGCGGGACGAAGTTGCGGGGCGGCTGGTAGCCGTAGCGGATGTACTTCTTCTCGATGTGCGGGAAGTGGATCGTCGGCGCGCCGAGCTGCGTGCCGGCCTGGTAGTAGTACGGCGTGTAGGTCGTCAGGCCCTGGTCGGCGTAGGCGGAGAAGCCGGCGATCGTGTCGACGGAGTCCCAGATCTCGTCGTCGGTGGCGTTCTCGGCGTCGGCCGGGATCTGGCCGCAGTCCTTCAGCAGGCTGTACTGCCAGAAGCCCCACACGTAGTCGAGGACGGTCGCCTCGTAGGCCTTGTCCAGGCTGCCGATGGTCTCGAAGGTGAGGCCGTTGTCCTCGGCGTAGGCCGCGTACTTCTTCTCCAGCGGCTCGCGGCGCACCAGCGCCTCGCGCTGCACGCCGTTCAGCCGGTCGCGGCACTCCTCGGTGCCGACGCGGGCGAAGAAGCGGTCGTAGGCCGCGTCGCGGTCGTTCACGACGTCGTTGGGGGCGACGTAGGCGACGACGCCGTCCATGTCACGCGGGTAGAAGCGCTCGTAGTAGGTGGCGGTCATGCCGCCCTTCGAGCCGCCCGTGGAGAGCCACTTCTTGCCGTAGACGCTCTTCAGGGCCTTGAAGACGCGGTGCTGGTCGCTGGCGGCCTGCCAGATGTCCAGCTTGGACCAGTTCGCCGGGTCGGGGCGGGACGGGGTGAAGAAGCGGTACTCCAGGGAGACCTGGTTGCCGTCCACGATCTGGGTGGGCTCGCTGCGGCGGGGCGTGGTGGAGACGTTGTAGCCGCTGGTGAAGAACACCGTCGGGCGGGCGACGTCCTTGTGCAGCACGGTGATGCGCTGCTGGAACGTGCCCTTGGACGGCTTCCGGTGGTCGACCGGCTGGGTGTAGTTCAGGACGAAGAAGCGGTAGCCGGTGTACGGCTTCTCCTCGACCAGGCTCATGCCCGGGACGGAGAGCAGCCTCTCCTTGATGTCAGCGGTGCTGCCGGTGCCGGTGGCCTCCGGCTCGGCGGCGGTGGCCGATGACGCCGTGCTCACTGTGCCTATGAGCACCGTGAGCGCCAGCAGCCATCTGAGCGCCTTGCGCATGCGCACTCCCCTGTGAGACAGATGTGCGCCGGAAGCTAGCGGACCAACTCACCGGAGCACCAGGGGACATAGGGAAAACCCTGTGCGCGGGCGCGGATTCAGCACAGGATCCAGCCGGTGCTGACGGACTTGGGGCCGACCCTGCCCTTGAGCCAGACGCAGCGCCGCCCGGCATGCACGGTCACCGGGCCCGCGAGGTAGGCGTACTTGCCCTCGTCCACGACCGGACGGTTGCCGCGCGCCTGCACGCTCACCGACATCTTCCGCTTCGTTCCGGGCTTCTTGGCCACGGTCACGGCGCAGATGTAGCCGCCGCGCTTGTAGACGTACACGGTGCCGGTGGAGAACGGCAGGGTGCGGACCTTGCGGCCGGGGCAGGGCGCGGAGCCGGCGGCCTGTGCCTCGCCCGGTGCCGCCACGGCGAGCAAGCCGGAGGCGGTCAGCACGGCCAGGCCGAGCGCGAGCCGCCGGCGTATCGCTCCACTGTCCACTGTTGTCCTCCCGTACCGCGTCGTGCGCGACCATCGGCGTACGGCTGTACGGACGCAAGACGTATGTCGGACGGTTGCACGAGCGTTACGAAAACGCCCTCGCCGGGTGCCCTTCAGCGGGACACCCCGACCGGCTCCTCCGGCTCCGCGCCGATGAACGTCCGCCACAGCTCGGCGTACCGGCCGCCCCGGGCGAGCAGCTCGTCGTGGGTGCCGTCCTCGGTGACCGCGCCGTGGTCCATGACGACGACCCGGTCGGCGCGGGCGGCGGTGGTGAGGCGGTGGGCGACGACGAGGGTGGTACGGCGGCCCGCGAGACGGTCGGTGGCCTGGTTGACCTGGGCCTCCGTGGCCAGGTCCAGCGCGGCCGTCGCCTCGTCGAGGAGCAGGACGTCCGGGTCGACCAGCTCGGCACGGGCCAGCGCGATGAGCTGGCGCTGCCCGGCGGACAGGTTGCGGCCGCGCTCGGCGACCTCGTGGAGGTAGCCGCCGTCCAGCGTGGCGATCATGTCGTGCGCGCCGACCGCGCGGGCCGCCGCCTCGACCTCGGCGTCGGTGGCGTCCGGGCGGCCGTAGGCGATGGCGTCGCGGACGGTGCCCTGGAAGAGGTACGCCTCCTGCGGGACGACCCCCAGACGGTGCCGGTACGAGGTGATGTCCAGGGACCGCAGATCGGTGCCGTCTACGGTGACCCGGCCGCCGGTCGGGTCGTAGAAGCGGGCCACGAGCTTGACCAGCGTCGACTTCCCGGCGCCGGTCTCGCCGACGAAGGCGACGGTCTGCCCGGCCGGAATGCGCAGGTCGACGCCGCCGAGCGCCTCTTCGTCGTCGCCGTACGCGAAGTGCACGTCCTCGAAGGCGATCTCGCCGCGCAGGGAGAGGACCTCCAGGGGTTCGTCGGCGGACTTCGTCGACGTCGGCTCCTGGAGCAGCTCCTGGATGCGGCCCAGCGAGACGGTCGCCTGCTGGTAGCCGTCGAAGACCTGGGAGAGCTGCTGCACGGGCGCGAAGAACAGGTCGATGTAGAGCAGGTACGCCACCAGCGAGCCGATCGCCAGCGTGCCGTTGTCGACCCGGGCGCCGCCGACGATCAGCACGGCCGCCGCCGCCACCGACGACAGGAACTGCACGAACGGGAAGTAGATCGAGATCAGCCACTGACCCCGTATGCGCGCCTGGCGGTAGTCGGCGCTGCGCCCGGCGAACCGCCGCCCGCCGTCCCCCTCGCGCCGGAACGCCTGCACGATCCGCAGCCCCGCCACCGACTCCTGAAGGTCGGCGTTGACCACCGACACCCGCTCACGGGCCAGTTCGTACGCCTTCACGCTCGCCCGGCGGAAGAAGAACGTGGCGATGACCAGCAGCGGCAGCGTCGCGAAGACGACCAGTGCGAGCTGTACGTCGATCACCAGCAGGGCGACCATGATGCCGAAGAAGGTGACGATCGAGACGAAGGCCGTGACCAGCCCTGTCTGGAGGAACGTCGACAGCGCGTCGACGTCGGTCGTCATCCGGGTCATGATCCGGCCGGTCAGCTCCCGCTCGTAGTAGTCGAGCCCGAGGCGCTGGAGCTGGGCGAAGATCTTCAGCCGCAGCGAGTACAGGACCCGCTCGCCGGTACGGCCGGTCATCCGGGTCTCGCCGATCTGCGCCGCCCACTGCACCACCACCGTGAGCAGCCCGAGCAGGGCGGCCGCCCAGACGGCGCCGAGGGCGGCCTGGGTGACGCCGGAGTCGATGCCGTGCCGGATCAGCACCGGCAGCAGCAGGCCCATGCCCGCGTCGGTGGCGACCAGGGCGAGGCTGACCAGCAGCGGCAGCCCGAAGCCGCGCAGCAGCCGGCGCAGACCGTAGGACTCCTCCGGCTGCACGGCCCGCGACTCGTCGATGTCGGGGACGTCGGTGGCCGGGGGCAGCGCCTCGACCTGGGCGAGCAGCTCGGGCGTGGCGGGGCTCTCGGCGAGGGCGAGGTCCTTGCGCTCGCGGTCGCCGGTCCACAGCCGTGGCGTGACCCCGCGCTCGGCGTCGAACTCCGCGTCCAGCTCGTCCCGTACGGAGGTGTCCTCCTGGGGACAGACGGGCTGCGTGTGGCCCGGGGAGACCGCGCCCAGCTCGTCGGGGTCGGTGAGCAGCCGCCGGTAGAGGGCGGAGCGGCGCTGGAGCTCGTCGTGGGTGCCGATGTCGGCGAGGCGGCCGCCGTCCAGGACGGCGATGCGGTCGGCGAGGTTCAGGGTGGAGCGGCGGTGCGCGATCAGCAGGGTCGTACGGCCCCGCATGACGCCCTTGAGGGCCTCGTGGATCTCGTGCTCGACGCGGGCGTCCACGGCGGAGGTGGCGTCGTCCAGGACGAGCAGACGCGGGTCGGTGAGGATGGCGCGGGCGAGGGCGACGCGCTGGCGCTGGCCGCCGGAGAGGGTGAGGCCGTGCTCGCCGACGGTGGTGTCGTAGCCGTCGGGCAGCTCGCTGATGAAACGGTCCGCCTGGGCGGCCCGGGCGGCCTTCTCGATCTCCTCCTGGGTGGCGTCCGGGCGGCCGTAGGCGATGTTGCTGCGGACGGTGTCCGAGAAGAGGAACGAGTCCTCCGGGACCAGCCCGATCGCGGACCGCAGCGACTCCAGGGTCAGCTCCCGCACATCGTGGCCGCCGATCAGGACGGCGCCGCGCGTGACGTCGTAGAAGCGCGGCAGGAGCAGGGAGACCGTGGACTTGCCGGAACCCGATGAGCCGACGACCGCGAGAGTCTCCCCGGGGCGGATCTCGAACGACAGCCCGTCGAGGACGGGGCGGTCGGCTTCATAGCCGAAGGAGACGTCGTCGAACTCCACCGTCGCGGGGGCGTCGGCGGGCAGGTCCTTGGAGCCGTCCTGGAGCGAGGGCTCGGTGTCGATCAGCTCCAGGACCCGCTCGGTACCGGCCCGGGCCTGCTGGCCGACGGTGAGAACCACGGCCAGCATGCGCACCGGGCCGACCAGCTGGGCGAGGTAGGTCGAGAAGGCCACGAACGTACCGAGCGTGATGTGCCCGCGCACCGCCAGCCAGCCGCCGAGCGCCAGCATCGCGACCTGGCCGAGCGCCGGGACGGACTGGAGCGCCGGGGTGTAGACCGAGTTCAGGCGGACGGTGCGCAGCCGGCCCGCGAACAGCCTGCGGCCGACCTCCCTCAGCTTCCCGGTCTCCTGCTCCTCCTGCCCGAAGCCCTTCACCACGCGTACACCGCTGACGGCCCCGTCGACCACGCCCGCCACGGCGGCGGCCTGCGCCTGGGCGTACCAGGTGGAGGGGTGCAGCCGGGTGCGGCTGCGCTTCGCGATGTACGCGAGGGCGGGGGCGACGGCCAGGGCGACGAGGGTGAGCGGCCAGGACAGCCAGGCCATGATCACCAGGGAGATCAGGAAGAGCAGGAAGTTCCCGATGGTCATCGGGAGCATGAACAGCAGGCCCTGGATGAGCTGGAGGTCGCTGGTGGCCCGGCCGACGACCTGGCCGGTGGACAGCTCGTCCTGGCGGCGGCCGTCGAGCCGGGTGATCGTCCCGTACATCTCCGTCCGCAGGTCGTGCTGGACGTCCAGGGCGAGGCGGCCGCCGTAGTAGCGGCGGATGTAGGTGAGGACGTAGACGACCAGGGCGGCGGCGATCAGGAGCCCGGCCCAGGTGGTCATGTCCCTGGTGTGGTCGCTGATGACGTCGTCGATGATCACCTTGGTGATCAGGGGGACGAGGGCCATGACGGCCATGCCCGCCAGGGAGGAGCCGAGGGCGAGTACGACGTCCTTCGGGTGGCGCCATGCGTAGGCCCACAGTCGTCGTGCCCATCCCCGTTTCGGTGTCACACCGGTGCCTTCCAGTCGTCCTGAGCTGCCGGAAGACACCAACGTGTTCGGGGGCGGATTTCATCCCGCAGTGGGGAGATCGGTTGTTCTTCGGGTGCGGCTGTGTGGGGGTTGATCGCGCAGTTCCCCGCGCCCCTAAAGGAAAGGCGTTGCCCTTACCCGCAAGTAATAGAAGCGGGTCGTTTGTGTCGGGTTCTGGTTGTCGTCGCTGGCGAGCAGGACCTTCAGGGTGTTCTTCGTACGGCCCGTGATCGTCATGGCCTCGATGTTGTCGAGGAGGGGGTTCGGCTGGGGTTGCTTGGCCGTGGCTCCGAGGGTGGGGCAGGTGGCGAGGTCGGTGAGCAGGGTCTTCCGCATCGCGTGGCGGGGGTCGGCCAGGTAGAGGCGGACCGTGTTGCCGACGCCGGAGGTGAAGCCGCGTTCCAGGACCAGGAGGCGGCCGTCGGGGGTGGCCTGGATCTCGGAGACGCCGAGGGCGGGGTCCGTGCGGTACGCGTACTGGCGCCCGAGCCGGAAGTGGCCCCGGTGGCGGTCCCAGGTCTGGAAGCGGACCGTGTCAGCGCTGTCGCCGGAGAGCGGGTACTCCATCGAGGCCACCAAGGTGCGACCGCCGGGCAGCAGGGTCAGGCCCTCGAACGTGCCGTTGGGCCGGGCACGGCCCGCCGGGGTCACGCGCAGGTCGTCCGGGACCGGGAGACGGTCGAGGATCGTGCCGGTGCGGGAGTAGCGGCGTATGGAGGGCTCGGTCTCCGAGGTGACCAGGCGGGTGCCGTCCCGGTCGACGACCAGGCCCTCGGAGTCGAGAGCCGCCCCGGTCTCGTCGGTGAGCGGGACGACGGAGCGGGGCTTCAGCGTCCGCGCGTCCAGGCGGAACAGCGACGAGCGGTCAGAGAGGGCGGCGAGGGAGCCGTCGCTGTCCACGGCGAGCGCGGAGATGTTGCCGACGAAGGTGTCCTCGTACGTCGTCTTGTCGAGCGCGTCGGAGAAGCGGTCGATGGAGACGGACGGCGAGCAGGCGTGCGAGGGCTGCGAGGTGTGTGCATGGGCGGGGCCGACGGCGGTCAGGCAGGTGGCCGCCGTCAGGCCTGCGGTGAGAAGGGCGAGGCGGGTTCTCAGAGGCATGGGCGTCACCGTAGGACGGGCCGGTGACGCCGGGTAGGCCGCGCGGTGAAGGGTCAGCTCGCGGCCAGGTCCTTGTGGATGACCTTCGCCACGGCCTGGATGGTGGTGATGCCGTAGTTCATGGTGCTGTTGCCGTGGGTGAGCACCGTCATCACATAGTCGTGGCCGCCGCCCTTGAACGCGCCGACGCTGTGCACCCGCCAGCCGTTCGTGGAGCGTTGCAGCCAGCCGTTCTTGACGGCCACGGTGACGCCCGAGGGCACCCCGTACGGCGTTCCCCAGCGCTGGGACGAGACGACCTGGCCCATCAACTTCACGATGTAGGAGCGGGAGTTGTCGCTCAGGACCGCGTTCTTGGCGGTGAGGAGCTTCAGCAGCTTCTGCTCGTCGGTGACGGTGATCTGGGTCAGGCCCCAGTAGCCGTTCGCGCCGGGCTTGGTCTGGGTCATGCCGGCGGCACTGAGGAAGCCCTTGATCTTCGTCATGCCGAGCTGCTTCCACAGCGTGGAGGTCGCCGCGTTGTCCGACTTGGTGATCATCGCCTTGGCGAGGGAGTTCTCGCGGTCGGTGAGATACCGGTTCGACTTCTTCGCGTCCCAGAGCAGGGCGGCCAGAACAGTCACCTTGACGACACTGGCCGAGTCGTAGGCGGAACTCGCGCGCAGCGTGCACGTCGTGTTGGTACTGCGGTCGTAGAGGCCGACGGCCACCGTGCCCTTGCGGCCGGCCAGCGCGGCGGTGATGTCCTTCTTCAGCTTGGCGGCCAGGCCGGCCTTGGCCGAGCTGCAGGTCACGGTCGGCGCGGCAGCGGCGGCGGGCGTGGCGGCGGCGATGAGCGGCACGAGCACACCCGTACCCACGGCCGCCGCCAGCACTCTCCCACGGCGGGATATCCCAGAAGTCATGCACCCTTGACTCGCGGACCAGGGGCAAAGGTTGTAGGCCTTGGGGAAGGCGTGTACGAGTCGTTACCGAGAGGCGATGTGACCGCCGTCGGGTGCGGGAAGTCTGGCGCCCCTGCTCTCCGCGACGCGGTGGACGTCGCGCAGCGCCTCGGTCATCCGGGCCACCAGGAAACGGAGCTGCGCGGTGGTGGCCTTGTGGTCGGCGAGCATGTCGGTGGCGTGGTCCAGGAGTCGGGCGGCCATATCCAGTTGCAGGCACTCGATGTCGTCGGCCACGCGGGAGAGGTATCCGGTCCCGTCGCCGACGAGGTAACAGGGCTTGCCTCCCTGACCGGACCAGGGGAGCAGTCTCATGGTGTCGGCCTGGCCGCCGCGGCCGCCGCCGGTCACGCGGTCCTCTCCATGGGCGACCAGATAGGGGAGACGGGCGATACGGTGACTCATGTCTTCAACTCCGTAGGGTCGTTGATGGCCACGCCCCCGGACCGGTCGCACGGTCGCGGGGGTATCGCTTTGTGTAGCGATCCACTCACAGAGTGAGAGGTGCCGGGCTAGGCTCGCCAGAGGGTGCGGTGTGACCAGGCATTTGTCGCAAGGGAGTGGCCATGACCAGCACGTACGGTGACTGGCTCAAGCAGCAGCGCGAGGCGGCCGGGCTGACGCAGCAGCAATTGGCCGACATGGCGGTCATGACCCGGTCGCACATCTCGCACATCGAGGCGGGACGCCGCATTCCGTCGAAGGAGGACGCACGGCGCCTGGACAGGGCGTTGAACACGGGGAATGTGCTGAGCAGTTTCCTGCCGCAGGATGACCGAGCAGTTGCGGATCACTTCGCTGCAGCGCTGGAGCTCGAACAACAGGCAACAATGATCCGCGAGTTCGCGCTGTCCCATGTGCCCGGCATCCTGCAGACGGAGAGGTACGTACGTGCGGTCCTGAGCACCGCCTTCCCCCCGTGGAGTGAACAGGAGTGTGACAGGCTCGTCGTCACACGGCTTGAGCGATCGAAGATCCTCGCCGACCCCGTGACGCCCGTGGTGTGGGCGCTGCTGGACGAGGCAGTGCTGCGCCGCCCAGTCGGTGGCCAGGAGGTCATGGCGGAACAGCTCGTGCACATCGTCCGCTTGGTCGAGGCCGAGCGCGTGCGCGTACATGTGGTGCCGTTCGGCCTGGGCGCCCATCCGCTGCTGCACAGCATGGTGTCGCTGATGTGGTTCGAGGATCAGCCGCCGGTGGCCTATACAGAGGGCCTCCACATGGGCAAGGTGCACGACTCCCCGGCCCTGGTCCAGCGCATTCAGGGCGCCTACGATCTCGCACTGAGCGATGCACTGCCGTTGAGGGAGTCACTCGCCCTGCTCAAGGCGACAGCGAAGGAATACGGACACCATGACTGAGCGCACGATACCGAACGCCGCCACACTCAGCGGCTGGCGCAAGTCGTCGTACAGCGGGAACGACGGGGGCAGCTGCGTCGAGGTGCTGGACGACTACGAATCAGGCATTCCTGTCCGGGACTCCAAGAACCCGAAGGGCCCGGCGTTGGTCTTTGGCTCTGATGGTTGGTCGTCGTTCATCACCGCCATCAAACACCACCTCTCCCAAAAACCGTGAGCACTCCCCGTCCCCCCGTTCACCCATCGCTCATTCGAGCGCATCATTGGCAACTGCCTCCCGCGTGCTCACACTTTAAGAAGGATGAGTGGCATGAGCCCGGGATTCTCGTACCTGCACGACCCTCACAGCACAGGAAACGTGATCGCCACAGTGCGCACACTCATGCGCACCGACGGCCTGAATGTTTCCCTGGCGGCCATCGCCCGTAGCTGCGGCACGTCACGCAACTTCCTCTACTCCAACTGGAAGTCGGCCACCGCGCTGCACCTGCTCGCGCTCAGGACGGAACTGGCGCACGCCTTCGACACAGCTCGGCGCGCCTGTCCCAGCGACGGCACCGTCACAGGAATCACCCACCATCTGACCGAAGTGGCGCGCACCATCCGTCGCCATCCGACGACGGCCGCCGTCGCCCGCTCCTCCCCAGGTGCGTTCACGACCGCGCACAGCGTGATCGAGGGCCCACTGGTACAGATCGCGACGGAACGGATCAGCGATCTGCTCCACCCGCTCTCCCCGCACGGCGGGGTCTGGGGCGACGCCGCGCTGAACACCAGGCCCTGGAAGATCCTCTGGATCGGCCGCCCCACCGCCCTCTGCCCCGAAGCCGCCGGCAACCAGGCCTGGGAGGACACGCTGGACAGCGTCTTCGCCCAGCTGCTCCAAGACCTGCTCGCCCCTTGGAGCTCATCCCCGTAACGCCCCGGGCGGCGGGCTATCCACAGCCTGCTCCCAGACAGGACACAGTCCGCCCCCATCGGCGGTGTGCATCGTGCAAGGGTGACATCTGCCACCGAACCCCAGATCCGCACCGCCGAGCCCGCCGCACCCCCGCCCGGGGACACCGCCGCCCCGCGCTGGTCGCTGCCCGCGCTGCTCGCGATCCTCGCCCTGGCCGCGGTGCTCTACTCCTGGAACCTGTCCGGCTCCAGCCTCAACAGCTTCTACAGCGCGGCCGTGCTGAGCGGCACGGAGAGCTGGAAGGCGTGGTTCTTCGGCTCGCTGGACGCGGGCAACTTCCTCACCGTCGACAAGCCGCCGTTCGCTCTGATGGTCATGGGTCTGTCGTGCCGGGTGTTCGGTTACGGCACCTGGCAGATGATGCTGCCGATGGTCCTGGTCGCGCTGGCGACGATCTGGATCGTGCACGCCTCGGTGAAGCGGGTGTGGGGCCGCTGCGCGGCGACGGTGGCCGCGCTGGTCCTGGCCCTGACCCCGATCACGGTCGCCATCAACCGTGACAACAACCCCGACACCCTGCTGGTGTTCCTGATGGCCGGCGGAGCGGCGCTCGCCCTGCGGGCCGTCCACAACGGCAAGTTGTCGCCGCTGGTCGGCTCCGCGGTCTGCTTCGGCCTCGCCTTCAACACGAAGATGCTCCAGGGGTACATCGCGCTGCCCGCCGTCTTCGCGGTCTATCTGTACGCGGCGAAGCCGAAGCTCGTGAGGCGCGTCGTCAACCTCCTCGTCGCGGGTGTCGCGCTGGCCGTGTCCAGCTTCTGGTGGGCGGCGGCGGTCTCGCTCGTCCCGGCCGACGACCGCCCCTACATCGGCGGTTCGACGGACGGCACGGCCTGGGACCTGATCATGGGCTACAACGGTCTGGGCCGGATCCTCGGCGGCGAGGGCAACGGCGGAGGCGGCGGTGGCGGAGGCGGCGGCTTCTCGGGTACCGCGGGGCTCGGCCGGCTCTTCAACGACATCCTCGGCGGCCAGATCTCCTGGCTGATCCCCTTCGCGGCCATCGCCTGCGTCGGCGGACTGGTGCTGTGCGGCCGCGCCCCGCGCACCGACCTCACCCGCGCCGCGCTGCTGCTGTGGGGCGGCTGGACGGCCCTGCACTACCTGACCTTCGCCATGGCCGAGGGCACGATGCACCCGTACTACACGACCGCGCTCGCCCCCGGCATCGCGGCGCTGTGCGGAGGCGGCGGTGTGATGCTGCTGCGCGCGTTCCGCGCCGACAAGCGGTGGGCGTGGGTGCTGCCGGCCGGGCTGGGCGTCACGGCCGTCTGGGCTGTCGTACTCCTGCGGCGGGCCTCCGGCTGGAACACCTGGCTGTGGCCGGCGATCGCCGTGGTCATGGCGCTGGCGATCGTGGGACTGCTCGTCTTCCGGTCCGCGTCCGGGACACGGGTACGGCTGCTGGCGGTATCCGTGGTGGCGGCGGTCGTCGCCGCCGTGGCGGGTCCGGCGGCGTACGCCTGGTCGGTGCCGTCCGGTTCGGGCGGCGGCATGGGCGGTACGAACCCGACCGCGGGCCCGTCGACGGGCAGCGGCTTCGGCGGCCCCGGGGGCGGCGGCGGTGGCGGCCGGGGATTCCCGGGCGGTTCCGGTGACGGCATGCCGGGTGGCAACGGCGGTGGCAATGGCGGTGGCCAGCAGGGCGGGAACGCCCAGGCGGGTGGCGGCAACGCGCAGGCCGGTGACGGCAACACCGAGGGCAGGGGCGGCAACACCCAGGCCGGTGGGGGCCTCCCGAGTGGCGAGATGCCGTCCGGCGGGCAGGCCCCCGGCGGCACCGGCGGTGCGGGAGGCACGCCCCCGAACGGCACCGGTGGCGGCAGCGGCAGCGGTACGGCCGAGAGCGGCACCGGCGGCCAACCGGGCGGTACGGGCAGTACCGGCGGTCAGCCCGGCGGCATGGGCGGCGGCCCCGGCGGTGGCATGGGCGGTGGCGGCATGGGCGGCGCGAGCAGCGAGCTCATCTCGTATCTGAAGAAGCACCAGGACGGCGCGAAGTGGCTGCTGGCCGTGTCCAGTTCGCAGGGCGCCGCCCAGCTGATCGTGAGCAGCGGGGAGCCCGTCATCTCCATGTGGGGCTGGTCCGGCTCCGACAAGGCGATGACCCTGGCCAAGCTCAAGGAGCTGGTGAAGAGCGGCGAGCTGCACTACATCCAGCTCGGCGGCGGCATGGGCGGCGGCCCCGGCGGCGGCAGCAGTGTCAGCTCCGAGGTGACGGCGTGGGTGCAGAAGCACGGCACGGCGGTGAAGGAGAGCGCGTACAGCAAGAGCACCAGCTCGGGCTCGAACTCGGGCTCCAGCTCCTCGTCGCAGTCGAACCAGTCGTCGAACCAGTCGTCGATCTACCGTCTGGACCCGTCCGACGTCGGCTGATTCCCACGCGCGCACGGACGAACGGCCCCCGACCCCTCGGTCAGGGGCCGTTCCCCTGTCCCCGATCATGGACACCGAGTTCCGGCGAACAGGTGAAGGGAAACGCAGGCGTGGGCTACTGCCTGGAGATGAGCACCGGCGACATGCGGACGGTGGTGCGGCTGCTCACCGCGGTGGAGCGGACCGAGCGGCAGGAGCGCACGCTCGCCCGGGTGCGTACGGAGTGCGAGCGGACCGACGTCCGGTTCCGGGAGCAGGGCATCGACCTCGACGTCTCCATCGCCCAGGCCCTGGAGGAGCTGATCGAGGGCACCCCGAGCACCGACCTCTGCCCGTCGTACAGCTACGCCTTCTACCAGGCCGTCGCGGCGCACTTCTCCGACCCGACCGACCTCGGGCAGTGGCGGCGGCCTACGTGGTTCTACGCCATGGACGACGAACTGGCCCGGCACGGCGTGCCGTCCGACCTGCTCCCCGGCTCGTTCCTGTTCGGCGGCCCGCCGCTGCGCCTCCCCCACCCCGGGGACGCGGTGCCGGCCATCGGGACCCTGCCGGCCCAGCGGGCCGGGGCCCTCACCGACGCCTACGGGTCCGTGCTGGACCGTCTCGATCCCGAGTACCGCGACGCGGCCCGCCGGTTCGCCGAGGTCATGCGGTTCGAGGCGGAGGAGTGGGAGAGTGCGCGGAAGCTCGGGACGAACCAGGACACGATCCTCTTCTGGTTCCACTGACCACTGCGGGAACTCTTGACGCCGTCTTTCCCATCGGGATACTTGCGGTCGACAGCGGGCCCAACTGCCGTGTCAGCGAGCTGAGTTCGCCTCTTCCGATCTGATACCGCCAGCGGTCCCGCACGTCCGAGATCCCGAACGCCGTACGAGGTTTCGCCCTACGCGTCACGGCCACCCCCACAGGAGGATCCCCCATGAGCCCACGCAAGGCAGTCGTCGCCGCCTTGGCCGCCGCGCTGCTCGTCGGCCCCGGCGTCGCCGCCCAGGCCGCCACCCCGCAGACGCAGACCACCGCGGCCCCCGCCCCGGCCCGCGACCGCGCCGCGGCGGCCACCATCACCTGGTCCCTGGTCCGCGCGAGCAACCCCACGGAGGACCAGCGCTCGGCCTACGACCTGATCACCAGGGCCATGAACGCCGCCGTGGCCCGCTACAACAACCTCAGCGACCTGGGCAAGACCCTCACCGTCCGCTACGAGCCGGGCGTCCCCACCGCCGACGGCAACATCAACGGGACGATCCGCTTCGGCAGCAACCGCAGCTACATGAACGAGCGGACGGCCCTGCACGAGATCTCCCACACCATCGGCGTGGGCACCAGCTCGGGCTGGTCCCGCCTCGGCGGCAGCGGCACCTGGACCGGCGGACAGGCCACCGCCCTCGTCAGGCAGTACGACGGCTCCGCCGCGAAGATCTCCACCGGCGGCGGGCACTTCTGGCCCTACGGCCTGAACTACGACAACGAGTGGTCGGCCACGGCGGCCGACCGGCACGTCCACATCGTCGCCGCGATGGTCCGCGACGGCCTGTAGGCCCGGTGTGTTCGCAGCCGGCGCTCAGTCCAGATGCGTCGGCGCGAACATCCGCAGCACGGCCGGGAGCAGGACCACCGAGGGACCGGGCGCGGCGAGTGCCTTGGCGAGGTCCTGCTCCAGGGTCTGAGGGGTCGTACGGACCCCGGGGACGCCGAAGGACTCCGCCAGGGCCACATAGTCCGGCCGGGTGAGTTCCGTGGCGGTCGCCTCGCCGAACGCGTCGCTCATGTACTCGCGCAGGATGCCGTAGCCACCGTCGTCGACGATCAGCCAGGTGACGTTGAGGTCGTACTGGCGGGCCGTCGCGAGCTCGGCGATCGAGTACAGGGCGCCGCCGTCGCCGGAGACCGCGAGGACCGGCCGGGTCGGGTCGGCGGCCGCGGCGCCGAGTGCCGCGGGGAAGCCGTAGCCGAGGCCGCCCGCGCCCTGGGCGGAGTGCATGTGGTTGGGGCCCTTGGCGTCGAAGGCCGACCAGGCCCAGTACGCGAGGATCGTCATGTCCCAGAAGGACGGGGAGTCGGCGGGCAGCGCCCTGCGGACGGAGGCCAGTACGTCCTGCTCCAGGGTCAGCTCCTGGGAGGCGATGCGCTCGGTGACCTTTCCGAGCACCTCGCGTACGCGCTCCGGGGCGTCCGGGTCCGGGCGTTCGGACACCGTCTCCAGCAGTGCCTGCAGCGCGAGGCGGGCGTCCGCGTGGATGCCCAGGGCCGGGTGGTTGGACTCCAGTTTGCCGAGGTCCGCCTCGATCTGGATCACTCGGCCGCGCGGCTTGAACGTGTGGTAGTTCGAGGAGAGTTCCCCGAGTCCCGAGCCGACCACGAGGAGGACGTCCGCGTCCTCCAGGAAGTCGGTGGTGTGCCGGTCCTCGATCCAGGACTGGAGGGACAGCGGGTGCTTCCAGGGGAAGGCGCCCTTGCCGCCGGGGGTGGTGACGACCGGTGCCTGGAGGAGTTCGGCGAGCTGTTTCAGCTTGCCGGAGGCGTCCGCCCGTACGACTCCCCCGCCCGCGATGATCGCCGGGCGTTCGGCCCGGGACAGCAGGTGGGCGGCTACGGCGGTCAGTTCGGGGCGCGGCGGCAGTTCCTCGGGGAAGGCGTCGCCGCCGGTCACGACCGGGATCGCGGTCTCTGCGAGCAGCACGTCCTGCGGGATCTCCACCCACACCGGGCCGTGCGGGGCGGTCAGGGCCGACTTCCAGGCCGCTTCGATGGCGGACGGGATCTGCGACTGGGTGCGGACGGTGTGGACCGACTTGACGACGCCCCGGAACGAGGCGGCCTGGTCGGGCAGTTCGTGCAGATAGCCGTGCCGGCCGCCGCCGAGGCCGGCGCTGGGGATCTGGCTGCCGATCGCCAGTACGGGCGCGGAGGCGGCCGCCGCCTCCTGGAGCGCGGCGAGGGAGGTGAGGGCTCCCGGCCCGGTCGACAGCAGCAGGGGCGCGGCCTCGCCGGTGATCCGGCCGTAGGCGTCGGCGGCGAATCCGGCGTTGTTCTCCACTCGCAGGCCGATGTACCTGAGGTCCGAGCGGCGCAGGGCGTCGAACATGCCGAGCGCGTGCTGGCCGGGCAGACCGAAGACGGTCGTCGCGCCCAGCCCGGCCAGCGTCTCCACGACCAGGTCCCCGCCGTTGCGGCCGGGTGGAGGGTTGAGGGCGGCCTCCGTCTGTGCGGGCGTCGGGCGGAGTACCAGGTCGTGGTCGTGAGTCACTTGGCTTCCGAGTCCTTCCGGGCCGCGGCGATCTGGCGGGACATGATCGTGGTCAGTTCGTACGCCGTGTGGGAGGCGGCCACCGACGTGATCTCGGCGTGATCGTACGCGGGGGCCACCTCCACGACGTCGGCGGAGACCAGGTTGCAGGACGACAGCCCGCGCAGGATCTCCAGCAGTTCGCGCGAGGTCATGCCGCCGGCCTCGGGCGTGCCCGTGCCGGGCGCGTGGGCCGGGTCGAGGCAGTCGATGTCGATGGAGATGTACAGCGGCCGGTCGCCGATGCGCTGGCGGAGCTGGTCGGCGACCTCGTCGGCGCCGCGGCGGTAGACGTCCGCGGAGGTGACGATGCCGAAGCCCATCTTCTCGTCGTCGGTGAGGTCCTGCTTGCCGTAGAGCGGGCCGCGGGTGCCGACGTGGGAGAGGGCGGAGGTGTCGAGGATGCCTTCCTCGACGGCGCGCCGGAAGGGGGTGCCGTGCGTGTACTCGGCGCCGAAGTAGGTGTCCCAGGTGTCGAGGTGGGCGTCGAAGTGGAGCAGGGCGACCGGGCCGTGCTTCTTCGCGACCGAGCGCAGCAGGGGCAGCGCGATGGTGTGGTCGCCGCCGAGGGTCATCATGCGGGCGCCGGTGCCGAGCAGGTCGTCGGCGGCGGCTTCGACGGTCTCGACGGCCTCGTTGATGTTGAACGGGTTGACGGCGATGTCGCCGCCGTCCGCGACCTGCGCGAGGGCGAACGGGGAGGCGTCCTGCGCGGGGTTGTAGGGGCGCAGCAGCCGGGACGCCTCGCGGATCGCGTTGCCGCCGAAGCGGGCGCCCGGCCGGTACGAGACACCCGAGTCGAACGGCACGCCGACCACGGCGACATCGGCTCGTCCGCCGACCTCGTCGAGCCGGGGCAGCCGGGCGAAGGTCGCGGGGCCCGCGTAGCGCGGGACGCGGGAGGAGTCGACGGGCCCGCGGGGAGTCTCGTTGCTGCTCATGAAGAAATGCTCTCTTTCCTACGCTTCATCGCGTATGTACTGCTTGCCTTATGACCTTACCGGGGAGTCGCGGCCGGTTCGGACGCGAGTTCGGACTCGGGTTCGGGTGCCCGTCCGGCGAGCCGCTCGCGCCAGGCGGCGAGGACGGCGGCGTCGGTGGCCGGGGTGGCGAAGGAGACGACCAGATAGGCGGCGAGGGAGGCGAGCAGACCGTAGTAGACGGGCTCGTTGGCGAGGATGCCGTAGGTCGCCATCAGGCCGACGACCGCGAGTCCGCCGACGACGACGGAGGCGAGTGCGCCGTGGACGGTGCCCCGCTTCCAGATCAGCCCGCCGAGGATCGGCACGAGCAGGCCGCCGACGAGGAGGTTGTAGGCGACGGTCAGTGCCTCCACGACGTTGTCGATGGCGATGGCCGTGCAGATGACCGCGAGCCCCATGATGAGGATGAAGGCGCGGTTGCCCTTCACCTCGTCGTGGTCGTCCGCGTTCTCGGCGTCCGGTGCCTTGACGATGCCCCTCAGCCGGGACCAGATGTCGTTGTTGGCGACGGTGGCGCAGGCGATCAGCGCGCCGGAGGATGTCGACATCACGGCGGCCAGGGCGGCGGCCAGCACCAGTCCTCGCACTCCGACGGGCAGTTCCTCCTTGACGATGGTCGCGAAGGCGTCGTCGGGGCTGGCGAGCTTCGGGTAGAGCACCTTGGCGGCGGTGCCGATGACGGCGCCGGCGAGGGCGTAGGCGAGGCAGTAGGTGCCGGCGACGGTGCCGCCCCACTTGGCGGTGGTGTCGCTGCGGGCGGTGAAGACGCGCTGCCAGATGTCCTGCCCGATGAGCATGCCGAAGGTGTAGATCAGCACGTAGGTGAAGATGGTCTCGCCGCCGATGCCGAGCGGGTCGAAGTACTCGGTGGGCAGCTTGGCCTTCATCTCGCTGAAGCCGCCGGCCTTCACCACGGCGATCGGCAGCAGCAGGAGCAGCACGCCGATGGTCTTCACGACGAACTGCACCATGTCGGTCAGGGTGATCGACCACATGCCGCCGAGGGTGGAGTACGCGACGACGATGGAGCCGCCGAGGACGATCGCGAGCGTGCGGTTCATGTCGAACAGGACGTCGAAGATCGTGGCGTAGGCGATGGTCGAGGTCACCGCGAGCATGAGGGTGTACGCCCACATGACGAGACCGGAGATCACTCCGGCCCGGCCGCCGTAGCGCAGGTCGAGCATCTCGGAGACGGTGTAGACCTTCAGCCGGGCGATGCGGGCGGAGAAGAAGACGGACAGGGCGAGCAGGCCGAGGCCGATGGTGAAGACCATCCAGGCGCCGGAGAGGCCGTACTGGTAGCCGAGGCCCACACCGCCGATGGTGGAGGCGCCGCCGAGGACGATGGCCGCCATGGTGCCGGAGTACATGGCGGGGCCGAGCCGGCGGCCCGCCACCAGGAACTCGCTCTTGGAGCGGGCGCGGCGCATGCCCCACCAGCCCATGGCCAGCATTCCGGCCAGGTAGACGACGATCACGAGGTAGTCGACGGCCATGGGGCCTCCTTCGCGCACGCACAGGGCGCAGGGCTCGGTCGCGGGGGACGAGGTTGACGAGCACTGACACTAGGTGGCCGGAAAGCGACTGCGAAGTGTACGTTTCATCTATTCGAGCGGCCTCGGCTGGAGGGAACGCACACCATGCCGGACCCGGTGGTCCCCCCGACACCTCCCGTCCTCCTCACGTCGCTCCTGGCCAGGGAGGACCTCTCGCTGCGCCGGATCGCCGGTCCGAAGGACGCCGGGACGGTCGTGCACTGGGTGCACACCTCGGAGATGGCGGACCCGTATCCGTATCTGCTGGGCGGGGAGCTGCTGCTCACGGCGGGCGTGCACATCCCGGAGGCGGCGGGCTCGGGGACCTACTTCGACGACTACGTCTCGCGGATCGTGGCGGCGGGCGGCGCGGCCCTCGGTTTCGGGGTGGCACCGGTGCACGACACGGTGCCGAGGGCGCTGGTCGCGGCCTGCGAGACCCACGGCCTGCCACTGCTGGAGGTGCCGCCCCAGACCACCTTCTCGGGCGTGGCCCGCGCGGTGTGGCAGCTGATGTCCCAGTCCCGTCTGGCCGAACTCCGCCGCGTCACCGAGGCCCAGCAGAGCCTCACCTCCGCCGCCTCCCGCCCCGACCCGGTCCCCTCGGTCCTCCGCCAGCTCGCCCAGCGGCTCGGCGGGTGGGCGGTGCTGTACGGGCCGGAGGGCGCGGAGATCGCCGGGGCGGGGCGGAGGCCCGGGGATGAGGTGCGCGAGGCGTTGGCGGGGCTGGCTGAGGTCGTACGGCCGGACCGCCCCACGCCTCCGGCGGGTGCGGCATCGCAGACCGGCTCCACACCGCGTGCGCACTCGACCAGGGCCCAGGCGGGTGAGCCCGAGGCGGCACCCTCCCGCTCGGCCCACGGCCCCGCCTCGCCGGCCGGCCGTCAGCCACCCACCGACCCCGGCCGCCCCTCCCCCACCTCCGCCACCGACACCGTCGCCGGCACGCACCTCGCCGCCTATGCGCTCGGTGCCGGGCACGGGTTCGTGCTCGGGGTCGCGACGCCGCAGCGGGCGCCGGGGGATCACACCGTCGTGTCCGTGGCGGCCGTGCTGCTCTCCCTGCTCACCGGCGAGCAGCAGAGCGGCACCGGTGCCGCTCGTTCGTCCGCGCTGGTGCGGCTGCTGCTGGGGTCGGCGCCCGAGGAGGTCGCGTCGCTCCTCGGGGGTGAGCGGTGGGTGGTCGTGCGGGCCCGGCGGGACGGGGAGGGCCGTGCGGACGCCGTCGCGGCCTCCGCGCTGGGCGCCGCGCTCGGTTCCGCCCTGGTCGACCCGGCGGGCGATGTCGTACGGGTCCTGGTCCCGGCCGACCGGGCACCGGCCCCGCTGCCCGGCTGGACCCTGGGCGTCAGCGCCGCCGTCGCCCCGCACGACTGGCCTGCCGCCGACACGCAGGCGGCCCGCGCCCTGGCCCGGGCCCGCGCCACCCGGATCCCGCTGCTGCGGCACGCCCCGCGCCCGGCCCTCGCCGACCTGGTGCCGCCCGACGAGGCGGCGGCCCACGCCCGTACCCTCCTCGCCCCCGTCACGGCGCACCCCGCGCTCACCGAGACGCTGCGCACCTGGCTGTCCCTGCACGGCAGTTGGGACCGCACGGCCGTCGCCCTGTCCGTGCACCGCAACACCGTGCGGCAGCGCATCACCCGCTGCGCGACCCTGCTGGAGACGGACCTGGAGGACCCGGACACACGGATGGAACTCTGGTTCGCGCTGCGGCACATCTGAGTAGGTGAGCGGGGCCCTTCTGAGTACGTGACGCACATCCCAGCGTGCGATACGCCAGGGACGCCCACAGGCGGCTGCTCCACAATGGTTGTCATGCCGATACCCGGGACACCCAGCCGCGCCGAACTCGTCGACCACCTCGTCAGGACGCGCATCGCGGGCGACGTCGCCACCCCCCGCGAGAACAACCTCTCCCACTACCGCAAGCTGGCGAACAACGACCGCCACTACTGGCTCGGCCTGGAACTCGGCGCCCGCTGGACCGACGAGCAGGACGTCCTCGCGGTGATGGCGGAACGGGTGGGTGTGAACGACGACCCGGAGCACCGGTACGGCCAGGACACGATCGACCCGGAGCTGACCGTCGCCGGTCTGGAGCGCATGGCCGGGCGGCTGCGGAAGGCGGCGGACGGGCAGCAGCGGGTGCTGTTCGCCACCGGCCATCCCGGCGGCCTGCTGGACGTGCACGGTGCGACCGCGGCGGCGCTGCGCGCGGCGGGCTGCGAGATCGTCGTCATCCCGGAGGGCCTGACGACCGAGGAGGGCTACGTCATGCAGTTCGCGAACGTGGCGGTGCTGGAGCACGGGGCCACCCTCTGGCACACCCACTCGGGCGAGCCGATGAAGGCGATCCTGACCGCCATGGAGCGTGAGGGCCGCCCGCTGCCCGACCTGGTCGTCGCGGACCACGGCTGGGCGGGGTACGCGGGACAGCACGGCGTCGACTCCGTCGGCTACGCCGACTGCAACGACCCGGCCCTGTTCATCGCCGAGGCCGAGGGCACCGTGCAGGTGACGGTGCCCCTCGACGACCACGTGGTCAGCCCCCGCCACTACGACCCGATGACGGCATACCTGCTGGCGGAGGCGGGCCTCGTCTAACCCTGGTCGCGCGGGACGCGGACCACGCCCTCCTGGATCACGGAGATGGCGAGGCGCCCGTCCTGCGTGTAGATACGGGCCTGTCCCAGTCCCCGGCCGCCGTACGCGGACGGGGACTCCTGGTCGTAGAGCAGCCACTCGTCGGCGCGGAACGGCCGGTGGAACCACATCGCGTGGTCCAGCGAGGCCCCGACCACGTCACCGACGGCCCAGCCGCCCCGCCCGTGCGCGAGCAGCACGGAGTCGAGCAGCGTCATGTCGGAGACGTAGGTGGCGAGGACGATGTGCAGCAGCGGCTCGTCGACCGCGCCGCCCAGTTTGCCGTTGGTGCGGAACCACACCTGTGAGTGCGGTTCGCGCGGCTCGCCGAATTTGCCGTAGGGCGGTTCCTCGACGTACCGCAGGTCGACGGCCGCCCGGGCCTCCGCGAACTTCTCCACGACGGCCGGGTCGATGTGGTCGTAGCCGCGCAGCCGTTCCTCGCCGGTGGGCAGCGTGGCGGGGTCGGGTGCGGCGGGCATCGGCTCCTGGTGGTCCAGCCCGTCCTCGTACGTCTGGAACGACGCCGAGAGGTGGAAGATCGGCTTGCCGTGCTGGACGGCGACCACGCGGCGGGTGGTGAAGGAGCGGCCGTCGCGGATCCGGTCGACGGTGTAGACGATGGGCGCGCCGGGATCCCCGGGGCGCAGGAAGTACGCGTGCAGGGAGTGCGCGGGCCGGTCCTCGGGGACCGTACGCCCGGCGGCGACGAGCGCCTGTGCCGCGACCTGCCCGCCGAAGACCCGGGGGACGACGGCGGACCGGGACCGGCCGCGGAAGATGTTCTCCTCGATCTGCTCGAGGTCGAGCAGATCGAGGAGATCCTGAAGTGCCTGGCTCATGAGATCTGTTGTACCGGCCGTTGACGACAGTCGGTTTACAGGCCCATGTCCTTCGCGATGATCGACTTCATGATCTCGCTGGTGCCGCCGTAGATGCGGTTGACGCGGTTGTCCGCGTACAGGCGGGCGATCGGGTACTCGTTCATGAAGCCGTAGCCGCCGTGCAGCTGGAGGCAGCGGTCGATGACGCGGTGGGCGACCTCGGTGCAGAAGAGCTTCGCGGAGGCGGCCTCGGCGGGGGTCAGCTCGCCGGCGTCCAGGGCCTCCAGCGTGCGGTCGGCGACGGCCTCGGCGGCGTCGACCTCGGCCTGGCAGGCGGCCAGCTCGAACTTGGTGTTCTGGAAGGAGGCGACGGACTTGCCGAAGACGGTGCGGTCCTGCACGTACTCCTTGGCGAACCGGACGGCGGCCTTGGCCTGCGCGTAGGCGCCGAAGGCGATGCCCCAGCGCTCGGAGGCCAGGTTGTGGCCGAGGTAGTAGAAGCCCTTGTTCTCCTCGCCGAGCAGGTCCTCGACCGGGACCTTCACGTCGACGAACGCCAGCTCGGCGGTGTCGGAGGTCTTCAGGCCGAGCTTGTCGAGCTTGCGGCCGACGGAGTAGCCCTCGGACTTGGTGTCCACGGCGAAGAGGGAGATGCCGTGGCGGCGGTCCTCGGCGCTGGGCGCGGCGGTGCGGGCGCAGACGATCACACGGTCGGCGTGGACGCCGCCGGTGATGAAGGTCTTGGCGCCGTTGAGGACGTAGTGCGTGCCGTCCTCGCTCAGCTTGGCGGTGGTCTTCATGCCCGCGAGGTCGGAGCCGGTGCCCGGCTCGGTCATCGCCAGCGCCCACATCTCCTCACCGGAGACGAACTTCGGCAGGAACCGCTTCTTCTGCTCGTCGGAGGCGAGCATCTTGATGTACGGCAGGCCGAGCAGCACGTGCACGCCGGAGCCGCCGAACTGGACGCCCGCGCGCGCGGTCTCCTCGTACATCACGGCTTCGAACTTGTACGAGTCGATGCCGGCGCCGCCGAACTCCTCGTCGACGCGGATGCCGAAGACGCCGAGCTCGGCGAGCTTGTAGTAGAAGTCGCGGGGCGCCTGGCCCGCCGCGAACCACTCGTCGTAGACCGGGACGACCTCGGCCTCGATGAAGGCGCGGATGGTCTCCCGGAACGCCTCGTGATCCTCGTTGAACACCGTACGGCGCACGCCGCCACCTCCACGGACCTCGGTATGTCTAAGCGCTTGCTCACCCCAAGATACCGGCGAGTATCAACCAGCGTCCAGGGTGGGGTTCGTAACGCTCGTCACGCCGACGGGAGCCTGGGCACGGGAGCCTGGGCAAGTGCGGGCCGCTACTCGCCGGCCGCCGCGAACGCCCCCCGCGCCATCCGGTGCAGCAGCTCCGCGACCGCCCCCCGCCCGGCCAGCGCCCCCGCCCTGCCCAGATGCGGCGTGGAGTTCAGCAGCCCGAACACCGAATGCACGGCCGATCGCGCGGCGGGCTCCGCAAGCCCCGGGTAGACCTCGCGGACCACGCCGACCCACAGCTCCACGTACTGCCGCTGCAGCTGCCGCACCATCTTGCGGTCGCTGTCCCGGAGGCGGTCCAGCTCCCGGTCGTGCAGGGTGATCAGTGGACGGTCGTCGAGCGCGAAGTCGATATGCCCCTCGATCAGCGAGTCGAGGACCACCCCGGCCCCCACACCCCCGTCCGCCTCCGCCTCCGACAACCGCCGCTTCGCCCCGGTCAGCAACCGCCCGCTGATCCCCACCAGCAGCTCCGCGAGCATCGCGTCCTTGCCCGCGAAATGCCGGTACAGACCGGGCCCGCTGATCCCCACCGCGGCGCCTATCTCGTCGACCCCGACCCCATGGAAGCCACGCTCGGCGAAGAGCCGGGCGGCCTCCTTGAGGATCTGCTCGCGGCGGGTGGGTGCGTCGGTCCTGGTTGCCATGAAAACAATTCTAGACAGGGAGGTTAGCGGTCGTTAACCTGAAGGAAATGCGTTAACGCTCATTAACAAGGTGAGGGGACCCGCAGGATGTACGAGGCACCGGAGCTCACGACCGCGGCGGACCCCGCGTCGGAGCCCTTTCGGGCCAACGAGGAGGCACACCGCACCCTCGTCGACGAGCTGCGCGCCAAGCTCGCCCGAGCGGCCCAGGGCGGCGGCGAGAAGTCCCGCGCCCGCCACACCGCGCGCGGCAAGCTGCTCCCCCGCGACCGCGTCGACACCCTCCTCGACGCGGGCTCACCCTTCCTGGAGCTGGCCCCGCTCGCGGCCGACGGGATGTACGAGGACCAGGCCCCGGCCGCCGGTGTCATCGCCGGCATCGGCCGGGTCAGCGGCCGCGAGACCGTGATCATCGCCAACGACGCCACCGTCAAGGGCGGCACGTATTACCCGATGACGGTCAAGAAGCACCTCCGCGCCCAGGAGGTCGCCCTCGACAACCGCCTCCCCTGTGTCTACCTCGTGGACTCCGGCGGCGCCTTCCTCCCCATGCAGGACGAGGTCTTCCCCGACCGCGACCACTTCGGCCGGATCTTCTACAACCAGGCCCGTATGTCCGGCGCCGGCATCCCCCAGATCGCCGCCGTCCTCGGCTCCTGCACGGCCGGCGGGGCGTACGTCCCGGCGATGAGCGACGAGGCGGTGATCGTCCGCGAGCAGGGCACGATCTTCCTCGGCGGCCCGCCCCTGGTGAAGGCGGCCACCGGCGAGGTCGTCACCGCGGAGGAGCTGGGCGGCGGCGAGGTCCACTCCCGCGTCTCGGGCGTCACCGACCACCTCGCGGAGAACGACGCGCACGCCCTGCGCATCGTCCGCACCATCGTCTCCACGCTCCCCGCGCGCGGGACGCTCCCCTGGGAGGTCACGCAGGCGACGGAACCCAAGGTCGACCCCCAGAGCCTCTACGGCGCGGTCCCGGTCGACTCGCGCACGCCCTACGACGTGCGCGAGATCATCGCCCGGGTCGTCGACGGCTCCCGGTTCGCCGAGTTCAAGTCCGAGTTCGGCCAGACCCTGGTCACCGGCTTCGCCCGGATCCACGGCCACCCGGTGGGCATCGTCGCCAACAACGGCATCCTGTTCTCCGAGTCCGCCCAGAAGGGCGCCCACTTCATCGAGCTGTGCGACCAGCGCGGCATCCCCCTGGTCTTCCTCCAGAACATCTCCGGCTTCATGGTCGGCAAGGACTACGAGGCGGGCGGCATCGCCAAGCACGGCGCCAAGATGGTCACGGCGGTGGCCTGCACCCGCGTGCCGAAGCTGACGGTCGTGGTGGGCGGCTCCTACGGCGCGGGCAACTACTCGATGTGCGGCAGGGCGTACTCCCCCCGCTTCCTGTGGATGTGGCCGAACGCCAAGATCTCCGTCATGGGCGGCGAGCAGGCCGCCTCGGTCCTCGCGACCGTCAAGCGCGACCAGCTGGAGGCGCGCGGCGAGTCCTGGCCGGCGGCGGACGAGGACGCCTTCAAGGCCCCGATCCGCGCCCAGTACGAGCGGCAGGGCAGCGCCTACTACGCGTCGGCCCGCCTCTGGGACGACGGTGTGATCGACCCGCTGGACACCCGTCAGGTCCTGGGACTGGCCCTGACCGCGTGCGCCAACGCGCCCCTGGGTGACCCCCAGTTCGGCGTCTTCCGGATGTGAGGGGACGGACGACGATGTTCGAGACAGTGCTTGTGGCCAACCGGGGCGAGATCGCCGTACGCGTCATCCGTACGCTGCGGTCGATGGGCGTGCGCTCGGTGGCCGTCTTCTCCGACGCGGACGCCGACGCCCGGCATGTCCGCGAGGCGGACACGGCGGTGCGGATCGGCCCGGCCCCGGCGTCGGAGAGCTATCTGTCGGCGGAGCGCCTGCTGGAGGCCGCCGCCCGCACCGGCGCCCAGGCGGTCCACCCCGGCTACGGCTTCCTCGCCGAGAACGCCGCCTTCGCGCGGGCGTGCACCGAGGCGGGCCTGGTCTTCATCGGCCCTCCGGCGGACGCGATCTCCCTCATGGGCGACAAGATCCGCGCCAAGGAGACCGTCATGGCCGCCGGGGTCCCCGTGGTTCCCGGTGGACGCGACCCGGACCTGGCCGAGGCAGCCCGTGAGCTGGGCGCGCCCGTGCTGCTGAAGCCGAGCGCGGGCGGCGGCGGCAAGGGCATGCGCCTGGTGCGGGACCTGACCCGGCTGGAGGAGGAGATCGCCTCGGCCCGCCGCGAGGCCCGCGCCTCCTTCGGCGACGACACGCTCCTGGTGGAGCGCTGGATCGACCGCCCCCGGCACATCGAGATCCAGGTCCTGGCCGACGGACACGGCAATGTCGTGCACCTGGGCGAGCGCGAGTGCTCCCTCCAGCGCCGCCACCAGAAGATCATCGAGGAGGCGCCGAGCGTCCTCCTCGACGAGGGGACGCGTGCCGCGATGGGCGAGGCGGCGGTCCAGGCGGCCCGCTCCTGCGGCTACCGGGGCGCGGGCACGGTGGAGTTCATCGTCAACGGCGGCGACCCGTCCTCGTACTACTTCATGGAGATGAACACCCGTCTCCAGGTGGAACACCCGGTCACGGAGCTGATCACCGGCCTGGACCTGGTCGAGTGGCAGCTGCGGGTGGCGGCCGGCGAGCCTCTCGGTTTCGCCCAGGAGGACGTGACCCTGACCGGTCACGCGGTGGAGGCCCGTATCTGCGCCGAGGACCCGGCCCGCGGCTTCCTCCCCTCCGGCGGCACGGTCCTGCGCCTGCGCGAACCGCAGGGCGACGGCATCCGCACCGACTCGGGCCTCACCGAGGGCACGGAGGTCGGCAGCCTCTACGACCCGATGCTCTCCAAGGTCATCGCCTACGGCCCCGACCGCGCGACCGCCCTGCGCAAGCTCCGCTCGGCCCTGGCGGAGACGGTGACGCTCGGCGTGCAGACGAACGCCGGATTCCTGCGCCGCCTGCTCGCCCACCCGGCGGTCATCGCGGGCGACCTGGACACGGGCCTGGTCGAGCGCGAGGTCGAGGGGCTGATCCCCACGGACGTACCGGAGGAGGTCTACGAGGCGGCGGCGGCCGTACGCCTGGAGGCGCTGACGCCCGAACCCGGCGGGTGGACGGACCCGTTCTCGGTCCCGTCGGGCTGGCGTCTGGGCCGCAGGCCGAAGCCGCCGTCCTTCCATCTGAGGGTGCAGGAGGAGCTGGAGCACACCCCGCGCGGCACCGCCGCGGTCACCGGCGACCATGTCTCGGTCACCCTGGACGGCGTCCGCCACGCCTTCCACCGTGCCGCCGACTGGCTCGGCCGCGACGGCGACGCCTGGCACGTGCGCGACCACGACCCGGTGGCGGCGTCGCTCAGCCGCGCGGCCCACGCGGGCGCCGACTCCCTCACCGCGCCCATGCCCGGCACGGTGACGGTGGTGAAGGTCGCCGTCGGCGACGAGGTGACGGCGGGCCAGAGCCTGCTGGTCGTGGAGGCGATGAAGATGGAGCACGTCATCTCCGCCCCGCACGCCGGGAAGGTCACGGAGCTGGACGTGGCGCCGGGCTCGACGGTCGCCATGGACCAGGTCCTGGCGGTCATCGCACCCCACGAGGAGGCGGAGTGATGACGGCCCACGGTCTCCCGATGACGGTCCCCGCCGAGGACCTCCCCTCCCGCGTCCGCATCCACGAGGTGGGCGCCCGCGACGGCCTGCAGAACGAGAAGGCGACGGTCCCGACGGAGATCAAGGCGGAGTTCATCCACCGCCTGGCCGACGCGGGCCTGTCGACGATCGAGGCGACGAGCTTCGTCCACCCCAAGTGGGTGCCCCAACTGGCGGACGCGGAAGCGCTGTTCCCTCTGCTCGGCGATCTCGACGCCGCCCTCCCGGTCCTGGTCCCGAACGAACGCGGCCTGGACCGCGCCCTGGCCCTCGGAGCCCGCCGGATCGCGGTCTTCGCCAGCGCCACGGAGTCCTTCGCCAAGGCCAACCTCAACCGCACGGTGGACGAGGCCCTGGCGATGTTCGACCCCGTCGTCACCCGCGCCAAGACGGAGGGGGCCCAGGTCAGGGGCTACCTCTCCATGTGCTTCGGCGACCCCTGGGAGGGCGCGGTCCCGATCCCCCAGGTGGTGAAGGTCTGCAAGGCCCTGACGGACATGGGCTGCGACGAGCTGAGCCTGGGCGACACCATCGGCGTCGCGACCCCCGGCCATGTGGTCGCGCTCCTCGCGGCGCTGGACGAGGCGGGCATCCCGCCCACCGCCCTCGCCGTCCACTTCCACGACACCTACGGCCAGGCCCTCTCCAACACCCTCGCGGCGCTCCAGCAGGGCGTGACGACCATCGACGCCTCGGCGGGGGGCCTCGGCGGCTGCCCGTACGCGAAGTCGGCGACCGGCAATCTCGCCACCGAAGACCTCGTGTGGATGCTGCGGGGCCTCGGCATCGACACCGGAATCGACCTCGGCCGCCTCGTCGCCACGAGCGCGTGGATGGCCACCCACCTGGGCCGACCCAGCCCGTCCCGCACCGTCCGAGCCCTGTCCCACGAGGACTTCGTGGACCCCGAGGAGCACTGATCACGATGGATTACCGACTCTCCCCCGAGCTGGAGGAACTCCGCCGCACGGTAGAGGAGTTCGCGCACGAGGTGGTGGCGCCCAAGATCGGCGACTTCTACGAGCGGCACGAGTTCCCGTACGAGATCGTCCGCGAGATGGGCCGCATGGGCCTGTTCGGCCTGCCGTTCCCCGAGGAGTACGGCGGCATGGGCGGCGACTACCTCGCGCTGGGCGTGGCCCTGGAGGAACTGGCGAGGGTCGACTCCTCCGTCGCCATCACGCTCGAAGCCGGAGTCTCGCTGGGCGCGATGCCGGTCTTCCGCTACGGCACGGAAGCCCAGAAGCGAGAGTGGCTCCCCCGCCTGTGCTCGGGCGAACTCCTGGGCGCGTTCGGCCTGACGGAGCCGGACGGCGGCAGCGACGCGGGCGCGACCCGGACGACGGCCCGCCTGGACTCCTCCACGAACGAGTGGGTGATCAACGGCACCAAGTGCTTCATCACCAACTCGGGCACGGACATCACGGGCCTGGTGACGGTCACGGCGGTCACCGGCCGCTCCCCGGACGGCAAGCCGCACATCTCCTCGATCATCGTCCCGTCGGGCACCCCCGGCTTCACGGTCGCCGCCCCCTACTCCAAGGTCGGCTGGAACGCCTCGGACACCCGCGAGCTGTCCTTCTCGGACGTCCGCGTCCCGGCCGCCAACCTCCTGGGCGAGGAGGGCCGCGGCTACGCCCAGTTCCTCCGCATCCTCGACGAGGGCCGCATCGCGATCGCCGCCCTGGCGACGGGCCTGGCGCAGGGCTGCGTGGACGAGTCCGTCAAGTACGCCAAGGAGCGCCACGCCTTCGGCAAGCCCATCGCCGCCAACCAGGCCATCCAGTTCAAGATCGCCGACATGGAGATGAAGGCCCACACGGCCCGCCTCGCCTGGCGCGACGCGGCAGCCCGCCTGGTGGCCGGCGACCCCTTCAAAAAGGAAGCGGCCCTCGCGAAGCTCCACTCGTCGACCGTAGCCGTGGACAACGCCCGCGAGGCCACCCAGATCCACGGCGGCTACGGCTTCATGAACGAGTACCCGGTCGCCCGCATGTGGCGCGACTCCAAGATCCTGGAGATCGGCGAGGGCACGAGCGAGGTACAGCGGATGCTGATCGCGCGGGAGTTGGGGTTGGTTGGCTGACACCAGCCGGTTGGCGTCAACTACTGCCGTCACCCCATGCAGAAGCCCCGTCAGGACACACCTGACGGGGCCTCAACTTTGCAGTTCGGAATGGCGCGGGAAGGTCGGCATCCCCTAGGGGAACTACACCCTCACGCCGCATGCGAGAAAACTGGGCGAGACCCCTGAATATAGCCTCGCCCGTTCCTGCGAGCGTCAAGAAGCTACTTACCTTCTCCCCTCAGCAAGATCTGAACCTTTGACGGAAACTGCGGATCATCCACCATTACCGAACAAATCACAGACCCACGGAATCCCGTGAATTGCATTCGGGCGTATTCGTTCGGGTCGTGCAATACGAGCCACCCGGACGGGCATGGGAGTGTCACCTCAAAGAGGTTCGCAGGGAGCACCGCAGACGGATCCGACTTCCATACCTCGCATTCGACAGGACCATCGACACTGGCCTGAACGCCGAAGATGAGTGAACTGCCCTCTCGATACCAGCTGCTCGACACCGGGTCCCAGTCGCTGACGTCATCGTCACTTCCCGCATCCCGCAAGATCAGGCATCCGTGCTCGATTTTTGCCAGGAATGCAACCACAGGGCTATTAGCTACCATTCCTTCTTGCTCTTTCCTTGTGAAAGTTGTGAGACGACCCCACCCTGCCTCCTAGCGCAAGGCAGGCAGTGAGGATACGCCGTCTGAGGAGATCCGGGATCGACGAGACTAGACGGCGGCTGATGATCTGGAATCCAGTCCCCGTCCTTGGTGCCGGGGGTCGTGGCATCGCAAGTGTGACAGCCGTGCTTATTTCCGGATTCATTGATCAGATCTCGAACGCCATCTGCTTCAATGTCACCGTTCTCCAGACCTACTCCCTCTCGGGCATTCGGGCCAGCGCCCAGCGTCAGATCGCACTTCTGACCTGGCGTTGCATTGTGAGCGAGAACCGGCGTCTCGCCCGCCAGCACATAGTACGTGTGCAAGTCGCTGACGGTGAGGTTGTGAACCGTGGCCGAACCGGCGGTCCACCGCTCCACGGAAGTGACCTGGACACGCATCCCCGCGCCGGTCAGTAGCCCTTCCCCCGCCTTCAGATCAGTGGCGTCGACCCACTCCCTCAGCGCAGGCACCCAGAACGGGTGACCATCGGTCGCCGTGACCGAAGCCGTCTTCGCGCCCCTCTTGCCGTCGACGTCCACCGTGATCTCGACGAGGTGTTTGAGGCCCTTGCCCTTGATCTCGGCTGTGACCGTCTCGACCTTGGTCTCGCCCGTCTTCGGGTCGGTCGCCAAGACCTTGTCGCCGATGTCGACGTCCTTGATCTTCTTGGCGGAACCGTCGGCCATCAACACCTTGGTATCGGGCGTGAAGCTGTTGCAGCCCACGGCCTCCGTCGCCTCGTCGGCCGCCTTGCCGCTCTTGCGCCAGTCCTGGAAGCTGTCCCACAATCTGCGGCTCAGGCCCCCGATCCGTTTGATCAGGGCCCAGGCCTTGTCCATCTTGTTCCAGTACTTCGCGGCCAGCCGTGCCAGCGGTCCGCCGGCCACGAGTGACGACACCACGTTGAGTGCCGTGGCCCCGCAGGAGCCCAACGCCCCCGTGGTGAAGCAGTCGAGCGCATCGGTGATGCCCAGCTCGTCCGCGACTATCGTCGCCAGTTCCTTGGCGACGGCGACCGTCCGCTGCTTGGCAGCGTCCGCCCTGGCCTGCTGCTGACGCGCCCGGTGCTGGGCCGGCGCCTCCTTCGGCTTCTTGACGCCGTAGTAGGTGTAGTAGGTGTCCGTCGCCTTGACATCCCACCCGCCGTTGCGTTCCGGGGTGCAGGTGATCCCGACGTGAATGCAGTCGTCGGGCTTCAGGCCGCTCGGGTCGGAGAAGGTGACCGGATTGTTGTTGCTGTACGAGTAGCCGTTGATCTGCTGCGGGTCGGTGTGGTCGATGATCGGGTCCGCCGATATGAAGCGGCCCGTGTCGGAGTCGTACTCGCGTGCCCCGAGCGTGGTCAGGCCCGTGGACGCCTGCACTGTGCCGCCCACGAATCCCTTGTCGTTGACCCAGCCCGGTGATGACGCCGACGACTTGGACTCGTCACGGGCGTTTCCGAACGGGTCCGTGCGGCGGCGCGTCGTCTCGCCGGTCTTCGCGTTGACCGCCAGTTGCGCCGTGCCCTGGTGGTCCGACGCCAGGTAGTGGACGCCGCCCGCTTCCCGCATGGCGATCCGCATGCCGCCGAACGAGTAGTAGCGGGTCGCCGTCACTTTGGACGTGGACTTGTCCAGGTGCAGTTCCATACCCGGCAGGTAGAACGTCTTCTCACCGGAGGTGTCCCTGAGGATCCGCTCGCCCGCAGCGTTGTACGTGTACCGCGTCACCGTGCCGTCGGCGTTCGTGACCTTCGTGAGCTCGCCCTGCTTGTCCCAGTCCAGGGACTGGGTGTCACCGTTCAGGACTCGTGTCTTCGTGTTTCCGGACACGTCGTACGTATAGGTGTCCTGAGAAGTGACCGCGGGCGTGGTGCTCGTGGCCGCCTTCTTCTCCACGACCGACGACACCGTGTGCGGACCGGAATCCGTGCCGTTCGGGCCGGACTTCTCCCCGTAGGCATAGGTCCGCGTGGAGGTCGGCGCGCCGTTCAGGCCGTGCCGGACCTCCCTCTTGCGGTTGCCGATCGCGTCATAGGCGTACTCCGTCCAGTACGGGGACACCCCTCCGACCGTCGAGGACGACGCCCCGGCCGTGCAGGCCGCGTCCGCGCTGCCCGTGCCCTTGGCTCCGTTCGATGTCACCGACGAGGTCCACGCGTCGGTGAGACGGCGCAGGCCGTCGTATCCGAAGCACTGCACGTCGCTCGGGCCGCTGCCGGGCGTGTCCGCGATCGAGAGGACATCCCCGACAGCGTTGTACGTGAAGTCCGCGTCGTAGGCGGCGCTGGACGCGCCCTCCACCCTGACGCTCGTGTTGATCAGGCGATGCGTCCCGACCTCGAACGTGTTGTTGAGCAGCGTCTTCTTCGCGGCCGACTCGCCGGTGAACAGTTCCACCTGCTCCAGGTCCGAGGTCGGCGAGTACGACACGCTGGTGACGTAACTGAGTCCGCCCAGCGAGGAGTTGAGCCCTGTCGCCCGCTGCAGCCCGTCGTAGGTGTGGCCGAGGGCCTCGGCGGGCAGACCGCCCGCCGCGGGCAGGCCCTCGCCCTTCAGTGTCCCGTCGTCGTTGTACTGTGCGGTGAACTCGTACGTCCCGCCCAGCTGCGGCTCGGCCGTCTTCGACAGGAAGTACTTCGTCGAGACCGGCTGGTAGTCGTTGTCGGCGTCGAGGGTCGGATAGGTGACCGACGAGTGGATCGCGTTGTCCTTGTAGGAGTAAACGCCGTACAACTCGCCCTTGGCGACGGAGTCGTACGTCGACATAGACAGCTTGGTACCGGTCTCCGGCTCCCCCTGCCAGGTGGAGACGGCCCTGCCCAGCTCGTCGTACTTGGTCGACGTCTTGTCACCGTTGACCGTCACCGACGTCTGACGGTCCAGGGCGTCGTAGGTGAACTCCGACGTGCCGGTGTCAGGGTCGACAGCCTTCTTCTTGCGGCCCAGTTGGTCGTATGTGTACGTCCAGGCGTTTCCGGCGTCGTCCGTCACCTTCTGGAGCTGGCCGGCCGGGGTGTAGCCGTAGGACGTGGTGACCGCGTCACCGTCCTCGGGGTACTGGATCTGATGGGTGGTGCGCTCGCGGGCGTCCTTCACGACCGTGGTCTTCGTGCCGCCTGTCGGCGGAGTCGTGGTGACGCGGTCGCCACCGTGGGCGTACGACGTGCGGTGCTTCTCCTCGCCCTGCACATTGAAGACGGAGGCGGTGACCCTGCCGGCCCCGTCGTACTCCGTCACCGTCTGCCCGGTGAGGTCGGCGTTGACCGGCTCGAAGAGCTTCGAGGACGGGGCGCCCGCAGCGTAGTAGGTGTTGTTGACCTCTACCACGCGGTTGGAACCGTCGTAGAGGGTGTCGGCGACCATTCGGCCGCCACCTGGCCCCTCTGTCTGCTCCTGCCGGGGCCGCAGCAGGCCGTCGTACAGCGTCCATTCGCTGCCGTACGACTTGCCGTCCTCCTCAATCTTCTGTGTGTGCACGGCGGTCGCGTCGTCGCCCGCGCGGACCAGGTACTCGTACTTGATCGACGGACTCAGACCGATGCGGTCGGGGAGCCGGACCGAGGTCAGGCGGCCCAGCCCGTCGTACGCCAGCTCGGTGCGCCGCTTGTTCTGGTCGACCTTGGCAGTCGGCACACCCCACTGCGGTGCGTACTCCGTGGTGGCCGTCCAGCCCGCCCTGTTGGTCACCACCGACTTGGTGGCCAGGCCGTACGTCTCCGTGTACGCGGTCGACGTGGTGTACGCCGTCGAGGACGAGGCCGTCTCCGCGTCCTTCACCACGAGCGGACGGCCGAAGTCGTCGTACGTCGTCACGGCGGTCGTCCGGTACGTCGCCGTCTGGCCGCTGTGCGACTCCAGCCGCTTGGTCGTGGTCACATCCCCCCTGACCGGCGCGGCGCCCAGCGTGGTGGAGCCGTCGTAGAACGACAGGTCGTCGGAGATGACCTGCGTGCTGCGATCGGGCGCCACGGCGCACTCGACGGCGACCTTCTCCACGCGCGAGACGTACGCGTACATGTGCCGGCTCTCGCTGTCCGCGTACTCGGTGCGGACGCACTGGTTGTCGGCGACACCGACCTCGCCATAGTCATCGACTTGGCGGATCCGGCCGGTCACCGGGTCGTACGAGGTGGTCGCCCGGGTGCGCCGCCAACCACCGGTGGCGAGGGCCACATAGGTGTCGGTCGAACCGTTCGCCGTGTAGCGCGCTCTGCGGGTGCCCCAGCTCTCTGCATCGGTCGCCGTCACCACGGTCCACGGCACCATCACCGACTTCTCGGTGACCTGGGAGCCGTCGTAGGTGATGGTTTCGAGTTCCTGGCCGGCCTTCCAGTCCGTGTCCTCGTACGAAACTCCGTTGGAGTCGGTCACCGATGCCGAGCGGGCGGTGCCGCCGGCATTCACATCACCGTCCAGGCCGCGGAAGAAGACGTGCTCGGTCTTGGTGTTGGAGGCCGAGTTGGTGCCCTTCGATGTGACGACGCGCACCTTGCCGTAGCCACGCCAGTCGCCCCACGTGCGGTACTCCGCCTTGCTGATGCCGTCGGCCCTGCTCTTGCGCCAGCCGGCGTCACCGACATAGGTGTAGGAGGTGATCTGGTCGGGGTTGCCACCGGTGAGGTCGGTCTCGGTCACGGACTCGACCACGTACTTGTGGAACCAGTCGAGGATGGGATCCTCCTCGCCCGGCGGGTTCCACTTCACCGGGAAGCAGCGCCTCTTGGAGGCGTCCTCGGCCGGCAGGTCGGCAGGAGTGCACTCGGCGGGAGCGTAGGCGACGCTGAGCGCGCCGCCTGTCTCGTTCTCCACGCCCGACAGGCGGTAGCGGTGGAAGGGCTGAATGTTGTCGCCGGGCTTGTCGACGCGGTTGGGGAACTGCTTGCCGTACAGCTTGACGGACGGGAGGGACGCATCGGTGCCGGCCTTGCCGGTGTGGTCGATGCGGTCGAGCCACAGGGCCTTGGAGCCGTCACCGTTGTCGGTCAGCAGGTGGGTGAGACTCCACTCGTCGACCGGGCTGTACTGGGAGTCGCCGGTACGAATCTGAGTGGTGATCTTCGTCAGCTTCTTGCGGGTCCAGAAGGTAGGCGAGTTCTGACCCACGCACTTGGTGCTCGCCTTGCAGTTCTGATCCCAGGGCACGTCCGGCCATCTGGCGGCCGTGGCGTCCGTGAGATCTCCGGGCTCGCAGTCGGTCAGCGCGCCGAGACAGCGTTCCCCGGTGGTGAAGACGACCTGGGCCGCAGGCTTGGTCGAGTACGCCTTGTTCTCGCGCTGGCCGTAGTCGATGCGCTTGAGGTACCCACCACGGACGTACGGCTTGCCGTTCTCGCCCGTCTTCAGGCCCTGGGTGTAGTGGTTCATCTCCTTGCCGTAGAAGAACGACATGGCGTTGCCGTGCGGGTCGATGACGTGGTCGAGATTCCAGCGCCAGGCCTGATCGCAGTGTGCGTCGGCGAACGTCGCCTTGTAGCAGGGCTCCTTGAGATCGTCGCCGTAGACGGGGACCGTCCAGGTGGAGTCGGTCTCCTCGTTGCCGCTGCTGTATCCGGGCAGCCGGTTGCGGCCGAAGAAGTACTGCGTGCCGTCGGTGGTCGTCAGCTTCCAGTACTCGCCGTTGTTGTCACCGTTGGTGGTACCGGTCAGCTTCTCGATCTTGGAGTTGTCGTCGTTGCTGAGCCGCCATCTGTCCTTCTCGTCGTCCATGATGATCTCGCCGGACGAGCCGCCGGCCAGGACGAGTGTGGCGTTGTCGTACGCCCAGCACTGGTCGCCATAGGTGTCGTCGTGGCCGTCGTCGGCGCAGGGCTTGTAACGGCGCTCGATGTGGCCGGGCTCGTAGGAAAAGCCCTGCCCGACCCACGAGCCCTGGTTGTTGGTCGTGGCCGTCTGGCCGTCGATCGACTGGGAGTTGTAGCCCAGGCCGACACTGGGTCGCAGGCCACCGGGTACGGGCGGCGTGGTCAGCGGATAGGTCCAGGTGAAGGCGCCGGACCGAGTGTCGACGCCCCACTCGGACGAAGAGGAGAGGCCGGTGGCCTTGTAGTCCCCGCCGTCACCACCGCCGCTCGCAGTGGCGGCAAGGACGGTGGCGGAGGCGGCATTCGACCGGGCCTGGTGGAGTTGAGGGGCCGGGCCGGAAGCGTCTCCGGCGGCACTCACCGTCGCCGTCAGCGTTTCCGCCACCGCGTTGTTGGAGCTCTTCAGCTGCGTCGGTGTCGAGCAGCCCTTCTCTTCCGGCGTCGTCAGCACGCATGCCGGATACTGGACGAGGCGCAGCCTGGAGCCGTAGCTGCCGCCGTATGCGCCGGCGAAGTCCGAGTAGTCCAGGGTGACCTGAGCGCTGCCCTTGGCGGCCTCACCGTCGGAGCGGGCCACGGTGAACAGGACGCCGTCGACGCCGGCCGCCTGAGCCACCTTCCGGCCGAGCACCTCGACGCGTATGGACTCTGCGGCCTTCTTGCCTCCGGCCGCCTTCGCCCGCACCGGCAGCCCAGCGGCCTTGACGGCCTTGCCGGACAGCTCGACCCCGGCACTGCCCGCCGCAGGCCAGCGCACGTCGTCGGCCTGACGGACCGCCGCTTTCTCAGCCTGGTCGGTCTTCTTGAAGGCCTTGGGCTCTGCGGTCCTGCCACGGACCGGATCGTCCAGGTTCGTCTGCGCCTTGGGCCACTTCATGCCCTCATCGGCGGCGGCTTCGGGTGCGTACTGCGGAAGCAAGCCTGTCGACAACGCCAGGCCGAGCAGCACCGCCGCACCACGACGGCCGCTGCGCCAGGCCGGTCTGCGCGACCGGAACCATGGGGGCGAGGACATGACATCTCCATGAGGTATCGGGGGGAGTAAGAGCGCAGGGGCCGGTGGTGCGGACGCCATACTGCGCCGCCCGCACCACGGGATGGGAGGTGTTACGCGGAGGACTCTTCGATGGCGGCGCCGGCCGGCAGGACCGCCACCAGCGCCATCAACGCGGCATCCAGCGGGCCCTGATACATACGGACTTCGTCGACAGCACCGGAGAAGTACTCCTGCGCCGCCGCTCCGGTCCGCGCCCTGCCGACCTGGAGGCTCGTCTTGCTGAAGTCCCAGGTGTTGTCCCAGGACGCCTTGCCCACTGCAGCGCCGTTGACATAGAGGAGCACCTCGCCGAAGACCGCGTTGTAGACCAGTGCGAGGTGGTCTCCTGCTCCCTGTGAACTGGGCAGGTGGGCCGCGTCGGGAACAGAGACGGCCGTCGCGGAGACCGCATCCTCGCTGGTGGCCACGAGCTGCCACCGGGCGGCTGCGGCGCTGTACCGCACCTTGATCGCGCTGCCGTTGGTGCCGGACAGGGCCAACACCGTCTGGTCCCTCGTCGGATTCGCCGAGGCCAGCCGGGCGCGAGCCGTCAGCGTGAAGCTGTCCTGCGCGGAGAGCCGCCCGGCGGGTCGCGTCGCGTGGGCACCGGTGCCGTTCAGGGCCAAGTGCCCATCTCCCCACAGCGGTGCGGCCGGAGGAACGCACTCGGGGTCGGCAGCGGGGTCGCAGGAGTCGTCCGGAACGTACACGGAGGCACCGCCGCCGAGTGTCAGACCGGTACCGCCCGCCATCTCCGGGGAGATGCCGTTCGCCGCCTCGTCCAGCTGCCAGTAGGCGAGCTGGCGGGGCTGGATACCGCCGAGTTCTTGTCCTTCAGTGGGCGGGATGACGCGGTCGTGAAGTTTGACGTCGGCGATGCTGCCCTTGAAGTGGTTGGTGTATCCCTCAAGCGAGATCCTTCGGCCTATCTGAAGGGCTCCAACGGCGTTCCACTTCGTGTGGCGGGCCTGTACGTCATCGGCGACGAGCACACCGTTGACGTACAACATCATCTTGCCGAGTTCGATGTCATACACGCCGATGAGATGGGTCCAGCTGCCGGCCACGGCCGCGGCACCGGAGACCTTCCACGAGCCGAGCGACTCGATGTCGCTCACCGGAATGCGGAAGCTCCACGAGGAGGAATCGACGTCGTACCCCAGCTCGAAACCCGGCTGGGCGGTACCGTCCTGGCTGACGACGGTGACGTTCTCGGTGGGCAGCGAGGGCAACATCACCCAGGCGCTCACGGAGAAGGTGCCGCCCGTGTCGACAGCGGGTTCGCCCGCGTCGAGGTAGGCGTTCTCGGTCCCGTTCAGCGATGCCGCGGTGTCGGTCGGGCCCAACGGCCCCTCCGTTCCGAACGTCACCCCCGTGCCGGCGGTGGCATCCGGCGCACCGCTGCTGCCCGCGGCCTTCGAGGAGTTCCTGGCATCACCGAGCGTCCAGGCCGCCGCCGGCGCACGGCCGTCGCTGACCAGGAAGACATGGCTGGTCGGTGTCTTCTGGGGGTTCCCCGCACCGTCGACCGCGGTTACATGCAGGGTGTACGAACCCTCGGCCGGCGGCATCCAGCGGATGGTCGCCGGACCACCCACGGGCCGGGCCTCCGCCGTTTTCCGTGTGGTGTCAGCTCGCGGACCGGTGAAGTAGTACCTGTACTGCGTCACGTCCGCGGCCGGCGAGTCCATGGTGAAGTCGCCGTAGTCGCCGACACCGGCATGCCATTCGTCGTCGCTCGGATACCGGGACGACGTGATCGCCGCAGCCTGCGGCTTGCTGTCGTCCAGGATGAACTCGCATCGCGTCTGGCCACCGTCGGTCGACCAGGGCCCTGACGCCTTCTGGTCGTAGCCACGGACCGCCCAGGCGATGGTGGTGTTCTTCGGGAGGGAGAAGCCTGGTTTGCCGTCCGCCGACAGGTCGGAACCGACGGTGTACTTGAAGGTCGCCTGGCCGGTCTGGCCGTCCTTGCTCGCGTCGAACGTGCTCTTCTTGCCCGTCTTCGCGTAGTGGACGACCTCGCCACCGGAGCTGTTGGTCCACCACACCTTGAACTCGGCCTGAAGGGTTTCCGAGTTGGAGCCCAGGTCTCCATGGTCGTAGTCCTTGACGACGGCGTACAGGGTGGGCGGCTTGGTCACGTAGTGCTCGGTGGCGCTTCCGTACTCGCACCTGCCGCCGGGCGTCATGTTCAGGTCGTCCTGCTCAGGCCGGAGCGGTGGCCGGTTGTACGTCACCGAGAGGTGTCCGTTGCCGCAGAAGCGCTTCCAGTACGAGGTGTCGGACTCGCTGCCCGCCTTGAGCCGGAACGTCGTGGTGTCCCAGCCGCTGTCGGCGGCCTTCTGGATCGTGCCCGTCACACCGAAGCGCACGTTCTGGTTGGTCGCGGTGCACGAACCAGCCGGATTGGTCGGAGACTTGGATGTGATCGTCTCCTTCGAGGAAGGCTGGTTCGACCAGTTCGTCGACGAGTTGATCGCGCTCGCGCCCGTGCTGTTGACCCGGGCGAGCTGTACCTCACGTCCGGAGTCGCTGTAGGTGTGCACCATCGTCACGGCGAACTCGGCGTCGACGATGTCCTTGCCCTTGAATCCGCCGGTCGGTATCGCGAAGAACTGGCGCTTGACGTCATGGCTACTGGAGCAGCGGTACGACACGTCGGTGGGGCACCGTCCCACGCCTTCGTCGTCGTCGAACTTCCAGAACTCGGCGCTCGAGTGGTGCGACGACACCATGGTCCAGCCACTGCGGTTCGCTGTCTTGACCACGGGGTCGATGTAGACCGGATAGACGGTGTCCGGGTCGGCGAGCATGTTCGCGTCGGGGGTGAGGGTCATGGTGCCCGGCTCCAGGTCCACGGCGACATCGGTGACCTGGACACCATCCGGCGGAGTGATCGTTTCTCCGTCGGACGCTCCAGGGGCGGCCGGCTGTTGAGCCGCCCCTTCGTGGGAGTCCCACATGACCGGCTGTGGCGCTTCGAAGACGCTCCCCCCGGACCCGCTGTCAGTGGCGGCGAGCCCGCCGTCCTCGGTCTCCGACAGCTCCAGCGAGGAAGTGTCGACGGGCAGTTCGAGCCGCGCCAGCTCGGGGTTGGCCGCGGCCGCGGCGTTCCTGACGACCAGGAGGTGCGAGAAGCCCTCGGCGCTCGCTGTGACCTTCAGGTCGACGCCCTGCAGGACGTCGGCGTACGTGGCTGTGGGGCCGTCCGTCTTCGGCTCGGGGAGTTCGTCCGGCCAGTTCAGGGACAGCGTGTGGCCGTCCTTCTCTATCTCGGCGAAGGTGGTGTCCCCACCGCCGGAGAAGGACATCGCGGTCAGCGCGGCCTTCGGCGCGAAGGTGCCGTTCTTCTGCTCGACCAGAGTGGTGTCGATGTCCGTCCAGGTGCCGTTCTTCCGCGTGCGAACCGGTTTGACGTACTCAGTGCTGGTGAAGGTCCCGTCCGGATTGGCGACGGTGGTGCTGCGCTCGCTACGCAGGCCGATGATCTCCACCGGCTTGCCGGATTTCGCTGCCCGCACCCGGGCGTCGGTCATGCTGAGGGCCGGGACGTCGGTGTCGTTGCCCGTGGGCGCGGCCTGGGCGACCGCCTGCTCGGCAGCGGGTGCCCCGCTCATGCCTGCAGCCAGCAGCGCCGTGAGCGTGGCGACGACAGCGGCATTACGGCGTCGGGTCTTCATCGTGACGTGCTTCCCTGTTTCCGCTCTCCTGCTCATCCGACCGTTCCGAACGCGACGCCCTCGTCGGGCAGTCCTCCCTCGCCGGGCAGATACGTGGTGGTGCCGACGGTGGTCGTGCCGTCGATGTCCGTCCACGGCACGACGTAGAGCACTCCGCTGGGCGAGTCGGAAGCCTTGCTGTGGGGCACTCCGAGGTAGAGGTAGGCAGACCCGGACGTCAGAGCCGTGCCGTTGTAGTCACGCGTGGTGGCCTTGCCGGGCAGCCCTGAACCACGGACAAGGATCTTGTCGGTCGAGCTGACGGCGGTGTCCAGGGGGCGGAGGATGCGTACTGCCCCCGCGTCCTTGGCCGAGGCGGTGTCCCTGCCGGGCACACCGACGGCGAGCCGGACCGTCGCGGTCGTCGTCACGACAGCGCTATTGGTGTTGGCGATCGTCACGCGCTGTCCCATGAAATCTCCGGCGGCCGGGGCCTCCCCGAGGTCCGCAGCGTCGATCGCCGCCACCTCCGTGTAGGTGCCGGACGGCTGGACTCGGAACACCGCCGCACCGCCGGAGTCGGCGGTCTTGTCGACGTCCTCTCCCGGCGTGCCAACGGCCAGAAGTACGTCCGAGTTGTAGGTCTGGTCGCCGGGCCGGTAGCTCGTCATGGAGAGCGAGGTGCCGAACCCGTCACCCGCCTCGGCGGTACCCGCGACTCCGGCGCCGTCCTGGTCGAGCCCGACCAGGGGCGTGGGAAGGCCACCGGCCATCGCGTGGCTGAAGACACTCACACCGCCGGCGAACTTGGCGGTCCCGATCGCTTCCCCCGGGGCGCCCACGGCGAAGAAGCGGTTCGTTCCCGCCAGCGAGTAGCCGAAGCGATCGTGCGCCTCGACGTCACCGGGAACACCGGGGTCCTTCTGGCTCACTGAAACCCTCGTCGCTCCCTGAACGTACGCGACACATCCGGCGTCGGTATGAGTCGTCCCGCCTACGGTGACGTTCTCGCCCGGCACGCCGACGACGAGATACGGCGAGCCGCTCGCCGTGCTCCCAGCCCTCACCGCGTGACCGAACCAGTCGTACGCCTCGGTGGACGTGCTGGGGTCGAGTTCCGACTGGGTGTACCCCTCCACCTTCGAGCCCGGCCCTATGCCGGCCGGTGTGCCGTGGATGACATACACGGCACCCGCGTCGACCAGTTGCTTTCCGTCCTTGGCAACGTCTTCGTAGGGGGCACCGACGACCAGGTCGGTGCATCCGTCTTCGTTCACGTCGTACGACGTGCGGGAAAAGCCGAACTGATCACCGGCTTCAGGGGTCGCACCCATGCCGTTCATCGCCTGGGAGATCTCCGAGACACCTTTGCCCCCGCCCAGCACGATACGCACCAGCCCGGCGGCCTTGGCACCGTTCACCGCCGCGTTCGGGTCGGCGATCACTGTGTCGGCGACACCGTCACCATTGAAGTCACTCACCGTTCCAGTCGCACAGGTGGCTGCCGCCGCTGGAGGGGAGCTCACCGAGAGACTGCCTATAGCCAAGGCAAATCCGCCTGCTGTCGCAGCCAATAGCCGGCCCTGACGCATACGCGTACGCACACCCCACCCCTTGGGCTCACCCGGGCAGAACCCCCCACCCGCTATGAAAGTTGTAAGCGCAGACTAAATATGGCCCGGGTAAAGAATGTCAACCCCCACACACCGCGACCCGAAGGCGCAACCGCAGCCAAGAAATGGACATAGCGCCCATCAGGCCACTTGGCCGAAAGGTGCCCTGAGCTGGCACTTCTTCATGAGGCCACTTCACAGGCACACCTACTTCATGGTAACTTCACATCCCATATGGCACCTTTCCCCGCACGCGAATAGACCGCCGGCGCCCATGACCAAGCCGGAGAACGGGGCGTGCCTCGTTTCTCTGGGGGAGTATTACGATGGTCAGCCCTGTCGTTTCGGTGATTATCGCTGCGTACAATGCGATGCCCTATCTCACACGGTGCATCACCTCCGTAGCCGAGCAGAGAATCGGCTGGGACGCATTGGAAGTGATCGCGGTCGACGACGGTTCGACCGACGGAACGGGTGAGGAACTCGACCGGCTCGCGGAGAAATACCCGGAGCTGTTAAGCGTATTCCACCAAGAGAATTCCGGCGGCCCTTCAGCCCCCCGGAACAAGGGGCTCGACCACGCCCGGGGGAAGTACGTCTTCTTCCTGGACGCAGACGACTACCTGGGCCGCGAGGCCCTGGAACGCATGGTGGCCATGGCCGAGAAGAACGGCACCGACATCGTGCTCGGCAAGATGGTGGGGGTCGGCGGACGCGGGGCGCCCACCTCGATGTTCCGACGCAACCAGCCGCGGACCGACGTCTTCTCGTCCCGCGTGTACTGGACCCTCAACCCTATGAAGCTGTTCCGCCGTGACCTGCTGGAGCGGCTGGAGCTGCGATTCCCGACGGATCTGAAGATCGGCGAGGATCAGCTCTTCGTCGGCCCCGCCTACCTGCACGCCGAGGGAATCTCCGTACTCGCCGACTACGACTGCCTGTTCTGGGTCGAGCGTGAGGACAGCGGCAACATCACCGTGCAGGCCGGCGGATCCGAGCCCCGGCTGCGGTTCCTGCCTCGCGTGGTCGACATGCTCCTAGAGCAGGTGCCACCCGGCCCCGGCCGTGATCACCTGGCGCACCGTCACCTGACCGTCGAGGTGCAGCAACTGCTCGACCACCTGGCGCACGAGCCCCGCCCCGACCAGGAGAAGTCCCTGGCCCGACTCGCCGAGGTCATCGCCCCGCTGTGGCACGAGGGGCTGAACGACCGGCTGTCGGCCATGGCCAGACTGCGCCTGCACCTCGTACGCCACACGATGCTGGACGAGCTGCTGGAGCTGATCCGCTTCGAGAACGAGCTGGGCCCGAGCGGTGTCTCCACCCCTGTCCTCGTCGACGGCGGCCGCGCCTACGCCCAGTACCCCTTCTTCCGTGCCCCTTCCCGTTCCGTCCCCGACGCCTGCTACGACATCACCCGGCAGCTCGGGGCGCGCCACCGCGTCACCGGTGCCGAACTGCGCGGCACGGCTCTGCACCTCACCGGGTACGGCTATCTGCACCGGATCGCGACCGAGGACGTGAGCACCCATGTCGTCCTCCGCGAGCGCGGCACCGGCACGGAGTACCGGCTGCCGGTCACCCACACGGCGACGCCAGGCCTCGGCGAGGAGGAGGACAAGGGGCTATACGCCTACGAGAACGCCGGCTTCCGAGCCGTCGTCGACATCACCACTGCAGCAGACGGCGCCCCTCTCACCGACGGACTCTGGGACATCTCCCTCGCGATCGGCGCTCAGGGCATCACTCGAGAGGTCCGCATCGGCAGCAAGCGGGATCCCGACATCTCGGGCGCCGCGACGACGCACGTCCTGCACACCCCAGGCGGAATCCGCGCCGTCACCCTCTACGCGACCAAGCCGCACGGCAACGTCACTCTCGACATCGGCGAGCGCAAACACAAGGTGCTGCCGCAGATGAGTCTGCACAGCGTGCGGTGGGCCGAGGATGCCCCCACGGAGCTGGAGTTCACCGGCCGGTGCACCCTCGCCTCCCGCCCGGAGGGCGCTCTCGCCGTACATCTCGAGGACGGCCAGGGTGGCACCGCTGCCTTTCCTGCCCGCCCGGCCTCACAGTCCGGCGGCGGTGACTTCGTCGTGCGGGTGCCGGTCACGGAGTTGCCGACGGGGCGCTGGACGGGGCAACTCCGGCTCGGCCCCTGGTCGTCGACCCTGCCGGTACTCCCGGAGAACCTCGGGCCGGCCAAGTGGCGCCGCCGTAGCCTCCCCTGGTACGCGAAGCCCGTAGCGGAACACCGGGATGAACACTTCGCCCTCGAGGTGGCGCGGACCCGCCTGCTCCGGGCCGCGACCGCCCGCGTCAAGCGGTAGGCGGACCCGGCTGCGCGCCGACGAGGAGCTATGCGGTCACCTCGTGACCCGGATCACCGCACGGCTACGTGTCCCCGCCCCTGCCTTCGGGCACACACCCCAGGGGCCCCTGGACACTGGCTGAGGTTAGGCTAGCCTAAGCTTGATTCCAGCCAAGCGGCTGTCAGCCGTGCCCGCAATGGCTCCGTACGCACGAAAGCAGACCCAGCCATGTCGAACGCCAGAACCGCCCGCTTCTCCCGTCGCGGCATCCTCGCCGCCGGGGGTGCCCTCGGACTCGGCGCCCTCGTGACCGCCTGCGGCAGTGGAGACTCCAAGGACGGCGACTCGAACGCGGCATCGGGCGGCAAGTCCGGCCCCTGGTCCTTCAAGGACGACCGCGGCAAGAGCGTGCAGCTGAAGAAGACCCCCGCGAACATCGTCGCCTTCACCGGCGTCGCCGCCGCCCTGTACGACTACGGCGTCTCCGTCAAGGGCGTCTTCGGCCCGACCAAGACGAAGGACGGCAAGCCCGACGTCCAGGCCGGCGACATGGACATCAGCAAGGTGACCATCCTCGGCAACGCCTGGGACCAGTTCAGCGTCGAGAAGTACGCCGCGCTCGCCCCCGACGTGCTGATCAGCACCATGTTCGACGACGCCGGCACCCTCTGGTACGTCCCGGAGGCCTCGAAGGACAAGATCGCCAAGCTCGCCCCGAGCGTCGGCATATCCGTCTACGACCGTCAGCTCACCGAGCCGCTGCAGCGCATGTGGGAGCTGGCCGAGTCCCTCGGCGGCGACATGAAGTCCGCGAAGGCGACCGACGCCAAGAAGCGGTTCGAGGAGGCCTCCGAGCGGCTGCGCAAGGCCGCCAAGGCGCACCCCGACATCAAGGTGCTGGTCGGTTCCGCGAGCCAGGAGCTGTTCTACGTCTCCGGCACGAACCTCTCCGTCGACCTGGAGTACTTCAAGTCCCTCGGCGTGAACTTCGTCGAGCCGCCGGAGAAGGCCAAGGCGCAGGGTGGCGGCTGGTTCGAGTCCCTGAGCTGGGAGAACGTCGACAAGTACGCGGCGGACGTCATCATGATGGACGACCGGTCCTCGGCGATCCAGCCGGCGGACATCTCCGAGGCGACGTGGAAGAAGCTGCCGGCGGTGAAGGCCAAGCAGGTCATCTCGCGGTCGGCCGAGCCGATTCTGTCGTACGACAAGTGTGTGCCGTTGGTGGAGAACCTGGCGAAGGCCATCGAGAGCGCGAAGAAGGTCAGCTAGGAGCTCAGCGCCGTGGGGTCTGCGCGACGACGGCGGCTGCGGGCCGCATGTGGCTGATCGCGCAGTTCCCCGCGCCCCTGAGGCACGCCGCCCCACCCCCTGACGAAAACTCAGGAGCCCCCCATGACCACCGCCGTGGCCGCCCCCTTCCGTTTCTTCTCACTCCAGGTCGTGCGGACGAGGCGGCTCGGTCCGTCTCTGGTCCGGGTCACCTTCGGTGGGCCGGATCTGCACGCGTTCCACTCCGACGGACGTGACCAGTCGCTGTCGCTGTTCCTGCCGCACCCCGGGCAGCCCGAGCCGGTCGTACCGCTCGAGCTCGGGGACGGCTGGTGGCAGGGCTGGCGCGAACTGCCCGACGACGTACGCGCCGTGATGCGCTCGTACACCCTGCGCGCGCTGCGCCGCGACCCGGACGAGATCGACATCGACTTCGCCCTGCACGGCATCGAGCCGGGCGCCTCCGTCCAGGCCGGTCCCGCCTCCCGCTGGGCCGACCGGGCCGCCGCCGGGGACCGGGTCCTGCTGCTCGGGCCGGCCGTCGCCGACAACCGGGCGATCCGCTTCCGGCCGCCCGAGGACACCGACCTCGTGGTCGTCTGGGGCGACGAGACCGCCGTACCGGCCGCCTCGGCCATCGTCGAGGCGCTGCCGGCCGGCACCCGCGCCCGGGTCTGGCTGGAGGTCCCGCACGCCGGGGACATCCAGGACCTGGTGACCGCGGCCGACGTCGAGATCACCTGGCTCGTCAAGAGCCAGTCCCCCGAGACCCCCCGGACCCCCCGGACCCCCCAGACCATCGAGGGCTCCCCCATGGTCCTCGACACCCTCCGCGACGCCCAACTCCCGCCCGCCGAGAGGCCGTACGTCTGGATCGCCGGCGAGTCCGGCTGTGTGAAGCAGCTGCGCCGGCACTTCGTACGGGAGCGCGGGATCGACCGCCGCCGGGTGACGTTCGTCGGCTACTGGCGCCGCGGCGTGAGTGAGGAGCAGCTACGCGCGGAAAGCTGACCGACAGCCGCCCATGACCCACGCGTGACCACAGTCACGGCAGAGCAAGCCCTCCCCCCACGCAACTTAGGTTAGGCTTACCTAAGTTCAACCCCGCGGCTCAGCCCACCCACGTCCCGACCGGACTGTCCCCACCGGAGGACCCCCACATGCGCTCGCACCTGCTCAACGACACCACCGCGGAGCAGTACCGCCGCTCCGTGACCGACGGAGTCGAGCGGGTGGCCGCCAAACTCGCCGCCACCGACCGGCCCTTCACCGGCGTCAGCGTCGACGCCCTCTCCCCCCGCATCGACGAGATCGACCTCGACCAGCCGCTGCACGACACGACCGCGGTGCTCGACGAACTGGAGGACGTCTACCTCCGGGACGCGATCTACTTCCACCACCCCCGCTACCTCGCCCACCTCAACTGCCCGGTCGTCATCCCGGCCGTGCTCGGCGAGGCGGTCCTCTCCGCCGTCAACTCCTCCCTGGACACCTGGGACCAGTCGGCCGGCGGCACGCTCATCGAGCGGAAACTGATCGACTGGACGAACGAGCGCATCGGCCTCGGCCCCGCCGCCGACGGCGTGTTCACCTCCGGCGGCTCCCAGTCCAACCTCCAGGCGCTGCTGCTCGCCCGTGAGGAGGCCAAGAGCGACAGCCTCGCCAAACTGCGCATCTTCGCCTCCGAGGTCAGCCACTTCAGCGTGAAGAAGTCCGCGAAGCTGCTCGGCCTCGGCCAGGACGCCGTGGTCTCCATACCCGTCGACCACGACAAGCGTATGCAGACCGTCGCCCTCGCCCGTGAGCTGGAGCGCTGCAAGGAGGCCGGCCTCGTCCCGATGGCCGTCGTCGCCACCGCCGGCACCACCGACTTCGGCTCCATCGACCCGCTGCCCGAGATCGCCGAGCTGTGCGAGCAGTTCGGAACCTGGATGCACGTCGACGCCGCCTACGGCTGCGGTCTGCTCGCCTCCGTGAAGCACCGGGACCGCATCGACGGCATCGAGCGCGCCGACTCGGTCACCGTGGACTACCACAAGTCCTTCTTCCAGCCGGTGAGTTCCTCCGCCGTGCTCGTCCGGGACGCGGCCACCCTCCGGCACGCCACCTACCACGCGGAGTACCTGAACCCGCGCCGCATGGTGCAGGAACGTATCCCCAACCAGGTGGACAAGTCCCTGCAGACCACCCGCCGCTTCGACGCCCTCAAGCTCTGGATGACCCTGCGGACCATGGGCGCCGACGGCATCGGGCAGCTCTTCGACGAGGTGTGCGAACTGGCCCGGGAGGGCTGGAAGCTGCTCGCCGCCGACCCGCGCTACGACGTGGTCGTGGAGCCGAGCCTGTCCACCCTGGTCTTCCGCTACATCCCGGCGGCCGTGACCGACCCGGCCGAGATCGACCGCGCCAACCTCTACGCCCGCAAGGCCCTGTTCGCCTCCGGTGACGCCATCGTCGCGGGCACCAAGGTCGGCGGCCGCCACTACCTGAAGTTCACCCTGCTCAACCCCGAGACGCAGGCGTCCGACATCGCCGCCGTCCTCGATCTGATCGCCGGCCATGCCGAGCAGTACCTGGGAGAGTCCCTTGACCGCGCGTCCTGAAAACCCGGCCCCTTCTCCTGCGACTCATGACTTCGTGGGCATCGGGCTCGGCCCCTTCAACCTCGGCCTGGCCTGCCTGACCGAACCCATCGACGCACTCGACGGCGTCTTCCTGGAGTCGAAGCCCGACTTCGAGTGGCACGCGGGCATGTTCCTCGACGGCGCCCACCTCCAGACCCCGTTCATGTCGGACCTGGTCACCCTCGCCGACCCGACGTCCCCGTACTCCTTCCTGAACTACCTGAAGGAGAAGGGCCGGCTGTACTCGTTCTACATCCGGGAGAACTTCTACCCGCTGCGCGTCGAGTACGACGACTACTGCCGCTGGGCCGCGAACAAGCTGAGCAGCATCCGGTTCAACACGACGGTGACGGAGGTCCGCTACGAGGACGACGTCTACGTCGTGCACACCGAGGCCGGAGACGTCTACCGCGCCCGCCGGCTCGTCCTCGGCACGGGCACCCCGCCCTTCATCCCCGAGGCCTGCCAGGACCTGGGCGGCGACTTCCTGCACAACTCCCGCTATCTGAGCCACAAGGCGGAGCTGCAGAAGAAGGACTCGATCACCCTGGTCGGCTCGGGCCAGTCGGCCGCCGAGATCTACTACGACCTGCTCAGCGAGATCGACGTCCACGGCTACCGGCTGAACTGGGTCACCCGCTCCCCGCGCTTCTTCCCGCTGGAGTACACCAAGCTCACGCTGGAGATGACGTCCCCGGAGTACGTCGACTACTTCCGCGAGCTGCCCGAGGCCACCCGCTACCGCCTCACGGCCGAGCAGAAGGGCCTGTTCAAGGGCATCGACGGCGACCTGATCAACGAGATCTTCGACCTGCTCTACCAGAAGAACCTCGGCGGCCCGGTCCCCACCCGGCTGATCACCAACGCCTCGCTGAACAGCGCGGCGTACGAGAACGGCACGTACACGCTGGGCTTCCGCCAGGAGGAGCAGGGCAAGGACTTCGCGCTGGACTCCGAGGGCCTGGTGCTGGCCACCGGCTACAAGTACGCCGAGCCGGAGTTCCTCGCGCCCGTCAAGGACCGCCTGGTCTACGACTCCCAGGGCAACTTCGACGTCGCCCGCAACTACGCCGTCGACGTCACCGGCCGGGGCATCTTCCTGCAGAACGCCGGCGTCCACACCCACAGCATCACCAGCCCCGACCTGGGCATGGGCCCGTACCGGAACGCGTACATCATCCGGGAGCTGCTGGGCAGCGAGTACTACCCGGTCGAGAAGACCATCGCCTTCCAGGAGTTCGCGGTATGAGCGCCCCGACCGGCATAGGCACCCTGACCGTCCGCGCGCTCGACCCCCTGAAGGACGCCGAGCTGCTGCACTCCTGGGTCACGCACCCCAAGGCGTCCTACTGGATGATGCAGGACGCGAAACTCCAGGACGTCGAGCGCGAGTACATGCGCATCTCGGCGCACGAGTACCACCACGCGTACCTCGGCCTGCACGAGGGCCGCCCGGCGTTCCTGATGGAGTCGTACGACCCCCGGTACGTCGAGCTGGAAGGCCTGTACGACCCGGAGCCCGGCGATGTCGGCATGCACTTCCTGGTCGCGCCGACCGACCGGCCGATCCACGGCTTCACCAAGGCCGTCATCACCGCCGTGATGGACGAGCTGTTCGCCGACCCGCGCACCCGCCGGGTCGTGGTGGAGCCCGATGTCAGCAACAAGGCAGTACATGCGCTCAACGAGGCCGTCGGCTTCGTGCCCGAGCGCGAGATCGACAAGCCGGAGAAGCGCGCGCTGCTGAGCTTCTGCACGCGTGACCAGTACCTGGCGGCCCGAGGAGTGGCGATATGACCCTGTCCGACGCCGTGGCGCACCTGTCCCCCGAGCGCTGGGACCAGGCCAACCGCCTGCTGATCCGCAAAGCCCTCGCCGAGTTCGCGCACGAACGGCTCATCACCCCCGAGGCGGACGGGGAGGAGTACGTCGTCCGCAGCGACGACGGCCTGACCCAGTACCGCTTCTCGGCCGCCCGCCGGGCCCTGGACCACTGGCAGGTGGACGCCGATTCGATCACCCGGCACCGGGACGGCGCCGAGCTTCCGCTTGCGGCCCTGGACTTCTTCATCGAAATGAAGGACACCCTGGGCCTCAGCGAGCAGATCCTGCCGGTCTACCTGGAGGAGATCTCCTCCACCCTGTCCGGCACCTGCTACAAGCTCACCAAGCCGAAAATCACGGCGGCCGAGCTGGCACGCGGCGACTTCCAGGCCATCGAGACCGGCATGACCGAGGGCCACCCCTGCTTCGTCGCCAACAACGGGCGGCTCGGCTTCGGCATCCACGAGTACCTGTCGTACGCCCCGGAGACGGCGAACCCGGTCCGGCTGGTCTGGCTCGCGGCGCACCGCTCGCGGGCGGCGTTCACGGCCGGTGTCGGCATCGAGTACGAGTCGTTCCTGCGCGAGGAGCTGGGCGAGGAGACCGTCGAGCGCTTCCGCGGTGTCCTGCGCGACCAGGGCAAGGACCCCGAGGACTTCCTGTTCATCCCGGTCCACCCCTGGCAGTGGTGGAACAAGCTCGCCGTCACCTTCGCCGCCGAGGTCGCCCGCGGCCACCTGGTGTGCCTGGGCGAGGGCGACGACGAGTACCTGGCCCAGCAGTCCATCCGGACCTTCTTCAACAAGACGAGCCCGGAGAAGCACTACGTCAAAACCGCGCTGTCGGTCATCAACATGGGCTTCATGCGCGGTCTGTCGGCCGCCTACATGGAGGCCACGCCGGCGATCAACGACTGGCTGGCGCAGCTCATCGAGGGCGACCCGGTGCTGAAGTCCACCGGCCTGTCGATCATCAAGGAGCGGGCGGCGGTCGGCTACCGGCACCTGGAGTACGAGCAGGCGACCGACCGCTACTCGCCGTACCGCAAGATGCTCGCCGCGCTGTGGCGGGAGAGCCCGGTGCCCTCGCTCCAGGAGGGCGAGTCGCTGGCCACGATGGCGTCCCTGGTCCACGTCGACCACGAGGGTGCCTCGGTCGCGGCGGCGCTCATCGAGCAGTCGGGCCTCGCCCCCACGGAGTGGCTGCGCCGCTACCTCACGGCGTACTTCACGCCCCTCCTCCACAGCTTCTACGCCTACGACCTGGTCTTCATGCCGCACGGCGAGAACGTCATCCTCGTGCTGGAGGACGGGGTCGTGCAGCGCGCGATCTACAAGGACATCGCCGAGGAGATCGCCGTCATGGACCCGGACGCGGTGCTGCCGCCGACGGTCGAGCGGCTGCGCGTGGAGGTCCCGGAGGACAAGAAGATCCTGTCGATCTTCACGGACGTCTTCGACTGCTTCTTCCGCTTCCTCGCGGCGAACCTCGCCACCGAGGGAATCCTGGAGGAGGACGACTTCTGGCGCACGGTCGCCGAGGTCACCCGCGCCTACCAGGAGTCGATGCCGGAACTGGCCGACAAGTTCAAGCAGTACGACATGTTCGCCCCCGAGTTCTCCCTCTCCTGCCTCAACCGCCTCCAACTCCGCAACAACGAACAGATGGTGGACCTCTCGGACCCGTCCGGCGCCCTCCAACTGATCGGCACCCTCAAGAACCCCATCACGAACTACTGACCCCCAAAGCAGACGGGCACCCCGGAGTACGGTCCTCCGGGGTGCCCGTCATTTGGCTTTTGGCTTTTAGGGGCGCGGGGAACTGCGCGACCAGCCCCCACGCACCCGCAGACAAATCACTGCCCACTCCACGGAACCTGCGGCGACCGATACCACTCCATCCCCAGGGCATCCCACCGCTCAGCCTGCGCAGCAAGCCTCACCTTGTACCGCTCCCAGTCAAGCGCCCCCGCCGAAGACCACCCCAACTCCGCAACCCCAGGCAACCGCGGAAACGCCATGAACTCGATATGCCGGGAGTTCTCCAGCGTCTCCGACCACATCGGCGCCTCAACCCCCTTCACCGCACCACCCGGCACCCCCGGCAAATACGCCCCGGGATCCCAGTCATAAGACCGCCGCACCTCGACATACCCCGCCCACGACAGCCCCAACGGCGTCTCCTTCGTGTACTTCATGTCGAGATACACCCGGTCGGCAGGCGACAGAATCACCCCGGTCCCACCCTGCGCGGCCTTCACCACCCGCGCCTTCTCCTCCGCACTCGTACTGTCGAGCCCCCAGTACTGCGCGAGAGCCCCCTTCGCAGGCGTCGCCCCGGTCAGCTGATGCCACCCGACGACCGTCTTCCCGTACTTCGCGACAACCGGCTGCACCCGGTCCATGAACGCCACATAGTCCTCATGGCTCGTGGAGTGCGCCTCGTCGCCCCCGATGTGCAGGTACCTGCCCGGAGTCAGCGCCGCGAGCTCCCGCACCACGTCATCGACGAAGTCGTACGTGATCTCCTTGCCGACGCACAGCGAACTGAACCCGACCTCGGTCCCGGTGTAGAGCGGCGGAGCGACACCGTCGCAGTTCAGCTCGGCGTAGGAGGCGAGCGCCGCGTTGGTGTGGCCGGGCATGTCTATCTCGGGGACGACCTCAAGGTAGCGGGAGGACGCGTACCGGACGATCTCCTTGTAGTCGGCCTTGGTGTAGAAGCCGCCGGGCCCGCCGCCGACCTCCGTAGAACCGCCGTACGTGGCCAGCCGAGGCCAGGAGTCGATGGCGATCCGCCAGCCCTGGTCGTCGCTGAGATGCAGATGCAGCTTGTTGATCTTGTAGAGGGCCAACTGGTCGATGTAGCGCTTGACCTGGTCGACGGTGAAGAAGTGCCGGGAGACATCCAGCATGGCGCCGCGCCAGCCGTAGCGCGGGGAGTCCGTGACGGTGCCGCCCGCGACCAGCCAGGGGCCGGGCTGGACGGAGTCCTTCTCGACGGCCGCCGGGAGGAGCTGGCGCAGGGTCTGCACGCCGTGGAAGAGCCCGGCGGGCTTCGCCGCGGTGATGGTGACGCCCTTGCTGCCGCTGTCGAGGCGGTAACCCTCACTACCGAACGACCCTTTGACAAGCCGCAGTCGGATACCCCCGGATCCCTGCGTGCTGACTGGCAGCTGGTATCCGGTGGAGGGGCGGAGGATCTCCGCGAGGTACTCGCCGACGCGGCGGGCCTCGCGGGAATCGTCGACGCGGATGTGCGTACCGCGAGTGATCCGGTAGACGGCCCCGCTCGGCGTGACCGAGGCGGGCGCGGGGATCACACGGTCGAGCGGGGTGGGCGAGGCCGCCGGTGCGGGGGCGGCTCCGGTCACGGAGACACCCATCGCGACGAGCAGCAGGGAACCGAGAAGGCGAAGCGTTCTCACTGAACCGTCCCTTCATCGAGCCATTGAGCCCTAAGAGGTCTGGACCACTCTCTCGTGAGACGGGTGGAACAATCCACCCCATGGTGGAAATCATCCAGAAGGACGGCACCTGGGCCTTCGACGGCGACGCGCTGCGGCTGACCCCCGGGCGGGACAAGAACGTCAGTCTGCTGCGCAGGGAGCTGGGTGAACTGGTGGTCCCGCTGGGGGCGTTGGCGGGGATCTCGTTCGAGCAGGGCAAGAAGGGCGGACGGCTGCGGCTGCGCCTGCGCGACGGCGCCGATCCCCTGCTGCACGCGACCGGCGGGCGGCTCACCGAGCCCCATGACCCGTACCAGCTGCTCGTCGAGTCCGACCGCTACGGGGTCGCCGAGTACGTCACGGACGAGGTGCGGAACGCGCTGCTCCTGGACCAGGTGCCGGCCGACCCGGTGACCGCGTACCTGCTGCCGGGTCCCGCCGTCCCCCTGTCGGTCTCCGCCGGGGACGGCACGGCCGGCTTCGACGGCGAGCGCATACGCCTGGAGTGGAACTGGAAGACGGAGGACGCCAAGGCCGCCGCCGGCGCCCGCACGCTCGCCCTCGGCGACATCACGGGCGTGGAGTGGCAGCCGGCGGCCGGCCTGGAGAACGGCTACATCCGCTTCACCGTGCGGGGCGCCCCCACCAAGGCCCCGCCCAAGTACGACCCCAACGCCGTGGAGCTGTGGGGCTTCAAGAAGGACCCGCTGATGGCCCTGGTCGCGGCGGCGGTCCAGGCCAGGCTTCCGCACCCGGCCGGGGCCACCGCCGACGTACCGGCCGCGCGACCGGAAACGCCTTCTCTCCCGGTCGCGCCCGCCGAGGACGACCACGACGCCCTGCTGCGCCGCCTGCGCGAGCTCGGCGAACTGCACCGCTCGGGCGTCCTGACGGACGACGAGTTCGCGCTCGCCAAGCAGGCCGTCCTCAAGCGCATGTGACACCCCGGGCAGGCCGGAACACCTCCCCGGGGCGCGCTACTTCGCGCGGCGGGCCACCGTGAAGTGGTCCACCTGCTCCCCGCTCTCGGCGATCCCGCGCACCTTCAGCGTGGCCGTCCGCCCCTTCGGCGCGGGGGTGACGTCCACACGCAGGAAGGAGTAGTCGAGGTAGCGCACCCGGGACCAGGCGACGGTCTCGTTCTGCTTGCCGCCCTTGAGATTGACGAACGAGGCCACGGAGTCCACGTCCTGCTCGTTGCCCTCGTACGACAGCGGCGCGCTGAACGCGTAGAGGCTGCGGCCCGCCGCACCGGCCGTCACGTACACGACGCCGTCGGTCTCGGGGTAGGCCGTGCCGCCGATCGGCAGCTTCTTGGCGACCTTGTTCCCCTTGATGACGTCCGTGCGCTCGTACTGGTGGTTGTGGCCGTTGATGACGAGGTCGACCGTGTACTTCTCGAACAGCGGCACCCACTCCTGCCGGACCCCGCCCTCGGAGGCGTGCGAGGTGGAGGTGCAGTAGGCGCAGTGGTGGAAGAAGATCACGATGAAGTCGACGTCCTTCGACGCCCGGTACCTCTTCAGCTGGGCTTCCAGCCACTTGGTCTGGGTGCCGCCGGAGATGCCGAGGTTGGCCGGGATCTCGAAGGAGATGTCGTTGGCGTCGAGCGAGATGACCGCCGTGTTGCCGTGGACGAAGGTGTAGACGCCCGGCAGGTTCTTCTTGTCGGGGCCGTTGCCCGGGAGGTTCCAGCGGGCCTCCTCGCCGCCGTAGCCGTTGGGCGAGTACCAGGCCTCCATGTCGTGGTTGCCGTAGGCGGGCATCCACGGGACGGACTTGGCGACGGACTCGGTCTGGGCGAGGAACTGGTCCCAGATCCGCGAGTCGAAGCCGGTGTCGGAGGTCTGGCCCGAGCCGGACGGGTCCGCGTAGGCGATGTCACCGGCGTGCAGATGGAAGGCCGGGTTCTGGCCGAGCAGCAGGCTGTTGTTGGCGAGGCCGTGGTAGCTGACGCCCTCGTCGCCGAAGGCCGTGAAGGTGAACGGCGCCTTGTGCGCGGGGGCGGTGGTGAAGGTGCCGAGGGTGCCCAGCAGGTGCGGTGCGGCCGGGTCGAAGCCCTGGTGGCCGACGCCGTAGTAGTAGGTCCGGCCCGGGCGCAGACGCGTCAGCTCGGCGTGCACGTAGTACTGGGTGTGGTCGCCGCTGGCGCCGACCCCGGCGGGCGTGAAGAGGGTGCGGACCTCGGCGTCGATCTTCCGGGAGAGGTCCGTGGGGTGGGCGCCGATCCGGATGAACGGCTTCTTGACGGCGACCGGGACCTGCCAGGAGACGGTCATCTCGGTGCGCGGGTCGGCGCCGTAGGCGAGGTGCCGGCCGAAGGGGGCGACGAACGCGCCGTCGACGCTCTCGGTCGCGGGAGCGGTGCGGGCGGTCGGCACGGCCGCCTGGGCGGTGGCACCCGGAACGAAGGCGCCACCCGCGACGGCGCCGAGTGTGACGGCCCCGCCTCTGATCATCGTGCGCCGGGAGAATCTGGCGCGCAGGTACTCGTGCTGCTCGGCCATGCTCATGCGCTCGGCGAGCCGCTCGGGTACGCCCATACGAGGAATGTCCATGGCGCCACAAATTGCTCGCCCGACACATCCGCCCGGGGAACAATCACCCATCAGACCCCCATGGGCGTCCCATAAGTGTTCCAACACTCATCTGCCCGAAACCGGGCAGATTTCTTGCGCAAGCGTCGCCGGTGCCTCAGGATCTAGCGAGTGCACGACGAACTCGTTGATCATCTGACGCGGTCCAGCCCCCTCAGCCGGGGCGAGGCACTGCGGGTGATCCAGGACGTGCTCGCGTACTTCGACGAGACGACCGAGGAGTACGTCCGTCGCCGCCACCGTGAGCTCCAGGCCCAGGGCCTGGTGAACACGGCGATCTTCGAACGGATCGAGGCGGACCTGAAATATCGCGCGGTGGCCCCGCCGGAACTCTCGCTCCGGCAGCTTCGGCGCATCGTCTACGGCTAGGAATACGTATACATGTGCGGAATCGTCGGTTACATCGGAAAGCGTGACGTCGCTCCCCTCCTGCTGGAGGGTCTGCAGCGCCTGGAGTACCGCGGCTACGACTCCGCGGGCATCGTCGTCACGTCCCCGAAGACCTCCGGCCTGAAGATGGTCAAGGCCAAGGGCCGCGTGCGCGACCTGGAGGCCAAGGTCCCGGCCCGCTTCAAGGGCACCACCGGCATCGCCCACACCCGCTGGGCCACCCACGGCGCCCCCTCCGACGTCAACGCCCACCCGCACCTGGACGCCGAGGGCAAGGTCGCCGTCGTCCACAACGGCATCATCGACAACGCCTCCGACCTGCGCCGCAAGCTGGAGGCGGACGGCGTCGAGTTCCTCTCCGAGACCGACACCGAGGTCCTCACCCACCTCATCGCCCGCTCGCAGGCGACCAAGCTGGAGGACAAGGTCCGCGAGACCCTCCGGCTCATCGAGGGCACCTACGGCATCGCCGTCATGCACGCCGACTTCCCCGACCGGATCGTCGTCGCCCGCAACGGCTCCCCGGTCGTCCTCGGCATCGGCGAGAAGGAGATGTTCGTCGCCTCGGACATCGCCGCGCTGGTCGCCCACACCCGCCAGATCGTCACCCTGGACGACGGCGAGATGGCCACCCTCAAGGCCGACGACTTCCGCACCTACACCACCGAGGGCACCCGCACCACGGCCGAGCCCACCACCGTCGAGTGGGAGGCCGCCTCCTACGACATGGGCGGCCACGACACCTACATGCACAAGGAGATCCACGAGCAGGCCGACGCCGTGGACCGCGTGCTGCGCGGCCGCATCGACGACCGCTTCTCCACCGTGCACCTGGGCGGCCTCAACCTGGACGCCCGCGAGGCCCGCCGGATCCGCCGCGTGAAGATCCTCGGCTGCGGCACCTCGTACCACGCGGGCCAGATCGGCGCCCAGATGATCGAGGAACTGGCCCGCATCCCCGCCGACGCCGAGCCCGCCTCCGAGTTCCGCTACCGCAACGCGGTCGTCGACCCCGACACCCTCTACGTCGCGGTCTCCCAGTCCGGCGAGACCTACGACGTCCTCGCCGCCGTGCAGGAGCTCAAGCGCAAGGGCGCACGCGTCCTGGGCGTGGTGAACGTGGTCGGCTCGGCGATCGCCCGCGAGGCCGACGGCGGCATCTACGTGCACGCCGGGCCGGAGGTCTGCGTGGTCTCCACCAAGTGCTTCACCAACACCACGGTCGCCTTCGCCCTGCTCGCCCTCCACCTGGGCCGCACCCGTGACCTCTCGGTCCGCGACGGCAAGCGGATCATCGCGGGCCTGCGCAAGCTGCCCGCCCAGATCGCCGAGATCATGGAGCACGAGGAGGACGTCAAGAAGCTGGCCCTGCAGTTCGCCGAGGCCCGCTCGATGCTCTTCATCGGCCGCGTCCGGGGCTACCCGGTGGCCCGCGAGGCCTCCCTGAAGCTCAAGGAGGTCTCCTACATCCACGCCGAGGCCTACCCCGCCTCCGAGCTCAAGCACGGCCCGCTGGCCCTGATCGAGCCGGCCCTCCCCACGGTCGCGATCGTCCCCGACGACGACCTGCTGGAGAAGAACCGCGCCGCCCTGGAGGAGATCAAGGCCCGCAGCGGCAAGATCCTCGCGGTCGCCCACCAGCACCAGGAGAAGGCCGACGAGACGATCGTCGTCCCGAAGAACGAGGACGAACTCGACCCGATCCTGATGGGCATCCCCCTCCAACTCCTGGCGTACCACACGGCCTTGGCTCTGGGCAGGGACATCGACAAGCCCCGCAACCTGGCCAAGTCGGTGACGGTTGAGTAGAGGCTTTCTTTTCAGGGGCGCGGGGAACTGCGCGACAAGCCCCCACGCCCCCGCACAGGCCAACCAATGAGGACGGACCCCCACGTGCTGCCACCAGCGCACAGGGGGTCCGTTTTCACACGCCGGGGCCGCCCAATACCCCAGCGTCGGCTGCCGAGTTCAGCCGGTGGCCGTCACGCCCCGACCGGCAGCACGCCGTCGCGGAACAGCGGTGGGCCAGTGGGCCAGGGCCGCGGTCGCCGCATACCAGGCCACCGCCCCCGCGGCCACGGCGAACCACCCACCCACCTTCACGAGCCCGCCGTTACCGGCGAACTCGGCGATCGCCATGAGCAACAGGCCCACGAAGAACAGCCCGTACATCCCCTGCCCCAGCTGATCCCCACCCGCGAGCATCAGAGACAGCGCCGCGACGGCGAACAACAGCAGGAACAGCCCGGCCTCGTTACCGGCGGCGCCGTCCGACACGGCCCACGTGAACCACAGCGCCCCGAGCACCGAGAACGCCGTACCCCCGGCGGAGTCCCCCTCCCGCAGGGCCATCAGCCCGGCGACGAAGAGGGCGATGCCGCCCACATACTGGGCGATTGACGTGGCGTCAGCGGCTGACACACCGTCGATGACGGTCGTGTGCCCCAACCCGAAGGCCAACAGGGTGATTCCGAGGGCGAGTCGACCGACCACGGTCGTGATGCCGCTTCCCGCGGAGACGTCTTTGTCCACGGCGGGCTCCCTTCGTGCATGTGCAGTTGTGCGGTGCACCGTATATGCCCTTCACAAGGGCACAAACACCTCTACGCGCAAGTAGTTTTACGCACCGCACCAAGGGAGTCGCCGCTCGGGACGCTTCGGGGAATTCAGGGAATGACGACGACCGGCCGCTGCGCCCGCTTGGCGAGCCGCCCCGCGACCGAACCGAAGATGCGCCCCACGATGCCGTGACTCGACCCGACGACGATCGCGTCGGCCTCGTACTCCCGGCCGACCTCTTCGAGTTCGTGGCAGATGTCCCCGCCCCGCTCGACGAGGATCCAGGGCACCTCGGAGAGATACTCCGCACACGCCAGCTCCAGCCCGAGCACCTCGGTCCGATGGTCCGGCACGTCCACGAAGACGGGCGGCTCGCAGCCGGCCCACACCGTGGTCGGCAGCCGGTTGGCCACATGGACGATGATCAGGCCCGACCCCGAGCGATGGGCCATCCCGATCGCGTAGGCCAGGGCGCGCTCACTGGACATGGAGCCGTCGAATCCGACGACGACGCCGTGCTTGAAGGCGGGATCGCAGGAATGGCGTGGCTCTTGTGCCGCCAGGGGCTCGGCCGCCGTGGGATCGGCGACGGGCCGCTTGCGGTCCGCTGGTTCGAAGAATTCGTGACCGGCCATGGCTGTCTCGGCGTTGTGATCCTTATTTGGGGGACGACAGTGTGCGTCGGAGCTGTGTCCGGGAATGGTCTTCCCAACCCCATACCCCCAAGGGTACGGCGGCACGCCTCCTTAGCCCAGATCCCGCTCACGGTGCGTGCGGGTTCCAGGGAGCATGCACGAGGCGACGCCCGTAACGCAATGGTTGCTGCGCTGTACAGGCGGTTTGCACAGGATTCACTTACCCGTGGGGGTGATCGGCTCACACAGTGACCGACGCCCCCGCCACGCGTTGAACCCCGTGACTCATGCCACAGGGAGCATCCATGTCCGGACCCAGCATCGCCTCCGAGGCGGACCGCGCGGCCCCGCCGTCGCGGGACACCGCGACGGATGTGATTCGCTGGGCGGCCTTCAGCTGCCTGCTCGTCCCCGTCGTGCTCCTCGGCTACGGCAGCTCCCTGGCCGGTGCCGCCGGCACGGCCCTCGGGCTCGCCGCCGTCACGGGCGCCTGCCGGGTGCTGCTGCGCCAGTCCGAGCGCGGCGCGGCCCGGCTGGCGGCCGAGGACCGCGCACCCCACCGGGGCCGGCACCACCGGACCGGAACGGGGTCCCATCGGGGCGGGCGGCACACTGGAGGAGATACACCGGTCGGCTGACCGGTTTCAGTGCACGTGCACGGCGGTTTTCAGCCAACTTCTCGCACCTGTGCATCACCCTGCCGAAGCACCCCCCAACCCCCGTTCGACCTGCACGGAAAGGGCCTCGGGGGACCTGCGCACCCTACGCGGATTGGCCACTGCGACAAGGCGCACTTCCCTGCACGCCCCACGAGTGCAACGCTTCGTGATCGAATGCTTCACGCCAAGTTGCCAAGTCGACAATGTGCCGAGTGCCGAACCGGCCACCTCGGCACGACGGCACACAGTAGATTCGATCTTGACTGTCTACGGCGGGGGACTCGTGCAGGACCGAGGGGAAACGTGCAGGAGCGACACAACCGAGGAGCCGCGACCACCGAGGGGGGCTTAGCAGTATGAGCCACGACTCCACTGCCGCGCCGGAAGCCGGCGTCCGGAAGCTTTCCGGGCGACGCCGCAAGGAGATCGTCGCGGTGCTGCTGTTCAGCGGCGGCCCCATCTTCGAGAGTTCCATACCACTGTCGGTGTTCGGGATCGACCGCCAGGACGCCGGCGTGCCGCGCTACCGACTGCTGGTGTGCGGAGGTGAGGACGGCCCGCTGCGGACCACAGGGGGCCTCGAACTCAGCGCACCACATGGCCTGGAAGCGATCTCACGGGCGGGCACGGTCGTCGTACCGGCCTGGCGTTCGATCACTTCTCCGCCACCGGACGAGGCGCTCGACGCGCTGCGCCGCGCCCACGAGGAGGGCGCCCGCATCGTCGGACTGTGCACCGGCGCCTTCGTCCTCGCGGCGGCGGGCCTGCTGGACGGCCGGCCCGCGACGACACACTGGATGTACGCGCCGACGCTGGCGAAGCGCTACCCGTCGGTGCACGTCGATCCGCGCGAGCTGTTCGTCGACGACGGGGACGTGCTGACGTCGGCGGGCACCGCGGCCGGAATCGATCTCTGTCTCCACATCGTGCGGACGGACCACGGCAACGAGGCGGCCGGCGCGCTGGCCCGCCGCCTGGTGGTCCCGCCGCGCCGGTCGGGCGGCCAGGAGCGCTACCTCGACAGGTCTTTACCAGAGGAGATCGGCGCCGACCCGCTCGCGGAGGTCGTCGCCTGGGCGCTGGAGCACCTCCACGAACAGTTCGACGTGGAGACGCTGGCGGCACGCGCGTACATGAGCCGTCGTACGTTCGACCGCCGCTTCCGCTCGCTGACCGGGAGCGCCCCGCTGCAGTGGCTGATCACACAGCGGGTCCTCCAGGCGCAGCGCCTGCTGGAGACGTCGGACTACTCGGTGGACGAGGTGGCGGGACGCTGCGGCTTCCGGTCGCCGGTCGCCCTGCGCGGGCACTTCCGCCGCCAGCTGGGCTCGTCCCCGGCCGCGTACCGGGCGGCGTACCGCGCCCGTCGTCCGCAGGCCGAGCGGCCCCAGGACGTCGACGGCGGACCGGGCGGTCCCGGGGGCGGCATGCCGGGCCACCCGGGCCATCCCGGCCAGGCGCCCGCACCGCTGCACCCGGAGCATCCGGTCCCGCTGCAGTCCCGCCGTACGGCGGCGGCGAGCGCGGTCGGATCGTCCCCGGCCCTGTCGGCGTCGGCCGCCTCCGACAACGGCCGGGAGGCCTACATATCGGCCCGGGCGAGTCTGCCGGGCCAGCGCAGCGCGACGTGAGCCGGTGACCGGGCCCGCGGGGAGGAAGCCCTCCCCGCGGGCCCGGCGCCGTTTCCGGAGCCGTTCTCAGCGCGGGCCGGCCTTCGACGACAAGGTCACTGCACGACCGGGCCGAGCCCGGGGCAGTGGGCCGTAAGGTTAGACACATGAACGATCGCATGGTGTGGATCGACTGCGAGATGACCGGCCTCTCGCTGTCGGACGACGCGCTCATCGAGGTGGCCGCCCTCGTGACCGACTCCGAGCTGAACGTGCTCGGTGACGGCGTGGACATCGTCATCCGGCCGCCGGACCGGGCGCTGGAGACGATGCCGGATGTGGTGCGTCAGATGCACACCGCGTCCGGGCTGCTCGCCGAGCTGCCGGACGGCACGACGCTGAAGGACGCCGAGGAGCAGGTCCTGGCGTATGTGAGGGAGTTCGTCAAGGAGCCGGGCAAGGCCCCGCTGTGCGGCAACTCCGTCGGCACGGACCGCGGCTTCCTGCTGCGCGACATGCCGACGCTGGAGGACTACCTCCACTACCGCATCGTCGATGTCTCCTCGGTCAAGGAGCTGGCCCGCCGCTGGTACCCGCGGGCGTACTTCAACAGCCCGAAGAAGAACGGCAACCACCGCGCGCTCGCCGACATCCGCGAGTCCATCGCGGAGCTGCGCTACTACCGCGAGGCCGTCTTCGTCCCGCAGCCCGGGCCCGACTCGGACACCGCGAAGACGATCGCCGCGAAGCACGTTCTGCCTGCTCAGTAGGCGTGACAGGGGCCCGTCGGGGAGCGCCGGGAAAGGTGGGCGCGAGCACCCCTTCGGACCCTGTACACTTTTTCTCGGCCGGTCAGGAAGTCACAGACCTCCAAGCCGGTCATGGTGGGTGTAGCTCAGCTGGTAGAGCACCTGGTTGTGGTCCAGGAAGTCGCGGGTTCAAGTCCCGTCACTCACCCTGAGTATTCGGCCGGTGGCTTCGTAAAAGAAGCCACCGGCTGAAGCTTTTTGTGCGCCTGCCGCGCCTGTCCGGGGTGGCCCGGAGGCGGGGCTACCGTCGGCGCCATGGACGGTGGACACCGAGGGTGGCGCGCGTGTGTGCTCGGCGGGGCGGTGTTCGCCGTGTGTATGGCCGGCACCACGCTGCCGACTCCCCTCTACCCCCTCTACCAGGACAAGTTCGGGTTCTCCGAGCTGACCGTGACCGTGGTGTACGCCCTGTACGCCTTCGCGGTCATCGGCGTGCTGCTGCTGGTCGGCAACGCCTCGGACGCGGTGGGCAGACGCCCGGTGCTGCTGTGCGGGCTGGGCCTCGCCGCGGCCAGCGCCGTCTGTTTCCTGTGCGCCACCGGGCTGGGCTGGCTGTACGCGGGGCGGCTGCTGTCGGGACTGTCCGCCGGGCTGTTCACCGGCGCGGCCACCGCGTATGTGATGGAGCTGGCGCCCGAGGGCGGTGCCTCCCGGGCCACGTTCGTGGCGACCGCCGCCAACATGGGCGGACTGGGCTGCGGTCCGCTCATGTCCGGGGTGCTCGCGCAGTACGCGCCCTGGCCGCTGTATCTGCCGTTCGTCACGCACCTCGTCCTGGTGGCCGCCTGCGCCGCCGTGCTGGTCCGGCTCCCGGAGACCGTGCGGGAGCTGCGGCCCCTGCGCACCGTACGGCCGCAGCGGCCCGTTCTGCCGCCGCGGGTGCGGGCGGTGTTCGGGCCCGCGGCGACGGCCTCCTTCGTGGGGTTCGCGCTGTTCGGGGTGTTCACGTCGGTCAGCCCGGAGTTCCTCGCCGAGTCCCTGGGCGTGACCGACCACGCCGTGAGCGGGCTGATCGTCGCGCTGGCCTTCTTCGCCTCGACGGCCGGCCAACTCGCGGTCGGCCGGGTCGGGGTACGGCGCTCCCTTCCGCTGGGCTGCGCGGGGCTGCTCGCCGGGCTCGCCCTGCTCGCGGGCGCGCTGGTGTGGGATCTGATGGCGCTGGTGGTGCTGAGCGCGCTCGTCGGCGGGATCGGGCAGGGGCTGGCGTTCCGCGGGGCGCTGTCCGAGGTGGCCCGGGCCTCGCCGGAGCACCAGCGCGCGGCGGTGATCTCGGCCCTGTTCGTGGTGGCCTACGCGGGCATCTCGGTCCCGGTGATCGGCGTCGGCCTGCTGACGGGCCCGATCGGGCTGGAGGGCGCGGGCCTGGTCTTCATCGCGTGCATGGCCGTCCTGGTCTCGACGGCGGCCGCCTATCTGCTGCGGCGGCCGGCAGCGGCCAGGACGTGATCGCCGAGGCTGTCAGGACGACGACCGGGACACCAGCTCCGTGGCCAGGACCATCTGGCGTCGCTCCAGGCCCCGGGAGGCCGAGGGGCGGCGGTCGGCGATCTCCGTGAGGAGGAGGTCGATCATGCGGTGGCCCATCTCCTCTATGGGCTGGCGGACGCTGGTGAGGGGCGGGTCCATGTGGCGGGCGATGGCGGAGTCGTCGTAGCCGACGAGCGCGACGTCGTCGGGGATGCGGCGGCCCGCCTCGCGCAGGGCCTGGCGGGCACCGGCCGCGGTGACGTCGGAGGCGGCGAAGACCGCGTCCAGGGTGGGGCGGCGCTCCAGCAGGGCCGCCATGGCACGGCGGCCGCCCTCCTCGGTGAAGTCGCCCGCCTCGATCAGTGCCTCGTCCGCCTCGTGGCCCGCGTCGCTCAGGGCGTCGCGGTAGCCGTCGATACGGCGCTGGGCGCCGTAGACGTCGAGGTGTCCGGTGATGTGGGCTATCCGGCGGCGGCCGCCGGACAGCAGGTGCTCGACGGCCTGGCGGGCGCCGCCGTAGTTGTCGGAGTCGACCGACGGGAGGGACTCCGCGGAGGAGCGCGGGCCGCTGATCACCGCCGGTATCTCCAGCTGGGCCAGCAGGTCGGGCAGCGGGTCGTCCGCGTGCACGGAGACCAGCAGGACGCCGTCCACCCGGTGGGCCGCCAAGTACTGGGCGAGGCGGCGGCGTTCACGGTCGCTGCCCGCGAAGATCAGCAGGAGCTGCATCTCCGTGTCGGAGAGCGCCGCCCCGACGCCCTTCAGCATGTCCGAGAAGTACGGCTCCGCGAAGAACCGCGTCTCCGGCTCGGGGACGACCAGCGCGATCGCGTCGGTGCGGTTCGCCGCGAGGGCGCGTGCGGCGGTGTTCGGGACGTATCCGAGCTCCGCGACCGCCGCCTCGACGGCCGCGCGGGTCGCGTCGCTGACCCGGGGCGAGCCGTTGATCACCCGGGAGACGGTGCCGCGGCCGACACCGGCGCGCGCCGCCACCTCTTCGAGGGTGGGCCGGCCACCGCTTCGGCCCCGCGCTCCGTGGCTTGCCATGGGCTCCGCCTTCCCGTCCACACCCGCACTCTGCGGCTGGCCTGGAATTTAACAGGCTCGTCAGCTGTAGTGACCGCCACCGAGGGCTTGCCGCCCCCGGCCTCCGCTTGGGTCCCACGGGCCCGTCCGACCGGCTCGACACCGCCGGCCCGGGCCGCAACGGGCTCCGCACCGGGTCCAGTTAACGGCCCGATAACTGAACGCATCTCTCCCTGTCCGGTCCCTTGACACCCCCGCCCCGACCCGCGAACCTTCAACACATCACTGGTGGGAGCGCTCCCACAGTACCTGACACATACACAACCCGCACGTTCCCCGCCCGAGCCGAAGCGAGTGAAAACGGGTCCAACAATGCAGTTGGCCGGGGGGTCGGCACGTCAGGGCAACAGGAGGACGACATGCGAGCACGCATCCGAACCGCCCGCAAGGCGATGGTCGTCGCGGCCGTCGCGTCGCTGGGCGCCGGGCTGCTGGCCGGCTGTGCCGACGACGGCGGCGACGACAGTTCCGGCTCCTCGTCCGGCGACAGCAGCGGCAAGACGACGATCTCGGTGGGGCTCTTCGGCACCATGGGCTTCAAGGAGGCGGGCCTCTACGACGAGTACGAGAAGCTCAACCCGAAGATCAAGATCGAGCAGAACGTCGTCGAGCGGAACGAGAACTACTACCCGGCGCTGCTGAACCACCTCACCACCAACAGTGGTCTGCTGGACGTCCAGGCCGTCGAGGTCGCCAACATCGCCGAGGTCACGGCCACCCAGGCCGGCAAGCTCGAGGACATGTCCAAGGTCTCGGGCGTGAGCAAGAGCAACTGGCTGGACTGGAAGTGGCAGCAGGCCACCACCAAGGACGGCAAGACGATCGGCCTCGGCACCGATGTCGGCCCGATGGCGATCTGCTACCGCACCGACCTCTTCAAGGAGGCCGGTCTGCCCACCGACCCGGCCGAGGTCGGCAAGCTGTGGGCCGGTGACTGGGCCAAGCTCGTCGACGTCGGCGAGCGCTACAAGTCGAAGGCTCCCAAGGGCACCTTCTTCATGGACTCCCCCGGCGGTCTGATCAACGCGATCCTGGGCAGCGAGAAGGAGAAGTTCTACGACTCCTCCGGCAAGATCATCTACAAGACGAACCCCGCCGTGAAGGCCGCCTTCGACCTGACCTCCGAGGCAGCCGAGAAGGGTCTCGTCCAGTCGCAGACGCAGTTCCAGCCGTCCTGGAACTCCACGATCGCCAACAACAAGTTCGCCGCGATCGCCTGCCCGCCGTGGATGCTGGGCACGATCAAGGGCAACGCGAAGCCCGACGCGGCCGGCAAGTGGGCCGTGGCCGAGGCGCCCAAGGGCGGCAACTGGGGCGGCACCTTCCTCACCGTGCCGAAGAGCGGCAAGAACGTGAAGGAGGCCCAGAAGTTCGTGGCCTGGCTGACCGCGCCGGAGCAGCAGGCGAAGCTGTTCAAGGTGCAGGCCAGCTTCCCGAGCGCCCCGTCCTCCTACACGATGCCCGAAGTGACGGGCGCCACGAACGACATGACGGGTAAGCAGGAGATCGGCCCGATCTTCGCCGAGGCCGCCAAGGCCGCCCCCGTCCAGGTGATCGGCCCGAAGGACCAGATCATCATGCAGGGCCTGTCGGACAACGGCGTGATCCTGGTGACGAAGGGCAAGTCGGCCAAGGAGGCCTGGGAGTCCGCGGTCAAGAGCATCGACAACAAGCTGGACCAGTGACCCGGATGACCACCCGTCACGACACCGCCGCGCCCCCCACGGAGGGGGGCGCGGCCCCGGGCCGCCCGCCCGGGGACGCCGTAGCGGCGCAGAAGGAGCGGCGGCGCCGGGAGCGGCTGTCCCGCCGCTGGCAGCGGGACCTGCGCTGGAGCCCGTACGCCTTCGTGTCGCCGTTCTTCCTGCTGTTCATCGCGTTCGGCCTGTTCCCGCTGATCTACACGGGCTGGGCCTCGCTGCATCAGGTGGAGCTGACCGCGCCGACCGACATGAACTGGGTCGGGATGCGCAACTACACCCGGCTGTTCGACGACGACTTCTTCTGGAACGCCGCGAAGAACACCCTGACCATCGGCATCATCTCCACCGTCCCGCAGCTGCTGATGGCGATGGGCATCGCCCACATCCTCAACTACAAGCTGCGGGCCTCGACGTTCTTCCGGGTCGCGATGCTCGCGCCGTACGCGACGTCGATCGCCGCCGCCTCGCTGGTGTTCGTGCTGCTCTTCGGCCGTGACTACGGCATGATCAACTGGGCGCTGGACTTCGCCGGGATCGATCCGCTCGACTGGCAGAACGACAAGTGGCCCTCGCAGATCGCCGTCTCGACGATCATCGTCTGGCGCTGGACCGGCTACAACGCGCTGATCTACCTGGCCGCGATGCAGGCGATCCCCCATGATCTGTACGAGTCGGCGGCGCTGGACGGGGCCAACCGCTGGCAGCAGTTCATCCATGTGACGCTGCCGTCGCTGCGTCCGACGATCCTTTTCACCGTGGTCGTCTCGACGATCGGGGCGAGCCAGGTGTTCGGCGAGCCGCTGCTGTTCGACGCCAACAAGGGCACGTCCGGCGGTGCGGAGCACCAGTTCCAGACGCTCGGCCTGTATCTGTACGAGCAGGGCTGGGTCGCCCAGCATCTGGGCCGTGCCTCGGCGATCGCCTGGACGATGTTCTTGATCCTGATCGTCATCGGCATCGTCAACTACGTCCTCTCGCGCCGGCTGCGCGCCAGTAGCTAAGGAGTTCCGGCCGTGACGACGACTTTGACGCCGCCCGACGCCAAGCCGCCCGCCGAGCGGGCCAGGCGGCCCCGTATGCCGAAGTCCGCGCGGGCGGGCGGGCAGCTGCACGGCGGTCCGATCGCCTACGCGATCATGATCGTGTTCACGATCGTCTCGCTGTTCCCGCTGGTGTGGACGGCGATCGCCGCCTCGCGTGACAACCAGCGGCTCGCGCAGACGCCGCCGCCGTTCTGGTTCGGTTCGGGTCTGTTCGACAAGCTGGAGATCGCCTGGAAGGACGCGAACCTCGGCGAGGCGTTCCTCAACACCACGATCGTGGCGGGTGTTTCGGCGGCCACGATCGTGGTCCTGTCGACGATCGCCGGTTTCGCCTTCGCCAAGCTGCGGTTCCGGGGCCGGGGCGCGCTGATGCTGATCGTGATCGGCACGATGATGGTGCCGCCGCAGCTGAGCGTGATCCCGCTGTACATGATGGTCGCCAAGCTCGACTGGACGGACCAGTTGCAGGCGGTGATCTTCCCGTCGCTGGTGAGCGCGTTCGGTGTGTTCTTCATGCGGCAGTACCTGATCCAGGCGCTGCCGGACGAGATCATAGAGGCCGCCCGCGTCGACGGAGCGAGCAGCTGGCGCGTGGTGTGGCACGTGGTGTTCCCGGCGGCGCGGCCGGCGATGGCCGTGCTCGGGATGCTGACGTTCGTGCAGACCTGGAACGACTTCATGTGGCCGTTCCTGGTACTGACCCAGATGGGCAACCCGACCGTGCAGGTCGCGGTCGCGGGCCTGGGTCGCGGGTACACCCCCGACCAGTCCCTGATCATGGCGGGCGCGCTGCTGGGCACGCTGCCGCTGCTGCTGGTCTTCGCGATCTTCGGCAAGCAGATCGTGGGCGGCATCATGCAGGGCGCCGTGAAGGGCTGACGCCCTCGCCCGTTCTCCAGGGGGCCGGACCAGCGCCGCTCCGGCCCCTGTTCGTGAACTCCCTCTCCCCCTCCACCCGTCGCCTCTCCACGACCCCCCTTGGGAGCGCTTCCATGCCTGATTCCGAGAACTCGGCCACCGCGGTGACCTTCCCTCCGGCCTTCGTCTGGGGCGCGGCCACCTCCGCGTACCAGATCGAGGGTGCGGTGCGGGAGGACGGCCGTACGCCGTCGATCTGGGACACCTTCAGCCATACGCCGGGCAAGACCGTCGGCGGCGACCACGGTGACATCGCTGTCGACCACTACCACCGCTACCGCGAGGACGTGGCGCTGATGGCGGACCTGGGCCTGGGTGCCTACCGCTTCTCCGTCTCGTGGTCGCGAGTGCAGCCGACCGGGCGTGGCCCGGCCGTCCAGAAGGGCCTGGACTTCTATCGCCGGCTGGTGGACGAGTTGCTGGCCAAGGGCATCAAGCCTGCGGTCACGCTCTACCACTGGGACCTTCCGCAGGATCTGGAGGACGCGGGCGGCTGGCCGGAGCGCGACACGGCGTACCGTTTCGCGGAGTACGCGCAGATCGTCGGTGAGGCGCTGGGCGACCGTGTCGAGCAGTGGATGACGCTCAACGAGCCGTGGTGCAGCGCGTTCCTGGGCTACGCCTCCGGGGTGCACGCGCCGGGGCGTACGGATCCGGCGGCCTCGTTGCGTGCCGCGCACCATCTGAACCTGGCGCACGGGCTGGGCGCGTCGGCGCTGCGGTCGGCGATGCCGGCCCGCAACCAGGTCGCGATCGCGCTCAACTCCGCGACCGTGCGGCCTCTTTCGCAGAGCCCGGCGGACCTGGCGGCGGCCCAGAAGATCGACGACCTGGCCAACGGGGTCTTCCACGGCCCGATCCTGCACGGCGTCTACCCCGAGTCGCTGTACGCGGCGACGGCGGAACTCACCGACTGGGACTACGTCCTGGACGGCGATCTGACGCTGATCAACCAGCCGCTGGACGCGCTGGGCCTCAACTACTACACGCCCGCGCTGGTCTCGGCGGCGGACGCGTCGGCGCGGGCGCCGCGTGCCGACGGCCACGGGGCGAGCGACCACTCGCCGTGGCCGGCCGCGGGCGATGTCGCCTTCCACCAGACGCCCGGTGACCGCACGGAGATGGGCTGGACGATCGACCCGACCGGTCTGCACGAGCTGATCATGCGCTACACCCGGGAGGCGCCGGGGCTGCCGCTGTACATCACCGAGAACGGCGCGGCCTACGACGACAAGATCGACTCGGACGGCCGGGTGCACGACCCGGAGCGGGTCTCCTACCTCCACGGCCATCTGTCCGCGGTCCGCCGCGCGATCACCGACGGCGCGGACGTCCGCGGCTACTTCCTGTGGTCCCTGCTGGACAACTTCGAATGGGCGTACGGCTACGGCAAGCGCTTCGGCGCGGTGTACGTGGACTACGCGACGCTCCAGCGCACACCGAAGTCCAGCGCCCTGTGGTACGGCAAGGCGGCTCGCACCGGGGCGCTTCCGCCACTGGAGCCGGCCGCGTAGGCCACCCCTGGGGGAGCGGGGAAAGGGGCGCGGCACCCGACGGGGGGTGCCGCGCCCCGCCGGCTTTCGGAACTCCGAATTCCGGTAAGTCGCACATGACCTGAATTCGATTCCCGTTTGATCATCAGGTGTCTAAGGTCGATCTCGATCAGGGCGGGGGGCCGTGGGGCTGCTCCGCAGTCCTGCAGTGAAAGGGAAGTTCAGTGTTCGGATCGTTCACCCGTACAGCCATGGCCGGTGCGGCTGTGGCCACGGTCTTCGCCGGTACCACGTCGACGGCTCAGGCCTCCGACTTCTCCACGCTCGACAGCAACAAGACCATCTCGCTCCCGGGTGGCCGGGGCACGATGACCTTCATCGACGACGGAGACATGTTCAAGGTCTGCGACACCAAGGCGGACGGCCACGGTGTCTCGGGCCGCCTGATCGACAACAACTACAACGAGAAGCTCTACATCACCGACGGCGGCGACTCCGACTGCGGCAAGAAGGGCTACGACGTCGGCCAGTTCGGCTCGTACCAGATGCAGCTCTCGTGGAACGGCGACGGCTACGACGTGAAGTCCGAGTGGTTCAACGAGTAGACGCGGGCGACGCCACTGTCCTGGTCGGGTCAGCCCTTGTTGGCCCCCAGGGTCAGGCCGCTGACGAACTGGCGCTGGAGGACGAAGTAGACGATCAGGGTCGGGATCGCGGTGAGCAGGGCGCCGGCGGCGACCAGGTTGGGGTCGGTGAAGTACTGGCCGGAGAGGTTGTTCAGCGCCGAGGTGATCGGCATGTTCTCGCCGGTGGAGATGAGCACGATGGCCCAGAAGAAGTCGTTGTAGATCCAGATGGAGAGCAGCGTCGCGAGGGCGGCCATCGCCGGCTTGCACAGGGGCAGCACGATCTGCCAGTACAGCCGCCAGACGGAGGCGCCGTCGACCAGGGCGGCCTCGGTCAGCTCGTGCGGCAGCGAGCGCATGTAGTTGCTGAGCACGAACGTGCAGAAGCCGGACTGGAACGCCACATGGATGAGGACCAGGCCGAGCGCGGAGTCGTAGAGCTTGCCGCTCATCGTGATGCCGGGCAGGTCGATCAGCAGGTACAGGCGGTACAGCGGGGTGATGATGACCTGCTGGGGCAGCAGATTGCCCGCCGTGAAGAGCAGCAGCAGCGACAGGTTGACCCGGAAGTCGAAGCGGCTGACGTAGAAGGCGACCATCGACGACAGCAGCAGCGTCAGCAGCACCGCCGGGACGGCGATGATCAGGGTGTTCACGAAGTAGTGCGTCATGTCGGACTGGGTGAACGCGTTCGTGAAGTTGTCGAGGGTCAGCTTGTCGGGCCAGGAGACATAGCCCTTCTCACTGGTCTCCGCGTACGGCCGCATCGCCGCGAGCAGCGCCCACAGCAGGGGCGCGAGCCAGGCGAGCGCCGTGACGACGAGGAAGGTGTGCAGCAGGACCCGGGCGGGACGGATCGGGGTGCGCTGCTTCGGAGCGCCTGCGACGGTGCTCATGCGCGCCGCTCCTTCCGGAAGGTGGCGATCAGATACGGGATGATCACCGCGAGCGAGATCACCAGCAGGACGACGGCGATGGCGGAGCCGTAGCCGATGCGGCTGGACTCGCCGATGATGTTGTTGGTCACCAGGATCGACAGCAGCTCGGTGCCCTGGGCACCCTTGTTGAAGACGAAGACCAGGTCGAAGGCGCGCAGTGCCTCGATGATGGTGACGACGAGGACGACGGTGTTGGTGGGCCGCAGGGTCGGGAAGACGACGTTCTTGAACGTCTGCCACTCGTTGGCCCCGTCCAGGGCGGAGGCCTCGCGCAGGGCCGGGTCGACGCCCTTCAGTCCGGCCAGGTAAAGGATCATCATGTAGCCGGCGTGCCGCCAGGACGCGGCGATCAGTACGGCCCAGAGGTTGAGGTCCGGGTCGCCGATCCAGTCGATGTAGTGGCCGGGCTTGTTGGCGCCGATGACGCTGTTGATCAGGCCCGTGTCGGGGTTGTAGACCAGCTGCCAGACGAAGCCGATGACCGCCAGCGACATCACGACCGGCAGGAAGAACGCGGTCTGGTAGACGCGGCTGAAGCGGATGCTCTTGTCCAACTGCACGGCGAGGAACAGCCCGAAGGGCGTGGGCAGCAGGATGAGCACCACGAACCAGACGACGTTGTGCTCGACGGCCGGCCAGAACTGCGGGTTGCTGGTGAACAGTTCCCTGAAGTTCTGCAGTCCGACCCACTGGATGGAGTCGAAGCCGATGCCGTTCCAGCTGGTGAAGGCCAGCGCGATGGAGGCGAGGGCGGTGAGCCACACCAGGGCGATGTGCAGGATCGTCGGCAGGCCCGCCATCAGGCCGAGCGTGATCCGGTCGCGGCGGGTGAGCAGGCGGCGGTGGCCCGTGGGGCGCTTGCGGGAAGCGGCACCCGGAGACGGCTCGGCGGCCGCCTCCGGGTTCTCGGTGGAGGTGTCGGTGCTCATGCGGAGGCGAAGATCGTCTTCTTCTGGCGCTCGATGGACGAGAGGATGCTGTCGACGTTCTTGGGGTTGCGGACGAAGTTCTGCAGCGCCGGCTGCATCACCGTGGAGGTGAAGTCCGGGCGGGAGTCGCGGTCCATGAACTGCGTCAGGCTCTTCGCGCCGGAGATCATCTCGAAGGACTTCTTCTGCAGCGCGGTGTAGGAGGAGGTGTCGGCCTTCGTCGAGGCGGCCACCACGCTGGAGTCGGCCTTGAGGTAGATCTGCTCGGCCTCGGGCGTGCCGAGGTACTCCAGCAGCTTGACCGCGCCCGCCCTGTTCTTCGGCGCCTTGGAGAGCATGAAGCCGTCGGTGGGCGCCTCGACCGTGTCCTGCCCGAAGGCCGGGTCGATCTCCGGGAAGGCGAAGAAGTCCAGGTCGTCCAGGTCGGCCTTGTCGGTGAACTGCTGGCCGACGAAGGTGCCCAGCAGATACATGCCCGCCTTCTTCGCCACCAGCGTCTGCGCCGCGTCCTGCCAGGTGCGGCCCACCGCGCCCTCCTGGTGGAAGGGCAGGATCTCCGTCCAGTGGTCGAAGACCTTGCGCACCTTCGCATCGGTCCAGGAGGCCTTGCCCGCCATCAGCTCGACATGGAAGTCGTAGCCGTTGGTGCGGAAGTTGATCTGGTCGAAGGTGCCCATCGCGGGCCAGGCGTCCTTGTCGCCGAAGGCGATCGGGACCAGCCCGTCCTTCTTCATCCGCTTGCACAGGGCGACGAAGTCGTCCCAGGTGGTGGGGACCTCGTAGCCGTGCTGGGCGAAGACGCTCTTGCGGTAGAAGACCGCCCACGGGTAGGTGTACAGCGGCACGAAGTAGTACTTGCCGTCCTCGCCCTTGCTGAGCTTCTTCATCGCCTCGGGGAAGTCCCCGCCGATCTTCTGCCACACGTCGTCGATCGGGGCGGCGAGCTTCTTCGACGCGAAGAACTGCATCCGGTAGCCCGCGAACCAGGTGAACACGTCGTCCGGCGCGCCCTGCAGATAGGAGTTGATCTGCTCCTGGAAGGTGTTGTGGTCCTTGGTGTTCACGTCGACCTTGATGCCGGACTTCTTCGTGAAGGCGGCGTAGATCTCGGCGAACGCCTTCTTCGGCACCGCGTCCGAGGAGTTCGACCCGAGGCTGACCGTCTTCGGATCGGCGGCCGTGCCGCTGCCGCCGCAGGCGCTCAGCAGGGGTATGCCGGCGCCGAGCAGGGCGGCACCGCCGACGCCGCGCAGCAGGGTGCGGCGGCTGGGAGCGGGGAGAGCGAGTCCCGAGGGAGAGAGGTCGTGCATGAACGGCTCCTGAGGGCAGGGTTCGGCCACGAGGGTGTGGCGTGAAACCCGGTCGTAATCGACCAGAAATCAACTTGACCGAACACGGTGGCGCAATGACAGCCGTATGTCCGGTCATGCGTCAAGAGGCGTTGACTTCATTTGTCGAAACGTGACCGACCCGTGAGAGCGGCTCGGTCAGGCGGAGCGGGAGCGGTGGTAGGCGGCGGCCAGCCTGCCGGGCCGCCGGCGTCGCACCACCCCGCGCGGTCCCCTGCCGACCGGTGCCCTCCCGGTCGGCTGGATCCAGATCCGCACCTCGGTCCCGCCGAGCACGGAGGAGCCGATCCGTACGTCCCCGCCGGTCGACTCCGCGAGCCGGCGCACGATGTCCAGCCCGAGCCCGGTCGAGCCGTCGCTCCCGGAGCCGCGGCCCCGCGCCATCGCGGCCTCCGGGTCGGGTATGCCGGGGCCCGCGTCGGACACGAGGACGATCACCGCGTCCTCGCCGTTGTGCAGGTCGACCGCGAAGGCGGTGCCCTCCGGGGTGTGCCGGAAGACGTTGCCGAGGAGCGCGTCGAGCGCGGCGGCCAGGTCGGCGCGGGCCACGGGTATGCGCACCGGCCGCTCGGCCCCGGCCACCCGCCACTTGCGGCCCTCGTCCTCCGCCAGTGCCGACCAGAACGCCATCCGCTCCCGGACGACCTCGGCCGCGTCGCACCCGGCGCCCGGGCCGGCCGCGGCCGTCTGCGGCTTGGCGTCCCGGGCCGTACGGATGATGGTGTCGACCTCGCGCTCCAGTTGCTCGACGGCGGTCCGGGTCTGGTCGGCGGCCGGTCCCTCGCCGAGCGAGGCGGTGTTCAGCCGCAGCACGGTCAGGGGCGTACGCAGCCGGTGGGACAGGTCGGCCGCCAGCTCCCGCTCGTTCGCCAGCAGTTGGACGACCTGGTCGGCCATGGAGTTGAACGCGACCGCCGCGAGCCGCAGTTCGGTCGGGCCCTCCTCGGGCACCCGGGCGCCGAGCTTGCCGTCGCCCAGTTCATGCGCGCCCTCGACCAGGCGTTGCGCGGGCCGGACCATCCGCACGCCCAGCCGGTCGGCGACCGCGACCGAGCCGAGGATCAGCGCGACACCGACCCCGGCGAGCACCGCCCAGGCCGTGCCCAGGCCGTTGGTGACCTCGGACTCCGGCACATACACCTCGACCACCGCGATCTCGCCGGTGCTCAGCGCCACCGGCTGGAGCAGCGTCGAGCCGCCGGTGACGCCGGTGGTGGAGGCGCGGCCCAGCTTCCTTACGGCCGCGATGTCCTGGTCGGCGGCGCGCTGCCGTCCGAGCTCGATGGCGTCCTGGCCGTCGCCCGCCGGTATGTGCACGGCCATCCCGGCATCGGAGCCGGCGGAGGCGACGACCCGCTCCAGCTGGTCGCGGTCGGTGGTGATGGACAGGGCGGGGGCGACGGCGGCGGCCTCCCGCTCGGCGCCCGAGAAGGCGCGGTCCCGGGCCATCTCGCGGATGACCAGCCCGAGCGGCACCGCGAAGGCCAGCACGACCATGGTGGTCACCGCCAGCGACACCTTGACCAGGGCCCACCTCATCGCGGCACCTCCGCACCCGGTGGTTCGAGCTTCACACCGACGCCCCTCAGGGTGTGCAGATAGCGCGGGTTCGCGGCCGTCTCCCCCAGCTTCCTGCGCAGCCAGGACAGATGGACGTCGATGGTCTGGTCGTCGCCGTACGACTGCTGCCACACCTCGGCGAGCAGCTCCTTGCGGGGGACGACGACACCGGGCCGGCCGGCGAGGAAGGCGAGCAGGTCGAACTCGCGGCGGGTGAGGTCCAGCCGCGCGCCGTCCAGCTCGGCCTGGCGGCGCAGCGGATCGACGGTCAGACCGCCGACCCGGATCACCGGGGACGGCTCGCCCTCTCCCGCGCCGGAGCGGGCCCGGCGCAGCACGGCCGCCATGCGGGCCGACAGATGCTCGACCGAGAAGGGCTTGGTCAGATAGTCGTCCGCTCCCGCGTTCAGCAGCCGGACGATCTCCGTCTCGTCGTCCCGGGCCGTGGCGACGATCACCGGCACGTCGGTGATCCCGCGCAGCATCTTCAGGGCCTCGGAGCCGTCGAGGTCGGGCAGTCCGAGGTCCAGGATCACCACGTCGAAGCGGACATGGGCGACCTCGCGCAGCGCCTCCAGGGCCGTCCCCACGCTGCGCACGATGTGCGAGGCGTCGGTCAGGTGCCGGATGAGCGCCGAGCGTACGAACTGGTCGTCCTCGACCACGAGTACACGTGCCATGCGCCGCACCGTACGCCATCTCGAACAACCGGGTGCGGGCCTGTGGACAACTCCCGCTTGTGGACAACTCGTGGGACGCGTGGGGCAGTATGGCCGCGATGCGCAGAGGACTCGTACACGTACTGGCCTGGCTGCTCGCCACGGGCGCGGCGGTCACGCTGTCGTGGTGGGGTGTCCACACGGTGATGGCGGGCACGGCCTACGACCCGCCGCGCGCCCTGCCCATCAAGGCCGCCGACGCGACCAGGCAGAAGGCGGAGCCGTCGGCGACTCCGGCACGGAAGCCGAGTCCGCCGCAGCGCACCCCGAGCGCGCCGCCCGCCTCCCGGAAGCCGAGCCCGGCCCCCACGAAGCCGTCCAGCCCCTCCCCGACGGCCCCCGCGGCCTCCGCCCCCGGGGAGGTCAAGAGCTATGACACCGACGGCGGCCGGGCCGTCTTCGACCTCGGGCGGACCTCCGCCTCCCTGGTCTCGGCGACCCCCGGGGCGGGCTGGTCGATGCAGGTGTGGAAGACGGAGTCGTGGATCCGCGTGGAGTTCTCCTCGGGCGCGGACCGGGTGTCGGTGTTCTGCACGTGGCACGACGGCCCGCCGCGCGTGGAGATCGGGACCTACTGAGAGAAGTAGCCGGTGCCGTACGGAGTTACGTGCGGGGTCATCTGAACACCGACGCGGGCGGCGCCGGGGACGCCACCGCCGCGAGGTCCGTCACGGGCACGGCACCGCCGGTGAAGTCGGTGAGCGTCCTGCCGTGCTCGACCCGGCCGGGATGCGGGTCGGAGGCGGCACGGCGGGTCAGTTCGGCGACGGGCAGCGGGTGGTCGGAGGCGACCAGGACGGCGTTCCCGAACCGCTTGCCGCGCAGCACCGTCGGGTCGGCGACCAGCGCGAGTTCCTCGAAACGGGCGGCGGCGGTGGCGATCTGGCCGCGCAGATGGGCCAGCGGCGGCCCGTCGGCGAGGTTGGCGGCGTAGACACCGCCGGGCTTGAGGGCCCTGCGGACGTCGTCGAGGAACTCGGTCGAGGTCAGATGGGCCGGGGTCCGGGCCCCGCTGAACACATCGGTGACGACGAGATCGGCCCAGCCGTCCGGCACCTTGGCGAGGCCCTCGCGGGCGTCGACGGACCGCACCCTGATCCGCGCGTTCGAATCCAACGGCAGCTCACGGCGGACCAGTTGCACGAGGGCGGCGTCCCGTTCGACGACCTGCTGGGTGGAGCGGGGGCGGGTGGCGGCGACGTAGCGGGCGAGGGTGAACGCGCCACCGCCCAGGTGCACGGCGTGCACGGGCCGGCCCGGCGGGGCGGCGAGGTCGGCGACGTGCCCGAGCCGGCGCTGGTACTCGAAGGACAGGTACGCCGGATCGTCCAGGTCGACGTGCGACTGCGGGGCTCCGTCGATCACCAGGGTCCAGGCGCGGACCCGGTCGCGGTCGGGGATCAGCTCGGCGAGCCCGCCGTCGACGCTCTCGACGACGGCCTCCGCGTCGGCCTGTCTGCGCCGGCCGCTCTTCGACTTCCCCATGGGGTCATTATCGGGGTCGCGCGAGCAAGCGGGGCATACGCCCCGGGCCGGCGCCTCGGGCGCCTCAGCGACAGCTGTCCGCCGCCTTGATCATCCGGGCCGCCTCCCCCAAGGCCTCGCGCAGGACCGCCGGATCCGTCGCGAGGTCCGCCTCCCCGGGCGGCAGCAGCCAGTCCGAGCCCTCCACCGGCGGCTCGGGGGCCAGGGGCGTGCCGCGACCGTCGGTCCCGGTGCAGGTGCTCCCCGGCACGTCCCACGCCTCGGCCGTTCCCGGCGGCACCAGGAAGCCCAGAGTGCCGCCCCCGTCGTCGTGCAGGACGGGCCCGACGGCCTCCGCGGTGCCACGCCGCAGGATGTCGACCGCCTCCAGCCCCTGCCGGGCCGGCACCGTCACGACGTCGCAGCTGATCTCCATCCCGGCCTCCTCCCGATCCGCGGGGTTCAACGCCGCCGTCTGTCAACGGCTACGGCGGAAGTCGGCCGCAAAGGATGGCAGTTCATGGCAGATCACGTATGAGATATCCGGTTTGTAGCCAAACCCAGCGTGACGACTCCTGCACAGCAGGTACGTTCTTGCTCGCCGGACACAGGTCAAGGCCGTACGGACAACTCGTACAAGTTTCCCCATTTCCGGCATGGTTCGACGGTTCGCACGAAGGGACCCGGCCATGGCGTCGTCAACAGTGACCTCGTCCCAACCCGATCGGCCGCCACGGCCGAACCTCGTCTTCAGGCGGCTGCGCGGACAGCGCTCGCCGGCCGAGTTCGCCGCGGTGATCCGCCGGGCCGCCCTCGAGATCGGCGAGCAGGTGAGCTGTGACGCGCGGTACATCGGCCGCGTCGAGTCGGGTGAGATCCGCTGCCCCAACTACGCGTACGAACGGGTGTTCCTCCATATGTTCCCAGGCCGCACGCTCACCGACCTGGGGTTCGCGCCCCGCTCTTCGGTACGCGGACGCCGGGCGCGCGATAACCGCGACAACGAGGACGCGCCCCTGACGTGCACCACGAACCCGGCGAACGCCACGAGTGAGACCAGCGGGGCGTGCGAGCCGTATGAAACGCAGAACCCGTACGACCCGCACCACCCGCACGACACCTACGAGGAGAGCGACGTGCTACGTCGCGCATTCATGACCAGCGGGGGCGCCACGATGGCCGCCGCCTCGCTGGGACCCGTCGGCCTCGCCTTCGACGCGGCGGCGGCACAGCCCCCCGCGCGCCGCGCCGGGGCGAATGACGCGGGTGCCCTGGAGGAAGCGGTCCGCCGCATCCGGCTGCTCGACGACCGGCACGGCGCCGACGGCCTCTACCGCCGCGCCGCCGCCCCGCTGCGGGCCGCCTACGCCCTGCTGGACGCCGGCGCGACCCGGCAGACCACCGCGGACCGGCTCTACTCCGGCGCCGGTGAACTGGCCATCTCCGTGGGCTGGCTGGCCCATGACTCGGGACGCTTCGACGACGCCCGCTCCCACTACGCGGAGGCCCTGGCGACCGCCCGGATGACCGGCGATCCGGGCCTGGAGGCGCACGCCTTCTGCAATACGGCGTTCCTCGCGCGCGACGCGGGCCGGCCGCGCGAGGCGGTCCGGGCGGCCCAGGCCGCGCAGCGCGTCGCCCGGCCCGTGGCCTCGCCCCGGCTGATGTCGCTGCTCGCGCTGCGCGAGGCGGGCGGCTGGGCGGGACTCGCCGACCGCGTCGGCTGCGAACAGGCACTGGCCCGGGCGCAGGCCCTCTTCGACCGCGGCACCTCCGAGGCCGACCCCGAGTGGATGAGCTTCTACGGAGAGGCCGAACTGGAGGGCCTGGAGGCGCAGTGCTGGTCCGCGCTCGGCGACTGGCGCCGGGCGGCGCGGCACGCGCGACGGGCTGCGGACCTGCAGGATCCGCACTTCACGCGGAACATCGCGCTGTACACGGCGGAACTGGCGGACGACCTCGCGCGGGGCGGACGCCCCGACGAGGCCGCGGTGGCGGGGATGAAGGTGCTGGATCTGCTGGAGGAGGTCCAGTCGTCCCGCATCCAGACGATGCTGGCGGCCACGGCACGGGTACTGCTCCCGCATCGCAGGGCATCCGGGGTCTCGGCCTTCCTGGAACGGCACGCGTCGGCCCCGAGGGTCACCTAGGGCCTGTCGTTTGGATCACGCCGCAGACGCGGGGCCTGGCACGCACATCTGCCGCGTAGTCGTCACTCGCCGACTCCCCCACGCTCGGCTGCGCTCGCGCGGGCGGTGCCCCCATCGCGTCGACTCCCTCCTCCGCCTTGCAGCTGCACGCACCAGACCCCGCTCACGGCGATGACAAGCCACTGCCGATTCCCTGCGACCTGATCCAAACAACAGGCCCTAGCCACGCGAGGTGCCCGATGGCTAGCCGAGGTGTCCGAGGTCGTTCCAGCTCTCGATCGCCGGCTCGCCGTACGCCCAGCCCAGCACCGACAGGGAAGTCGGGTTGAGCCGTATCCGGGCCGCGAAGTCGATCGGCAGGCCCAGCCAGCGGGCTCCGAGGGTGCGCAGGATGTGCCCGTGGGCGAAGACCAGGACGTCACGGTCCTCTGAGCGGGCCCAGGAGACCACCTCGTCCGCCCGGGCCGTCACCTCGGCGAGGGTCTCGCCCTCGGGGACGCCGTCGCGCCAGATCAGCCAGCCGGGCCGGACGGTCTGGATGTCCGCCGGGGTCATGCCCTCGTAGGCCCCGTAGTCGACCTCGAGCAACGCGTCCCAGGCACGCGCGCGGTCGCCGAAACCGGCCAGTTCACATGTTTCACGCGCGCGTGACAGCGGGCTGGTGCGCACCTCGACACCGGGCAGGCCCTCGTACGGCGCCCGGTGCAGACGTTCGCCGAGCAGCTTGGCACCACGCCTGCCCTCCTCCAGGAGGGGTACATCGGTCCTGCCGGTGTGCTTGCCGGACAGGGACCACTCGGTCTGTCCGTGCCGGGCCAGCAGGATGCGCGGAGCCATGAGGGACCTTTCCGGGAGAAAAACGCGAGCGGAACTCCTCCATCATCGCGCACGCTGGTGACGGGCAACCCGGGGGGCGATCTCTGCGTCTTTGAGGTCCGGAGGGCGCCCCCAGGGCGCGCGAGCGCACCGTAAGGTGGCACGACCGGCCGGCGGGGAGCCGTGACGACGAAGGGGGAGGGCGATCGGATGCCGCACACCGAGACACCGGGCACCGAGGCGGCCCTTGCGCCCCGGCTGCGCTGGTGGACGGAGCTGCCGCTCATCCTGCTGGTGTACGCGTGCTACTCGGCGGGCCGGCTCCTCGTGCGGGGCGACGTCTCCGGGGCGGTCGACAACGGCCTGGCGATCCTGAAGATCGAGAAGGCCCTGTTCCTCAACGCCGAGCACCCGCTTAACCGCCTCTTCACACGCGAGGCATGGATAGGCATACCGGCGGACTTCTGGTACGCGTCGCTGCACTACCTGGTCACGCCGGCGATCCTCATATGGCTCTTCCGCTCCCGGACCGTGCGCTACCGCGCCGCGCGCACCTGGCTGTGGACGTCGACGTTCGTCGGCCTCATCGGCTTCACCCTGCTGCCCACCTGCCCGCCCCGACTCCTCGACGCGAGCCACGGCTTCGTCGACACCATGGCCCAGTACAGCTCCTACGGCTGGTGGGGCGGCGAGGCCAGCGCCCCGCGGGGCCTCGGGGGCATGACCAACCAGTACGCGGCCATGCCGAGTCTGCACGTCGGCTGGGCCCTGTGGTGCGGAGTGATGCTGTGGCGCTACGGCGGTACGCGCCTGGCGAAGACGGCCGCCGTCGCCTACCCGCTGATCACCACGATCGTGGTCATGGGCACCGCCAACCACTACTTCCTCGACGCGGTCGCGGGCGCGGCCGTCATGGGCGTCGGACTGCTGCTGGCGCCGCTGGTGATGCGCACGGCGGACCGGGTCAGGGCCCGCTTCCTGCCGCGGTTCGCGCCGGCCGCCCCGGTCACGGCGGACACCGCTTCCACGGCCCCTTCCGCATCCGCCCCCGCCGCCGCCTCGTCCGCCACTTCCGCGGCCTCTTCCGCCGCGGGTTCCTCGGATGTCAGTGCCGGATGCCAGACTTCCGCGGGTGAGCGAATTCCACGGCAGCGCGATGCGCGGTTCGGAGCGGGAGCCGAGCCGAGTGCCTCCCCCCAGGACGCGGGGGACGGCGCTCCGGCAGCGGCTCGCTGAGCTGCGCGGGCCCGACGTACCCGCGAAGGCACTGGACGCGCGCGCTCTGGCGGCGCTGGCCGCCAACCCCGGTTGTGAGCGGCGCGCGATCCTCGACGGTGCCGGGGTGAACAAGGCGGCGCTGGCCGGCGCGCTGGGGGCGCCGTCGGCCTTCGGGCAGTCGCAGTTCGCGCTCACCCGGGGCAACGCGTTCGAGGCGCGGGTCAAGGCCGACGGCGGCGCGGAGCTGCTGCGGCTGGTGCACGAGAAGCTGGACCCTGCCGCCGAGCCGCCCACCGAGGCGCGCGTGCCCGACCTGACCGCGACCGGCCCCCAGGGGCGCACGGCCCGTACGGCGCTGGAGCTGCGCGAGGCGGTCGAGCACCCGGGCGCGTGGACGCTGCTCGATCACCCGATGCTCGCGCTGGACGTCGCGGGCTCCCCCGCGTTCCTGGAGCCGGACGCGGTCGTGGTGCACCCCGACGGCAGCTGGACGGTCGTCGAGATCAAGTCCTTCCCGCTGCTGGACGGTTCGGCGGACCCGGCGAAGGTCGGGGCGGCGGCCCGGCAGGCGGCGGTGTACGTGCTGGCGCTGGAGGAGGTGGCGAAGCATCTGGATCCGGCCCCGCGCGTGCGGCACCGGATTCTGCTCGTCTGCCCCCGGGACTTCTCCAATCTGCCGGCCGCGTCCGCCGTCGACATCCGCAAGCAGCGCGCGGTGACGGCCCGCCAGCTGGCCCGGCTGACCCGTATCGAGGACATCGCCGACGAGCTCCCCGAGGGCACGTGCTTCTCGCCCGAGCTGCCCGCCGAGGAGCTGACGGCCGCCGTGGAGTCGGTCCCGGCGACGTACGCGCCCGAGTGCCTGTCCGCGTGCGAGCTGGCCTTCCACTGCCGGGGCCGGTCCCGGGAGGCGGGCGCGGTGACGACGCTCGGCCGCCCGGCGCGAGCGGAACTGGGCGGCCTGGAAACCGTGGAGGACGTCCTCGCGGCGGCCCGCGGGGAGGCCGGGGACCCCGGCGACCCGGCGGTGGCGGCGCTGCGGCGCGCGGCGGCCCTGCGCGCGGAGGCCCTGGAGGCGGCATGTCGCTGATCTCCACCCTGGCCCGGCTGGAGGCCGTCAGCACCGGGCGCGCCCAGCCAGCCGCCACCGTCCGGCACCGGCATCTCGGCGAGCGCCCGCTGGTGTTCGTGCCGCTCATCACCGCCGGTGAGGCCGGGGCCCCGCTCGGCGCGCTGGTCGGCACCGACCGGGACGCGCCGCGCCTCCTGGCCGTCCCGCAGCCCCGCGACCGCGACCTCAGGTTCGCGTTCCTGGCCGAACTGGCCGACGTGGTGCTGCCGTACGTCGACGCCTACGCCGAGGTCGTGGAAGCCGCCGAGCGCACCGAGACCGACCCGGAGACCGGAAAACGCGTCAAGGTCGAGGTCGACCTGTGCGCGGACGCCCCGCAGCTGATCGTGCCGAGCCGCGCGGGCATCGACCTGGTGCGGCTGCTCGGACGCTCCACGCGCTTCCGGCGTACGGCGGAACAGGACCCGGAAGCGCCCTATCCGGCGCCGCCCCGGGTGCCGTTGCTCGGGCGGTGGCTGACGCACTTCGGGGAGCGGGCCCGGGTGCCCGGCTCCTCGCTGCTGCTGGCGATGACCGACGTCCTGGGCCGGCACTGGGCGACCGGGCAGTCCACCCTGGAAGACCAGCATCTGGGGGCGCTGCTCGCCTGGATCGACCCGCCGCAAGGCCTGTCCGGCGCCGAGGCTGCACTGCGGGCCGAGCTGGAGCGGGACGAGCGGGGCCAGCTGACATGTCCCCCGGCCGGTCCGGCCACCGACCCGGCGTTCGACAACAAGCTGCTCGCCCCGGCCATCGAGCGCTACGACCGGGCCCGCACGGCCCACGCCGTCGCCGAGGACGGTCTGGAGGCCGACGACCGGCTCAGCTCGCTGACCGTGGCCGAGCGGGAGATCCGCGATCTGGTGCTCAGCCGCACCCGGCCCACCTGGGACGCGATCTGGCGCGGCCTGGACCTGCTGCGGGAGCTGCCCGCGGGGGCGCATGCCGAAGAGCGGTGGACGCGCGACCGCTGGTCCTTCACCGGCCACCGCGACCGGGTCCTGGCCGGCGAGCCCCCGCAGCCGCGCCGCGACGACGCGGTCACCGCGGCGAACAAGCTGGCCACGCGCGAGCGCGAACAGGCCCGGCTGGAGGCGCAGGAAGCCCTCGACGATCCGCTGGTGATGGCCGGACGGCGGCTGTCCGGGGAGGCGTTCGCGGGCGAGGTCACCGACGTCGTGATGACGTACAGCGACGGCAAGCGGCCGAGCCCCCGCCCTCTGGTCACGGTCCGTACGGACGACCGGCCGCATCTCGGTGAGCGGACGAAGGTGTACCGGTCGCTGGGCGGGAAGCCGCAGTCGGCGGAGTTCGTCGGGGACGAGGAGGACGGCGCGTACGTCGTGCTGCGGGTCCTCGACAAGATGGGCCGCGGCAAGGAGCCCGAGCCGGGGTCCGTGCCGGAGAAGGGCCACCGGGTCTGCTTCACGCTCTTCGAGCACGAGCAGCGGGGCGGGGCGAAGCTGCCCGACCCGGAGGAGACGCCGTGGACGCACGGCGGGCCGCCCGGCGAGTTGACGCTGGAGACGGCCGACCCGGTGACCGAGGAGGATGTGCTTTGAACCCTCCCTCTCGCGAACGAGCGGGATTCCTGGCTCACGCTGCTCGATTGCTCAGCGAGCGATCGAGTCTTCCGCGATCAGCACCAGCCGGGTTGGAACCAGCCCGGTTTCCCCAGAGATTGGAGGTTGTTGTGCTGGCTTGGTTCTCGCTCAGCACACCGCGATACTACCATCTGTCATACGAGCGGCACTGCCGGTGATGACTCAGGAGACCGCCTTCAACCCCGGCGCCGAAGCCGCCAAGGCCACCGACGCGATCCTCCACGACACGCTGCACGGCACCGCGCGCGGTGTCGTCGTCGACTCCCCGCCCGGTGCGGGCAAGTCCACGCTGGTCGTCCGCGCGGCACTGGAACTCGCCGAGGCCGGCCACTCCTTGATGGTCGTCGCGCAGACCAACGCCCAGGTCGACGACCTCGTCCTGAGGCTCGCCGAGAAGAACCCCGAGTTGCCGGTGGGCAGGCTGCACAGCAGCGACGCCGACCCGTACGACAAGGCGCTCGACGATCTGCCGAACGTCCGCAAGTCGGCGAAGGCGGGGGACCTCGCGGGGCTGGCCGTGGTGCTCTCGACGGCGGCGAAGTGGGCGCACGTCAAGGTCGACGAACCGTGGCGGCACGCGATCGTCGACGAGGCGTACCAGATGCGCTCGGACGCGCTGCTCGCGGTGGCCGGGCTGTTCGAGCGGGCGTTGTTCGTGGGCGACCCGGGGCAGCTCGACCCGTTCGCGATCGTGGGCAGCGAGCAGTGGGCGGGTCTCGCCTACGACCCGTCGGCCTCGGCGGTGACGACCCTGCTCGCGCACAACCCGGAGCTGCCCCAGCACCGTCTGCCGGTCTCCTGGCGGCTCCCGGCCTCGGCGGCTCCCCTGGTCTCGGACGCGTTCTACCCGTTCACGCCGTTCCGCAGCGGTACCGGCCCGGGCGACCGCGCTCTGTCCTTCGCCGTCCCGTCCGACGGCTCGGGCCCGGACCGGGTGATCGACGAGGCGGCCGTATCGGGCTGGGGCCTGCTGGAACTGCCCGCGCGGCACACCCCGCGCACGGACCCGGAGGCGGTACGGGCGGTGGCGACGGTCGTACGACGGCTGCTGGACCGGGGCGGCGCGGCGACGTCGGAACGCTCGACGGACCCCTCGCCCCTCACCGCCGACCGCGTCGCCGTCGGCACGGCACACCGGGACCAGGCGGCGGCGGTACGTGCCGCCCTGGCCGACCTCGGCGTCACCGACGTGGTCGTGGACACGGCGAACCGGCTGCAGGGACGTGAGTACGACGTCACGGTGGTCCTCCACCCCCTCTCCGGCCGCCCCGACGCCACGGCCTTCCACCTGGAAACCGGCCGCCTCTGCGTCCTGGCCTCCCGTCACCGCCACGCGTGCATCGTGGTGTGCCGGGCGGGGGTGAGCGACCTGCTGGACGACTATCCGTCGACGGAGCCGGTGCAGCTGGGGACGGTGGTGAAGTTTCCGGACGGGTGGGAGGCGAACCACGCGGTGCTGGCGCACTTGGCGGAGCACCGGGTCGTGTATCGGCCGTGATCCACACGCCCGTCTCCACACGCCCTCTCCGCCGGCCGGAGGCCGGCACGCCGCCGGAGGCGGCCGATGAATACAGCCCGGACGGGTGGGAGGCGAACCACGCGGTGCTGGCGCACTTGGCGGAGCACCGGGTCGTGTGGCGTTCGTAACGTGGCTGAACATCGCGGGTCCCGGCGGCCCCGACGAACGCCAGGTGGTGTGACAGCCGTACCCACTCCCGCGATGCCCACTTGCGCGCCCGCGAGACAATGGACGGTGGCCCACTCCACCTGGAGGGCCGTGCGCGACGTACGAGGAGGAGAAGACATGGCGGAGCCAACGCCGCGTCGGAACGAACCGCGGCTACGCCCCGCGCCCCTGCTCTTCGAGCCCGCGGAGGCGGCCTCCGATCCTGAGCACTTCTTCGACCTCGAGTCGATCGACGATCCCCGGGCCCTGCTGGCCCGGTCGACGGAGCTGACGCTGGCGTTCCGGGCCGCGGCGGACCGGGCCCTGGAGTTCCAGGCGATCGCGGCGGCGCAGCTCGCCGATCCGCGGCGGTTCGACCGGCTGACGACCGCGGACATCGCCGAGCGGGCCGAGTGGACCGAGGACTACGCCAAGAAGATGGTCGAGTTCGGCCGGGACCTGCTGCGGGGCGGGGTCGAGGGCCGGGGGCCCGTCGACCCGGTGTGACAGCGGAGGGCGGAAATCCGCCCCCTTCCCGATCGACGTGGCATATGCCAGGCGGGCAAGATACTCCCTCCCACCCCCTCCTGTCCCGGTTTCCCGCAACCCTCGGGAAGCGCATGCTCACGGCCGGTAGATGTAGATGTCATGAGCAGCGGATGGAACGCCTCCCATGTCACCCCGGACGGAGCCGCCTGGCTCGCTTCGGCAGGAACGTATCCGCGCAGCACGCTCTCCCTCTGGGAGGAGCGACCGGACGCGCCGATCGTGCTGCCCTGCGGGGCGGTCTTCGACGTGGTCAGCGCGCCCTCGGTGTTCGGGCGGCGGATGCTCGACCGGCTGTGGGACGACGGCCCCGGTTCGGGCCCGGTCGCGGAGTTCCGGGGCCGCATGCTGCTGTTCGCCGCGCCGGGCACGGCCCAGCGCCTGCCGGCGCTGCTGGAGTGGGAGGAGTGGGGCGCGCACGGCCGTGACAGCGGGGAGACCGGCCGCGCGGGCGCCGTACCGCCCCTGCTGTGTCATGGCACGGGCGACGCCGTGACCATCCCCGCACCGGTGGAGGTCGCCTCCCCCAGCCGCTCCGACTCCCGCTGGCTCGTCGCCCCCGACACCCGGCAGCCCTGGCTCCCGGGCCCCGAAGTCCTGCTGTGGGCGGCCGTGCGGGCGGCCCGTTCGGCGGTGCGGATTTCGATTTTTCCTCCCGCCGACCAGGGTGCTAAGGTCTACGATGTCAGCAGGCGCCGCTAGCTCAGTTGGTTAGAGCAGCTGACTCTTAATCAGCGGGTCCGGGGTTCGAGTCCCTGGCGGCGCACAGACGGTGAAAGGCCCCCTCGCGAGAGCGAGGGGGCCTTTCGCATGTCCGCGACGCTCTCGCGACGCCCTCATCGGCCCACCGTGATCTTCACCGTCCACGCGCCCGAAGCCGTACGCCCCTCCACCTCCACCCGCACCCCTTCCCCCGGCACCGTGAAGCTCTCCCCGAGGGCGATCGGCGCGTCCGCGAGGGGCGGGTACACCGAGTCCTCCCAGCACGCCTCGGTCCGCGGATGGGCGTCGATCACCTCGATGGGCCCGCCCCCGGACTGCGCCTCCCCCCGGACCCGGTAGACCAGCACCCCCTGCCGGCAGGCAGCCACGTCGTTGCCCACCGGCCCCCGCGCCTCGAAGGCGAGCACACTGTCGGGGCCCGTGCGCACCACCGCGAGCTTGGTGCCCCGCCCGAGACCGAAGACCGGCGCCCCTGCCGCGCCCGAGACCGGCACCCCGGGCGCCGCCGCCAGCGGCTCCAGGGTCAGCCGGGCGGGCCCGGCGTCCCGCACACACCGCACCTGCCGCGGATTGAGCCAGCCCAGCTTCCACTTGTGCCAGCCGAACAGGTCGGGGGCGAGTCCGAACTGGCTGCCCATCAGGTCCCAGTCCCCGACATGCGTGTCCCAGTCGCCCTTGCCGTCGGCGGGCCGGTGGTAGAGGTCGGGCAGATCGAAGACATGCCCGGTCTCATGGGCGAGGACGAGCCGGTCCGGCGGATGCTGTTCGAACACCGTGACGACCCGGCGCAGGTCGGTGCCGTCGGCCCGCATCGGGCTGGTGAGGTTGACGACCTTGGTCGCGTCGGAGTCCACGCCCGGCGCGTCCGGGTCGGCGACGAAGTAGACGACGTCGTAGCGCGAGAAGTCGACCTCCGGGTCGGCGGCGGAGAGCGCGTCCCGCAGATACGCGGCCCGGTGCTCGGCGCTCCAGTCGCGCTGTATGGCGTACGCCGTGGAGGGGCGCGGCATCTGGATCCAGTGGCCGAGCGGGTGCGGGCGCAGGGTGAAGCGGCCGTAGGAAGCCTGTTCGAAGAATCGGGTGGTGTCCGGGAAGTGGTCGGCGGTCAGTTCCTGCGGTGTGGTCAGCGGGCGGGCGTCCGGGAAGGACAGGAAGACCATGACCGCGTCCAGGGACCGGGCCGGTCGCGGATAGGCGGCGTTCCAGGTGTCCAGACCCTCCGAGTGGTGGGCGTCGGTGCGGGTCAGCGCGCAGGGCTCGGCCGAGTCGGGCCCGGCGGCCGAGTGGCCGGCGCCGAGGGAGGTCGCGGCGAGGGCCGACATGGTGGTGAACACGGCCGCGGTACTGCGCAGTCGGGCGCGCGAGAACTGACGCGGCACGGATACCTCCGGGTACGGTTCGCGGGACACCGCACCCAGCCTGTGGTGATTTGTAGTACTGCGCCCTGTTTGCCTGCACCAGTCGGGTGAAGGAGGCGAAAAATCGCGGACGCCGACACCCCAGAAGCACTCACGGAACGTCACAACTGGTCGGGGGCCTGAAGAAGCCGTCCAGGTGCGAGCAGAAACGATCTGGCAGAAGGGCCCGTTGGTCGGGAACACTGGACACCGGCTGGAAGGCCCTGGGGCCAGCCTCTATGATCGGCACACTTTCCTGACCTTTCCTGCACGGACAGAGATCGAATACATGCGGGAGCGAGCGGTGAGCGGAACCTCCGAAGGGCCCACACCCGCGGCAGACCTCGACCGGCCGGTCGTCACAGAGAGTGAGATCGATACGCCCCCCTGTACCGAGCACCCCCGTACCGAACACCCGGGTACCGGGCACCTGTCGCAGTCGCCCTATCGCTCCGTCTTCACGGCCGCCCCGCTCGCCATGGCCGTCGTGGACCGCGAGGGCACGGTCGTCAGCGCCAACGACTCACTCGCCGCGCTGCTCGGCACCGCCCCGGACGAACTCGCCGGGGCCGTCGCCGCCGATCTGGTCGACCTCACCTCCGACGCCCGCACCTGGCACACCTACCGCGAGGTGCTGCGCGGCCGGCAGTCCCGGCTGCGCTGCACCCGTCGCCTGAAGCACCCCGACGGGCACTCGCTGTGGGTGCAGGTGACGGTCGCCCCGCTGCCCGCCGAGGACCGGGGCGTACTGCTGTCGGTCGCCGACATCAGCTCCCGCCGGGAACTCCAGGCCCGGCTGCGGCACTTGCAGATGCACGACGCGGTGACCCGGCTGCCCAACCGCACCCTGTTCTTCGAACGCCTGTCGGCCGCACTGGAGGCCGAGTCGTACGAGCAGAGCGGCACGGGCCGGATCGGGCTGTGCTATCTGGACCTGGACGGCTTCAAGGCCATCAACGACACCCTCGGCCACCGGGTCGGCGACCGGCTGCTGGCCGCCGTCGCCGAGCGGCTGAGGCGCTGCGCGGACGAGACCGGCTTCGCCCGCACCAGCACCCCGCTGGTGGCCCGGCTCGGCGGCGACGAGTTCGCGCTGCTCGTCGAGGACTCCACCGGCACCGAACAACTGGCCGAGCTGGCCGAAGCCGTGCTGCGGGCTATCCAGGACCCCTTCGACATCTCCGGCCAGCGGCTGTCGGTGTCGGCGTCGATCGGGGTGGTGGAGCGGCACGCGGCCGGGACGACCCCGACCGCCCTGGTGCAGGCGGCGGACACGACGCTGTACTGGGCGAAGGCCGACGGCAAGGCCCGCTGGACACTGTTCGACCCGGAGCGCAACGCCCATCGCATGACCCGCCAGGCCCTCGCCTCCACGCTCCGGCCCGCCATCGACCGGGGCGAGTTCCGGCTGGAGTACCAGCCGCTGGTCGGCATGGAGGACGACCGGCTGCACGGGGTCGAGGCGCTCATCCGCTGGAATCATCCTCAGTTCGGCGTACTGACGCCGAATCGGTTCATCGGACTGGCCGAGGAGGACGGCTCGATCGTTCCGCTGGGCCGCTGGGTGCTGCGTACGGCCTGCCGGCAGGCCCGGCGCTGGCAGCGGGAGCATCCCGACGAGCCGCCGATCTTCGTCAGCGTCAATGTGGCGGTCCGCCAGGTCTGGGACTCGGACCTGGTGGCCGACGTGGCGGAGACCCTGGCCGAGACGGGCCTCGCGCCGCATCTGCTCCAGCTGGAGCTGACCGAGTCGGCGGTGATGGGCTCGGGCGGCCGGCCGTTGCAGGCCCTGAAGGCGCTCAGCGACATGGGTGTGCGCATCGCCATCGACGACTTCGGCACGGGCTACTCGAACCTCGCGTATCTGAGCCGGCTGCCGGTGTCGGTGCTGAAGCTGGACGGTTCCTTCGTACGGGGATTCCAGTACGACGACCGGGACACGGCGGCCCGCCCCAACCCCGCCGACGAGGTGGTGGTCGAGGCGATGATCCAGCTCGCGCACCGGCTCGGGCTGACCGTGACGGCCGAGTGCGTGGAGACCTCGGCCCAGGCGGTCCGGCTGCGGCGCATCGGCTGCGACACCGGACAGGGCTGGCTGTACTCCCGCCCGGTGTCACCGGACCGTATCTCCGAGCTGCTGGGCACGCCGGACGTTCAGGCGGGCGTCGGCAACCCGTAGGCGCCGGCGATGAGTTCGTAGGAGCGCACGCGGACGTCACCGCCGTGCGCGTTGGCCGTGATCATCAGCTCGTCGGCGCCGGTGCGCTTGGCGAGGTCGTCGAGGCCGGAGCGGACCTCGTCCGGGGTGCCGTGGATGACGTTGGCGTTCCAGGAGTCGACGAAGTCGCGCTCCATGGGGCTGAACTCGTAGGCCGCCGCCTCCTCGGGGCTGGGCACGAGGCCGGGGCGGCCGGTGCGCAGCCGGACCATGCTGAGGGCCGCGGCCAGCACCTGGCGGCGGGCCTCCTTCTCCTCGTCGGCGGCGAGGGCGGAGACGCCGATGAGGGCGTACGGCTCATCGAGCACGGCCGACGGCTGGAAGGACTCCCGGTACAGGTCCAGGGCGGGGAGGGTGTTCTGCGCCGAGAAATGGTGCGCGAAGGCGAAGGGCAGTCCGAGGACACCGGCGAGGCGGGCGCTGAAGCCGGAGGAGCCGAGCAGCCAGAGCGGCGGCCGGTGCGGGGACTGCACGCCGCCGGGGGACGTGGCCTGGATCGGACCCGGTACGGCGTGGATACGGCGGTAGCGATGCCCGTCGGGGAAGTCGTCGTCGAGGAAGCGGGTCAGCTCGGCGAGCTGCTCCGGGAAATCGTCGGCGCCCTCGTTCAGCCGGTCCGTGCGGCGCAGGGCGGCGGCCGTGGCACCGTCCGTGCCGGGGGCGCGGCCGAGGCCGAGGTCGATCCGGCCCGGGGCCATGGCCTCCAGCGTGCCGAACTGCTCGGCGATCACGAGCGGGGCGTGGTTGGGCAGCATCACGCCGCCCGAGCCGAGCCGGATGCGGTCGGTGTGGGCGGCGAGGTGGGCCAGGATCACGGCCGGGGACGACGAGGCCACACCCGGCATGGAGTGGTGCTCGGCGACCCAGTAGCGGTGGAACCCGCGGGCCTCCGCGAGCCGGGCCAGTTCGACGCTGGTGCGCAGCGCGTCGGAGGCGGTACGGCCGGCCCCCACGGTGACCAGGTCCAGTACGGAGAGGGGAACGGGAGCGCCGCCCTGCGCCGCGCCGCGTATCTCGTCGCCGCGTGTCTCGTCTGCCGCCACGGTGGGGTGCCTCCTGCTGTGGGCCGTGTGCTGTCGTCCCGGCTCTAACAGGGGACTGTCTCCGGTTATTCCCCCGGTGGGCGCGGGCGCAGAGCGGTGTGTCCGATTCCGGCCCTCATGGAAGGTACGCGGGAGGGCATCGTTCTCGGATGAGAAGAAACGGGCCCGGCTTGCGCGACCGTTGGCATGGCGCGATCGGGGCGGGCGTCTTCGGATGCGTGCTGGCGGGGCCGCAGCAAGTGTTCACCCACGGTATCGGCCGGGACCTCGCGCTGGCCGTGCTGGTCGGCGCCGCCACGGGGGGAGCTTTCGGCTTCACGTTCCCCTACGCGCTGCGCCGTCGCCGGATTCAACGCCCCGTTCCACCACCGCCGCCGTATCCTCCGCCCCCACCACCCGAACAACGGACCTGACCCGGCCGGGCGGCGATCGCCACCGCCGCCCCGGCAACAGCCCGAGGCGGCGGGGACGGCACCCGTCGATCACGCCTGGATGATCGGCTCCCTCGTGAACAGCGCGCCCAGTTCCGGGGCGTTCACGCGGCGGTCGGCCAGGCGGAGGCACTCCCAGACCGTGACCTGGTTGGCGGTGAGGATCGGCTTGCCGAGTTCCTTCTCCAGGGCCTGGATGTGCGCGGCCGTGTGCAGGGCCGTGTCCGGGAGCAGGAGGGCCTCGGCGTCGGGGTGGTCGGAGTTCCGAGCCAGGGCGAGGAGTTCGGCCTCGCCCCAGGTGCCGACCTCGGCGGCCGTGATGATGCCGGAGCTGTTGACCGACACGACCTCGACGCCGTCCGAGCGGAGGAACCCCGCGAAGAGCTGGGCGACGTCGTCCGGGTACGTCGCGCCGATCGCGACCCGCCGCGCCCCCAGCTCCTTCACCGCGTGCGCGAAGGCGAAGGACGTCGAGGAGGCGGGCATGCCGGCCGTCTGCGCCAGGGAACGGACCTGCTCCTGCGCGCCGTCCCAGCCGTAGACGAAGCTGCCGCTCGTGCAGGCCCACACGACGGCCTCGGCGCCCGCGTGCCGCAGCTCCTGGACGCCCGCCGCCAGCCGGCCCGCGGAGCCCATCTCCAGCAGCGCGTCGACCCGGTGCGCGTCCTCACCGATATCGGTGTGCACCAGGTCCACCCGGATGTCGCTGCCCAGCAACTGCTCGATGCGCGGATAGTCGTCCTCGGCCGAGTGGCCCGGGTAGAGAAATCCCAGTGCTGTCATGTCCAGCCTTCCTGCTGCTGCTCTTCTTCCGGCACTACAGGTCCGGGGTCCACCCCCGGCGATCCGAGACCGGCGCGCGCCTCCGGGTTGATCAGCGCTTGATACGGTCCCACCGCACGGGTACCCAGTCGGCGCAGCGCAGCCCACATCGTCACTTGGTTGGCCGAGATCACCGGGATCCGCAGCTCGGCCTCCAGCTGCGGGATGACGTCGTAGGTGGGCAGGTTGGTACAGCTGATGAACAGGGCGTCGGCGTCGCCGCGCACGGCCTCCCGCGCCATGTCCACCACCTCCCGGTAGGGGACCTTCCAGATGTGCCGGGTCAGGCCCATGAAGGCACACCCGGAGATCGTGACGCCGGCCTGGGCGACGTAGGCCTCCAGCGACTGCGTCACCGACACCGTGTACGGCGTCACCAGCGCCACCTTCCTGACGTCCAGCTCCACCAGGGCCTCCAGCAGCCCGCCCGAGGTGGTGATCGCCGGTACGGCACCGGCCCGGCTCATCGCCTCGCACATCGCGCGCTCGCCCATGACGCCGCCGACGAAGCTGCCCGACGTACAGGCGTAGGCGATGACCTCGGGGGCGACCGCGTTGATGGTGCGGACCGCCTCGCTCAGCGTCTCGTGCTCGCTGACCAGGCGGGCCAGATCGAGGCTCACCTCGACCGGCACGAACGGTGTTCGTGTCATATGGAGGGAGACCTCGTCCGGCACCCAGCGCCACAGCTCGCGGTCGAGTGCGAAGTCGAAGGGAGCGACAACGCCGACCCCCCGCTGCGGGCTGGGCCCGCCGAGAAATGAGACGTCCATGCAGGCACCGGCCTCACGCTGGGCAACTAGTGTGCAACGGATCGTGGGAACGCCCGTGTTGACGACGGTAGGTTCGAGTGCGAGCGTGGTCAATCCGCCTGGATCACTCGTTGGTCAACACCCGGTTAACTCGTGGTCACCGGCCGGCGCCCGAAACCCGGCCGACCCCGCCGCACGGCTGGAGAAACGGCTGCTCATGCCCACTCCCACCCTCCTCGTCCTGGACGCCGAACCCCTTCCTCGCCTCGGCCGCCTCACCGGACGCGCCCGGATCGAACACACCGACGCGGCGGGGCTCGCCGCGCTTCTGCCGCGCGCGGACGCGTTGCTGGTGTGGGACTTCACCTCGCGCGCCGTGCGGGACGCCTGGCCGGGCGAGGGGCCGCGGCCACGCTGGGTGCATACGGCGAGCGCCGGCGTGGACCATCTGATGTGTCCGGAACTCGCCGCCTCCGACACGGTGGTGACGAACGCGCGCGGGATCTTCGACCAGCCGATCGCCGAGTACGTCGCCGCGCTCGTCCTGGCGATGGCGAAGGATCTTCCGCGCACGCTGGAGCTGCAGCGGGAGCGGACCTGGCGGCACCGCGAGTCGCACAAGGTCGCAGGCGGCAAGGCCGTCGTGGTGGGCTCCGGGCCGATCGGCCGGGCGATCGAGCGCATGCTGAAGGCGCTGGGCCTCACGACCGCGCTCGTGGGCCGCGCCCCCCGCAGCGGCGTGCACGGCCCGGAGGACCTGGACCGGCTGCTGGCGCGCGCCGACTGGGTGATCGCGGCGGCGCCGCTCACCGAGCAGACGCACGGCATGTTCGACGCCCGCCGCTTCGGCGTGATGCAGCCCTCCGCCCGGTTCATCAACATCGGCCGGGGCCAGCTGGTCGTCGAGGACGCCCTCGCCGACGCCCTCACCAAGCACGGGATCGCGGGCGCCGCACTGGACGTCTTCGAGGCCGAACCCCTGACCCCCGAGAGCCCTTTGTGGCAGCTCCCGGGCCTGATCGTGTCCCCGCACATGAGCGGCGACATCATCGGCTGGCGCGACGAACTCGGCGCCCAGTTCGTGGATCTTTACGAACTCTGGGCGAGCGGGGAGCCACTGAAGAACGTGGTCGACAAGCAGCGTGGGTACGTACCTGGTCACTGACATTCCTTGGAGGGTGGATGACCGAGCTCACCGACCTGACCGCCGTACGGCTCCTCGACGGGTACCGCAAGGGCGAGTGGAGTCCCGTGGAGGCGACGCGGGCGGCTCTGGAGCGGGCCGAGGCGATTCAGCCGGAGGTGAATGCCTTCGTCCGGCTGACGGGCGAGGACGCGCTGGCCCGGGCCCGGGAGTCGGAGGAGCGATGGCGGCGCGGGGAGCCGCGGGGGCTGCTGGACGGGGTGCCCGTCACGGTGAAGGACATCCTGCTGCAGCGCGGCGCGCCGACCCTGCGCGGGTCGAAGGCCGTGGATCCGGCGGGGCGCTGGGACGAGGACGCCCCGTCCGTGGCCCGGCTGCGGGAGCACGGGGCGGTCTTCATCGGCAAGACGACGACGCCCGAGTTCGGCTGGAAGGGCGTGACGGACTCGCCGCTGAACGGCGTGACGCGCAATCCGTACGACCCCTCGCGCACCGCCGGCGGATCGAGCGGCGGCAGCGCGGCGGCCGTGGCGCTCGGCGCGGGACCGCTGTCGCTGGGCACGGACGGCGGCGGCAGTGTCCGGATCCCGGCGTCGTTCTGCGGGATCTTCGCGCTGAAGCCGACGTACGGGCGGGTGCCGCTGTATCCGGCGAGCGCGTTCGGGACGCTGGCGCACGTCGGGCCGATGACCCGGGACGCGGCGGACTCGGCGCTGCTGATGGATGTGATCGGCCACCCGGACTCGCGTGACTGGTCCGCGCTCGCCCCGCCGCCGGGTGCGTACACGGAGGGCCTGGCGGGCGGGGTGCGCGGGCTGCGTGTGGCCTACTCGCCGTCGCTGGGCGGGCAGGTGGCGGTGCGCCCGGAGGTCGCGACGGCGGTGCGGCGGGCGGTGGAGCGGCTGGCGGAGCTCGGCGCGTACGTCACGGAGACCGACCCGGACCTCACCGACCCGGTGGAGGCCTTCCACACCCTGTGGTTCAGCGGGGCGGCCCGGGTGACCGAGCACCTCGGCCCGCATCAGCGGGAATTGCTGGACCCGGGTCTCAGGGAGATCTGCGACCAGGGGGCCCGCTACTCGGCGCTGGACTATCTGGCCGCGGTGGACGTCCGGATGGATCTGGGCCGCCGGATGGGCCGCTTCCACGACACCTACGACCTGCTGCTCACCCCGACCCTGCCGATCACGGCGTTCGAGGCGGGCCCCGAGGTGCCGAAGGGATCGGGCCACCGGCGCTGGACGGGCTGGACACCGTTCACGTACCCGTTCAACATGACGCAGCAGCCCGCGGCGAGCGTGCCGGTCGGCGCCGACGGGGACGGTCTGCCGATCGGTCTGCAGCTCGTGGCCGCCCGGCACCGGGACGATCTGGTGCTGCGGGCGGCCCACGCGCTGTACGAGGCCGGCGTGGCGTCCGCCGGCCGGGTCAGGCCCTCCGGAAGCTGAGGGTCTCCCCCGCCGCTCCCGACCTCCACAGGTCGTTGCACGCCTCGGCCATGTTCTCCAGGCCGTCGACGACCTGGCCCCAGACGATGCCGGGGACCCAGCCGACATCGCCGTTCAGCAGCAGGTTGTTGCGCTCGTAGAACAGGGCCAGGTCGACGAGCGTGGTCCCGGCGCGGACCTCGCGGTCGTAGCCGTAGGACTTGGTGCCCAGCTCCGCCCCGGCGAAGGTGAAATAACACAGATCGCCGGGGATGGGAGTGATGGTCGGGTTCTCCAGGGGTGGTTCGGTTTCGGCGAATGGCGGGAAAAGGGCGTAGATCTCATTGCGTGCGTACTTCGCGTGGTAGACGTCCCCGGCCAGCGGAAGGGAATCCCAGACGGCCGCGCAGGTGATCGGCGCGCGGTCGTCCAGCAGCTTGGCCGTGCAGGTCACGTCACGCTTGACCAGCGAGAGTTCGATGTAGCGATCAGCCATGCCCTCCATGGGAGTGCCCCTCGGGCCCGCGGTCAAGGGTGCATCGCCGAAGAGCGGGGCTTGAAAAGATCGGCATAACTCCGGTGCGGTCGGGTAGCCGCGCGCCCATGGCTCCACCACAGAGAAGCCCCCTCAGAATTCCGGACCCCATAACCCGGACCGTGTCCGGGGCCGTGTCCGGTCCCACACGCCGATCGCTGCTCGCGGGGGTGGCGGCGCTCGGCGCGCTGGGTGCCGCCGGATGCAGCCGGGTCGCCACCGCCTCGGACGTCGAGGGCGGTGACCTCCTCGAACGGCTTCGGGCGGCGGGCGTCGTCCGCCTCGGCATCGCCGGCGAGATCCCGTTCGGGTTCATCGACAAGAACGGCGAGCTGACCGGTGAGGCACCGGAGCTGGCCAAGGTGATCTTCAAGCGTCTCGGCGTCGACCGGGTGCAGCCCGTGCCGACCGAGTTCGGCTCGCTCATCCCGGGCCTGAACTCCCAGCAGTTCGACGTCGTCGCGGCCGGGATGTACGTCAACCCCGAGCGCTGCGAGCAGGTCATCTTCTCCGACCCGGACTACCAGATGCTCGACGCGTTCATCGTGCGCAAGGGCAACCCGAAGGGGCTGCACAGCTACAAGGACGTCGTCGCGAAGAAGGCGAAGTTCGCCACCGGGACCGGCTACGCCGAGATCCAGTACGCCGTCGAGGCGGGGTACAAGGAGAGCGACATCCTCATCGTCCCGGACCAGGTCGCGGGCCTGAACGCGGTCGAGGCGGGACGCGTGGACGTGTTCGCCGGTACGGCGCTCACCGCCCGCGAGGTGGTGAAGAAGTCCGCCAAGGCGGAGTCGACCAAGCCCTTCACGCCGATCGTGGGCGGCAAGCCGCACGTGGACGGGGGCGCCTTCGCGTTCCGGCCGACCGAGACGAATCTGCGGGACGCCTTCAACGTGGAGCTGCGCAAGCTCAAGAAGAGCGGGGAGCTGTTCCGCATCCTGCGGCCCTTCGGTTTCACGAAGGCCGAGATGACGGATCTGACCGCGAAGGAGCTGTGCGGCGGATGACCTCGGGACTCTGGGAACTCGTACTCAAGGGCGTGTGGACCACCGTCCAGCTGCTCGTCTGCAGCGCTCTGCTGGGCGCGGCCGTCTCCTTCGTGGTCGGCGTCGCGCGCAGCCACCGGCTGCGGATCGTCCGCTTCCTCGCGGGCTTCTACACCGAGGTGTTCCGCGGCACCTCCGCCCTGGTCATGATCTTCTGGGTGTTCTTCGTGCTGCCGGTCGCCTTCGGCTGGCAGCTCGTACCCCTGTGGGCGGGCACGCTCGCGCTCGGGCTGACCTACGGCGCGTACGGCGCGGAGATCGTGCGCGGCGCGCTGGGCTCGGTCGACCCGGCGCAGCAGGAGGGCGGCATCGCGCTCAGCTTCACGCCCTGGCAGCGGCTGCGGCTGATCCTGCTGCCGCAGGCGGTGCCGGAGATGATCCCGCCGTTCTCGAATCTGCTGATCGAGCTGCTCAAGGGCACCGCGCTGGTGTCGATCACGGGCATGGGCGATCTGACGTTCAGCGCGAACCTGGTGCGCCTGGCGCTGCAGGAGAGCGCGGAGATCTACACGTACATCCTGCTGATCTACTTCGTGATCGCCTTCCTGCTCACCCGGGTCATGCGCGGACTGGAGAAGAAGCTCAAGACCGGGGTCGGGAAGAAGCCCGACGGCAAGACCCGGGCGCCTGAGCCGGCCGTGGTGGAGGGGGTCCGATGAACTGGGACTGGAGCGCGGTCTCCGACTTCATGCCGGACTTCTGGGAGGGCCTGCTGGTCACCCTGCAGATCCTGCTGTTCGGCTCGCTGATCTCCTTCGCGCTGGGCCTGGCGTGGGCGCTGCTGATGCGGGTGCCCTCGCGCTGGGTGACCTGGCCGGTCGGGGCGGTCACGGAGTTCGTCCGCAACACCCCGCTGCTGGTGCAGCTGTTCTTCCTCTTCTACGTGCTGCCGGAGTGGGGCCTGACCTTCTCGGCGCTGACCACCGGTGTCTTCGCGATCGGGCTGCACTACTCGACGTACACGATGCAGGTCTACCGGGCCGGTATCGAGGCCGTGCCGGTCGGCCAGTGGGAGGCGGCGACGGCGCTGAACCTGCCGCTGCGACGGACGTGGACCGCGGTGATCCTGCCGCAGGCGGTGCGCCGGGTCGTCCCCGCGCTCGGCAACTACGTCATCGCGATGCTCAAGGACACGCCGATGCTGATGGCGATCACCGTCCTGGAGATGCTCGGCCACGCGCGCCTGTTCTCTCAGGAGCACTTCCAGTTCACCGAGCCCCTCACGGTCATCGGCGTGGCCTTCATCGTCATTTCCTACCTGGCCTCCCTTGCCCTGCGAGCCCTGGAGCGACGCCTTGCCCACTGACACTCTCCCCACCCCCGGGACCGATCCCGAGAAGAACCCCGCCAAGAGCACCGGCGAGCTGATCCGGCTGGAACAGGTCACCAAGCGGTTCGGCCAGAACACCGTCCTGGACCACCTGGACTTCTCCGTCGACGCCGGCAAGCACGTCACCCTGATCGGGCCGTCCGGCTCCGGCAAGACGACGATCCTGCGGCTGCTGATGACCCTGCTCAAGCCCGACGAGGGCACGATCACGGTCGACGGGCAGAAGCTGTTCCCCGCCTCCGACAAGGAGGTGCGCGAGGTCCGCAAGAAGATCGGGATGGTGTTCCAGCAGTTCAACCTGTTCCCGAACATGACCGTGCTGCGCAACCTCACCGAGGCGCCGGTCACCGTCCTCGGCATGTCGAAGGACGAGGCGGTGGAGCGGGCCAAGGGCCTGCTGGACATGGTGGGCCTGTCCGACAAGTGCGACGCCCACCCCGCCCAGCTCTCCGGCGGCCAGCAGCAGCGCGTGGCGATCGCCCGGGCGCTGGCGATGCAGCCCCAGGTGCTGCTGCTGGACGAGGTGACCTCGGCGCTCGACCCGGAGCTGGTCGCGGGCGTGCTGGACCTGCTGCGGGACATCGCCCGCAGCACGGACATCACCATGCTCTGTGTGACCCACGAGATGAATTTCGCCCGGGACATCTCCGATCAGGTACTGATGTTCGACTCGGGCCGGGTCATCGAGTCGGGCCCGCCGGAGAAGATCTTCAGCGACCCGGAGCTGGACCGCACGAGGGAGTTCCTCAGCGCAGTCCTCTGACTACGGCCCGTAAGCAGGGCCGACACCGGGCCCTCGGATCGGGGCATGCTCCTGGCATATGCCAGCGGGTCGATGCCCCGGCCCGGGGGCCCGGAATCTTGTCAACCCCCGCTCTCCACAACCCCTTTGCCGGTTATCGTGGAGATGATTCGCTGTCCGGATTACGGCCAACAGCAAGCGCAGGGGGAGACCACCGTGGCGCTGAGGAACGAGCCGACCACCCCGTACCACTCGGCCCAGGAAGCCCTGCGCGTCCTGGAGACGGTGGCGCGAAACAGCTCCGGCGTCACCGACACCGAACTCGCCCGGCGCACCGGCATCGGACCGGAGCGGCTCACCGCCCTGCTGCGCATGCTGCGCCGCGAGGGCTACGTCGAGCAGATCGCGGACGGCGCGTACGTCACCGGCGAGACACTGGCCCGCCTCGGCTCCGCCCGCCATCGCGAGCAGACCCTGCGCGACAAGCTCCAGCACACCCTCGACCGGCTGCGCGACTCGGTCGGCGCCGCCGTCTACATGAGCCGCTACGTCGACGGCGAGATCAGCGTCACCCAGTACGCCGACAGCCCGGCCACGCCCAAGGTCAACGAGTGGGTCGACTTCCGCTCCTCGGCCCACGCCACCGCGATAGGCAAGAGCCTGCTGACCCAGCTCGACCACGCCGGCCGCCGCGACCACCTCTCCCGGCACAAGATGGCCCGCCTCACCTCGCGCACCATCACCAGCGACCGCCTGCTGCTCTCCCGGCTGGAGGCCCAGCCCGCCACCGTGCCCGTCCTGGACCTCCAGGAGTACGCGGTCGGCACGGTCTGCGCGGCCGTCCCCATCACAGCCGGCTCCTCCGTCGGCTGCCTGGCCCTGTCCCTCCCGGTCGAGCACGCCCACCGCCTCCGCCAGGCCGCCGACGCCCTCAACCGCAACGCGGCCCCGGTCCTGCTCTCCATGGCGATCTAGCCCGCCGCCGGGTGGTCGCCAGGTGGTCGGAAGCACCCCCGGAGACCGGGTAGTATTTTCCCGTCGCCCACCGCGGAACACGATTCCGCAGGTCGGCGTGAGTCATGCGCCGCTAGCTCAGTTGGTTAGAGCAGCTGACTCTTAATCAGCGGGTCCGGGGTTCGAGTCCCTGGCGGCGCACCGGTGAAGGGCCTCTCGTGGGAGCGAGAGGCCCTTCGGCGTGTTCGAGGTCCGCCCCGGTCAGCCTGCGGTACGTGGCCTTCCCCGGCGGTCGCCACCACACCGGGTCGGCGCACCGGAAGCCCTCCCCGCGCAACGCAGCCCGGTGGATCTTGTTCGTGGCCGTGACCGGCATGCGGTCGGTCACCCGGACGAACCGGGGGGCCATCTTCGTCCCCAGGTCCGGCTGGGCGAGCAGGAACTCCGCGAAGGACAGCGGGTCGAAGGCGCCCGCGATCGTCGCCATCACCTGGTCGCCGGTCACCGGGTCCGGCACCGCGTAGACACAGACCGCCGCCGCCCCCTCGTAGCGGGCGAGGATGTTCTCGATCATCGCGGCGGCCAGGTTCTCGCCGTCGACACGGAGGCGGTCGTCGGTGCGGCCGGCGAAGTGGAGGTAGCCGTCGGTGTCGCGGCAGAAGAGGTCGCCCGTCCAGTACCAGCCGTCCCTGCGGCGCTCCGCCTCGGCCGCCGGGTTGCGCCAGTAGCCCTCGAAGGGGCTGGGGCCCTGGTTGACCAGTTCGCCGATCGCCTCGTCCCCGTTGAGCAGCCGGCCCGCCGTGTCGAAGCGGGCCGGCGGGCACTCCCGGCCGGTCTCCGGGTGCAGGACCACCAGCCCGGGCGTCGCCCGACCGACCGCTCCGACCGGTGTGCCCGGCGACCACTGCACGGCCGCCCCGCCCTCCGACGAGCCGTACCCCTCGACCAGCCGCACCCCGAACCGCCGCTCGAACGCCGCCGCGTCCACCGCGCCCGCCTCCGTGCCGAAGCCCAGACGCAGGGGGTTGTCGCGGTCCCCGGGGTGCGGCTCGGTGGCCAGAACGTACTGGATCGCCCGGCCGACATAGGTGAAGTACGTCGCCCCGTAGCGGCGCACGTCCGGCAGGAAGCGGGACGCCGAGAAGCGGTGGCGCAGTGCCACGGCCGCCCCGGTGACCAGCGCCGGTGCCCAGTCGGCGATCACCGCGTTGCCGTGGAACAGCGGCATGCAGACGTAGTGGACGTCGTCCGGGCCCAGGGAGAACTGGCCGGCCAGGGAGCGTCCGGCGGCGGCCAGGCGGCCCTGGGAGCAGAGGGCCGCCTTGGGCGCGCCGGTCGAGCCGGAGGTGAAGTAGAGCAGGAAGCGGTCGGACGGGGCCGCGCGGGACGGGTCCGGCCGGGCGTCGGCGTAGCGGGCCAGGAGACCGGCGTAGTCGGCGGTGTCCGTCACCAGCAGGCGCACCCCGGGCAGGTCCAGGCCCCGGAGCAACGGCAGACGGGCCCGCTCGGTGACCAGGACGCGGCACTCGGTGTGCAGGATGTCGCGGGCCAGTTCGGCGCCGCGCCGGGTGGGATTGACCCCGGCGACGGCCGCCCCGGCCAGGGCCGCTGCGCACAGCCAGAGCGGGAACTCGGGGGTGTTGTCGAGCAGCACCCCGAGGTGGGGTTCGGCGCCGGTGGGCAGAAGGTCGGACAGCAGCGCGGCCCGGGCGGCGGCGCCCGCCGCCACCTCGTGGTGGGTCAGCACCCCGTCCTCGTAGCGCAGCCCGGGCCGGTGGTCGCCCCACCGGTCGGCCACGAGTTCCGCCACCGTGCTCGCCCTGGAGTCCATGGGCGCGCACGGTAGTTGACGTATCGTCAGATGTGGAGCGCTACGGCTGCGGGAAGTCGCCCACGGCGGAGAACATCGCGTACGTCACCGCCATGAAGCCGAGGGCGAAGAGGATGAACGTGCCGAGGAAGGCGAGCAGGCATCCCGTGCCCGCCATGAGCTTCCCAGGCGCCGGAGGCCTGGCCGTGGCGTGCTCCGGGCGGTCTGCCGGGTAGTGCACGGTGACGATGTCGCCCTCGAGGGTCGTCCCCGGCCCGCCCCGTTCCTCGAACCGGACGCCGCGGCCGTCGCGCGCGGTGAACTCGTAGACGTGGTGCAGAGTCGTACGTACCGAGCTGTCGCCGCCACCGCTCGTCGTGGTGTACGTCCGCAGACAGCGCGCCTCGGCGGTCAGGCCGCTGTTCCAGGCGCGGCTGACCCGGACGGAGCGGCGGATCACCACGGCCACGGCGCAGGAAGCGACCGCGATCATGAGCGTGGGCACGGCGTAGAACAGGACTTCCATGAGCTCCCCCCGAGGCCCTGCGCGGCCATCGATCGGCCGGCGTGGGAGAAACCTACCCACGCCGGCCGAGGCGGTGACTCAAGAGAACCTCAGAGGTTCAGACCGTTCGGACGGCTCAGAACGTGACGTCCGAGCAGGCGTAGAACGCGTTGGCCGTGTCGGCGATCGTCCATACGGCGACGATGACATGACGGCCGCTCAGCCCGGACGGCAGCCTGCCGCTGTGGGAGAGCGTCTGCGGTGGCCGCTGGCCGTTGTACGGGACCGTGAAGAACGGCGTGAGGTTGAGGTCGGACCGGGCCAGGTTGTGGTTCTGGTTCCAGCCCGGCTTGGTGACGTAGTACCGGAAGTCGGTCGTGGCGTGCATGGCCGTGAACTGCCAGCGGAACGTGTAGCTCTGGCCGCCCGTCACCCTCGTGGCGGGCCAGGCGCCGCCGGACGGGGTGCGCGGTGCGCTGAGCTGGCCGAAGTGGCCGAGCCCGGCGTTGCAGATCTGCCCGTCGGCCGGGCCGGACGCCGGGAAGCCCTTCGGGCCCTCGACGCTCTGCGGCTCCCACTGGATGGATCCGCAGTTGGTCACGGTGCCGTTCTGGCAGAGCTTCTGCCTGCTGATGGGGAGGTCGGTGTAGCCGTGGCCGCTGGCGCCGCCGGAGGAGAGTACGAGGGCTCCGGTCGTGGCCAGTCCCACCGCGGCTGCGGACAACTTGGTCCTTGTGCGCATGCTGCCGCTCCTGGAGAACGTGGGGGATGTTCAGTGAGCCGTGCAGGTAGGTCTAGACCAAGTCTGAATGTAGGGACGTTAGTTGAACATGTCCATACCAATCACGGGGCCGTTTCCCCGCGCCCCGCGCAGAAGGCCACCGTCAGGTCCTTCACCAGCACCTTCCGCTCGCGGTCGTCGAGTTCGACCAGCCCCCGCATGGTCAGCCGGGTCACCGTGTCCTCCACCGAGTCCACGACCGAGGTGAGCACACTCGCCCGGTGCTGGGCGTCCAGCGCCGCGATCCGGCGGCGGTGCAGCGCGGCGGCGACCTCGGGGTCGTACTCCGCCCTGAGCGGCTGCACCGAGAACACCTCAAGACCGACCGGGGCCGCCTCCGCCGTCACCAGCCGGGTCAGCACCTCGGCCGCCGCCTCCCCGGCTCCCTTCGAGCCGCCCGGCATCGCCACCGGCACCCGGGCCAGCGCCGCCTCGACACACGCGCGCAAGTACGCCTCGTGGTCCTCGACGCCCAGCGTGGCCCGCGCGGTGTCCCGCACCCGCCACACCACCAGGACCACCACCCGCAGCGCGACCCCGTGCGCGTCGGTCGCGGGCACCGGCTCGCTGCGCCAGTGCCGCAGCCGTACGTCCACCCGGCGGCGCAGCAGCAGCGGGTTGACCCACAGCAGGCCGGAGCGCCGGACGGTCCCCCGGTAGCGGCCGAACAGATCCAGCACCCAGGCCCGCCCGGTCCTCCCCCGGGCCAGCCCGCCGAACCCGAACAGCGCGAGCGCCCCGGCTCCCGCGTACGCCGCCCACTGCGCGGGACCGAGCCCGGCCCCGGCGTGGGCGGGCAGCCGCAGCGCCTCCACCGCGAGCGGCGGCAGCACCCCGGCCCACCAGGAGGTGGCCACGCATCCGGCCGCCCCGCACGCCCCGGCCAGGACGCCCGCCGCACCGGGCAGCACCCGCGCGGTCCGCTCCACCAGGTCGGGATCGGCCTCCGGCACCGGACGCGGGGCCAGGGCGGCCGGGCGCCCGAGACGCGGCTGCTCCCCCGTGCCCTGGCGACGGCCGACGACCGCCGACCTCAGCGGCATCGGCGCCGGGCCGGGTTCGTCACGGAACAGCAGATGGACGGGGATCTCGGTGGTCGACTCGTTCTGGATGAGCCGGGCGGTCCTGGCCGGCCCCTCGGCCGGTCCGTCGGGCTCGGACGTGTGGGACGTGGTCGTGGTCATGCGTGCCTCCAGCCTCCGCGCCAGATGCGTCACAACGGGTGGGCCCCCCGTGCCGTGAGTGCCAGGAGTGCTACGAGAACAGCCGCCGCCAGGTTTCCGGCCCCGGGAAGCCGTCCGCCGCTCCGCCCCGCCAGCCCTGGGTGCGCTGGAAGGCCTCGACGGCGCGCCGGTCCGACTCACCCCAGCGCGGCCCCGGCCGCTCCGGGTAGAACCTGCCGAACCCCTTCCGCACGAGCTGCCTGCCCAGTTGGGTGACGTACGGGTTGCTCGCCCCGGGCCGGAACATCGCCCGCCCCGGGTAGCCGGGGACACCGTGGGAGGAGGGCGGCGGCCCGGCCTCCGCAGCAGTGACGTCCTTGCCCTTGCCCGTGACCAGCAGCTCCCAGGTGCGCGGGCCGGGCAGCCCGTCGGCGTCCGCGCCCTTGAAGCCCTGCGCCCGCTGGAAGACCCGGGTCGCCCGCCGGTGGTCGTCCGTCCAACGCGGTCCTGGCTCCGCGGGGAACGAGGCTCCGGCCCCGCGCGCGACGAGCATGCGGCCGAGCTGGGTGACGTACTTGTTGTTCGCGCCGGGGCCGAAATACGTCGCTCCCGGGTAGGGCGTGGCGGCCGGTGCGCCCGGCAGCCCCCGGTCCTTCGCCGGGCCCGGCTCCTCCTGCCGGTCCTCGGCCGGGGCGGGCTCCTCCTGCGCGGTGACGCCCTTGTAGCGGTAGGGGACGTACCGGTCGGAGTCGCTCGTGTAGGCGTACGGGGTGGTCTGCCGGCGGGTGTGCGGGCGGGCCTGCTCGTAGGCCGTGTAGGAGGTGTGCTTGGTGTTCGTCCAGCCGCCGAAAATGACGACGTGCGAGCCGCTCTCCGGGTTGGCCGGATTGTGGAACAGCAGAATGTCGCCCGGCTGGAGTTCCTCCTTGGAAATCCGTTCACCGAATTGGGCGAGGCTGCCCGTCCATTCGTTTCCGGGCAGCTTCCAGGCCATGGAGACATAGCCCGAGCAGTCCTGCCGGTAACCGTCGGACCAGTACGCGTTCATGTTGTACGGCACTTTGGCGGCGACCCAGGTCCTGGCCCGCTCCATGATCTCCGTACGGCTGATGGCGGCGGCCGGGGCGGCGTCGGAGGGCTTGCCCTGCCGGCCGTCCGAGCCGTGCAGCGGTGCCGTGTCGCCCTGGGGGGTCTCGGGCTCGTCATCTGCGAAGACACCCGATCGGTGGGGTGCCTGCGGGGCGGCGGCGGCCGGTACGGCGTGGCCCGCTCCGAGGGTGGCGGCGGCCACGGCGGCCAGGGCGAGAGCCCGGTGCGCGGCCGGATGGGTGGTGGTACGGCCGGCCGGGGAACGCGGCAGGACACGGCGCCAGTGGACGCAGCCGGGGCAGTCGCAGTCGCCCCCGGGGTCGAATTCCTCGAATACCGGCGACTTCATGCGATTCCCCTCACAGTTCCGGCGGAAAATGACGGTGCCCGGTGCGGCCCCGGACGCGCGCCGTCAGTTTCTCAACTGTCTTCCGCACGCGCATGCTGACGGTCCGAATGATGTAACCGACCGCCCTCGCGGGGGCCGCCCGGGGCCCGCCCCGGTGGTCCGGAGCACCTCCGGACGTCCTGTAGAGTTACGCCGTCAGCGCGCGCCGCTAGCTCAGTTGGTTAGAGCAGCTGACTCTTAATCAGCGGGTCCGGGGTTCGAGTCCCTGGCGGCGCACGATGCCGGTGGCGGCTTGGGTTCGCAGAAAGCGCGAACCCAAGCCGCCACCGTCTTTTTCTGCGCGGCTTCGCCGCGCGCCGTGGGGGCTCCGCCACCCACACCCCCTTCCCTCGGCATCGCAGCGGGCCGGAAAAGGGAAGCCCAGCCGGGCGCAGTCGCACCGACCGGAAAGCCCCTCGCGGAAGCGGGGGGCTTTCTTGTGTCTCCCCCGGGTCCTCATCGCCCACCTGGCCGGAACCCGGTGCACCGCTCGATTGGCCGGATACCCTCTCGCCATGGCAGCGCGTGACCTACAAGAGCGGATCAAAAAGCTCATCCTCGACCGCCGGCTGGCCTCCGGGGCCCCGCTGCCGACCGAGCCGGAGCTGATGGAGCACCTCGGCGCGAGCCGGAACTCGGTGCGTGAGGCGCTGAAGGCGCTCCAGGCGATGGGGATCGTCGAGATCCGGCACGGGTTCGGGACGTACGTCGGCCCGATGTCGCTCGCGCCGATGATCGAGGGCCTCGCCTTCCGCACGGTCGCCGGGCACTACCGGGGCGAGGACTCCCTGCTCCAGCTGCTCGAACTGCGCGAGGCGGTGGAGACGGGGCTCGCCTCCCGGCTCTCGGGGCGGATACCGGATGCGGACCTCATTGAACTGGACGCGCTCGTCGACCGTATGGAAGAGGAGGCCGCGCGCGGAGCCGGCCTCGCCGAGACCGACCGGGCCTTCCACGCCACCCTCTACCGAGGGCTGGACAACGCGCTGCTGTGCGAGGTCCTGGAGGCGTTCTGGGACGCCTTCCACCGTGTCCGTACGGACCTCGGGGGCGAGCCGCAGGATCCGAAGGTCACCTGCCGGCAGCACCGGGAGATCCTCGACGCGGTCCGGTCCGGTGACTCGATGAGGGCGGAGGAGGCCATAAGAGAGCACTTCGGCAATATCCGCGCCCGTCTGTCCACAACGGCTCCACAGAGTCCCCACACGCGTCACAATGAACGCGTATGACCGGTAAACACCGCGTTTCGCATCTTGCGATCATGATGAACGCCGTAGAACCCTGGTTATCTGGTTTTTCAAGATGCTGCGGATTCGCGGCAGTTGGGGGGCAGAAGAACCGGTTGCCGACAGAGCGGGAGTAGGGGCCCCGTTCATGGAGCGATGCCGAGGGGGGCATCATGCAACCGGAAGGTCGCGTTGCCGTGTCTATAGGGTGTGGATGACGTGGTGACAGCGATCCACCACTGGTACGTCTGTGAAGGTCGAGGGGGACCTTCATTGACGGAAGGAAAGCGACGAAACACGCGGAGTCCGCGTGTGGGGGGATGACTCATGACGTCGAGGCCCACGGGTGCCCGGCAGGACCACGACCCGTCCCAGACCACTCAGCTCAGGGTGCCGGGGCACCGGATGAGCACGACGGGGACATTCCGGCGGATCAAGAAGAATCTGCCGAGATACGACTACGAGCACTACAGCCGGCTCGCGGGTCCCCTCACCCAGCCTGATCCGAACAAGCCGTACAAGGTGCAGTACCGCTCGCTCATCTCGCAGGAGCCGCACCGCATCAGGGTCGCCCTGATGCTGGCCGCCGCCCCGGTACTGTCCCTGGTCCTGCTGTTCTGGCTGCTGCAGCCCGAGCACTGGACCGAGCGCGACTACCCGGCCTTCGACTGGCTGCCCGCGCTCGACATGGTCATGCTCGTCTCGATCGGCCTGATCGAGTTCTTCCGCTGCATGAACGTGCTGTCGAACGCGCACGCCACGCTGGTCGCCCGCGACCCGATCCCCGTGGTGCCCGAGAGCGGCACCCGCGTGGCCTTCCTCACCTCCTTCGTGCCCGGCAAGGAACCGCTGGACATGGTGACGAAGACCCTCGAGGCCGCCGTGAAGATCCGCCACCGGGGCCTGATGCACGTCTGGCTGCTCGACGAGGGCGACGACCCCGATGTGAAGGCCGTCTGCCAGCGCCTGGGCGTACACCACTTCTCCCGCAAGGGCGTCGCGAAGTGGAACCAGCCCAAGGGCGCGCACCGCGCCAAGACCAAGCACGGCAACTACAACGCCTGGCTCGAGGCGCACGGCGACGACTACGACTTCTTCGCCTCGGTCGACACCGACCACGTGCCGCTGCCCAACTACCTGGAGCGGATGCTCGGCTTCTTCCGCGACCCGGACGTCGGCTTCGTCATCGGCCCGCAGGTCTACGGCAACTACGACAACCCCATCACCAAGGCCGCCGAGTCGCAGCAGTTCCTCTTCCACGCGCTGATCCAGCGCGCGGGCAACCGCTACGGCTCCCCCATGTTCGTCGGCACGTCCAACGCCGTGCGCATCAAGGCGCTCAAGCAGATCGGCGGTCTGTACGACTCGATCACCGAGGACATGGCGACCGGCTTCGAGATGCACCGCCACAAGAACCCGGCGACGGGCCGCAAGTGGCGCTCGGTGTACACGCCGGACGTGCTCGCCGTCGGTGAGGGCCCGAGCGCCTGGACGGACTTCTTCACCCAGCAGATGCGCTGGTCGCGAGGGACGTACGAGACGATCATCGGGCAGTACTGGAAGGGCTGGTACTCGCTGCCGCCGAGCAAGCTCTTCAACTACACGATGATGATCATCTTCTACCCGATGTCGGCCATGAACTGGATCCTGGCGGCGCTGAGCTGCTGCCTGTTCCTGGGCCTGGGCGCCTCGGGTGTGAACATCGACCCCACGATCTGGCTGATGCTCTACGGCAACGCCTCCGCCCTGCAGATCGGCCTGTACGTCTGGAACCGCCGGCACAACGTCTCGCCGCACGAGCCGGAGGGCTCCGGCGGTGTGGCCGGCATGGTGATGTCCGCGCTGTCGGCGCCGCTGTACGCGAAGGCGCTCATCGACTCCATGCTGCGGCGCAAGAGCAAGTTCGTGGTCACGCCCAAGGGCGACTCCGCGAGCCCCGACCGCTGGTTCGGGACGTTCCGCTACCACTGGTACTTCGTCGCGATCTTCGGTGGGTCGATCGCCGCCGGCTTCACCTTCGGCCACGCCCACCCCGCGATGATCATCTGGGCGACGTTCGCGCTGCTGATCACCGCCTCGCCGGTCTTCGCCTGGCGCTGGCAGCTGAAGCAGGACGCCAAGAAGCCCGCCCCACCCGCCGCGGAAGAGCCGCAGGACTCCGCGGGGCCGCACCGGACGCAGCCGCTGCCGATTCCGCAGCAGCCCGCCGCCCACGCCCCGCACCACAAGCCCAGTTGGGCCGCCGGTCCCGGCGGCCACAGGGAGGTCGGGGGATCCGACCAGACCATGCAGATCGCCCTTGGTGGACTTGGGGGACGTAAGGAATGAACGACCGTGCAGGCCGCCGCCGGGCCCGTCGACTCGCGATCGGCACGGCGGTGGTACTCGCGCTGGCCGGGATGAACGGGCCGTGGCTCTACCGCTTCGGCAGCGAGAAATACCACCAGTACACAATCAACAAGCCGGAGTACAAGGCCGCCAACGGCAAGTGGGAGATCATCGATTTCCCCGAGAAATACCGGCAGAACACCATCCACGCGGCGCTGCTGCGCACCGGCAAGGTGCTGCTCGTCGCGGGGTCGGGCAACAACCAGGACAACTTCGACGCGAAGAGGTTCGACACCCGGATCTGGGACCCGGTCAAGGGCACCATCAAGAAGGTCCCCACGCCCGCGGACCTGTTCTGCACCGGCCACACCCAGCTCGCCAACGGCAATCTCCTGATCGCCGGCGGCACCAAGCGGTACGAGAAGCTCAAGGGTGACGTCACCAAGGCCGGCGGCCTGATGATCGTCCACAACGAGAACCCGGACGAGCCGATCACCCTGCCCGCGGGCACCAAGTTCACGGGCAAGGCGAACGGCAAGACCTTCGTCTCGAAGGACCCGGTGCTGGTGCCGCGCGCGAAGAAGGTGTTCGACAAGGCGACCGGCAAGTTCCTGCGCAACGACCCGGGGCTCGGCCGTATCTACGTCGAGGCGCAAAAGCGCGGGCAGAAGTACGAGACGGGCACGCAGGACAACTACAAGGTCCACGGCCTGAGCGGCGCCGACGCCAAGAACACCTACGGCATCGCGCAGAAGCTCGCCCTCGACAAGAAGGACTTCCAGGGCATCCGGGACGCCTTCGAGTTCGATCCCGTCGCCGAGAAGTACATCAAGGTCGACCCGATGAAGGAGGCCCGCTGGTACCCGACGCTCACCACCCTGAGCGACGGGAAGATCCTCAGCGTCTCCGGCCTCGACGACATCGGGCAGCTCGTCCCGGGCAAGAACGAGGTCTTCGACCCGAAGACCAAGAAGTGGACCTACACGGACACGGTCCGGCAGTTCCCGACCTACCCGGCGCTGTTCCTCATGCAGAACGGCAAGGTCTTCTACTCGGGTTCCAACGCGGGCTACGGACCGGACAACGTGGGCCGTAAGCCGGGCGTCTGGGACGTGGAGACCAACAAGTTCGCGAAGATCCCCGGGCTCAGCGACCCCAAGCTCATGGAGACGTCCGGCACGGTGCTGCTGCCGCCCGCGCAGGACGAGCGGTACATGGTGGTCGGCGGCGGCGGCGTCGGCGAGTCCGAGGAGTCCAGCGAGAAGACCCGGATCGTCGACCTCAAGAAGGCGGACCCGCGCTTCGAGGACGGCCCGTCCCTGGAGAAGGGCACCCGCTACCCGAACGCCTCGATCCTGCCCGACGACAATGTGCTGATCTCCGGCGGCTCGGAGGACTACCGGGGGCGCGGCGACTCCAACATCTTCCAGGCGCACCTCTACGACACGGAGAAGAACGACCTCAAGCGGGTCGCCGACCCGCTGGTGGGCCGCAACTACCACTCCGGGTCGATCCTGCTGCCCGACGGCCGCCTGATGTTCTTCGGCTCGGACTCGCTGTACGGCGACAAGGCCAACACCAAGCCGGGCAAGTTCGAGCAGCGCATCGAGATCTACACGCCGCCGTACCTCTACGGCGACGGGGAGCGGCCCTCGCTGTCCGGCGGGCCGCAGACCATCGAGCGCGGCGGGACGGGGACGTTCACCTCGTCGAGCGCGTCCTCGGTCAAGAAGGTCCGGCTGATCCGGCCGAGCGCCGCCACGCACGTCACGGACGTCGACCAGCGGTCGATCGCCCTGGACTACAAGGCGTCCGGCGACAAGCTGACGGTGACCGTCCCGAAGAACCGGAACCTGGTCCAGTCGGGCTGGTACATGCTGTTCGTGACGGACGCCAAGGGGACGCCGAGCAAGGCTCAGTGGGTCAAGGTGCCGTAGCTCTTCACGCTCGTCACGTCCGAAAGGGGCGCTCTCCAGTGCGGAGAGCGCCCCTTTCGTCTGTCCGGGTCGGCCTAGGAGCTGGCCTTGCTCAGCTTCAGGGCGTAGTCCGACCACCACTGGCCCGCCTTGGGGCCGCCCTTGCACTCGCCGTCCGACTCGCCGGGGCGCTTGACCCACAGATAGGCGTCGACCAGCGGGTCGGCCGTCTTCGTCGTGGGTGTCTCGCCCAGCGCGCGGCCCGGCGGGTTGCACCAGCGCTCGTCCGGGTTGCCCTGGGTGTAGGGGCCCTTGCCGTTGCGGCTGGTGTCGATGACGAAGTGCTTGTTCCCGACCTTGGCGGAGAGCTGCTTGCCGTAGGCGATGGACTTGTCGGTGGCGTAGAAGTTGGAGACGTTGACGGAGAAGCCGTCGGCCTGGTCGATGCCGGCCCGGTTCAGGGGCTCGAAGATCTGGTCGGGGTGCCCCCAGCCGGCGTTGCCCGCGTCCAGGTAGACCTTCGTGTTCTTCAGCGCCTTCAGCTTGGCGACGGCGCCCTTGAGGAGGTCGAAGCGCTCCTCGTGGAACTGCTGCGGGGTGCAGCCGTCGACGACGTGCAGCAGGGCGTCCGGTTCCAGGATGACCGTGGCCGACCGGTCGCCGATGCCCGCCGCCACGCCGTCGAGCCACTCGCGGTAGGCGTTGCCGTCGGCGGCGCCGCCCTGGGAGTACTGGCCGCAGTCGCGGTGCGGGATGTTGTAGAGCACGAGCAGGGCCGTACGGCCGGCCTTGTCGGCGGCCTCGGTGAAGCCCCGGGTCTGTTCCTCGGGGTTGTCCGGGCCGACCCACTCGGCGACGGGCTGCTCGGCGATCTTGCGGATCTGCTCGGCCTCCCCCTTCTTGCCGGACTTCTCCAGCGCGGCGACCTGCTGGGCCGCGGTGCCGTCCGGGTTGACCCAGAAGGGGGCCTTTTCCTTGGGCTGTTGGGTGATCCCGGCGCCCGCGTCCGCGCCGCCGTCCGATTCGTCTCCTCCGTCGGAGGAGGAACACCCCGTGATCAGCAGTGCCGCCCCCAGCACCACTGCGGACATCCGCCTCCCGGCGGTCGTCCCGGCCCCCCTGCTGCCGTACATCCAACTCCCCCTTGGGCGCACCGTTCCAAGTCTCAATCCTGACATACGTCCCGCGACACCCAGGCCTCCGGCCTCGGTCCCGCCCGGCCGTGGCTCCCGTGACCTCCAGCGCGGCGGGTCGCCGGCCGGGTCAGGTGGGCCTTTCCCACTCACAGTCCCGTACCGGTGAGGTACGCCGACACCACCACGTTCGCCGTATAGCTTCCGGTCGTACGGTCGAAGCTGCCGCCGCAGGTGACCAGCCGCAGTTCGGCCCGGCCCGAGCGGCGGGGACCGTAGGCCTGGTGGGCGTCGAAGCGGTCGCGGGTGAGGACCTGGACGGACTCGACGGTGAACTCGGCGACCTTGGTGTCGGCCCGGATCACCCGGATGGTCTGGCCCGGCCGCAGGGCACTGACCTTGTAGAAGACGGCGGGCCGGGTCTCGCTGTCGACATGACCGACCATCAGCGCCGTCCCCGGCGCCCCGGGCGCCACCCCGCCCGCGTACCAGCCGACCACGCCCGGCTGGTCGTACGGCGGCGGATCGAGCGCCCCGCGCCGGTCCAGGCCGCGCGCCACGACCGGTGCCTGGACGCCGATGCCGGGGATGTCGACGCGCTGCGGCAGGGCGTCGCCCAGCGGGCGGTGCGCGGGGGGCAGTTTCACGTCCGGGGGGCGTCCGGCCGCTGCCATGTCGCCCGTGGTGGGCGCGGAGATGCCGTGCCGTACGTCGGTCACCTCACGGCCCCAGAGCCAGAGCCCGAGCAGCAGCACCACCCAGGCGACACCGGCGAGCAGACGGCCGGTGCCGGAGGGGCGTCGGCGCACCCGCTCCAGGTCGAGTTCGGACACGGCCGGTCAGTCCGTTCCGCGCTTCCGGCGGACACTGCCCAGCGCGACGGCCACGGCGGCCACTCCCGCGAGGACCAGGCCGGTCACGGTCTGCACGGTGCCGGGCCCGGCACCGCGGTCCTCGGCGGCGAGGTGGGCGGCGCCGCCACCGCCGGCTGCGACGGGGGCGATGGGGGAGGCGTGCGCGCTGGGCCGTTCGGAGTGGGATGACCGGCCTTCGTCCACGGGTGGTTCGGGCTCGGGCGATGGGCCGCCGCCCTCGGGCAGGGGCTGCCGTCCGCCCGTCCCCGGGGCGGGTGGCTGCCCGGCGGCTCCGGTCGCGCCCCCGGTCTCGCCCCTGGACGCGGGCGGGCCCACACTTTCCCTCTCCCGGACGGTGAACGTGCGGGTCCGTTCGGCGCCCCCGCAGGTGATCTTCACGGTGTACGTCCCCGCCTTGAGCGTGGAGGGGACGCGGCTCTCGCCGATGAGTTCACCGCCGGTGACGGTGAGCGGGGCGTTCGCGACGAACGCCGCCGAGGCGGCGACGGCCGTCCGCGCGGCGCAGCCGGTCACCCGGAGCGCGACGTCGCTGCCGGGTGCGGGGGTCGCCGGGGTCACCGAGACGCCTCCCGCGTCCGCCGCGAACGCCGCCGGGGTGAAGGCGGCCGCGACCAGCACGCTCGTACAGAGAGTGGACCTCAGGGAACCCATCGTGAACCTCCAGATGCCTGGAGCCTCCCCCGCACGAAGGGTCGCCGCATCCTCCGGGACGCGGCGACTGCTCCGAACGGGTGGCGACGGGTTTGGGCGCGCCGCGCTTGTGGGCCGGCCGCCCTTTGTGGGCCGGACCGGCTAGACCCGGTCGACGAGGTCCGCGATCGAGTCCAGGACCTGCGAGGGCCGGTACGGGAAGTCCTCGACCTGGTCGGGCCGGGTCAGGCCGGTGAGCACCAGGAACGTCTGCATCCCGGCCTCCATGCCGGCCAGCACATCGGTGTCCATGCGGTCGCCGATCATCGCGCTGGACTCGGAGTGCGCCCCGATGGCGTTCAGCCCGGTCCGCATCATCAGGGGGTTCGGCTTGCCCGCGAAGTACGGCTTCTTGCCGGTCGCCTGGGTGATCAGCGCCGCCACCGCGCCGGTCGCGGGCAGCGGGCCCTCGGTGGAGGGGCCGGTCTCGTCGGGGTTGGTGCAGATGAAGCGGGCGCCGCCGAGGATCAGCCGCACGGCCTTGGTCATGGCCTCGAAGGAGTACGTGCGGGTCTCGCCGAGGACGACGTAGTCCGGCTCGTGGTCGGTCAGGATGTAGCCGATGTCGTGCAGCGCGGTGGTGAGCCCCGCCTCGCCGATGACGTACGCCGATCCGCCCGGCCGCTGGTCGTCCAGGAACTGGGCGGTGGCCAGGGCCGAGGTCCAGATGCTCTCGATCGGCACGTCCAGGCCCATGCGGCGCAGCCGGGCGTGCAGGTCGCGCGGGGTGTACATCGAGTTGTTGGTGAGGACTAGGAAGGGCTTCCCGGACTCACGCAGCTTCTTCAGGAAGGCGTCGGCGCCGGGGATCGGCACGCCCTCGTGGATGAGCACACCGTCCATGTCGGTGAGCCACGACTCGATGGGCTTGCGGTCTGCCATGTGCGGGATCTCCTGCCGTACGCGTCCGGTCCAGCGTGCGTGGGGGCTGCCTGGCGGATTCCCGTCGTCCGCCCGGAGGGCGGGCCGCGCGGCGTCCGGTGCGTGCGATCGCAAGGCGCCGGAGCGCCCTCGTGGCGGAGCCACGTGGGCGGTTCGGCAACGCGGCGAGCGTGCGTGCCGGGCGCCGCGCGGCAGGCGGGAATCCGCCAGGCAGCCCCCAGCCTAAACAGTGGCGGGATCATGCGGAACGGGCCGGTCACGGCGTCCCGAGGGGCGGGACGGTGGTCGCCTCAGCGGCGGCGGCGCGCGAGGAGCAGCATCCCGCCCCCGGCGAGCATCAGCGCCGCGGCGGCCGCGGCGACGCGGACGCCGATTCCGGTGCGGGCGAGTTCCTCGGCGAACGGGAAGCGGTCCTCGCGGGGCGGGACGGAGGAGTCCGGCCGCGGCTCGGTCTCCGGCTGGGAGTCGGTGCCGTCGTCGGCCTCCGGGTCGCCGCCGTCGATCTCCCCGTCGCCGCCGTCGATCTGGGCATCGCCGTCGATGCCGAACCGGTAGTCGTTGGACTGCCCGACCCAGTCGCCGTCGTCGTCGTGCCGCTGCACGACGGCGGCGTTGGCCGTGACGTCGTTGGCCACGGCGTCCGAGGTGACCGCGAGCCGCACCGTCACGGTGACGGTCTTCCCCGGCCCGACGGTGAACCCGGCGAACCGGTCCTCGTCGTCGGCCAGCGCCCCGACGAGCTCGTCCTCACCGGTCTTCTCGAACCGCACGCTGTGGGACCGCGTCCCCTCGAAGAACTCCAGCCGGGGCTGCGACGGCTCCAGGGCCCGTTTGTCGTCCACGAGCACGACGACGGGGTGGATCCCGGTGCAGGTCCGGTCGGTCGTGTTGGTCAGGTCGAGATACCAGGTCCCGTACCCGCCCCCGGCCACGTACGAGTCCGGCCCGCCGTGGACCCGGGTGGTGAGCGGGAAGGTGTGGTCGTCGGGCGCGGCACAGGCGGGCGCCGGATCGTCCGCGTACGCCGGCTGGGCACCGGGGAGCAGGACGGCGGCTGCCGCCGCCAGGCAGAGGTGAGCGGGCGTGCAGAGTCGCATGGAGATGTGACATTGCCGAAACCGGGCGATGGCGAGCGACACGGCCCGGAAAGCCCCCCGGACGGCGGCGCGAATCCGCCCGGTCGGCGGACAGTCGCCCCCAGGTCGCCGCCTCTGCCCTAGCGGCGCCCCAGGGCCTTCGCGCGCGAGTGGGCCCAGCCGGTCAGGAGGACACCGGTGGCGGTGAGAACCGCGTAGGCGAGCAGCAGCGGCAGGAATCCACCGGGGAGCCCGTCCAGCGGCCCCCGCTCGCCCTCGTCGACGAGGAGCCGGACGAGCGCCTGGGCGCACACCACCAGCAGCACCATGCCGAGAACCTGAAGGACGTCGTACTTCATGGCCTTTCCTTTCACGGGGGGCGACAAGACGTTACGAACGTATCAACGGTTGAAGGTGAATTGACCGTCTCCAGCCCAGGACTCTTCCTTTACCTCACACTTTCTCGGCGCGCTATCGTGGAGGGGTGCGTGACGAAAAACGACGGGCGTGCGCGGTGTGCGGCGGGCCCATGGCCCGTCCGAGCCGGGGCCGCCCGCCGGTCTACTGCTCCCGGAGCTGCCAGGCACGGGCCTACCGCCGACGCAGGCAGCCGCTGCCCGAGCCGGGCACGCCGCCCGTGTCCCGGCCCACGGAGGTCCGGGCGCGGCAGCGGCGCCGGATCGCCGAGGCGGTGTGGCGTATCGCGGCCGGGCAGGGGCTGGACGCGGCGAGCATGCGCGGGATCGCGGCGGAGGCGAGGGTGTCGCTGCGGGTCGTGCAGTACCACTTCGACTCCAAGCAGGCCCTGCTGGTCGACGCGCTGCGGCTGCTGCACGAGGAGAACGAGCGGCTGGCCCAGGGGCGTATCCGCTACGACATGACGGAGCCGCGCGCGCTGCTGCGGGCCGTACTGGACGAGTTCCTGCCGCTGGACGAGCAACGCGCCTTCGCGCTGCGGGTGTTCACGGCGTACTACGCACGGAGCCTGACGGATCCCGAACTCGCGACGGTGTTCCTGGCCGCCGAGCAGCCGCTGGAACGGCTCGTCGCCGACATCATCGGGGTGGGCGAGGCAGCGGGGCTCACGACACCGGGCATCGACCGGACGTACGAGGCCGACCTGCTGGTGTCGGGGGCCGTCGGGCTGGGCCTGGACGTCCTGCACGAACGCCGTTCCCTCGCGGATGTGCGGACGGTGCTGGACTACCACCTGGCCCGGATCTTCCCCGCGGAGGCGGCCTCACCCGGATCCGGCCGACGCCGGTCAGCCGCCGAACCCCGGCACTGACCGACCCGCCCTCACGTCGCTTCCGGGCCTCGACCCGACCAAGGCCGCCTCACCCGGCCTCACCCATCCTCGTCCGGAGCCGGAGGGTGCCGTTCAGGCGCCTCGCACATCCCCGTCAGCCACCGCCTCGGCACCGGGCCGGCAGCAGCGCCGCTCGCGGCCCGGCCTTACCCGACCCCGCCGACACCGACTCACCCACCCCCACGCCCGAACACCGGCCCCAGCACCATCTGGGCCGCCCCCACCGCCACGACTCCTCCGCCCCCGGCGGCGACGCGCACCGGCACGGCCTCCTGGCCCGTCCGCCGGGCCCAGGCCTCCAGCACCGTCCCGACGCCCCGTACGAACGCCTCCGGTGCCGTGGCCACCGTGCGGCCGCCCAAGAGGACGACGTCGATGTCGAGCAGGCCCACCAGGTTCGCCGCACCGGCGCCGAGGACCCGGGCCGCTTCCGCCGTGTCGCCGCGCGCCACCGCACCGAGGCACAGCGCCTCGACGCAGCCGCGGTCGCCGCAGGTGCAGGGCGGGCCGTCGAGCTGGATCACCTGGTGGCCGAACTCCCCGGCCCCGGTCCTGGCCCCCCGGTGCACACTTCCGCCGATCACCAGACCGGCCCCGAGGCCCGTACCGAGGTGCAGATAGGCGAAGGAGCCGCCCTCACCCCCGGCGGCCAGGCCCAGCGCCGCCGCGTTGGTGTCCTTGTCGACCACCACCGGCACCCCGAGCCGCTCCGCCAACGCCTCCCGCAGCGGAAAGCCGTCCCACTCGGGGAATCCGGTCACCCGGTGCAGCACCCCGCGGGCGTGGTCGAGCGGCCCGGGCAACGCGACACCGACCCCGATCAAGGACCCGGGCCCGGGCCCTGGCCCAGCGAGCGGCACGGAGTCCAGCCCGTGAACCGCCGCGTCCCGTACGCCCTCGGCCCCGAGCGGGGAGCCGGGCCGGGTGAGCGGCATGGAGCCCGACGCGTGAGCCGCCGCGTCCCGGGCAGACCGCGACCCAGACGACCGGGCCTCACCAACCGCCTCCCGTACGCCCCCCGCCCCGAGCGGGGAGCCGGGCCCGGCAAGCGGCATGGAGCCCGACGCCTGAGCAGCCCCCGCCCCCGCCGACCGAACCTCACCCACCCCAGGCCCGGCAAACGGCCCAGCAGGCAGCACCCCGGCCACCGTCTCCCGCACCGCCCCCGTCACCGCCGTCAGCACGGCCGACGCCCCGGCCCCGAGGTCCAGCGGGGCCCGCCGCTCCCCCACCACGGTCCCCCGAAGATCCACCAGTACGACCCGCACCTCGTCGCGGTCCAGATGGACCCCGACCGCGTGCCCCGCCTCGGGCACGAGCCGCAGCACGGTCCGCGGCTTGCCGCCCGTGGAGGCCCGTCGTCCGGCTTCCGCCGCGAGGCCGTCCTCCCGCAGCCGGGCCGTGATCTTGCTGACCGCCTGCGGGGTGAGCCCGGTGCGCTCGGCGAGTTCGAGCCGGCTGATGCCGTCGGCTCCGGCCGTCCGCAGCAGGTCGAGGACCAGCGCCGCGTTGTGGCTGCGCAACGCGAGCAGGTTCACCCCGCCTCCGGTGCCGTGCATGCCGCCCACCCCGCCCGTCCGGTCGTCCGCCCTGTTCACACCCCCCATTGTCCCCGCCGCTTGCACTTTGGCAACAGCGTTGCGAAAGTGGGGCCATGACTGGCACACCCCTCCGCGTCGGCCTCGTCGGCTACGGCCTCGCCGGCTCCGTCTTCCACGCCCCGCTGATCGCCGCCACCGAGGGCCTCGCCCTCGACACGGTGGTCACCTCGAACCCCGAACGGCAGCAGCAGGCCCGTGCCGAGTTCCCGGACGTACGCCTCGCCGCCACCCCCGACGAGCTGTTCGGCCGGGCCGCCGAGCTGGACCTGATCGTCATCGCGTCCCCGAACAAGACGCATGTGCCGCTCGCCGCCACCACCCTCAAGGCCGGTCTGCCGGTCGTGGTCGACAAGCCCGTCGCCGGCACCGCGGCCGAGGCCCGTGAGCTGGCCGCCCTCGCCGAGGAGCGCGGCCTGCTCCTCTCCGTCTTCCAGAACCGCCGCTGGGACAACGACTTCCTCACCCTGCGCAAGCTGCTCAGCGAGGGCGAGCTGGGCGACGTCCTGCGCTTCGAGTCCCGCTTCGAGCGCTGGCGCCCGCAACTGAAGGGCGGCTGGCGCGAGTCCGGCGACCCCGCAGAGATCGGAGGTCTGCTCTACGACCTCGGCAGCCATGTCGTCGACCAGGCCCTGGCCCTCTTCGGCCCGGCCGCCTCCGTGTACGCGGAGTCGGACGTCCGCCGCCCGGGCGCCGAGGCGGACGACGACACGTTCATCGCGATCACGCACACCAACGGCGTCCGCTCCCACCTCTACGTCTCGGCGACGACGGCCCAGCTCGGCCCTCGCTTCCGCGTCCTGGGCTCCGCCGCCGGCTACGTCAAGTACGGCCTCGACCCCCAGGAGGCGGCCCTGAGGGACGGCCTGCGCCCCGGCCCCGACTGGGGCGTCGAGCCCGAGTCGCAGTGGGGCCGCGTGGGCGCTGGGGGTCCCCCCTCTGGGGGAGAGTCCCCGGTGACGGGCGGCGGCCGCCCCGAACCCACCCTCCCCGGCGACTACCCCGCCTACTATGCGGCCGTGGCGAAGGCCCTGCTGGAGGGCGGCCCCAACCCGGTGACCGCGCTGGAGGCGGCCGCCGCCCTGGACGTACTGGAGGCCGCTCGTCGTTCGGCCCGCGAGAAGGTGACGGTGACCCTGTGACGCACAAGAGCTCGCACAACCCTTCGCACCACCAGGAACTCGGCCCCAAGTTCCACCCGGAGCTCACCCCGAGCCTGGAGGAACTGGAGACTCAGGAACGCCGCCTGGTCTTCCGGCAGTTCAGCCACGACGACGCCTGGGCGCTCGGCTCGCTCCTCGTCGAACTCGCCCGGGAGCGGCAGGCCCCGCTCGCCATCGACATCCACCGCGCCGGCCAGCAGCTCTTCCACGCGGCGCTGCCCGGCTCCACCCCGGACAACGACGCCTGGATCGCCCGCAAGCGCCGGGTCGTCGAGCGCTACGGCTCCGCCTCCTACCTGGTGGGCGCCCGCTTCCGCGCCAAGGGCACGACGTTCGAGGAGTCCTCGCGCCTCGACCCCGACACCTACGCGGCCCACGGCGGCTCCTTCCCGATCACCGTCGAGGGCGTGGGCGTGATCGGCGCGGTGACGGTGTCCGGGCTGCCGCAGCTCCAGGACCACCGCTTCGTGGTGGAGGCGCTGGAGGAGTTCCTGAGCAAGGACCGGTAGCAGGCCGGAATGAGTGGCAGGTCCCTCTGGTTGGCACCGCCGTAGGCATGATCTTGACCCCGCCTCAGGCATGATCGAACACGGCGCCCACCCGGAGGGATCGCAACCGATGACCACCGCCCTGAAGGAATCCGTCGGCCGGTACGGCATCTGGAGCGTAGGCCTGCGCTCGGAGGACCCGGACCGGCGCGGCGAACTCGCCGAGACCGCCGCCGAACTGGAGGAACTCGGCTACGGCGCCCTCTGGCTGGGCGGCAACACCTCCGCCGCGAACGCCGCCCCGCTGATCGAGGCGACCTCCCGGCTCACCGTCGGCACCAGCATCCAGAGCATCTGGGAGCACGAGGCGGACACCACCGCCGCGAGCTTCGCCGAGCTGGAGGCCGCCCACCCCGGCCGCTTCCTGCTGGGCCTCGGCGTCAGCCACGCCAAGCGGGCGGAGCAGTACCGCCGCCCGTACTCGGCGCTCGTCTCCTACCTGGACGGCCTGGACGCCGCCGGGATGCCCGCCGACGGCCGGGTCCTGGCCGCCCTCGGCCCGAAGAGCCTGGAGCTGACCCGCGACCGTTCGGCCGGCGCGATCCCCTACCTGGTCACCGCCGAACACACCGCCCACGCCCGCGAACTCCTCGGCGACGGCCCCCTGCTCGCCCCCGAACTGGGCGTGATCCCGGAAACGGACCCGACCCGCGCCCGTGCCCTGGCCCGCGAGTTCCTCGCCCTCTACCTCCCGCTGCCGAACTACACCAACAACTTCCTCCGCCACGGCTTCACCGAGAACGACCTGCCGAACGGCGGCAGCGACCGCCTCATCGACGCCCTGTTCGCCTGGGGCGACGAGGCGGCGATCCGCGCCAGGATCGACACGTACTTCGACGCGGGCGCCGACCACGTGGCCCTCCAGGTGGTGACCGACTCCCCGAGGGACGCCCTCCCGAGGAAGGCGTGGCGCGATCTGTCGTCAGTACTGAAGTGACTCCTTGGGGGCGCGGGGAACTGCGCGACCGACCACGGACGACCCGCAGCCGAAAGATCGCCGCAGTTCCCCGGCTCACCCAGCGGAGCGGCTACGCGTTCTTGAACTCCTGCCGCTGCCGCCCCAGCCCCTCGATCTCCAGCTCCACCACATCCCCGGCCCTGAGATACGGCTTCGGCTCAGGCTCCCCCATCGCAACCCCCGCGGGCGTCCCCGTATTGATCACGTCGCCCGGGTACAGCGTCATGACCTGACTGAGATACCGCACGACCTCCCCCACCGAGAAGATCTGCTCGGCCGTCGTCCCGTCCTGCTTCAACTCCCCGTTGACCCACAGCTTCAGGGACAGCCGCTGCGGATCCGGCACCTCGTCCGCCGTCACCAGCCACGGCCCGAGCGGGTTGAACGTCTCGCAGTTCTTCCCCTTGTCCCAGGTCCCGCCCCGCTCGATCTGGAACTCCCGCTCGGACACGTCGTGCGCCACCGCGTACCCGGCGACATGCGCGAGCCCCTCCTCCGCGGACTCCAGATACCTGGCCGTACGCCCGATGACGACGGCCAGTTCGACCTCCCAGTCGGTCTTCACGGACCCGCGCGGCACGAGCACCGTGTCGTGCGGCCCGACGACCGTGTCCGGCGCCTTCATGAAGACGACCGGCTCGGCGGGCGGCTCGGCACCCGTCTCGCGCGCGTGGTCGTGGTAGTTCAGCCCGATGCAGACGATCTTGCCGATCCTGCCCAGCGGCGATCCGAACCGCAGCCCGGCGGCGTCCAGCGCGGGCAGCTCACCGGCGTCCGCGGCGGCCCGCACCCGGTCGAGCGCGGCCTCGTCGGCGAGCAGCGCGCCGTCGACGTCCGCGACGACGCCCGACAGGTCCCGCAGGATCCCCTCGGCGTCGAGCAGCGCGGGCCGCTCCGCCCCCGCCGTACCGACTCGCAGCAGCTTCATGATCACGTCTCCCTAGATCGCGGGCGCCCGCCCGATGCGCGGGACCCGGATGCGGCGGGGCAGCCATCGGAGGACTGGTCGATCCTCCAAGCTGGGAGTCCACTCCGCAATACCCGGTTCACGTACTGGACCCCGGCCCCCTCGTCACCGGTCACCCGGCCCCCTCGTCACCGTCACCCGGTCACCGGTACAGCACGGCCCGCTCGACGACACTCCACGTCGTACTGGTCACCACGTACAGCGCGGCGGCCAGCGGCACCACGGCCACGGTGACCAGCGTGAAGAAGGACATGAACGGCATGGCCTTGGTCACCGCCGCCAGCCCGGGCAGCTGCTCCCCACCACTGCCCCCGGCCGGGACGACCGGGTTGGCGGCCATCATCCGCTTGCTCAGGTGGTAGCTGAACGCGGCGACGCCGGCGACGATCACGAACAGCCCGACGTAGACGAGCCCGGCCCCACTCAGCGCACCGCCCCCGCCGAGCGCGTCGATCCACCGCTCCCCCAGCGGCGCCGCGAACAGCTCATGGCCGAGCAGCTCATTGGCCCGCCCGCCGATCGTGTCGCTGGAGAACAGGTGGTAGAGCAGGAAGAACGCGGGCACCTGGAGCAGCCCGGGCAGGCAGCCGGCCAGCGGCGACACCTTCTCCTCGGCGTGCAGGTCCAGTACGGCCCGCTGGAGCTTCTCGGGGTTCTTCCCGTGCTTCTTCCGCAGCTCGGCGATCTTCGGCTGGAGCGCGGTCCGGGCCTTCTGGCCGCGCGCGGCGGCCCGGGACAGGGGGTGGACGAGCAGTCGTACGAGCGCGGTGAACAGGACGATCGCGGCGGCGGCCGCGGAGGCGCCGAACAGCGGGTGGAGCAGGTCGGCGAGGTGCTCGACCAGGTTGGCGAAGACGGACATGCGTGAGCCCTCCGGGGGTCTCGTCGTGCCGGGAGTTGGTCATGGCGGCATGACGACCCACGCGGGGTCAGCGGTGTGATGTGCCCCTACGCGAAGGTCGCCCGGAGGGCGTGTCCGGGTGCCCGGGGCCGGGGGCGTCCCTTGGCGTCCGGGTCGCGTTGCGGCAGGAAGGCCGTACGCAGATCACGGTCGCGGATGGCCGTACGTACCCGGGTGCGTGGCACGGCGGGCGCACAGCGCGCGGCGATGACGGCGCAGACCGCGAGCGCGGCCGAGGCCGCGGCGGTCGCCGCGAGCGCGACGGTGGCGGTGAGGCTGCCGGTGTCCAGCAGCGCCAACTCCAGGACCAGGAGGAGCAGTACGAGAGCGGGACGCGGATTCACCCGACCGCGGATCATCGACGGCTCCTCCTCTCGTACATGTGTATGTCCTGCTGTTCGTTATACAGGATCACTCCGACAAGCGGCCGCGGGCGAGCGTCCGAGACTTCGTACACGGGTTTGAGAAAGGTTCGTCGCAACTCTCGACAACCCATCCGTCACACCCGATGCTTCTCGATGCCCTCGACTCGACGCCACCGTCGACGGGCCGGCCCGCGACGCCGGACCGGAGGGCCGGCGCCCGCCCCGCATTCTCCCGAAAGCCCCCTGTACTCCCCTGAACTCCCCTGCATTCCCCTGAATTCCCCTGAATTCCCCTACGGAGGAGCCGTGATACGACGCAGAACCCTGCTGTCCGCAGCAGGCGGTACGTTCCTCGGCAGCGCCCTGGCGACCGGCACCGCGCACGCGGACGCCACCATCGCCGTCACCCCCTCGACCACCTACGGCACCTGGGAGGGCTGGGGAACCTCCCTCGCCTGGTGGGCCAACGTCTTCGGCGCCCGGGACGACTTCGCGGACCTCTTCTTCACCACCAAGTCGGTGACGTACAACGGCCGCTCCCTGCCCGGCCTGGGTCTCAACATCGCCCGCTACAACCTCGGCGCGTGCAGCTCGAACAGCGTCGGCGGCGAGACGATGGCGAAGTCGCCGAACATCCCGGGCTTCAAGCAGATCGAGGGCTTCTGGCAGGACTGGAACAACGAGGACCCGACCTCCTCGGCCTGGAAGTGGTCGGCGGACGCCAACCAGCGCGCGATGCTGGTGAAGGCGACACAGCGCGGCGCGATCACCGAACTCTTCGCCAACTCCCCGATGTGGTGGATGTGTTCCAACCACAACCCCTCGGGCGCGGCGGGCGGCGGCAACAACCTCCAGACCTGGAACTACCGCCAGCACGCGAGCCACTTGGCGGCGACGGCCCTGTACGCGAAGAACAACTGGGGCGTGAACTTCGCGACGGTCGACCCCTTCAACGAGCCGGCCTCCACCTGGTGGACCGCGACCGGCACCCAGGAGGGCTGCCACATGGACCCCGCGGTCCAGGCTGCCGTACTCCCCTACATGCGCAGCGAGCTGGACAAACGCGGCCTCACAGCCACCCGCATCTCAGCCTCGGACGAAACGAACTACGACACGGCCCGCTCGACGTGGGCGTCCTTCAACTCTTCCACCAAAGCCCTGGTCTCCCAGGTCAACGTGCACGGCTACCAGGGCTCGGGAGGCCGCCGCGACCTCCTCTACACGGACGTGGTGACGACGTCCCGCAAGAAGCTGTGGAACTCCGAGACGGGCGACAGCGACGGCACGGGCCTCACCCTGGCCTCGAACCTCTGCTACGACTTCCGCTGGCTGCACCCCACGGCGTGGTGCTACTGGCAGGTCATGGACCCGTCGACGGGCTGGGCGATGATCGCCTACGACGCGAACACCCTCCAGCCGACCACCGTCCAGACCAAGCACTACGTACTGGCCCAGTTCAGCCGCCACATCCGCCCCGGCATGACGATCCTGGACACGGGCGTGAGCTACGCGGTAGCGGCCTACGACGCCACGTCCCGCCGCCTGGTCCTGGTAGCGGTCAACACCTCCACCTCCGCCCAGACCCTCACCTTCGACCTCTCCCGCTTCACGACGGTGACGGGCGGCTCGAACGGCGTCGTCCCCCGCTGGAACACGGTGACGACGGGCGGCGGCGACCTCTACACCCCGCACTCGGACACCCGCCTGACCGGAAAATCACTCAGCGTCCCCTTCGCTGCGAAATCAGTACAAACGCTCCAAGTGGACGGCGTGACGCTGTAGATCGGCGGCGGACGGTACGGCGGCGGTTCGGGGCGATCCGTAAAGCCCGGGTGACGAGCGCGGGGAATCCGCGAGTACAGGTGTCTGGCCTGCACATCTCTCACGCTCGTCACCTCCCGGCAGTACGGTGTCCCCCATGCGCCCCGACACGCCTGCCGAAAACGTCGACCACACCGCCGAAGCGGCACGCCTGGAGCGGACCGCCGGCCTGTATCCCGAGGACGCCGAGGCCCTGCTCCTACGGGCCGCGGCCCACCTGGAACTCTCCGGCGACCGCCCCGACGCGTCCGCGCTCTACGACCGTCTGCTGTCCTCCGCGGCCGACCTGGACAACCCCCACCTGGTCCGGGCGCTCAAGGCCTCGAACCTCTGGGAGTACGGCCACGAGGCCGAGGCCAGGGCGATCATCGAGGGCGTCCGCTCGGCGTCCCCCCAGGACCCGGCCCCCTGGGTCATCGTGGCCGAGGCCCTCGAATCCCACGACGAACTGGAAGCGGCCCACGAGACGTTCACGGAGGCCGTGCACCGACTCCTGACGGACGTGGCGGAGCCCCCCTACGCCACCCACCCCCTCCTCTTCGGCCGCCACCGCGTACGGCGCATGCTGGGCGAGTCCCACGACGAATGGGACGCCCTGGCGGACACGGTCCACTCCCTCCCCATCACCCTCGACGAACTCCACGACCCCAAGCGCGTCTGGTCCCTGGGTTCGGAGAACCCGGCGGAACTGGAGGCCGAGATCCTCCGCCTCCGAGCGGAGCTCGGCGCCTACAGAGAGGCCCTCTCCCGCCCCTTCCCCGTCGCCATCCTCCACTGGCCGGCCCCGGAACTCACCGAACTCCTCGATGCGTACCCCTCCCTCTCCTCCGAGTACCCGACCCACGAGACCCACCTCGCGACCATAGAGTCCGCCCTCCGAGAACTCGCCTCCTCCGGCACCCCCAACCTCGGCATCGTCACCGGCACGGTCCCCTCCTACGAGGCCTTCGCAGCATCGGAACTCTCCTCCCCGGACGACGCGACACTGCTCCCGCAGTACGCGACGACACTGGCGGCGCGGGGGCGGGCTGTGGCTTGGCCGCCGCAGCAGGGGGCGTCTTGCTGGTGCGGGTCGGGCCGGTCCTACGGGGTGTGCCACGGCTCGGACGCATAACCGAGTCCTAGAGGATGAACCCCCCAACGCCTCCCACCGAATACAGCGAGGCCTTCGGCCCATGGCTGGGACGCCAACTGCGTCGAGCGGGCATGTCGCAGGCGGACTTGGCTGACCAGCTCGGCACGACCCGCGCCACCGTCTCAGCCTGGATCACAGGCCGCGCGCAACCACACGCAGAGACCAGGGCCCGCATCGCCGCCGCCCTCGCCACGACAAAGCCCTGCTAACGCGCACGGTCGGCCTCGCAACGCGGCCGACCGGCGCACTGCCCTCTCCCTCCTGGCACCTCGACCACCAGCCGAACGCCGCTAAGCCAACCCGGCGTGCCCTGAACCGCTGATGCGCCCGGCACCCCGAGGGCCTGGACAACGCCCCGCGGGCCTACGAACCGATGGCCCCGGCCCTCCCGGGCCGCCCGCTCGCTTCTCTCCCGTGCTGGAACGGCCCGGGTCAAGGGTGGCCCGCAGGGCCATCGGCGCCAGCCGACGCGGAACGCAGCGCAGCGGAGTGAAGCGCCCTTGAGGCGGGCCGTGGAAGCACGACACTGGCCAGGAAGCGGGCGGCCCCACCGCAGCGGTAGCCCACCTTTCGGTACAGCCCCGCGCATGTCAGTGATTGCTGTTAGAACAGATCCACATCGTCACGCGTGATCGTGTACGAGAACCACGAGGGATCAGGGGAGCAAGTCGTGGCAGAACATGGGGGCCTGTCCAAGCCGATCGCGGGTGTCTACGAGAAGCTGATCACCCATGGTTTGCATGACGAGCTGGAGCAATTCACGGCCGCGGGGTGGAAGGCAATCGACGCCGAGGTCACGCCAGAGTCCGCGCCCCATGTGCTGGCCCGCCACATCGGTGAAGCTGTCAGTCAGAGGTTGAGCGAGCTTCCGCCCGAAGACCGTGTGGCTGTCGCGAACCGCATCCTCGATTCCCTGGCCACGAGTGCCGCCGACCGGGGCGGAGCCAAAGCCATAAGCACGAGCACTATCGCCGAAGGCCCTCGACAGCTCCTTGCTCTCGCTGAGCAGGAGGCTCCAGGCGTCTACGCCCTCCGCCCCCTCACCCCGTTGTCCGAGACGTCGCTCATCACCAACTCTCCGGATGACCTCAGTCTCGGCTCCGAACTCAGGGCAGAGCTCGCTACGGCGGACCGCATCGACCTGCTCTGCGCGTTCGTGAAGTGGTACGGCATTCGCGTCCTAGAGGATTCCCTGCGCGCCGCGAAGGAGCGAGGTGTACCGATCCGTGTCATTACGACCACCTACATCGGCGCCACCGACCGCCACGCACTCGACCGCCTCGTGCGCGACTTCGGCGCTACGGTCAAGGTCAACTACGAGATCCGATCCACGCGCCTCCATGCCAAAGCCTGGCTCTTCAGGCGCCACACAGGCTTCGACACGGCGTACGTCGGCAGCTCCAACCTCTCGAAGGCGGCACTCCTCGATGGCTTGGAGTGGAACGTGCGGCTGTCCTCCATCGCTACACCGGCAGTGCTGAACAAGTTCGAGGCGACCTTCGACGCATATTGGAACGACTCCGCGTTCGAGACATACGACCCCGATCAGCACACCGAGCGCCTCGACCATGCTCTGGCTCAGGCCAGCGGCAGCACCTCCACCACTGACCTGAAGATCAACCTGTCGGGGCTGGAGGTACGCCCCTTCCCCTACCAACAGGACATGCTGGAGCGCCTCCGGGTAGAGCGCGAACTCCGAGGGCGCAATCGCAACCTCTTGGTCGCCGCAACCGGCACCGGCAAGACCGTCATGGCGGCCGTGGACTACCGGAGCCTGGCCAAAGGCTTCGAGAACCGTCGGCCAAAGCTGCTGTTCGTCGCACATCGCAAGGAGATTCTCAAGCAGTCTCTGCGGACGTACCGCGAGGTGTTGGACGATGCCTCATTCGGCGAGTTGCTCTATGGCGGCGAGGACCCGCAAGCATGGGACCACGTGTTTGCCAGCGTCCAGTCATTGAACGTCCAACGGCTTGAAGAACTGGCTCCCGACCACTTCGACATCATCGTGATCGATGAGTTCCACCACGCCACGGCCACCACCTACCGTCGTGTCCTCGACCACTTCAAGCCCAAGGAGCTTCTCGGCCTGACCGCTACCCCTGAGCGGATGGACGGGCTCAATGTGCAGGACGAGTTCTTCGAGGGCCGCATCGCAGCCGAGATGCGACTCTGGGAGGCTCTGGAGAACGACCTTCTATGCCCCTTCCACTACTTCGGCATCCCCGATGGCACAGACCTGACGAACCTCACTTGGCAGCGGGGCGCGTACGCGGACCAGGATCTCGGCAATCTCTTCACGGGCAATGAGGCACGTGCTCGTATCGTCGTCAAGCAGATCCGAGACAAGGTCTCTCAGCCTGGAGCCATGCGTGCACTGGGCTTCTGCGTGGACAAGAAGCACGCCCACTTCATGGCGGACTTCTTCCGAAGGGCAGGCTTTCAAGCAACCGCGCTCACCAGCGACTCACCTGCCGCAGCACGCGCTCAAGCTCTCGCTGATCTACGAGAGGGGAAGCTGCAAGTCATCTTCTCCGTGGATCTCTTCAACGAGGGCCTCGACATCCCGGATGTCGACACCCTTCTGCTCCTGCGCCCCACCAACAGCGCCACGGTCTTCCTCCAGCAGCTAGGCCGTGGGCTACGGCGCACCGAGATGAAGCCCGTACTCACTGTCCTCGATTTCATCGGGCAGCACCGGGCAGAGTTCCGCTTCGAGGAGCAGTTTCGAGCTCTGACGAACCTCTCCAGGAACCGGCTCCTCGATCACATCGAGCACGACTTCCCGCTCCTTCCGTCGGGGTGCCAGATCATCCTGGAGGGCAAGGCCAAGAACCTGGTCCTGGACAACATCCGCACGCAACTGAGCGCCACCGTCAAGACCTTGGTCAACGAAGTCAAGGCCTATGAGACGCCACAGCTAGCGGACTACCTGCGGGAGAGTCGCAGGGAGATCAAGGAGCTGTACAAGAGCGACAACTCCTGGACGACGATCCTGCGCCGAGCCGGCGTACTCAAAGCTGCTGCTCCCGATGGCGAACCGGCGCTCCTCAAACGCGTCCACGCTTTCCTGCACGTCGATGACCCTGACCGGGCCAACGCGTACCTCCGTCTCCTCGCCGACGAAGCCGCGCCATACGACGAGCTGGACCCCACGGACCAGGCCTATGCCCGCATGCTCTTCTTCAACTTGTGGGACAACGCTGGTGGTTTCACCAGCTTCCAGCAGGGCCTAGACGCACTCCGCGACCAACCAGCCCTGCGCGACGAGCTCCGCCAGGTCCTGGCCTACGTCATCGAGCAGGCGGACCACTTCCCGATCCCCTTGTCGGGCAGCCACAGCCAGGTCCCGCTGAAGGTCCACTCCTCCTACAACCGCTCTGAGATCCTCGCCGCCCTCGGCGTAGCACGCTTCGGCGGCCAGATGCCCAGGTCCTTCGCTCAGGGCGTCCAATGGGTCGAGGATCTCCAGACGGACGCCCTTCTGATCACCCTGGAGAAGAACGAGAAAGACTTCTCCCCCACTGTCCGCTACAAGGACTACGCTCTGAGCCCGACGCTGTTCCACTGGGAGTCACAGAACTCCACGGCCGAAAGTTCCCCGACGGGGCAGCGCTACCAGCACCATGCCGAGCGGGGCAGCCACGTCCTGCTCTTCATGCGTCGCTACAAGAACACGGACATCGGTAAGTCTCAGCCGTGGATGCTCCTCGGGCCTGCCACCTACGACGGCCACACCGGCAGCAAACCGATGGCGATCACCTGGCGCATGGAGCATGGCCTGCCAGCTGACGTCTGGTCGTACGCAGCCATCAACGCAAGCTAGTTGACCACGTTCGATGTCAGAGTGATCAGCTAACGTCAGAGCATGGACTTAGCTTCGATCAAGCCCGGGCTGATGACCACACGCGCAGCGATGAAGGAGCTGTTCGGCGGAGGGACGCAGGGAGGGATCATCCCCTCCGATACGACCTCAAACATCCTCATCTACGTAGACCACGACAGTGGCAAGAAGTACGGCTACGAGGACGGCTGGCTAGAGGAAGAGGACGAACGGGGGCCGGTGTTCGAGTACACCGGCCAGGGCACCCGCGGAGAGCAAACGTTTCTGGGACTGAACGGCTCTCGCAACGCAGCCGTCTTGTGCCACGCAGACAGGGGAAAGTCGCTGCGCGTCTTCATGGCAGCAGGCAAGGTCCCGGATCCAAGATCTTCCGCTAAGCAGCAACGGTACGTAGGCGAATTCGAGCTCGATGCAGAGCTGCCCTACACAGTGCGTGAAGCGCATGACGAGAACGGCGAGCGCCGCCGCATCATCGTGTTCCGCCTCCGCCCTAAGGGCGACTCTGAGCGCCTCACTCAGGATGTCATCAGTCGCGCGAAGGAAACCGACACTCACAGGGTTTCCGCCACTGTAGTCACCGGCAAGATGGTGGAGCCGAAGAAGAGGCGGGCGTCAGAAAGCAGGCGGGCTGCACAACCAAGCCTGATAGCCGACCTGCGCCAATCAGCATTGCGAGAGCAGTACTTCGAGGAGCTCACAAGGCGTGAGCACGAAGTCTTCGCGTATCAAATAAAGATCTCCGGTACGACCAGGACCCTCAAGACCGACCTATACGACGCCACGACGCATGAACTGTATGCAATTAGGGGTGCCAGTAGTCGCGACGAGGTACACATAGCCATAGGTCAACTGAAAGACTTTGCACGGCACGTCAAGCCACACAACCCCAATCTGACCGTACTGCTTCCGGAAAAGCCGCAGGATGACTTGCTGAATCTGCTTCACGTAGAGGGCATCGATCTCGTCTACGCCGATGTCGATGGCTACACGAGATGCGCGACCAAGTAACAGCACCCTGCAAACCTCTTTGGAGCAATCATGGCAGAGTCACCGGAGCACATTTTCCTCTCAGACACAGCTCTCCAGATCATGGACAGCGCCTCGAACTCAACACTGTTTGGCTATACAGAAGGCCAACGTAAGCGCTTTGACTTCTCCTGCGACCTGAAGAAGGACTGGTCAAAAGTAGTTGCGGGGCAAACTCTCTGGAAGCACGACGGGGACGGCATCGACAAGGACCTCAGAACGCTCCTCCATGAGCAGGACATCGCAGCGGCGGTATACATCGCTCGACACCAGAGCCGTAGCCGTGCGCGCCTCGCCGAGGTAACACAGGACTATCTGCGCACCATGCCCGAGAGCCTGTCTCGCTTGCGTGTCTTCTGGGTGCCGGCCGACTTCGACGCGGACGACGAAGGTTCCCGCACGACCGTCCACAACCTCTTGAAAGAGGAGATCACGAAGGACCTCCTCCTCCAAGTAGCCCTAGGAGGCATTACCTCCGCGGATGTGACCCGCTTCGCGTCATCAAAGCGCCCCGGCCTCCCCCTCAGGATCCTGTCGCACGTCAAGAAGCAGGGCTATCGCAACGATCGACACACAGCTAAAGCTCTGGACGTCAATCTGAACGCGCTCCAGTTCGAAACGGAACGACTCTTCATCATAGGGTTCCTATCGAGCGACAGCCCGCAAGGGGGCCAGTACAGCGTGACTGATAGCGGACATGCGATGCTCGATATCTGCTCACGCCTCCGCGACTACCTCAACGGAAACCTCGGCGACGGAAACAAGAACGAGGATTTCGAGCACATATGCAAGCTGCTGGGCGTCGAGTACCCATCGATCCCCACGACGGCGCCCCTCCTAGTCGGTGACGACGACCGCGATATTCGGAATCCCACGTCGCTGCTCCTGCAGCACGTGGCTCAAGCCGACGTAGACGGTTCCGTCGAATGGCCCGAACCCTACTTCGCCATACCTTCGAGCTCTGAGATATCCACTTCCCAGCGATCCTGACTCGTTCGGCTAGGGCAACGCTTGGATAGTCTTTCCCTATGATTCGCGCAGTGGTCTTCGACGTAGGTGAGTGCCTCGTGGACGAGACCCGGGAGTACGGCACTTGGGCCGACTGGCTGGGCGTACCGCGGCACACGTTCCATGCGATGTTCGGGGGCGTGATCGCCCAGGGCCGGGACTACCGGGAGACGTTCCAAGCGTTCCGGCCCGGGTTCGATCTCTACGAGGAGCGGGAGAAGCGGGCGGCTGCCGGGCAGCCGGAGAGCTTTGGGGAAGAGGATCTGTACGAGGACGTCCGGCCGGCGCTTCAGCAGCTCCGAGCCGACGGACTGTGGCTCGGCATCGCCGGGAACCAGACCGTACGGGCCGGAGGGATCCTGCGGGAGCTGTTCTCCGACGACGTCGACCTGATCGGTACGTCCGACGACTGGGGCGCCAGCAAGCCCGACCCCGAGTTCTTCAAGCGGGTAGCCGAGGCCGTGCCCTTCGAGGTCGGCGAGATTCTGTACGTCGGTGATCGGTGCGACAACGACATCACGCCGGCCATGCAGGCGGGCATGCACACAGCACTCGTGCATCGTGGGCCATGGGCCACCATTCAGTGGGGCAGCACGGAGGCCAGGGAACTGCCGACCTTCCGCGTCGAAGGGCTGCTGGAGCTGAGTGGCCAGGTGCGCGCGTTCAACGCCTCAGCACACTGAGTGTCGTAGACCGCACGACTAACGCAGTAGCAGGCCTCCCCCAACGAAGACAGGGCATCAAGACGACCATCCCGGTCCCCGCGTGATGCATCAGGTCGCTTGACGCAGAGCACCATGCTCCGCCTCGAAGCGCATCTGCGCCCGATCGAGCATGTCGTCCGCGTCTCGGCCGTGAGCTCGGAACCAGTGGAGAAAGTCGGCGATCGCCGCGATCGCCGTGTCCTCCGCCACGGCCGACGTCATCCTGCGCGTTCCTGCTCCGAGTGGTGCCTGCGGTGCGGCGTAGGAATCAAGGAGGGCCTCGGCCCGCGCCACACCGGGAGTTCTGACGTGACCGCCGGGCACGGTCAGCTTGGTGGCCAACTCGCACCAGGTGACCTTTCGATCCGGGCCCAGTAGCACACCCCAGCGATCGGCAACGGCCTCTACCAGTGCCATGCCCCGCCCCTCCTCGGCGTCTGTGCTCGCATCGCGGAGAACGGGCAGCGCGCGGGTATCGGGGTCATGCACCTCGATGCGCAAGTGCGTGCCTTTCATGGAGACAGCCAGGGTCGCGGGGGTACCGGTGCCGACGTGGGTGATCACGTTGGCCACCAACTCACTCACGCACAGTTGGGCTTCGTCGACGACGTCGTGCAGCCCCCACATCCCCAGTTGCAGCCGCAAGATCCGTCGTAGGCCAGCCACCTCCACGGGTTCGGCTGTGAAGGCGAGCTCCCACGGCTTGCGCGACATACATGCTCCCTGGCTCACGTGGACCCCTCTCGTCGCGGTGGACACCGCATCAGCGGCACAGCGTCACGGATGCTCACGCTGAGTTGTGTTGGTGACAAGAGTGCTGGGAACGCATCCCGTCGTGCAATGTGCACGGCGGGATTCCCACTTCCGTGTGATTGGCAAGCACATCCCTTGGCGCAAGACTGAACGCCCGCTATTTGGAAGAAGGTTGGGATGGCCGGTTCACCGACGGCACGTCGTCGCCGTCTCTCGATCGAGCTGAAGAAGCTCCGCGAGACGAGCACCCTCACCTGCGCCCAGGTCGGTGCGGCTCCAAGGTCAACCGGATGGAAACGGGCAGCGGGCGCATCCAGCCGTCGGACATCGATGCCCTGTGTCGCTTCTACGGCACGAGCGACGAACTGCGCGAGTTCCTCAAGTCGCTGGCCCGGCAGGCAAAGGTGCGCGGCTGGTGGCAGACCCACGGTGCCGGCGTCCCCGAGTGGTTCAACATCTACATCGGTCTCGAACAGGACGCTTCCACCTTCCGCCAGTACCAGTGCGAACTCGTACCCGGCCTCATGCAGACCGATGTGTACGCGTCCGAACTCCACAAGACCGGCGCGCACATGTCCGCCGAGGACATCACCAAGGCGGTACAGGTGCGCATGGAACGCCAAGCCATGCTGCGGCGTTCGGATGCCCCTGACGCCTGGTTCGTCGTGAACGAGGGCGCGTTGCGGCACGTCATCGGGGACCGCGCGCTGATGCGAGAGCAGTTGGAACGCGTCCGGGAGGCGGCCGATCTGCCGACCGTGACCTTGCAGGTCCTTCCGTTCGACTCAGGGACCTATCCGGCCACCGGTTCGTTCACCCTGCTGGGCTTCCCGGCCCCGGAAGATCCGGACCTCGTGTATCGGGACGGCATCACGGATGCCATGTACTTGGAGGGCGAGCATCATGTCCGTGAGTACACAAAGGCGTTCGACGGTCTACGGGCCGCAGCCTCGAGTCCTCAGCGCTCGAACCAGTTGATCGAGTCGATCTTGAAGGATTACGCCCGGTGAACATAGAAGGATCCAGCGAAAGTAGCCGTCCGATGTGGTTCACGTCGTCCTACAGCAACGGCGCCGGAGGCGAGTGCGTCGAGTGTGCGCTCATCGAGGACGGTGCCTTTGTCCGTGACTCAAAGGTCGCGGCATCGCGTGTGATCGCTGTGGGAAGTGATGCTTGGCGCTCCTTCGTCCAGACCGTGAAGCACGGTGGTACTGCAGGCTGAGCGCTCGGGCGGACAAAGCCTGTCGTGTGGATGCGGGCGGTTGCGAGATCTGGCCTCCCGGCTTCTTCCCCTGCGGTCTAATGCCGTGCCATGGACGCAGGAATGGCAGCCGTCATCGGCGCAGCGATCGGCACCCTTGGAGGCGTTGGGGGCGGGTTGGTCACGGCCATGAGCCAGGGGTTTCACCAGAGACGGCAGCGGCAGATCGATCGAGAACACAACCTGGAGCAGGCGCGCCGCGATGCCTACAGCACGTGCATCAGCACCTCGAAGCAAGTGTCCGCGGCTTGGTGGAAGTTAGCAGCGACTCTGCGCCTCGACGGCAGTACGGAGGAGCAGTGGCGTGAGCCTGCGACCGGTGCCCATGCGGCATGGGCTCCCTTCAGTTCCGCGGCGGCTGAAGTCGCGGTCGTAGGACCCGCATTCGTGGCTGACGCGGCCGATGTTCTGCGACGAGCGATGTACGACTTGGACATGGCTGGGACGGCTTGGCATGAGGCTGCGCTCCAAGCCGGCACGGGCCGCCTGGAAGCGTTCGACGCGCGGTACATGCGGGCGGTTGAAGCGAAGCGCGCGCCGGGAAGCGCCTTTCAGGCGGCGGCGCGCAGGGCATTGCTCGCCGAGAACTAGATCTTGCCTCGTCGTGGCGCCTCGGGCTGCTGGTTAGCCAGGAAGTTCTCACGGCCGCCCGGTTCTTCCGAGGTTGGCGGTTCCGGGGCGGATTGCCCGGCCGGGCGGCCCAGGGGTGGGGCGGCGGGGACCGTGGGGAGGGGTGCTGCGCCGTGGCCGGGTTGCGGTTTGTGGAGCGGGGCGGCTGGCCGTGAGGGGGCCGTTGGTCGTCTCAGGCCGATGGTCCTGATCCAGCGTGGGCGGGCCCGGCCCAGCCGGTTGCCGTCAGGACTTCGTGGGCGATGTCGGCGACCCGTCGGCCGTCGGTTCGTACTCGTACCGTGTCGGACGGGGACCGTTCCTCCAGGAGGCGGGCCTTGCGGGCGCTGCTTTGGAGTTCCTTGTTCAGTTCCGAGCCCAGTTCCCGGGCTGTCAGGCGTTGGTGGGTCGTGGTGTCGGTGGCGGTGAGGAGGACTCGGGTGATGTGGACGTCCGGGCCCAGGGCTCGGTGGAAGGTGGGGGCCGTCTCGGGGAGGATGCTGAGGGTGTTGGTGTAGATCAGGCGGTGGCAGCCGAGTTGGGCGTAGTTCGTCCAGATCGCTGTGAGGTTGCGCTCTGTGATCGCCGAGAGGTGGGGGTCGTGCTGCGGGGGCGGATGGATCTGCCCCATGAAGTCGCCCTCGATGATGGCGTGGGAGATGTCGGCGGCGCGGAGTTGTGCTGCCACCTCCCACGCCACCGTCGTCTTTCCTACGCCGGCCCGGCCTCCTATGAGCAGGAGGGAGGGCGGGGTGGTGGGTTCCTGCGCGGCTTCTGTTCCGTCCATGAGGTGAGCGTGGCAGTGCCTCGTGACCGGGTGCGATTGGTTTCCGCGCGTCAGCCCAGCTCGCCGCGCTCGATGCAGAACTCGTTGCCCTCCGGGTCCGCCATGACCACCCAGCCCTTGCCGTCGGGGCGGGTGTGGTCGGCCAGTTGGGTGGCGCCGAGGGTGAGGGCGCGTTCGACCTCGGCGGTGCGGGTGCGGCCCCTGGGTTTGAGGTCGAAGTGGATCCGGTTCTTGGTTGCCTTGCCCTCTTCTACGCGAATGAAGAGCAGGCCGGGGCCGTTCGGGTCCTCGATGAGTACCTCCGAGTCGCCGGGTTTGTCGATGTCGGAGATCGGGTGGCCGAGCAGGTCGGACCAGAAGCGGGCGAGTTCGTAGGGCTCTCCCGTGCAGTCGAAGGTGATGTGGCGGATGGTCGGGTTCAAGGGTTGCAACGGTTCTCCCCCGTGGGTGCGGACGTCGGCGTGTGGTCGCGCTCCGCAGGATGGTCGGGGTGGCGGGGGCTGTCGAACTATTTTTCGGCGTCGGGGAGGTTTCCGTCGCCGCCGAGGTTGGCGACGATCCGGCGCAGGACGTTGATCGTGGTGACGAAGTCGGCCGGGTCGATGTGCTCGTGGGTCTGGTGGTGGACGCGGAGGTTGCGGGCCTTGGCGCGGAGGCGGGCCGCCTCGCCCGTATCGGTGAGGGTCATGGTGCCGGTGGTGGCGTCCTCGGTGAGCCAGCCGCGGGTGACCAGGTCGTCGTAGACCGCGTCGAAGTCGGTGCCGGCGTCGTCGTACGGGAGCAGGCGTCGGGTCAGGGTGGGGCGGGTCCAGGTGGCGGGGGTGCCGGCGGCGTGGTTGAGGGTCCACCAGTGGGGCTGGGTGAGGTCCTCGACCGCCAGTTGGGCGCGGAGGGCTCCTACGACCCTGCGGTAGGCCATGCCCGTCCATGCGCCGATCGGCTGGGCGGCCAGTTCGTCGTGGCTGTACTCCTTGGTGTCCGTGGTGGTGTCGGTGCTCATCGGTGGCCTCGCCCTCTCGTGGTTGCCTGGACGCGATCAACGTAGGACCTCGACCTTGGTTGAGGTCAACGGCCGGATTCCCAGGAGGAGATCGCCTCGTGAAGGCGGTCCGGCTGGTCCAGGTGGACGTCGTGGGAGGCGTCCGGGATGCGGGTGAGGTGGGTGGTGGGGCGGTGGGTGAGCATGGTGGTGGGCTCGTCGGGGCGCATGGTGCCGTGTTCGCCCTGGACGAGGAGGGTGGGGCAGGTGATCCGGGACCACTGGGGCCAGTAGGCGGTGGTGGCCAGTTCGGCGACCGTTGAGATGAGCGTGGCGCGGTCGAAGGTGGGGTGCCAGCCGTCTTCTCGCTGTTCCAGGGTTCTCGTCCAGGCCTCGTGGCCCAGGAAGGCCTCCGCGGCCTCCAGTGACGCGAACGGTGTCGGCCAGTTGTCCAGCCAGGTCGCGATCCATGCGGGGAGTTCCGGGGTCGGGCCCGCCGGGCCCGCTTCGACCAGGATCAGGGACCTGACCAGGTGGGGGTGGGAGGCGGCCAGCAGCATCGCCGTATGGCCGCCGAGGGACTGGCCGAGAAGGGTTACGGGGGCCAGGGCCAGTTCCTCGATCAGGGTCACGGCGTCCTGGACGTGGGCCGCGCGGGTCGTGGTCGTGGGGGTGCGGGTGCTGGCGCCGTGGCCTCGGGCGTCGTACGTCACCACGCGGTGGCCGTCGGAGAGGAGCCGGGCGGCGACCGCGTCCCACTCGCCCTGGTGGCCGGCCAGGCCGTGCAGGAGGAGGAAGGGGGCGGCGGATTCCCGCGCGGGGCGGTGGTCCCGGTAGGCGATGCGGGTGCCGTCCGGGGTGGTGAGGGTCGTGGAGGTGGTGCGGGCGGTCTTCAACTGGCCCTCCTTGAGCGGCGTGGGTCGGGCCAGCCTGTTCGTCCACGGCGGTTGCCGCCAGTCGTTTGACAGGGGGCGGGGGCGCCCCCTCCGGAGGGCCGCCCAGCCGCGATTCGTACGGCCGGACGGTTACGTCACTCGATCGTGAGTTCCTCCGCCCTCGCGGCTCGCGGGAGTCGATGCTCGAAGGGGCGGCGCATGACCAGTGCTGCCCGGATGTTCATCGTCGGGTGGGGGATGACATGACGCGAGAAGCGGAACGTTGCCGTGGCCTGGAGGGGCAGGCCGTGTTGCTGGCGGCAGGGCTGGCCGATCTGGCGGTGAGTACGGTCGGGTCGGCCGTGGGGACGGTACGGGGGTTGCTGCGCCGTTCCGATGGCGCGGAGCTGGCGGCGGAGGCCGAGCACGAGCTGGTGGCGCGGGGGCGGCTGGCGTTGGACCGGTACGCGGCCGTGCCGCCCGCCCACCTGGAGATTCTCGCCCGGCACGCCCAGGCCCGGAAGGCCGCCGGTGGGGTCTGACCGGTGGGAGCCGGCCGCGTTCAAGGTCCGTGTCGACGAGGTGCTGCGGGGGTTCGTCGCCGAGGAGGCCGATGCGTTCGCCGCGATCGATCCGGTGCTCGCGGGTGTGGCCGAGAGCCTGGAGGCGGCGGTCGCGGACGGCAAGCGGCTGCGGGCGGCCTTCTGCTACTGGGGGTGGCGTGCGGCGGGGCAGCCGGACAGTGACGCGCTGGTGCGGGCGGCGGCCTCCATGGAGCTGGTGCATGCCGCGGCCGTGGTGCACGACGACCTGATCGACGACAGTCCGCTGCGGCACGGGCGGCCGACGGTGCATGTCGCGCTGCGGGGTGCTGTCGGGAGCCGGCCGGACGCCGATGCCGCCGCCCGGTCGCTGGCGATGCTGGTGGGTGATCTGCTGATGGCGCTGGCCGGGCAGTTGTTCGCCACCAGTGGGCTGCCCGCCGCGTATCTCGTCCGGGCGCGGCCGTTGTGGTCGCTGATGGCCCGCGAGCTGATCGCGGGCGAGTGTCTCGAGATCCTGCGCACCGGGGCCGGTCCGGACACGGCTGTCTCACTGAAAGTGATCCGGTACAAGACCGCCAAGTACACCGTCGAGCAGCCCCTGCTCATCGGCGGCGTCCTGGCCGGAGCGGGCTCGCGGCTGCGCGAGGGCTACTCCGCGTACGGGCTGCCGCTGGGCGAGGCGTTCCAGCTCCGGGACGATCTGCTCGGCCTGTTCGGGGACCCGGACCACACCGGCAAGGCCAACGCCGACGATGTGCGCGGGCGGCGGCCCACGGCCCTGCTGGCGGAGACATGGCGGCTGGCCGGGGTGGAGGAGCGGGAGTTGCTGCGTGCCCTGCTGGGCCGGGACGACCTGGACTCGGAGGGGCTGGACGCGCGGGAGCTGGACGCCGTACGGGAGGTGATGTGCCGGCTGAAGGCGCCCGACCGTATCGAGGACATGATCAGCGCGCGGGTCGAGGAGGCGCTCGATGCCCTCCACGGGCTGGATGTGCCGACGCCCTCCGCCGCCGCGCTGACCGCGCTCGCGCATTCGGCGGCGGTCCGGCTGTTCTGACCGGCCGCCTTACCGGGGCGGCGGCGAGTGGATGGCACAAGTGGATGACAAGGAGCCCTGCCATGACCTGGACCGAGGCAACCGAGGCAACCGAGGCAACCGAGGCAACCGAGGCATCGATGGACGCGCTGCGGCAGGCCGGTGACGAACTCGCCGACGCCACCGTCGCCACGCTCTTCGAACGCGGGGAGGTGGGCAAGTTCAACACCTTGATGCGGTACGTCTCCTCGGCCGGCGCTCCCCTGCCGGACGGGTTGCCCGATGTCGCCCGCGAGTATCTGGAGAGCACCCGCACCCCTCCGGCCTGGGTGGACTGGGGGGAGATGGAGAAGGCCCGGCTCTTCTTCATCGACAACAACGTGCACATCTCCACCGCGCTGTCCTTCGCCTCCATGCCCGCCTGCTACCTCGTCCCGCATGTGGCGAAGCTGCTGTCGGCGACGCACGGGCTGAAGTACCCCTCCAAGCGGATGGCGGAGACCGGGCAGTTCACGGTCTATCTGATGCAGCCCGACGCCTTCGAGGCCGGCGGTCGCTTTGTCCCGGCAGCCCAGAAGGTGCGCCTTCTGCACGCGTCCATCCGCCATCACCTCGTCCGCGAGAACCGCTGGGACACCGAGGCCCTTGGGACACCGATCTGTCAGGAGGACATGATCGGCGGGCAGATGTTCTTCTCCATGCTCGTCCTGGACAGCCTGCACCGCCTCGGCATCCACATGTCGGAGGAGGGCGCGGACGCCTACTACTACGCGTGGCGCGTCGTCGGCGCGATGCTCGGCGTCGACCAGGACGCGGTGCCCCACACCCTGGAGGAGGCCCGCCGGTTCCTCGACCTGTACATGGTCCGGCACATGGGGCCCTCCGAGGAGGGGACGCATCTGACCCGGCAGTTGATCGACCTCTACGAGGAGGTGGTGCCCGGCACTTTCTTCGACCCGATCGTGTCCGCCCTCATCCGCTACCTCGTCGGCGACACCAGCGCCGACTGGCTGCAGGTGCCGCGCACCTCGTGGGACACCGTCGTGAAGGCCGCGCCGCATCTGCTGGGCGTGCTGGAGAGCATCGAGGACCACTCCCCCTTCGGCGCCTGGGCCCTGGACCGTCTCGGCCATCTCACCAGCGTGCTGGAGCTGTCCACCCTCACCCGGGGACGCGTCATGCACTACGCGATCCCCGAGCAGCTCAGGAAGGACTACGGCGTCTCCAGCGCGGTGCCGCGCACCAACCGGTGGGCTCCGCCCGCTCCCACGCTCTTCTGACGCCCCGTTCCGGGCCCCACCGGCTCGGGATCGGTGCCGGGGAACGGCCGCCGACCTGCGGAGCTAGCCTTGGCATCCGCACGAGTACAGCAGGAGGCAGGTATGGCGAGGGTTCCCAGCGCGGTGGTCGCCGCGAGCGGGCTGGTCGGCGGGTACGGGGTTGCCCGTTGGACCAGGCAGCGGCCGCTTGGCGGGGCCGTGCTCGCGGTCGCCGGGGCGACGGCCGCGCGGCAGTGGCGGGAGCAGGCCGGCGGGGTGGCCGCGGGGGCGTTGTCGGCCGCGTACATCGCCGCCTTCGCCGGGTCTCATCCGCTGGCCAAGAGGGTGGGCGCCTGGCCCGCCGTGTTCGGCGTGGCGGGGGCTGTGGCCGTGGCGTCGTGGGTCGTGGCCGACCGGCGCGGCTGAGCCGCCCCGCCCGGCAGCGGGTACAGCAAAGAACCCGGCCCTGAATCCCAGGGCCGGGTTCTTGTTGTGGAGCGCCGGGCAGGCCTTGCGGGAGTGCGGGCCTTCTCCGGGTCGGGCAGTGCGCTGCCGTGCGTCAGTCCGTGTCGACGGACTGCAGCGTTCCGTCGTCGACGACGAGCTCGTGGTAGCCGAAGCGCCCACCGAGTTCGTGGTAGCGCTCGTACTGGGACGCCGTGACGGGAACGAGGTGTGCTTTGAGGACCCGCAGGAAGAATCGGAACCCGAGGTCGGGATCGACCTCGACGACGACCTGCTCGAGCGCGGCCATCACCTCCGCCCCGCCGGCGCCTACCGCGACCTCCGCGGTCGGCGTGACCTCCCGGATCTCCTCGAGGACCTCCTGCTTCAGTGGCCCGTCCACGGGGGACGCCGGCGAAGCAGGAGCAAAGGACGGCTCGGCGCGGTGCATTCGATCGAGGGCGATTCGGACGATGTCGCGCAGCCAGGCACGCCCGTCGAGCCACATGCCGTCCGGATCGTACGGAAGTCCGATCGCCGCCCGCCACAGGAGCTCGATCGTCCGGGTGGGCAGCGGTGACTCCAGCAGACGACGAGCATCCTCCACGAGAGTGGCCGCGTAGACGCCGTCCCCCCAGTCAGCGGCGCCTGTGACGATCTCCTCCGGCGTCGCCTCGTTGACCCAGGGGCCGGCGAACCACTTGGTGAGTCCGCTGAGGCCGAAGTCGATCCAGATGTCCTGCCGTTCCGCCGTCACGTGGTGGGCTTCTTTCCCTTGGGGTACGAGGTGTACACCATGTAGCCCGGTTTGTGTGGGGACCTCTTGAGTGTGATGGACACGATGTTCTGGGCCGGCCAGCTGTCACCGGTGTGGTGGTAGACGGTCCCCAGAGACGCTGTGTCGTCGAGTGTCACCTCGAACGAGAGGAGGTGTGTGGGGCTCTCGGTATCCTTCGGGGTTTCTTTCATCCACTTGTCGAGCCGCTGCCGGTTCGCACCGTTCTGCTTCTTGGACATGCCCGTCAGCCACTTCTTCATCGCCTCGTCGACGGCGGCCTGGGCCGTGTCCAGATCCTTCCAGACACCGGTCATACCAGGGCTGTTGGGGTTCTTGGCGATATCGGCCTTGGCCTTGTTGGTCGCCCTCTCCGGAGTGGTTTCGACGTGGTCCTTGATGGTGTGGGCTCCGCGGTCGCCCTCGTGCAGGCGCAGGTTCAGACAGTTGTGGACCAGGACATCCCTGGTCGGGACGCCCGCCGTCCCCTCCGTACCCACGTAGAAGGTGTGCAGCTTGTCGACCGTCAGGTCGTAGACCGCGCGGGGTGCCAGACCTGACCGGTCGCGCAGCGCGCTGACGACACGGGACGTGCCGTCCGGCTGGCGCAGCCGATCGCCGGTCCGCAGGTCGGCGACGAACGTCCAGCCTCGCCCGTCCACGTATATCCGGTGTCCGGCGGTGCTGGTCAGGCTGGTGCCGCCGGCAAGGGAGACATCGACGAGGCGCCGAGTGCCGTGCCGAAACGTATTCGTCACCGGCTGCGGCGCGTGGACACCCGTCTCGGGATCCGTCGCCAGGACCAGGTCGCCCTCTCGAACCGAGCTGATCTGCCGACGGCTTCCGTCCGCCATCAGCACAAGGGTGTCCGCCGGGAAGCTGTTGACGCGGCAGCTCGACAAGGCGTCTTCGACGATGTTGGCCTGCCGCTCGAGGGCCGCCAGCGAACCGGGGTCGATGTCCAGGTTCTTCAGGGCCTTGTAGGCGTCGGCAACGCCCACGCCGGTCCGCAGCGCGGCGTCCAGGGCGATGAGTGCGTCGGCGATCTTGGCGAACGCCTTGCCGGGGATGAAGTTGCTCGCCGCCCACGCGCAGCCGCTGGCGCTTCCGTGCCAGCAGTCGACGAAGTCCTGGACCAGGACCGCCTTCAGGATCTGGTAGACGACGGTCTGCTTGATCAGGTCGAGCTTGCTGAAGTACTGGGTGACATCCTTCTTCAGCCCTGTGAGGTGCTCGGTCTTGACCAGGATCGTGTCCGCCGCCGCACAGCCGGATGCTGTGGCCGGCACCTCGGGATCAGTGCACAGGAAGAAGTCGACTGTCGCGTTGAACGTGACCTTGAACGTGACGGTGCAGCCCTCGAAGCCGATCTCGATGACGCAGTCGTTCTGCTGTTTGGCGTCGGTGATCTCGACGCTGCTGTCGTCGACGACGTACCAGGTGCCGCCGATGCCGGTGCCCGCGCCTGACGCGACCTGCTGGTTGGCCTGCTTGCGTGCCGCGGACTCCGCGGCTTCCTGTGCCTCCTTGGCGTACTTCAGCGCGTCCTTGGCCGCTTGTTCGGCTTCGGTCGCGGCGGTGTCGGCGCGGTCCGCGGCGGCGCGGGCGTCCTTCGCGGCCTGTTCGGCCTCGGAGGCGGCCGTGCGGGCGGCTTCGGCGTCGAGCGCTGCCTGGTCGGCGGAGTCGCGGGCGTCCTTGGCGTGGCCTTCGGCGCGGCCGGCTGCCTTGTCGGCGGCTTCGGCGTCCTCGGTGGCCTGCCGGTTGTACTCGATGGTGCGGGCCAGAGACGCCGTCGCCTTGGATGCGGCCTTGGCGGCGTCGGCGGCGTATCCGAGTGCCTCCTTGGAGTAGGTGCGAGCGGTGGCCGCGTGTCCGGCGGCGTTGGCGGCGTGCTGGTACGCGGCCTTGGCGTCGCCGGTCGCCTGCTCGGCGAGGTTCTTCGCCGCGGCTGCCTCCGCCTGTGCGTTCTCGGCGTGGGCATCGGCGACGGCCTGCTGCTGCTCGGCGAGCGACTTCGACGCCTGCCCGGTCAGCACGACCAGGCCGGCGGCCGAGTCGGTGGTGACGTAGGGGGAGCCGAGTTCGATCGCGTCGTTGGCCGGCTTGGCGACCTGGACGGCGGCGTTGCCCGCGTCGACGGCGGCCTGCGCCGTGACGTGGGCGAAGCCTGCGGCCTTCGCCGAGGCGACCAGGGCCTTGGCGGCCTCCTTGTTCGCCTCGTCCGCCTGGGACTTGGCGGTCTTGGCCAGCTTCTCCGCCTCGTCCGCCAGCTCGACGGCCGTCTTGGCCTCGGAGGAGGCGTGCTCGGATGCCTTGATGGCGTCCGCCGCGGCGCTGGTGGCTGTCTTCACCGCTGCGTCGGACTTCAGCTTGGCGGCGTGTGCGGCATCCGCGTGGGAGCGGGCCCGCTTGGCGGCCGCTTCGGCGCGGGTGGCCGCGGCGTCCGCCTCGGCCGCTGCCTCGGTGGCCGCGTCCGCGGAGGCCCGGGCGCGGCCGGCTGCCGCCTCGGCGTCATCCGCGTGCCCGGCAGCCGCGTCCGCTGCCGCTCTGGACTCCTTGGCGTTGCTGTCGGACTCGTGGGCCTGGGCGAACGCCTCCTTGGCGTCCGCCTTGGCGCGGGCGGCGTCCGCCTTCTGCTCGGCGTCCCAGGCGTCGTCGCGCAGATCGCGGGCCTTGTCACGGGCCTTGACCGCGTCGTTCTTGCGCGCGACCGCGGTCGCCTCGGCGGCTTCGGCCTTGTCCTTGGCGTCCTTGGCGTTCGCCGCCTCGGCCTGGGCGTCCTGCTTGTGCCGGGCTGCCTCGGCCTGCTTGGCCTCGGCGGTCTCCTTCTCCGCCTTGGCTGTCTTCTCCTCGGCCTCGGCGGCCAGACGCTCTGCGTGGGCCTTGGCGGCGGCCGACTTGGCGTCGCCCTCGGCCTTCAGCGCCTCGGCGAGCTTGGCCTCCGCGGTCTCCTTGTCCTTCTTGGCGTTGTCGCGGTGCACCTTCGCCGCGTCGGCCGCGGCCTTCGCCTGCAGCTCCGCGGCATGGGCCGCCTCCTTGCGGAACTCGGCCTTCGACTGCGCGGCCTGGGCGAGAGCGCGCTGGGCGATGGTCGCGCTGTCACCCGCAGACGCCCGGGTCGCCGCCTCGGCGGTCTCAGCGGCCTTCACCATCGCCGTCAGCGCCGCCACCGACCCCTTGGTGACCTGCGCCTTTTGCTGGCCGACCAGCAGCCCACGGCCCCGCGGCGCACCAGCGGCATCCGCGATGCCGTACGCGGCCTGCTCGGCCGTATCGGAGGCGGTGGCCGCCTTCTTGGCGTTCTCGAGCTGGGTCTTGAGCGTGGCCAGGTACTTCTTCGCCGCCGCCTGGGCGTCGGTGACGACCTTCTTCGCCTTGTCGAACTCGGCCTTCTCCGGATACAGGGGACTGTCCGTGCCCTTGTGACCGGACGGCTTGATCAGGAACTTCTGTGAGGCGGCGACCTTGCAGTCCCACAGTCGCGCGTCCGTGCTCTTGGTGAACGCGCTCAGGTCCAGGCACTTGCCCGTGCTCACGCTTTTCAGAGGCGCGGTGGCACGGACGTCGCCCTTCCACGACTGCCCCTTGGACTTGTAGCAGTCATAGATCTGGATCTTCGTGCCGTTCGCCGACGCGTTCCCGGCCACGTCCAGGCATCTTTGGGAGCCGACGTTGCGGAAGTAGAGGTTGTCCTCGCTGCCCTCCAGCGTCCACTGCTGGGCCGCGCCGCCGTTGCAGGTGTAGATCTGCACGGGCGTGCCATTGGCTTCCTTGCCGCCCGCGACGTCCAGACAGTTGCCCGCCGCGCCCGGCACCTGGATCGCTACAGGGCTGTCGCCGATCCACCCCAGGCCGCCGGCAGAGTAGTAGTCCTGCCACCGGGTGGCGTAGTCCGCGAGCCACGACTGGCCCAGGACCTGCCCCAGGGTGAACGTGCCCTCCTGCAACGCCTTCGTCGCCGTGACGTTGGCACCAAGGATCTGCTGGCGCTGCGTGGCCTGCGAGGCGATCTCCTGCTGCCACTCGGCGGACGCTTGCGCCACCTCCTTGCCCAGAACCCGGTTCGGGTCGATCGGAGCGTGCCAGGAACACGAGGCGAAGCGGGCCTTCAGATCCTCGACCGCGACGCGGTACTCCGGGGTGTCCGCGGCCGGGGCCGTGCGAGGGAATCCTCCGGAGCCCAGGAAGATACGAGCGTCATCGGCGAACACCCTGGGAACGAACAACTCGTTGGGCTCGATCTTCCCCGAGTTCTTCTTCCAGACCTTCCACGCCTGCTGTTCCTGCGGTGTCCCCCCGGAGGTGTACTGCGGGTCACCGATCGCGAGCGCGGCGGCCTTCGTCTTGTCGTCAGCGGTGGGCGACGGCTCGTAGAACGGGGAGAACAAGTCGATCGACTTGCTGTACGACTGCCACAACCACGGAACCAGACCGGTCTTGTCGAAGACCTCGAACTCTCCGGGCGGCTCGTCAGGGTAGGAGCTCAGGCCCATGACGGTTTTGGCAAACGCCAACTCCTGGTCATTGGCCTTCTTGAGCCACTGGTCGCTGCTGGCGCTGTCCGCGTAGGAGGCCTGGTGCAGGGGAGAGTTGTTGTCGGTGAGGTCCCGCTTGAGTTTCTGGTGGAGCTGGTCGGGAGGCAGCCCGATGGAGTTCTGCGCGAGGGCGAACAGATTGGGCCCGCCCTTGCGCAGGGCATCGACGGCCACACACTGATCCTCGCGCAGCTGCTCAGCCGCCTTGGTGTCGAACCCGTCGTACGAGTCGCCCGACGCGGCGACAGGAGCGGTGCGCTCTTCGAAGCCCCGGCCGAGCAGGCCGGGCTGAACGGCCAGGCCACTGAGAACGGCCAGGGCCGCGACGGACGTGACAGCCGAACCTAACGCTGTGGACCTACGTGAGCAGGGGTTGAACAACCCCGGTCTGAATCGCAAAGGGGGCATCCTTCATGGCAAGGGATGACGGTGGGTGGGGCCGCCGTGGAGGCGTGGGGCGAGTGGGTCAGCCCGGACAGCAGCGAGCGAGTAGGCGTTTCAGTGAGCCGGCATCACGGCATGACGAACCGTCTCTCCCCCGCGGCGACGCCCCGCGGGGCCACCAATGATGTGCGCGCGCGACCACAGGGGTGGTTCAAGCCCCTCACGCTGCATACGCGGCGGCCAACTTAGCCACAGGTCAGCCGGGCACGGCAAGCGCTGCCCGCGGCGCCCGGACGTCCAGCGGGAAGTCGTTTGCGCGGCGCGGCAGGTGCAAATGTCGAGCTCACAGCAGGGACTCACATGTGTGAGACACGTAAAGAAAGCGTGCAGACTCCGACGAACCTCAGCCAAAGTTTGTCCGAAAGCTACTTACTCGCCGGTAGTCCGGTGAGGTCGCGCGCACAGCAAAGAACCCGGCCCTGAATCCCAGGGCCGGGTTCTTGTTGTGGAGCGCCGGGCAGGCCTTGCACCTGCATTTCCCCGCAGGAAGCGGGGCGTCTTTCCTTGGACCACCAACGCACGATCCTTCGGCCGGAGTTCCGGCGGCCGGATGCAGATCAACTGTACCGCAGTTTTTGTTATCGCCGTCACCACCCGCCGTCTCCTCAGCGTCCCCCACAGGCACGCGACTTACGACGCTGAGGTACGACGACGTGACACGACAGATCAGCCGCCGGAGCATGTTGAAAGCAGCGGGTGCGGCGGGCGCCGGTATCGGAATCGGTACGGTCGCCCTCGCGGCCCCGGCCTCCGCCGCCGACGCCCCCTTCGCCCACCCGGGGTTGCTGCACACGCGGGCCGACCTGGACCGTATGGCGGCGAAGGTGAAGGCGGGCGCGAGGCCCTACGCGGCCGGGTTCGCCAAGCTCACCGCCAACCGGCACGCGCAGAGCGACTGGCGGGCCGATCCGCAGGCGACGGTGTATCGCGGGGCGGGGTCGCCCCAGAACTACGCGGCCCTCTACAACGACATCCATGCCGCCTACCAGAACGCCCTGCGGTACCACGTCAGCGGCGAGGAGGCGCATGCCGAGACCGCCGTGGCGATCCTGAACGCCTGGTCGGGGAAGCTGACGTCGATCCAGGGCTCGGCCGATCGGTTTCTGGCGGCGGGGTTGTACGGGTATCAGTTCGCCAACGCGGCGGAACTCGTGCGTGACCGCGACGACTTCGAGCTCGGGCGGGCTCAGGAGCTGCTGTCGGATGTCTTCTTTCCGCTCAGTGACGACTTCCTGAGGCATCACAACAACGCGGTCGTCACCAACTACTGGCCCAACTGGGATCTGACGGCCCTCGCCTGTGTGCTCGCGACCGGGATCTTCTGCGACGACCGGGCGGCGGTCGGGCGGGCCGTGGAGTACTTCAAGCACGGGGACGGGATGGGGTCGGTTCGGCATGCCATTCCCGTCGTGCACGAGGACGGGCTCGCGGAGTGGGTCGAGGCCGGGCGCGATCAGGGGCATGCGCTGCTCGGGGTCGGGCTGATGGGCACGGTGTGCGAGATGGCGTGGAACCAGGGCATCGATCTGTACGGCTACGACGACAGCCGGTTCCTCAAGGGCGCGGAGTATGTGGCCAAGTGGAGCCTCGGGGGTGATGTTCCGTATACGGCCAACACGCGGAGGAAGGGGGCGATCGGGGGGTGGTCGGGGAGTGAGACGGCATCCGACGCGGCGGCGGTGGATCCGGGGATGACCCGGCCCATCTGGGCGATGATCGCCCAGCACTACACCAAGCGGCGGGGGTTGTCGGCGTCGTATGTGACACGGGCTGCGGCGAAGGCTGCGCCGGAGGGTGGGGGTGGGGATTACGGGCCCAACAGTGGGGGGTTCGACCAGCTTGGGTTCGGGACGTTGGCGTTTACGCGGGGGCGGGCGGACGACGGGTCTACGGGGGCGCGTCCGAGTCCGGCGGCGTCCGGTGGGGCCGGTGGGGACCGACCGCAGGGGGCGGCAGGTGCCGCTGTGTCCCACGGTGGGGAACGTGACCTCGCTGCCACCGGGGGCGGGAGTGGGGTCGGGTGGGTTGCGGCGGCCGGTGTTGCGGCTGTGGGGGGTGGGGTGCTGATGCTTCGGCGGCGGGGTGGGGCCAAGTAGGTGCTGGTGCGTTGCGGGGGTGCTGCGGGTTGAGGCTGAGGCGCGGGTGGGCGCGCAGCCCGGCGCGGCGGGGTGCCGCTGCGCCCACCCGTGCCGCCCCTAGCGGCACGCATGCCCGCAGCTAGGGCAGTTGGGCGAGCCCGCAGCCAAGGCGGCAGTGCGGCGGGCCCCAGCCAGGGCGGTACCCCAAGCCCGCAGCCCCGCGAACCGCCGCTCGCAGCCCCGGCACCCACGCCCGCTACGACTTCTCCGCCGCCGCAGCCGTCAGCGGCTTCGCGATGTCCTCCAAGGACCGCCGCTCCGCCTTCACCGCGAGGATCGCCGCCGCCAGCCCCGCCAGGCACATCAGCGCCGCCCCGATCTGGAAGGCGAGGGCTGTGTCGGCGACCTTGCCGGTGGCTGTGAGGTCGGCGAAGAGGAGGGGGCCGCTGATGCCGCCGGCGGCTGTGCCGATGGCGTAGAAGAAGGCGATGGACATGGCGCGGGTCTCCATCGGGAAGACCTCGGACACCGTCAGGTAGGCGCTGGAGGCTCCCGCCGAGGCGAAGAAGAGGACCGCGCACCAGCAGGCCGTCATGGTGCTCGCGCTGAGGGAGCCCTGGTCGAAGAGCCAGGCCGTGCCGAAGAGGAGCAGGCCGGAGAGCAGGTAGGTGCCGGAGATCATGATCCGGCGGCCGACCGTGTCGAAGAGTTTGCCGAGGAGCAGCGGGCCGAAGAAGTTGCCGAGTGCGATGACGGCGAAGTAGTAGCCGGTGTTGCCGCTCGGGACGTCGAAGAACGTCGTGAGGATCGCGCCGAAGCCGAAGGTGATCGCGTTGTAGAGGAAGGCCTGGCCGATGAAGAGGGCGAAGCCGAGGATCGCGCGGCGGCGGTAGTCGGACAAGACGGTGCGGCCGATCTCCAGGAAGGAGACGCTGCGGCGCTGGTGGATGGTGATCTCGCCCTCGGGGGCCGGGAGCGGCTCACCCCGTTCTTCTTCGATGGTGCGTTCGATGGAGGAGACGATGCGTTCCGCCTCGTCGTCGCGGCCGTGGATCAGCAGCCAGCGGGGGCTCTCCGGGACGTGCCGGCGGACCAGCAGGATCACCAGGGCCAGGACCGCGCCGAGCGCGAAGGTCAGGCGCCAGCCGACGTTCGCCGCGAAGATGTCGGTGTCCAGCGCGACGATCGACAGCAGGGAACCTCCGACCGCGCCCAGCCAGAAGCTGCCGTTGATCATCAGGTCGGTGCGGCCCCGGTACTCCTTGGGGATCAGCTCGTCGATCGCGGAGTTGATGGCCGCGTACTCGCCGCCGATGCCGAAGCCGGTGAGGAAGCGGAAGAGGAAGAACCACCAGGTGTCGAAGGAGATGGCGGTCAGCGCCGTCGCCCCCAGATACACCGCCAGGGTGATCATGAAGAGCTTCTTGCGGCCCCATTTGTCGGTGAGGCGGCCCCAGAACAGGGCGCCGATGCAGGCTCCGGCCACATACAGGGCGGCCGCCATGCCGGTGACCTGGCCGGAGGTGATGGGCAGGCCGCTGTCGGGCTCCGACAGGCGGCTGGCGATGTTGCCGACGACGGTGACTTCGAGGCCGTCGAGGATCCACACGGTGCCGAGGCCGAACACGATCGTCCAGTGCCAGTGCGACCACGGGAGGCGGTCGAGGCGGGCGGGGATGTCGGTGGTGATGGTTCGGCCGGTCCCGGCCTGCGCAGTGCCCATGGGCCCCCTCCTCATCGAGCGGAACCCGGTTCGAGTGCCCTGACCGGGCCTTCTTACGCCCGAAGCAGGACGCCCCGGACCGAACCCGTCGCACCCGGGGCGCCCCACCCACAGCCCTGCGCCCTACGCCCCCAGCGCGTGCGACACCGTATAGATCAGCAGCCCCGCCAGCGATCCCACCACCGTGCCGTTGATCCGGATGAACTGGAGGTCGCGGCCGATGTTCGCCTCGATCTTGCGTGTGGTGTGCTCGGCGTCCCAGCTCGCCACGGTGTCCGTGATCAGGGAGGTGATCTCCTTGCGGTAGGTGGTGACGACGTAGACGGCCGCGTCCTCCACCCACTTGTCGACCTTGTCCTGCACCTTGCGCTCGGCCGCCATCCGGGAGCCGAGCGACAGCAGCGAGGACCGGACGCGCAGCCGCAGCTCGCTGCGCTCGTCCTCCGCCGCGGCGACGATCATGGATCGTACGGCCGTCCAGGCGCTGGCGATGAGGTCCTGGACCTCGCCGCGGCCCAGCACCTCGCCCTTGAGCCGCTCGACGCGGGCGCGGGTCTCGGTGTCGGACTGGAGATCGGAGGCGAAGTCGGTGAGGAAGCGGTCGAGGGCGCCGCGCGCGGGGTGGGCGGGCATGTCGCGCATCTCGGTGACGAAGCGCAGCAGCTCCTTGTAGACGCGCTCGCCGACCTTCTTGTCGACGAACTTCGGGGTCCAGCCGGGGGCGCCGCCCTGCACGGCGTCCATCACGGAGTCGCTGTGCAGGACCAGCCAGTCGTGCGCGCGGGTGACGACGAGGTCGACGACGCGTTTGTGGCCGCCGTCGGCGACGACCTTCTCCAGCATCTTGCCGATGCCGGGCCCGATCTCCTGGGCGTTGGCGCGCCGGGTGATGGCCTCGCCGACGACGGCCTGGACATCGGAGTCGCGCAGGACGGTCAGGGCGCCGCGCAGGGCGGTGGAGAGCTCCGCCGTGACCCGGTCGGCGTGCTCGGGGACGGCGAGCCAGGCGCCGAGGCGGCTGCCGATGCCGACGGCGCGCAGCCGCTGCCGTACGACGCCCTCGGAGAGGAAGTTCTCGCCGACGAACTCGCCGAGGGAGACGCCGAGCTGGTCCTTCTTGGTGGGGATGATCGCGGTGTGCGGGATGGGGATGCCGAGGGGGTGGCGGAAGAGGGCGGTGACGGCGAACCAGTCGGCGAGCGCGCCGACCATGCCGGCCTCGGAGGCGGCGGCGACATAGCCCGCCCAGGGGCCGGCGCCGGAGTTCTGGGCCCACTTGGCCAGGATGTAGACCACGGCCACGAACAGCAGGAGACCGGTGGCGGTGAGTTTCATCCGGCGTACGCCGCGCTGTTTCTCCTCGTCCGCCGGGCTGAAGCTCGTCATCGCACGGTTCACGGCGGGGCCGGGGCGGGCATGCTGCCCCTCGACGCCGCCCTTTTCTTCCACTTTCATCCGTTCCATCCGCTCCACCCGCTCGGTGATCCCGCACACATTGTCCCTTCCTGACCGACTACTGGAACGGAACAGGAGTTCCCGGCGTCTGTCGGAAGGGGGTTAATGCCAGGGGTCCTGTCAGCTTCCCCCTGCCCATGACGCATCATGGGCACATCAGATCGGAGCCTTGGGCTCCCATCGCCTGAGGAGAACTGCACAGCATGACCCGGGGTCGTGGTTACGCCCTGCTCGCGGCGATCGTCGCAGCGGTTGTGGCCCTTTCCGCCGCCATATATGTCGGAGTGGCGACCGACGACGGCACGCAGACCCGGAACACCCGGGCAGACGGCCGTCTTCCGAACAATTCCGCCGCCCCCGCCTCGACCGGCACCTGGGTGGGCACCTGGTCGACCTCACCGGCGGGCGCCGAGCCCGGCACCGAGGCGACCGGCATGGCGGACCGTTCGGTACGCAATGTCGTCCACACCAGCGTCGGCGGTACGAGTGCCCGCGTGACGCTGTCCAATCTCTACGGCCAGTCGCCGCTGAGCATCACGCGCGCCTCGATCGCGGTCGCCGCCGGCAGCGGTACGCCGGCCGCGCTCTCGGACACCCTGCGCCCGCTCACCTTCAACGGCGGCCCCACGGTGGTCATCCCGCCCGGCCGGCAGGTGATGAGCGACGTCGTGCGCGTCGTCATCCCGTCCGACGCCGACGTCCTGATCACCACGTACACACCGACCAGCTCCGGCCCGGTGACGTACCACCCGCACGCCCGGCAGACGTCCTACGTCGCGCAGGGCGACCAGGCCCAGGACACCACGGGCACGCCGTACACCGAGCGGAGCACGTACTGGCGCTATGTGACGGCGCTGGACGTGCTGAGCAACGAGTCCGACGGCACGGTCGTCGTCCTCGGCGACTCCCTCACCGACGGCATCACGTCCACCCTGGGCGCCAACAACCGGTGGACCGACGTGCTGTCCGAGCGGCTGCGCACGGAGATCGCCGCCGGGCGGGACCTGCCCCGCTACAGCGTCGTCAACCAGGGCATCAGCGGCAACCGGGTCCTCACGGACGGGCTGGGCCGCCCGGCCGACAACCCCAGCGGGCTCAACCGCTTCGGCCGGGACGTGCTGGAGCGCACGAACGCCAAGGTCGTCGTCATCGACCTCGGCGTCAACGACATCCTGCGCAACCCGCGGCTCGCCGACCCGAACGCGATACTCGACGGCCTGCGCACGATGGTGGGCCAGGCTCACGCCCGCGGCATGAAGGTCGTCGGCGCGACCCTGATGCCGTTCTACGGGCACCGCGGCTACACGGACCAGCGGGAGTCGGTCCGGCAGCAGATCAACGCCGAGATCCGGGCGGGCCGGGTCTACGACGCGGTGGCCGACTTCGACAAGGCACTGCGCGACCCCTACGACCCGCGCCGGCTGCGCGCCGACTACGACTCGGGCGACCATCTGCACCCCAGCGACAAGGGGTACGCGCGGATGGCCGAGGAGTTCGACCTGGAGACCCTGAAGGGGTCCGCACCGGCCGAGCTGTAGGAGGACGACGCCGAGTACTGGCCGACGACGCTCAGTACTCGCCGTTGCTCCGCCGCTCCAGCTTCTCCCGCCGCCGCTCCTCCTTGAGCCGCTGCTTCTCCGCCCGGGTCACCTTCCGCTGGACCCCGACGCCGCCCCAGAGGGCGAACCCGGTCACGATCACGCGCGGCGCCCCCGGCTCCCCGGGTACGCCGTCCTCCTGGTGGTCGAAACCGCCCATGATCCCGACGCCGCGCACCACGACCTCGACGCCGGGCGGCACGATGACATCCACCCCGCCCATGATCGCGATCGCGTTGACCTCGACCTCGCGCTCCGCGAAGTTCGCCTCGCGCAGATCGATCTCCCCGCCGCCCCAGAAGGCCAGACAGGTGAACCGCCGGGGCATCGTCCAGTGCCCCTTGCGCTGGAAGCCGGACATCACGGCGACGGCCCAGGTCGAGGAGCCCTCGCCGCCGACGATCCGCCCGGGCCAGTCGGACCCCGTGGCGGGCTCCTTGCTCAGCGACACGGCGGGCACAGCGACGCCCGCGCCCGGCAGGTCCCGGGTGATCGGCACGAGTTCCCCGTACGTCCGCGCCTGGTACGTCGCGTCCAGCCGCTCCTCGAACTCCGTCATGTCGAGACGTCCCTCGGCCACAGCGTCCCGCAGGATGCCGGCGACCCGTTCACGGTCGGCGTCGGAGGCTCGGAGGTCCGGGACTGCGTCGTCGGTCATGTACAGCAGCCTACGAGTTACCGGTCCCGGGCACTATGCGGTCGCGCGCTCTTCGTACATTTTCGCGATCACTGCCTCGATGTCCGGCTCCCGCACCGACAGGTCGACCAGCGGGTACTCCGCCGCGATCCGCGCCACCAGCGGCGCCGCCGACTCCGCCGCCGGGAACGCCAGCCACTGCCGCGGCCCGTCCACCCGGACGACCCGGGCGGGTGCCGGGGCGTCGATCGGGGGCAGTTCCCGCTCGAAGTCCACCACCAGCGTCCGCTCGCCCTCCCCCGCCTCGTGCAGCCCGGCGAGCGGACCGTCGTACATCATGCGCCCGTGGTCGATGACCATCACCCGTTTGCAGAGCTGCTCGATGTCCTGCAGGTCGTGCGTGGTGAGCAGCACCGTCGTGCCGCGCTCGGCGTTCATCTCCCGCAGGAACTCCCGCACCTTGGACTTGGAGACGACGTCGAGACCGATGGTCGGCTCGTCGAGGTACAGCACCTCCGGGTCGTGCAGCAGGGCCGCCGCGATGTCGCCGCGCATCCGCTGGCCCAGGGAGAGCTGACGTACCGGCACGTCCAGCAGGTCGGCCAGGTCGAGGAGTTCGACCAGACGGTCGAGGTTCTCGCGGTAACGGGCGTCCGGGATCCGGTACATACGGTGCATCAGCCGGTAGGAGTCGACCAGCGGCAGGTCCCACCACAGCGTCGTCCGCTGCCCGAACACCACACCGATGCGGTGCGCGAGGCGCGTGCGTTCGCGGGAAGGATCGATGCCCGCTACCCGCAGCCGGCCGGCGCTCGGGGTGAGGATGCCGGTCAGCATCTTGATCGTGGTCGACTTACCGGCGCCGTTCGGGCCGATGTAGCCGACCATCTCGCCGCGTTCCACCCGGAAGGAGATCGAGTCGACGGCCCGGACCTGCCGCCGCTCCCGCTTCATGAAGCCGGTCTTCTTGCGTACGTCGAAGACCTTCTCGACACCGTCGAGTTCGATGAAGGCGCGGTCCGTCTCGGTCACTTCAGCTCCCTGTACTCCGGTACGAACGAAGCCCCGTCCGCCACGCCGCCCCCGCCAGCGCACAGCAGGCCACCGCCACCAGGGGCGAGGCGAACGCCGCCCAGGACGGCAGGCCGATGGGGTACGGCCGCCCCAGCACATAGGCGGCCGGGACCCAGTTGACGAAGGCGAGCGGCACCATGAAGGTCACACCGCGCACCAGGTCCTTACCGAACACGCTCGGCGGATACTGCAGCAGCGTGGTCCCGCCGTACGTGAACGCGTTCTGCACCTCGGCGGCGTCCTGCGCGAAGATCTGGAAGGCCGCGCCCGCCACGAACACCGCCGAGAAGATCGCCGCGCCGCTGATCACCATCACCGGCACCAGCAGCACCTTCGCCGCACTCCAGTCGATGTCCACCGAGAGCAGCGCCCAGCACAGCACCACGGCGCCCTGGGTGATCCGGCCGAGGCGGCGCAGCGCGAAGCGGTCGGCTCCGACCTGGGCGAGCACCGGCGCGGGCCGCACCAGCAGCGTGTCGAACGACCCGTCGCGCATCCGGGCGCCCAGGACGTCCATCGAGCCGAGCAGCAGGTCGGCGATCCCGAACGCCGTCACCGACAGCCCGTAGAGGAAGGCGACCTCGGGCAGGGACCAGCCGCCGAGGGAGTCGACCTGCGAGAACATCAGCAGGATCCCCACGAAGTCCAGGCCGGTCACCGTGAGGTTGCCGAGCACCGTGACGACGAAGGAGGTGCGGTAGGTCATGCTGGACCGGATCCACATCCCGGCGATCAGCCGATAGGCCCGCAGCCCCTCGGCCACGGCACCGCGCTCACCCACCCTGGACCACCACCCGGCGGGTCGCGGCCGACTGCAGCAGCCGTCCCGCCGCCAGCAGCGCCACCGCCCACGCCGCCTGGAAGGCGAACGCCCGCAGCGGGTCGGTCTCCCCCATCAGCACATCCGCCGGCATCTGGATCTGCGCCGCCCACGGCAGCACCCGCACGACCTCGCCGAGCATCCCGGGGAAGGCGTTCAGCGGCAGCACCATGCCCGAGAAGAAGATCCCCGTGACCATCAGGACCTGGTTGACGCCCATGCCGTCCATCAGCCAGAACACGCTCAGGGCCACGAGGTAGCGGATCGCGAAGCTGACCACCGTCGCCAGCAGGAGCGTGACCGTGAAGGCCAGCCAGGGGGTGACCGACGTCGGCAGGGCCATGGGGAAGAAGACCGCGCCGAACGCGAACGGGATCACGCCCCGCCCCAGCATCTGGAACAGCGCCCGCCCCACGTCGCCGGCCAGCCACCACAGCTGGAGGTCGGCCGGCCGGTAGAGGTCGACGGCGATCTCACCGGTGCGGATGCGCTCCATCAGGTCCTTCTCGGCGCCCCCGCCCTGGATCGCCAGGGTCGCGTAGAGGCACTGCCCCAGCCAGACGTACGTCACGGCCTGGGCCTGGTCGTACCCTCCGAGATGCGGTTTCTCGTCCCACAGCGCCAGATACGTGTACACGAGGATGACGCCGAAGACGGTATTGGTGAACACCCCGGCCACCGTGGCCGCCCGATAGGTCGCGTACCGCCTGAAGCCGCCCGCCGCGACGGCCGCGTACAACCGCCCCGAGCCCGCCACCACTGCCCTCCTCGCCGCCGGACACCGAAGCGCAGGAGCCTAGTGGGCCGGGGATCGGGCGTGCCACGGGTTTTCGCGTGCCTTCCAGTCGCCGATACACGCCTTGATGGTGATCGGCGTGCCCTCCTTGATGTCGAGGTCGAGCGTGCGGGTCGTGTCCACGCCGTCACGGTTCCAGTAGTAATACGTGTTGTCCTCGCCGCCGATCGAGATGATCCCGATCGTCGAGTGACCGTCCTTGGCCAGGTCGGTGAGGGTGAAGACCTCGCCGTACGTCTGGATGTGGGCCTTGCCGCCCGAGTCCGCGTGGGGCGTGACGTTCCAGTCGGCACCGGCCCAGACGGTACGATCCGTTCCGTCCGCGTGGGCAGAGGCGCCCGTGGCCAGGGCGAGCAGCGTGGCGGCGGTGCCGGCCAGAGCGGAGCGTGCGAGCAGTCGCATCTTCGGTCGAGTCCCCCTTCAGGCGAATCTCGCGCAGGCAAGATCGCGATGCGAACAGGCGTGCAGGACAGCTCAGTTGCCCCTGCGTCCGTCTGGGCGTTCGCCCGCACGCCGCCCGCCTCACCACACGGCTCGCGACACGGCCCTCGATCAGGGAACTGATCGCCGGATGGGACAGTCTTCATCACAGGGGCGCAAGAGCGAGCAGAGACGTACGGGAACGACGTACGACGCGAAACAGGAGTCCGTGCACGACATGAGTGACGAGCCTCAGCCGCAGCAGCCGCAATCGGGGCGGGCACCGAGAGAGCCGCAGCCGGACGGCACCCCGGGCACGCCACGGGACCGGGCTGACGACGCCCCGGGCACGGCACGCCCCCGTACGGACGGCGAGCGCGGCACGGCCCGCGCCACGGGGGACGGCGAACCGGGGCCTGCACGGGCCGAGGGGGACAGCGCTCAGGGTGAGCCTCGGGCGACGGGGGGCGGCGCCCAGGGCAGGCCTTCGGGTCGGACGGACTCCGACCGGGGTGCGGCATCGGGTCGGACGGACTCCGGCGGCCAGGACACGACACCGGCCCGGGCGGACTCCGGCCAGGGCACGCCCCGGGCCAAGGCCGACGACGACCGGAGCGCGTCACGCCCCCAGGCCGACAACGACCCGGGCACGGTGGAGATCCGGGCCGTCGGTGCGTCGGGTACGGCACGGGGCCGGACGGGGAAGGACGGCGAGCGGGGCGCGGCACAGGGCCGGACAGGCGGCGCCCCGGGCACGGCACAGGGCCGGACAGGCGGTGCCTCGGGCGCGGCACAGGGCCGGACGGAAGCCGACCGGGGCACGACCCCGGCCCGGGCGGACTCCGCTCAGGGCACGCCCCGGGCCAAGGCCGACGATGACCGGGGCACCCCGCGTCCCCAGGCCGACAACGACCCCGGCACCGTACAGATCCGGGCCGTCGGCGCCCCCGGCACCGCACGAGGCCGGACAGGCGGCGGCGCCCCCGGCGCGGCACAGGGCCGGAGCGGCCACGCCCAAGGCACGCCCATGGGCAAGGCGGACGACGACCGGGGCACCCCGCGCCCCCAGGCCGACAACGACCCCGGCACCGTACAGATCCGGGCCGTCGGCGCCCCCGGCACCGCACGAGGCCGGACAGGCGGCGGCGCCCCCGGCGCGGCACAGGGCCGGAGCGGCCACGCCCAAGGCACGCCCATGGGCAAGGCCGACGACGACCGGGGCACCCCGCGTCCCCAGGCCGACAACGACCCCGGCACCGTACAGATCCGGGCCGTCGGCGCCACCGGCTCCGCACGAGGCCGGACAGGCGGCGGCGCCCCCGGCGCGGCACAGGGCCGGATGGACAGCCAGGCCGGGGACGGGCCGGGGACGGCGCAGATGGCGGCGGTCAGTGACCCGGACGGCGGGCCGCAGGCCAAGGCCGGTGGGAAGCGGAAGCGGACCGGGTGGCGGCGGGTGATCCCGACCTGGCGGATGACGCTCGGCGGCTTCATCATCGTCGTCATGCTGCTGATCGGCGGCTTCTTCCTGGGCTACTCCCTGGTCCAGATCCCGCCGGCCAACGCGCTCGCCACCAAGCAGGCCAACGTCTACCTCTACGCCGACGGCTCGGTGATCGCCCGCGACGGCGAGATCAACCGGGAGAACGTCACCCTCGCGCAGATCTCCAAGGACGCCCAGCACGCGATCCTGGCCGCAGAGGACCGCGACTTCTACACCGAGTCCGCCGTCGACCCCAAGGCCATGGTCCGCGCCGCCTGGAACACCGCCCTCGGCAAGGGCAAGCAGTCCGGCTCCACGATCACCCAGCAGTACGTGAAGAACTACTACCTGCGCCAGGAACAGACCGTCACGCGCAAGGCCAAGGAATTCTTCATCTCCATCAAGCTGGACCGCGAGCAGAGCAAGGACCACATCCTCGAGGGCTACCTCAACACCAGCTACTTCGGCCGCAACGCCTACGGCATCCAGGCCGCCGCCCAGGCCTACTACGGCATGGACGCCACCGACCTCGACCCGGCCCGCGCCGCCTACCTCGCCGCGCTCGTCAACGCCCCCAGCCAGTACGACGTCGTCGCCCACCCCGAGAACCGCAAGGCCGCCGAGTCCCGCTGGAACTACGTCCTCGACGGCATGGTCAAGAAGGGCTGGCTCAGCGAGTCGAAGCGGGCCGGCATGAAGTTCCCCATGCCGAAGGAGTCCACCCTCTCCACCGGCATGTCCGGGCAGCGCGGCTACATCGTCCGGATCGTCAAGGACTACCTCACCCAGAACAACATCATCGACGAGGACAAGCTCGACGCCGGCGGCTACCGCATCACCACCACCCTGCAGAAGGGCCGGCAGGACGCCTTCGTGAAGGCCGTCAACGACAAGCTCATGTCCAAGCTGGACAAGAAGAACAACAAGGTCGACACCTACGTACGCGCGGGCGGCGCCGCCGTCGACCCCAAGACCGGCAAGGTCGTCGCGATGTACAACGGCGTCGACTACGTCAAGCAGTACACCCCCAACGCCACCCGCAGGGACTTCCAGGTCGGCTCCACCTTCAAGCCCTTCGTGTTCACCTCGGCCGTCGAGAACGGCTCGCGGACCCAGGACGGCCGCGTGATCACCCCGAACACGATCTACGACGGCACCAACAAGCGAACGGTCCAGGGCTGGACCGGCGACCCGTACGCCCCCGAGAACGAGGACCAGCACTCCTACGGTCCCATCACCGTCACCGAGGCCACCGACAGCTCCGTGAACTCGGTGTACGCGCAGATGGCCGCCGACGTCGGCCCCCAGAAGGTCAAGCAGACCGCGATCGATCTCGGCGTCCCCGAGACCACCCCGGACCTCGCCGACGGCCCCGCCATCGCACTCGGCACGGCCACCGCCAGCGTCCTCGAGATGGCCGAGTCGTACGCCACGCTCGCCAACCACGGCAAGCACGGCACGTACACGATGGTCGACAAGGTCATGAAGGAGGGCACGCCCATCGAGCTGCCCGAGCGGCGCACCGAGCAGGCCGTGAGCCGCGAGGCCGCCGACACCACGACCTCGATGCTGCAGAGCGTCGTCCAGAACGGCACGGCCTCCGCCGCACAGGCCGCGGGCCGCCCCGTCGCCGGCAAGACCGGCACCGCCGAGGAGGACACCGCGGCCTGGTTCGCCGGCTACACCCCCGAGCTCGCCACGGTCGTCTCCGTCATGGGCCAGGACCCGGTCACCGCCGCGCACAAGTCGCTGTACGGCGCGATGGGCCTGCCCCGCGTCAACGGCGGCGGGGCGCCCGCGGAGATCTGGACGCAGTTCACCCAGGACGCCCTCAAGGGCAAGCCGGTCACCGACTTCGACCTCAGGCTCCAGCCGGGCTCCGACGTCACCGAGGCCCCCAGCCCCGAGGTTCCCGTCGACCCGACCACGGGCGGCACCGCCGACGAGGGCGGCACGACCACCGGCGGGGAGACCGGCACCCAGGAGCCCAGCCAGACCCCGAGCGCGCCCGAGACCCAGACCGACGGCGGCACCACCGACGGCAGCACCGGGGGCGAGTCCCCGACCGGCGGCGGCACCGCGGACGGCGGAACCGGCGACGGCGGAACCACGGCGGGCACCGGCGGCGCGGCCGACGGCGGCACCACGGAAGGCGGCGGCACCGCCGACGGCGGCACGGGCGGCGCTCCGACCGCGCCCGGCTGGGGCTTCGCCCCGCAGGGCGCGCGCCGCGAATAGGTCGGGTCAGTGACCTGAGGTCGCCTTCAGCCCCACCACGGCGACCAGCAGCAGGCACACGAAGAAGATCCGGGCGGCGGTGGCGGGCTCCCCCAGCACGGCCATACCGACCACCGCCGCCCCGGCCGCGCCGATCCCCACCCACACGCCGTAGGCGGTACCGATGGGCAGGGTCTTGGCGGCCTGGGACAGCAGCAGCATGCTGACGACGATTCCGGCGCCGGTGAGAACGCTGGGGAACGGGCGGGTGAAGCCGTCGGTGTACTTCATACCGATCGACCACCCGACTTCGAGCAGACCGGCGACGACGAGCAGAACCCAGGCCATGACGGGCACCTCCGGGAGACAGGCTGACGGTGTAGGTGCGTCGTCTTTGCCTTGGTCCCGGTACGGCGCGTCTCGTCGGGGTCCCTCCAACGTAGCAAACCCACGGCAAAGGGGCCGGTGACAACGGTCACCGACCCCTTCTCTGCGTCTGATTCTGCTTCTGGACCTACAGGTAGAGGCCCGTCGAGTCCTCCGAGCCCTCGAACCGGTCCGCGGCCACGGCGTGCAGATCACGCTCGCGCATGAGCACGTACGCGATGCCCCGCACCTCGACCTCGGCACGGTCCTCCGGGTCGAACAGAACCCGGTCGCCCGGCTCCACGGTCCGCACGTTCTGCCCCACCGCGACGACCTCGGCCCAGGCCAGCCGCCGGCCGACCGCCGCCGTGGCGGGAATCAGGATGCCGCCGCCGGAGCGCCGCTCGCCCTCGCTGGTGTCCTGCCGCACGAGTACGCGGTCGTGCAGCATCCGGATGGGCAGCTTGTCCGGGTGGGTGCTGTGCTCGTTCCTGTTGGCGCTCACGCCTTGAAACCTACCTGTCTTCGCCGCGAACGTACGCAGTCGGGTCAGCCCTTGCGCCGCCGCGTGCCGAGGGCGAGCAGGCCGACCACACCGACCACCACGAGGGCGACCGGGACGACCCGCTCCAGGCGCGGCGCCCCGTCCTCGCCCACGAACCGGGCGCGCACATCGGTGACGGCCCGGTTGACCCCCACGTACGCCCGTCCGAGGGTGTGATCGATATTGGACGCGACCTTGGCCTTGGCGTCCCCGACGATCGTCTTCGGGTGCACGCGCACCCCGATCTCGTCGAGGGTCTCGGCCAGGGTCTCGCGGCGGCGCCTGATGTCCGCCTCGATCTGCGCCGGGGTCCTGGTGTCCGCCGTGTCCGCCACCGTGTCGCCTCCGAAGTCGGTATAAAGCCTGTGCCGGACAGTCTGTCAGCTCCACGGCTCATAGCACTCTTCCGACCCCCGGTTAGGCTGGCCCGATGAGCGAGCGACTTCAGCCGGGGGACGTGGCCCCCGCCTTCACCCTGCCCGACGCCGACGGCACCGAGGTGTCCCTGGCGGACCACAAGGGCCGCAAGGTCATCGTGTACTTCTACCCGGCCGCCCTCACCCCCGGCTGCACCAAGCAGGCCTGCGACTTCACGGACAACCTGGAGCTGCTGACGGGCGCGGGCTACGACGTCATCGGCATCTCCCCCGACCAGCCCGAGAAGCTGGCCAAGTTCCGCGACAAGGAATCCCTGAAGGTCACCCTCCTCGCCGACCCGGACAAGAAGGTCCTGGACTCGTACGCCGCCTTCGGCGAGAAGAAGAACTACGGCAAGACCTACATGGGCGTCATCCGCTCCACGATCGTCGTCGACGAGGAGGGCAAGGTCGAACACGCCCTGTACAACGTCCGCGCGACGGGCCACGTAGCCAAGATCATCAAGGATCTGGGGATCTGATCCTGTCGAGCGGGGCGCGGAACGACCGATGCGGACCGAGATGATCTCGGCCCGCATCGGAGACCGAGCGGGTCAGGCCGACTCGAGCAAGGTCGTATAAGCCCCTTCGGCAGCCCGGCCCTGCGCCGTACCCGGCGGAGTGTGGGCGAGGAACTCACTGGTTGAACCGCTCTGCACGAGACGTCCGCCCACCAGGACGGACACGTGATCGGCCTCTTCGGCGAGGTCGGTCACGTCGTGCGTGGACAGCAGGATGCGAACCTCGCCCTTGACCGACGCGAGGAGATCGCGGAAGACCCGTCGCTGACGTGGGTCCATTCCGGCCGTGGGTTCGTCCAGGAGAAGCACCCGTGCGTCGTGGACCAGGGCACAGGCGACACCCACGCGCCTCAGCTGGCCGCCCGAGAGCCGACCGGTGCGGGTGTCGGCGTGCTCCGTCATCTCGACGCGGGCCAGCGCTCGCGGAGCGTTGGCCCAGGCATCGCCCTTGCTCATCCCCTTCAGCCAGCCGACATAAGCGACGTACTCGCGTGCCGTGAGCGAGGGCAGGGGTGTGATGTTCTGCGGCATCCAGGCCACCGTCCGCCGGTAGTCCTTGCTCTTCGCGTCGAGCCCGTCCCACGTCACGGTTCCCCGCTGGGGCGTGGTGACGGCAGCGGCCAGCTGCAGCATCGTGGACTTTCCGGCCCCGTTCGGTCCGAGCAGGATGGTCAGTCCGTCCGGAAGGCGGTAGGTGAAGTCCTTCAGCACGGCAGCCCGCCGTCGGCCGTAGGCGAAGGTGCAGGAATCGAGAACAAGCGTCATGCGGCTCTCCGTGCGAAGCGGTTCGGCGGAAGGAGGTGGGCACCGACGCCGACGGTGAGCATCAAGAGGGCTCCCGTGGAGGCGTACCAGGTGTCAGGCGGTTCGAGGAGTACGGTCCACGGGTAGGCGTCGCCGGGCGCTCTCATGCCGAAGAGCACGCCGAGTAGCGGCCACAGTGCGGGAACGAGGATTGCGGATCTCCCGAAGAGAGCCCCGCACAGCAGGGTGAGGCCGGCGAGGAAGGCCGTGTTGCGGCCCAGTGTCTCGGCCGATGCGGCCCCGGTGATCATGGCGATCAGTTCACCCACGGCACTTGCGAGTGCCACCACGCCGAGCGCGAGCAGGACGTCGAAGAACCTGACGGGTCGGACTCCGGTGGTCTCGGCGGCGTCCAGCCGGGTGTGCAGACAGTCGAAGAGGACCGAGGTCAGCACGAGCGGGACGAGCGTGGCGGCCTGCACGAGCTCGGAGCCGCCGGACCAGATGGAGGGCAGGAAGAGGGGGGTGTCCTGAACAGTGGCCGCCAGAAGCACGAACATCAGGAAACCCAGGGGCAGCCGGGTGTGGGCGCGGCGGGCACGCAGCCACCACATCACGTTGTCGTCCCGTCTTCCTGGCACGCCTCCGCCACGGTCGTCTCGTACCAGTCCATTTGCTGGGCCTCGCTCAACCGCAGGACCTTCGCCACCCCGTCCTGGATACGGCTGCGTTCCTGAGGGGTGAAATCGGGTTCGGAGCTGAGCCGTCTCAAGTAGGTGTCCGTCTGCCCGACTTTGGAGGACACCCAGTAGTACACGAGGCGGGCGGGGCCGGTGGCCGGAGGTGCGCATTCGAAACGCACCACTTCGCGGGCGACCTGGTAGCGGATGGTGCCCGTCGCCTCGCCGACCCCGAGTGGGACGGTCCAGTCGTCCTTCGTGGACGGCTCGGGATACCGGAGGTTGAGAGAGGTGTCCTTGATGGAGGTCGGCTCGGCGGGCAGACCGGCTCGACGCAGGGATTCCAGCGTCGCCTCCGCTTCCTCGGTGAGAGCGGAGATGTGCTCGGCGCGCGCCTCGGGCAGACAGATGCGGGGGGACTGTCCGGCACAGGCGATCGCTCCATGCCCGGTGCTCCGGGGGCCTATGTAGCTCCAGTCGCCGACCAAGGAGAACGATCCGAACGCGCAGGCGACGACGAGTGCTCCCGCGACGGCTCCGCGCAGCCAGCGGGAAACAGGTGCCCAGAGCAGAGCCATGGCGACGGCGGAGCCGACGGCGAGCAGGAGGGGAGCCGCGAGGGCGGCGGCGGTGGGCAGTTCACCGAACATCATCTTTCCGGCGAAGAGGCCGGTGAGGTGCCGGGGCCACGGTGTCTCCAGTCCCGTGGACCAGCCGACGGCCAGGAAGTCGGTGACCGCGATGATCGGCACTACGGCGATGTGCCGAACGGTGGCTCCGACGGCGAATCCGACGATGCCGTGGGCGACGCAGAGCACCAGGGCGAAGGCCAGCAGTGTGAGGCCGGGCACGTCGGGCGCGACCTGCTCTTGGACGAGGGCGCACAGCGTCGGGAGGATGAGGAGCGACCAGGCCAGTGCGACCACGGGCGACAGGTGCTGGGCGGCGATGGTGTAGCGGGATCGCACCGCCCCCAGCCTCCAGATTTCTGAGGCACCCAGCTTCCGCGCCTCCCAGGCGGCGAGGCCCGAGGCAACCGCGAAGGCCACAGGCAGCAGGTTGCGCAGCACCGCATCGACCACGGTGGCGGAGTAGCCCAGCGGATCGATACGGAGGTCGTCACCGAGATCGGTGGCGTAGTAGGCGAACACGAGAAGCAGGGCGACAGGCGCGACCCGCAGCGCGCTGCTGGACCTGATGAGTGTGAGGGGTTTCACTTCTTGGCTTCCTGGAGCGGTCCGAAAAGGGCGTGGTGCCTCGCCGACGGCGAGGCACCACGCTGCAGAACACTGATCAGGAATCGGCGAGAGTGGTGTCGACTCCCGCGTAGGTCGCCCACAGCAGGCAGCACGCGTTGCTTCCCCCGCCGACGTTGTCGAGCTGGAAGAAGTAGTCCGACTCCTGCGGCAGGCCGTTGTACTCGCCCCGGCTCGCGTAGGACGTGCCCTTGAAGCAGTTGGTGAAGGTCTTCTCACCGTAGAAGTCGTTGGACGACAAGGCGTCGTAGTCCCACAGCTCGACCCCGGTGGTCTTGCTACCGCCCTGCACGGTGCAACCCTTGAAGATGATCTCCGAGTAGCTCTCGTCCGCCCAGTAGCGGGACTTCCCGTTGCTGCCGCCGCCGTCCGTCCACGAGCTGATGCTGCCCGACCAGTTGGCCCAGGCACCGGAGGACAGCGCGAGGGTGAAAGCTGACGCCATCGCGACCACGGCGGATACGCGCTTGGAGGATCTGCCCGACATGCGGGAACTCCGAATCTCCCACCCGATGCGGCCCCCCGTGAGGCCTGTCCACATCAGGCGAGGCGTGGAAGTTATCGAACAGATGATCTTTAAGTCAATGTGACGTAAAAATCTTGTGCCTCTGATCGCCGATCTGAGGTGACCAGGTGCAGGGTGTGGACGGCCTTCACGGAGGCGGTGATCCAGGTGGTCGGGCACTGCGGTCGCGAAGAACCTCCAGGCCACGCGGGTGGCGACGGCCTGCTCGACGAGCGGGCGAATCCTCGCGGAGGAGCGACCGTGGCAGGCGACCCAGAGCTCCTGCCGCACCGCCTCCGACGACAGTGACCGAAGCATTTCGGCCGACCCGCCTTGCAAGAGCTTTCAGTTGCTGGTAGCCGCCCGGCTCCTCTGACCCAACTGTCCATCGGAGATGGACAGTTACCGCGGGGCGGGCATGGCAGTCGATCACATCAATGGGGACGCCGAAGCCGGCGAGCGGCTCCCGGTACGATGACAGGCGGCTGGCGGCGGTGGCGCAACGGCGACGCAGCAGGTTTAGGTCCTGTGGCCCCTGACCGGGCTTGAGGGTTCGAATCCCTTCCGCCGCACACGGAGGGGCCGCCCTGCTCGGGCGGCCCCTCCCTTGGTCCTCAGCCCAGCAACTCCCGCACCGCCGGCACCAACGCCCGAAACGCCTTCCCCCGATGGCTGATCGCGTTCTTCTCGTCGGGGGTCAGTTCCGCACAGGTCCGGGTCTCGCCCTCCGGCTGGAGGATCGGGTCGTACCCGAAGCCGCCGGTGCCGGTCGGCTCGTGGCGCAGCACTCCCCGGAGCTGACCCTCGACCACGCGCTCCGTGCCGTCAGGGAGGGCCAGGGCCGCCGCGCAGGCGAAGTGGGCGGCGCGGTGGGGGTCGGCGATGTCCGAGAGCTGGGCGAGGAGGAGGTCCAGGTTGGCCTTGTCGTCGCCGTGGCGGCCGGACCAGCGGGCGGAGAAGATGCCGGGGGAGCCGTTCAGGACGTCGACACACAGGCCCGAGTCGTCGGCGACCGCGGGGAGGCCCGTCGCCTGGGCCAGGGCGTGGGCCTTCAACAGTGCGTTCTCCGCGAAGGTGACGCCCGTTTCCTTGACGTCGGGGATGTCCGGGTAGGCGTCGGCACCGACGAGCTCATGGGGCAGTCCGGCTTCGGCCAGGATCGCCCGGAGTTCGGTGATCTTTCCGGCGTTACGAGTGGCGAGGATCAGGCGGGTCATGGCCCCCAGTATCGCCCCGACAGGGGCGCGGGGAACTGCGCGATCAACCACGACGAACCCGCGGTCGACCACCGGCAGCACCCCGCAGACGAGAAGCCCTGCCCAGCCGGCGCAGCGTTACGGCGTGCAGACCTTCGTCAGTTCACCCGCCGCGTCCGTGACCGGGCTGATGTCGGGCGTCTCGTCGCCGTTCTTCACCGACGTACGGACGTTGTCCACGGCCTTGTTGAGGTCGTCCACGGCCTTGTTGACGTCCGTGTTGTCGGTCTTGTCGCCGATCTCGCCGAGGTTCTTGTCGATGGAGTCGAGGGACTCGTCGAGCTGCGTCGGGTCGCCCGCGGCGTTGTCCACGGCCTGCTGGAGTTCCGTGACGCTGTCGGCGATGGCGTCGGCGGTCTGGACGCAGTCCAGCGCCTTGTCGACGGCGGCGCAGCCGGTGGTGAGTCCGGCGGTCAGCGCGACGGCCGCCAGGGTGGCGGCGACGGCTGCGGTGCGGCGTCGGCGGCTCGCGGCCATGGAACGGTCCCTCTCGTCGGTCGGGCCGGGCGGCCCGTACGGCTGGCCGAGCGCACAGGGATGAGCCGTGCGCCCGTACCTCTTCAGACGCGAGCATGCTCGGCGCGGTTGCCCGCGCCGAGCATCTGTCTTGGTGCGCCCTTTACTTTTCGAGGACGGTATCAAGCGCGGTGCGCTGATGGGCGGCGAGTTCCGTGCAGCCGGCGACGGCGAGGTCGAGCAGGGCGTTGAGTTCGTCGCGGGCGAAGGGCTCGGCCTCGGCGGTGCCCTGGACCTCGACGAAGCGGCCGTCGCCGGTGCAGACGACGTTCATGTCGGTGTCGGCCTTGACGTCCTCCTCGTAGCAGAGGTCGAGGAGGGGGACGCCGCCGACGATGCCGACGGAGACGGCGGAGACCGTGCCGGTCAGGGGCTGGCGGCCGGCCTTGATGAGCTTCTTGCGCTGGGCCCAGGCGACGGCGTCGGCCAGGGCGACGTAGGCGCCGGTGATGGCCGCCGTGCGCGTGCCGCCGTCGGCCTGGAGGACGTCGCAGTCGAGGACGATGGTGTTCTCGCCGAGTGCCTTGTAGTCGATGACGGCGCGCAGCGAGCGCCCGATGAGGCGGGAGATCTCGTGGGTGCGGCCGCCGATGCGGCCCCTGACGGACTCGCGGTCGCCGCGGGTGTTGGTGGAGCGGGGCAGCATGGAGTATTCGGCGGTGACCCAGCCTTCGCCGCTGCCCTTGCGCCAGCGCGGGACGCCTTCGGTGACGGAGGCGGTGCAGAAGACCTTGGTGTCGCCGAAGGAGACGAGGACGGAGCCTTCGGCGTGCTTGCTCCAGCCACGTTCGATGGTGATCGGGCGGAGCTGCTGGGGGGTGCGGCCGTCGATTCGAGACATGCCGCTGAGCCTAGCCGTACCTGCGGAAGGGGCCCCTCCCCCGGTGGGGAGGGGCCCCTCACAGGTGACCTCAGGGGGTGAAGCCGGGGATGATCCCCGCTCTTCACATCAAGTCTTCGATCTCCGCCGCGATGGGGTCGGCGTCGGTGCCGATGACGACCTGGATGGCGGTGCCCATCTTGACGACGCCGTGGGCTCCGGCGGCCTTCAGGGCGGCCTCGTCGACCTTGCCGGGGTCGACGACCTCGGTCCGCAGGCGGGTGATGCAGCCTTCGACCTCTTCGATGTTGTCGATGCCGCCGAGCCCGGCAACGATCTTCTCAGCCTTGCTGGCCATCTTCGTTCTCCCTGATCCGAACCGCTTTGTCGCAGTAACCCACAGTTGGCCCATCTTCGCGAGCGGCTATGGCGCGCGACCGTGCCGACGACTGGTCTACACCACACTTCCACCTCTCGACAAAGGGGGTGGAATTCGCGGGTTCCACTCGTTCGGCCTACCGTGCTACAACTGGTCTACACCACTCACCGGTGGAGGACGCGCGGTGTATCCGCGCTCCCCTTGTTGAGACGCCGCCGTCCCCCGTCGAACTCTTCCTGGGCGGCGCCGTGCCCCCTGGAGGAAGTTCATGTCCACAGACACAGCCGCGCCCGCGAGCCCGAAGAAGGGGGCTGCGGTGATGGCGGTCCTGCAGCGTATCGGGCGCAGCCTGATGCTGCCCGTCGCCGTGCTGCCGGCCGCCGCCCTCCTGGTCCGCCTCGGCAACACCGACATGCTGGGGCGGGAGTCGTTCCCGGAGTTCATCACCCGGATCGCGAGCTTCATGACCGCGGGCGGCAACGCGATCCTGGACAACATGCCGCTGCTGTTCGCCGTGGGCATCGCGATCGGCTTCGCGAAGAAGGCGGACGGCTCGACCGCCCTGGCCGCGGTTGTCGGCTATCTGGTCTTCAAGGGCGTGCTGGCCACCTTCACCGACCCGACCCTGCCGAAGGTGGCGGCGGCCGTCGACGGCAAGGCCGTCATGGTGGAGGCCCCGGCCGACGCCAAGGTGCTGGGCGGTGTGGTGATGGGCCTCGTCGTCGCGCTGCTCTACCAGCGCTTCTACCGCACCAAGCTGCCGGACTGGGCGGGCTTCTTCGGCGGGCGGCGCCTGGTTCCGATCCTGTCCGCCTTCGCGGGCCTGTTCATCGGGATCGTCTTCGGCTACATCTGGCCGGTCCTCGGCACGGCGCTGCACAACTTCGGTGAGTGGCTGGTCGGCTCCGGGGCCGTCGGCGCGGGCATCTTCGGCGTCGCCAACCGGGCGCTGATCCCGGTGGGCATGCACCACCTGCTGAACTCCTTCCCCTGGCTCCAGGCCGGCTCCTACGAGGGCAAGAGCGGTGACATCGCGCGCTTCCTGGCCGGTGACCCGACCGCCGGGCAGTTCATGACCGGCTTCTTCCCGATCATGATGTTCGCCCTGCCCGCGGCCTGCCTCGCCATCGTGCACTGCGCCCGCCCCGAGCGCCGCAAGGTCGTCGGCGGCATGATGCTCTCCCTCGCGCTGACCTCCTTCGTCACCGGTGTCACCGAGCCGATCGAGTTCACCTTCATGTTCATCGCCCCGGTGCTGTACGCGATCCACGCCGTGCTCACCGGTGTCTCGATGGCACTGACCTGGGCGCTCGGCATGAAGGACGGCTTCGGCTTCTCGGCCGGCGCGATCGACTTCGGTCTGAACCTGGGCATCGCGACCAACCCGTGGGGCCTGGCCCTGGTGGGCCTGTGCTTCGCGGCGGTCTACTACGTGGTCTTCCGCTTCGCGATCACCAAGTTCAACCTGCCGACGCCGGGCCGCGAGTCCGACGAGGAACTCGCCGAGTTGCAGAAGGCCGAGGCCAAGTAGCACGCGGCACGACGAAGGCCCCGGAACCGACTGCTGGTTCCGGGGCCTTCGCGCGCGTGGGCCTCAAGGGCGCGGAGCTCAGACCTCGTACGTCTGCCGCGGTGCCGCCAGGGCCACCGGACCGTCGTAGACCGCGCGGGCGTCGTCGACGTTGACCTGGGGGTCCGTCCACGGCGGGATGTGGGTGAGGACCAGGTGCCGGGCGCCTGCCCGGGCAGCGGTCTCACCCGCCTCTCGGCCGTTGAGGTGCAGGTCGGGGATGTTCTCCTTGCCGTGCGTGAACGCGGCTTCGCACAGGAACAGGTCGGCGTCCCGGGCGAGTTCGTCCAGGGCGGGGCTGATGCCCGTGTCGCCGGAGTACGTCAGCACCTTGCCGTCGTGTTCGATGCGGATGCCGTACGCCTCCACGGGGTGGGCCACCCGCTCGGTGTGCACCGTGAAGGGGCCGATCTCGAACGTGGACGGCTTGACCGTGTGGAAGTCGAAGACCTCACTCATGGAGGAGGCGGAGGGGGTGTCCGCGTAGGCGGTGGTCAGCCGGTGTTCGGTGCCCTCGGGTCCGTAGACCGGGAGCGGGTCGCAGCGGCCGCCGTCGTGGCGGTAGTAGCGCGCGACGAAGTACGCGCACATGTCGATGCAGTGGTCGGCGTGCAGATGGCTGAGGAAGATCGCGTCGAGGTCGTAGAGACCGCAGTGGCGCTGCAGCTCGCCCAGGGCACCGTTGCCCATGTCGAGAAGCAGCCGGAAGCCGTCGGCCTCGACGAGGTAGCTCGAGCAGGCCGATTCCGCGGACGGGAACGACCCCGAGCAGCCGACGACGGTGAGCTTCATGAAGCAGAAACCTCCGCTGGCGGGAAAGTCTGTGTAAGGGGCGTCGGGGGTCGTGCGGTTTGTCGAGCGTAAGGCGCAAAACCTCCGGTAGCTCCTCCGCCAAGGGCTGTTGTGGGCGAACTCACCTGTGGTGTCACCGGTTCGGGCGGCAGGGCGGGGCGTGATCCTTGTGAGGAAGGGCGCACGGGAGGGATGGCGCCGGTAACGTCTCAGTATGGACACGTCCTGGTGGCTGGCGCTCGCCGCGGTGGTACTGCTCGCGCTCGTCGCCACGCTCGTAGACGGCTGGGGGCGCCGCTCGTCGGCGCGGCGAGGCAGGCGGGTGGCACCGGCCACCGCGGTGGCGGGGCTGCCGCAGCCGGCGGAGATCTGGTGGGCGGACGTGCCCTACGAGGACGAGGCGCGGACGAAGGACCGGCCGTGTCTGGTGCTGGCGGTGCGCGGGGAGCGGGCGACCGTCGTGAAGATCACCACGCGGTTCCGGGACGAGCGGGGCGGGGTCATCCCGCTGCCGCCGGGCTCGGTCGGCGATGCCAGGGGCCGCGCGAGCTTCCTGGAGACGGACGAGCTGCGGGAGGTCCCGGTGTGGGGCTTCCGGCGCCGGGTCGGGGTGGTGGACCCGGCGCTGTGGGACCGGGTGCGGTATCTGGCGGGGTGAGACACAAGAAGGCTGGAGCGCGATGGCCCCAGCCCTTCCTGTCTGTCGGTGTGCGCTACGCCCAGAGCTGTCCCTGGAGCGTCTCGATCGCCTCTTCCGTCGTGGCCGCCGTGTAGACGCCCGTCGACAGGTACTTCCAGCCGCCGTCCGCGACGACGAAGACGATGTCGGCCTGCTCACCGGCCTTCACGGCCTTGCGGCCCATGCCGAGCGCGGCGTGCAGCGCGGCGCCCGTCGAGACGCCGGCGAAGATGCCCTCCTGCTGGAGCAACTCCCGGGTGCGGGTGACCGCGTCGGCCGAGCCGACCGAGAAGCGGCTGGTGAGGACGGAGGCGTCGTACAGCTCGGGGACGAAGCCCTCGTCGAGGTTGCGCAGGCCGTAGACCAGGTCGTCGTAGCGCGGTTCGGCGGCGACGATCTGGACGTCCGGCTTGTGCTCGCGCAGGAAGCGGCCCACGCCCATGAGCGTGCCCGTGGTGCCAAGGCCCGCCACGAAGTGGGTGACGGAGGGCAGGTCGGCGAGGATCTCCGGGCCCGTCGTCGCGTAGTGGGCGCCGGCGTTGTCCGGGTTGCCGTACTGGTACAGCATCACCCAGTCCGGGTGCTCGGCCGAGAGCTCCTTGGCGACGCGCACGGCGGTGTTGGAGCCGCCCGCGGCCGGGGAGGAGACGATCTCGGCGCCCCACATGGCCAGCAGGTCCCGGCGCTCCTGGGAGGTGTTCTCCGGCATCACGCAGACGATGCGGTAGCCCTTGAGCTTGGCCGCCATGGCCAGCGAGATGCCGGTGTTGCCCGAGGTGGGCTCCAGGATGGTGCAGCCCGGGGTGAGGCGGCCGTCCTTCTCCGCCTGCTCGATCATGTGCAGGGCCGGACGGTCCTTGACCGAGCCGGTGGGGTTGCGGTCCTCCAGCTTCGCCCAGATACGGACGTCGGGGGACGGCGACAGCCGCGGCAGGCGCACCAGGGGGGTGTTGCCCACCGCGGCCAGGGGTGAGTCGTAGCGCATGAGTGATCAGACCATGCCGCCGGCCACGGCCGGCAGGATCGTGACGTTGTCGCCGTCCGACAGCTTGGTGTTGATGCCGTCGAGGAAGCGGACGTCCTCGTCGTTCAGGTACACGTTCACGAAGCGGCGCAGCTGGTCGCCGTCGACGATGCGGGCCTGGATGCCGGCGTGCCGGGTCTCGAGGTCGGTGAACAGCTCGGCGAGGGTGTCACCGCTGGCCTCCACCGCCTTCTGACCGTCGGTGTACGTGCGGAGGATGGTCGGGATGCGGACCTCGATGGCCATGGCTTCAGGGCTCCTGTCGGGAGTAGTCGGTCGGGGCGCGCGGCAGCGCAGGAACAGCCGGGCTGGTGCGTGTGTGCAGCGCCGCGGCTCACGGCCGTACGGCGGCAGGGACCTGCGTCAACAGATGGCGCTGGCGAGCCTGCACAGGTCGACGTGCAGCCGCGCCACGAGCAGCTCGCCCGGCGTCTTGTCGCTCACGTCGTGGAAAACCATGGGGTCATCGTATCGATTCCCGGTCCGGGTACTGGAATGTGATCCCACATCGCGGACGGTTCGAGGCCGGGGAATGAGACCGCGCTGCTCAGAGCTTGTTCTGGGCTTGCCGAGAGCCTGCTTCAGGCCTGCTCAGTAGGCCTCGACGATCCGGACCTCTTCCTCCGTGACCACGCCCTCGACGATACGGAACGAGCGGAACTGGAAGTCACCGGCCCCGTCCGTGTCGGCGGTGGAGACGAGGACGTAGTGGGCGCCCGGCTCGTTCGCGTAGGAGATGTCGGTGCGGGAGGGGTAGGCCTCGGTCGCCGTGTGGGAGTGGTAGACGACCACCGGCTCCTCGTCGCGGTCGTCCATCTCGCGGTAGAGCTTGAGCAGATCGCCGGAGTCGAACTCGTAGAACGTGGGCGACATGGCCGCGTTCAGCATCGGGATGAAGCGCTCGGGGCGGTCCGAGCCCTCGGGGCCCGCGATCACGCCGCACGCCTCGTCGGGGTGGTCCTTGCGCGCGTGGGCGACGATCTGGTCGACGAGGGCCTGGGTGATGGTCAGCATGCCGGTCAGGATAAGCAGAAGGGCCGTTCCGTACCGAGGGTTGGTACGGAACGGCCCATATGCCGGACGCCCTGAGCGGCAGCCGCAGGGAGTGCCACGAGTACTCCCTGCGGCTGGGCGTCCTGCGGGGTTGGTCAGCCGACCTTCTCGAACTCCGCGTCGCCGCGGCGCTCGGCGATCTGCGGGTTGCGGCTCTTGAGGACCCTCCAGCCGACGCCGAGGGCGACGGCCCAGCCGGCGGCGACGTACAGGCAGATCCGCGCGTCCTTGTCGTACGCGATCATGAAGGTCACGCCGATGAGGAAGAGGAGCGCGACCCAGCTGAAGAGCGCTCCGCCGGGGGCGGGGAAGGACGAGGCGCGCAGCCGGCCCGCGTCGACCGCGGCGCGGTAGCGGATGTGGCTGACGAGGATCATCATCCAGGTCCAGATGCCGGCCGCGGTGGCGACGGAGGTGACGTAGAGGAACGCCTTCTCCGGGACGACGTAGTTCAGGACGACGCCGATGCCCATGAGCGCCACGGAGACCGAGATGCCGACGGCGGGCGTCTTGCGGGCGTTGAGCTTGCCGAAGGCCTGCGGGGCCTCGCTGTTGGACGCGAGGTCGCGCAGCATCCGGCCGGTGGAGTACATGCCCGAGTTGCAGGACGACAGGGCCGCGGTGAGCACCACGAAGTTGACGATGCCCGCGGCGAGCGGGATGCCGATCTTGCCGAACGCGTGGACGAAGGGGCTCTCGCCGGCGGAGAACTCGGTCCACTTGACCACGGAGAGGATCACCAGCAGGGCGCCGACGTAGAAGACGATGATGCGCCAGGGCAGGGTGTTGATGGCCTTGGGCAGGGTCTTCTCGGGGTTCTCGGACTCGCCCGCGGTGACGCCGACGAGCTCGACGGCGAGGTAGGCGAACATGACGCCCTGGAGCGTCATCAGGCTGGAGCCGATGCCGTTCGGGAAGAAGCCGTCGTGCGCCCAGAGGTTGGAGACGGTGGCGGTGTCACCGGCGTCGGAGAAGCCGAGGGTGAGCACGCCGAGGCCGATGACGATCATGCCGATGATGGCCGTGACCTTGATCATCGAGAACCAGAACTCGACCTCGCCGAAGATCTTGACGGAGATCAGGTTGACGCCGAAGAGCACCACGAGGAACGCCAGGGCGCTGACCCACTGCGGGATCTCCGGGAACCAGAAGTGGATGTAGATCGCGGCGGCCGTGAGCTCGGCCATGCCGGTGACCACCCACATGAGCCAGTACGTCCAGCCCGTGACGAACCCGAAGAACGGGCCGAGGAACTCGCGGGCGTACTCGGCGAAGGAGCCGGAGACGGGCCGGTAGAGGAGCAGCTCGCCCAGGGCCCGCATGATGAAGAAGATGACGACGCCCGCGAGGGCGTACATGAGGATGATGCTGGGGCCCGCCTTGGCGATGTTCGCTCCGGCACCCATGAACAGGCCGACGCCGATGGCGCCGCCGATCGCGATCATCTGGACCTGGCGGCTGCCGAGCCCTCGCTCGTACCCCTCTTCGGGGACGTTTTCCGTGTCGACCTGCGCAGAGGTCATGTGTGGTGCGCCTTTCTCCATGCCGATCCAGGCCTCTCCTCGGCCTCGGATCGGGTCTCGATCCCCCCGGAATGATGGAGCTGAGCGGGCCCCGGAGGGCCGCTCGTGCCTGGCCGGCGGTTGCCGGCTCGGTGGCGCACCCGGCCGGACATTCGGGTGGTGTCGGCCGGGCGGTCGTGAAGATTTATCACGGCCGCAACATTGATCACATGGCTGATTTGTGACGCACCACACAGGGAGAACCGGACAAAGCGCAGCCGAAGACGGCATAGAAGGCGGGCGCGGTGACGCGATCGTTATCCGGATTTGAGTGTCCCCTGAGCGAACACCGCGCGAACACCGATCGGTCACCCGCCGGTCACAAGACCCGCACTGATCAGGGCATTAGCGTTCCGACCAGCGTCTCCTGGAGTCCACCCAGCCACAGGTACGCCATCACCATGGGCTTGCGCGGGTCCTCGTCCGGGAGGCGGTAGAGGAGGTCGCTGTCCTCCTCGTCGGTGATTTCCAGCCGCGAGCCGATCGCGAGCCGCAGATCGTTCAGCGCGCCGAGCCACCGCTGGGACTCCTCCGGCGACAGCTTCAGCACGGCCCCGCCCTCGCCGGCCGCGGCCGAGGAGAGCGCGTCCAGGGAGCGGATCACCGCGAGGGCGCTGTCGCGCTTGCCGGCCCGCAGGTCGTTCTCCGTGTAGCGGCGGAACTCCGCGGAGTACGCCCGCTGCTCCTCGGCGTCGCGGGGCGAGGCGCTCTGCTCGGGGTCGCTGTAGGCGTCCGGGAAGAGCCGCTTGAGCACCGGGTCGGAGGGAGGCTCGCTCGGGCCCTCGGCGAACAGCTCGGCGAGCGGGTCGTCGGAGGCGTCCTCGCCGGGGCCGGGGCCGATGAGCTCCAGGAGCTGGACGGCCAGCGACCGGATGATGGAGATCTCGACGTCGTCGAGGGCGACGGCCGCGCCGCCGCCGGGAAGCGGTTCGAAGGTTCCGGGCATGAACGCCTTTTCGCTGCTGGGCGGGGTGCTGGCTACTTGCGGTCCTGCTGGAGAGTGGCCCACAGGCCGTAGCCGTGCATGGCCTGCACGTCGCGTTCCATCTCCTCGCGGCTGCCGCTGGAGACGACCGCCCGGCCCTTGTGGTGGACGTCCATCATGAGCTTGGTGGCCTTGTCCTTGGAGTAGCCGAAATACGTCTGGAAGACGTACGTCACATAGCTCATGAGGTTGACCGGGTCGTTGTGGACGATCGTGACCCAGGGGAGGTCCGGCTCGGGGACGGCGAAGACCTCCTCCGCCGACTCGGTGCGTTCGATCTCCAGGGGTGCGGGTGACGTCACATGCCCATGCTGCCACCCGAGGGGGGTAGTCGCACAAACGGGCTTGCGGGCACGGAGTCTTGATGCAAATCGTCAGACTGACGAAATGGGGGTACGATCCTGCCATGAACACAGCGGACCTTGGGCTGCCGGTGGACGTTCCCTCGACGGCGCTCTTCACGGACCAGTACGAGCTGACGATGCTGCGGGCCGCGCTCGAGGCGGGCACGGCCGAGCGGCGGAGCGTGTTCGAGGTCTTCACCCGAAGGCTGCCGAACGGGCGCCGCTACGGCGTCGTGGCGGGCACCGGCCGGGTGCTGGACGCGGTGGAGAACTTCCGCTTCGACCCGGACGTCCTCGGCTTCCTGCGCGAGCGGGAGATCGTGGACGAGCAGACCCTCGCATGGCTCGCCGGCTACCGCTTCAGCGGGGACATCTGGGGCTACCCCGAGGGCGAGGTGTACTTCCCGGGCTCGCCGATCATGCGCGTCGAGGGCACCTTCGCCGAGTGCGTGATGCTGGAGACGGTGATCCTCTCGATCCTCAACCACGACTCGGCGATCGCCGCGGCGGCCTCGCGGATGTCGGCGGCCGCCGGGGGCCGGCCGCTGATCGAGATGGGCGCCCGGCGCACGCACGAGCTGGCGGCGGTGGCGGCCTCCCGGGCCGCGTACGTCGGCGGCTTCGCCACCACCTCCGACCTCGCCGCCGGTTTCCGCTACGGCATCCCGACCGTCGGCACCTCCGCGCACGCCTTCACGCTGCTGCACGACAGCGAGCGGGACGCCTTCCAGGCCCAGGTGAACACGCTGGGCCGGGGCACGACCCTGCTCGTCGACACCTACGACGTCGCCGAGGCCGTGCGCACGGCCGTGGAGGTCGCCGGCACCGACCTCGGGGCCGTACGGATCGACTCCGGTGATCTGCTGCTGGTGGCGCACCGGGTGCGGCAGCAGCTCGACGAGCTGGGGGCGACCGGTACGAAGATCGTGGTGACCTCGGATCTGGACGAGTACGCGATCGCCTCGCTGGCGGCGGCGCCGGTGGACGCGTACGGCGTCGGTACGCAGCTGGTGACCGGTTCCGGGCATCCGACGTCCTCGATGGTCTACAAGCTGGTCGCGCGGGCCGAGTCCACCGGCCCGCGGGCACCGCTGGTGCCGGTGGCGAAGCGGTCGACCGGGGGCAAGACGTCGGTGGGCGGACGCAAGTGGGCCGCGCGGCGGCTGGACGCCTACGGGGTCGCCGAGGCCGAGGTGATCGGCACGGGGCCGGTGCCGGCCGCTCTCGCGGACCGGCAGCTGCTGGTGGAGCTGGTCAAGGGGGGCGAGGTGGTGGCGCGCGAGCCGCTGGACGCGGCGCGCGAGCGGCACACGGCGGCGCGCGCCGGGCTCCCGATGTCGGCCACGCAGCTCTCGCGCGGGGAGCCCGTCCTTCCCACGGAGTACGCGCACGGCGCCTCGGGTAGCTAATGCGGTGTGCCGCGTTGCGCCGACCCGTTCCCCTCCCGCCCTCTCCCCTCTGTCAATAGGCTCGGAAGTTCACCGGCCGGGCTTGCCGACCTCATAGCCGAAGGACACCGACCATGCGCCGCGCCTTGATCGTCGTAGACGTGCAGAACGACTTCTGCGAGGGGGGCAGCCTCGCGGTGTCCGGCGGTGCCGATGTGGCCGCCGCCGTGACGGAGCTGATCGGGCAGGCGGCCGGGTCCGGCTACCAGCACGTCGTGGCCACCCGCGACCACCACATCGCTCCCGGCGGCCACTTCTCCACGAACCCGGACTACGTCCACTCCTGGCCCGCGCACTGCGTCGCGGGCACGGAGGGCGTCGGCTTCCACCCCAATTTCGCCCCCGCGGTCGCCTCCGGCTCGATCGACGCCGTGTTCGACAAGGGGGCGTACTCGGCGGCGTACAGCGGCTTCGAGGGGGCGGACGAGAACGGCACGAACCTGGCCGACTGGCTCCGCTCCCGAGACGTGACGGAGGTGGACGTCGTCGGCATCGCCACGGACCACTGCGTCCGCGCCACAGCCCTGGACGCGTCCCGCGAGGGCTTCCGCACCCAGGTCCTCCTCGACCTCACGGCAGGCGTCTCCCAGGAAACCACCGAGCGAGCCCTGGAGGAGCTCCGCGAGGCGGGCGTGGAGCTGTCGGGGAAGCCGGTCGTCCAGTAGGGGTCCGGCGGACGGAGAGCCGGGGCCGACCGTAGACCCCGACTCTCGGCTGGGCGTATCCGGCTCGGGTCGGGGGCCACACACGGCCGAGGCCGTGATCAGGCCCAGGGCGGGCCGCGCCCCACCGCACGCCAAGCCGCTGCGGGCGCTTCGCGGCGGTGGTGGGGTCCCGCCCGGACGGCGAGCTTTCAGACCCGAGCGAAACCCGCACCCAGGCTGTGCAGCGGCGGACAGGCCCCGGCGGCGTCCCCCGGCCGCAGAATCCCGCCCGGCCGGACGGCCGGCAATCGCCCGGTGGGCCCCGGTGGAGGCACATCCGAGCGCATCCCGGCCCGGGCCTGTCGCGGGACGACCACGGGCCACCGGGCGAGGGCCATCCGGCTGGGGTCGGCGAGCCACCAGGCCCTCTGCGGCCCCGGGCGGGCCATGCCCCGTCGCGGGCTGATCCGCAGCCATGCGCGGACCGGCCCTGGGCCGTGGCGGGCGGTCCGATCGCGCCCGGGCAGCGGGCGGCCGGGCGGGCCACGCCCACCGCAAGCCGAGTCGCAGCCCTCGCGGTACCGGCCCCGGGCCGCACGCCGGGTGGTGGGCGGCCGGGGGTGCGTGGGTGCGCTCCCAGGGGCGTGGGGTCAGGTCTGGGCCGTCGGGCGTCTCAGGAGGGATCTGATCGGGCGCCAGAGTTCCGTGGTGAGGTCCGGGGCGAGGACACCGTTGTCAGGGGCCGTGCGCCATATGAGGCCGTCGGGGTGGTGGAGGACGGCCGTGACCTCGTCGGGGGTCGGTGGGGCGGCGTTGCCGCGCAGGTAGACGGCGCGCAGGCCGAGGTTGCGGAGCCTGGTCAGGGCTCGGGCGCGGTTGGCCGAGTGGACGAGCACGCGGACGCAGCCGGGGCCGTCGGCGGCGGGGCTGGGCAGGTTCAGTGCCACCACCACCGTGCCGTTCGGCAGCTTGCAGAAGCCTCCTGCGGCCATGCGGTCATCCCCCCGTGTCGGTCGGTGTCAATAAGAGAACCACAGGACGCACCTAAACACGGATCGGCGGTGACCCGCCAGGGGGTCACCGCCGATCATGCTCTGAGCTGGGAAAACGCGTTTTACTTCGCTGCGGGGGCGACCTCGAGCTCGATCGTCGAGCCGTCCTTCGCCTCCTTGATGATCTTGATCTTCGTGTTGGTGTCAGTGATCTTGACGCCGCCGGTCTTGTTCGTCTCGTCGTAGTAGGTGTTCTTCCGGTCGTTGAAGACCGACACCCCCTTCGACGACGGGACGCGGGTCACGACGCCCGCGTTGTGCAGCTTGATGCCGTCCGTGCCGTAGAGGCTGAAGGGCGAGTCGTAGGCCTGGATCCGGTTGCGCATCAGCGTGCCGTCGGACCACTTCAAGGCCTTCGAGTGCGAGTCGACGGGCAGCAGCAGACCCGTGCCCGGGTGGTCGCTGGTGTTGTTGTCCGCCTGGGAGGTGTCCCACTTCCAGATCAACAGACCGTTCTGGTACGGGTAGTGCTCCACCCAGTCCGGACGGGTCGTGGCGAAGCCGAAGTTGTACGGGCCGACCTTGAGGGTCTTGTCGTACGACACGTACTGGCGGTTCTCCGCGATGTAGTACTGCGCGTAGTCCTTGGTGAAGGACGCGCCCATGCGGGAGAAGCCCTTCGCCGTCCAGGCCGCGTCCGCGGACTCGGCGTCGTCGGAGAACACGGCGGCGCCGTCGGCGGTGACGGTGATGCGGTCGCCCGCGAAGCCCTTCATCGCCAGGCCGCCGTCGGTCTGGTAGCGGAAGCGCAGGTCGATCTTCTTGCCCGCGTAGGCGTCCAGGGAGTACGCCAGCTTCTTGTAGCCGTCGACCGTGCCGGTCAGCGCCGGCTTGTCGCTGCCGTCACGCGGGATCGGCCGGCCGTCCACCGTGCCGTCCAGGGCGGTGAAGTTGGCGCCGCCGTCGGTCGACACCTCGGCGTAGAGGTGGTCGTAGTTGGCCTCGATCTCGTACCAGCCGTCGAGGGTCAGCGACGCCGACTTCTTGCCGGTCAGGTCGACGGACCGGGCCAGCGTGTTCTTGAGGTCGTTGCCGCTGCCGCTCCACCACTGGGTGGCGCCCTGGGCCGGGGTGACCAGCTCGGTGGTGACGGCCTTCTTCGGCAGCTCCACCACGAGGCCCTGCTTGTGCTTCGTGTTGTACTCCGCGACCCCCAGCTTGTGCCACGAGTTCGTCGCGGCCTTCGCGGTGTCGTACTTGAGCCAGCCCAGCTGCATCTTGTCCCAGGCGGTCATGTCGCCGGGCAGGTCACCGATCTCGTTCTTGCCGGTGCCGAGCCAGGAGCCGGAGGACATCAGGGTCCAGAAGCCGGTGGAGTTGTCGCCGGCTCCGGTGGTGTCGTAATGGTCCGGCAGACCGAGGTCGTGGCCGTACTCGTGGGCGTAGACGCCGAGTCCGCCGTTCTCGGGCTGGACGGTGTAGTCACCGACCCAGATGCCGGTGTCGCCGATCTTCGCGCCGCCGAGCTTGTTGTCGGCGGGGCCGGTGGCGCCGGCGTCGGTGCCGAAGGCGTACCAGCGGTGGGCCCAGATCGCGTCGGTGCCCTGCGCGCCGCCGCCCGCGGACTCGTCCTCACCGGCGTGCACGACCTGGAAGTGGTCGATGTAGCCGTCGGACTCGTTGAAGTCGCCGTCGCCGTCGAAGTCGTAGCGGTCCCACTGGTCGTACTGCTTGACGTCCGCCTTGATCTCGGCGTCGGTCTTGCCGGCGGCCTTCTGCTGCGCGACCCACGAGGTCAGACCGTCGCTGACGACGTTCCACACGCTCGGGCAGTTGGTGTCGCCGCAGGCGTTGTTGCCGTAACGGGCCTCGTTGTAGGGGACCTTGACCCAGTCGGAGACCTCGCCCTCGACCGAGTAACGGCCCGAGGACTGCTTCTCGTAGTACTTCTTGACCGACTCGGTGTTCTTGCCGGTGCCGAAGTAGAGGTCCTCGAAGTACTTCTGGTTGTAGTCCGCCCGCCAGGCCGTGGAGTTGTCCTTCTTGCGGTCGGGCTTGGCTATCTTGTTGTGCAGCGGGCCCGGGGTGCCGCCGTACTTGCTGTCGATCTGGTCGCCGAACTCGACCAGGATCGTAAAGATCTTGTCGGTCTTCTCGCGGCCGAGCTCGACGTACTTGCTGTCGCCCTTCTTGCTCTTGAGCTGGACGACCTTGGAGCCCTCACGGTTCTTGACCGTGGACTTTCCGGAGATGACCTGGTTCAGGGCCTCCTGGCGCTGAGCCTCCTGGGTCTTGCTCAGCGGGCCTTCGAGGTTGTGCTCGTCGTGCTGGTGCTCCGCCGGGTCGTGCCGGTCCACGGTGGTGGTCCGGGGAGCGGAGGCGTCGTCGGCCTGGGCCACCGCGTAGGTGGAGACGGTGGCGGAGGCCGCCGCGAGCGCCACACCGATGGCGGCGGCTCTGAACGTCCAGGGTCTACTGGTCACTTGAGTTCCTCCCCCGCGTCCGAGCGCGCGGGGGAAGGGGTCTCGTATATGGAGGAGTCCGCGCGCGCGTGATCAACGCGTGTAGTCAAGTGACGACATTTGACTAGAGGTTAAGCAGAAAAGACAGACCTTGACTTGGACAAGTCAAGTGCACTATGCGGAGTCCACGTTCGTTTTGCGGACAACCAACCGCATGCCCACCTGGCAGCAGGCGCGCGCATATGTCCACTGGGTGGACGCCATGACCCCGTGCGCCCCCTGTGCTCCGGACCTGTTGATTAGGTCACGCTTACCGGACGTTCCGCTCGGGCACCCTGCCCCTGAGAATGTCACTTGGCGGAACGCTCGGTAAGCGGCGGAAAGCCAGGCCGACACCCCCGTGGACCCCCACTTTTCGAGGACATGATGGCCATGCCCCGTCCGACTGCCGCACAGCTCGCCTACGGTTCGTGCACCGTGATCTTCTCGACCCTCGCCATGCTGCTGCTGTCACAGACGAGTTCGGGTGTGGGGGTCGCGATCATCGCCCTCGCCGCGCTCGCCCTCGGGCTGCTGGTCGCCATGACGGTGCCGCTGCCCGGCAAACGCCGGCCCGCCGTGGAACAGCCCGCCCCCGCGGAACCCCTGCGGGCCTCGGTCCCGGCCCCGGCACCGGCCCCGAAGCCGGTGCGCGAACGGGCCGCCTCCTGACCGCCGGCTGATCCCGCTCCGCGGGAACGAACGCCTCAACCGGTGCTGACCACGACCGTCTTGGCCGCCTTGTCGTGCAGGCCCTGCTTGTAGGGCCGGTCGAAGAAGCTCCAGCCGCCGCAGACCGCGGTCCAGACACAGGCGCAGCAGAAGGCGAAGGGGATCCACAGCACCGCGGCCCGCAGCAGCGAGTTCTGCACGGAGGGCGTGGCGCCGTTGTCGAGGTTGGCCACGCGCATGTGCAGCAGCTTCTTGCCGAGGGTCTGGCCGGTCCTGGCGATGAGGATGGTGTCGTAGGCGATGTAGAGGACAGCGGCGACCCCCGACTGCCAGAAGGACTTGCCGACCTCGATCTGGTCGCTGTCCACGTCGTACTCGTTGACGCCGAAGCCCCAGGTGACCAGCCAGACGACGATGCCCACCAGGATCATGTCGAGGATGCGGGCGAGAGTGCGCTTGCCGCTGTCGGCGAGCGGGGGCATGCCGGCGAGGGGGTCGGTGGGGTAGGAGCCGCCGCCGTACGGGTCCCCGCCCTGGGGACCGCCGCCGGGGCCACCGTAGGGCCCGCCGCCGCCCTGGTACGGCGGGGGTTCGCTGCCGTAGGGCGAGCCCGCGCCCTGACCGGGCGGCTCGTTCGGGGGCTGCTTCCTGAACGGGTCGTCGTCCGGGGGCTGCTGCCCGGAGCCGGGGGGCGGTTCACTGCTCATGGCCCGAGTCGACCGCGAAGCCCCCGCCTCCGCATCCGGCAGACCGCCGGACGGGGTACGGGGGCGGGAGTGCCGCCTCTCAGCCCGCGACGAACGTGTGGGCGGCCTTGTCGTGCCAGCACTGGCGCCACGGCTTGTCGAAGAGGCACCAGGCGACGCCGACGATCCCGACGACGAGCAGCCCGGGCACGCTGTAGACCAGCCAGCGGCGCAGGGCGGAGCCGAAGTCCGGGGCCTCGTGGCCCTCGATGTCCCGCACCTCGAGACCCATCAGCTTCTTGCCGAGGGTGCGGCCCCACTTGGCGGTGGGCAGCACCTCGGAGACGACGCCCACGAGCAGCAGGACGGCCAGGACGATGCCGAGGTAGACCGACGTGGTGCCGTCGAGCAGCCAGACCGTGACGGTCTCGCCGGAGAGCTTGGCCGCGTCGATCTTCTCGTTGACATGGTCGATCGCCATGGTGCCGAGCGGCACTGCGGCCGCGGCGCTGACGCCCAGGAGGACGACCGTGTCCAGCAGCCGGGCGGCCAGGCGCTTTCCGAGCCCGGCGGGGCGGGCCGCGGCCTGGCGCCGGGCGGCGGCCTGGAACACGTCCTCGGTCGGCGGCTTCCAGGGCGCGACGGGCTGCTCGTCGCCGGTGCCGGCGAGCCGGTGCACCTGCTGCGCCCAGGACGACTGACCGCCGCCGGGGCCCGCGCTGAGGGGAGTCCCTCCCGGCTGGGGTCCGCCGGACTGCGGGGGGACGGTGGGGGAAGCCTGCGGTCCGGACAGCGCCGTCGGGGCGGCCGCGGAGGCCTGGGCGCCGACCGCCCCCGCACCGGCCTGCGCTGCGGCGGCCCGGGCGGCGGCCGCCTTGCCCGCGCCGAAGCCGGGCCCCGCGGGGTTGGCCCCGGGCCCCGCCGCCCCGGCCCCCGCCGCTCCGGGCTGCGCGCCGAAGGCGGGTCCGGACGGGTTGCCACCGGGCCCGGCCGTGCCGGGCTGACCGCCGAAGGCGGGGCCCGCCGAGCCGCTGCCCGCTGCCCCGAAGCCGCCGGCTCCCGCGTTGCCGCCGGAGGCCGCCGGTCCGCCGGGCGCGCCGGAACCGGCCGCCTGGCTTCCCGTGCCCTGGCGCGGTGAGACCGCGCGGAACGTCATCGTGCCCTCGTCGGGGGCTTCGGCGGCTGCCGCCGCGCCTCCCTGGGACTTCGCCGTCGGGCGGCGGAAGACGAAGGTGCCCCCGCCCGCGGACGCGGCGTCCGCCTCCTGAGCGCCGGACGCGCCGTCGGGCCCTTGGTCGGCCTGCGGCCCGGGGTCGGCGTGCGGCACCCTCGGGTCGGATCCCTGTGCGGCGGCGGCCCCTTGGGCGCCCTGCGGGGCGCCCCAGGAGACGCGGCGGTCCTGGTCGCCGCCGAAGCCGGACTGGCGGGAGCGGTCGGCGCCCCAGGCGGTGGCGGGTTCGGGACGGCTGCCGTGCTGGGCGTCGGCGGCGGACGGCTCCTGGACGGGGCCCTCGGCCGGGTCCTCGTCGAAGAAGTGCGGGCCGGTCTCCTCGACCGAGGCGGCGGAGCCGGACCCCGCACCGGGCGGCGGCGCGAGCGTCTCGCCCTCCTTGGGCGCCGGACGGCTGGTGCCCGGCACCCAGGAGGCACCGTTCCAGTACCGGACATATCCGGGAATGGACGGGTCCGGGTAGAACCCTTCTCGGGGCCTGTCGTCACCGGGGGCCGGGGTAGGGGCGCTCATGTCCGTCGGTCCCGTATCTGCTCGGGGGTCAACTGGGGGCCTCCACATCTATCAGACGAGGGCAAGCCCCACGGCCGCTCCCACCGGACCCACCCCATCCGAGCACCGATGTGCTACGCCCCGGGAGCACCGCGCGAAAAAACTTCCGGAACCCGCGTAATGCTCCCGCCCCCGCCCGCTCTCTCCTGGTGACCGGCCCTCGGGGCCACCAACAGGAGAAGGGACACCGCCATGCGCACCGTGGTGGAACGCGAACTGGAGCTGAAGCTCGTCCTGTCGCCGGAGCGCTCGATCCCGGTACCGGCCCTGCTCGGATACCGCTCCGACGACCCGTACGCCGTCCACGTCACCTTCCACGTCTCCTCCGAGCACCCCGTGCACTGGACGTTCGCCCGGGATCTGCTGGTGGAGGGCGTGTTCCGGCCCTGCGGGCAGGGGGACGTGCGGGTCTGGCCGACCCGGGCCGGCGGGCGCGGTGTCGTCCTCATGGCGTTGAGCTCACCCGACGGGGACGCCCTGCTGGAGGCACCGGCGGCCCCGGTGTCGGCCTGGCTGGAGCGCACGCTGCGCGTGGTCCCGCCGGGGTCGGAGCGCGAACAGCTCGGTCTCGACGACGAACTGGACCAGCTGCTCGCCCAGTGAGGGCGGGCGGGTCAGAACAGCTTGCCCGGGTTGAGGATGCCCAGCGGGTCGAAGGCCTGCTTGACGGCCCGCTGCATCTCCAGCCCGACGGGGCCGATCTCGCGCGCCAGCCACTCCTTCTTCAGGACGCCGACGCCGTGCTCGCCGGTGATGGTGCCGCCGAGCTCCAGGCCGAGGGCCATGATCTCGTCGAAGGACTCGCGGGCGCGCCGGGACTCGTCCGGGTCGGCCGCGTCGAAACACACGGTCGGGTGGGTGTTGCCGTCCCCCGCATGGGCGACGACCCCGATGGTGAGCCGGTACTTCTCGGCGATCCGGTCGACCCCTTCGAGCATCTCGGCGAGCCGGGAGCGGGGCACGCACACGTCGTCGATCATCGTCACGCCCTTGACGGCCTCCAGCGCGGTGAGCGACAGCCGCCGCGCCTGGAGCAGCAGTTCGGACTCGGCCGCGTCGTCGGCCGGTACGACCTCGGTGGCGCCGGCGGCCTCGCAGAGCGCGCCGACGGCGGCGAGGTCGGCGGCCGGGGCGGTGGTGTCGAAGGCGGCGAGGAGCAGCGCCTCGGTGCTCTCGGGGAGGCCCATCTGCGCCAGGTCGTTGACGGCCTTGACCGTCGTACGGTCCATGAGTTCGAGGAGTGACGGGACGTGGCCGCCCTCCATGATCCGGCACACGGCGTCGCAGGCGGCGGCAGCGGAGGAGAACTCGGCGGCCAGCACCAGCTGCTCGGGCGGCTTGGGGCGCAGCCCGAGGACGGCCCGGACGACGATGCCGAGGGAGCCCTCGGAGCCGACGAACAGCCGGGTGAGGTCGTAGCCGGCGACGCCCTTGGCGGTGCGGCGGCCGGTGGACATGAGCCGCCCGTCGGCGAGCACGACGTCCAGTCCGAGGACGTACTCGGCGGTCACGCCGTACTTGACGCAGCACAGGCCGCCCGAGGCGGTGCCGATGTTGCCGCCGATGGTGCACATCTCCCAGCTGGAGGGGTCCGGCGGGTAGTACAGGCCGTGTTCGCCGACGGCCCGGGACAGGGCGGCGTTGATCACGCCCGGCTCCACGACGGCGATGCGGTCGACCGGGTTGATCTCCAGGATCCGGTCCATCTTCGTCAGGGAGAGCACGACGCAGCCGTCGGAGGCGTTGGCGGCTCCCGACAGTCCGGTGCGGGCGCCCTGCGGGACGACCGGGACGCGCAGGGCGGTGGCGGTGCGCATCACGTGCTGGACCTGCTCGACCGTGCGGGGCAGCACGACCACGGCCGGGGTGCCGGCCGGGCAGAAGCTCGCCATGTCGTTGGCGTAGGCGGCCGTGACGTCGGAGTCGGTGAGGACCGCCTCGGCGGGGAGGCCGTCGAGCAGGAGGCCGACCAGGTCGCCGGTCGTCTCGGTGTCCTCGGGGCTGCGCGCTTCGATACGGCTCATGATCACAGGTTCGCACCCGGGGCCATCGGTGTGAACCCCGTCTGCGGCACCCTTCGCCTGCTCGGGTGTGGTCGTCGTACTGACGCACAGTGAGCGCCATGGAGAACCAGCGGGAGGTCCCGGAGCGACAGGAGAGCAGGAGTTCGAAAGGCCCCTTTCGCAGCCGGCGTGTGCGGAGTCGGCATGTGCTCATCGCCTCCGTCTCGGGGTGTGCCGTGCTCGGCGGGGTGCTGGTGCTGCTGCCGTGGGACCGGCCCGCCCCGCCGGCCCCTCCGTCGCCGGGGGCGCAGGCCATGGCGGCGGTCTCCGGCGGGGTGCCGGCCGCGCTGCCGGGCCTCGCGGAGCTGATCGACGAGCGGGAGAAGCGGCTGCGGACCCACCCGAGGGACGCGCGGTCCTGGGCGGTGCTCGGTGCCGCCTACGTCGAGCAGGGGCGCCGGCTGGCGGACCCGGCCTACTACCCGCGGGCCGACAAGGCGCTGCGCACCTCGCTGAAGGTGCGGCCGGAGCGGAACCCCCGTGCCCTGGGCGGTCTCGCCGCGCTGGCCAACGCCCGCCGGGACTTCGCCGCCGCCCGACGCTGGGGTGAGGCGGCGCTGAGGCTCCAGCCGCGGCGCTGGACGACGTATCCGCCGCTCATCGACGCCTACACCGGCCTCGGCGAGCACCAGGCGGCCCAGCGGATGCTGGACCGGCTGACGGAGCTGCGCTCCGGGCCCGCCGTGCTGGCGCGGGCCGCCGCCGTCTACCGGGACCGCGGCCGGCGGGAGGACGCGGCGGCCTCGCTGGCGGACGCGGCGGCGGGCGCGCGGGCCCCGGCCGAGCGGGCGGCCTATCTGGAGCGGGCCGGGCAGCTCGCCTGGGAGCGCGGGGACCTCGACGACGCGCTGCGGCACTTCCGGAAGGCGGTGCGTCTCGACCCGGACCAGCGGGCCGCGCAGGCCGGGCAGGGCCGGGCGCTGGCGGCCCTCGGCCGGACGACGGAGGCGCTGAACGCCTACCGGGTGGCGCTCGCCAAGCAGCCGTGTCCGCAGTACGCCCTGGAGCTGGGCGAGTTGTACGAGTCGCTGGGGCTGGCGGAGGCGGCCCGGGTGCAGTACGACCTGCTGCGGGAGGGCGTGCGCGGGGCGACCGCCGCCGGGGCCGACGAGGAGCTGGTGCTCGGGCAGTTCGAGGCGGACCACGGCGATCCGGAGGCCGCGGTACGACGGCTGCGAGCGGAGTGGGAACGGCAGCCGGGGACGGCCGTCGCCGACGCCCTGGGCTGGGCGCTGCACCGGGCCGGGGAGCACGAGGAGGCGCTGGTGTTCGCTCTGCGGGCGACGGAGGAGAAGCACTCGGGCGGGGTGCGCAGCGCGGCGTACATGTACCACCGCGGCATGATCGAGCGTGAGCTGGAGCGGTACGGGTCCGCCCGACGCCACCTCACGGAGGCCCTGCGGATCAACCCGCACTTCTCACCGCTGCGGGTGCCCGAGGCGCGCGAGGCGCTGGAGTCCCTGGGGGATCCGCCGGACACGGAGGTGCCGGTGATGGGCCCGGAGCCGGAAGGGGCATGAGGGAGAGGGTGCGGGTGCCCCGTGACACCCGCACCGTCTTGAGGGGGCGATCGGGCTACAGGTTGCCGCGGCGGGCCTGTTCGCGTTCGATCGCCTCGAAGAGGGCCTTGAAGTTGCCCTTGCCGAAGCCCATCGAGCCGTGGCGTTCGATGATCTCGAAGAAGACGGTCGGACGGTCCTGGACCGGCTTGGTGAAGATCTGCAGCAGGTAGCCGTCCTCGTCGCGGTCGGCGAGGATCTTCAGCTCGCGCAGGGTGTCGATCGGGACGCGGGTCTCGCCGACCCACTCCCCCAGGGTGTCGTAGTAGGAGTCGGGCGTGTTCAGGAACTCGACGCCGGCCGCGCGCATGGTGCGGACCGTCTGCACGATGTCGTTGGTGTTGAGCGCGATGTGCTGCACGCCCGCGCCGCCGTAGAACTCCAGATACTCGTCGATCTGGGACTTCTTCTTGGCGATGGCCGGCTCGTTGATCGGGAACTTGACCTTGAGCGTGCCGTCGGCGACGACCTTCGACATCAGCGCGCTGTACTCGGTGGCGATGTCGTCGCCCACGAACTCCTTCATGTTCGTGAAGCCCATCACCTTGTTGTAGAAGCCGACCCACTCGTTCATGCGGCCGAGCTCGACATTGCCGACGCAGTGGTCGATCGCCTGGAAGGTGCGCTGGGCGGGCGGTTCGACCATCGGCTGGGCCGCGACATAGCCGGGCAGGTAGGGGCCGTCGTAGCCGGAGCGCTCGACGAGGGTGTGGCGGGTCTCGCCGTAGGTGGCGATGGCGGCCAGGACGACGGTGCCGTGCTCGTCCTTCTGCTCGTACGGCTCGGCGACCGAGCGGGCGCCGTGTTCGAGCGCGTAGGCGTACGCGGCGCGCGCGTCCGGCACCTCGATGGCGAGGTCGACGACGCCGTCGCCGTGCTCGGCCACGTGTTTGGCGAGGAAGTGGCCCCAGTCGCTCGTGGGCTTGATGACCGAGGTGAGGACGAAGCGGGCGGAGCCGTTCTCCAGGACGTACGCAGCGGTCTCGCGGTTGCCGTTCTCCGGTCCGGAGTAGGCGACCAGCTTCATGCCGAAGGCGGTGGAGTAGTAGTGCGCCGCCTGCTTGGCGTTGCCCACGGCGAAGACGACCGCGTCCATTCCCTTGACCGGGAAGGGGTCGGCCTGCCGGGCGGTGTCGGGAGTGTGGTGTGTGGTCTGCGTCATAGCCGCAGGGTCTCCCCGCTCGGCAAGGTGCGCAATAGTTTGCGTCTCTGCTGGGCAATCTGCTTAGCGATACGGCCGTCGCATCGGCCTTTCTGTACAGGATGACCACCTCGGGAGGCTGCTGTGGCGATCGATCATCTGGACGGCCGGATCATCCTGCTGCTGGCCCGGGAGCCCCGGATCGGGGTGCTGGAGATGTCCCGGCGGCTGGGCGTGGCCCGGGGCACGGCGCAGGCCCGCCTGGACCGGCTTCAGTCGAACGGAGTCATCCGCGGCTTTGGTCCGGAGGTGGATCCGGCGGCCCTCGGCTACCCGGTCACGGCGTTCGCGACGCTCCAGATCCGGCAGGGCCAAGGGGCCGACGTACGGGCCCACTTGGCGAGCGTGCCGGAGGTGCTGGAGCTGCACACCACCACCGGCAGCGGGGACATGCTCTGCCGCCTCGTGGCCCGCTCGAACGCCGATCTCCAGCGTGTGATCGACCGGGTCGTCGGTTTTGATGGCATCGTCCGGGCCTCCACGGCGATCGTCATGGAGAACCCCGTTCCGCTGCGGTTCATCCCGCTGGTGGAGCAGGCAGCGGAGGAGACCTGAGCGTGGGGTGAGCACGTTTGAACCCTCCCTCAACTGAAACAGAGGGATTCCTGGCTCAGGAAGCCCTCCCTGTCAGCGACCGGGAGGGTCTTGCTCCCTCAACACCAGCCGGGACGGAACCTGCCCGGTTCGGTACTGCAAGCAAAGGAGGTGCTGTGCCGGCTTGGTTCTCGCCGAGCACCGTGTGCGCGCTTGGCTCTCGCAACGCACGCTCCGCACCTAACCCGGTCGGGTGCGCGGTATTTCGCTGTTTGGGTGAAATCTCGTTTCCTGCATTGCGTCGCAGGGGTCCGGGAGGTTCCAGGTGAACTTCCTGGAGTATCTGGGCACCCGGAAGGAGCAACTGCTCACGGACGCCTACCAGCACGCGAGCGTCGTCTTCCAGTGCATGGTCGTGGCGACCCTGATCGGGGTGCTGATCGGTGTCGTCAGCTACAGCAGCGAGTGGGCCGGGAACCTCGCGACCACGACCACCGCGACCATCCTGACCGTCCCGGCGCTGGCCCTGATCGGTCTGCTGATCCCGATCGTGGGGCTCGGCGTGCCGCCCACGGTGATCGCCCTGACGCTGTACGGGCTGCTGCCGGTCGTGCGCAACGCGATCGTCGGACTGCGCGGGGTGGACCCGTCGCTGGTGGACGCGGCCACGGGCATCGGGATGTCCCGGTCGGCCCGGCTGCTGCGGATCGAGCTGCCGCTGGCCTGGCCGCCGATCCTGACCGGGATCCGGGTCTCCACCCAGATGCTGATGGGCATCGCGGCCATCGCGGCGTACGCCTCGGGACCCGGCCTCGGCAACGTCATCTTCCGGGGCCTCGCCTCACTGGGCAGCGCGAACGCGCTCAACCAGGTCCTCGCGGGCACGCTCGGCATCATCGTCCTCGCGCTGCTGTTCGACGCCGCGTACGTCCTGATCGGACGGCTGACCATTCCCAGGGGGATCCGTGCCTGAGTCCGGTGACCACGGGGCCGCCATCGAGCTGGAGAGCCTCACCAAGCGGTTCCCCGGCAGCGCGCAGCCGGCCGTGGACAACGTGAGCATGGAGATCAAGGCGGGCGAGGTCGTCGTCTTCGTCGGCCCCTCGGGCTGCGGTAAGTCGACCACGCTCAAGATGATCAACAGGCTGATCGAGCCGACCGGCGGCCGGATCCGCATCGGCGGTGAGGACGTCACCGACATGGACCCGGTCAAGCTGCGCCGCAAGGTCGGCTACGCGATCCAGTCGGCCGGTCTCTTCCCGCACATGACGGTCGCGCAGAACATCGCCCTCGTGCCGAAGATGGTCGGCTGGCCGAAGAACCGGATCAAGGAGCGGGTCGAGGAGCTCCTCGACCTGGTGGGCCTCGACCCGGGCGAGTTCCACGGCCGCTATCCGCGTCAGCTCTCGGGCGGTCAGCAGCAGCGCGTGGGCGTGGCGCGGGCGCTGGCCGCCGATCCCCCGGTGCTGCTGATGGACGAGCCGTTCGGGGCGGTGGACCCGATCACCCGCGACCATCTCCAGGACGAGCTGATCCGGCTGCAGCACGAGCTGCACAAGACGATCGTCTTCGTCACCCACGACTTCGACGAGGCCATCAAGATCGGCGACCGGATCGCCGTGCTGCGCGAGCGGTCCCACATCGCGCAGTTCGACACCCCGGAGGCCATCCTCACGAACCCGGCGGACGACTTCGTCTCCGGGTTCGTGGGCGCCGGGGCGGCGCTGAAGCGGCTGAACCTGACCCGCGTACGGGACGTGGAGGTCACCGACTATCCGACCGTCACCATCGACGACCCGTTGCAGCAGATCTTCAACCGGCTGCGGACCGGCGGCACCAACGAGGTCCTGCTGCTCGACCGGCGCGGCCGCCCCTACAAGTGGCTCAGGCGCGGCGACCTGATGCGGGCCCGGGGCTCGCTGGCCCGGGCCGGGACGCTGGTGCACGACACGGTCACCCGGGACGCCACCCTGCGGGACGCGCTGGAGGCGGTGCTCACCGACAACGCGGGGCGGGTGGCGGTGACCGGGCGGCGCGGCGAGTACACGGGCGTCGTCGACATGGAGACCCTCATCAACTCCGTGCACGAACTGCTGGAGGCCGACCGGCTCGACGCGCTGGAGCACCAGCACGAGCTGGAGTCGCTGCGGGCCTCGCAGACACACGCGGAGCAGGAGGGCGGCGGGAGCGTCACGGGCGCGGCCCTCGGCGTGGAGCGGAAGGCGTGACCGCGCCCGAGGTGCGGGACGTCCCGTCCGGGCCGCCGGCCGAGGAGAAGCCCGAGGCGCCCCGGCCACCGCGGGCGCCCCGGCCCCCGCGCATCAGCTGGCAGAAGCTGACCCTCCTGCCCACCGCCCTGGTGGCCGTGCTGCTCGCCACCTATCTCTGGTTCCAGCAGGCCGACCTGGACGCGCTCACCCGGAACGCCCTGTCGGGCGGCCAGGTCTCCAAGGCGCTGTGGCAGCACATCCAGCTGACCGTGATCTCCACGTTCTTCGTGCTGATCATCGCGATCCCGCTGGGCATCCTGCTGACCCGCAAGGCGTTCAGCAGGGCCACGCCGGTGGCGATGGCGTTCGCCAACATGGGCCAGGCGACCCCGGCGATCGGCCTGCTGGCACTCCTCGTCATCTGGCTGGGCATCGGCCGCCGGGCCGCCCTGATCGGCATGATCATCTACGCCATCCTGCCCGTGCTGTCGAACACGATCACCGGCCTGAAGGCGAACGACCCGACCCTGCTGGAGGCGGCACGCGGCATCGGCATGTCCCCGCTGGGCGCGCTGCGCCGGGTCGAACTCCCGCTGGCCGTCCCGCTGATCCTCGCGGGTGTGCGTACGGCCCTGGTCCTGAACGTCGGTACGGCGACCCTGGCGGTCTTCGGCGGGGGCGGCGGCCTCGGCGTGCTGATCACGACCGGGATCACCAACCAGCGGATGCCGGTGCTGGTGCTGGGGTCGATCCTCACGGTGGCGCTGGCGCTGCTGGTGGACTGGCTGGCGTCGATCGCGGAGTTGCTGCTGCGGCCGCGGGGGTTGCAGTCGTGAGGGGGCGGTGCGGGTGGGTGGGGGTGCGGTTGCGGGGCGTCCGAGCTCTGCCGGCGGTGGAGCTGCTGGTGGTGGGGCTGCTGGTGATGGCCTCCGGCTGTGGGCTGACCAGCGGATCCCCCATGACCGACGACGTGAAGCCGGGGTCGATCGGGCGGGGTGAGCCGCTGAAGGGGGCGCAGCTCACGGTGACGTCGAAGTCGTTCACCGAGCAGCTGATCCTCGGCTCGATCATGGGCATCGCGTTCGAGGCGGCCGGTGCGGAGGTGATCGACCGCACCGGCATCCAGGGCTCCATCGGCAGCCGCGAGGCCGTCCGCAAGGGCGACGCGGACGCCGGGTACGAGTACACGGGCACGGCCTGGATCACGTACCTCGGCAACAGCAAGCCGATCCCCGACCCGCGCGAGCAGTGGGAAGCGGTACGGAAGGACGACGCCCGCAACGGGGTGACCTGGCTTCAGCCCGCGGAGCTCAACAACACGTACGCCCTGGCGATGAACCAGGAGAACGCGAAGAAGTACGGCACGAAGACCCTGTCGGACGTGGCGAAGCTGGCGAAGTCCGACCCCTCGGCGGTGTCGATGTGCGTGGAGGTCGAGTTCGCCAACCGGGCGGACGGGCTGCCGGGCATGCAGAAGGCGTACGGCATGGACGTACCGGCCCAGGACATCACGCAGATGGACACGGGGATCATCTACACCCAGGCGGCGAAGGGGAGTTGCACGTACGGGGAGGTGTACACCACCGACGGGCGCATCAACTCGATGAACCTCGCCGTGATGGACGACGACAAGAAGTTCTTCCCCAACTACAACGCCGCTCCGATGATCAACACCAAGACGTTGAAGGAGTGGCCGGCGATCGCGGAGGTGCTTGATCCGGTCACGGCGAAGCTGGACAACGCGGTGGCGCGGAGGCTGAACGCGAAGGTGGATGTGGACGGGGAGGATCCGCACCAGGTGGCGTTGGACTGGATGGTGGAGGAGGGGTTTGTCAGGGAGGGGTGACGTGCCCGAGGGCTTACAAAGATTCCGTTGCAAAGAAGGCTTTGCAACGCTATCTTTGCACGCATGTCTGAAAAACCGGCTCCCCGGCTGCTCGACGCCCGCTCCCTCCGTGGCCTGGCTCATCCCCTGCGGATGCAGCTGCTGGTCGCGCTGCGGCACGGCGGACCCGCTACCGCCTCCCAACTCGCGGGGAAATTGGGCGAGTCGAGCGGCGCGACCAGCTACCACCTGCGACAGCTCGCGGCGCACGGATTCGTCGCGGACGACCCGGAGCGCGGCAAGGGACGGGAGCGCTGGTGGAAGTCGGTGGACCGGGGCGTCCAACTCGACGAGACCCTGATCAAGGACCCGGACCCCGCCGTACGCGGAGCCGTCGCCCTGTTCCGCTACGAGCTGGCGAACGTGCATACGCGGGAGGTCGCGACCTACCTCGGCAACACGAGCGAATGGGGCGAGGAGTGGGACGGCGCGACCGATCTCAGCGACTTCAGCCTGCGCCTCACCCCTGAACTCGCCCGTGAGCTGATCGGCAAGATGCACGACCTGGTCCAGAGCTATCAGCCCCTGCCCGAGGGCACCCCGGACGCGGAAACGGTGCGCGTCCACACGCACGTCTTCCCCAGCCAGACGACGCGGTGAAAGGCCACTACCCGATGAACCCCGACATCCACCTCGCCCTGCACCACACCCGCGCCGCCGAACTCCGCGCCGAGGCCGGGGCCCCGAGGCCCCTCAGAACCCGGCAGGCCCACCGCCTCCGGGCCCGTCTCGGCTGGACCCTCGTAGAGGTCGGGTTACGGCTCGCCACCCGGCCGGCGGCAGCCCACTAGCAGCTGGGTACGGACCCCTTCCCCGTCTCCAGGGCCACCAGCGAATTCACCGTGCTCTTCAGCGTGGTCACCGGAATCAGCCGCAGGCCCTTCGGCAGCTCGGCACGGGCATCCCCGCACTCCGCCTTCGGGACGAGGAAGACGGTCGCGCCGTCACGCTTCGCGGCCTGCGTCTTGAGGGCGACGCCCCCCACCGCCCCGATCGTCCCGTCCTCGGCGATCGTGCCCGTACCGGCGATGACACGGCCGCCCGTGAGATCCCCGTCGCTGCCGTCGCCGTCGAGCTTGTCGATGATCCCGAGGGAGAACAGCAGCCCCGCGCTGGGCCCGCCCACGTCGGCGAGCTTCAGGCTCACCTCGACGTCCTTGGCGTTGAGGCCGAGGTAGCCCAGCGCGGCCTGTGTCGCCGCGTCCTGGGACTCCTTCATCTGCTCCTCGTTGTGCTGCTCGATCTCCTTGACGCTGTCCCCGTTCGGATAGACGGCGTCGCGCGGCATGACCGCCTGGTCGGTGCGGAACCAGCCGTCGATGACGTCGGGGAGCGAGACGCGGGTGTCCGGGGAGGTCGCCTCGATGGTCGTCATGCGCAGTTGCCCGCGGGTGTCCCGGGCCGGTGCGCCGGAGATGGTGATCACCTCGGCGCCCTTGTTCTCCCCGAGCACGTTCGCCGTCATCCCCGGCTGCGCCACCGAGAACGGCAGCGGCGCGAACACCGCCGTGGCGAGCAGGGCGGCGACGGGCAGGGCACAGACGGCGAGGGCCCGGGGGCGCGTGAGGCGAGAGAACACGGGATCAATCTAACGCGGGGGTGCGATCCGGCCCGGATCAGGTCACCCGGACCCTGCCCGGACCCCGCCCGGACCCTGCCCGGGGCGGGCCGGGGAGGGGCCGGGGACGGGCCGAGGACGGGCCGAGGACGGGCCGAGGACGGGCCGGGGACGGGCCGGTGGTCAGCGCAATGCCTCCGCGACCTCCCGGGCCGCCTCGACGACCCGCTCCCCCACCCGCTCCGGCACCACGTCCGCCAGCATCACCACACCCACACTGCCCTCGACGCCCGTCACGCCCAGCAGCGGCGCCGCCGCCCCGCAGGCGCCGGCCTCCAGCTCGCCGTGCGTGAGGGTGTAGCCGGGGTCCGCCGTCGGGCGCTGCCGGGCCGCGAGGATCGCCTTGCCGGCCGCGCCCCGGTCCAGGGCGTGCCGGAATCCGGCCCGGTAGGCGACGTGGTAGTCCGTCCAGGTCGGCTCCACCACGGCGACGGCGAGCGCGTCCGCCCCGTCGACCAGGGTCAGGTGGGCCGTGGCGCCGATGTCCTCGGCCAGCGACCGCAGCGCCGGCATCGCGGCCTCCCGCACCAGCGGATGGACCTGCCGCCCCAGCCCCAGCACACCGAGCCCGACGCGGGCACGTCCGCCCAGGTCACGACGTATGAGGGCATGCTGTTCCAGAGTGGCGAGCAACCGGTACACCACGGTCCGGTTCACGCCCAGCCGGACGGAGAGCTCGGTCACGGTCAGCCCGTGATCCGTGTCGGCGAGCAGCTTGAGGACACGCAGTCCCCGGTCGAGCGTCTGAGAGGTCTCCGCGGTCACGACGCCCACTCCTTAGTGGTGAGGTCGGCGGCCCTCTGGCGGCTGGTGCGTCACCGAGTCCCGTCGGCGACGCGCTTCAGAGGCCGCCGATCGGCCGGCGGCCCGGCCAGTCCGGACCGCGTCGCTTCACGGCTGCGCTCCGCGGCGGCGCTGCCACGGGGCGTGTGCGTAGCCGGACAGTAGCGGGGCGGGTTCGCTGAGCGGAAGGCTCCGTCCAGAATCCGGGCACGTTCCAGGGGCACCTGACTCCGTTTGCCCGAGTACGTACAACGCGGGCCCCCACGGGAGGGGCCCCACCCGGCGTCACTTCATCCGGGTCGCCCACTCCTGCACCTTGGCGATCCGCTGCCGCAACTGCCCCGCCGTCGCCTCAGCCGCCGGAGGCCCCCCGCACACGCGCCGCAGCTCGGTGTGGATGACCCCGTGCGGCTTGCCGCTCTGGTGGACGTACGCGCCGACCAGCCCGTTGAGCTGCCGCCGCAGCTCCATCATCTCCTTGTGGGAGACCACCGGCCGCCGCTCGGCGGGCATTTCGAGCAGGTCGGCCTCCTCGTCCGGCTTCTTGCGGCTGTGCGCGATCTGCCGGGCCTGCCGCTTCTGGAGCAGCAGCTGGACCTGGTCGGGCTCGAGCAGCCCCGGGATCCCGAGGTAGTCCTGCTCCTCCTCGCTGCCCGGGTGGGCCTGCATGCCGAACTCGGCGCCGTTGTACATGACCCGGTCGAAGACGGCCTCGGACTCCAGCGCCTCGAAGGAGAACTGCTCCTGCTCGCCGGTGTCCTCGTCCTGCTCCCTGTTCGCCTCGTCCATCTCCTTCTCGGACTCGGCGTAGGGGTCCTCCTCGCCCTGCTTCTTGGGCTTGTCGAGGACGTGGTCGCGCTCGCGCTCCATCTCGTTGGCGAAGGAGAGCAGGTCGGGCACGGTCGGCAGGAACACGGACGCCGTCTCGCCGCGCCGCCGGGACCGTACGAAACGGCCGACGGCCTGGGCGAAGAAGAGGGGCGTCGAGATGGTGGTGGCGTACACGCCGACCGCGAGCCGCGGCACGTCGACACCCTCGGACACCATCCGCACCGCGACCATCCACCGATCGGTGCTCGCGCTGAAGTCGTCGATGTTCTTCGAGGCCCCGGTGTCGTCGGAGAGCACGACCGTGGCCTTGCTGCCGGTGATCTCACGGATCAGCTTGGCGTAGGCGCGCGCGGAGTCCTGGTCCGCGGCGATGACGAGCGCGCCCGCGTCCGGGATGGCCTTGCGCACCTCGGTCAGCCGCTGGTCGGCGGCGCGCAGCACGGAGGGCATCCACTCGCCGCGCGGATCGAGGGCGGTACGCCAGGCCTGGCTGATGGCGTCCTTGGTCATCGGCTCGCCCAGCCGCGCCGCGATCTCGTCACCGGCCTTGGTGCGCCAGCGCATGTTGCCGCTGTAGGAGAGGAAGATGACGGGCCGCACGACGTTGTCGGCGAGGGCGTTGCCGTAGCCGTAGGTGTAGTCGGCGGCGGACCGCCGGATCCCGTCGTTGCCCTCCTCGTACGTCACGAAGGGGATGGGGTTGGTGTCCGACCGGAAGGGCGTACCGGTCAGGGCGAGCCGTCGGGTGGCGGGCTCGAAGGCCTCCAGACAGGCCTCGCCCCACGACTTGCTGTCACCGGCATGGTGGATCTCGTCGAGGATGACGAGGGTCTTGCGCTGCTCGACCCGGTTGCGGTGCAGCATGGGCCGCACACCGACACCGGCGTACGTCACGGCGACCCCGTGGTACTCCTTGCCGAGCGGCCCCGCGCTGTACTCGGGGTCCAGCTTGATGCCGATCCGCGCGGCCGCCTCCGCCCACTGCTTCTTGAGGTGCTCGGTGGGCGCGACGACGGTGACCTGCTGGACGACGTGGTGGTGCAGCATCCAGGACGCCAGCGTCAGCGCGAAGGTCGTCTTGCCGGCGCCGGGGGTGGCGACCGCGAGGAAGTCCCGCGGCTGCTCCTGGATGTACTTCTCCATCGCGCCCTCCTGCCAGGCGCGCAGCTTGCTGGCGGTACCCCAGGGGGCGCGGCCGGGGAACGCCGGGGAGAGGTGGTGCGAGGCAGTGCTGGTGCCGGCGGTGGTAGTCACGGTCTCCGTAAGGGGGTCGGGCGGCTCGTCCGAGCGAGCCAAACGGCTCGGCTACGTATGACAACCGGGCCACCCTACCGGCGGCCCGGGCCCGTCAACGCGCGGACAAGCCCGGACCACCCAAGGGTGGGACCCACGTCACAGCCCCCTCAACCGCCCCGCGATGACGGAGATGTCGCTCTCGTCCCCGGAGGCCACATCGATGACCAGGTCGTACGCGGCGTCCTGGTCGCAGCCGGTGAGGTCGACGCCGTTGACACCGAGGAACGTGGCGGCGGCCAGCCAGGCCGTGCGCTTGTTCCCGTCGACCAGGGGATGGTTCGCGGCGATGGCGTGCAGCAGCGCGGCCGCCTGCTCGTAGAGGTCTTCGTAGGCCGCCGTGCCGAACATCCGGGCGCGCGGGCGGTGCACGGCGGACACGAACAGCCCGCTCTCCCGGACCTCGGGGGCGGGCCCCTCGCCCGGCCCGCCGAAGGCGATACGGGCGATCGCCATGACCTCCGCGACGGTGAGATGCCGGGTCTGCCCGGCCTGCCTGTTCTGGCTGCTCTGGCTGGTCATTCGCCGAGCCTCCGCAGCAGGTCGGCGTGCGCGCCGGCGAGCGACTCCGCCGCGACCCGCACCGGCGACGACTCCCGCGCGAGCTGGTGCAGTACGGCGTCCAGCGCGATGTCCTCGGGGAGACGGCCGGTGGCGTCCGCGAGGTCGTCGAGCTCCTGCCGGACGTGCGGCGGGAGGGGGATGGTGAGGTCGCTCATGCCGATGACGATAGGGAGCGCACCCGGGAACCGGCGAACGCATTACGCCTCGGCCCGCCCCGGCCCCGACAGCCGACACGCGAAGGGGTCCTCACCGCTCCCGCAGCCGCGTCGTCACCCAGGCCCCCACCAAGGCCACGCCCGCCATCGGCAGGAACACGGCGGCGAAGGCGGCCGGATGAGAACCGTAGGAGGTGTGCGCGGCCGTATGGCTCAGCGTGCCGCCACCCAACGCGGCGAAGGCGGCACCACCGGCGGAGAGCAGGACGACGTTGGAGAGGCCGTCGGAGATCTGCAGGGCGGCGGAGTTGGAGCCGGCTTCCGCCGGGGCGGAGAGCTTGAGCAGGAGCACGCTCGTGGAGGAGATGACGAGCCCCATGCCGAGGCAGCCGAAGGCCCAGGCGACGGCGACGGTCCAGACGGGCACGGAGTCGATCAGCACACTGGGCGCCGTGGCGATGGCCGCCGCCACCAGCAGCATCCCGACGGTCGTCAACCGCTCCCGGTAGGCCTCGAACCGCGACCGCGACTGCACCCATGAGCCCAGCGCCCACGTCCCGCCGCCCGCGGCGAGCGAGAACCCGGCCAGGGTCGGACTGAGCCCGCGCTGGGTCACCAGCATCAGCGGCACGAAGGACTCGGCGGCGATGAAGGACCCCGCGGCGACACCGCGCAGCAGCACGACCGACGGCAGCCCGCGGGCGGCCCGGTAGGTCCCCCTGGGCAACAGCCCGAGCACGGCGGGCACCAGCAGGGCCACGCCCGCGGCGCCCGGCAGGAGCGAGAGGAGACGCAAGTCCTGGGCGGCGTACTGGAGCAGCCCCGCGCCGAGGGAGATGGCCAGGGCGAGACGGATACGCCGTCGGTCGAAGGACGTCGGGCCCGCCTCCCCGACCGGACCGGCGGCCCGGCGCCGTATCTGCGGCAGCGCGAGCGCCAGCGGGAAGACGACGAGCATCGGGATCCCGACGAACACCCAGCGCCAGCCCAGCTGTTCCGTCACCGTGCCGGCGGCGAGCGGACCGACGATCGACGGTACGACCCAGCTCGCCGCGAACGCCGCCATGATCGCCGGCCGCAGCCGCTCCGGATAGGCCCGTCCGACGACGACGTACAGCGCGACGATCACCAGCCCACCGCCGAGCCCCTGCACGGCCCGCCCCAGGATGAACAGCCACATCACCCCGGCCGTCCCCGACAGCAGCAGCCCGACCCCGAAGGAGGAGATCCCCACGGCCAACGGCCCGAGCGGCCCCCGCCGATCGGACCACTGCCCCGCGAGCACCATCCCGAACAGACTCGTCGTGAAGTACCCGGAGAACGCGAACGCGTACAGCGCCACCCCGTCCAGCTCCCGCGCCGCGACCGGCATCGCCGTCCCCACGGCCGTCGCCTCGAAGGCGATGAGCAGCACAACGGAAACGATCCCGACGCTCAAGGCCCGATAGTCCCGCCCCAGCACGGACTCCCGCGTCTCGGCGAACGAGGGTTCGTCGGCGGCGTCTACGACTTCTGACTCACTCGGCTTGGGGACGGTCATGCCCGCCAGCGTAAATTCCACCCGCCCGGTTGCCCCCTGTCCCGAGATGGTGATCGCCCCCGACCTTGGTCGTACACCCCTGGCCGGATCCCCGCTCTGTGAACACCGTATGGCAGTCGCATTGCGACCCACCCGATCCCCTTGAGCACGGCTTTCCCACCGACCTACTGTCAGGACATCGAGTTGGAACACGGCCGTGTGCCCGAGTGGTTCAGGGGCTCGCCTGCGCTGCATCCACTAGCGAGCTCCGCTCGCGGGGAGTTACGCGGGTTCGAATCCCGCCACGGCGGCCGAAGTTCGGACTTGATCACGGCCGTGTGCCCGAGTGGTTCAGGGGCTCGCCTGCAAAGCGAGTTACGTGGGTTCGAATCCCGCCACGGCCTCAAGCGCCCTGACCAGGCTGCGCGGAGACAAGGACTGCGACTACCAGCACCTGCGGCGCAGGCTGTCCGGGGTTTACAGCTGGTCTCCCATGACAGCTGGTTCCGGCGGATGCCGTCCGCCACCGTCCTTGATGTCCTGTTCGCAGGTCTGTCCGTAGTAGGACTGGTCATTGGGGATCATCAGCACGCCGGCAACCTGCTCAGGGTGCTCGACGGCGAGCCAGGCGTCGCCCGTGAGGTCACCGTCCGGCCCGGACGCCTCGGACGAATAGACCGCCTGACACCCCAACGCCACACGCTTCTTGTCGACCGCGCAGGCGTCCACCACAGGGTCGAACAACTCGTCGGCGCCGTCGAACCGGTAGCGGAAGTGGACCTGGCCACCATCGGAGGGCACCTGTGGGTGGGGCTCAAGGCGCCAGTCGACGACTACGGCGGTGACACCGATCGGCTTCCCGTACGTGTCCTCGACCCGCACCCTGACACCGGCCTCACCGCGCTCCGCAGTCGTGTCGGTGCAGCCCCAGGAGGACGAGCAGCCGGACACGGCGAGAATCACCAGAGCCAACGGAGCGCCGGCCAGTACCCGTGCGGGAAACACTCAGACGACCTCCAGTCAGGGTGGAGCGGAGTTTGTCATCGACGCTCCACAGCATCAACCGGCATCCGGAAGCCGCTCCCGGGCGGCTTCCTCGTCGGCCTTCCTCCAGGCCCGGCGCGCGTTCTCCGCGCGTACGGCGTCCAGCCACCGCCAGAGGCCGATCTCCTCAAGTCTCAGACCGGGACAGGCGATCCGGTGCGGTACGCGGCACACGGCGCCGGGTGGGGGCTCGTCCGCGCGGCTGTTCCAGGCCGTTCCGTTGGAATCGACGTACCAGCGGTGCCAGGCGGGCACCATGTGTGCCGGGACCGGCATGTCCGGTTCGAGGAGGACGTGCCAGCCGTAGTAGGTGACACGTCGATCACCGACGAGCCCGCAGTTGGGGCAGACGGGCGGGGCGGGCGGCTCGGGCCCGGTGGCGCCTTCCATCGCGGCCTGGGCCCGGTCGGTCTTCTCCCACGGCTGCGGCACGCCCGGCGGCGCCTGCCGGTGTCCGTCGGGGTCGGGTAACGGGATGATGCTCGGCTCGGATGAGTCCCCCATGAATCGAGCATCGGGGGGTGTTCAGGACCAGGGTAGGGCGCAATCAGGGCGCAAGGGGGCTGGACCATCACTCTCCGGCCCATGATCCCGCCCCCTGCAACACCCCACCCGCCTCGTCCTGGAACGCCTCCGTCCAGTAGTGGCGACCCGATCTGCCCGCCATGACCCCCGTGGGGTCGACCGCCGACAGGACCTGGAGCATCGTCATGGCCAGCTGGTCGTACGTGTCGGTCGTCAGCTCGTGGTCCGACTGGGAGTCGATGGCGCGTTCGCGGTGGAGGAGCCAGAGGGTGAAGGCGAGGGTGGAGACGTCGGTGTTGAGGGGGTGCAGGGTCGCGTCGGGTTCGCTCCAGTTGAGGACCGCGCCCGTCTCGCCGTCGACGACGAGGCTGTTGTCCTCGATGAGGTGGCCGAGCCGGATCAGTCGGTGGGCGTGCGCGGGGAGTTGCGTCGGGACGTCGCAGTCGGCGTAGTACTCGGCGAGTGTCGCCAGGGGGACGTCCGTGTCCAGGGAGAAGACATGGGCGTCCTCGGGCAGGCCCACCTCGCGGAGGAAGCGGCGGGTCGGTTCGTGGGTGAGGGTCGAGGGGAAGTCGACGTCCTCGAAGCGGGCCGTCTTGCCGGGGCCGAACTCCTGGTCCAGCAGGCGGTGCGGGAGGTCGAGGGAGAGGCCGGAGGCGCCGCCGCGGCCCGCGACCAGGGAGAGGGGGCGGATGAGGGCCGCCATCTTCCAGAAGGGGGCCGGCTCGCCGTCCGTGCCGTCCCGGAAGACCGCGAGGAGGTGCTGGGACGCCTGGGCCACCGCCTTCGGGCCGTAGCGGCCGGCGTAGGAGGCGAACTGGCCGCGCAGGCCCGCCAGTTCGTCGGTCGCCTCGGCGAAGCGGACCAGGGTGCGCAGCGAGGGGGCCAGGGGGCGGCGGTCCATCAGGTCGGGGCGGTCGTGCAGGAAGGACGTCGTCGAGATCTCGCCCGTCGCGCCGTCCAGCAGGACCGACTCCGTCTCCAGGCCCCCGGGGCCGAGCAATCCGCCTATCACCAGCTGCTCGCGCAGCTCCGCCGACAGCCGGTCCTCCGGGTCGCCCGTCGAGTCCGCGACCGTGCGCAGGCCCTCCCGGCTCAGCTCCGCGAAGCTCAGCACGCCGTTCTCGCCGGGCAGTCCGGGGCCGGTCAGCCAGTGCCGCGTCGACGCGTGCGTCACCCACGGGTCCAGCTCGGACTCGGTCAGGGTGATCACCGCGGAACCGGCGTCGGTCGTACTCATGGGCTCCCCCGCATGTGCTTGCTCAGCGTCCCCAGGCGGAGCACGGCAGACCGCCCGGCCATGCGCCGGCAGCCGTCCCCCACTGCCCAGAACACTACGCCCCACCACTGACAACGCCCCGGAACAGCGACCCGCCCAGCGACTTCACGTCCAGAGAATTCACGGCCAGCGGCCGCGCGTCCACCTCACCAGACGCTCAGACATCCCTCGCGCGTTCCGTTCCCGCCGGAATCGCCTCCACGAGGAGGACCCGTCCGGCAGGGACGTCAGGAGCGTTCCGTGACCACCGCGGCCTGCGGGCGGATCGGCAGGCGGTTCACGGGGCGGCCCGTGGCGGCCCGTACGGCGGATGCGACGGCCGCCGGGGACGTCACGACCGGCACCGCGCTGACCGCCTTCGCGCCGAAGGGGGCGATGACGTCCCGTTCCTCGACCAGCTTGACGATGCGGATGTCCGGCGCGTCGAGGGCCGTCGGGAGGGCGTAGCCGGTCAGGTCCGGGTGGCGGATCAGGCCGCGTGGGGTGCGCAGGTTCTCGGTCAGGGCGATGCCCACGCCCTGCGTGACTCCCGCCTCGATGCGGGCGGCCAGCTGGGCCGGGTTCAGGATCCGCCCGACGTCCTGGGCGACCGCGAGTTCCACGACCCGTACGGAACCGATCTCGATGTCGACGTCCACCACCGCGCGGATCGCGCAGAAGGACATGCCCACGAAGGCGTCGCCCTGCCCGGCCTCGTTCAGGGGCTCGGTGGGGTGCGGGCGGCACTGGGCGGTGGCCCAGAGTTCCTTGCCGTCCAGCGCCTCGGTGACGGTCGTCGAGAGGACTCCGTCGTACGACGTGATCTTGCCGTCGTTGATCTGGAGCAGTTCCGTGGACATGCCGAACTTGTGGGCGAGCGGCTGGAGGAGCTGCGTGCGGACCATCTTGGCCGCGCGCTCCACCGCACCGCCCGACACCCAGGTGTGCCGGCCGTGGCAGGCCGCGCCCGCCGTGGGCTGGTCGGTGTCGACCGGCGCCACGTGCACCTCGTCGACGCCGAGCGTCTCCTGGACGATCTGCCGGGCCAGGGTCGTGAAGCCCTGGCCGGTCTCGACGGCCGCGCACAGCACCGTCGCGACCCCGTCCTGGACCTTGACGGTCGCCGTGGAGACCTCGTCCGTGCCCTCCGCGCCCAGCATGTGCACCATGCCCAGGCCGTAGCCCACGCCCCGGCGCACCGCGCCCGGTTCGCCCGCGCCCTCGGGGCCGCCGGGCAGCAGCCACTCGTCCTCGGGGGTGTCCTTGGGCAGCGGCGGCAGCGGGAAGTCCCGTACGGCCTGGAGCAGTTCGGCGACCGGGGCCGGGCAGGTCACCGTCTGACCGGTCGGCAGTACGTCGCCGGTCGCCATGGCGTTGCGCAGCCGCACCTCGGCCGGGTCGATGCCGAGCTTCTTGGCGATCTTGTCCATCTGCGCCTCGTAGGCGGCGCAGACCTGCATGGCGCCTTCGCCGCGTACATGGCCGGACGGGGGGTTGTTGGTGCGTACGGCCCAGCCCTCGATGAAGGCGTTCGGGACGACGTACGGGCCGCAGGCGAAGCCGACCGCGGCGGCGAGGGCCTCGGCGGAGCTGTCGGCGTAGGCGCCCGCGTCGAGCAGGATCTGCGCCTCGACCTTCACGAGCGTGCCCTCGGCGTCCGCGTGGTGGCGGTAGCGCAGGAGGGTGGGGTGCCGGTGGGCGTGGCCGAGGAAGGACTCCTCGCGCGTGGCCGTGAGCTTCACCGGGCAGCCGGTCCGCAGCGCCAGCAGGCCGAGCGGGAGCTGGAAGCCCTGGTCCTCGCGGTCGGCCGTGGCGCCGGGGACTCCGGTGACGACGACCTTGACGCGCTCGGGCTCCAGGCCGAAGGCGGCGGCGGCCGCGTCCCGGTCGGCGTGCGGGTCGGTGGAGGCGAGGTACAGCTCCACACCGCCGTCCGGGCGCGGTACGGCGAGGCCCGCCTCGGCGCCGATGGGCGCGGGGTCCTGGCGGCCGATGCGGTACAGGCCCTCGACGACGATCTCGCCGGCCGCGTCCGGGTCTCCGTGGTGCAGCGGGATGTGCCGGATCAGGTTGCCGTCGGGGTGCAGGGGCTCGGCCTCGAAGGCCTGCTCCGGGTCGGTCACCGGGTCGAGCGCCTCGTACTCGACGATGACGGCGGCGGCGGCCATGCGCGCGGTGTCCGGGTGATCGGCGGCGACGGCGGCGATGGGCTCGCCGTGGTGGCGTACGACCTCGGAGGCGAAGACCGGGCGGTCGGCCGTGCGGCGGCCGTGGAACGGGCTGCCGGGGATGTCCTCGTGGGTGACGACCGCGCGTACGCCGGGCATCTCGCGCGCGTGGGAGGTGTCGATCGACACGATGCGCGCGTGCGGGTGCGGTGAGCGCAGCACGGCCGCCCACAGCAGCCCTTCGGCCCACAGGTCGGCGGCGTACGGGAAGGTGCCCTCCGTCTTGGCGCGGGCGTCCGCGGCCGGAAGGGACACGCCGAGGCCGTGCGGCAGCGGCTCGGGGGCGGGGACGCCCTCGGAGGCCTGCGCGGTGGCTGATTCGTTGCTCACGCGGGGCCTCCGTCCTGGCCGTACGGCTGGTCGTGCGCGTCAGGGGAATGCGGGTCCGGGCCGTGCCCGTCCTGGCCGTGCGCGTCCGGGGGCGATCCGAAGGCCGACGGGTGGACGCCGCCGGCACCCGGGCCCGCCTGGCGCGGGATACGGGCCTCGTCACTGTCGCCCGCGGCGGGCCCGGCGTGTGTCTCGCGTTCGGCGACGACGTCCTTCACGGCGTCGACCACGCCCCGGTAGCCGGAGCAGCGGCACAGGTTGCCGCAGAGCGCCTGGCGGGTCTCCAGCTCGGTGGGCGCCGGGTTGCCCTCCAGGAGGTCGTGCACGGTCATCGCCATGCCCGGTACGCAGAAGCCGCACTGCACGGCGCCGCAGCGCGCGAGGGCCCGCTGTACGTCGGAGGGCTGCCCGTCCTCGGCCAGTCCCTCCACGGTGCGGACCTCGCTGCCGGCGGCGGTCACGGCGGGGACCAGGCAGGACGCGACGAGCCGCCCGTCGACCTGGACGTTGCACGCCCCGCACTCGCCCTGCGAGCACCCGTCCTTGGCACCGGCCAGTCCGAGCCGCTCCCGCAGCACGTACAGCAGGGACTCGCCGATCCACGCGTCGGTGACGGGGCGGTCGGTGCCGTTGACGCGCAGGACGAAGGAGGCGAGGGGGTGTTCCTCCTGCGGGAGGGCGGGTCCGTCCTGGGGTGCGCCGGCCTCGTCGTCCGGGGTGCCGGAGGGGTCCTCGGGTGCCGGGGCGTCCGGGGACTCGCCCTCGGCGGCCTCCGGTCCGGCGTCCGTGTCCGCGTCCGCCGTCTCGGGGAGGGGCACGGCGACCGGCTCGGCGGGACCGTCAGCGCCCTCTGCGGCGTCCGGGGCGTCCTCGGCGGGCCCGTCGGCCTCACCGGTCCCGGGAGCGGCCTGTGAGGCGTCCTGAACGGCCTCCGGGGGCGCGGGGGGTTCGGCGGCGTGTGCCTCGTACGGCTCGGAGGCCTCGGAGGGCGCGCGGTACTCGTCCGGGTGCCCGGCGGGGCCGGACGGTCCCGGTGCGTGGCCGGGTACGCCGGACGACTCGGCCGCGTGATCGGCGCTGTGATCGACACCGTGGTCGGCGAAGCCGGACGGCTCCGGCGCATGACCGAGCCCCCCGGGGTGAGGCGCGTTCGGGTCCGTCTCCTGCGGCAGGGGCCCGGCAGGCGGCTGCTCCGGTGCGTACGCGGAGGGCGCTCCGGCGAGTCCCCGCGGCCCGTGGCCGTGGTCGTGCTCGTGGTCCTGCGGGTAGCCCGGTCCGGCCTGTTCCTGGCCCGGCGCGTCCTGCGGGACCTGCTGGCCCCACGGCTCGCCCGGCGCCTGTGTCGCCCACGGCGCGGGCGCGCCGCCCGGGAGCGTGGCCGGCGGGTTGCCGCCGCCCCACTGCTCGACCAGCGAGGACGTGGTGAACTCGCCCGACTCGTCCGGAAGGTCGCCCCCGGCGACGGGGATGGACCACTGCCCGGTCACGTCATGGCCGGGCGCGGGCTCCGCCGCCGCGGCCTCCTCGAAGTTCCACTGCCCGGTGGCTCCCGGGTTGTACGTGAACCGGTCGTCCCCGCCGTGCTGCCCCGTCCCGGGGTCGGATCCGTACGGCGTACCGGAGCCGTAGGGCGCGTCGGAGCCGTACGGCGTGTCGGCTCCGTAGGGCTGCTCCGCGAGCTCGTGGCCCTGCTGCTGGTGTGCCGCGTGCGGGTCGTGCCACTGGGCGCCGTCGACGGGCGCTCCGGGCACGGGCCACGCGGCGGTGGCGGCCGGGTCGGTTCCGGCGGTCGTGGCGGGGTCGACCGTTATCTGCGGCGGTACGTAGCCGTGGCCGGGCGCGGCGAGGGGGCTGTCGGCGGCCAGCAGGGCGTCGATGCCGCCCTCGGGGAGCTCGACGAAGGCGGTGGCGCCGTCGTCGTACTCGCCCTGGGGCAGCGGGTCCCAGCGGCTGCCGCCCGGGGGTGTGCCCCGTCCGTGCTGGTCGTCGGTCACGACAGCGCCCTCCCCAGTGCTCGTCGGGCCAGCGCGGCGACGGTGCGCCGCAGGTGCAGTACGGCGGGCGGAAGCTGCGGTACGGAGCCGTCCTCGGCCGGGGCCGCGTCGGGGATGCAGGCCGCGGCGACGTACTCGCCGAAGGCGTTCAGCGCCTCCGGCACGATCGCGCGGTTGTTGTCCCAGTCGATGAGCCGGCCGACCCACTCCTCGGCCTCCAGGGGCCGCAGCGCCATCGGCGCTATGGCGCCCACCGCGCAGCGCACCCCCCGGCGCGCGGGGTCCAGGACCAGGGCCACGGACGCCACCGCGCGCCCGGGGCCGGTACGGCCGGTCGCCTTCAGGAAGACCTGGGGGGCGTGCAGCAGCGGCACGCGCACGTAGCCGATGAGTTCGCCGGCGCGCAGCATGTCCATCCCGGCCAGCAGGTGCGACACCGGGATCTCGCGGCGGACTCCGCCCGGGCCCGCGATGATCAGGGTCGCCTCCAGGGCGGCCAGGACCGGCAGCGCGTCACCGGTGGGGGCGGCGGAGGCGATGTTGCCGCCCAGGGTGCCCGCGTTGCGGATGTGCGGCGGGCCCGCGGCGCGCGCGGCGGCGGCGAGCGCCGGGATCAGGGCCGCGAAGTCGGGGCGTCCCATGCGCGCGTGGGTGAGGCCGGCGCCGAGCAGCGCGTGGCCGTCCTGGTACTGCCAGCCGCGGATCTCGCTGATCCGGCCGAGTCCCACCAGCGCGGCGGGCCTGAGCTGCCCGGAGTTGACGGAGGCCATCAGGTCGGTGCCGCCCGCGACGGGCACGGCGGCGGGCACGGCGGTGAGTGCCGCCACGGCCTCGTCCAGTGTTGTGGGCAGCGTGACGGCCTGCGCCGCCTGCGGTGCGTGCGTGGTCAAACCGGCTGCCCCTTCCCGCTGCCCCACCTGGTCCCACCTGTGCTGCCGTACGGTACGTGCTGACAGGGCGGACGTGGCAACTCTGGCACATCTTGGCGAGAGCCGAAGACACGGGTCCGCTAGGAGGCATTCGCCCACCTCATCGGGGAGATGGTCCGTTTTCGCACGGGTTCACCAGTGCGTGCCGATTGGCACTTTCGGTGACCCTTGTGCGCATTATCCGTGGCCTGTTCGAGCTGTTCGGTAGTCGCGGGACGTCCTAGCGGTGGGGCGGCGGGCCGTCGATCGGACGCCCCAGCACCCCGGGACGCCGCTGCCAGGGCAGCGGTCCGGTGGGGGGCCGGTAGGCGACGCCCAGGGCGTCGAGCCGCCGGTAGTGGGTGGTCATCCGCTGCTCGAAGCCGGTGAAGTCCCGTTCCGCCGGGGCGGGCAGCGCGCTCCAGGCGACCTCGGCGAAGGCCGCGAGCCGGGGGAACGCCTGGTAGTCCACGCGCGCGTGGTCCTCCATCACCTCGGTCCACAGGTTGGCCTGGGTGCCCAGCACGTGCCGGGCCTCCTCGGGCGTCAGCTCCGGCGGCACCGGCTCGAACCGGTAGACGTCCTCCAGGGTGCGCACCCACCCGATCGGTACCGGCTCGTCGGGGCCCGGGTCCTGACGGTGGTCCAGATACACCTGCTGCTCGGGGCACATGACGACGTCGTGGCCGGCCCGGGCGGCGGCGATGCCTCCGGCGTAGCCGCGCCAGGAGGAGACGGCCGCGCCCTTGGCCAGCCCGCCCTCCAGGATCTCGTCCCAGCCGATCAGCCGCCGTCCGCGCGCGGAGAGCCACGCGTCGAAGTGCCCGACGAACCAGGACTGGAGCTCGTCCTCGTCCGCGAGCCCGAGTTCCCTGATGCGCGCCTGGGCGGTCTCCGAGCTCCGCCACTGCTCCTTGGGGCATTCGTCGCCGCCGATGTGGACGAACTCCGACGGGAACAGCTCCAGGACTTCCTCGAAGACGCCCTCGTAGAAGCGCAGGGTGTTGTCAGTGGGGGCGAGTACGTTCGGGTTGATTCCCCAGGTGTCCCAGACGGAGAGGCTGTTGCCCCCCTCAATGGATGCAGCGATGACGTCGGTGTTGCCGAGTTCCGGGTACGCGGCGATGGCGGCCTGCGAGTGGCCGGGTACGTCGATTTCGGGGACGACGGTGATATGCCGCTCGGCGGCGTAGGCGACGATCTCCCGGATGTCGTCCCGGGTGTAGTAGCCGCCGTGCGGCTTCTCCTCCCACAGGGGTGAGGCGCGGTGGCCGGTTTTGGTACGGGCCCGCCAGGAGCCGATCTCCGTCAGCCGTGGATGCCGCTCGATCTCGATGCGCCAGCCCTGGTCGTCCGTCAGATGGAAGTGGAAGACGTTGAGTTTGTGCGCCGCCATCAGATCGAGGTAACGCAGGACGCCTTCCTTGGGCATGAAGTGCCGGGCGACGTCGAGCATCAGGCCGCGCCAGCGGAATCGGGGCGCGTCCTCGATCGTGAGGTGCGGCACGGACCGGGCGCGGTCGGGGCCGAGCGGGGCCCTGCGGTACGTGTCGGGGCCGAGGAGCTGGCGCAGCGTCTGGGCGCCCCAGAAGACACCGGCCGCGCTGCCGCCCTCGATGAGGACGCCGTCGGGGTCGCTGACGAGGCGGTACTCCTCGGGGCCGAGGTCGGGGTCGAGTCGGAGCCGGATGCCGTCGTCGCCGGGTTCGCACCCTTCGTGGAGCGGCAGGCCGGTGGCCTGCCCCAGGGCGGTGCGCAGCCAGTGGCCGACGCCCTCCGTCCCGGGGCCGGCGCGGAGCCGGGAGTGCGCCGTGAGCCGCACCTCACCGGTGCCGGAGCCGGGGCCGGGGCCGGTGACGACGCTGCGGGGTGCCGGAATCAGATCCATCACGTCAGTCCTTTACCGCCCCGCCCAGCCCCGACACGAGCCGCCGCTGCACGAGTACGAAGAAGACCAGGACCGGGATCGTCATCACCGTGGAGGCGGCCATGACGCCGCCCCAGTCCGGGTCGTCGGGCTTGTAGAAGACCAGCAGCGCCATGGGCAGCGTCGACTGGGAAGTGTCACTGATGATGAACGACTTGGCGAAGAGGAAGTCGTTCCAGGCGGAGATGAAGGAAAACACGCTGGTGGCCACGAGGCCCGGCAGGACGAGGGGGAAAAGGATCTGCCAGAGGAATCGCGCCCGGCTCGCCCCGTCGATGTACGCGGCCTCCTCCAGCGCCTCCGGAACGCCTTTCACGAACCCCCGCAGCATCCAGATCGCGAAGGGCAGCGAGAAGGCGATGTGCGGCAGGATCAGCGAACCGAGCGTGTTGAGCTGACCGAAGTCCCGCATGAGGAAGAAGAGGGGGATCGTGAGGGCTTCCACGGGCACCATCTGGGCCACCAGAAACATGATCAGCAGGGTGGTCCTCAGGCGGAAGCGGAATCGTGTCACGGCGGTCGCGGCGAGAAACGCGATCAGCGCGGAGGCGATCACGACACAGCTCGCGACGACGAGGCTGTTGAGGAAGTAACGGCCGAATTCCTGCTGCCCGAAGACGCGCCGGAAGGAATCCAGGGAGGGCGCGAGAGTCCACGGCCTGGGCTCGCTCGACTCGATCTCCCCGGCCGGTTTGAAGGCGCTGAGCACCATCCAGTAGAGGGGGAAGGCGACGACCACCGCGATCAGCAGGGCCGAGGCCTCGGCGGCCAGCCGTCCCGGGCGGCGGACACGGGCGCGTAGAAGATTCACAGTTCCTCTCCCTGCCGGCGCAGCAGCCGCAGGTACACCAGCGTGACGGCGAGCAGGATCAGCAGCATCACGACGCCGATCGCCGAGCCGAGGCTGTACTGCGAGGACGCGAACGCCTGTTGGTAGGCGTAGACGTTCAGGACCAGGTTCTGGCCCGCGATGCCGCCGCCGTTCGTCATGACGTAGATCTGCGTGAAGACCTTGAAGTCCCAGATGACCGACTGGATGGTGACGACGACCAGGATCGGGCGGAGCATCGGGGCGAGTACGGAGCGCCAGATCCGCCACTGCGAGGCGCCGTCCAGGGCGGCGGCCTCCAGGACCTCGGAGGGGACGGCGCGGATACCGGCGTACACGGTCACCATCACGAACGGGAAGGAGCACCACACCACTTCGAGCAGGACGAGGAAGAAGGCGCTGATACGGCCGTACGTCCAGGAGTGGTCGCCGAGTCCCAGCATCCGGTTGACCGGGCCGAAGTCCGGGTCGAAGAGGAACAGCCAGACGGTGGAGCCGGTGACGGCCGGGGTCGCCCACGCGCCCAGCGCGGCCAGCATCAGCGCGAGCCGCGGCAGGGCCCGTACGCGCGTGAGGAGCACGGCGAGGGCGCAGCCGACCGCGAGCGTGGAGACGACACAGGCCGCCGCGAACAGCACGGTGGCGAGCAGCACCTGCCAGAACTGCGGGTCCCCGAACAGCTCGGCATAGTTCCCGAACCCCTGGAACGTGGTCGGTTCGCCGCCGCTGACCTGGGCCTGGGTGTACTCGAAGAACGAGATCAGGCCGAGTTGATAGATCGGGTAGACGAGCAGCCCGCCGAGCACGAGGAGCGCGGGCGCGAGGTAGAGCCAGGGCGTCCAGCCGCCGGAGGCGCCGACGGATCTGCCGGGCGCGGCCCGTCGCGACCCCGGACGCCCGCTCCGCGCCCCGCCGGCGGCCTTGCCCGAAAGCCGGCGCGGCGAACCGCCGCCCTCCTCTGCGTGGGCCTCGCGGGAACGATCCCCGACCGACCCGGCCGGACCGCCGGGCGCTGCGGCGACGCTCGTGGAAGCGGGCGCGGCATGGCCGCCGGGCAGGTCGCGCGCGGCTCCCGCCGCGACCTTCCCGACAGGACCGCCCGCCGCCCCGGCAGTTCCCGCCAAGCCGGCACCAGGCGGATCGACCCCGGCGGTGTCGGTCCCGGCCAGGCCGGCTTCCGCCGATTCCCCACGGTCGTTCATCCGGGTCACCCGGCGGAGCCGAACGCGGTGTTCATCTTCTTCGCGGCGGCCTCGGAGGCGGCGGGGACGTCCTTCTTGCCCGCGATGACCTCCTGGAACATCGTCGGCAGGACGAGTGAGGAGTCGATCTGGGCCCAGGCGGGTGAGGCGGGGACGAACTTGGTGCCGGCCGAGAGGGTCTGGACGAAGGGCTTCACGAACGGCTCCTCGGTCGCGACCTGCTGGCGTACGTCCGTGAAGGTCGGCAGGAAGCCCATCGCGCCGAAGAGCTCGGTCTGGGTCTTCTTCGAGGCGAGCTGTTCCATCAGCTCGACGGCGAGCGTGCGGTGCGAGGTGCTCTTCAGGACGCCGATGTTGTTGCCGCCGGCGAAGGCAGGCGCGATCGAGCCGGACTTCACACCCGGCAGGGGGACGACGGCGTACTTGCCCTTGACCTTCCCGGCCTCGACGGCGGTGTGGCTGAAGTCGCCGCCGATCGCCATCCCGGCCTTCCCGGCGGCGAAGGCGGAGACCGTGTCGTTGCCGCCCATGCCCGCGCACTTGGCGGCCGGGCAGTTGTCGTCGCCGAAGAGGGACGTGTACGCCTCGATGCCCTTCTGGGCCTCAGGGCTGTCGATGCCGGAGGCGTACGAGCCGCCCTTGCCGTTGGCGAGTTCACCGCCGTTGGCCCACACGAACGGCATCGCGCCGTAGGTGTAGGCGCCGCCGACGACGAGCCCGTAGAGGTCGGGCTTCGCGGCGCGGATCGCCCGGGCGGTGGAGGCCAGTTCGTCCATCGTCTTCGGGGGCTTCAGACCCAGTTCCTCGAAGACGTCCGTGCGGTAGTACAGGGCGCGGACGCCGACGTAGAACGGGGCGCCGTACATCTTGCCGTCCACCGTCACCGACTGCTTCGCGGTCGGGTCGGTGTCCTTCGCCTCGCTCCAGTCGCCGAAGTCCTTCGTGACGTCGAGGAGTCCGCCGTCCTTCACATAGCCGGCCGTGTCGGTGTTGCCGTACTCCATGACGTCCGGAGCGGAGGCGGGGTCGTTGAAGGCGGCCTTGACGCGCTGGGCGCGGGTCTCGATCGGGATGTACTCGACCTTGACCTCGGTGCCCTTGTGGGCCTTCTCGAAGTCGGCGACGACCGAGTCGACGACCTTCTCCTTGGGGGTGTTGCCGACCTCCTGGAAGAGCCAGACACGCAGCGCGCCGGTCTTCTCGTCCTTGTCGGAGGAGGAGTTACCGGAGGTCTGGGGCGCGCAGGCGGTGGCCAGCAGGGCGGCGATCGCCGTGAGCCCGGCAAAACGGACGGACAGCTTCATGAAGTGCTCCTCCGAGGGGGTGTTGCAACATGCGCAATGAAGGTTTCGCTGTGCACAACACATCGGAGGCTAGGGACTGCATGAACACGACCACAAGAGGTCTCAACCACTCTGTGACCGGCGGAAGCACCCCGCGCAACGCCCGGACAGCGCAAAAGCCTCCAGGGCACGCAAAACGCACCCTGGAGGCCTTGGGATCACACGGGCCGGGCGCCGACTACTTGTCGCCCTTGCCCTTGTCGTCGTCGCCGGAGCCCATGGACTCGTAGATCTCCTTGCACATGGGACACACGGGGTACTTCTTCGGGTCGCGGCCCGGCACCCACACCTTGCCGCACAGCGCCACGACGGGGGTGCCGTCGAGGGCGCTCGCCATGATCTTGTCCTTCTGGACGTAATGGGCGAAGCGCTCGTGGTCACCGTCACCGTGCGAGGTCTGCGGCGTCGGCTCTACGAGGGTCCCCGTACCAGTCCCGCGCTCGGGCTCGAGAGTGCTCATAGGCCCCAGGGTACTGAAGCTCACACGCATCAGTTGAGCGAAGGGTCGTCCGGATACGTCGCCACCATCGCCAGCTCGCCCCGCTGGCGGCGCAGCACGTCGCGCCAGAGCCGCTCGGGACACGGGGACGAGACATCGCCGGGCTCCGACTCCACGACGTACCACGCGCCGTCCACCAGCTCGTCCTCCAGCTGGCCCGGGCCCCAGCCGGCGTACCCGGCGAAGATCCGCAGGGAGCCGAGGGCCGAGGCCAGCAGCTGCGGCGGGGCCTCCAGATCGACCAGGCCGATCGCGCCGTGGACCCGGCGCCAGCCCAGCGGGCCCGCCTCCCCCGACGCTCCGCCGGGGACGACCGCGACCCCGAGGGCCGAGTCCAGCGAGACCGGACCGCCCTGGAAGACGACGCCCGGCTCGCCGGCGAGATCCCCCCAGCCCTCCAGGATGTCCTCCACGTCCACCGGGGTGGGACGGTTGAGGACGACACCGAGCGAGCCCTCCTCGTCGTGGTCGAGGAGCAGCACCACCGCGCGGTCGAAGTTCGGGTCCGCCAGGGCGGGGGTGGCCACGAGCAACCGCCCTGTGAGCGAGGACACCTCGGTCATGCCAGACATGATCCCGCATCTTCCCTCCGCGTGGGGAGGCAATGAGGGGACACGAGGGAACGCAGCTCAGGGCGCGCTGAAGCAGTACACGCGCACGAAAGTGACCGTGACCCCATGTGCCCGGCACGGAACCGTTCGTGTTGTGACAGAGCTATGACGTGTCTGGGTCTGACTCAGGCTTACAGAAGGGGGGTGGTGGGCGATTACCCTTTCCCTTCTGGCCCCTGCCCGACTCCACGGAACGCGAGATTCATGACCGTCAACGACGATGTCCTGCTTGTCCACGGCGGAACCCCGCTGGAGGGCGAGATCCGTGTCCGCGGTGCGAAGAACCTCGTACCGAAGGCCATGGTGGCGGCGCTGCTGGGCAGCGCTCCGAGCCGGCTGCGCAATGTTCCGGACATCCGTGACGTCCGGGTCGTGCGGGGCCTGCTGCAGCTTCACGGTGTGACGGTCCGTCCGGGGGACGAGCCCGGCGAACTGGTGATGGACCCGACGCGCGTGGAGAGCGCCAACGTCGCTGACATCGATGCCCACGCCGGTTCGAGCCGCATCCCGATCCTGTTCTGCGGTCCGCTGCTGCACCGTCTCGGCCACGCCTTCATTCCCGGCCTCGGCGGCTGCGACATCGGCGGCCGGCCCATCGACTTCCACTTCGACGTGCTGCGGCAGTTCGGCGCGCGCATCGAGAAGCGGGAGGACGGGCAGTACCTGGAGGCGCCGCAGCGGCTGCGCGGTACGAAGATCCGGCTGCCGTACCCGTCCGTCGGCGCGACCGAGCAGGTGCTGCTGACGGCGGTCCTCGCGGAGGGCGTCACGGAGCTGTCCAACGCGGCCGTCGAGCCGGAGATCGAGGACCTGATCTGCGTTCTGCAGAAAATGGGCGCGATCATCGCGATGGACACCGACCGGACGATCCGCATCACCGGTGTGGACAAGCTCGGCGGCTACACCCACCACGCCCTGTCGGACCGGCTGGAGGCCGCGTCCTGGGCGTCGGCGGCGCTGGCGACCGAGGGCAACGTCTATGTCCGCGGCGCGCAGCAGCGCTCGATGATGACGTTCCTGAACACCTTCCGGAAGGTGGGCGGGGCGTTCGAGATCGACGACGAGGGCATCCGCTTCTGGCACCCCGGCGGGCAGCTCAAGTCCATCGCGCTGGAGACGGACGTCCACCCCGGCTTCCAGACCGACTGGCAGCAGCCGCTGGTGGTGGCCCTGACGCAGGCGACGGGCCTGTCCATCGTCCATGAGACGGTCTACGAGTCCCGCCTCGGCTTCACCTCCGCCCTGAACCAGATGGGCGCGCACATCCAGCTCTACCGTGAGTGCCTGGGCGGCTCCGACTGCCGCTTCGGTCAGCGCAACTTCCTCCACTCGGCGGTCGTCTCCGGCCCCACCAAGCTCCAGGGCGCCGACCTGGTCATCCCCGACCTCCGCGGCGGCTTCTCGTACCTCATCGCGGCCCTCGCCGCCCAGGGCACGTCCCGGGTCCACGGCATCGGCCTCATCAACCGCGGCTACGAGAACTTCATGGAGAAGCTGATGGAGCTCGGCGCAAAGGTCGAACTCCCGGGCAAGGCCCTGGGCTGACCCGACGCGGGCCTCATGCCCGCCTGACCGACGCCCGGGGGCATCACCCCGGGCGTCAGTCGTACGCGCGGGCAGCGCCCGTCCGGCCGGGGGTCCGGGGGTTGCCCCCGGGCAGGCACAGCATGGAGAAGCTGATGGAGCTCGGCGCAAAGGTCGAACTCCCGGGCAAGGCCCTGGGCTGACCCCACGCGGGCCTGAAGCCCGTACGACCAGACGCCCGGGGGCATCACCCCGGGCGTCAGTCGTACGCCGGGCCGGCGCAGCCGTAGAGCGCGCACTGATGCCAAAGGGGCGGCCACCCGAATCGGGTGGCCGCCCCTTGGTTTCACTGTGCCTCGTACGCCGTCCGGGGCGTACGAAGAGCAGGATTACTTACCCTTGGCGGATTCCTTGAGCTTCGAGCCCGCGGAGACCTTCACGCTGTAGCCGGCCGGAATCTGGATGGGCTCGCCGGTCTGCGGGTTGCGGGCGGTGCGAGCGGCACGGTGGGTGCGCTCGAAGGTCAGGAAGCCGGGGATCGTGACCTTCTCGTCGCCCTTGGAGACGATGTCGCCGACGACCTCGGCGAACGCGGCCAGCACGGCGTCGGCGTCCTTGCGGGTCACCTCGGCGCGGTCGGCCAGCGCGGCCACCAGCTCACTGCGGTTCATGTTGTTACTCCCGTGTTCATCTTGCCGTTGAGGCGTCAGATCGAAGCCGATGCTGCCAGGGTCCTCCGTGAGTCCCCGGACCGGGTCCGTCGTCAGACCCTCGCGCCCAGAGACGCATCCTGCCCCTACCTGCGGCGGGAAAGCCAATCCGGCACCCGCACGAGTCGTGAGTACACCCTTCAGGAGTCACACGAAACGAGGGCCTGAGCCTGGCCGCCACGATAGGGCTCCGCTGCTCACAGAGGTCCTGCGACGCGCCGTTCCCCGGGCGGCCGTGGGGATACTCACAGTCAGAGGGCGGACGCCCCCACCGCCTTGGCGGCCTCCCGCACGGCCCCGGCGACCGCGCCAGCGACCTTGTCGTTGAAGACGCTCGGGATGATGTAGTTCGGGTTCAGCTCGTCCTCGGTCACCACGTCCGCGAGGGCCGTCGCGGCGGCCAGCATCATCTCGGTGTTGACCGTACGGGACTGCGCGTCCAGCAGACCGCGGAAGACACCCGGGAAGACCAGCACGTTGTTGATCTGGTTCGGGAAGTCGGAGCGGCCCGTCGCGACAACGGCCGCGGTCTGGCGGGCGATTGCCGGGTCGACCTCGGGGTCCGGGTTCGCGAGCGCGAACACGATGGCACCGTCGGCCATGGCGGCCACGTCGTCGCCGTCGAGGACGTTCGGGGCCGAGACGCCGATGAAGACGTCCGCGCCGCGCACGGCCTCCTTGAGCGTGCCCGTGAGGCCCTCGGGGTTGGTGTTGTCGGCGATCCAGCGCAGCGCGGAGTCCGGGGCGGCGTCCACCAGGTCCTCGCGGCCCGCGTGCACCACGCCGTGGATGTCGGCGACGACGGCGTTCTTGACGCCCGCGGCGAGCAGCAGCTTCAGGATGGCCGTACCGGCCGCGCCCGCGCCGGACATGACGACGCGGATGTTCTCGATCGCCTTGCCCGTGACACGCAGCGCGTTCGTCAGCGCGGCGAGGACGACGATCGCGGTGCCGTGCTGGTCGTCGTGGAAGACGGGGATGTCGAGGGCCTCGCGCAGCCGGGCCTCGATCTCGAAGCAGCGGGGGGCGGAGATGTCCTCGAGGTTGATGCCGGCGAAGCCCGGGGCGATGGCCTTGACGATCTCGACGATCGCGTCGGTGTCCTGGGTGTCGAGGCAGATCGGCCAGGCGTCGATGCCGGCGAACCGCTTGAAGAGGGCCGCCTTGCCCTCCATGACGGGCAGCGCGGCCTTCGGGCCGATGTTGCCCAGGCCCAGCACGGCGGAGCCGTCCGTCACGACCGCAACGGAGTTGCGCTTGATCGTGAGGCGGCGGGCGTCCTCGGGGTTCTCGGCGATCGCCATGCAGACGCGGGCCACGCCGGGCGTGTAGACCATGGACAGGTCGTCACGGTTGCGGATGGGGTGCTTCGACGCCATCTCGATCTTGCCGCCGAGGTGCATGAGGAAGGTCCGGTCCGAGACCTTGCCCAGCGTGACGCCCTCGATGCCGCGGAGTTCCTCGACGATCTCGTCCGCGTGCGCGGTCGACGAGGCCGCGATGGTGACGTCGATACGGAGCTTCTCGTGACCGGACGCGGTGACGTCGAGGCCGGTCACCGAGCCTCCGGAGGACTCCACGGCGGTGGTGAGCTGCGAGACGGCGGTTCCGCTCGCGGGCACCTCCAGCCGGACCGTCATCGAGTAGGAGACGCTGGGCGCCGTTGCCATGGCCGACTTCCTCTGCTTTCACCTGACGCTGAGTTGTGCCGTCCGATAGTCGCACCTACCGCTGGGTAGCTGGTAGCCGCCTCCGATTGCGAACTTTTTGTTCGCGAAACGGGCCAGCAAAAAGAGACCCACGTCACGTCGGACGTGGGTCTCTGCGCAAGTCCCCTGAAAAGATTAAGTGGCACCGACCCGCCATGCTCGCCTCGCGGCAAGTGGTCGCTCGTAGCGACGAAGGTTGGGCCCGGGGGCTTGGATCGAGCCGGTGCCACATCCAGGCTAACAAACAGATCCCGTAAGGCCATTCCCGTACCGGGAGTTCATTTCGCCGGCAAGTGGGTATCGGGCCGCGGTCCGTCGGACGGCCGGGATCAGTCCCTCAGCAGGTCCGGAACTCCCGCCGCGTCGGGCTCGTCCCGCTCCGCCGAGACGACCGTGAGCTGCTGGGTGGCCCGGGTCAGCGCGACGTAGAGCACACGCAGTCCGGCCGGGGACTCGTCGGCGATCTCCGCCGGGGAGACCACGATCGTCGCGTCGTACTCCAGGCCCTTGGCCTCCAGGCTGCCGAGGGCCACCACCCGGTCGCCGAGCCCGGCGAGCCAGCGCCGGGCCTCCGCGCGGCGCTGCATGGCGACGACCACGCCGACCGTGCCGTCGACGCGCTCCAGCAGCCGGGCCGCCTCCTCGCGGACGGTTTCGCCGAGGCTGTCCTCGACGACCGTGAAGCGGGGTTCGACGCCGGTGGAGCGGACCGCTCTCGGGGACTCGGAGCCGGGCATGGCCAGCGCCAGCACCTTCGAGGCCAGCTCGGCGATCTCGGCCGGGTTGCGGTAGTTCACGGTGAGTTCGAAGCGTCGGCGCGGGCGGGTGCCGAGGGCCTCGTCGCGGGCCTCGGCGGCCTCGTCCGGGTCGGACCAGGAGGACTGGGCCGGGTCGCCGACGACCGTCCAGGTGGCGTGCCGGCCGCGGCGGCCGACCATGCGCCACTGCATGGGGGTGAGGTCCTGCGCCTCGTCGACGATGACGTGCGCGTACTCGGTGCGTTCCTGGGCGAGTCGCTCGGCCCGCTCGCGCTGGGACTCCTCGCGCACCGGCATCAGCTCCTCCAGGCCGGTGAGCTGGTCCAGCGGGTCGAGCTCGCGCTTCTTCCGGGGGCGGGCGGGGGCGCCGAGGACGGCCTGGAGCTCGTCGAGCAGGGCGATGTCGTGCACGGAGCGGCCGTCGCGCTTGAGGGAGCGGGCGACCTTGCGGACCTCCCCGGGGTTGAGGATCCGCCGGGCCCAGCGGCCGAGGCGCCGCTCGTCGCTCATGGCGTCCAGGACGGCAGCCGGGGTCAGCTCCGGCCACCAGGCGTCGAGGAAGGCGATGAAGGCGTCCTCGGAGGTGATGTCCTCGTCGAAGGAGGAGCGCAGCTCGGCGGCCAGCTCCGGATCGCTGTGCCGGTTGGCCGAGCCGGACTGCTCCCACAGGGCGTCCAGGAGCAGCTTGCGGGCGCGCGGGCGCAGCAGGTTGACGGGGGCGGTGCCGCCGAGGGCGGCGCGGCGGATGCCCTGCAGTTCCCGGTCCTCCAGCTCAAGTCGGCGGCCGAAGGCGACCACGCGCAGGCGGGTCGGCGTGTCGTTGAGCTCCAGGGCACCGCGGGCGGCCTTCCGCAGCACCTTGAGCATGCGGTAGGAGCCCTTGGCGCGGGCCACGGACGGGGCGTCGTAGAGCGTGGCCTCGCTGCCGTCGACGAGGGAACCGATGGCGCGGATGGCGACCTGGCCCTCCTCGCCGAGGGAGGGCAGCACGCCCTCGGTGTAGGCGACGAGCAGCGGGGTCGGGGAGACGATCAGGATGCCGCCCGCGTACCGGCGCCGGTCCTGGTAGAGGAGGTAGGCCGCGCGGTGCAGGGCCACGGCGGTCTTGCCGGTGCCGGGGCCGCCTTCGACATAGGTCACGGAGGCGGCGGGGGCGCGGATGACCAGGTCCTGTTCGGCCTGGATGGAGGCGACGATGTCGCGCATGGTGTGGCTGCGGGCCTGGCCGAGCGCGGCCATCAGGGCGCCGTCTCCGATGACGGGCAGTTCGTCGCCGTCGAGGAAGGCCGTCAGCTCGGGGCGCATCAGGTCGTCCTCGACGCCGAGCACCTTGCGGCCCTTGGAGCGGATCACACGGCGGCGGACGACCCGGCCGGGGTCGACGGGGGTGGAGCGGTAGAAGGGGGCGGCGGCCGGGGCCCGCCAGTCGATGACCAGCGGGGCGTAGTCCTGGTCGAGGACGCCGATGCGGCCGATGTGCAGGGTCTCGGCGATGTCGGCGGTGTCGTCCGCGCGAACGGCGCCCTCGGCGGGCTCCACCGCTGTGTACGCGCCGTCGGGGCCCTTCTTGCCGTCCTTGCCGGTCAGCAGGTCGATACGGCCGAAGAGGAAGTCCTCGAACTCGTTGTTGAGCCGGTTGAGGTGGACGCCCGCCCGGAAGACCTGCGCGTCCCGTTCGGCGAGTGCGCCGGGCGTGCCGACCTGGCCGCGCTGGGCCGCGTCGTTCATGAGGAACTCGGCCTCGTGGATCTTCTCCTCGAGGCGTCGGTACACCCGGTCGAGGTGTTCCTGTTCGACGCTGATCTCGCGGTCTCTCAGGGAGTCTTCGAGCGCGGTTTCCTGTTGAGCCTGAGCGGCCACCGGGCCCCCTTCTGACGTGCATGGCAGCCGTCTACCGTACGCGAAGGGGACCCCGAAAGGCTACGCGTCGACCTCGACCAGGCGCTTGCCGTCGAAGGTCACGATCTCGAAGTGGTCGATCTCGTTGGGCTGGAAGGCGGCGCCGCCCTGGACGTACAGCGGCTCCTTGGCCTTCTCGGTCGTGGCGTCCGGGATGCCGTAGCCCCAGTTCGGGACGGACCAGGAGGAGAGCGTCTCGCGCTCGCCGTTCTTCCCGACCGCGACGAGGGCGCACTTCAGCGGGCCCTTGAGGTTCTTCGCCTCCAGGACCATGCCGGTGCCCCAGTCCTTCTTCTGGAGGGCGACCGTCGCGGTGACCTTGGTGGTCGGGTCGGTGGCCGTGATCTTGTCGGAGATGCCGTTGAAGGCTTCCTTGGCCGGGCTCGCGGAGAGCGGGCGGTTCTCCGCGCCGGAGCTGTCGCCGCCGCCGTTCGTCGCGACCGCGACGAAGGGACCGCCGGCGATCAGCGCGGCGGACGCGGCCACCATGTAGAAGCTGCGGCGGCGCTTCTGGGCGCGGCGCTCGGCGACCTCGTCGACGAGCTTCTCCACCAGGCGCGGCCGGGGCTTCGCGGACAGCGACTCGCCGATCGCGGGTGTGCCGGAGCCGGGCAGGTCGGCGAGGGCGGCGAGCATCGGCTCCATGCCGGCCAGCTCGTCGAGCTGCTGGGCGCACCATTCGCAGCCCGCGAGGTGGGCTTCGAAAGCGGTTGCTTCGGCGTCGTCGAGGATGCCGAGGGCGTAGGCGCCGACGGTCTCGTGCTCGTTCGGCACCGGGGATTCCTGCATGGGTCCTGACATACCCATGCCTCCCGTACCGAACCCTTGGTTACCCCCGTAAACACTCATCACGCCGTCACCCCCCGCTCCTCCAGTGCCAGCTTCATCGAACGCAGGGCGTAGAACACCCTGGAGCGGACGGTGCCGCTGGGTATGCCCAGGGTCTCGGCCGCCTCATTGACGGTACGCCCCTTGAAGTACGTCTCGACGAGCACCTCCCGGTGGGCGGGGGTCAGGTCGTCGAGTGCGTCCGACAGAGTCATCAGCCACAGCGCCTTGTCGATCTCGTCCTCCGCGGGGATGACCTCCAGCGGCGACGGGTCGACCTCCTGCGGCCGGGCCTGCCGGCTGCGGTGGCCGTCGATGACGATGCGCCGGGCGACCGTCACCAGCCAGGGGCGTACCGATCCGGTCGCCCGATTGAGCTGACCGGCGTTCTTCCAGGCACGGATGAGCGTCTCCTGCACGACGTCCTCGGCGCGCTGCCGGTCTCCGGCGACCAGTCGCAGGACGTAAGCCAGCAGGGGACCGGCGTGTTCTCTGTACAGAGCACGCATCAGCTCCTCGTCGGGTTCCGAGGGCTGGGACATGCGATGTCGGGCCCTCGGTGCACGTTCATTGGCCACGACGGAATCCTTGCGCACGCCCACCTCCGGTGTCCGGGGGTTCCCCCAGTCGGTCGCTCCACATGCCGTACGCAAGCGAGCGGTTGGGCGTTCAACGAGAGGCGACAGATTTCTTCGAGATGACGTGACGAGCTGGACATGGGGTCACATTCCCACCCCGCGATCTTCACATTTCCGCCACATGAGCAAGATCAACTCAGGGCTTCCCTACGGTGGCGTAGGTAAACGGTATGTAATCGAAATCACTTCGACAGCGCGTTCGCAGAAGTGTCATTTAGGACAAGGGAATTGGTTGCAGTTGCCACGCAACGGCGGTGCCGTGATGGGCAAAAGGGATTTAAGCCCGTGCGAGTGCGGCGCGACGGCGATGCCGGGCGACCCGTTCGCGGTTCCCGCAAACCTCACTGGAGCACCAACGCCTCCTGCGTCCCCGGGAGGTGTCGAGGTACACGATGGGGCAGTTGTCCCCTTCGCACTGGCGCAGCGCCGCGCGGGCGACGGGGTCGGTGAGCAGGTCGACGGCGTCCCGGGCGACGGCCGCGAGCAGGGCGGCGCAGTCGGGCGGGTCGTCCAACTGCCGTATGAGTTCACCGTCTCCGTCGCGAACGGCCCGTGGGGCGGGCGGTGCGAAAGTGGCCAGATCGTTGACGCGCGCGAGCGCGAAGTCGTACGCCCGGGCCCGGGGCGCCGACCAGCCGCGGACCAACCTCCCGACCTGGTCGCGCAGTTCACGGAAGGCCGCGAGCCAGCCGGAGTCGGCGTGGGCCAGAGCGGTGTCCGCCGGGACGAGACCGGAGCCGGTGATCCAGGCGCGCAGCACGTCCACGGAGTCGAGCCGCTCCTCCGGATGCGTGGTGGAGAGCAGATCCAGGCAGATCCGCCCGGCATCGAACCGCAGCTCGTACGGGGCCGTGGCCGTACCCAGTGCCATGTGCCTGTCACCGCCTAGGGGTTCACCCCGGTCGCGAGAGGGCCGGTGAGATGCCAGTGAGAGGGCTGGGAAACCGTTCCCTCATACAGTGCCTGCCCACTCCCCCGCCGGAAACCCCTCGACACGGGGCTGACACCGATGACCGGCCGACGGGGGTGGGGGTTCCGGCCAGGGGGCGGTGTCGGGGGCGGGCGACGGGGCGTTCCGGGGCGGCTCTCGAAGAGGCCTCGTCGGGCGGTGTTCGGGGCCGGCCGCGACAGGGCCTCGGACGTTGGTGCCGCTGGGGAGGCTCGCGGAGCGGCTTCGTCGGCCGGTGTCGCGGAGAGGCCTTGTCGGCGGGTGTCTGGGTCCGGCCGCGACACGGCCATCCGACAGGGTTTCGTATGACAGGGCCTCGGCGAGGGCTCGCGGAGCGGCCACGTCCGCCGGTGCCTCCAGCCCGGCCACGCGACGCTTCGCCGCCGACCGCCCGGAGCTGAGCCCCGCACAGCGGCGGATCCCGGGACCCGGCCCTGGCCTTCGCCACCGACACCGGCGCTTTTCGAGGGCGAGCTCGCCTGCCGTGTTCCTCGTTGAAGGTGCTGCCGCTGGTCGGCGTACCCGCTGAGCCGCCGGTGCGCGATCCACGAGGCGCTGCCGCCGAGGGCCCGCAGCGGACTGTGGGCCGAGCGACAGCACAGCTCCGCACACCGGCGCCCCTCGGCCCGGACTGTTGGCCTAGGCCCAGCCCGCGATGCCCTCGGCCCAGTCGCGGCGCAGCTCATCCGCGTGAGCGCCCGCCCGGGCTGGGCGCAGGCGGCTGTCGCCGCCGACGACAACGGAGAGGGACCGCCGTCCTCGACATCGCGGGAGGGGATCGTCAGTCGTCGCCCCCGGCTGCCCGCCGGATCCGGGCGGGCCGGGGTGTCGGCGGTCGCCCAGGGGAGGACCGCCAGCAGTTCGCCTCCCGGGGCATCGGTGTCACCCCGCGAGGACCAGCCGGGGGACCGTAGGCCGTCGCCCCCCGCCCGAGCCGGGCGGAGGCCAGGGGTGTTGGCGGTCGCGCCCCGGGGGGACCGCCGTCGATGTCGTCGAGGCTTCCCGTCGGGCCGCCGCGTGGCGCGGTGCTGCGGCAGGCGTCGGGTTGAGCACGCCGCGTGCGTAGTCGCGGTGTGCCGCTCGACCCCTGCGGAGCGTCACGCGTCCGCGTACTTCGTTTCCGCTGCCGGGTCCAGGGCCAGGCGGTAGCCGCGTTTGACCACCGTCTGGATCAGTTTGGGGGCGCCGAGGGCGGTGCGGAGGCGGGCCATGGCGGTTTCGACGGCGTGTTCGTCGCGGCCGGCGCCGGGCAGGGCGCGCAGGAGGTCGGCGCGGGCTACGACCCAGCCGGGGCGGCGGGAGAGGGCGCGCAGGAGGGCCATGCCGGCGGGCGGGACGGGCTTGAGGTCGCCGTCGACCAGGACGGCGTGGCCGCGGATCTCCACCCGGTGCCCGGCGATCGGCAGCGAGCGCGCCCGCCCGGGCAGCTCCTGGCAGAGGAGCTGGACGAGCGGGCCGAGCCGGAAGCGCTCGGGCTGGACCGTGTCGATGCCGTGGCCCTGCAGCGGCAGCGCGGTGACCGGTCCGACACAGGCCGGCAGGACGTCGTGGCCGAGTGCCGCCAGCACCTCGGGGAGCAGTCCGCGTTCCTCCGCCCGGGAGAGCAGGGACGCCGCGGCGGGCGCGCTGGTGAAGGTCAGCGCGTCGACGCCGCGGGACACCGTCGCGTCCAGGAGACGGTCGACCGGCCCGATGTCCTCCGGCGGCATCCACCGGTAGACGGGCACCCCGACGACCTCGGCACCACCGGCCCGCAGCGACTCCACGAACCCGGGCAACGGCTCCCCGTGCAGCTGGATCGCGATCCGCAGCCCGTCGACGCCTTCCTCCAGCAGCCGGTCGAGCACCTCCGCCATGGACTCCGACGACGGCGACCACTCCTCCGTCAGCCCGGCGGCCCGCACCGCGCCCTTGACCTTGGGCCCGCGCGCCATGATCCGTACGCCGCCCAGCCGCGCCAGCAGATCCTCGCCCAGACCCCAGCCGTCCGCGGCCTCGACCCAGCCCCGGAACCCGATCGCGGTCGTCGCCACGACGATGTCCGGCACCTGGTGGATGATCTCCTTCGTCGCGGCCAGCAGCTCGCTGTCGTCGGCGAGCGGCACGATCCGCAGGGCGGGGGCATGCAGGACGGTGGCGCCGCGCCGCTGGAGCAGCGTGCCCAGCTCCTCGGCCCGGCGCGCGGCCGTGACGCCCACGGTGAATCCCGCCAGTGGGCCGTGTTCCGGTCGCTGTTGTTCCTCGTGCATGCTCTCGTCCCGCATTCGAGTCGTCGTACTCCATGGGTTCGGCGTACGTGTATGCCGATCGAGCCTGTCAACGGCTCGTGACAGGCTCGGTTCGGCTTGATGTCCGCGGTGTTACTTCACACCTTGGCGTAGTTGAGCTGCGGCTTCGCCTCCGAGGCTGTCGTCGTGGCGGGTACCCGCGGTGCCGTACCCCGAAGGTATACGGCCCAGGTGATTCCGAAGCAGACCGCGTAGAAGCCGAGGAAGGCGACGAACGCGCCGGTCCCGGAGCCGTAGGAGAGGAAGGACTGGCGGAAGGCGAGGTTGATGCCGACACCGCCGAGCGCGCCCACCGCGCCGATGAGTCCCATGGAGGCGCCGGAGAGCCTGCGCCCGTACGCCGCGGCCTCCTCACCCCGCAGCCCCTTGGCCAGGGCCTTGTTCTGGAAGATGCCCGGGATCATCTTGAACGTGGAGCCGTTGCCGAGCCCGCTGAGGACGAACAGCACCACGAACGCCCCGGTGAACAGTGCCAGCGACTTCTCCATGGAGGCACCGATCAGGACCGCCGTCGCGACACCCATGGCGACGTAGTTCCACAGGCTGATCTTCGCGCCGCCGTACCGGTCGGCGAGCCAGCCGCCGACGGGCCGGATCAGGGAGCCGAGCAGCGGGCCGAGGAAGGTGACGTACGCGGCCTGGAGCGGCGTACGGCCGAACTGGCTTGTCAGGACCTGGCCGAAGGCGAAGCTGTAGCCGATGAAGGAGCCGAAGGTGCCGATGTAGAGGACGGACATGATCCACGTGTGGGCGTCCCGCGCGGCGTCCTTGGCGGCGCCGGTGTCGTTCTTGACGTTCTCCAGGTTGTCCATGAACAGCGCGGCCATGACGGCGGCCACGACGATCAGCGGGATGTAGATCCCCAGCAGCACGCGCGGGCCGCCACCGGCACCGATGATCGCCAGCGCGACCAGCTGCGCCACGGGGACCCCGATGTTGCCGCCGCCCGCGTTCAGGCCGAGGGCCCAGCCCTTCTTCCGCAGCGGGAAGAAGGCGTTGATGTTGGTCATGGAGGAGGCGAAGTTGCCGCCGCCGATACCGGCGAGCAGTCCGACCAGCAGGAAGGTGGAGAAGGAGGTGCCCGGCTCCATCACGGTGAACGCGGCGACGGTCGGGACCAGCAGGAGGCCGGCGGAGATGATCGTCCAGTTCCGGCCGCCGAAGATCGCGACGGCGAAGGTGTAGGGGACCCGGACGACCGCGCCGACCAGCGTGACCATCGAGGTCAGCATGAATTTGTCGGCGGGGGTCAGGCCGTACTCCGGGCCCATGAAGAGCACCATCACGGACCACAGGGTCCAGATGGAGAAGCCGATGTGCTCGGACAGCACGGAGAAGTAGAGGTTGCGGCGGGCGACCTTCTCCCCGGTTTCCTTCCAGAAGGTCTCGTTCTCCGGATCCCAGTGCCGGATCCAGCGTCCGCCCCTGCTCGGGGGTGCGGGTGCCGTGCCAGGGCCTGTCATGACGCCTCCACTTGCTCCGGGACTCGGTCGTACTACGAGTGGCTGAATCCGAAGGTAGGGAGAACGCGTTTCGTGACTGTGCCACCGAGTGACCTCGGTGGAACTTTGCTCTCACCCCGGGCCCGGGCGGGATGAGAGGTTCGACGCCATTGTGTCAGCGCTGCGGGTGCTGCCAGTGGGGATTCTGCGGCGGCTGCTGCGGCGCGTAGGGGCCGGGCTGCTGCTGCGGCGGATACGGCGCGGCAGGGGGCTGCGTCCCGTACGGACCGGGCGCGTGCCCGGGCGCGGGCTGAGGCGGGTAGGGGCCCGGGGCGGGCTGGGCGTACGGGCCTGGGGCGGGCTGGGCATACGGGCCCGGCGCCTGTCCCTGTCCCTGTGCCGGCTGCTGGTATCCGTAACCTACGGGCGCCTGCCCGGGCACTCCACCGCCCTGGCCCGGCGCACCGCCGTACGGCCCCCCGCCGAAGGGATTGCCGTGCCCGGGCAGCTGCGCCCCCGGCGGCAGGTACCGCATCCGCCCGTTCTCGTCCGTCACCGGCATGAAGCCGGCCGCCTGCAGCCGGGCGGCGAACTTCGCGTTGCGCTTGCGGGTGACCAGGAGCCCGATGCCGAAGACCGCCATGAGGAGCAGCCAGATCACGCCCGCGACGATGAAGGCGGAGGCATCCCCTCCGGAGCGCAGGGCGAGGATCACGCAGCCGATCGTGAGGCCGAGGGCCGCGTAGCCCATGCGCTTCTCGGCGCTCTTGCCGGTGAGGTCGAAGTTGATCCGGGCCTTGAGGAGCTCGAAGGCGTCGGGCACGAGCGGCGGCAGGGAGACACCGTCGGCGGCGTTCGGATACTGCGCCCAGTTCTGCGCGGCCCGGCCCCGGGCGTGCGGGCTGGGGTCGGGGAGGATCAGCATCGTGAGCGCGCCGTTGCGGCCGTTGCTCTGCCGGACGTCCGCGTACTCGTAGCCGAACTGCTGGGCGACGAAGGCCAGCCGGGCGAGCTTCTTCACGGACGCCATCGGGCTGGTGAGCTCGACCGGCTCCCCGCTCGCCATCAGCCGCAGCATCTTCTGTGTCTGCCGCTTGCTCATCCCACCGCTCCCCCGGCCCGTCATCGATCGCAGTCGTTCACCTGCGCAACTCGGGCAGTTTTCCACACCGGAGACGCCCGGGGGCAACGGGAATCAGCCGCCGCGTGCCGCTCGCCTCCGACTCCCCCGAACCCTCACCCGGGGCTCACTCCTGGGCCACAACCGGGGCCTCTGCTTCGCCGCCAGGTCCTCCACCCAGCCGAACGCCAGGACGCACCCGCCGATCAGCACCCAGGCCAGGAACAGCACCGGCCAGACGCTCTCCAGCAGCCCCGGGACGTTCTGTTCCAGCACCGTGACGCCCCACAGCCGGTCCCACAGGGTCGCGGCGATCAGGATGCAGATGTTGTGCCACAGATAGATCGTCACGGCCCGGGAGTTGAGCAGGGTGATCGCCCCGGCCCAGCGGCGCAGCCTGCGCGGCCACTCCGGCCAGGACGGGCTGATGTGCAGCAGCAGGAACACCGTGCCGAAGGACCACAGGGCCTGCGCCAGGGGCATGCTGTCCAGGTCGTTTCCGGCGGAGAAGTCATGGCGCAGGGCGTACCAGAGGCCCACCAGGGCGATGACGGGTGCCACGGACGGGACGATGTAGCGCGGCAGCCGCTTGAGGACGCCCTCCTGGTGGGCCATGCCGAGGATCCAGCAGGCGCCGAAGGTGGAGAAGTCGGTGAGCGCCGAGGGGAACCGCTCGCCGGGCAGGGCGAGGTAGCTGTGCTCGAAGGCGACCGCCAGGGCGATCGGCGCGAGGAGCGTGACCACCGGAAGGGCGCGCAGGGCCTTCAGGAGCAGCGGGGACAGCAGCACGAACCAGAGGTAGGCGCGGATGTACCAGAGCGGGCCGGCGAGTTCGGCGGCCCAGTCCTCGCCGATGAAGCCGTGGACGCCGGGCAGGCCCTCACCGTAGGGCGGGTCGCTGAGCGGGACGATCCAGAAGGTGAGGTGGAGCCACCACCAGCCGGGATGGCCATCGGCGTCCGGTCCCCAGCCCTGGAGGACCATGCCGGTGACGCCGACGACGCCCAGCAGCCACAGCGGGGGCAGCAGCCGCCGCAGCCGGCCGCGGATCACCTGCACGGGCGGACGCTTGAGGGAGCGGGCCATGAGGTTGCCGGCGAGGGCGAACATCACGCCCATCGACGGGAACACCAGCGGCAGCCAGGCCCAGCCCGTCAGGTGGTAGAGCACGACACGGAACAGGGCGAGGGCGCGCAGCAGGTCGAAGTACCGGTCGCGGACGGGGCCGGTGCGGCCGGTCCGCTCCTTCTCCGGGGCGGGGGCGACGGCTTCGGGGTGTGTGGTCATCAGGCCTGCCTCCCGCCCACCGGCTGCTGGGGCGTGCCGCTGCCCGGCCCGGGCAGGCCGACCGCGCCGGTGCGCCGCAGCTTCTGCCAGCGCAGCCGGCCGCCGGTGAGGGCGGTGATCCAGGACTGGAGCAGTACGACGTACATGAGCTGGCGGTACAGGAGCTGCTGGAGCGGGAGCGAGATCAGGTGGGTCATGCGTTCCTTGTCGAGGTGGAACGCGTAGGCCGCGCACACGCCCTGCACCGCGAGGACGCCCAGCCAGGCGCCGATGGTCTTCTCCGTCGGGCCGAACACCAGCCCGTACAGCAGGAACACGTCGATGAGCGGGGCCAGCAGCGGCGCCACGACCATGAACATCGCCACCAGCGGCAGTCCCACCCGCCCGAAGCGGCCCGAGTGCCCGCTCTCCACGAGGGACCGGCGGTGCTTCCAGATCGCCTGCATCGTGCCGTACGACCAGCGGTAGCGCTGGGACCAGAGCTGCTGGACGGACTCGGGGGCCTCGGTCCAGGCGAGGGCCTTCTCCGCGTACACGACGTGCCAGCCGTCGCGGTGCAGGGCCATGGTGATGTCGGTGTCCTCGGCGAGCGTGTCCTCGCTCATGCCGCCCACCCGCTCCAGCGCGCTGCGCCGGAAGGCGCCGACCGCGCCGGGGATGGTCGGCATGCAGCGCAGCACGTCGTACATGCGGCGGTCGAGGTTGAAGCCCATCACGTACTCGATGTGCTGCCAGGCGCCGATCAGCGAGTCCCGGTTGCCGACCTTGGCGTTGCCCGCGACGGCGCCGACGCGCGGGTCGCCGAAGGGCTGCACGAGTTCGCGGACGGTGGCCGGTTCGAAGACGGTGTCGCCGTCCATCATCACGATGAGGTCGTACCGGGCGTTGGCGATGCCCCGGTTGAGGGCCGCGGGCTTGCCCGCGTTCATCTGGCGGATGACGCGTACGCCGGGCAGGCCGAGGTTCTCGACGATGCGCGCGGTGCCGTCGCTGGAGCCGTCGTCGATGACCAGCACCTCGATGGGGTGGTCGCTGGCGACCAGGGAACGGACCGTCTGCTCGATGCACTTGGCCTCGTTGTAGGCGGGCACGAGGACGGATACCGGTTCCGTGACGGTCTCGCCCCAGCGGAAGCCCCGACGGCGGACCCGGCGGGCGTGCGCCACGGAGAGGATCAGCATCAGCCCGAGCCGGGCGAAGACCAGCACACCGACGACGGCGAGCCCGGCGACGAGAACGCCGGTCGTCTTCTCGGAGGCCTGGACGAGGAAGACCCACGCGTCGCCCTTCAGCGCGTCGAGCCCGGCGACCGGGGTGTGCGCGCTGGGGGCGTCGAGGGTGGCGGTCAGGGTGTCGAAGCGGTAGCCCTCGCCCTTGAGCCCCGAGATGAACCGGTCGAGCGCGGCCACGGTCTGGGAGCGGTCACCGCCGGAGTCGTGCATCAGCACGATGGCGCCCTCGCCGTTCTCCGGCGTGGCGTTGCGGATGATCTGGTCGACACCGGGCCTGCGCCAGTCCTGGCTGTCGGTGTCGTTGACGATGGTGATGTAGCCCTTGCTGCCGATGTACTCGGTCACCGGCCAGGACTTGTTGTCCATGAGGTGGGAGTACGACGAGTAGGGCGGGCGGAAGAGCGAGGTGCGGATGCCGGCCGCCCCGGCCAGCGCGAGCTGGCTCTGCGAGAGCTCCCAGTCGACCCGGCTCTTGCTCTGCAGCGCGAGGTCGGGGTGGTTGAAGGTGTGCAGCCCGATCTCATGGCCCTCGTCGACCATGCGCTGGACGAGGTCCGGGTAGCGGGAGGCCATGGTGCCGGTGATGAAGAAGACGGCGTGGGCGTCGTGCTTCTTCAGCATGTCGAGGACCTTGGGCGTCCAGACGGGGTCGGGCCCGTCGTCGAAGGTCAGCACCAGCTGGCGGTCCGGGAGTTCCAGCGCGGTCGGCTTCTCCTCCCGGGTGTCTATGACGGGCCCGCCTTCGAGGATCTCCTTCGGGACCTGGTCGCTCGACGTGGGCGGTCCGACCCGGTGGTCGGCGAGGATCTCGCTGTGCACATAGCCGCGCAGCATGAGCATCGCCATCAGGGCGACGAGGAGCAGCAGGGGCAGCAGCAGGCGCATGGGCAGACGGCGGCGCCTGGAGCCGCCACGGGCTCGGGACGCGCGCCCGGAACGGCGGGTACGGGATGCCATGGGTGGTGGTACTCCGGGTGGTGCGGGAGTGGGTGGTACGGAAGCGCCCTCAAAGGGGCGCGGGTGCTACGGCAGCGCCCTGAGGGGGCGCGGGGAACCGCGCGACCGGCCACGACGGTGCCGCAGAGGAACGGCGGCCCGTCGCGGCGCCTTCAGCGAAGCGCTCAGGCCGCGGGCTGGTCGGCCGCCGGCGGCTCGGCCGCGGGCTGGTCGGCGACGGGTGACTGTGCGACCGGCTGGGTCGCGGCCGGGCCGTCGGCGACCGTGCCGGTGCCGGTCGTCTCGGTCGGCAGGGGCGTGGGTTCGCCGGGCGGCGACGGCTCGGTCGTCGGCGTGCTCGGCGGGTCCGCCGGCTTGCTCGGGGTCGGGTCGGTGGCGCCGGTGCCCGGGGCCGGTGCGGTCCGGGACGCGGTCGGCGAGGGCTTGGTGGTCGTACCGGAACGGCCGGGGGCCGCGGGGGCGACGGGGTCCGCGGGGTCGCCGGCGCTCGCGCCGGGCGCGGGTGCCGTGCCCTCGACGGTGGTCGGTGTGCTGCCCGGGGCGGTGGTGCCGGCTTCGTCGGTCGGTGCCGAGCGCTCGGGCACCGGCGGGGTGTCGACCTGGCCGGCCGGCGGGGCCTCCTTCTGGCCCGGCACGGGCAGCCAGGGAGCCTGGGAGTTGCCCGACATCAGCGTGGCGACGATGACGACCGCGTAGACCCCGCAGGCCAGCGCGACGGCCATACCGATCCGGCGGAAGCGGCGGCTGCGGCGGCCGGACTCGTCGACGAACACGGGCGAGTCGGCGGCTTCGGCGCCCGCGCCGGGACCTTCCTTGACCTGCCGTACGAAACCGTCCCCGAGCTGGACGGCGTCGAGTTGGACGGTGACCTCGTGCGGGTCGTGGCTGTGCTCGGACGGGTCGTCGGTCTCCCCTGCGGTTTCCCCGGGCTCCTGCCAGGGGTCGCGGACGGCGGGCCGGGCGCCGGGGCCCGGGAGGGACGAGTCGAACTCGCCCTCGCTCTGCCGGGGGATGCCGCGCAGTATCTCCGTCCCGGCGGGCAGCCCGTGGCCGGTCCCCTGGAGGTCGCTCCCGGCGAAGAGCTGGGTGGCTCTGCGGTCCTGGACTCTGCCGTCCGTGGGGAGTTCACCGGTCACCGCCGCGGCCTCGGGCCACTGCGGTTGGGCGTCTTCTCGCCAATTTTCCACGCGCACGCACTTCCCCCCACGGGATGGTTCAGGTGCGCTGACGACCTGAGCACCCGCCGTCGGACCGGGCCCCCTCGCCCGTCCGAGCGCCCCCCATTACCACACCGTGCTCAGGCGTTGAATGTAGCGCACGCGGAGGATCGGTGTGGACCGCGTACCGAATCGTGTCAGTCGCGGGACGCCATGCGGACATCGCCCTCGGCCGGAATCCAGGCCCCCGCGGGCCTGTCCAGCCAGCCCTCCTCCACCGCGAGCCGGGCCGCCGCCCGGCGCAGCGCGTCGAACGCGGGATGGGTCAGTCCCCTGCGCCACACCAGCGACACGGGAGACAGCGGAACGGGGTCGACCAGGGGCCGCGACACCATGGACGGCAGGGCCGGGAACCCCACGACGGCCAGGACCGGGTTGCGTGTTCTGGCCATCACGCGCTGGAACTCCTCCTCGCCCACGGCCAGCGGCGCGGGTGGCGCGATCTCGATGCCCCGTCCGTCGAAAAGCTGCCGTGCGAGGCCGGTCCACTCCGGTGTGCGCGGATTGCCGGCCCCCGCGTAGACGGTCTCGCCGGCCAGCTCGGCGAGCGGCACGGCCTCCAGCGCGGCCAGCCGGTGGTCCTCGGGCAGCACGACCGCCATCGGCTCGTACCGCACGGGCTGGTGGTCGAGCCCGGTCCGCAGCGCCGGGTCCAGTCCCTCGAACCGTCCGAACGACGCGTCCAGCCGCCCGGCGAGCAACTCCCCGGCGGCTCCGGTCAGGCCGCTCTCGTACCGGGCCATCAGCTCGTGCCCGGGGGCGAGTTCACGCGCCAGGTGCAGCACCCGGCGCGGTGTGACCAGGCCCGGGGAGTTGAGGTCGACCAGCAGGGGCCGGGCCTGGTCGAAGGCGGCGAGCAGCTCGTCCTGCGCCGTCAGCACCCTCCGGGCGTACGGCAGCAGCCGCTCCCCCTCGGGCGTGAGCGTCACCTGCCGGGTGGTCCGCACGAACAGCTCGGCACCCAGCTCCCGCTCCAGCCGCCGCACATCCCGGCTGAGCGCCTGCTGCGCCACATGAAGCCGCACCGCGGCACGCGTGAAGTGCAGCTCCTCGGCAACGGTGACGAAGCCACGCAGCAGACGGGGATCGAGGTGGGCGGGCATGCGGCGAACCTACAGCGGGGGGGGCGGCGGCAGGATGCCGCTGCCCGACATCGGGGGCGGGCGACGCCGCTGCCTGTGATCGCGGGAGGGCTCGGGCGACGTTGCCGCCCAGCATCGCGAGGGTGGAGGCGCCACCGCTCCCCGACACCACGGGGCCGCGGTCAGCGCCGCTGCCCAACAGCACGACGGCTCAAGCCGGCGGCCCCGCGCGCCCAGGGAATCAAGCGACGCCGCTGCCCACCGCGCGAAGACGCGAGCGACGCCGCTCCCCGAGCGCGCGAGGGATCAGGCGACACCGCTCACGAACAGCGCAGGGGCACAGGCGGCGGCGCCTCCCGAAAGCGCAGGGGCACAGGCGGCGGCGCCTCCCGGAAGCGCAGGGGCACAGGCGGCGGCGCCTCCCGGAAGCGCAGGGGCACAGGCGGCGGCGCCTCCCGGAAGCGCAGGGGCACAGGCGGCGGCGCCTCCCGGAAGCGCAGGGGCACAGGCGGCGGCGCCTCCCGGAAGCGCAGGGGCACAGGCGTCGCCGCCTCCCGACAGCACAGGCCTCAGGAGCCGGTGCCCCGCCCGGATGCCCCGCCCTGTCTCGTCCCCTCGCCGGCGTCGGTGCCGGTGCCGGTGCCGGTGTCGGGGCCGGAGGTGTCCCGTGCGCCGGTCTGGCCCAGGCGGTGCCGGGGCACCGTGCGCAGGGGTGGGCGGGTCAGGGTGATCTGGCGGACGACCTGCTGGAAGCAGGCCAGGGCCGCGACGCCCGGGAGGGCGGCCGCCGCGGTGCCGAGCACGGTCCTCGGCGCCTGGGCGACACAGAGCAGTACGGCGACGCAGGAGAAGACCAGGACGACACACCAGGAGTGCACGGCACGGCGCTGGTGGAGCGCGGCCCGCAGCACGGACAGGGAGGCCACCAGCCAGGGCCCGTACACCAGCAGGGGCCACCAGCTGCCGAAGCTCTTCCCCTCGGGGGAGACGCCGACCAGGCGCAGGGGGTCGTAGGCGACCATGCCGCCCAGGAGGCTCACCGCGGAGGCGATGACGGCCGCCAGGGCGGCGACGAAGAGGCTGGTGGTGCGGAGCAGGCCGGGTCTCTTGCGGATGCGGACCTTGCGGTGGCGCCGGTGGACGTCCCGCACCGGCGGCAGTTCCTCGGTGATGTCCTGGAGCCGCCTCATATGGGCGCCCGACGGGACCCGGACCGGTACGGGCTCCGGATCCATCGGGTCCAGGTCCGCCTCGATCACCTCGTCACGAGGGGCGGGAACCCTCGCCGCCTGCTGCCCCAGCGCCTCCTCGAGGATGAACGCCAGTTCCTCGGCCGGATCCCAGGTCGGGTCCGGTGGTGTCAGGGGGGTGAAGAACTCCCGGGACGGAGCCCGGTGCCGGCCACTGCCTTCGATTTTATTGTCATACATCGCGCGACCCGACTATTCCGCAAGCGCGAATGCGGGCCATTCCGTGGCACTGATCCACCGTCGCGCAAGATCCTTTTCCAGCACACTCATGACATCGATGAAATCGCGCAGAACCGGCTCGGTCACCTGCAGCGTGACCGGGCAACCGCCGTTGGTGAGCGTGCCGTTGACGGTGGCCGACGAGTGCGCCGGAGCGGGAATGTAGGTGTACGGGCCGAGCGTTACCGCCCAGCCATTTTTCCTGGTCGCCTCGGTCATGTACCGACTAACCGTCGGCCCACATCGGCGGATGCGCGGCAAACGAGTGAAGGATTTCCCCGTTGAGCATCTTTTCCACGCGCCAATAGAAGCATCAGGCGGTCCTACAACACAGGTGCGTGAGTCCGTACGGAACAGGTGTTGGACCGCTTGATCACCCCCGGGCGACGGTGGGGCCATGCCGCACCTCACCCCGTACCGCCGTCTCTTCAGCCTGCCGGGCGCCCGCGCGTTCACCGCCGGGAACCTGATCGCCCGGCTGCCGATGGGCATGTTCAGCGTCAGCGCGGTCGTCATGATCGCCGGGACGCGGGGCTCGTACGCCCTGGCCGGCGCCGTCACGGCGACGGGGCTCGCGGCGACCGCGGTGGTCGCGCCGTGGACCGCGCGGCTCGTCGACCGGCACGGACAGGCCCGGGTGGCCCTGCCCGCCACGCTGATCGCCGTCCTCGGCTCCCTCTCGCTCCTGCTGTGCGTGCGCCTCGACGCCCCGGACTGGACCCTGTTCGCCTCCTACGCCGCCACCGCCACGACCCCCAACACCGGCGGCATGTCCCGGGCCCGCTGGGCGCATCTGCTGGCCGGCGACCCGAAGGGCCTGCACACCGCCCACTCCTTCGAGCAGGCCGCGGACGAACTGTGCTTCATGCTGGGTCCGGTGCTCGCGGCCTTCCTGTGCGGGGCGTTCTTCCCGGAGGCGGGCACGCTCGTCGGCGCGGTGCTGCTGCTGACGGGGATGCTCCTGTTCACGACCCGGCGTGCGACGGAGCCGCCGGTCCGCGAGGAGATACCCGCGAAGGCGCCGCTGCGCGCCCCCGGCATGCCCCCGCTGCTCGCGGTCTGTCTGGCGATGGGCGGGATCTTCGGCTCGACGGAGGTCGTCACGCTCGCGTTCGCCGACCGGCAGGGGCACCAGTCGGCGGCCGGTGCCGTACTCGCGCTCCAGGCGGCCGGTTCCTGCGCGGCGGGTCTGCTGTACGGCGCCGCGAAGCCCACCGGGCCGGCGGCGGCACGGCTGCCGTGGTGCGTGGCCGCGATGGCCGCCTTGCTGGCGCTGCCGCTGCTCGCGGCGAGCCTCACCGGCTCTCTCCTCTGTCTCGCGGGCGCGCTGCTGGTCGCCGGGATGGCGACGGCCCCGACGATGGTCACCACCATGACGCTGGTCCAGCAGCGCACCCCCGAGGGCCGGCTGAACGAGGGCATGACCCTCGCGGTGACCGGCCTGCTGGGCGGCATCGCCGGTGGCGGCGCGCTCGGCGGCTGGACGGTGGAGCATGTGTCGGCGACGGCCGGATACGGCATCCCGGTGACGGCGGCGGCCCTGGCCCTACTGCTGTCCCTGGCCACGGCGTCGAAACGCTTCACCAATTCCTGGACACCCCATTGACGCCCTCACACACCCCGCATACGTTCGACTGTCGAAGCGCTTCGATACCCCCTCGAAACCGCTTCGACACCATGCGCCGGGAAGTTGAGGACCCCCCACATGAAGTTCACCGACGGCTACTGGCTTCTGCGCGAGGGCGTCACCGCGGCCTACCCGGCCGAGGTCCTCGACGTCACCGAGTCGGACGGCGCGCTGGAGTTCCACGCGCCGACCCGGCCCATCCGCTCCCGCGGCGACCTGATGACGGGCCCCGTCCTGACACTGCGCGCCCACACCCCCATGGCCGACGTCATCGGCCTGACACTGACGCACTTCACGGGCGGGCAGCCCCGGGGCCCGGAGTTCGAACTCACCGACTCCCACCCGACCGCGCGGATCGCGTACGACGACGAGCACACGACCCTGGCCTCGGGCGACCTGTCGGTCCGGGTGGCCCGCGGCGGCCCCTGGCACGTCGAGTTCGCCGCGGGCGGCCGGGCGCTGACCGGCAGCGGTCACCAGAGCATGGGCATCATGCGGGACGCGACCGGCGCCCACCACCTGCGCGAACAGCTAGTGCTCCAGGTCGGCACCTCCGTCTACGGCCTCGGTGAGCGCTTCGGCCCGCTGGTGAAGAACGGGCAGGTCGTCGACATCTGGCAGGCCGACGGCGGCACGTGCAGCGAACAGGCCTACAAGAACGTGCCCTTCTACCTCACGGACGCGGGCTACGGCGTCTTCGTCGACCACCCGGGCCAGGTCTCCTTCGAGGTCGCCTCGGAGGTCGTGTCCCGGGTGCAGTTCAGCGCGGAGACCCAGGAGCTGACGTACTACGTCATCTACGGCCCGACCCCGAAGGACATCCTGCGCAAGTACACGGCCCTGACCGGCCGCCCGGCGCTGCCGCCCGCCTGGTCGTTCGGCCTGTGGCTTTCGACGTCCTTCACCACCTCGTACGACGAGGAGACGGTGACGTCCTTCATCGAGGGCATGAGGGAGCGTGAGCTCCCGCTCTCCGTCTTCCACTTCGACTGCTTCTGGATGCGCGAGTACCAGTGGTGCGACTTCCGGTGGGATCCGCGGGTCTTCCCGGACCCGGAGGGCATGCTGGCCCGGCTCAAGGCCCGTGACCTGCGCGTCAGCGTCTGGATCAACCCGTACATCGCGCAGCGCTCCCCGCTGTTCGCCGAGGGCAGGGCGCTCGGGCATCTGCTGAGGCGCCCGGACGGCAGCGTCTGGCAGTGGGACATGTGGCAGCCCGGCATGGCCCTGGTCGATTTCACGAGCCCAGCCGCCCGCGACTGGTACGCCGCCAAGCTGGAGGCGCTGCTCGCGCAGGGCGTCGACTGCTTCAAGACGGACTTCGGCGAGCGCGTGCCGCTCGATGTGGCCTGGTCCGACGGCTCCGACCCGGAGCGGATGCACAACTACTACACGTACCTCTACAACCGCACGGTCTTCGAGGTACTGCGCAAGCACCGCGGCGAGGAGGAGGCCGTTCTCTTCGCCCGCTCGGCGACGACGGGCAGCCAGCAGTTCCCGGTGCACTGGGGCGGCGACTGCGAGGCGACCTACGAGTCGATGGCCGAGTCCCTGCGCGGCGGCCTGTCCCTCGGTCTGTCGGGCTTCGGCTTCTGGAGCCATGACATCGGCGGCTTCGAGGGCACGCCGACCCCGGCCCTGTTCAAGCGCTGGCTGGCCTTCGGCCTGCTCTCCTCGCACAGCCGGCTGCACGGCTCCTCGTCGTACCGCGTGCCCTGGCTGTTCGACGAGGAGTCCGTGGAGGTCGCGCGCCACTTCACCCGGCTGAAACTGCGCCTCATGCCCTATCTGTACGAGGCGGCCCGGACCGCCCACACCGAGGGTGTGCCGGTGATGCGGGCGATGGTGCTGGAGTTCCCGGACGACCCGGGGTGCGCGCATCTGGAGCGGCAGTACATGCTCGGCCCGGACCTGCTGGTCGCGCCGGTGTTCAGCGACGAGGGCGACGTCACCTACTACGTCCCCGAGGGCACCTGGACCCACTTCCTGACCGGGGAGACGGTGACCGGCCCGCGCTGGGTGCGCGAGCGGCACGGCTTCAGAAGCGTGCCGCTGCTGGTCCGGCCCGGGGCCGTGATCCCGGTGGGCGCGGTGGACGACCGCCCGGACTACGACCATGCCGCCGGGGTGACCCTGCGGGCGTACGGCCTCCAGGACGGCGACCGCGTGACGGTGCCGGTCGGGGACGTGACCTTCACCGTCGTACGCGAAGGGGGCACCCTGCGGGCGTCGTGCAGCGACCCGGCGATCCCCTGGACTCTCGCCGACGCCGGCGGCCACGACGTCCGGCCATGACAAAGGCCCCGCCGCTCGGAAGCGGCGGGGCCTGTGCCCACATGGGATGAGTGGAGATGGCGGGAATCGAACCCGCGTCCAACGGTGCAAAAGGAGGGCTTCTCCGAGCGCAGTTCGCTTCGATTTTCTCGGCCCCGGTGATCTCGCGAACAAGTCTCCGACGGGCCCAGTCACTGTTTGATTTCCCACCGAACCCCGTGACCGGGCTCGATGGTTTAGTTCCCTAGATTATGCCAGGGTCCGGGTCGGGAACACCCCCGGGCTGACACCCATTAAGGGTCCTTCACTCACTGCTTATTAGGCAGCGAGGGCGAAGGACTGGGAATCGCTCTTGGAATTGGCGATTATTGGTTGCGACATATGGTTTACGAGATCATTGCCGCTTCCTCGGCTCGCTTCCCCTGCTTCGACATCCGCTGTCGAAACCGATCATCCCCATGTTGTTTTATCAATCCACGCCCCGGCTGTGCGGGGCAGTGCCCATCGTACGTGACCAACGCCCGAGGGGGCCAGCCAATTCCCGCGCGGCCCGCCAGGAGCCACGGGGAGCCGCCGGTCAGCCGCTCGGCGCGGGCGCCCGCTAGGCGCCGCGCTGGCGCCGCTTGGCGTCCGCGACCGCGCGGTTCGTCTCCCGCAGGTCCTGCTTCTCCTTGAGGGTCTGCCGCTTGTCGTACTCCTTCTTGCCCTTCGCGAGCGCGATCTCGACCTTGACCCGGCTGTCCTTGAAGTACAGGGCCAGCGGCACGATCGTGTGCCCCGTCTCCTGGGACTTGGACTCCAGCTTGTCGATCTCCGCCCGGTGCAGCAGCAGCTTGCGCTTGCGAGTGGCGGAGTGGTTGGTCCAGGTGCCCTGCACGTACTCGGGGACGTGGATGTTGTGCAGCCATGCCTCGCCGTGGTCGATGTGCACGAAGCCGTCCACCAGGGAGGCCCGGCCCATCCGCAGCGACTTGACCTCGGTCCCCATCAGGACCAGGCCGCACTCGTACGTGTCGATGATGTGGTAGTCGTGCCGCGCCTTCTTGTTCTGCGCGACCATCTTCCGGGCGGGTGCCTTCTCGGCAGCCTTCGCGGCCTTGCGTTTTACCTTTTCCTTCGCCATAGTGCGGCCATTTTCGCACTACGAGGGGGGTCCGAGGCCAGTCAATACTGTCTCGGCCCGCCTCTCGGCACCGTCCTCGACCTCCAGGTCCGGTGTGATGCCCCGGCCGTCGACCCCCCGGCCGGAGGGGGTGCGGTAGTGACCGACGGTGAGCTCCGCCACGGAGCCGTCGGGCAGCCTGCTCGGCATCTGGACCGAGCCCTTGCCGAAGGTGCGGGAGCCCACGACGAGGGCGCGGCCGCGGTCCTGCACGGCACCGGTGAGAAGCTCGGCCGCGCTCATCGTCCCGCCGTCGACGAGCGCGACCAGGGGTCTCGTGGTGTCGCCGCCGGGGTCGGCGTGCAGGGCGCGCTGTTCGCCGTCGACGTCGTAGGTGGCGACCAGGCCGCCGTCGAGGAAGGCGGAGGCGGCGGTGACGGCCTCGGTGACCAGGCCGCCGGAGTTGGCTCTCAGGTCGAGGACGATGCCGGCGCCGCGCGGGGCCCGCCGGACGGCTTCGCGGACCCGCTCGCCGGAGCCCTTGGTGAAGGTGTCGACCCTGATGACGGTGACCGAACCGGCGGCTTCCCGGACGCTGACCGGGTCCGTGGACAGCCGGGCCCGGCGCAGGGTCTCGCTCCACGCGCGCGTGCCGCGCTCCAGGCCGAGGCGGACGGTGGTGCCGGCGGTGGCACCGCCCGCATCCCCGCGCAGTAAGGAGACGACCTCGGTGACGGGCCGCCCGTCGGTCTTCTCGCCGTCGACGCTGCGCAGCAGGTCCCCGGGGCGGATCCCGGCGCCGGCGGCGGGCGAGCCGGAGCGCACCTTCGTCACCTCAATACGGCCGTCCCGCTCGCTGCGGGCCCACAGGCCGACGCCGGTGTACTGGCCGTCGAGGGACTCCTCGAACTCCTCGTACTCGCCCTCGGAGTAGACGGCGCCCCAGCGGTCCCCGCTGCGGCTGACCGCGCGCTTCGCGGCCTCCATCGGGGACTTGCCGTCGGCCATGGCCTCCTCGGCGGCCCTGGCGACATCGGCGTGGCGCCCGGCCGGGGTGGCCGAACGGGCCTCGTCCGGAGCGGACTTCCGGTCGGCCTGCGGAAGGGACCCGGTGGCCGCGCCGGCGACGAGCACGCTCGTGAAGAGCAAGGTCAGGGCGGCCCCGCGGCGGATGCGGCGGGGCTGACAGAACGGGTCACGACCTGACATGCCGGTGAGTCTAGGACAAGGTGAAGGGCCGTACGGCTGGTTGACCGCACGGCCCCTCTTGGCATGTGTCACACCTTCAAGTACTTGCGCAGCGCGAAGAACGCGGCCAACGCGGGCATCAGCAGGCTCGTGGCGAGGATGAGCGGCAGCTTGGTCAGGACCGCGTCCCAGCCGATGAAGTTGATCAGTGTGAGCTGGTCGGCCAGGGCCAGTCCGTGGTCGATGAGGAAGTACCGGGCGATCAGCAGGAAGCCGCACGCGAGGGTGCCGCCGATGAGTCCGGCGACGGCGGCCTCCATGATGAACGGCGCCTGGATGTAGAAGCCGGAGGCACCGACCAGCCGCATGATCCCCGTCTCACGCCGGCGGCTGAACGCCGAGACGCGCACGGTGTTGACGATCAGCATCAGCGCGACGACCAGCATCAGCGCCATCACCGCGCGGGCGGCCCAGTTCATGCCGTTCAGCAGCTTGAAGAGGTTGTCCAGGATGCCCTTCTGGTCCTGCACGGACTGCACACCGTCCCGGCCGTTGAAGGCGGTGGCGATGACCTGGTACTTCTGCGGGTCCTTCAGCTTGATGCGGTAGGACTCCTGCATCTGGTCCGGCGTGAGGGAGCTGGCCAGCGGGGAGTCGCCGAACTGCTCCTTGTAGTGCTTGTACGCCTGGTCCTGCGACTCGTACGTGACCTTCTCGACCACGCCCATCTTGTCGAGGTCGGAGTTGATCTGCTTCTTCTGGTCGTCGGTGACCGCGCCCTTGGCGCAGTTGGGGTCGGACTCGGCGTCGCTCTTGTTGCAGAGGAAGACCGAGACGTTGACCTTGTCGTACCAGTAGCCCTTCATGGTGTTGACCTGGTCGCTCATCAGGAGCGACCCGCCGAACAGGGCGAGCGACAGGGCGACGGAGACGACGACCGCGAAGGTCATCGTCAGGTTGCGGCGGAGACCGACGCCGATCTCCGACAGGACGAACTGGGCGCGCATGGCGACTCGTTATGCCTTTCCGTGATCTAGGGTGCGGTCTCAGTGCTGGTAGCCGTAGACACCGCGGGCCTGGTCGCGGACGAGGCGGCCCTTCTCCAGTTCGATGACGCGCTTGCGCATCTGGTCGACGATGTTCTGGTCGTGCGTGGCCATCACCACGGTGGTGCCCGTCCGGTTGATGCGGTCGAGCAGCTTCATGATGCCGACGGAGGTCTGCGGGTCGAGGTTGCCGGTGGGCTCGTCGGCGATGAGGAGCTTGGGCCGGTTGACGAAGGCCCGCGCGATGGCGACGCGCTGCTGCTCACCACCGGACAGCTCGCCGGGCATCCGGTCGTCCTTGCCGCCGAGCCCGACGAGGTCGAGCACCTGCGGGACGGACTTGCGGATCTCGCCGCGCGACTTGCCGATGACCTCCTGGGCGAAGGCGACGTTCTCGCCGACCGTCTTGTTCGGCAGCAGGCGGAAGTCCTGGAAGACGGTCCCCAGCTGGCGCCGCATCTGCGGCACCTTCCAGTTGGAGAGGCGTGCGAGGTCCTTCCCCAGGACGTGCACCTGTCCGTGGCTGCACCGCTCCTCGCGGAGGATCAGCCGCAGGAAGGTGGACTTTCCGGAGCCGGAGGACCCCACGAGGAAGACGAACTCGCCCTTCTCGACCTCCAGGGAGACATCCCTGAGGGCGGGGCGGGTCTGCTTGGGGTAGACCTTGGAGACGTTGTCGAATCGGATCACGGATGCACCACGGGTCGCCGGGGGTAGATGAGCGTGACCATACGCGAACCGGGGAGGGCAGCGCAGTCACCGACTGTGGTTGCGCCACGGATGTTCCGTTTTGTGCCGAGCCCCGAGGGGTGCCCACCTTCGGCAGCGACCGCGCACCCCGCCGGGGAACCTGGCAAAGTGGGGAGGGGAACATTCTGCTTCCCGCACACGTTGGATCCGTGGAACCGTCGCAAGGAGGGCGAGCGCATGACGTACGACCGGCTGGTGTGCGCGAACTGCGCGGCCCCCGTCAGCGAGGGCCGCTGCCCCGTCTGCCGCGCGAACCGTGAGCGCCTGCAGCAGGAGAGCTTCCTCGCGAATCTGAACCCCATGGCGCTGATCGCCCTGCTGACGGTCCTGATCGCGGCCGTGGCCCTGCTGGCCCACCAGACCGCTTAGCGGCGGCGGCCGGAAGCTTCCCGAGGACTCCTTACGACAAGGCCGAGGGCCCGGAGCGTTTCGCTCCGGGCCCTCGGTTTCGCGCTGTGCCTACGGTCCGTACGGACGTGGCTACCGTCAGGCGGCAGCTCCGCCGCGGCCGCCCACGAGGCGCGGCAGGAGACGGAAGCCGACACCGCCGGCGATCATCGTGGCGGCGCCGATCACCAGGAAGGTGGTCTGCGCGGCACCCGTCTCGGCGAGCTCCTGGCCGTTGCCCTGGGCCTGGGCCTGGCCCTGCGGGGCCACCGGGGTGGCGCCCGAGCCGGTGTCCGTGAGGGAGGAGGAGCCCTCCTCCTGCGGGGAGGTGCCACCGTCGGGGTCGGCGTTGTTGCCGCCGCTGCCGTTGCCACCGTTGCCGCCGCCGTTGCCCGGGTCGGTGGTGGGCGCGGCGGTCGGCTGGTCCGTCGGGTCCTCGGTCGGCTCGGTGGGCTCCTCCGTGGGCTCCGTCGGCTCCTCCGTGGGCTCCTCGGTCGACGGCGGCGGGTCGGTCGGGAGACCCGTCGGGACGTCGGTGGGGATGCCGGTCGGCTCACCCGTCGGCGTCGGGCTGGGCGTCTCCTTCGCGCACAGGATGCCGAGCAGGCACTTGTCGGATTCCGCGGCGGATGCGGCACCGGCGGCGGTCAGCGAGGCACCGGCCGCGATCACGGCGCCGGCCGCTATCCGTGCGACACGGATCCGCGTCTTCTTCGTCATATGGTTGCTACCCCCAGTAGCTCATCGTCATTAGGCAGCGCTCGGGGCTGTGCTCGACGGGAGAGCTGTCGTGAGAGGTCCCCCGGTTCACATGCGCCCCAGAGACACGCATGCCGCGCTTTACCCTTCCCATTTTTCAAAGACACGTCAAGGGCGTTTGCGGGCGCCATGTCCAAGTCTGAGGGCTATGCGGGGAGTCGAACTCTGTGAGTGTGATGTAAAAGCTGGACATCCGGACACAGAAAAGGCAACCACCGCGCTCATCGCGGCAGTTGCCTTGTCGACAAACTTACTTCTCTTGCTGCTTGCGCCAGCGAATTCCGGCCTCCAGGAACCCGTCGATCTCACCGTTGAACACGGCCTCGGGGTTGCCGACCTCGCACTCGGTGCGCAGGTCCTTGACCATCTGGTACGGGTGCAGCACGTACGAACGCATCTGGTTGCCCCAGGAGTTGCCGCCGTCGCCCTTGAGGGCGTCCATCTTGGCCTGCTCCTCCTGGCGGCGCCGCTCCAGCAGCTTGGCCTGGAGCACGTTCATGGCCGTCGCCTTGTTCTGGATCTGCGAGCGCTCGTTCTGGCAGGAGACGACGATGCCGGTGGGGATGTGGGTGAGGCGCACCGCGGAGTCGGTGGTGTTGACGCCCTGGCCGCCGGGGCCTGAGGAGCGGTACACGTCGACGCGCAGTTCGGACTCGTCGATCTCGATGTGGTCGGTCTGCTCGACCACGGGCAGGACCTCGACGCCCGCGAAGGAGGTCTGACGGCGCCCCTGGTTGTCGAAGGGCGAGATGCGCACGAGGCGGTGCGTGCCCTGCTCGACGGAGAGCGTGCCGTAGGCGTAGGGCGCCTGGACGGCGAAGGTGGTCGACTTGATGCCGGCCTCCTCCGCGTACGACGTCTCGTAGATCTCGGTCTTGTAGCCGCGCTGCTCGGCCCAGCGCAGGTACATGCGCTGGAGCTTCTCGGCGAAGTCGGCGGCGTCGACGCCACCGGCCTCGGCGCGGATGTTCACCAGGGCCTCACGGGAGTCGTACTCGCCGGAGAGGAGGGTGCGGACCTCCATCTCGTCCAGCGCCTTCTTCACGGCCGTGAGCTCGGACTCGGCCTCGGCGCGGGTGTCCGGGTCGTCCTCCTCCTCGGCCATCTCGAAGAGGACGCCCAGGTCGTCGAGGCGACCGCGCAGGGCCTCGGCCTTGCGCACCTCGGCCTGGAGGTGGGACAGCTTGCTGGTGATCTTCTGCGCCTCATCGGGGTTGTCCCAGAGGGACGGCGCGGCCGCCTGCTCCTCGAGCACGGCGATGTCTGCCCTCATCTTGTCGAGGTCCAGAACGGCCTCGATCGACTCCATGGTCGAGGAGAGGGACTTGAGCTCTTCGGATACATCGACGACTGCCACGCCTCCAGCGTAACGGCTCCGCCCGGCGGCCATCGCCGGGCGGGCGGAGCGGGCTGCCGACGGCGCCGGGGGCTGCGGCGGCGCCGGGGTGCGGGTGGCAGGGCGACACGGGTGCCGCGTTCCCGGTGTCCGGCGGCACGGCGTCATCGGTCACCCGCCGTCGCGGGCCGGGCCCTCGGCACCGACCACCGGCGTCATCGGCCCTCGCTGTTCCCCGGCGCGGTGCGGAAGTCCCCGGAGCCGGGCCCTCGGTGCCAGGCGGCGGCGCCGAGCGATCGGCCGCCCGGCGCCGGCCCCCGGCGCCATCGGCCCGCCCCGGTTCTCCGGAACGGACCGAGGAGACCACGCGGCCACGCTCTCGGAATCCGGCCGCACCACGGCCGTCCGGCACCGCCGGCCGGGCCCGGACGCCACCACCGGCGCCATCGGCACGCGCTGTTCCCCGGCGCGGTCCGGGAGTCCGCAGGACCGAGCCCTCGGTGCCGGGCGGCGGCGCCGAGCGATCGGCCGCCCGGCGCCGGGTCGGGTCGGGTCGGGTCAAGGCGACTGCGGGGCCGAGTTTCTCGTGTCCTGGGGTGGGGTGTTCGTGTCGTCGTCCGATGTGGAGAGCCAGGCGCCGACGCCGATCGCGGCGGCCAGGGCTATCGCCGCCGCTCCCAGGGCGACGCGGCGGCGTCGGGCGGCGGCGCGGTTGCGGGCGGAGCCGGGGCGGGGGGTGCCGGGGGTGCGGGGGGCACGGGCCGTGCCGTGGGCGCCGCCGGCCAGTTCGTCGGGGGCGGGGACGCGCATCGAGGTATGGGTGTCGCGGTTGGAGTCGGCCGGTTTCGCGCCGGGGACGAGGGGGACCGCACCGCGCCGCCGGATCCGTTCCCCGGAAGGGGCCGGTCCGGCCGGCTGCTCCTCGCGGTCGGCCTCCTCCTCGGACTCCGGGTCGGGCTCGTCCACCTCCAGCGGCGGCATGCCCGCCAGCATCGGCAGCAGCTCCCGCAGCCGCGCCCCGAGCTCCGAGGCCCGCAGCCGCGAGGCCGGCGCCTTGGCCAGGCACTGCACGAGGAGCTGCCACAGCTCGTCAGGGATGCCGGGCAGTGGGACGACCGTCTCCGTGACGTGCCGGCGCAGCACCGCGCCCGGATGGCCGCCGCCGAACGGGGTGAAGCCCGCGAGCAGCTCGTACAGCACCGTGGCGAGCGCGTAGATGTCGACGGAGGCGCGCGGGGGCAGGCCCTCGACGATCTCCGGCGCGAGATAGTCCGGGGTGCCGATGATCTTCGTGGCCTTGGTGCGGCGCGGGGTGTCGATGAGCTTGGCCACGCCGAAGTCCGTCAGCAGCGCGCGGTGGGAGCCGCCGGGGCCGAGCGGGCCCTGCATGTCCAGGAGCACGTTCTCCGGCTTCACGTCCCGGTGCACGACGCCCGCCGCGTGCGCGGCCGCCAGCCCGTCGGCGATGTCGGCCGCGATCGCCACGGCCGCCTCGGGCGGCAGCCGGCGTTCCCGCTCCAGCCGGGTCCTGAGGTCCGTACCGCGGACGAGGTCCATGACCAGCGCCAGGTCGTTGCCGTCCACCACCAGGTCGCGCACCGAGACGACGTGCGGGTGCTCCAGGCCGAGCAGCGCCGTCCGCTCCTGCACGAAGCGTCCGACGAGTTCCTGGTCGGACGCGAGGTCCTCGCGCAGCAGCTTGACGGCGACGGGGCCCTCGGGACCCTCGCCCAGCCACACCGTGCCGGCGCTGCCCCGCCCCAGGATCTGGTGGGCGGTGTACCGGCTGCCGATCTTCCGTGCCAAGGCTGCTCCTACCGACGCGTGTTGTCGCTAAAACTACGCGCAGGAAGAGCCAACCTTCACCGCCCGGGCGGAAATCACCCGCCAGGTGTCGACAAATCACCAACCCCGCATGCCGGTTCGGGTCAGTTCGTGCCCGAACTCCCGCCGAGCTTCTCGATCCAGCCCGTCACCGTGCCGAACCAGTCGGTGAGCTGGTCCCAGTAGCCCTTGCCGGTGCCGATCCACTCCTGGAGCGGGCTCAGCTCCCAGATCAGCCAGCCGGCGACGAACAGGATGACGATCGTGAAGAGGCAGCCCTTCAGACAGCCGAGCCCGGGGATCCGCATCGGGTTGGCGCTGCGCTGCCGCGGCTGCCGGGGCTCGCGCTGCGGCCGCTGGGGCTGCTGGGGCTGCTGCGGCTGAGGAGGCGGCGGGGGCGGGGCGTAGCGCTGCGGCTGCTGGGCCTGGTGCTGCGGGGCGTACTGCTGGGGCTGCTGCTGCGGATGGCCGTAGCCGGGGCCGGGCTGGGGCTGCCGACCGCGCTGTGGAGGCTGCTGCGGCCGGGCGACCTGGCGCTGGGGGCGGCGGCGCAGCGGGTCCTGACCCGGGTCGAGGTAGTTCTGGACCTGCGTCTGCTCATTGCGGTCGCGGGCGGCCCGCAGCTGGTTCTGCCAGGGGTGCGGATCCTCGGGCCCGCCGCCCTGGCCCTGCTGCCCGGGGTGGCCGGGCGATCCCGGCGGGACCGGGGGCATGACGGCGGTCGGGTCGGCCGCGCCCCGGTGGGGCATGACCGAGGTGGGGTCGCCGGCTCCGGCCGGGCCGCCGGTGTGCGGCATGACGCTGGTCGCCGCGTTCGGGTCGTACGAACCCGCGCCCTGCGGGAGGACCTGGGTGGGGTCGGCGCCGCCGGTCATGTCCGGGACGGGCGCGGGCGCCGGGTCGGGCGCCAGGAGCATGCCGACGCCCTCGGCGGCGGCGATCTGCGCGGAGTTCGCGTGCACGCCGATGCCCTCGGCGACGACGCGCAGGCCGCGGGCGAGGTTCTCGGCGCTGGGCCGCTCGTCCGGGTTCTTGCGCAGACAGCGCTCGATGACGGTCCACAGCGGGTCGGGGACCGTGGAGGGGCGGCGCGGCTCGGCGCTCAGGTGCTGGTGCAGCACCTCGAGTGCGGAGCCGCCGGCGAACGGCGGACGGCCGGTGACCAGCTCGTAGAGCAGGATGCCGGCGCCGTAGATGTCGACGGCGGAGGTCTGCGGCCGGCCCTCGGCGCCCTCGGGCGCGACGTACGCGGGCGTGCCGACGAACTCCTGGGTGCGGGTCAGCCCCGGGGAGTCGGCGAGGCGCGCGATGCCGAAGTCGGTGAGCAGCGGGTGCATCTGCCCGTCGTACTGCTGGAGCAGGACGTTCGCCGGCTTGAGGTCGCGGTGGACGACGCCGTCGGCGTGGCTGGCGGCGAGCGCGTCGGCGATCTGGGCGGTGAGCAGGGCCGCGGCGACGGGGCTGAAGGGGCCGTTGTCGCGCAGGTAGCGGTGCAGGTCGGGGCCCTCGACGAGGTCCATGACCAGCGCCAGCAGATCGCCCTCGACGACCAGGTCACGGACCCGGACGATGTTCGGGTGGGTCAGCCGGAGGAGGACGGAGCGCTCCCGGAGGAAGCGCATCACGACGTCCGCGTCGCTGGCCAGCTCCTCCTTGAGGACCTTGATGGCGACGGTCTCGCCGGGCTGCCCCGGCACGGCCGCCTCGGCGCCCGCGGTCTCGCGCTGGCGGGCTCGCCAGACGGTGCCCGTGGCGCCGCGTCCGAGCGGCTCCTCGAGCAGGTACTTGCTGCCTACCGGCCGCACGTCATGCGCTCCCTGCTGCTTGCCTTGCCTGCTGGCCTGTGTCCGACCCACTGTAGTGCCGCGCCGCCGGGGACCGGGGTGTCGGCTTTCTGTGGGTCTTACGTAGCCGTTCTCACATCCGTTCGAAGCAAAGACGCTCACCTCGGTCTTGTGGTTGCTGATAACGAACGTGACTGATCCCAAGAGGTCGCCTGTGGGTCATCTCTCAGGCACTTTTGCGGGCAGAGCCGACCAATCAAGATCACCTTTTCCCGAGCGAGGGGCGCGGTGTCAGTGGCAGGTGCGAGGATGCCTGCAGTATTGGCCGACGTGCTGGGGCGGGGTGGGGGACTCCGCGCCCGGGCAGAAGGGACCGCTGACGGCGATGCAGATCCGGCTGACCGTCGTAGACCCGCTGGGCCCGTCGGCACCGGCGCAGGGCCGCGCCCCACGCAGCGACGTGCTGGTCACGGCGCCGGCCGGTACGGCGCTCGCGGCGGTGTCCTCCGCGCTCGCCCAGGTGGTCTCCGGCGGCGACGGCTCGGGCACGGTGGTGCTGTACGCCGGGGAGCAGCGGCTCGACGCCCAGCGCTGCACGCTCGGCGAGCCCCCGCTGACCGACGGCGCGGTGCTGTCCGTGGGCGCGCCGGGCGAGCCCGAGCCGCATCCCGAGCTGGACGACGCCCCGGCCCAGCTCCAGGTGGTCGCCGGCCCGGACGCCGGCGGTGTCCATCTGCTGCACGGCGGCGAGATCCGCATCGGCCGCTCCGCCGACGCGGACGTGCCCCTCGACGACCCGGACGTCTCCCGGCTGCACTGCGCGGTGACCGTGGGCGCCGACGGCCGTGTCGCGGTCGCCGACCTGGACTCCACGAACGGCACGACGCTGGACGGCCGGCCGGTGGGCCCCCGGGCCGTCCGGTTCGCGCCCGGCGCGCTGCTCCGGATCGGCGAGTCGGCCCTGCGGCTGGCTCCCGCCGGAGGACCGGGCGCCCGGGTCGGTACGACGCCGGACGGGGAAGGGCACGTACGCGTGCCGGACCCTGCCGACGGTGGCACGACGGCCCACCCCCACACGACGAACCCGCCACCGGCCGGGCCTTCCGGTCCCACGCGGCATGCCCACGGCTCGGCGGCCTGGGGCACACCGGGCGCGACCGGGCAGGGCTCCGTCGACTCGGCCGTGGTGCCGGGGCAGGGCGGGGCGCCCCGGGTGGAGAGCCGGGGTGCGGAGGGGGCCGGGCCGGTCGGGCCTGGGGCGTACCCGGGGGCCGAGCAGCCCAGGCCGGGCACCGGTGGGCGTGGGCGGCGGGTCTCACGGGCCCCGGGAAGCACGGCTTCGACAGGCTTCCCCGACGACTCCGGGCGTGCTTCCGCCCGTGAAGGGACGCGCCCGGCCTCACCGGACGGCCTGGCCCGACCGCCCCGGCAGCGCGGCACCGCCGAGGGCTCGTCGCCCATGGCCTCCCCCGACGGCCCGTCCCACGCGGCCCGGCAGCGCGACGCGTCGTCACAAACGGGCCTCGGCGACGGCGACACCCATGCGGGGCGCTTCGGAGCAGCGGGGGCACCCGGCGGACAGGCCGCCGGGGGCGGGACGCACGGCGGTGGCGGGGCATACGGCGGTAGCGGGGCAGCCGCCGGCCGTGGGGCCCGCGCCGAGGACGGGACACACCCCGGAAGCGGGTCATACGCCGAGGGCGGGACGCACGGCAGTGGCGGGACGCACGGCAGTGGCGGGGCAGTCGCCAGCCGTGGGGCACGCCCCGAGGACGGGACACACCCCGGAGGCGGGTCATACGCCGAGGGCGGGACGCACGGCGGTGGTGGGGCGGTCGCCGACCGTCGGGGCCACGCCGACGACGGGACTTACGCCGGTGGCGGGGCCGACCGCACCGGTGGGGCCTACGGCACCGGGCCTCGTGGTGGAGCCGTCGACGGGTCGGCCTCCTCGGACGCCGGGCAACAGGGACGGGACGGTCGCTCTGGTGGCGGCCCGCGTCGGGGCACCCCGGTCGGGTCGCCGGACGCGGGCCGGGACACGCGCTCCAGTGGCGGCCCCGGCCAGAGCGCCCCAGCCGGACACCCCGACGCACGACGAGACGCTCGCCCCGATCGCGGCCCCGGCCAGAGCACCCCGGCCGGACACCCCGACGCCGGACGAAACGCTCGCCCCGGACAGGGCACTCCGGCCGACCCCCCGGGCGAGCCCTCCGGGCGTGGACGCAAAGGCACTCCCCTCCGGGGCACCGACATACCGCAGGGGACCCGCAGGCGGGGCGGTATCGGGGCGTGGGCGCGGCGGCTGGCCGGAGGGCGTGGTGAGCAGGGGCCGGAGCCGCGTGAGGCGTACGAGGACGAGCCGGCCGGCGGTGAGGCGGAGCGCGCTGCCGTCGTGGCGGCGGCGCCGGAGACCTGGCCGGATCCGGCCACCCTGCTGCTGACGGCACTGGGTCCGGGGCCCCGGCTGTGGGAGCGCGGTCCGGACCACCCGGAGGCGCTCGCGGTGCGTCTCGGCACGGCCGACCGGGCGGTGCCGGACGGCTCGGGCCTGCTGCCCGCGGTGCCGGTGACCGCCGGGCTGCGCGAGGCCGGCGCGCTGGGCCTCGCCGGACCGCGGGCGCGGCTCGGCGGGCTGGCCCGTGCCCTACTGGCCCAGCTCACCGCGCTGCACTCCCCCGACATGCTGGAGATCGTCCTGATCGCGGCGGACCGCTCCCGCCCTCTGGAGGAGCGCACCGCCGAGTGGTCCTGGCTGGGCTGGCTGCCGCATGTCCGGCCCGGGCACGGCCAGGACTGCCGGCTGCTCCTCGCGCACGACCGGGAACAGGCCGCGGCCCGCACCGACGAGCTCCTCCGCCGCCTGGAGGACCAGCTGGCCGAGGCGGGAGCGGGGAGCGCCGACCCCGCCACCGGCCACCCGGCCCCCGACGACGGGCCTGATCCGGACGCCGTCCCCTTCCCCGGCCCGTTCACCGTGCTCGTCGTGGACGGCGACCCCGGCGGGGCCGATCTGCGCGAGGCCGTGGCACGGCTCGCGGCGGAGGGCCCGCGGGCCGGGATACACGTGGTGTGTCTGGCCGAGACGGCCGCCGCGTCCCCGGCCTCGCCGGTGACGGAGACGTACGAGGCGGCCTGCGCGGTGTCGCCGACGTTCCGCCAGTGCGGCGCGGTCGCGCTGCTCAGCGGGGACGTGGCGACGGCGCTGCGGCTGATGCGCGTGGCCCGGGCCGGAGCGGGCTCCGCCCCGGCCGGTCACGGCACGGTCGCCACCGTCGACGCCGTCTCCCCCGCCTGGGCCGAGCGCTTCGCGCGGGCGCTGGCGCCCCTGCGGACGGACGCCGCGACGAGCGAGCGGCAGCCGCGGGTCTCCGCGCCGCTGCCCCAGGCGGCCCGGTTGCTGGACGAGCTGGGCCTGGCCCGGGCCACCCCGGCGTCGCTGATGGCGCGCTGGGCGGACGCGGCCGACGACGCCGACGCGCTGGGCGGCCGGGTGCGCGCGGTGCTGGGCGCCGGGCCGCGCGGCCCGGTCGGCGCGGACCTCGCGGCCCAGGGGCCGCATCTGCTGATCGAGGGCCCGCCGGGCAGCGGCCGCACGGAGCTGCTGCGGGCGGTCGTCGCGTCCCTGGCCGCCGCCGAGCGGCCGGACCGGCTGGGCATCGTGCTGGTCGACGGCCGGGGCGGCCCCGGCCCCGCGGCGGGCTCGGGCGGCGGGCACGGCGAGGGACTGCGGGTGTGTACGGACGTACCGCATGTCACCACGCATCTCTCGGCCCACGACCCGGTCCGGATGCGGGAGTTCGCGCAGTCCCTGAGCGCCGAGCTGAAGCGGCGCGCCGAGCTGCTGGGCCGGTCCGACTTCGCCGAGTGGCACAGCGGCCGCGAGCTGTCGGGCCGTGTGGTCGCGCAGCGCACGGCCACGCCCCGGGACGGTGCCCACGCACAGACGGGGGCCGGTGCCGGAGATCTCGACTCCCCGTCCAGTTCGACCATGCGGCTGCGGCCCGGGGCGGCCCGGCGGCGGACCGAGGCGGCGCCGCCGCTGCCCCGGCTCGTCGTGGTCGTCGACGACCTGGACGCCCTGGTCTCCCCCGCGCTCGGCTCGACCGGGCGGCCCGCCGCCGGCTCGGTGATGCGCGCGCTGGAGGCCGTGGCCCGGGAGGGCGAGCGGCTCGGCGTCCACCTGGTGACGGCCTCCGGCCCCTGCCCCCGTACGGCGGAGACGGAACCGGCCCGCCGGGCCACCCTGCGCGTCAAGCTCGACACCCCGGCACCCGGTCCGGACGAGCCCGCGCCCGGCCGGGGCAGCCTGACCTGCGCGGACGGGCGGGTGACACCGCTTCAGGGCGGGCGGGTCACCGGCCGCATCCCCCGCACGGCGACCCTGCGCCCCACGGTCGTACCGCTGGAATGGCACCGCATGGGTGACCCTCCCACCCGGCGTCCGGTGCGGGAACTCGGAAACGGCCCGACCGACCTGGCACTGTTGGCCAGCGCGCTGGAAAGGGCGGCGAGGGAGGTCTCGGCGGCACAGGTGCCGTCACTCCTGTAGCACGTGCCGGCACGCGTACATGGCACTGGCCGGAAGCCGACCCCCGCCCGATGATCAGAGGTTCAGCCCCTGGTCACGAGGGGGTCACGATCCCCCGCTTGACAGCCGACGCCATCTTGCCGCCCCCGCACACCCGGGCGTAGACCAGATCGCACGGGAGCGCGCTCGACGTTCGACGAGGAACGAAGAACGGGGCAGTCATGCGCATGACGAGCAGCACCATCCGGACACGCTGGTCGCCCAAGCGGGACAAGGCGACCCCCCAGCACCGCAGAGCCGCCAAGGCCGCGGCGGCCGTCGCCGCGGGAGCCCTCGCGCTCTCGCTCACCGCCTGCGGAGGCGACAGCGACAGCGGCGGCGGAAGCCAGGGCACCGCCGAGGAGACCGCCGACAACGTCACCCTGCCGAAGCTGGACGGGACGAACCTGGAGATCGCCGCCGTCTGGACCGGTACCGAACAGGCCAACTTCAAGAAGGTCCTGGCGGAGTTCGAGAAGCGCACGGGCGCCACGGTCACGTTCGTGCCCGCCCAGGACCCGATCATCAACTTCATCGGTTCGAAGGTGGCCGGCGGGCAGCCGCCGGACGTCGTGATGCTGCCGCAGCCGGGCGCCATCAAGCAGGCCGTCGACCGGGGCTGGGCCAAGCCGCTGGGCTCCGACGCCCTGAAGGAGCTCGGCGAGAACTACTCGCAGGGCTGGCAGGACATCGGCAAGGTGGGCGGCAAGAGCTACGGCGTCTACTACAAGGCCGCCAACAAGTCCCTGATCTGGTACAACAACCAGGTCTTCGAGAACGCGGGGGCCAGTGAGCCCGAGACCTGGCCGGATCTGCTCAACACCGCGCAGACGGTCTACGACTCCGGCGTCACCCCGTTCTCCGTCGGCGGCGCCGAGGGCTGGACGCTGACCGACTGGTTCGAGAACGTCTACCTCTCCCAGGCGGGCCCGGAGAAGTACGACCAGCTCGCCCAGCACGAGATCAAGTGGACGGACCCGTCCGTGAAGGACGCGCTGACCACGCTCGCGCAGGTCTGGGGCAAGCCGGACTACATCGCGGGCGGGGCGAACGGGGCGTTGCAGACCGACTTCCCGGCCTCCGTCACGCAGGTCTTCACCGGCGGGGACCAGCCCAAGGCCGCCATGGTCGCCGCGGGCGACTTCGCTCAGGTCAACATCCCCTCGAACATGAAGATCGGCACGGACGCGAAGGTGTTCCCGTTCCCGGCGGTCGGTGACAACGGACCGGTGGTCTCGGGCGGCGACGCGGCCGTGATCCTGGAGGACTCGAAGGGCTCGCAGGCCCTGGCCACCTGGCTCGCCTCACCCGACGCGGCCGAGATCCAGGCCAAGCTGGGCGGCTACCTCTCGCCGAACAAGAACGTGCCGAACTCCGCGTACCCGAACGCGGTGCAGCAGAAGATCGCCAAGGCGCTCATCGGCGCCGGGGACGACTTCCGCTTCGACATGTCCGACCAGGCCCCGCAGGCCTTCGGCGGCACGCCCGGCAAGGGCGAGTGGAAGATCCTCCAGGACTTCCTGAAGAACCCGAAGGACATCGCGGGTACGCAGGCGAAGCTGGAGGCCGAAGCGGCCGCGGCCTACGGGGACTGATGTCATGACGTCGGCCACGGCGGCAGGGGGCGGCAAGCCCCCTGCCGCTCCCAAGACGCGCAAGAGTGTGACCGGCACCCGCAGGACCGTCGTGGCGCTGTTCCTGCTGCCCGCGCTCGTCCTGCTCGGCGCGCTCGTGGTGTACCCGATCGGGTACTCGGTCGTACGCAGCTTCTACGACCAGCCCGGCGAGAGCTTCGCCGGGATGGACAACTACAAGGCTCTCTTCACCGACGACGGCATCCGCACCGCGCTGAAGAACAACGTGTTCTGGGTGGTGTTCGCGCCGACGGTCGCGACGGCGCTCGGCCTGGTCTTCGCGGTGCTGACCGAACGGGTGCGCTGGGGTACGGCGTTCAAGCTGGTCGTCTTCATGCCGATGGCGATCTCGATGCTGGCGGCGGGCATCATCTTCCGCCTGGTGTACGACCAGGATCCGGACAAGGGCGTGGCGAACGCGGTGTGGGTGGGCGTGCACGACACGTTCGCGCAGGCGTCGGCGTTCCCGAAGGCCCATCCGGGCCGGCAGTCGCCGCTGGAGCCGGCCGGCGGCGGCGCGTTCATCACCAAGTCGCCCGTCCGCGCGGGCGAGCCCGTCTCGCTGCCCCTGGTGGGTGTGGCGCCCGATCTGATGCCCGACGGCGCGAAGGCCGCCGTGGCGCCGAAACCCGAGCCGGACAAGGTCACCGGCACGACCTGGCAGGACTTCACGCGGGGCAAGGGCGTGGGCACCCTGGGCGGGGTCGACGCGGCCGAACTGGGCTACGCCGGCATGAGGATCGAGGCGGTGAAGGACGGCAGGGTCGTGGCCTCGGCGACGGCGGCCGGTGACGGCACCTTCACGCTGCCGGCCTCGGCCGACGGGGCCCAACTGAAACTCCCCGCAAGCAACTTCAAGGAGCCCTACAACGGCCTGGACTGGCTCGGCCCGTCCCTGGTCACCCCGTCCATCATCGGCTCGTACATCTGGATGTGGGCGGGCTTCGCGATGGTGCTGATCGCGGCCGGGCTCGCGAGTGTGCCCCGGGAGCTGCTGGAGGCGGCCCGGGTCGACGGCGCGAGCGAGTGGCAGGTGTTCAGACGGGTCACGGTGCCGCTGCTGGCGCCGGTCCTCGCGGTCGTCACCGTCACCCTGATGATCAATGTGCTGAAGGTCTTCGACCTGGTCTTCATCATCGCCCCCGGCTCCTCCCAGGACGACGCGAACGTCCTGGCCCTGGAGCTGTACCGCAAGGGCTTCTCCGAGGACCAGCCGGGCGTCGCGAGCGCCATCTCGGTGTTCCTGCTGCTCCTGGTGATCCCGGTGATGTGGTTCAACGTACGGCGGCTGCGGCGGGAGGTGCGGCGATGAAGGCGAAGCAGTCGCTGGGGTCCCGGCTCGCCGAGGGCGTCAGCGGGGGGCTGGTGAGGGTGTTCCTCATCCTGGTCGGCCTGTTCTGGCTGGTGCCGACGCTCGGTCTGCTGCTGGCCAGTCTCCGCTCGCCGGAGGACATCGCGGCGAGCGGCTGGTGGAAGGTGTTCACGGAGCCCTCGCAGATCACCTTCGACAGCTACGCGAAACTGCTGGAGAACGACGACATCACCGGTTCCCTGCTGAACACGGTGTGGATCACCGTCCCGGCGACCCTGCTGGTGGTGATCATCGGCTCGCTGGCGGGCTATGCCTTCGCGTGGATGGAGTTCCCGGGCCGGGACTGGTGGTTCCTCGGTGTGGTCGGCCTGTTGGTCGTACCGGTGCAGGTCGCGCTGATCCCGATCGCCGAACTCTTCGGCAACATCGGCATCTTCGGCTCGGTGCTCGGCGTGGTGCTCTTCCACGTCGGCTTCGGTCTGCCGTTCGCGGTGTTCCTGCTGCGGAACTTCTTCGCCGAGATCCCGAGGGAGCTGCTGGAGGCGGCGCGCCTGGACGGGGCGGGTGAACTGCGCCTGTTCTTCCGTGTCGTGATGCCGCTCGGCGGCCCGGCGATCGCCGCCCTCGGCATCTTCCAGTTCCTGTGGGTGTGGAACGACCTGCTGGTCGCGCTGATCTTCTCGGACTCCGGGAGCCAGCCGATCACGGTCGCGCTGCAGACGCAGGTACGGCAGTTCGGCAACAACATCGATGTGCTGGCACCCGGCGCGTTCATCTCCATGGTGATCCCGCTGGCCGTCTTCTTCGCGTTCCAGCGGCAGTTCGTGTCCGGCGTGATGGCTGGAGCGGTCAAGTAGGCGTCAGAACAAGGGAGTTGGAGGGGCGGGCCGGTGACGGTCCGCCCCTTCGGGATTCCCCCGGATGACGTAGCCGCCGTAACCAAGTGGCCCTCCCGGCCGTTCCCGGGCCGAACGCCCGCGCCGACCGATGGATGCCTCTTGCCCAGGTTCAGTGTCATTGTCCCCGCGTACCAGGTTCAGGCGTACCTGCACGAGTGCCTGGAGTCGGTGCTCTCCCAGTCCTGTCCCGATCTGGAACTGATCGTCGTCGACGACTGCTCGCCGGACGCGTGCGGCGCGATCATCGACGAGTTCGCCGCCCGCGACGCGCGTGTACAGCCCGTCCATCTGCCGGAGAACGTCGGCCTGGGCCCCGCCCGCAACGCCGGAGTGGCGCGCGCCAGCGGCGACTACCTGCTGTTCCTCGACAGCGACGACACCCTCACGCCCGACGCGCTGCGCTCCATCGCCGACCGGCTGAAGGAGACCGGCGAGCCGGACGTCCTGGTCTTCGACTACGCGCGCACCCACTGGACGGGCGAGGCGGTCCGCAACCAGGCGGCCCTGCAGCTCAGCGAGGAGGGCCCGGCCCCCTTCCGCCTGGAGGACCGGCCGGGCCTGCTGAAGCTGCTGATGGTCGCCTGGAACAAGGCCTACCGGCGGGAGTTCCTCGAGGAGAAGGGGTTCGCCTTCCCGCCCGGCTACTACGAGGACACGCCGTGGACGTACCCGGTGCTGATGACGGCCGAGTCGATCGCGACCCTCGACCGCGTCTGTGTGCACTACCGGCAGCGGCGCATGGGCAGCATCCTGCGCACCACCAGTGAGCGGCACTTCGACGTCTTCGACCAGTACGACCGGGTGTTCGCGTATCTCGACGAGCGCCCCGAACTGAACCGGTGGCGGCCGGCGCTGTTCCGCCGCATGATCAACCATCTGGCGATCGTGTACTCCCGGCCGGACCGGCTGCCGCGCGGCTCACGGGCGGACTTCCTGCGCCGGGCCCGCGCCCACCACCGCCGCTACCGCACCCCCTGCCCGTCCGCGCCCCTGCGCGCCCGGGTGCACCACACCCTGATCCGCTTCGGCCTGCACCGCACCTACCGCACGCTGCATCTGACGGCGGCCCTGCACCGCGCCGCCGCCCGGACCTCCGGCATGCTGCTGCGCGGTCTGCGGACCGCCGCGCTCCGGGTCCACTACGGCGTCCAGCGCCGTCTGCCGGTGCGCGACCGGGCCGTCTTCGCCGCCTACGACGGCCGCGGCCACGGCTGCAACCCGGGCGCGCTGGAGTCCACGATCCGCGACCTCGCGCCGCACATCCGCACGGCGTGGATCGCCCGTCCGGAGCACCACCACGCCAGTCCGCCCGGCCCGCGCTGCCTCGTCCCCGGCTCCGCCGCCTACTGGACGGCGCTCGCCCGCTCCCGGTACCTGGTCAGCAACACCGACTTCGACGACCGCCTGGTCAAGCGCCGGGGCCAGGTCCTGATCCAGACCGGGCAGGGCACCCCGCTGGGGCACATCGGCCTGGACCTCCAGGAACGCCCGGCGGCGGCCCGCGGCCGGGACTTCGGCCGACTGCTCAAGGGCGTCGACCAGTGGGACTACGTGCTGTCCGCCAACCGCCACACCACCCTGACCCAGGAGCGCGTCCACCCCGGCCGCTACACCACGCTGGAGTACGGCTACCCGCGCAACGACGTGTTCCGGACGGCGACCGAGGCGGACGTGGCCCGGCTGCGCGCCTCGCTGGGCATCCCGGAGGGCACGGTGGCGATCCTCTACGCGCCGACCCACCGCGACTACCGCCGCTCCCAGCACCGCACGCTCGACCTCCAGCGGATCGTGCGCCGCCTCGGCCCGCGCTTCATCGTCCTGGCCCGCGCCCACCACGCCTACGGCGCCCCGCTGGCCACCACCCGCGGCCGGGTCGTCGACGTCAGCGACCATCCGAGCGTGGAGTCGCTCTGTCTGGCCTCGGACGCCCTGGTCACGGACTACTCGTCGCTGATGTTCGACTACGCCAACCTGGACCGGCCGATCGTGATCCACGCCGACGACTGGGAGGCGTACGAGGCCGCCCGCGGCACCTACTTCGACCTGCGGGCCTCCCCGCCGGGCGCCCTCGCGCGCGGTGAGGACGAGCTGATCGACATCTTCGCCACCGGCCACTGGCGGGGCTCCCGCTCGACCCAGCTCCGCGCGGCGTTCCGCGAGCGGTTCTGCGCCTACGACGACGGACGGGCCGCCGAGCGGGTCGTCCGCCGTGTCGTTCTCGGGGAGTCGGAGCTGCCGCCGGTCGTCCCGCTCGACGAGCGCCGTCCGGTGCCGTCGGCGGCGGCCTCGCTGACGCGCGAGCCGCTCACCACGGTGCCGCGGCCGGCCGGTCCCCCAAACGTCACCGACCACCTCTGAAGAGCCTCGAAGATCCCCGAAACCCCTCGAAGCGCTCGAAGCCCTCTACAGAAAGAGCAGAATGCCCCGCTTCAGCATCGTCGTCCCGTCCCATGGGGTCGCGGGCCGGCTGTCCCTGGCGCTGGACTCGGTCCTCGCCCAGTCGTTCGGCGACTTCGAGCTGATCCCGGTGTGCGACGCACCCGACGCACCGGCGGCCGACGTCGTCGCCGGGTACGCCGAGCGGGACTGCCGGGTGACGCCGGTGCACTCCCCGCCGTCGGCCGGGCTGGCCGGGGCGCGCAACACCGGGCTGCGGGCGGCCGTCGGGGGCCATGTGCTGTTCCTCGACGGCGACGACGTCCTGGTCCCGGGGGCACTGGCGGCGCTGGACGCCCGGCTGAGCGCGGTGGGCGACGTGGACGCGCTGTACTTCGAGCACGAGCGCGCCCCCTGGTGGGAGGGCGAGCCGACCAACCCGGCGGCACCTCTGCTGGCCAGGACACCGGACGGGGTCTTCTCCCCCGACCGGGCCCCGGAGCTGACGGGCGTGACGCTCCCGGCGTGGAGCGCGGTCTACCGCCGGGCCTTCCTCACCGAGCGGGACATCACCTTCCCCGGCGGCCACTTCACCGACGTCGGGTTCGGCGCCCTGGTCGCCCTGCGGGCGGAGCGGGTGGCGGCCCTGCGCGCGGTCGTCGTCCGGCATCTGCTGCGCCGGCAGGGCAACCGGCTGAACCTTCCGGGCGAGCACCACGCCGAACTGCTCGACCAGAGCGAGCTGGTGCTGACCCGGGCCGGGGAGCAGGGGCTGTCGGCGGACCGGCTGGAGCCGCTGTTCACGCAGCTCTTCGCCGCCGTGCTGAAGACGGCCGCCCACCCCCGGCGGCTGACGGGCGGGCGCCGTGCCTTCTTCCGCCGGGCGGGCGCGCTCTACCGGCGGCACCGTCCCACCGGCTACCGGGCCCCCGGCGGCAGCCTCGGCGTCCAGCACCGGCTGCTGGCAGCCGGTTCGTACCCGGCGTTCCGCGCCCTGCGCGCCGTCAACCAGCGGGCGCTGCGCGCCGCCGCGCTGCTTCCGCGCCCCCGGGGGCTGCGCACCCGGCTGCGCTACGCGGTGAACCTGCGCCTCCCCCTCGATCGGAACCTCGCCGTGTACTGCGCGTACTGGGGCCGCGGCTACGCCTGCAACCCGGCCGCGATCCACGCCAAGGCCCGCGTGCTCGCCCCGCATCTGCGCTCGGTGTTCCTGGTGGAGGCGGACGCGGTTCAGAGCCTGCCGAAGGACGTGGAGTACGCGGTCATCGGCAGCCGGAAGTACTGGGAGGCCCTGGCCCGCGCCCGGTACCTGGTCAACAACGCCAACTTCGCGGACGCCGTGGTCAAACGCCCAGGCAGCACGCATCTGCAGACCCAGCACGGCACCCCGCTGAAGACGATGGGCGCCGACCAGGCGACGTATCCCGTGGTGGCGGCGGCGACGGGGAGCTTCGCCAGGCTGCTGGCCCGGATGGACCGCTGGGACTACAACCTCACGTCCAACCGGCACTCCACCGAGATGTGGGAGAAGGCGTTCCCCGGCGCGCACGAGACCCTCGAGTACGGCTATCCGCGCAACGACGTCTACTACACGGCGTCCGCCGAGGACGTCGCCCGCGTCCGCAAGGAACTCGGGATCCCCGAGGGCAAGAAGGCGATCCTCTACGCCCCCACGCACCGCGACTGGGCCACCGGCTTCTCGTCCGGCCTGGACCTGGCCGAGTTCTGCGAGGCGATCGGCGACGACTGGGTGGTGCTGCTGCGCGCCCACTACTTCTACGACCGGGGGCCCGGCCGGAGCGGCGACCGGATCATCGACGTCACGGGGCACCGGTCCTCCGAGGACGTGTGCCTGGCCGCCGACGCGCTGATCACCGACTACTCGTCGATCATGTTCGACTACGCCAACCTGGACCGGCCGATCGTCGTGTACGCCGACGACTGGGACGTCTACCGGGAGACGCGGGGCGTCTACTTCGACCTGATGGAGTGCCCGCCCGGCCGCGTCGCCCGTACGCCCGAGGAGCTGGCGGCGGCCTTCACCGACGGCGGTTACGCGGACGAGTCGGCGACGGCCCTGCGGGCCGCGTTCCGGGAGCGCTTCTGCCAGTTCGACGACGGGCGGGCCGCCGAGCGCGTCGTACGCCGGGTGCTGCTGGGGGAGCCGCCCGAGTCGATCCCGCCCGTGACCCCGCTCGCGGAGCGCGTCCCGGCCCCCGCCGCCACCCTCGTAAGGAGCTGACCGAAGAAGTGCCCCGCTTCAGCATCATCGTCCCCGTCTACAAGGTGCAGGGCTTCCTGCGCGAGTGCCTCGACTCGGTGCTCACCCAGTCGTACGGCGACTTCGAGGTCATCGCCGTGGACGACCGCTCCCCCGACGGCAGCGGCGCGATCCTCGACGAGTACGCCGCCCGCGACGCCCGGGTGCGGGTGCTGCACCTGCCCGAGAACGTGGGCCTCGGCCGGGCCCGCAACGCCGGGCGGGAGCGGGCGGCCGGCGACTACGTCCTGTTCCTCGACAGCGACGACCGCTGCACGCCGGGTCTGCTGGCCGCCGTGGCGGCGCGTCTGGAGACGACCGGCGACCCGGACATGCTGGTCTTCGACCATGTGCGCACCCACTGGTGGGGCCGGGGCGGGCGCAGTGATTCGGCGGACCTGCTGGCCGAGGCGGGCACGGAGACCTTCCGCGTCCGGGAGAGCCCGCAGTACCTGAAGCTGTTCCTGGTCGCCTGGAACAAGGCCTACCGGCGCGCGTTCCTCGAGGAGCACGGCCTGGAGTACGCGGCGGGGCTGTACGAGGACGCGCCGGTCACCTACCGGTCGATGGTGCTGGCGGACCGTATCGCCTGCCTCGGCCGGATCGGCGTCGAGTACCGGCAGCGCAGACAGGGCGCGATCACCAGGACGCCGGGGCGGCGGCACTTCGAGATCTTCCCGCAGTACGAGGGCCTGTTCGCGTTCCTGGAGCAGCGCCCCGACCTCGACTGGGCGCGCCCGCTGCTGCTGGAACGGGCGCTGGACCACATGCTGTTCGTGCTGGCCCGCGAGGACCGGGTGCGGCCCGCGGACCGGGGCGACTTCTACCGCGAGATCCGCTCCTTCCACCGCCGGCACCTCCCCGAGGGCGGCTTCCCGGAGCCGGACGGCTGGCGCGGGGTCGAGACGCGGCTGCTGGCGTCGGCGCCCTACGCCTCGTACGCGGCGGTGCGGCGTCTGCGGGACCTGCGCGCGAGTGCCCTGGGCCGGAAGCGGCGGGTGGTGCGGAAGGCGTCGGGGACCGCTCTGCGCACCTGGTACGCGGCCCAGTCGAAGCGCCCGCTCGATCCGCACCTCGCCGTCTACTCGGCGACCCACCACCGGGGCGTGTCCGGCGACCCGGCCGCGATCCACGCCAAGGCCAGCGAGATCGCCCCGCACATCCGGGGCGTATGGGTGGTCCGGGAGGACGCGGTGGACGCGCTGCCGCCCGGCATCGACCATGTGACACCGGGCTCGCGGCGCTACCACGAGGTCATGGCACGGGCCACGTACTGGGTGAACAACGTCAACTGGCCCGGCACCCTGGCCAAGCGGCCCGGCAGCGTCCACATCCACACCCACCAGGGCACCCCGCTCAAGTACATGGGCGCCGACCTGCTGACCAAGCCGGGTGCCCGGCACGGCTTCGACGTTCCGCAGATGCTGCGCCGGGCCGACCGCTGGGACTACAGCCTGGTCGCGGGCCTGCACGCCGAGCGGGCCTGGGAGCGGGCCTACCCGTGCCACTTCACCTCGCTGCGGACCGGCAGCCCGCGCAACGACGCCCTGGTCGGCGCGGACCCGGAGCGGGGCCGGGAGGTGCGCGAGCGGCTCGGCATCCCCGACGGTGACACCGTCGTGCTGTACGCGCCGACCCGGCGCGACTACCGCAAGGGCGGCCATGTCGACCGGTTCGACCCGGCCCGGTTCGCCGAGGACCTCGGCCCCGGCCACACCCTCGTCGTCCGGCTGCACCCCTCACTGGCCGGGGGTGTGGCGCGCGGCCTGGGGCTGGCCGAGCTGCACCGGCGGGGCGTGCTCGTGGACGCGACCGACGAGCCGCATGTCGAGGACGTGCTGCTCGCCTCCGACGCGCTGGTCACCGACTACTCGGCCCTGATGTTCGACTACGCCCTCCTGGACCGGCCGATCGTCGTCCACGCCGACGACTGGGGCGCGTTCGCGGCCAGCCGGGGCGCCTACTTCGACATCACGGCCGACGCGCCGGGCCATGTGTCGCGCTCCTACCGGGAGCTGGCCTGGCTGTTCGCGTCCGGCACCTGGCAGGACAGGGAGGCGGAGCGGCTGCGGGCGGGCTTCCGGGAGCGGTACTGCGAGTTCGAGGACGGGCAGGCGGCCGAGCGGGTCGTACGCCTGCTGATGCTGGGCGAAGCGGGCGGTGCGCCGCTGCCCGCGGCCCGCCGGACCTCCGGTGCCGGTGCGAGGTCCGAGGCGCTGGTCGAGCGATGAGAACACCCGCCACCCCCGAGGCCGTCCCCTCCCTGCCCGGCCAGCGGGCCGCCTCGGCCCGGCCGCCGGCCGCCGCCCAGCGGCCGCGGCCGGTGCACTGGTGGCACGCGGCCCTGGTCGCCGTGCCCACCGCGGCCCTGTTCGTGCTGGGCTACCGACGGCGCTGGATCTGCGACGACGGGCTGATCTATCTGCGTCCGGTCCGGCAGATCCTGGCGGGCAACGGGCCCGTGTTCAACGTCGGAGAGCGGGCGGAGAGTTCGACCGGCACCCTGTGGCAGTGGCTGCTGGCGCTCGCCGCCTGGGTCACCGGCGAGGACCCCGCGTTCCTCGCGGTCGGGCTCGGGCTGCTGCTGAGCGCCGCCGGGTTCGGGCTCGCCCTGTACGCCACGTGCCGGCTGCACCGGGGCGCGAGGCTGCTGCTGCCGGCGGGGGTGTTCGTGCTGCTGGCCGTGCCGCCGTTCTGGTCGTACATGACCTCGGGTCTGGAGAGCGGCCTGGGCGCCTTCTGGACCGGCCTGTCGTGGTGGCTGCTGACGCGCACCCGGCGCGGGCAGGAGACCCGGCCGGTGTACACGGCCGCCTTCGTGTTCGGGCTGGGGACGCTGGTCCGGCCCGATCTCGCGGTGGTCACGGCGTGTTTCCTGGCGGCGCAGTGGTGGGTGCTGCGCCCCTCCCGGCGGGGCACCGCCGCGATGCTGGCCTCGGCGGGAGCGCTGCCGCTGGCGTACGAGGTGTTCCGGGCGGGGTACTACGGGATCCTGGTGCCGCTGCCCGCCATCGCCAAGGAGGCGAGCGCCAGCGACTGGAGCCGGGGCGCCGGATACGTACAGGAGACGCTCGGGCCGTACTGGCTGTGGCCGGTCGTCCCCGTGCTCGGCGCGCTGGCCGTGCTGCTGGTGCGGCGCACCCGCCGGGAGCGGCGGTACCGCGCCCCCGGGCGGACCTCGCTCGCGGTGGTGCTGGCTCCGCTGGCCGCGGGCCTGCTGCTGTCCGCGTACGTCATCCGTGTCGGCGGTGACTACATGCACGCGCGCATGATCCTGCCCGCCCTTCTGCTGCTGCTCCTGCCGGTGCTGGTCGTCCCGGCGAACCGATTCACCGGCGTGGCGAGCGCGCTGCTGCTGGTGTGGCTGTGCGCGGCGGTCAGCCCGCTGCGGACGCCGTTCGACGTGCGGAGCACGCCCGCCTCGTTCAATGTGCGCAGCTCCGACGTGGAGGCCCTCGGCGACCACAACCCGGTGCGCACCGGCACCTGGGTGGCCAACTGGCCCGCCCTGCCGGAGGCGCGCGGCATGCTCGCGCAGGCCGTGCGGGCGCCCGGGCCGACGCTGCTGTACTTCGACGCCGGGCGGCGGCTGCACACCACACCGATGCGGCCGGACTCCCGGTACCACGTGGTGATCGTGGGCCGTCATCTCGGCGTCACGGGAGCCGCGGCGTCGCTCGACGCCTACGTCAACGACGCCTGGGGGCTGGCCAGTCCCGTCGGCGCGCATCTCGCGCTGGAGCGGTGGAGCTGGCCCGGGCACGAGAAGTTCCTGCGCAACCACTGGGTCTTCGCGGAGTGGGCGGCACAGCGTCCGCCGGAGCGGGATCTGCTGCGGGCCGGGGCCTCCCTGGAGACGGTGGTGGCGGCCCGGGCCGCGCTGGACTGCGGCGAACTGGCCGAACTGAGGGAGTCGGTGCGGGCGCCGCTCACCGCCGAGCGGTTCTGGCGGAACCTCACGGGGTCCGTCGAGCGGACGGGGTTCCGGTTCGCGCGCTGGCCCGCGACGGCGGAGAGGGCGCTCTGCGACTGACCCGATGAGGTGACCCGGGGTCAGGGCACGCGCGGGGGCGGGAACATCTGGCGCATGCCCGCCCCCACCTCTGTGAGCGCCTCGGTCCTGGTCCGGCGGACCGTGCGCGGTGCGACGGCGCTGCGCGGCGGGCCGATGGGCCGTCTCACCCCGTACCGGCTCTTCGGCGCCCTGTTCTGGCTGGTGATGACGCTGGCGTACTGGCGGGTGCCGCTGTGCTGCGACGCCGGGCTGCACGCGGCGGTGGTGGAGCGGCTCCAGGCCGATCTGCTCCATCCGGCCCACCCCATGGCCGACCTGCCGGGCGAGGGCAGTCCGTACTACGGCCCGTACGCCGTCGCGCAGGGCGCCCTGGCGCGGCTGACGGGGCTGTCCGGCTGGGGAGTCCTGAAGCTCGCCGGGCCCGTGCATCTGCTGGTGCTGCTGACGGGGCTCGGCCGTTTCGTGCGGACCCTCACGCCGCGTCCCTGGGCGCCGGTACTGGTCCTGCTGTTCATGACGCTGCTGTGGGGCACGGCGCGGATCCCGGGGAGCGGTCACCTCGATCTGCTGGCGATGACGACGAACCTGGGCCATCCCTCCGCGCTCGCGATCGGGCTGACGCTCTGGGCGTGGGCCTGGACGGCGACGCGTGCGCGTGCGGACGCCCCCGTGCGGTTCGTCGGTCCGAGCGGGCTCGGCGGCCGGGCGGGGTACGCGGGGCTCGGCGCCCTGTACGGGCTGATCCTGCTCACCCATGCCGTCACCGCGACCTCGGCGCTCATCGGCGCGGTGGCGATCGTGGCGTCCCGGCAGCGCGGATGGCGCCGCCCGGTCGTGGCGCGCTGGGCGCTCACCGGGGTGGTCTGCGGGGCGGTCGCGGTGGCGTGGCCGTACTACGACGTGCTGGATGCGGTGAGCGGGACGGGCGGGGACGCGGGCGACCTGCGGCTGTACGAGGAGATGTTCGCCGGCTCCTGGCTGGCGCTGCTCGGGCTGCCCGCGCTGTGGGTGCGGGCGCGCGGGTCTCTTCGTGATCCGCTGGTGCCGATGTTCCTGCTGGAGTGCCCGCTGGTGGCGTACGGCCTGCTGAGCGGGCACTTCGCGTACGCCGCTGCCCTGTGGGCCGTCCTGCTGCCGCCGCAGTGCGCGCTGGCCGTGGAGCTGGCGGCGCCCCGGCCCTGGCGGCGGGCCCGGAAGGTGCTGGGCGGGGTGGCGGCGGCCGGGGTGTGCGCCGGGTTCGTCACCGTGCACGCCGGGGCTGTCGTGCCGCGCTCGGTCGACCCGGTGGGGTTCGCACAGCCCGTGCGCCGGCCGGCGTACGACTGGGCGGCAGCGCACATCGGGCCGGGCGAGGTGGTGATCACCGACGGGTACCGGGCCGGGCAGTCCCTCGCCGGGTACGGGCCGAACCTCGTCGCACCCGTGCGGCCCGACCCGGCCCTGGACGAGCGGGAGCGGGAGCGCCGGGCGGCCGACGTGCGGGCCTATCTGGCCCCTGGTTCGACCCGCGCCGGGCGTGCCGCCGTCGTCCGCCGCTACCACGTGCGCTGGCTGCTGCTGACGCCCCGGCACCCGCTGCCCGAGGAGGCCGTGGTGGTGGCGTGGAGCAGGGAGACGGGGGAGGTGCTGGCGCGGGTCGGGGATGGAGCGCCGGTGCCTACTCGATGACGAGGTCGACCTCGATGTTGCCGCGGGTGGCGTTGGAGTACGGGCAGACCTGGTGGGCCTGCTCGACCAGCTTGCGGCCGGTCGCCTCGTCCACGCTGTCGGGCAGCTCGACGCGGAGCGTGACGGCGAGGCCGAAGCCCTCGCCCTGCTTGCCGATGGAGACCTCGGCGGTCACGGCGGCGTCGCTGACGTCGACCTTGGCCGCGCGGCCGACGAGGCCGAGGGCGCTGCCGAAGCAGGCGGCGTAACCGGCGGCGAAGAGCTGCTCCGGGTTGGTGCCCTGGCCGTTGCCGCCCAGCGCCTGGGGCATGCCCAGCGCGAGGTCGAGCGTGCCGTCGGAGCTGACGGTGCGGCCCTCGCGGCCGTGGGTGGCGGTGGCGACAGCGGTGTAGAGCGCGTCCATGGAAATCTCCCTCTCGCATCACGTTCCGGCGGCCGCTTCCGGTCCGCCTGACAGCCATGATTAGAGCACACAATTAAGTTGTGCGCAATTGAATCGCGGGTCCGAGCTACCCTGGAGCCATGAACACGCCGGACGACGACTGGCTCCGCCTGGACCAGCAGATCTGCTTCTCCCTGCACGCGGCCTCCCGCGCCTTCAACGGCGTCTACCGCGTGATCCTCAAGGACCTCGGGCTCACCTACCCGCAGTACCTGGTGATGCTGGTGCTCTGGGAGCAGGGCGAGCTGCCCGTGAAGAAGCTCGGGGAGCATCTGCGCCTCGACTCCGGCACCCTGTCGCCGCTGCTCAAGCGGCTGGAGGCGGCCGGTCTCGTGCGCCGGGAGCGCAGCGCGCGCGACGAGCGGTCGGTGGAGGTGCGGCTGACCGAGGAGGGCACGGCGCTGCGCACGCGGGCGGTCCGGGTGCCGCGCCGGATCGCGGGCGCGACGGGCTTCGACGCGACCGAGGTCCGCGCTCTGCGGGCCCGTCTCGACGAGCTGACGTCGGCGCTGGACGCGGCGGCGCTCTCGGAGGTGCCGGGGGACGAGCGGTCACCGTCGCAGTCGTAGCCCCAGTCACAGTCATAGCCCCATAGGGCGTTTTATCGCTTTCGCGGCATTCATCCGACTTACGATCCGTTGTAATGAATGCCGCTCCGGAAGCCGACAGGCCTCGCCCCCAGGTCGCCGTCGTGGTCATCGGCTACGACGACGCCGCCCATGTGAGGGACGCCGTGCGCTCGGCGCTCGCGCAGGGCCCGGCCGTGCGCGAGGTCGTGGCCGTCGACGACTGCTCGACGGACGGCAGCGCCGGGCTCCTCGACCGGCTCGCCGCTTCGGAGCCCCGCCTGAGGGTGATCCGCCGCCGGGTCAACAGTGGCGGCTGCGGCACCCCGCGCAACACCGGCCTCGACGCGGTGACATCGCCGTACGTGATGTTCCTGGACAGCGACGACGTCCTGCCGCCCGGCGCGGTCGACGCGCTGCTCGGGGCCGCGACGGGCGCGCACGCCGAGGTCGTGGGCGGTCTGTGCGTACGCCGGGAGCTGCCGTCGGGGCGTGAAGTGCCCTGGCAGGCGCGTCTCTACGCGCTGCACGCCGCCGTGCCGCGCCCCGCGCAGCGCCCGCAGCTCGTCCACGACACCCTCTGCGTCAACAAGCTCTACCGCACCGGCTTCCTGCGCGAGCACCGCATCCGCTTCCCCGAGGGCCGCTTCCCGTACGAGGACGTCGTGTTCTCCGCGCGCGTGCTGGCCGCCGCCCCGCGCATCGCCCTGATCCCGGACCGGGTCTACGTCTGGCATGTGCGCCGGTCCGCCGAGCGGCTGTCGATCTCCCTGGACCGGGCCGGCGTCGACAACTGGCGGGCCAGGACGGAGGCGTGCCGGCAGGCGTACGAGATCCTGCTGGGCGCCGGGCAGAAGGAACTCGCGCGGGCCGCACGCGCCAAGTTCCTCGACCACGAGCTGCGGATGTACGTACGTGAGCTGGGGTTGCGCGACGCCGCCTACCGGAGCGCGTGGTGGGAGCTGACGCGGGCGCATCTCGCGGAGTACGACGCCGACGACTGGGCGCGCAACCCGGCCGCGCCGGGCCGGCTGGCCGGGCGGGTCGTCCTGGCGTCCCCGGAGCCGCGCGACCTGCCCCGGCTGCGGGAGCTGGCGGCGCGTCCGGCCCGGCTGTGTCCGCCGTACGCCCGTGGCGCCGACGGCACGCCCGTCTGGTCGGAGGACCTCCCGCAGGTCTCCCTGGAGCCCCTGCTGACCCGGCCGGTGCGGGCGCTGCCGCTCGCCGTGGACGCGGAGCTGCGGCCACGCGCGCGGGGCGCCCGGCTGCGCCTGCGCCTGCACGAGCTGTACGGCCGGGTGGGGCGGGCGGGCCCGGAGGCCGTGGAGGTGGAGTGGCGGCACCGGGACGACGGGGACGTCGGCGTCCGCGCCACGACCCGGTTCGCGGAAGCCGCCGGCGGCTGGTCGGCCGAGGCGGAGGTCGACCTCCCCGCGCTGGCCGCGCTCGGTACGGGCACCTGGGACCTGCGCCTGCGCGTCCGCTTCCGTGACGGTGCGAGCCGCGAGATCACGGCGCACGCGCTCGCGGGCGCGGGTCTGCTGCGCCGCAGCGCCGTTCCGAACGCCCGGCACGGTGTGGTGCTCGTGCAGCCGTACGCCACCTACTCCGGCGCGCTGGCGCTGCGGGTCGCGCCCGGCGCGCGTGGCGTGCTGTCCGTCGTACGCGCGCGACTGCGCCGCCTGCTTCACTGAAGGCCGCCTGCTTCACTGGATGGACGACGGGCCAACTGACGAGGGGACGGTCGCACATGACCTGGTTGATCACCGGCGGCGCCGGCTACATCGGCGCACACGTCGTACGGGCGATGACGGCGGCGGGCGAAGGGGCGGTGGTCTACGACGACCTGTCCACCGGCATCGCCGAGCGCGTGCCCGAGGGGGTGCCGCTGGTGGAGGGCTCGACGCTGGACGGCGAGCTGCTCGCGCGCGTCCTCACGGATCACTCGGTCACCGGCGTCGTCCATCTCGCGGCGAAGAAGCAGGTGGGAGAGTCCGTCGAGCAGCCGCTGCACTACTACCGGGAGAACGTGGAGGGCCTGCGGGTCCTGCTGGACGCGGTGACGGCGGCGAAGGTGCCGTCCTTCGTGTTCTCCTCCTCGGCGGCGGTGTACGGCATGCCGGACGTGGACCTGGTCACGGAGGAAACGCCCTGCGTGCCGATGTCGCCCTACGGCGAGACGAAGCTGGCCGGTGAGTGGCTGGTCCGCGCGACGGGCCGGGCGACCGGACTGTCGACCGCGTCCCTGCGCTACTTCAACGTGGCCGGCGCGGCGAGCCCGGAACTCGCGGACACCGGGGTCTTCAACCTCGTGCCCATGGTCTTCGAGAAGCTCACGGAGGGCGCCCCGCCGCGCGTCTTCGGCGACGACTACGCGACCCCGGACGGCACCTGCGTACGCGACTACATCCACGTCGTCGACCTGGCCGAGGCCCATGTCGCGGCGGCCCGGGCCCTGCGCTCCGCCCCCGGCCGCGACCTCACGCTCAACATCGGCCGGGGCGAGGGCGTCTCCGTCCGCGAGATGATCGACCACATCAACACGATCACCGGCCACGACCTGCCCCCCACGGTCACCCCCCGCCGCCCCGGCGACCCGGCCCGCGTCGTCGCCTCCGCCGACCGCGCGGCCACAGAACTGACCTGGAAGGCCAGGCACGACGTCCAGGACATGATCACGTCGGCGTGGGAGGGCTGGGTCCGGCTGCACCCGGAGGCGGGGCGGGGCTGAACCGCACTACCTACCGCCAGGCCCCCTCACAGCGCCCGCAACGCCCCCGCCGTAGCCCGGGCCAGTGAGCCCAGGTACCCCTGCGGCAGTTTCGGGTTGCGGATGACCACCGAGCGCCAGTAGAGGGGGCCCGAGATCAGGTCGAGGGCCAGGTCGTGGTCGAGGCCCTCGCGGAGTTCGCCGCGGCGTTCCGCCGCTGTGACGATGCCGGTGGCGACGCCGTCCTGGCCCTCGCGCAGGGCCTTCTGGAGGGCCTCGGCGATCTCGGCGTTGCGGGCCGCCTCGGCCTGGAGGTCGGGGATGATCTGCGAGGCGACGGGGTGGCGCAGGGCGCGGGACGTCACCTCGTACAGCAGCCGCAGGTCGCCCTCCAGGGAGCCGGTGTCCGGCGCGGGCAGGCCCTGCACGGCGAGCGCCGAGACGATGTCGAGCACGAGGTGCAGCTTCGAGCGCCAGCGGCGGTACACCGCCGTCTTCCCGACGCCCGCCCGGCGCGCGATCCCCTCGATGGACATCCGCGCGTAGCCGACGGCCGCGAGCTCCTCGAACACGGCCGCCCGGATCGCGTCCGTCACATCCTCCCGCAGCACGGCCGCCCCCGCGGGGGCCCGGCGGCGCGGACGTGGCTCCGGACGCGGCTGCGGCGGCTCGTCGGCGTTCGCGTTCGTCGTCATGCCGACAGCATAGGGGCGTCACGACGAAACGGTTGCGTTCCGACGCTCGAAAGGCCTACGCTCGCGTTGCGACGATACGGTCCCGTCCCGACGTAAGACTTCGTGAAGAGTCTGGTAAAGACCCCACTTTCCCGCTCGACACGACCCCGGGTCCCGCCCCCTCCCCCGACCTCCCCCGAACGAAAGCAGCGGATGTGAGCCAGGTCCTCGACACACCGCCCCAGCCACCGACCCCGGCCCCGGCCCCCGCCGACGACCTCGCGACCCTCGCCGCCCGCCACGGCCTCGCGGTCAGCGGCGCCCGGCCCTCCCTGCCCGCGTACGTCCGGCAGCTCTGGGCCCGCCGCCACTTCATCACCGCGTTCGCCACCGCCAAGCTCACCGCCCAGTACAGCCAGGCGAAGCTGGGCCAGGTCTGGCAGGTGATGACCCCCCTGCTGAACGCGGCGGTCTACTACTTCATCTTCGGCGTCCTGCTCGGCACCAAGCACGGCGTGCCGGACTACATCCCGTTCCTGGTCACGGGCGTGTTCATCTGGACGTTCACACAGAGCTCGATCATGGCGGGCACCCGCGCCATCTCCGGCAACCTCGGCCTGGTGCGCGCCCTGCACTTCCCGCGCGCCGCCCTGCCCCTCTCGTTCTGCCTCCAGCAACTCCAGCAGCTGCTGTTCTCGATGGGCGCCCTGGTCGTCATCCTGCTCTGCTTCGGCGTGCCGGTCGGTGTGTCCTGGCTGCTGGCGCTGCCGGCGCTGTTCCTGCAGTTCACGTTCAACGCGGGCGTCTCCATGGTCATGGCCCGGATGGGCGCCAAGACCCCGGACATCGCCCAGCTGATGCCGTTCGTGCTGCGCACCTGGATGTACGTCTCGGGTGTCATGTGGAGCATCGACAAGCTGGCCGACAAGGACAGCCTGCCGCGCGCCGTGACGATCCTGCTGGAGACCAACCCGGCCGCGATCTACATCGACCTGATGCGCTTCGCCCTGATCGACAGCTTCCACGCGAGCCAGCTCCCGGCCCATGTGTGGGCACTCGCCGTCGGCTGGGCCCTGGTCGCCGGCGTCGGCGGCTTCATCTACTTCTGGAAGGCTGAGGAGACGTACGGCCGTGGCTGAGCACCCGAACGAGAAGATCCCCACCGTCGTCGCCGACGGCGTCGACATCGTCTACCGCGTCAACGGCACCGGCGCCGGACGCGGCTCCGCGACCGCCGCCCTCAACCGCATCGTGCGCCGCAAGAAGACCGAGAAGGCGGCCGGTGTCCGCCGGGTGCACGCCGTGCGGAACGTGTCCTTCGTCGCCTACAAGGGCGAGGCGATCGGCCTGATCGGCACCAACGGCTCCGGCAAGTCGACCCTGCTGAAGGCCGTCGCCGGACTCCTCCCCGTGGAGAACGGCCGTATCTACACGCACGGCCAGCCCTCCCTGCTCGGCGTCAACGCGGCCCTGATGAACGACCTGACCGGCGAGCGCAACGTGCACCTCGGCGGCCTGGCCATGGGCATGTCCCGCGAGCAGATCAGGGACCGCTACGAGGAGATCGTCGACTTCTCCGGCATCAACGAGAAGGGCGACTTCATCACCCTGCCGATGCGGACGTACTCCTCCGGCATGGCCGCGCGGCTGCGGTTCTCCATCGCCGCAGCCAAGGACCACGACGTCCTGCTGATCGACGAGGCGCTGGCCACCGGCGACCGCTCCTTCCAGAAGCGCTCCGAGCAGCGCATCCGCGAACTGCGCAAGCACGCGGGCACGGTGTTCCTGGTCAGCCACAACAACAAGTCGATCCGCGACACCTGCGACCGGGTGCTGTGGCTGGAGCGCGGCGAGCTGCTCATGGACGGGCCGACGGAGGACGTCCTCAAGGAGTACGAGGCGTTCACCGGGGACAAGTCCGCGAAGCCCAAGCCCAAGCCGAAGGTTCCTGTTCGCTCGTGAGGCGTACCCCGGTCGGCCGTTTTGTCTTATTGGTGACACGATGACCGCATACGGTGTACCGGCGTGAAGGAGCCCTCGCGATGGCCGAGCTCAGCCTCATCGTCCACGGGGCGAACGTTCAGGACCATCTGACGGAACTCCTCGACTCGCTCGCCGCGCATCCCCTCCCCGACGCCGAGGTGATCGTGGCCGCGGTCGGCGACTGGGCCCGGGAGACGGCCGAGCGGCACGCCCCGGACGTCCAGGTGCTGCCGGTGCCGGACGGCATGGGCGACGCGGCGGCCCGCGCGGCGGGCGCGGCCCGGGCCTCGGGCCGCTGGCTGCACTTCGTCCACGCCAAGGACGGCCTGCCCGCCGGCGCCCCGCGCACGATCGCCGAGCGGGTGGCCGAGCTGCCCGCCGAGGTGGACGTCCTGCTCCTCGACCACGTCCGCAGCACCTGGCACACCTCCGGCATGCCCGCCCCGAACAGCGCCCTGCTGGCCCGGGCGGGCCGCGCCGATGTCGCCCTCGATCTCTGCGCGCCCCTGCTGCGCCTCACCCCGCTGCTCGGCACCCGCGTGCTGCGCGCGGAGTTCTGGCGGGCGCACGAGCAGCAGCTCACCACCGACGACGAGGCGCACGCCGCCCTGGCCGCCCTGCTGCTCGCCGACCGCGTCGCCTGTCTGCCGCATGTCGCCTACGAGGACCGCGCCCTGCGCCCCGCGAGCCTGCCGCCGGTCACCCCCGAGCAGCGCTACGGCCTCGTCGAGCGCTACGAGTCCCTCCTCGACCTCACCCGGGGCCGCCCCGCCGCCCACGCCGTCCTCTACGACGTCATGGTCCGGGACTGCCTGCGTATCTTCGCGCGCGGCGGCATGGAGGAGGAGGTCGCGCGGGAGTTCTTCCGCCGGGCGTCCCTGGCCGCCCTGCGCCGCCGCCCCGAGGGCTACAGCCGCCCCGCCGGTCTCGAAGGCGTCCGCCGCTCCCTGCTCGAAGAGGGCGCCTACGCCAGGTACCGGGCCTTCCAGGCCGTCAACCGCACCCGCCGCACCGCCAAGTCGGCCGTACGGAGCCGCAAGCGCCAGGTGGGCGCCAAGCTCCGCGACCACCAGTACCGCCGCGCACTCGCCCGCCCGGTCAACCCCCACCTCGCGGTGTTCGCGGCGTATTGGAACCGCGGCGTCGCCTGCAACCCCGCCGCGATCGCCGCCGAACTGTCCGAACTCGCCCCGCAGATCCACCCGGTGTGGGTGGTCACCCAGGAGAACGAGGCCCTGCTGCCGCCCGGCACCGACCATGTCGTGCCCGGCAGCCGCCGCTACTGGGAGGTGCTGGCGACCGCCAAGTACCTCGTCAACAACGTCAACTTCCCGAACGCGGTGGTCAAACGCCCGGACGCGATCCACGTCCAGACCCACCACGGCACGCCGCTGAAGCGCATGGGCCTGGACCAGATGGCGTACCCGGCCGCCGCGCAGGGACTGGACTTCAAGGCGCTGCTGGAGCGCATCGACAAGTGGGACTACAGCGTCTCCGCCAACAGCCACACCACCCGTATGTGGGAGCGCGCGTACCCCTCGCACTATGTCTCCCTCGACCACGGCTATCCGCGCAACGACGTCTACTACACGGCCACGGCCGACGACATCCGCGCCGTCCGCGACCGCCTCGGCATCGACCCGGGCCGCCGGGCCGTCCTCTACGCGCCGACCCACCGCGACTACGAGGCCGGCTGGACCCCGCGCCTTGACCTCGCCGCCCTCGCCGACCGCCTCGGCGAGGACACGGTCCTGCTCGTACGCGGCCACTACTTCTACGGCGGCGCCGCCTCCCCGCTCACCAACCTGCGCCGCACGGGCCGGATCATCGACGTCTCCTCCTACGACCCGGTCGAGGATCTGTGCCTGGCGGCGGACGCCCTGGTCACGGACTACTCCTCGATCATGTTCGACTACGCCAACCTCGACCGGCCGATCGTGATCCACGCCGACGACTGGGAGACGTACCGCACCACCCGCGGCGTCTACTTCGACCTGATGGACCAGGCCCCGGGCCCGGTCGCCCGCACCCAGCAGGAACTCACCGAGATCCTCACCACCGACGCCTGGCGCGACGAGAGCGCGGCGAAGACCCGGGCCGCCTTCCGGCGCCGGTTCTGCGAGTACGACGACGGACGCGCCGCCGAGCGCGTCGTACGCCGGGTCTTCCTCGGCCAGGACGAACGCTCCCTGCCGCCGGTGCTGCCGCTCGAGGAACGCACCCCGGCCCCCACCCCGCAGGAGGCGACCGCATGAGCACCCCCGACGTCACCGTGACGGTCATCGTCTACAACGACGCCGAACGCCTCACGCGCGCGGTCGACTCGGTCCGCCGGCAGACCCACGCGAACCTCGAGATCATCATCAGCGACGACCACTCCACGGACGGAAGCGCGGAGGTGGCACGGCGTCTCGCGGCCCAGGACCCCCGCGTCCGCCACCTCCGGCTGGAGCAGAACAGCGGCGGCTGCGGCGTCCCGCGCAACCGCGCCCTGGACATCGCCCGGGCGCCGTATCTGATGTTCCTCGACAGCGACGACGAACTCCCCGACGACGCCGTGGCACTGCTGCTCGCCGCGCACCGCGAACGCGAGATCGACTTCGCGATGGGGGCGGTGCAGCGGGTCCGGGTGGACAACGGCCGCCGCTCGACGTGGATGCCGCACCTGGTCGCCGAGCGCCGCACCCTCGACGGCGTCGGGACCGACCCGCGCCTGTTCTTCGAGCATCTGTCGACGAGCAAGATGTACGCCCGCGCCTTCCTCGACCGTCACGGCCTGCGCTTCCCCGAGGGCATCCACTACGAGGACCAGCTGTTCTCGGCGCAGGCGTACTGCCTCGCCGACAGCTTCACGATCGTCCCGGAGCCGGTGTACCGCTGGTACGTGGCGCCCTACGCCGCCTCCGAGGCCGCGTCGATATCGAACCAGCGGCACCGGCTGGAGAACGTCCGCGACCGTATTCACGTCCAGCACCTCATCGACGGGTTCCTGGCCGAGAGCGGGCACGAGTCGCTGCGCGAGGACAAGGATCACAAGTTCCTCAAGCACGACTTCCGGATGTACGCCGGTGACCTGCCCTACCGGGACGACGCGTGGCTGTCGTCCTTCGCGGACCTGGTCACGCCCTACCTCGACACGCTCGCACCCGGCGCGTTCGCCCGCCTCCCGCGCGCCGAACGCGTCGTCCTCCAGCTGATCCGCGACCGGCGCCTGCCGGAGGCCCGGCTGGCAGCACGGGGCCTGGGCCACGGCGTAGGGCCGCGCCAGATCACCACGGACAGGGACGGCCGCACCTACTGGGGCGACCGGATCCCCTCCTCCGATTGGTCCCGCCGCGAACTGGACATCTCAGACCTGGATCTGGAGACCCGGCCCTTCCCGAGCGCCCAGTTCCGCCACGAGATCACGGAGATCACCCGAGGCCCGGGCGCCTCCGTCGACCTCGCGATCCGCACCTACGACCCGGCCCTGCGCCTCCCCGTCGGCCCCCGGCGCGCCACCCTTCTCATCGCCCCCGGCGGCCACCGCCTGCACGCCCACTTCCGCCTCTCCCCCGTCAGCCCCGGCGTCTTCGAGGGCCACGCCCACCTCGACCTCGGAGCGGCGCTGCTCCCCTTCTACGGCTTCTCCGGAGTCCGCCACCCGCTGCTCCGCCTGCAACACCAGGGCGTCTCCCACACCGGCCTCCTCCTGGCCCCCCTGACCTTCCCCGCCTTCACCACCCAGGTCCCCCACCACCAGCTCACCCTCGAACCCGAAGGCCACACCCCCGGCCGCCTCCAGGCCCGCTGGCAACCCACAGGAGCCACAGCCACCCTCATCCGCCCCACAGTCCGCCGCCTGGCCCGCCCCCGCGTAAAACGAGCAGCCCGCTTGGTGGCAAGCGCCCTGAAGTAGCCCGAGCCGGCCGGTCGAACTGCGCCCAGCCGCGCCTAGCCGCGCGCATGCGTGCCGCTTGGCGCGGCACGGCTGGGCGCAGCGACACCCCACTCCGCCGGGCTACGCCCGCCCCTCCCCCGCCGGGCTACGGCCACACGCCCCCGCCGGGCTGCGGGCCGCCCGCCCCCCGCCCGCTTCCGCCGCGCTGCGGACCCGCCGTACCCCCTAGCTGCGGGCATGCGTGCCGCTAGGGGCGGCACGGGTGGGCGCAGCGGCACCCCGCTCCGCCGGGTTGCGGCTGCCCCTCCCCCGCCTGGCTACGGCCGCCCGCCCCACCGGGCTACGCCACCCGCCCCACCGGGCTACGGTCGCTGGTCCTCGCCGGGTTGCGGGCCACCCGCCCCCACCCGTCCCCGCCGGGCTGCGGGCCGCCCGCTCCCGCCCGCTCCCGCCGCGCTGCGCTGCGGACCCGCCGCACCGCCCTAGCTGCGGGCATGCGTGCCGCCAGGGGCGGCACGGGTGGGCGCAGCGGCACCCCGCTCCGCCGGGTTGCGGACCCACCCGCCCCCAGCACCAACGCCCCGGACACCACAACGCGGACGAGAACAACTCCCTCACCGCACAACCTCGTACAGCACCTGCCCCCCAGGCCCCCGCCCCACCTCCCGCAACCCCAACCCCAACCCCACCCCAGGCCTCCCAGCAACCCCCGTATCCATCACCCACCGCACCCCGTACTCCCGCAAGATCACCCCCCGCTCCCCCTCAGACACCCCCACCCCGAAATACCTCCGCACCGCCTCCTCCCTCCGCCCCTCATCCGGCAGGAAGAAGTCGGGATACCCAGGCGCCACCGTGTACGCCCCGTACGCCGGGATCTGCGCACTCGGCCGCCCCTCCCGAGCCATCACCACATCCCCGTACGCCACCCACCGCGTCATCCACTGATACCCCGCCCACGGCTCCCGGTACTTCTCCGCGACGACCCCCGACAGAGCCCCCGGCACATCCCCCGGCCTCACCACATACCCCACCGTCCCCACCTGCGCCCAAGCCCCCACCACCAACGCCACCCCCAGCACACACCCCCACCCCACCCGCACCACCCTCCGCCCGGCCTCCCCCACCTCCACCGCCACAGCGACCTGCGCCGGGATCAGCACCGCCGGCAACACCCGCCCCCACGCGTACTGCCCGCTCACCCCACCCACCGCCACCACCACAACCCCCAGCACGAAGAACAGCACCAGCGGATCCCACCGATCCCGCCACCACCGCACCCCCAGCGCCACCACCCCGAGCAACACCAGCCAGTACCGCCCGAACAGGTCCTCGTACAGCGGCCGATGCACCGACTCCAGCCCGCCCCACCCCCGACCAGCGCGAAGAAGTCGTAGTACGGCCACACCAGCAGCAGCACAAACCCCAGCACCACCCCGCACCCCAGCCGCCCCCACACCGCCCGCCCCGGCCGCGCGGCCACCACCGTCGCGACCGCCCCCAACGAAGCGACCACTCCGGTGAACTGATGGCACAGCAGGATCACCGCCCACAGCGCCCCCAGCCCGAGCCACACCCCCCACCCCCCGTCCTCCCGCACGGCCCGCCCCAGCCAGGCCCAGAGGTGAAACGCCAGCCCCAGGGTGAAGACGCTCGGGTACGACACCGTCAGCGCGAGCGAGTTGAGCCCGTAGAAGCCGCTCCAGGTGAAGAGCACCGTCCCCCACAGGAACAGCAGGCTCAGCAAGGCCACCGCGGGCGCGGCACCACGGCCGCTCAGCGTCCGCACATACCGCCACACCCCCGTCACCAGCAGCCCGAGCCCGACGAACGCCCCGATCCGCAGCACCCAGAAGACCGACAGATCAGTCATCCGCGCGACGCAGCCGAGCAGCACCATCCAGGGCGAGTAGTACGGACTCGGCGTGTCCGCGTCGACGAGCGGATTGCCGGGGTCGAGGAGGTTGTGCCGCAGCCGCTGGAGGGTCGCCGCGTGCACACCGAGGTCTCCGGCCCAGGGCAGCCGGACGATCACGAGGAGCATCAGCACGACGACAGCCGCGGCGACCACCACGGCGGCGGCCTGCGCGACACGGGCGGGTCTCACGGCACCAGCCTCAGCCGGAAACGGCCAGTCCTCCACTCGAACCGCCCTGAGGCGCGCCAAGAACAAGGCGCCCCGGACCGAAACCGGCCCGGGGCGCCCAAGAGGACATACGCCCTACGAATGCGTGCGCAGCAGCGTCCTCATCGTGCGCATCGCCACCGACAGGTTCGCGAGGTCGAACGCGTCGGACCCCTGGATCTCCTCCAGCGTGGTCCGGGCCCGCCCGAGGATCGCCGCGTTCTTCTGCTCCCACGCCTTGTAGCGCTGCTCGGGCGTCGAGCTGCCGTTGCCCACCGCCAGGACGTCCGCGGTCAGCGCCGCGTGCGCCGCGTACAGGTCCTCGCGGATCGCCGCGCGGGCCATGGACTGCCAGCGGTCGGCACGGGGCAGCTCGGAGATGCGGTCCATGAGCTGGGTGATGCGCAGCCGGTCGGCGAGGTCGTAGTAGACCTCGGCGACGTCCAGCGGCTCCCGGTCCATGCGGTCCGCGACCGAGACGATGTCGACCGTCGGGAAGGCGGAGGAGAAACCGGCCACCCGGGTGGCGAGTTCGTCCGGGACGCCGACGCCCGTCAGCTCGTCGAAGATCTTCTGGTACCACTCCAGGTCGGCACCGCGCAGCAGGTTCGGCAGCTGCCCCCAGACCTGCTCGACCCGGTCGGCGAAGAAGTCGACCGTCTCGGCGAGGTCCAGCGGCTGCGGCCGGTTGTTGAGCAGCCAGCGCGTGCCGCGCTCGACCAGGCGGCGCGAGTGCAGCCGGATGCGGGTCTGGACGTCGGCCTCGACCTTGTTGTCGAGCGCCTCGACCCCGTCCCACACCGGGGACTGGCGGAAGATCGCGCGGGCCGCGGTCTGCGCCCGCACGATCTCCTCCAGCGACGCCCCGGTCTCCTCGCGCAGCCGGTGCAGATACGTCGTACCGCCCGTGTTGACCGTGTCGTTGACCAGGACGGTCGTGGTGATCTCACGGCGCAGCGGGTGGCTGACGAGGTGCTCGGGGAACTGCTCGCGCAGCTCGGTCGGGAAGTACGCGTGCAGCAGCGTGCTCAGGTACGGGTCGTCCGGCAGCGAGGTGTGCAGCAGCTCCTCGGCGACCGTGATCTTCGTGTACGCCATGAGGACGGCCGTCTCCGGGCCGGTCAGTCCCTGGCCCTGGGCGAGCCGCTCGCGGATCTGCCGGTCGGTGGGCAGGAACTCCAGCGCCCGGTTGAGGTGCCCCTCCCTGACCAGGTGCTTCATGAAGCGCTGCTGGGCGTGGAGCATGGAGCCGGACTGGGCGAGGGCGTTGGCGATCGCCGTGTTCTGCGCGTAGTTGTTGCGCAGCACCAGGTGGCCGACCTCGTCGGTCATCTCGGCGAGCAGCTTGTTGCGCTGCTTGACGGTCATGTCGCCGTCCGCGACCAGGCCGTTGAGCAGGATCTTGATGTTCACCTCGTGGTCGGAGGTGTCGACGCCCGCGCTGTTGTCGATGGCGTCGGTGTTGATCCGGCCGCCGTGCAGCGCGAACTCGATCCGGCCGAGCTGGGTCAGGCCCAGGTTGCCGCCCTCGCCGACGACCTTGACGCGCAGGTCCTTGCCGTCGACGCGGATGGCGTCGTTGGCCTTGTCACCGACGTCCGCGTTCGACTCGGCCGAGGACTTGACGTACGTACCGATGCCGCCGTTCCACAGCAGGTCGACCTGCGCCTTGAAGATCGCCTTCATGAGGTCGGCCGGGGTCAGCTTGGTGACCTTGGCCTCGATGCCGAGGGCCTCGCGGATGTGCGCGTTGACCGGGATCGCCTTGGCCGTGCGCGGGAAGATGCCGCCGCCGGCCGACAGCAGCTCCTTGTTGTAGTCCTCCCAGCTGGAGCGGGGCAGCTCGAACAGGCGGCGGCGCTCGGCGTAGGAGGTGGCGGCGTCCGGGTTCGGGTCGATGAAGATGTGCCGGTGGTCGAAGGCGGCCACCAGCCGGATGTGCTCGGAGAGCAGCATGCCGTTGCCGAACACGTCACCGGACATGTCGCCGATGCCGACGACGGTGAAGTCCTCGGTCTGGGTGTCCACGCCCAGCTCCCGGAAGTGCCGCTTGACGGACTCCCAGGCGCCGCGGGCGGTGATGCCCATGCCCTTGTGGTCGTAGCCGGCGGAGCCGCCGGAGGCGAAGGCGTCACCGAGCCAGAAGTTGTACGACTCCGCGACCCCGTTGGCGATGTCCGAGAACGTCGCCGTGCCCTTGTCGGCCGCGACGACGAGGTAGGTGTCGTCCTCGTCGTGCCGGACCACGTCGGCCGGGGGCACGACCTCGCCGGCCACCATGTTGTCCGTGATGTCGAGCAGGGCCGAGATGAACATCTTGTAGCTGGCGATGCCCTCGGCCAGCCACGCGTCCCGGTCCACGCTCGGGTCGGGCAGTTGCTTGGCGACGAAGCCGCCCTTGGCGCCGACCGGCACGATGACGGTGTTCTTCACCATCTGCGCCTTGACCAGGCCGAGGATCTCGGTGCGGAAGTCCTCACGCCGGTCGGACCAGCGCAGACCACCGCGCGCGACCTTGCCGAACCTGAGGTGCACACCCTCGACGCGCGGCGAGTAGACCCAGATCTCGAACGCCGGGCGCGGCGCCGGGAGGTCGGGGATGGCCTGCGGGTCGAACTTCATGGAGACGTAGTCGTGCGCCTTGCCGCCCGCCGCCTCCTGGAAGAAGTTGGTGCGCAGCGTCGCCTTGATGACGGTGAGGAAGGACCGCAGGATCCGGTCCTCGTCCAGACTCGCGACCTGGTCGAGGGCCGCGTCGACCTCCTCCAGCAGCGCGTCCACGATCTCGTGCCCCGCGCGCTGCCGGTCCGGCGACATCCGCGCCTCGAACAGGGAGACGAGCAGCCGGGTGGTGTGGACGTTGTTGCGGAGGGTGTCCTCCATGTAGTCCTGGCTGAACGTCGAAGCCGCCTGGCGCAGGTACTTCGCGTACGCCCGCAGCACCATCGCCTGACGCCAGGTGAGCCCGGCGCTCAGCACGAGGGAGTTGAAGCCGTCGTTCTCCGCCTTGCCGGTCCAGGTGGCGGCGAAGGCGTCCTGGAAGCGCTCGCGGGCGTCGTCGCCGAAGTAGTCCCCGCTGCCGTTCTGCGAGCGCGGCACGCGCATGCCGAAGTCGTAGATCCAGGCCACGCTGCGGTCCGGGCAGCGCAGGTCGTAGGGCCGCTCGTCGACGACCTCGACGCCGAGCCGGTTGAGGACCGGCAGCACGGCCGAGAGGGAGATGGCGTCGCCCGTGCGGTAGATCTTGAAACGGCGCTCCTCGGGGGCGGCGCCCACCGGCTCGTACAGGCTGAGCGCGAAGTCCTTGCCCTCCTCGGCGTTCAGCTGTTCGAGGTGGACGAGGTCGGCGACCGCGGCGCGCGGGCTGTGGTCGGCCTTGTAGCCCTCGGGGAAGGCGTGCGCGTACCGGCGCATCAGCTCGGCCGCGCGCTCCTCGCCGAGCTCGGCGTTGAGCGCCTCGGCGAAGGCGTCCTCCCAGGAGCGGGCCGCCTCCACCAGCCGGGCCTCGATGCGGTCCTTGTCGGAGTCGGACAGCTCCGGCAGCTCGGTGCCCTGCGGGACCCGGACCACGAAGTGCAGCCGGGAGAGGATCGACTCGGTGTTCCAGGCGGTGAAGTCGACGCTGATGCCGCCCAGTTCCTCCTTGAGGATCTCGATGATCCTCAGGCGCACGGCCGTGGTGTAGCGGTCGCGCGGGAGGTAGACGAGGGCGGAGTAGTAGCGCCCGTACTCGTCCTGGCGCAGGTACAGCCTCAGCCGCCTGCGCTCCTGGAGGTAGAGGACCGAGGTGACGATGGAGCGCAGCTCGTCGACGGGGGTCTGGAAGAGCTCGTCGCGCGGGTACGTCTCCAGGATCTGCAGCAGATCGCGGCCGTCGTGGCTGTTGGGCGAGAACCCGGCCCGCTCCAGGACCTCCTCGACCTTGCGCCGGATGACGGGGACCCGGCGCACGGACTCGGTGTAGGCGGCGGAGGAGAACAGTCCGAGGAAGCGCCGCTCGCCGACGACATTGCCGTCGGCGTCGAACTTCTTCACCCCGATGTAGTCCAGGTACGACGGCCGGTGCACGGTCGCCCGGCTGTTCGCCTTGGTCAGGACGAGCAGCTTGTGCTCGCGCGCCTTGGCCCGGGCGTCGGCGGGCAGCCGCTCGAACGACGGGCTGACCGGGTGGCTCTCCTCGGCGGCGTGGTGCGGGTCCGCGCGCAGTATGCCGAGCCCGGTGCCGGGGACGGCGGCCAGGGAGTCGTCGTCGCGCAGCTGGTACTCGCGGTAGCCGAGGAACGTGAAGTGGTCGTCGGACAGCCAGCGCAGCAGCTCGCGGGCCTCCTCGACCTGCGGTCCGGGCAGATCGGCGGGGATGGGCTCGTCCGGCAGCCCCTCCGCCAGCCGGGTCGCCGCCTCCCGCATCTTGCCCCAGTCCTCGACGGCCTCACGGGCGTCGGACAGCACGCGCAGCAGGTCGGCGGTGATCTGCTTCAGATCGGACCGGTCCGTCTCGCGGTCGATCTCCACATGGATCCAGGACTCGACGTGCGCGTCGTGCGGGAGCTCGCCGGCGCCGGTCGTGGGCGTGGGCAGCACCTCGATGAGCTTGCCGGTCACATCGCGCCGCACCACGAACTGCGGGTGGATGACGACATGGATCCCGCGCCCCTGGCGCGTCAGCTCATTGGTGACGGAGTCGACGAGGAAGGGCATGTCGTCGGTGACGACCTCGACGACCGAGTGGCTGCACGTCCACCCGTTCTCTTCCACGGTGGGGGTGTGGACCCGCACGTTGGCCGTGCCCTGGGGGCGGTTCTCGGCCAGCCGGTAGTGGGATACGGCGGCTCCGAAGACATCGACCGGGTCGCGGTCGGCGAGGTCCTCCGGGGCCGTGTGCAGGTAGTAACGCTGGAAGAACGAGATCAGGGACTCGCGGTCCGGGGCCTCCTGGGCGTCTGGGGTCTCCTCGCCCGTCGACCCGGTCGGTAGGTGCCCCCCGACCGGGCTGTTCTCAGCTACCCGGGCGGCCCTTTCGAGCAACTCGGCCTTTGCTTCGTCCAGCTTGGTCTGCATTGTCCTCTGGCTCCTGTCGCGCGCCGTTGCGTGACGTAGAAGGAAGTACGGTCTCTGCGCTGACGACGTCACGCCGTGACACGGGGTATCCGGTCTGTTCCGACGCTATGCCGCCAGACGAGAGGAGCGGGGGTGTCTGAGCCATTTTTGAGCTGCCCGACGGGTGTGACGCTGCTCTCTGCGACGCCTCGGTCCCGGTGGTGCTCGGCGTCCCGGGAGTCATCGATGCCCCGTACCGCCCGCGAAGACCAGCGACCGCCGCCCGGTCACGGATGTGGTCCGTGCACTCCGGGCGCAGGGCAGGGACGACGACGTCCCCGCGAACTATCGCGCTGATCACGCCACCAAGGCTATCGCTCCTTACAGGGGCCCCGTCATGAGCCGTATGTGTACAAAACCAGGCCTGGAAGTTTGACGTTCTGCACATTTAGCTGCGGGCATGCGTGCCGCTAAGGGCGGCACGGGTGGGCGCAGGGGCACCCCGCTCCGCCGGGCCGCGGACCCACCCGGCCCCAGCAGAAACGCCCCGGGCACCCCGAAGCCCACCAGTTCCGGTCAGGCCGCCGCGAGCCGCTCAGCCTCCGCGACGGCCTCCTCCAACGTGTCCACCACGGGCACACCCACCGCCTCAAGACTCACCCGGCTGTGCGACCCCCCGGTGTACAACACGGCCCGAGCCCCCACATGCAGCGCGGCCACCGCGTCATCCGCAGCGTCCCCGATCACCACGGTCCGTCCCGCCTCCACCCCCGCCAGCGACGCGAGATGCCGCACCATGTGCTCGGCCTTGCTGCCCCCGGACGGCCCGGTCCGCCCGTCCACCCGTATGAAGTGCGGCTCGATCCCGAACCCCCGCACCAACGGAACGAGCTCCTCGTGCCCGTACATGCTCAGAATCGACTGACTGCGCCCCGCCGACCGCCACCCCGACAGCAGCTCCACGGCCCCCACCGTCAGCCCGCACGTCACCCGATGCTCGGCGTAGTACCGATGGAAGATCTCATCCATGAGCTCCCACTCGGCCTCGGTCGGCAGCCGCCCCATCAGCCGCTCATAGAACTTCGGCACCGGCACGCAGTACAGCTCCCGGTACTTCTCCAGCGTCAGCGGCTCCAGCCCCAGCTCGGCGAAGGCCGCGTTCGTCGCCCCGATGATCGCGTCGATGTCATGGAACAGCGTCCCGTTCCAGTCCCAGACAATGTGCGCGCCCGTCTTCATCCCCATGCCTGAAAACGTACCCGCCCCCACTGACAATCAAGAGAACGGCGCCTCAACGCGCCCCCGAGCCCCCGGGCGCCCGGGCCGCTCAGTCCCCCTGCCCCACCAGGTTCGGGATCTCCTGCGTGGCGAACCACAGCAGCTCGTGATCCTCCGCCCCGTCCACGACGAACTGCGCGTCGTCGTCCCCGGCGTCCGCCGCCCCCAGCGCCGCGGCGGCCGCCGTCACATCGGCCTCCGCGTCATCCGCGTCGACGTGCACGGCCGCCGCCCTGGCCAGGGCCACGGCACCCGAGACCCGTACCTCCCCGAGCGCCGCCTGATCGAGCCCCCGGTCGGGATCGGGGCTCGCGATCCGGTCGGGCACGTCCACGGCCACCACGACCCGGCGCCTCGGCACGCCCGGCTCGATCGCCAGCAGCCGCAGGGAGGCCAGCGCGGCCCGGTTCAGCGCCGCGTACTCCAGTTCCTCGATGTCGTCGGAGACGTACCACTCCCGCAGCGCGGGCGTCACGGCGTACGCCACGAACGGCCCGGATCCCAGCTCACCCGTCTTGTACGCCTCGGCGAGGCCGGGGAGGGTCAGGGGCACGTACACACGCATGGCTGGCCGCTTTCGTGGTCGGTTCATGGCCGGAGGGCGCAGAAGGCCCCGGAGGGCCTCCAGGATACGTGCGGGGGTCCCCTTTCGAGTTCCGCCCCGTGACGCCGGAGTCGTCAGCCCCGGGCCAGAAATTCACCCACCACACCCTCACCCCTGCCCGGCTCCCGAACCCCCGGACCACCCGGATAAGTGAACCTTCCGGCACCCGCAGCCCGAGGCGGTCTCCCTTGCCCCCACCCCCGCCCACCCCGTACAAGATCACCAACCCGAAGTTACTCACCGGTACCCACCGGCCCACGAAACGGGGACCCCCATGAACAAGGTCATGACCAGGGCACAACACCGCCCACCGACCCACCGCGCCCCTGGCAGCACCACCGCACGCACCCCTGACGGCACGGCTCCACGCACTCCGAGCGACACCACCCCACGCACCCCCGACGGCACCGCCCCACGCGCTCTCAGCAGCACGGCCTCTCACACCCCCGGCAGCACCGCTTCGCACACCCCGGGCCGCACCGCCCCACGGACCCCTGTCGGCGCAGCCCCTCCGCGCACCCCCAGCGGAGGCCCCGCCCGCACCACAGCCGCCGGTGACCGTCCCCCGGCCCCCGGCCGCACCAAGACCACCCGTACCCGCCCCGCGGACACCCGCCCACCGACCACCCCCTCCCGCACCCGCACCCGCACCCGCACTCGCCCCAGCCCCGGCACCGCGCCCCAGCCGACACCCGGCACCCCCACAACCCCCCGCCCGACACATGGGGGTCCCGGCACCCCCACCGACACCACACCCCGCGTCCCGGCCCAAAGCCCCCACCGACCGCTCCCCCGGCCGATCCCCCAGCCAGTCCTCCCCACCGACCTCTTCGCCGAGCTCCTGCTCGGCGTCCTCAGCGGCCGCCGCCCCGTCCACTCGATGCTCCGCCACACCCGGGGCCGCGCCTACGACGAACTGGCCTGGCTCGCCGAACGCGGCCCCCTGCGCACCCGCGGCGCCCGCCCCGTCGTCCGGGACATCGGCTGGTACGAGCCCCGCGCCGGCGCCATCGAGGCGTTCGCCCGCATCGGCGCCGGCGACCGGCTCCGCGCCATGGCCTTCCGCCTGGAACTCGGCCAGGACCTCCGCTGGCGCTGCACGGCGGTGGAACTGGGCGGCCCCCGCCCACCCCGCCCAGAAGCCTGCTGAAGGGCCGACGGGCTAACCGGCTACCGGCTACCGGCTGAGCCACGAACAGCCACAGGCAAGCCGAAGGGCCGGACACCCTCAGGTGCCCGGCCCTTCAAGCCGCTACGGTGCCGCAGCCGGCGTCACTTCTTACGACGCCCCCGGCCCTTCGCCTGCTTGCGGCGCTCCGCGCGCGTGAGGCCGTCGGACTCGGAACGCGCCGGCTCGCCGTCCTCGGTGAAGTCACCCTCGATGGTGCCGCCCTCACCGTCGACCGTCGGCGCGGAGAAGTGCAGGTTGCGCCGCTGCGGAACGTCGAGCCCCTTGGCACGGATCTCCGGCCGGGAACCCGCCTGCGCCGGCACCGCGTCCTGCTTCTCCAGGTCGGCCACCGGCTTGGTGTCCTCGACCGGGACCTCCTCGACCTGCTGCTCGACCTGGACCTCCAGGTTGAACAGGTAGCCGACGGACTCCTCCTTGATGCCCTCCATCATCGCGGTGAACATGTCGAAGCCCTCGCGCTGGTACTCGACCAGCGGGTCCTTCTGCGCCATGGCGCGCAGGCCGATGCCCTCCTGGAGGTAGTCCATCTCGTAGAGGTGCTCGCGCCACTTGCGGTCCAGGACCGACAGCACGACCCGGCGCTCCAGCTCACGCATGATCTCGGAGCCGAGCTGCGCCTCACGCGCCTCGTACTGCTCGTGGATGTCGTCCTTGATGGAGTCGCCGATGAACTCGGCGGTCAGGCCCGCCCGGTCACCGGCGGCCTCCTCCAGCTCCTCGATCGTGATCTTGGAGGGGTAGAGCTGCTTGAAGGCACCCCACAGCCGGTCGAGGTCCCAGTCCTCCGGGAAGCCCTCGGCCGTCTCCGCCCCGACGTAGGCGTCGATGGTGTCGTCCATGAAGTGCTGCACCTGCTCGTGCAGGTCCTCGCCCTCCAGGACGCGGCGGCGCTCGCCGTAGATGACCTCACGCTGGCGGTTGAGGACCTCGTCGTACTTCAGGACGTTCTTACGGGTCTCGAAGTTCTGCTGCTCGACCTGCGACTGGGCGGAGGCGATCGCGCGCGTGACCATCTTGTTCTCGATCGGCACGTCGTCCGGGACGTTCGCCATCGACATCACGCGCTCGACCATCTGGGCCTTGAACAGCCGCATCAGGTCGTCGCCGAGCGAGAGGTAGAAGCGGGACTCGCCCGGGTCGCCCTGACGGCCGGAACGACCGCGCAGCTGGTTGTCGATCCGCCGCGACTCGTGCCGCTCGGTGCCCAGCACATAGAGCCCGCCGAGCCGCTCGACCTCGTCCTTCTCGGCCTGGACGGCCTTCTCGGCCCGCTGGAGCGCCTCGGGCAGGGCGTGCGCCCACTCCTCGATGTGCTCCTCGGGGTCGAGACCGCGCTGGCGCAGCTCCGCCTCGGCGAGGTCCTCGGGGTTGCCGCCGAGCTTGATGTCCGTACCACGGCCGGCCATGTTCGTGGCGACCGTGACGGAGCCCTTGCGGCCGGCCTGGGCGACGATCGTCGCCTCACGGTCGTGCTGCTTGGCGTTCAGCACCTCGTGCTGGATGCCGCGCTTGCTGAGCTGCTGCGAGAGGTACTCGGACTTCTCGACCGAGGTGGTACCGACGAGGATCGGCTGACCCTTGCGGTGCTTCTCCTCGATGTCGTCGACGACCGCCTCGAACTTGGCGACCTCGGTCCGGTAGATCAGGTCCGACTGGTCCTTGCGGACCATCGGCCGGTTGGTCGGGATCGGCACCACGCCGAGCTTGTAGATCTGGTGGAACTCGGCGGCCTCGGTCATGGCCGTACCGGTCATGCCGCACAGGCCGGGCTGTTCCTTCTCGTTGTGGTCGTGGCGCTTGTAGAGGCGGAAGAAGTTCTGGAGGGTGATCGTGGCGAGCGTCTGGTTCTCGTCCTTGATCGGCACCCCTTCCTTCGCCTCGATCGCCTGGTGCATGCCCTCGTTGTAGCGGCGGCCGGCGAGGATACGTCCGGTGTGCTCGTCGACGATCATGACCTCGTCGTCGATGATGACGTAGTCCTTGTCCTTCTTGAAGAGCTCCTTCGCCTTGATGGCGTTGTTCAGGTAGCCCACCAGCGGCGTGTTCACCGACTCGTAGAGGTTGTCGATGCCCAGCCAGTCCTCGACCTTGCTGACACCGGACTCGTGGATCGCGACCGTGCGCTTCTTCTCGTCGACGTCGTAGTCGCCGGTCTCCTCGATGCCCTTGAGCGGCTGACCGGCCTCGCCGCGCTTGAGTCGCTTCACCAGCTTGGCGAAGTCCCCGTACCACTTGGTGGCCTGGTCGGCCGGGCCGGAGATGATCAGCGGCGTACGGGCCTCGTCGATGAGGATGGAGTCGACCTCGTCGACGATGGCGAAGTTGTGGCCGCGCTGGACGAGCTCGTCCTGGGACCACGCCATGTTGTCGCGCAGGTAGTCGAAGCCGAACTCGTTGTTCGTGCCGTACGTGATGTCGCAAGCGTACTGCTCGCGGCGCTGAGCCGGCGTCATGTTGGCGAGGATGCAGCCGACCTCGAGGCCCAGGAACCGGTGGACGCGGCCCATCATCTCGGAGTCGCGCTCGGCCAGGTAGTCGTTGACCGTGATGATGTGGACGCCCTTGGCGGACAGCGCGTTCAGATACGCCGGCAGCGTGCCGACGAGGGTCTTGCCCTCACCGGTCTTCATCTCGGCCACGTAGCCCATGTGCAGGGCGGCGCCGCCCATCATCTGCACGTCGTAGTGACGCTGGCCGAGGACGCGCTTGGCGGCCTCGCGGACGGTGGCGAACGCCTCGGGAAGCAGGTCGTCCAGGGTCTCGCCGTCGGCATAGCGCTGCTTGTACTCATCGGTGAGGGCGCGCAGCTCGGCGTCGGAGAGGTCGACGAAGTCCTCTTCGATGGAGTTGACCTGGTCCGCGATGCGGTGCAGCTTGCGCAGGATCTTGCCTTCGCCTGCACGCATGATCTTCGAGAGGACGGACACGGGGGTTGGTCTCCTTGCCGGTCGGGCCTGGGACGGTCGGTTACCACTTGACTTACTGAGCAACGGCCATCGTATGCGAGGACCCCACCGCGCCGGGAGGGCCTGCCGTGACGGCGACCGTGCGCTGCTTCAATTCTGATTCGTCTTCTTCTAAGGGGACAACGTCCGGGCGCAGCGGATAGTGCCGCATCCCCCGACCGAATTAAGCGAAGCGTGATATGACGCTCACCCACCGCAAACAGATGACACCTTCGACGACCTCCGAGAGGATCGGCCGATGGACCCCGTCACGCTCACCACGGACCGCCTCCTGCTGCGCACGGTCGACCCCCAGGACACCGACGCGGTGTACGACGCCTGCCAGGATCCCGACATCCAGCGCTGGACCACGATCCCCTCGCCCTACCTCCGCGAGCACGCCGAGGGCTTCACGGAACAGATGGTCCCGGACGGCTGGGCGGACGGCTCCATGTTCACTCTCGGCGTCTTCCTCCACTCCGGAGAACTGGCCGGCATGCTCGGCATCACGATGCGCGCCCTGGGCGTCGGCGAGATCGGCTTCTGGGCCGTGAAGCGGCACCGCTCCAATGGCTACATCACGGAGGCCGTGCTCACCGCCTGCCGCTGGGCCTTCGTCCACGCCGCGCTCGACCGCGTCGAATGGCGCGCCGAGGTCGGCAACCGCGCCTCCCGCGCCGTGGCGGAACGCTCCGGCTTCACGATCGAGGGCACCCTGCGCGCCGCCGTCAACAACAAGGGAACCCGCCGAGACTCCTGGGTAGGCTCCCTCCTCCCCTCAGACCTGAGCCTCCCGTCAACGGCCCCATACCTCCCGGCACCGTCCTAGCTGCTGAGCCGCCCCCGCTGCGGGCATGCGTGCCGCTAGGGGCGGCACGGGCGGGCGGTGGGGGTCCCCCCGCTCGAGCGAAGCCGAGAGTGGGGGAGGCACCCCGCTCCGCCGGGCTGCGGACCCACCCGCCCCCAGCCCCAACGCCGAGCACCGGACACCCAACCCCGCAGGTCACGCCCCTTTGTCAGTCCCACCCCCTATCGTGCGGACCCATGACCACCCCGCGCCCCACCGCAGAACTCTCCGCAGACGAAGCCCGGAGACTGGCGCTCCGCGCCCAGGGCTTCCTCGGCGCCCCGGACCGCCGCTCCGGCGTCCGCGGCATCCTCCGCCACCTGGGCGCGATACAGCTCGACACGATCTCGGTCCTGGCCCGCTCCCACGAGCTCGTCCCGTACGCCCGCCTGGGCGCGGTAGGCAGAAAGACCGTCGAGAACGCCTACTGGAAGGACACGCACGCCTTCGAGTACTGGTCCCACGCGGCCTGCATCCTGCCCATCGAGGAGTGGCCGCACTTCGCCTTCCGCCGCCGCGCCTACCGCAACCGCCCGCACTGGAATCACGACCTCCCGGACGGCGTCTACGACCAGGTCATCAAGCAGCTCCGCTCCGAAGGCCCCCTCACCGCGACGGAGTTGGGCGGCGCGAAGAAGACGAACGACTGGTGGGACTGGTCCGGCACGAAGGTCGCCGTCGAACGCGCCCTGATGTACGGCGAGGTGGTCTGCGTCGAGCGCCGCGGCTGGAAGCGCCTCTACGACCTCGCCGAGCGCGCCGTCCCCCAGCCCCTGCTGCACGACGAACTCGACGACACCGAGTGCGTACGCCGCCTGGTCGGCCTGGCGGGCCGGTCCCTCGGTGTCGGCACCCGCGCGGACATCGCCGACTACCACCGGCTCAAGGGCGAACAGGTCGACGCGGTGATCGCCGACTCGGGTCTGGTCCCGGTCACGGTCGAGGGCTGGGGAAAGCCGGCCTGGGCCGACCCCGCGGCCCTGGAGACACCTCCGCGCGGCCGCCACCGCACCACCCTCCTGTCGCCCTTCGACTCCCTGATCTGGGAGCGGGCGCGCACGGAGCGGATCTTCGGCTTCACCCACCGCCTGGAGGCCTACGTCCCCAAGCCGAAGCGGGTGTACGGCTACTTCGCGATGCCGGTCCTGGCCGGCGGCCGGCTCGTCGGCCGCGTGGACCCGGCCCGCGAGGGCAGCACACTGGTGGCCAAGCAGGTCACGCTCGACGGCCCCAAGGCGGTCCCGGCCGTCGCCCAGGCCCTGGCCGAGGCGGCGACCTGGGTGGACTGCACGGACGTGCGCGTGGAGCGGGTCGACTCACCGGACCTGCGCGAGCCTCTCGTGCGGGAGCTCGCCCGGACGATCGCCTGACCGTCAGCGAATCTCGAGGATCTTCTCCCGCATCGCGTACACCACCGCCTCCATCCTGGAGTGCAATTGCAGCTTCTCCAGGATGTTGCGCACGTGGTTCTTCACGGTGTTCTCGGAGATGAACAACTCCTTGGCGATGTCACGGTTGTTCATCCCCGTCGCGACGAGTTTGAGGACTTCGAGTTCGCGGTCCGTCAGTCGCGGCGCGGGCACCAGTCGGCGTTCGTCCGTGCGCTGGATCATCGACTTGAACTCGGTGAGCAGCTTCGACGCCATGGACGGGCTGATCTGCGACTGTCCGTCGGCCACCGCGCGAATGGCGGTGGCCACCTCGTCCGTCGAGATCTCCTTGAGGAGATAGCCGGTCGCACCCGCCTTGATGGCGTCGTAGAGATCGGCTTCCTCGTCGCTGATCGTCAGCATGATGATCTTGGCGCTGGGTGCGACCTCCTTGATGGAGGTGCATGCCTCGATCCCGCCCCGCTTGGGCATCCGCACGTCCATCAGAACGATGTCGGGCAGCAGGTCGGCGGCCTTCTCCACGGCCTCGGCGCCGTCTCCGGCCTCCCCGATGACCTGGATGTCCTCCTCGGCGGCCAGCACGATCTCCAGGCCACGGCGGAACAGGGCGTGGTCGTCCACCACAAGGACTCTGATCGGTTCCTTGCGTGGAGAGTCCGTGTCCGGGCCCATGCCGACGACGCCGTCGTGGGCATCCTCGTCACGCATCGGTCCGAAGCTGTCCGCCATCGTTCCTCCCCCTGAAGGCTGTGGCCTGAGGTCCTGAGCCATCGCCAACCCAGAGCAACGACCCACCGGTTGGGTCGTGGCCTCCATGATTTCATGCCCGGACGGCGCCGGGGCGACCGAGCGGGGCGCGCAGTGGTCGCACAGGGGTGCCCCTGGGGGCGCACACGCGCTCCAGGGGCACCGCTGCTCCGCTGTCACCCGGCACGGTCAGCCGCCGAGCGCACCGCCCGCGTCGGGGGCGTGCACCTGGGTGACCATCGTGTCCGTGCTGAGGTGGATCACGCCGTAGTCGTAGGCGTGCCGTCGGTAGACGACACTCGGTTCCTTGGTCTCGGAGTCGACGAACAGGTAGAAGTCGTGCCCGACCAGCTCCATCTCGTAGAGAGCCTGGTCGAGGGTCATGGGCGCTGCGACGTGGGTCTTCTCGCGGACGACGATGGGGCCGTCACCCTGTACCTCCAGCGAGCCGATCTTCTTCGTGGGCACGGCTGCCGGCTCTTCCTCCGGAGTCGGCACCAGGCCGTTGCCGTTGAGCGTCGCCACGCCCGGGACGTGATCGGCGACCTCGGCGGCCGGGATCCGGCGCGAGCCACGACGCGAGAACCGCTTGTCGTGTTGCCTGCGCAGCCGGGCTTCCAGCTTCTCCGCCGCCAGGTCGAGCGCCGCGTACGGATCGCTCGCCGCTGCCTCCGCCCGGATCACCGGACCGCGGGAGCGGAGCGTGATCTCCACTCGGTCACAGCGGTCGGCCTGCCGGGGGTTGGGCTCCTTGGACACCTCGACGTCGAGGCTGATCACCTTGCCATCGAGCTTCTGGATCTTCTCCAGCTTCAGCTTCTCGGCCACGTGCTTCCGGAACCGCTCGGGCACCTCGGTCTTGCGGCCCTTGACGACGATGTCCACGCAGAACTCCGTTCCCGGATCACTCCGCTTCGGTGCGGAGCATCTCCCTTTTGCACCAGGTTCCGGTGAGGCCCGGAACCTCGGACACTCGGTGACTTCCACCTCCTCCCCCGTGAGCGAGACCTCCACTCCACCGTCGCGAGTGATGAAGAAAAACCCGCTGCACGGCATTCGGTTTTGAGAGGTGTGGCCTGCGGCTTTCCCTCTCAACCGAACATATCTCGCCCGGACGGATGTCGTCACCCTCTACTGCGGCGTACCTCCGTTCAGGTGAATAGCCCCTCTCGTTACCTGCAACGACGCAAGTTCTCAGTCAGTTCCGGTTTATTTCGAAAGAGTCCGGCGATGCCGCGACCACCGCCGCGCACACCACGTCAACGACTCCGCCGACTCCGCCCGCGCCCGTGATTCCCTGCCGCGCGGGCCATCGGCCCGTCCTCTCTCGCGTTGATCCGACGTTCTGTTCTTCTCTGCTTTCCCTCGTCTCTCCCCTGTACACGGCCCCAGTCCTCGTAGCGTTCGAAACCAGCCCCGCCGCCGCCCGCACGGCACGCGCGGCTTCGGCGAGGGACGCCCCTGTCGTCATCACGTCGTCGACGAGGACGACCGGGCCCTCGGAGAGCAGCCGGGCACCACCGGGCGCCACCGCCAGCGCGCCCGCGAGATTGTCCAGCCGCTGCCGGGAGTTGAGCCCCGACTGATCGGCCACGGCCCGCCGCTGCCGCAGCACACCGAGCGCCCTGGCCGGCACCCCGCTCCGCCGCAGCTCACCCGCCGCCGCGAGCGCGATCCGCCGCGCCGGATCATGCCCCCGGGCCCGCACGGCCCGCCGCCCGGACGGAACGGGCACGAGCAGCACAGGCGCCCCGACGCCCCGCGACCACGCGCCTCCAGCCCCGGGCCAGGACCCCCTGAGCGCACCTGGAAGCCCCGCCCGTACCGCTCCCGCCAGAGCGGCCCCGAGCGGCCCTGCGAGCGCCAGAGCACCCCGTTCCTTGTGGGCCAGCAGCGTCGCCCGGACCTCGTCGGCGTACCGCGCCGCCGCGTGCACCACCGGCAGCCCCGGTGGCTCCGGCACGGGCCGCACCCGATGCGCCACGGCCCCGCCCAGCACCGCACGGCACTTCGCGCACAGCACCGTACGAGGCGCCCCACAGCCCCCGCACTCGCCCGGCAGCACCAGGTCGGTGAGGTCCTGCCACCACCCCCGCATGGCCACCACTGTGCCAACAGCGAGGCCCCCCGGCCACCCCTGTGGATAACTCCCTGTGGACAACGCGTCGCCCCGGCCCGACGACCGGCTTCCACCGGCCCTCAACCAGGACCCACCGGACCCCGGCCAGGCCCATCGGATCCCCGCCAGGCCCGCCAGGGCCCCCACGGATCCCCGCCTGGCCCCGCCTGGCCCCCGGCATCCCCACCGAGACGCCTCACCCCGAACAACCCGGCGCTGGAAACCCAAGACCCGGCGCTCACCCCGGATAAACCGGCGCCGTCCCCTCCGTCACCTTCTGCCACTGCGCACCCGACGGCAGCCGGACGATCCCGTCCACCGAGTACGCCACCAGCGGCAGCCGGTCGTCCTCGGCGGCGGTGACCTCCTTGACGCCGGTCAGGGCCGCGGGCGCCGGCACGTCCGGCGTGGAGCCGTCGACCTGGACGTACCGCATCTGCTCCACGCCCCCGTGCTCGCGCCCGACCACCACGAGCCGGCTGTCCCCGGCCCACGACATGGCCGTGACCTCCTCCAACTCCGGCGTCGCGGAGCGAAGTTCGACCACTCGGACGGCCGGCTTCTCGCCGGGCTTCTCCTCCCGCTCGATCAGCCCGATGAGCAGGGTCTTCTTGCCGCCCTTCTCCACGACGAGCGCGATCCGCACCCCGTCGGCGGCCACCCGCACGGACTGGATCCGCCCGTCCAGATGCGGCGTGCGCACCTCGAGCGGATCGCCCTTGCCCTCCTCGAGCAGCATCAGCCGGGGGTTCTCCGGGTCACGGTCGGCCACCCAGAGGCCGTCGTCCGCGTCCCAGCTGGGCGTGGTCAGCCGGTCCTTCTCGGTCCGGCCCTGGCTGCGCAGCACCGGCTCGCCCAGCGAACCGCCCGAGACCAGCGACCCCACGTACAGCGACCTGCCGTCGAGGCCGACCCCGGCCGCGGTGTGCTCGTCGCGCGACACCGCCACCGACCGCAGCGCCGTGTCGCCCTCGCCCAGCGCCCCCGGCGCCGTGTCCGGCTCGGTGTCGTTGCTGCCGGCCGGCATCCGTACGAGCCGGTCCTTGTCGTCGACGAAGTACAGGTAGTCGGGGTGGCGCGCCGAGGGCCGGAAGGCCGCCGCGTCGGCCGCTTCCTGCGTGAGCGAGCACAGCTCGGCCCCGCCGGCCCGCAGCTCGACCTCGTCCACCGCGGGGCTGAGGTTGCGCAGCGTGAAGAGCATCTGGGCCGCGATCTCCTGGCACCTGTTGGTGCCGATGCCCGCGGCCTTGTCGTTGAGCGGGACGGTCAGCTTGTTCCGCTCGTCGGGCGTCAGCGCCCCGGCGTCCTTCGCCAGCGCCGTACCGGTGGGAACGCTCGACCTGACCACGGGCCCGAGCCACCGCGTGGGCCCGTTGAGCACGGAGCGCACCATCTGCGTCATGGGGTCCACGCGGCGGCGGACGTAGACGGGGTCGGCGACCGCCGTGGGCTGCGTGTTCGCCCCGGCCGCCATGGTGTTGGAGGCGAAGTAGTACTTGTTGACGGACATGTAGTTGCGCTGGAAGTCCGACTGACCCATCAGGACGCCCTGGGGCAGCACGTCGATCCGCCACTGCCGGCTCTTCTTGTCCTGCGTCAGGTGCACGGTCCTGCCGTAGGCCCCGGTCGCCGGCGCGTACGACTGCTGCGCGTCCACGGTGGCCACCTTGGTGCCGGTCAGCGTGTAAGAGATCTCGCCGGTGTCCTCCCGGCCGCCCGCGCCCTCGGCCTTGGCGCCCGGCCCGTCCGTGAGCACCGTGGTGGACAGCTCCGGCCGCCAGGTCTTCGCGGCCTCACCGGTCAGGTACTGGCGCGCGGTCTTGTAGTGCGGATCGTCGCTGGTGAGCGCCTCCAGGAAGCCCTGCACGATCTCCGAGGGCGGCGCGTCCTCCCCCGGCGGCACGGCGAACACCCGCACCTGGCTGTCCTGGCGCGGCGTGGACTCCACGCCCCGCAGATCCCCGCTGTCCGGCATCGAGGCGCACCCCGCCAGCACCAGCACGCCACCGGCGGCGTACGCCATCACGCGCGCGGGCGTACGCCGACCGCGCCCCTCGCGGTCAGCGCCCACGAGATGCCTCCCCTTGCCTGTCCACGTCTCCCGGCTCGGCTTCCCTGCCCGAGCCCGCGGAGCCGTTGTCCTTGTCCCGCGGCCGCCCCACGACCGGCCCCCGCGACTTCCCCGCAGGGCCACTGCCGGCCCCGTCCCGAGCAGCTCCGGCCGAATCGCCCGCGCCCTGGTCCCGAGCCGCTTCGGCCGAATCACCAGCATCCTCGTCACGAGCCGTCCCGGCCGCCGAAGCACCAGCACCCTCGTCCCGGGCGCCCGCCCCCGCCGTACCACTCACACAGCCGCCACCGGCCGTGCCCGCAGGGCCCTGGCCCTCACCGCGGGCCGACTGCTCCCCTGCCACCGGATCGTCCGGCCGCCGCGTCCCCGAGGCGGGCCGCGGCACCACGCGCGCCCCGTTGCCGGGAAGCGCCGTCGGATCGGCCGTGGGGGCCACGGAGGCCGCCCTCGGCGGTATCGGGTTCCGCGCCGACCCCGGCGGCACCGGACCGCCCGCCGGCTGCGCCGGTACGGTCGCCCGCTTCTCGCCGTCCCCGCCGCCGCACGGCAGACCCGCGTCGTCGAGCCCCCGGTTGCGCCGTGAGTCCTTGGGCTCCAGCGGTATCGGTGAGCCCCGCAGCGGCTCGTCAGCGGTCCTGGGCAGCGTCAGCCGGAACTGCGACCCGCCGCCCGGCTCGCCCCACGCCTGCAGCCAGCCGCCGTGCAGCCGCGCGTCCTCCAGGGCGATGGACAGCCCCAGACCCGTACCACCCGTGGTACGCGCGCGTGCCGGGTCGGCCCGCCAGAAGCGGCTGAACACCCGGGTCGCCTCGCCCGGCTTCAGCCCGACCCCGTAGTCCCGCACCGCGACGGCGACCGCGCCGCCCGCCGCGGCGAGCTTGACGACGACGTCCCTGCCCTCACCGTGCTCGACGGCGTTCACGACGAGGTTGCGCAGCACGCGCTCCACGCGCCGGGCGTCGGCCTCAGCGACGACGGGCTGCTGGTCGCCGGAGACCCGGATCCGCGTGCCCTTGCGCTCCGCGAGCGGCTCGGCCCCGCTGACCACCCGCCGCACGACGTCCCTGAGGTCTATCGGCTCCGCCTCCAGCGCAGCGGCACCCGCGTCGAACCGGCTGATCTCCAGCAGGTCCGCGAGCAGCGACTCGAACCGGTCCAGCTGGTCGGCGAGCAACTCCGCCGACCGCGCGGTGATCGGGTCGAAGTCCTCCCGCGCCTCATGGATGACGTCCGCCGCCATCCGTACGGTCGTCAGCGGCGTACGCAGCTCGTGCGACACGTCCGACACGAACCGGCGCTGCATGCGCGACAGGTCCTCCAGCTGGCTGATCTTCAGCTGAAGGTTCTGGGCCATCTTGTTGAAGGCCTCGCCGAGCCGCGCGATGTCGTCCTCGCCGGTGACCTTCATACGTTCCTGAAGCCGGCCGGCCGACAGCCGCTCGGCGATCCCCGCCGCCATCCGCACCGGCGTGACGACCTGGCGCACCACCAGCCAGGCGATGGCCCCGAGCAGCACCACGACGAACAGCCCGGCCGTCGCCAGCGTCCCCTTGACCAGGCTCAGCGACTTCTCCTCCTGGGTGAGCGGGAAGAGGTAGTAGAGCTGGTACGGGTCGCCGTTGGGGTCGTTGACCTGCTTGCCGATGACCAGGGCGGGCTGGGAGTCCTTGGTGTCGTTGTTGTAGATGACGCGGCTGTAGCTCTGCGCGGCCGCCGTACTGCTGCCGATCCGCTCCCGCAGCGCCGCGGGCACACTCTTGCTCCAGTCCACCTCACCGGAGGCACGCGGACCGCGCCCACCGGCCCCGTCGGCGTCGGAAGCCGGAAGCGTGACCACGTCAAAGGCGCCCTGCCCGCCACTGGACAGCGAGGACACCAGATCACTCATCCACTGGATGACGTTCTGCGCGGGACGGCCGTCCGCCGTGGCGACATCGTCGCCGGTCCCGCTCGCCGCCTCGTCGGCCCGCTGCTTGGCCACGGCGAACCCGCCGGTGGCCTGGCTCTGGGACGCCTTCACCTTGGCGTCCAGCAGGCCGTTGCGCACCTGCCCGATGACGACGAAGCCCAGCAGCAGCACCACGCCCAGCGACATCAGCAGCGTCGTGACGACGACCTTGAGCTGGATGTTGCGCCGCCACAGCCGCATGACGGGCAGCAGCGGCCGGCGCACCCACCGCATGAACAGGCGGATGACCGGGCTGCCCTGAACCCCGCCCTGGAGCAGCAGCCCGCTCTCCAGGAACCGTCCCCAGCGGGAACCCGCTTTTTTCCGCCCGACAGGCCGCCCCGGGCGGGCCCCGGACCGTCCGGGCGCCGAAGCGGCACTGTCGCCGGACATGTCAGCTCGGTCCTGCCTTGTATCCGACGCCACGGACGGTCACCACGATCTCCGGCTTCTCCGGGTCCTTCTCGACCTTGGAGCGCAGCCGCTGCACATGCACATTGACCAGCCGCGTGTCCGCCGCGTGCCGGTAGCCCCACACCTGCTCCAGCAGCACCTCGCGCGTGAACACCTGCCACGGCTTGCGCGCGAGCGCGACCAGCAGGTCGAACTCCAGCGGCGTCAGCGCGATCGACTGCCCGTCCCGCTTCACGGAGTGCCCGGCCACGTCGATGACCAGGTCACCGATGGCGAGCTGCTCCGGAGCGGGCTCCTCCGACCTCCGCAGCCGCGCCCGGATCCGGGCGACGAGCTCCTTCGGCTTGAACGGCTTCACGATGTAGTCGTCGGCGCCCGACTCCAGGCCCACCACGACATCGACCGTGTCGCTCTTCGCCGTGAGCATCACGATCGGCACCCCGGACTCCGCCCTGATCAGACGGCACACCTCGATGCCGTCCCGACCGGGCAGCATCAGGTCCAGCAGCACCAGATCGGGCTTGGCCTCACGGAAAGCGGCCAGCGCCTTGTCACCGTCGGCAACGAAAGACGGCTCAAAACCCTCACCACGCAGCACGATGCCGAGCATCTCGGCCAGTGCGGTGTCGTCGTCGACGACAAGGACTCGTCCCTTCATAAACGACATCATCCCATTCTCATAACGGTGGCGAAGGCAGTGGTGAGGTAGGTCACCGGCCAGTGACCATAGTCGCAGCAAGCGCTACTGTCTGCCCTCGCCCACCCGTTATTGATCTCCACGACACCCGCTGACCGGGCGCTCGGCCCACGGGCAAGGGACAGGACCTCCGGAGCCCGCCCTCCCCGCACCCACCCCGAAAGCCGTCCGGCTCAGCCCGCCGTCACCCTGCGCGACCGCGCACACACCTCGGCGAGCGCCTCGGCCGTCACCGGCGACACCACACCCTCCTCCGTCACGATCGCCGTCACCAGCTCGGCCGGGGTCACGTCGAACGCCGGGTTGTACGCCTGCGTCCCCAGCGGCGCCACCGGAATGCCGCCCCCCGCCTCCGCCGCACCGGCCACCGGCACCTGCGGCGCCACCAGCTCGGTCACCTCGTGCCCGGGACGCTGCTCGACCTCGATGGACGCCCCTTCCGCGGTCTCCAGATCCACCGTCGTCACCGGCGCCACCACGATGAACGGCACATGGTGGTACCGCGCCAGCACCGCCAGCGGATAGCTCCCCACCTTGTTCGCCACCGACCCGTCCGCCGTGATGCGGTCCGCCCCGATCAGCACCGCGTCCACCTCGCCGGCGGCGAACAGCGACCCCGCCGCGTTGTCGGTGAGCAGCGTGTACGCCATCCCGGCACGCGCCGCCTCGTACGCCGTCAGGCGAGCGCCCTGCAGCAACGGACGCGTCTCGTCCACCCACAGCCGCCGCAGCCGGCCCGTCCGATGCGCCGCGAGCGCCACCGCGAACGCCGTCCCCTCCCCGCCCGACACCAGCGAACCGGTGTTGCAGTGGGTGAGGACCCGGTGCCCGCCACCGGGCAGCAGCTCGTCCAGCAGCGCCAGCCCCTGCTCGGCCATCCGCGCACTGGCCTCGGCGTCCTCCCGGTGCAACTGCCGCGCCGCGGCCAGCGCCGCCGAGGCCGCCTGCCGGACATCGCCGCCCTTGGCGAGCGCAGCCTCATGGGCCGAGTGCGCCCGGCGCACACCGAGCGCCAGATTCACCGCGGTCGGCCGGGCACTCGCCAGCGAGGCCGCCGCCTCGTCCACGTCGAAGCCCCGCACGGCCGCGAGCGCGACACCGTACGCCCCCGCGATACCGAGCAGCGGCGCCCCGCGCACGGCGAGCGAGCGGATCGCCTCCACCAGCGCGGACGCGTCCGTACAGACCAGTTCGACCTCCTCGGCCGGCAGCCTCGTCTGGTCGAGAAGGACCAGAACGGGTCCTTCCGGTGGCTCCTCCCAACGGATCGCGGGGATCTCGGTCGGCCGCTTGTCCTCGCCGCTGTGCGCGTACTGATCAGCCATGCGGTCAGTCTGCCCCGTATCGAGCGGACAATTGAAGGTACGCAGCCCATACCGCGGCCGGTCATTCCAAGACCACCCCATGGCACGATGGCTGCCAACCTGCCGCCGCGACCGCGGACGGGCACCGTGAAGGAGCGACGATGAACGACACTCCGGGCTGGGCCTCGCCCGGATCCGCCCCGTCCGACGGGCAGCAGCCGGACCCGTCCGGCGCTGCCGAGCCCACCGACCGCCCCGTCCCCGCGCAGCCCGCGGACCAGCCCGGCCAAGCGGGCCAGGCCCCGCAGGGCCCCGGCCCGCAGTGGTCCAAGGACCAGCCGCCACCCGCCCAGTGGTCCGCCCCCAGCGGCCCCACCGTCCCCGGCCAGGCTCCCCCGCCCCCGCCGGCCGGCCCGGGTTGGGGCACCCAGCCCCCCGGCGGCCACGGCCCGGCCGGACACGGCCCCGCAGGCCCCGGCGGCTACGGACCCCCCGGGCCCTACGGCGGCTGGGGAAGCGGCTGGGGCGGCCCCCCGCCCGCCGCCAAGCCCGGCATCATCCCGCTGCGCCCCCTCGGCGTGGGCGAGATCCTCGACGGCGCCGTCTCGACCATGCGCACCTACTGGCGCACCGTCCTCGGCATCTCCCTGACCGTCGCGGTCCTCACCGAGATCATCGTCGTCCTGTTCCAGGGCCTCGTCCTCGACGACTCCAGCACCCAGGCCCTCAACGACCCCAGCGCCACCCTCAGCGAGCTGAGCCGCGCCATGAGCGACGCCCTGCTCAACTCCACCGTCGTCTTCGTGATTTCCCTGGTCGGCACCGTCATCGCGACCGCACTGCTCACCACCGTCACCAGCCGCGCCGTACTCGGCAAGCCAGTGACCATCGGCGAGGCCTGGCGGGACGCCCGCCCTCAGATCCTCAAACTGTTCGGCCTCATCTGCCTGCTGCTGCTCATCACCGCCGGCATCGTCACCGCCGGCACCCTGCCCGGCATCCTCATCACCGCCTCCGGAAGCACCGGGCCGGGCGTCGCCCTCACCGTCCTGGGCGTCATCGGCGCCGGCGTCGTCGCCCTCTGGCTGATGATCCGCTTCTCCCTGGCCTCGCCCGCCCTGATGCTGGAGAAGCAGGGCATCAAGAAGGCCATGAGCCGCTCCACGAAGCTCGTCCAGGGCACCTGGTGGCGGATCTTCGGCATCCAGCTGCTCGCCACGATCATCGCGAACGTCGTCGCCTCGATCATCGTCATCCCGTTCACCTTCCTCGCCGCGGCCCTCAGCGGCGACGGCATCACCGGCTGGCTCAACAGCGGCAGCTCCGGTCTCGGCTGGACCTTCCTCATGGTCAGCGGCATCGGCGCGGTGATCGGCTCCATGATCACCTTCCCGATCACGGCCGGCGTCACCGTGCTGCTTTACATCGACCAGCGCATCCGCCGCGAGGCCCTCGACCTCGAACTGGCCCGCGCCGCAGGCGTCCAGGGCTACGGCCCCAACGCCCCCGGCACCACCCCGGGGAGCTGATGCGGTGAGCTGGGCGGGGGAACCTCTCACAACGGCACTACCACGCACCGCCATACGGATACTGCTGCACGCCGGCGACAGCTCCCTACTGTCGTCGGCGCGCTCCACCGACGAGCCGCCCCTCACCACCCCACGCGACCCCGCGCGCGAGGCGGCCCGACGCGAGCTGTCCAAGCGGATGTACCACGAGAACGACCCCAGCCTGTTCCAGCGCGCCCTCGACGCCTTCTGGGACTGGCTGGACGAACTGTTCAACGCCGCCTCGTCCGCGACACCCGGCGGCACACTCGGCCTGGTCGTCATCATCCTGGCCGTCCTCGCGGTCCTGGGCGCCCTGTGGTGGCGCCTGGGCACCCCGCGCCGCCAACCCACCTCCTCCGCCACCCTGTTCGACGACCGCCCCCGCAGCGCCGCCGACCACCGCGCGGCCGCCGAGGCACACGCCGCCCAGGGCCACTGGAACCAGGCCGTCCAGGAACGCATGCGGGCCCTCGTCCGCGCCCTGGAGGAACGCGCCCTCCTCGACGTCCGCCCCGGCCGCACCGCGGACGAGGCCGCCGCCGAAGCCGGCCGGGCCCTGCCCGCCCACACCGACCGACTGCGCGCCGCCGCCCGCGACTTCGACGACGTGACATACGGAGGCCGCTCGGCGACCGAGCAGTCGTACCACCGCATCGCCGAACTCGACCGCGACCTGGACCGCACCAAGCCCCAGCTCGCCACCAGCAGCGCCCAGAGCACGGCCCCCCACACTCGCCAGGGAGCCGCCGAATGACCACCGAGGCCACGCTCCCGTCCACCTCGGCCTCGCCCACCGCCCGCCAGGTGTGGACCCGCACACGCGGTATCGCGCTCGCCCTCGTGCTCCTCGTCGCGGGAGCCATCGCCATCGCCGTGATCCGCTCCGACGCCCGCCATGGTGAACTCGACCCGCGCTCCGCCGACCCGGGCGGCAGCCGCGCCGTCGCCGAACTCCTCGCCGACCGGGGCGTGGACACCCGCGTGGTGACCACCCTGGACGAGGCGACCGCCGCATCCGGCCCGGACACGACCCTCCTGGTCGCCGCCCCCGACCTCCTGACCCGAAGTCAGCAGTCCCGCCTGCACGACTCGTTCGCCGACTCCGGCGGCCGCACCGTCCTGGTCGCCTCCGGCAGCGCCTCCGTCGAACGGCTCGCCCCCGGCGTCACCGCCGACCCCGCCACCAGCCTCGACTCGACGCTCGCACCCGACTGCGACCTGCCCGCCGCCCGGCGCGCGGGCACCGCAGACACCGGCGGCGTCCGCTACACCACCACCCACCTCGACGCCGACCAGTGCTACCCCAGCGAGCGCCTGGCCACCCTGCTGCGCATCCCGGCCCCGACCGGAAACGGCGACACCGTCGCCCTCGGCGCACCCGACATCCTCCTCAACGACCGCCTCGACCATCAGGGCAACGCCTCGCTCGCCCTCCAGCTCCTCGGCTCCCGCCCCCATCTGGTCTGGTACCTCCCCTCGCTCTCCGACACCTCCGCCGCCGGCACCGACGACGAACGCGGCTTCTTCGACCTGCTCCCCTCGGGCTGGCTCTGGGGCACCCTGCAACTCTTCATCGCCGCAGCCCTGGCCGCCCTCTGGAGGGCACGCCGACTCGGCCCCCTCGTGCCCGAAAAACTCCCCGTCGCGATCCGCGCCTCCGAAACCGCCGAAGGCCGCGCCCGCCTCTACCGCAAGGCCGACGCCCGCGACCGCGCGGCAAACGCTCTTCGCTCCACGACCCGCACCCGCCTCGCCCCCCTCACCGGCGTCCCCGTCACCCAGGCGCACACGCCCGAGGCCCTGCTCCCCGCCCTGTCCGCCCACCTCCACGGCGACGGCCAGGACCTGCACACCCTTCTCTTCGGCCCAGCGCCCAGCACCGACGCAGCACTCATCGCACTCGCCGACCGACTCGACGCCCTCGAAAGAGAGGTACGCCGTCCATGATGGACCCGACCACTGACAACGCCGGGCAGACCGGGGACCCGGGCACCGCCCGAGCCGCCCTGGAGTCCCTGCGCGCCGAGATCGCCAAGGCCGTGGTCGGCCAGGACCCCGCCGTGACCGGCCTCGTCGTCGCCCTGCTCTGCCGCGGCCACGTCCTCCTCGAAGGAGTCCCCGGCGTCGCCAAGACCCTCCTGGTCCGCGCCCTCGCCGCGACCCTCGAACTCGACACCAAGCGCGTCCAGTTCACCCCCGACCTGATGCCGAGCGACGTGACCGGCTCCCTGGTCTACGACACCCGCAGCGCCGAGTTCTCCTTCCAGCCCGGCCCGGTCTTCACCAACCTCCTCCTCGCGGACGAGATCAACCGCACGCCTCCCAAGACCCAGTCGTCCCTCCTGGAAGCCATGGAGGAACGCCAGGTCACCGTCGACGGCACCCCCCGCCCCCTCCCCGACCCGTTCCTGGTCGCAGCGACCCAGAACCCGGTCGAGTACGAAGGCACCTACCCCCTCCCGGAAGCCCAGCTGGACCGCTTCCTCCTCAAACTCACCATCCCCCTCCCTTCCCGCCAGGACGAGATCGACGTCCTCACCCGCCACGCCGAGGGCTTCAACCCACGCGACCTCCACGCCGCCGGCCTACGTCCCGTAGCGGGCCCCGCCGACCTGGAGGCAGCCCGCGCGGCGGTCGCCAAGACGACCGTCTCCCCGGAGATCACCGGCTACGTCGTCGACATCTGCCGCGCCACCCGCGAGTCGCCGTCCCTCACCCTCGGCGTCTCCCCCCGAGGCGCCACGGCCCTCCTCGCCACCGCCCGCGCCTGGGCCTGGCTGACAGGCCGCGACTACGTCATCCCGGACGATGTGAAGGCCTTGGCCCTCCCCACCCTCCGCCACCGCGTACAACTCCGCCCGGAGGCCGAAATGGAAGGCGTGACGGCCGACTCCGTCATCAACGCCATCCTCAGCCACGTCCCCGTCCCCCGCTGATGGCACTCACCGGACGCACCGCCCTCCTCGCAGCCCTGGGCTCCCTCCCCGTAGGCATCTGGGAACCCGGCTGGACGGGCATCCTGGCGGTCAACGCCCCCTTGGCCCTGGCCTGCGCCTGCGACTTCGCACTCGCCGCCCCCGTACGACGCCTGGGCCTGACCCGCTCCGGCGACACCTCGGTACGCCTGGGCGACACCGCGGACGTGACCCTCACGATCACCAACCCGTCCCGCCGCCCCCTCCGCGCCCACCTGCGCGACGCCTGGCCCCCCAGCACCTGGCAGCCGGGCACGGAGACGACGGCCTCCCGCCACCGCCTCACCGTCCCGGCAGGCGAACGCCGGCGCGTGACGACCCGCCTGCGCCCCACCCGCCGAGGCGACCGCCAAGCCGACCGGGTCACCATCCGCTCCTACGGCCCCCTCGGCCTCTTCTCCCGCCAGGGCACCCACAAGGCCACTTGGACGGTTCGCGTCCTGCCCCCGTTCACCAGCCGCAAGCACCTGCCCTCAAAGCTGGCCCGCCTCCGCGAACTGGACGGCCGCACCAGCGTGCTCACCCGCGGCGAGGGCACCGAGTTCGACAGCCTCCGCGAGTACGTCCCCGGCGACGACACCCGCTCCATCGACTGGCGCGCCACAGCCCGCCAGTCCGCGGTCGCCGTACGCACCTGGCGCCCCGAACGCGACCGCCACATCCTCCTGGTCCTCGACACCGGCCGGACCTCGGCAGGCCGCGTGGGCGACGCACCCCGCCTCGACGCCTCCATGGACGCGGCCCTCCTGCTAGGTGCCCTCGCATCCCGAGCCGGCGACCGCGTCGACCTCCTCGCCTACGACCGCAGGGTCCGCGCCCTCGTCCAGGGCCGCACCGCAGGCGACGTCCTCCCCTCCCTGGTCAACGCGATGGCCACACTCGAGCCGGAGCTCGTCGAAACGGACGCCCGAGGCCTCACGGCCACAGCCCTCCGTACATCACCCCGCCGCTCCCTGATCGTGCTGCTCACCACCCTGGACAGGGCCCCCATCGAAGAAGGCCTGCTCCCGGTCCTCCCTCAGCTCACCCAGCGCCACACGGTCCTACTGGCATCGGTGGCCGACCCGCACATCACCGAAATGGCCAAAGCGCGCGGAAACACCGACGCCGTCTACGAGGCCGCCGCAGCAGCCCAGGCCCAGTCCGAACGCCACCGCACAGCAGAACAACTCCGCCGTCACGGCGTCACCGTCGTGGACGCGACCCCCGACGACCTGGCGCCGGCACTGGCGGATGCGTACTTGGCGTTGAAGGCGGCCGGCCGCCTATGACATTCACGGCCCCTCGCGGGCCCTGAAACGCAGAAAACCCCCGTATCCGAAGATACGGGGGTTTCCTTGAATGATTGTTCGGCGGCGTCCTACTCTCCCACAGGGTCCCCCCTGCAGTACCATCGGCGCTGAAAGGCTTAGCTTCCGGGTTCGGAATGTAACCGGGCGTTTCCCTAACGCTAAAACCACCGAAACACTATGAAACTGTAAACTGCCGCACCATACCGTGACCTGGCATGGGGCTGTTCGTGGTTTCAGAACCAACACAGTGGACGCGAGCAACTGAGGACAAGCCCTCGGCCTATTAGTACCGGTCAACTCCACACGTTACCGTGCTTCCATATCCGGCCTATCAACCCAGTCGTCTACTGGGAGCCTTACCCTCTCAAGGAGGTGGGAATACTCATCTCGAAGCAGGCTTCCCGCTTAGATGCTTTCAGCGGTTATCCCTCCCGAACGTAGCCAACCAGCCATGCCCTTGGCAGAACAACTGGCACACCAGAGGTTCGTCCGTCCCGGTCCTCTCGTACTAGGGACAGCCCTTCTCAATATTCCTACGCGCACAGCGGATAGGGACCGAACTGTCTCACGACGTTCTAAACCCAGCTCGCGTACCGCTTTAATGGGCGAACAGCCCAACCCTTGGGACCGACTCCAGCCCCAGGATGCGACGAGCCGACATCGAGGTGCCAAACCATCCCGTCGATATGGACTCTTGGGGAAGATCAGCCTGTTATCCCCGGGGTACCTTTTATCCGTTGAGCGACGGCGCTTCCACAAGCCACCGCCGGATCACTAGTCCCGACTTTCGTCCCTGCTCGACCCGTCGGTCTCACAGTCAAGCTCCCTTGTGCACTTACACTCAACACCTGATTGCCAACCAGGCTGAGGGAACCTTTGGGCGCCTCCGTTACTCTTTAGGAGGCAACCGCCCCAGTTAAACTACCCATCAGACACTGTCCCTGATCCGGATCACGGACCCAGGTTAGACATCCAGCACGACCAGACTGGTATTTCAACGACGACTCCATCCACACTGGCGTGCGAGTTTCAAAGTCTCCCAGCTATCCTACACAAGCCGAACCGAACACCAATATCAAACTGTAGTAAAGGTCCCGGGGTCTTTCCGTCCTGCTGCGCGAAACGAGCATCTTTACTCGTAGTGCAATTTCACCGGGCCTATGGTTGAGACAGTCGAGAAGTCGTTACGCCATTCGTGCAGGTCGGAACTTACCCGACAAGGAATTTCGCTACCTTAGGATGGTTATAGTTACCACCGCCGTTTACTGGCGCTTAAGTTCTCAGCTTCGCCACCCCGAAGAGTGACTAACCGGTCCCCTTAACGTTCCAGCACCGGGCAGGCGTCAGTCCGTATACATCGCCTTACGGCTTCGCACGGACCTGTGTTTTTAGTAAACAGTCGCTTCTCGCTGGTCTCTGCGGCCACCCCCAGCTCAGAGCGCAAAGCTCATCACCGGATGTGGCCCCCCTTCTCCCGAAGTTACGGGGGCATTTTGCCGAGTTCCTTAACCATAGTTCACCCGAACGCCTCGGTATTCTCTACCTGACCACCTGAGTCGGTTTAGGGTACGGGCCGCCATGAAACTCGCTAGAGGCTTTTCTCGACAGCATAGGATCATCCACTTCACCACAATCGGCTCGGCATCAGGTCTCAGCCACAAGTGCGACGGATTTACCTATCGCACGGCCTACACCCTTACCCCGGGACAACCACCGCCCGGGATGGACTACCTTCCTGCGTCACCCCATCACTCACCTACTACCAACTTGGGTCACCGGCTCCACCACTTTCCTTTCCCCGAAGGGTCCGGAACGGCTTCACGGGCTTAGCATCACTGGATTCGATGTTTGACGCTTCACAGCGGGTACCGGAATATCAACCGGTTATCCATCGACTACGCCTGTCGGCCTCGCCTTAGGTCCCGACTTACCCTGGGCAGATCAGCTTGACCCAGGAACCCTTAGTCAATCGGCGCACACGTTTCTCACGTGTGAATCGCTACTCATGCCTGCATTCTCACTCGTCAACCGTCCACAACTCGCTTACGCGGCTGCTTCACCCGGCAGACGACGCTCCCCTACCCATCACAGCACCCGTTGGGGCTTATTGCTGCAATGACACGACTTCGGCGGTACGCTTGAGCCCCGCTACATTGTCGGCGCGGAATCACTAGACCAGTGAGCTATTACGCACTCTTTCAAGGGTGGCTGCTTCTAAGCCAACCTCCTGGTTGTCTCTGCGACTCCACATCCTTTCCCACTTAGCGTACGCTTAGGGGCCTTAGTCGATGCTCTGGGCTGTTTCCCTCTCGACCATGGAGCTTATCCCCCACAGTCTCACTGCCGCGCTCTCACTTACCGGCATTCGGAGTTTGGCTAAGGTCAGTAACCCGGTAGGGCCCATCGCCTATCCAGTGCTCTACCTCCGGCAAGAAACACACGACGCTGCACCTAAATGCATTTCGGGGAGAACCAGCTATCACGGAGTTTGATTGGCCTTTCACCCCTAACCACAGGTCATCCCCCAGGTTTTCAACCCTGGTGGGTTCGGTCCTCCACGAAGTCTTACCTCCGCTTCAACCTGCCCATGGCTAGATCACTCCGCTTCGGGTCTTGAGCGTGCTACTGAATCGCCCTGTTCGGACTCGCTTTCGCTACGGCTTCCCCACCCGGGTTAACCTCGCAACACACCGCAAACTCGCAGGCTCATTCTTCAAAAGGCACGCAGTCACGAGATATGTGCAAGCACATATCCGACGCTCCCACGGCTTGTAGGCACACGGTTTCAGGTACTATTTCACTCCGCTCCCGCGGTACTTTTCACCATTCCCTCACGGTACTATCCGCTATCGGTCACCAGGGAATATTTAGGCTTAGCGGGTGGTCCCGCCAGATTCACACGGGATTTCTCGGGCCCCGTGCTACTTGGGTGTCTCTCAAACGAGCCGCTGACGTTTCGACTACGGGGGTCTTACCCTCTACGCCGGACCTTTCGCATGTCCTTCGCCTACATCAACGGTTTCTGACTCGTCTCACAGCCGGCAGACTGTGAAAGAGAGATCCCACAACCCCGTATACGCAACCCCTGCCGGGTCTCACACGCATACGGTTTGGCCTCATCCGGTTTCGCTCGCCACTACTCCCGGAATCACGGTTGTTTTCTCTTCCTGCGGGTACTGAGATGTTTCACTTCCCCGCGTTCCCTCCACACTGCCTATGTGTTCAGCAGCGGGTGACAGCCCATGACGACTGCCGGGTTTCCCCATTCGGAAACCCCCGGATCAAAGCCTGGTTGACGACTCCCCGGGGACTATCGTGGCCTCCCACGTCCTTCATCGGTTCCTGGTGCCAAGGCATCCACCGTGCGCCCTTAAAAACTTGGCCACAGATGCTCGCGTCCACTGTGCAGTTCTCAAACAACGACCAGCCACCCATCACCCCACCCTTACCAGGTGAGTTCACTGGGGCCGGCGACTGAGGAAATTTCGTTCCCTCAGACACCCAACAGCGTGCCCGGCCGGCTCCCGTCCGAAGATCAGCGTTCCACGCCCCCAAAGGGAGCAGTACTAGCAGCCTCCGACCCGAGAATCCGGCCGAATAGTCAACGTTCCACCCATGAGCAACCAGCATCAGACGTTCGCTGATGTACTGGCCTCTGACCTCACCCCCGGAGGGGGTCGGTAAGAAGTGCTCCTTAGAAAGGAGGTGATCCAGCCGCACCTTCCGGTACGGCTACCTTGTTACGACTTCGTCCCAATCGCCAGTCCCACCTTCGACAGCTCCCTCCCACAAGGGGTTGGGCCACCGGCTTCGGGTGTTACCGACTTTCGTGACGTGACGGGCGGTGTGTACAAGGCCCGGGAACGTATTCACCGCAGCAATGCTGATCTGCGATTACTAGCGACTCCGACTTCATGGGGTCGAGTTGCAGACCCCAATCCGAACTGAGACCGGCTTTTTGAGATTCGCTCCACCTCGCGGTATCGCAGCTCATTGTACCGGCCATTGTAGCACGTGTGCAGCCCAAGACATAAGGGGCATGATGACTTGACGTCGTCCCCACCTTCCTCCGAGTTGACCCCGGCGGTCTCCCGTGAGTCCCCAGCACCACAAGGGCCTGCTGGCAACACGGGACAAGGGTTGCGCTCGTTGCGGGACTTAACCCAACATCTCACGACACGAGCTGACGACAGCCATGCACCACCTGTACACCGACCACAAGGGGGCGCCTGTCTCCAGACGTTTCCGGTGTATGTCAAGCCTTGGTAAGGTTCTTCGCGTTGCGTCGAATTAAGCCACATGCTCCGCCGCTTGTGCGGGCCCCCGTCAATTCCTTTGAGTTTTAGCCTTGCGGCCGTACTCCCCAGGCGGGGCACTTAATGCGTTAGCTGCGGCACGGACAACGTGGAATGTTGCCCACACCTAGTGCCCACCGTTTACGGCGTGGACTACCAGGGTATCTAATCCTGTTCGCTCCCCACGCTTTCGCTCCTCAGCGTCAGTATCGGCCCAGAGATCCGCCTTCGCCACCGGTGTTCCTCCTGATATCTGCGCATTTCACCGCTACACCAGGAATTCCGATCTCCCCTACCGAACTCTAGCCTGCCCGTATCGACTGCAGACCCGGGGTTAAGCCCCGGGCTTTCACAACCGACGTGACAAGCCGCCTACGAGCTCTTTACGCCCAATAATTCCGGACAACGCTCGCGCCCTACGTATTACCGCGGCTGCTGGCACGTAGTTAGCCGGCGCTTCTTCTGCAGGTACCGTCACTTTCGCTTCTTCCCTGCTGAAAGAGGTTTACAACCCGAAGGCCGTCATCCCTCACGCGGCGTCGCTGCATCAGGCTTTCGCCCATTGTGCAATATTCCCCACTGCTGCCTCCCGTAGGAGTCTGGGCCGTGTCTCAGTCCCAGTGTGGCCGGTCGCCCTCTCAGGCCGGCTACCCGTCGTCGCCTTGGTGAGCCATTACCTCACCAACAAGCTGATAGGCCGCGGGCTCATCCTTCACCGCCGGAGCTTTTAACCTCCACTCAGGAGAGTGGAGGTGTTATCCGGTATTAGACCCCGTTTCCAGGGCTTGTCCCAGAGTGAAGGGCAGATTGCCCACGTGTTACTCACCCGTTCGCCACTAATCCACCCCGAAGGGCTTCATCGTTCGACTTGCATGTGTTAAGCACGCCGCCAGCGTTCGTCCTGAGCCAGGATCAAACTCTCCGTGAATGTGTACCGGTAATCCGGTCGACACCACGAGAGCGGAACAGTCAGGCGGAATAGGCCCGACCGTTCACAGCGTCCTCGCTGTGTTTTTTCAAAGGAACCTCGTCCCAGCGAATGCTGGAGACGGGGTATCAACATATCTGGCGTTGACTTTTGGCACGCTGTTGAGTTCTCAAGGAACGGTCGCTTCCTTTGTACTCACCCTCTCGGGCTTTCCTCCGGGCGCTTCCCTTCGGTCTTGCGTTTCCGACTCTATCAGATCTTTCCGATCCGATTTCCTCGGTGCTTTCCAGGTTCCCGCTTCCGCGTTTCCCTTTCCGGCGGTTCCGACTTTATCAGAAGTTTCGGGCCGTACTGACCGGCCGCTCATTTCCGATTCATCGGGAGTGGCTTCAATGAAATCAGCGTTTCAAGAAGCAGCTAGATGTTCACCGTTGCCCTCTGGGGTGGAACCCCTCTGTAGGCAACTGTTCGAATCTACCTCCCCGCGCTTGCCGTGTCAACGACTCCCGTGGGGCGAAGAGGAGACTAGCAGCTGAACGGACGTGGTCGCACATCCGGCGGCCGTGAGGACGTTCAGGCCGCTGTCGGAACGGTGGCGCTGCGCTCTGCTGCCTCGACGTCACCGGTGTCTCCGGCGCGGGCGGCGCGACCGCCCAGGACGTAGACGTAGGCGAGGAAGGCCAGTTCGGCGGCGACTCCGATGGTGATGCGTGCCCAGGTGGGGAGGCCGGACGGGGTGACGAAGCCTTCGATGGCGCCGGAGACGAAGAGGACCAGGGCGAGGCCGATGGCCATGCCGATGGCGGCTCGGCCCTCTTCCGCCAGAGCCGTGCGTCGTGTGCGGGGGCCCGGGTCGATGAGGGTCCAGCCGAGGCGCAGGCCGGTGCCCGCGGCCACGAAGACGGCGGTCAGTTCGAGAAGGCCGTGCGGGAGGACCAGGCCGAGGAAGGTGTCGAGGCGGCCGGCCGAGGACATCAGGCCGAAGCCGATGCCGAGGTTGAGCATGTTCTGGAAGAGGATCCAGATGACCGGGAGCCCCAGGAAGACCCCGAGGATCAGGCACAGGGCAGCGGCCCAGGCGTTGTTCGTCCAGACCTGGGCCGCGAAGCTGGCGGCCGGGTGGCTGGAGTAGTAGGTCTCGTACTGGCCGCCGGGGCGGGTGAGCTCGCGTAGTTCGCTGGGGGCCGCGATCGAGGCCTGTACTTCGGGGTGGGTGCCGATCCACCAGCCCAGGAGCGCCGCCACGGCCGTGGACAGGAGCGCCGTGGGTACCCACCAGTGGCGTGACTTGTAGACCGCGGCGGGGAAGCCGTGGGCGAGGAAGCGGGTGACGTCGCGCCAGGAGGCGCGTCGGGTGCCTGTGACGGCACTACGCGCGCGTGCCACCAGTTGACTGAGCCGGCCGGTGAGCTGGGGGTCGGGGGCGCTGGACTGAATCAGAGAGAGGTGCGTGGCGGTGCGCTGGTAGAGGGTGACGAGTTCGTCGGCTTCGGCGCCGTTGAGGCGGCGCTGGCGACGCAGCAGGGCTTCGAGGCGGTCCCACTCCGCTCGGTGGGCGGAGACGAAGACGTCGAGGTCCATCGGTATGCCTGCTCCTCGGCTGTTCGTCGGCGACTCGTCGTGGATCAGCTTGTCGTACTGCGACGCGATGCGCCCTCAGCTTGGCAGACTGGCCCTTACAGGGGCAGGGCAGGGGAAGGACGGCGGGCGTGAGTGAGCTGGTGACGGGCGAGGCTGTGGCGTTGGAGCTGCGCCCCGCGAGGCTGCCCAGCAGGGCGCTGGCCGTGCTGCTCGATCTTGTGGCGGCGATGGCCCTCTATGTCGCGGTGACCATCGTGCTGGTGACGTCCACGGCCTCACTGGACGAGGCGGCGCAGACGGCGCTGTCGATCGCGACGTTCGTTCTCGTGCTGGTGGGTGCGCCGATCGCGGTGGAGACGCTCAGTCACGGGCGGTCGCTCGGGAAGCTGGCGTGCGGGCTGCGTGTGGTGCGGGACGACGGAGGTCCGATCCGGTTCCGGCATGCCCTGGTGAGGGGCTTGATCGCGGTGATCGAGATCCTCATGACCTTCGGGATCGTCGCCTGTATCGCCTCGTTCGTGTCGGCGCGCGGGCGGCGGCTGGGAGATGTGTTCGCGGGGACCCTTGTCGTACGGGAGCGGATTCCGGTCACGCGGACCGGCTTTGTGCCGCCTCCCCCGCCCTGGCTGGCGGGACGGTTCTCGGGGCTCGATCTGTCCGCGGTGCCCGACGGGTTGTGGCTCGCGGTCCGTCAGTACCTGACGCGTATGCAGCAGCTGGATCCGCAGGTGGGTTCGTCGATGGCGGAGCGGCTGGCGGCGGATCTCGCGGAGCGTACGGGGGCGCCGGTGCCGCAGGGGGTTCCGGCGGCGGCGTATCTGGCGGCGGTCGTGCAGGAGCGGCAGGCGCGGGAGTCCCGGCGGGCCTTCGGGAGCGGTTCGGCTTCGGCTCCCGCTCCGGCGTCGGATGGGGCTCCGGCCGTGTACGGAGCTCCGGCCGCCGCGTACGGGCCTCCGGCTGCGGACCTGCCGCCCGTCGCGGCGCCTGGTGCGGCGGCCGAGTCGCATGGTGGGGGTCGGCCGGCGGGTGACCGGCCCGGTAGCGGGTTCGTGCCGCCGGCTTAGTGGGAGCGGGGCTGCCCGCTCCGCTGCGGCCGTCGGGTCAGGTGAAGGTCGACGGCGGTGATTCGAGGTCCTCGAGCTCGATGCCGGGGGCCGCGAGCACCACGTCGCCCGCGATGTGCACGGCGTGCTGTTCGCCCGTGTCCAGGGCTGTGACCTGGTATTCGTCCACCGTCAGGGGGCCGTTGTCAGTGGCGTGTGCTTCTCTCTTCAGCAAGGACCACGACTGATCCACGGTGCGCGGGGCGAGCACCGGGTCCGTGAAGGCGACGAGGCGTACGCGGGTGGCGGCTGCGGAGGGGGTGAGGCGCAGGAGACAGGCGGTGGCGACGAGGAATGCCGGGGAGGTGCCGGTGAAGGCGTGGGCGCGCACATTGCCTTCGGTGGCCTCGGTCCCGGTGGGGTCGGTGCGGACCCAGGTGACGCCGTCGAGGGCGGCGCCGCGGACTTGCCAGGCGGAGGCGTGGAGTTCGAGGCGGATGGGGCGGCCGAGTTCGTCGAGGGTGAGGTCGACGGAGCCGTGGTGATCGCCCGAGGGGGTGGTCAGCTGGGAGACGTAGCGCCAGCCGGAGGGGCCGGTGGCGCAGTGGAAGTGTTCTTCTGCGAGGGGGGTGTGATCGTGCGGATCATGGAGCGAATAGCGGCCGCGGGGCATGGGGGTCGTCCTGGGGCTTGACGGGCCGGCCGGTCCGGTCGCCGGTCCGGAAAAGGGGCAGGCCCCCGGCACGGGGGTGCGGGGGCCTGCCTCGAAGGACCTGCTGCCGGGCTGCGCGGCTCAGTAGCGGTAGTGGTCCGGCTTGAACGGGCCCTCGACCTGGACGCCGATGTACTCGGCCTGCTCGGGGCGGAGCGTGGTCAGCTTCACGCCGAGCGAGTCGAGGTGGAGGCGGGCGACCTTCTCGTCGAGGTGCTTGGGCAGCACGTAGACGCCGGTCGGGTACTCGTCGGGCTTGGTGAACAGCTCGATCTGGGCCAGGGTCTGGTCCGCGAAGGAGTTGGACATCACGAACGACGGGTGGCCGGTGGCGTTGCCCAGGTTCAGCAGGCGGCCCTCGGAGAGGACGATGAGCACCTTGCCGTCGGGGAACTGCCAGGTGTGGACCTGCGGCTTGACCTCGTCCTTGACGATGCCGGGGATCTTGGCGAGGCCGGCCATGTCGATCTCGTTGTCGAAGTGGCCGATGTTGCCGACGATCGCCTGGTGCTTCATCTTGGCCATGTCCGAGGCCATGATGATGTCCTTGTTGCCGGTCGTGGTGACGAAGATGTCGGCCTTGTCGACGACCTCGTCGAGGGTCGTGACCTGGTAGCCGTCCATCGCCGCCTGGAGCGCGCAGATCGGGTCGATCTCGGTGATGATCACGCGGGCGCCCTGGCCGCGCAGGGACTCCGCGCAGCCCTTGCCCACGTCGCCGTAGCCGAAGACGACCGCGGTCTTGCCGCCGATGAGGACGTCGGTGGCGCGGTTGATGCCGTCGACGAGCGAGTGGCGGCAGCCGTACTTGTTGTCGAACTTCGACTTGGTGACGGCGTCGTTGACGTTGATCGCCGGGAACAGGAGGTTGCCGTCGCGCTGCATCTCGTACAGGCGGTGGACGCCGGTCGTGGTCTCCTCGGTGACACCGCGGATCTCCGAGGCGAGCTGGGTCCACTTCTGGGAGCCGTCGGTGATGGTGCGGTTGAGGAGTTCGAGGATGACGCGGTGCTCGTCGTTCTCGGCGGTGTCGACGGCGGGGACCTTGCCGTCCTTCTCGTACTCGACGCCCTTGTGGACGAGGAGGGTGGCGTCACCGCCGTCGTCGAGGATCATGTTCGGGCCGCCGGTGGGGGTGTCCGGCCAGGTCAGCGCCTGCTCCGTGCACCACCAGTACTCCTCCAGGGTCTCGCCCTTCCAGGCGAAGACCGGGACGCCCTGCGGGTTGTCGGGCGTGCCGTTCGGGCCGACGGCGATGGCGGCCGCGGCGTGGTCCTGGGTGGAGAAGATGTTGCAGGAGGCCCAGCGGACCTGCGCGCCCAGGGCGACCAGGGTCTCGATGAGTACGGCGGTCTGCACGGTCATGTGCAGGGAGCCGGTGACGCGGGCGCCGGCGAGGGGCTGGGCCTCGGCGTATTCCTTTCGGATCGCCATCAGGCCCGGCATCTCGTGCTCGGCGAGGGTGATCTCCTTGCGGCCGAAGTCGGCCAGGGAGAGGTCGGCGACCTTGAAGTCCTGTCGGTTGTCGACAGTCGTCATTGCGAGCTGCTCCTCGGGGTTGGGTCGAGGTGTATACGGCTGGTCTGCGCGGCGGCGGACACAGGGGTGCCCGAGGAGGACACTGGCATGCCCGCGTACACGCAGCGCAGTCCGTCGGAGGCCCTCTCTCCCTCGGCCGGTCCGCGGTGGGACCGCCCGACCGCCATCAGCAGCGACGTCTGGCTCCGTCCCAAGCTACACCGCGAGGCCGGGCCGTCCCCAGTCCGCGTCCGAACAGATCGCGCCATCGAGAGGGTCGGGCCGGACGGTGGGTGCGCGGGCGAGGGGCGGGAGCGATAACAGGACACCAACGAAGGGTCGACAGGAGGCGACAAAGCGGAACTATCAGGGATCTTTTGGCCTTTGAGTCTGCGGCGGGGTGGTGCAGGATGCCCGGGAGATCTGAACAACTGATCGATCTTGCGGGGCGTCCGGGACGGCGATTCCGCATGACAAAGGCGTTAGGAGATCGATGTGACCAGTCCGGCCGGCCCTCCCCCCACGGGCGGCGGCGATGGTGAGCGGCAGCGGTTGAGGCTGCTCGCGGTGACCGCGTGCCCGACCGGCATCGCCCACACGTACATGGCGGCTGAGAAGCTCGCGCAGGCCGCCGAGAGTCGCGGCATCGAGATGAAGGTGGAGACGCAGGGATCCATCGGGGCTGAAAACGTCCTCGACGACAACGATGTCAAGCACGCCGACGGCATCATCGTCGCCGCGGACAAGGACGTGGACCTGAGCCGTTTCGCGGGGAAGCGGGTCCTGACTGTCGGGGTGGCGGAGGGCATTCGTCACCCGGAGCAGCTCATCGAGCGGGTGCTGTCGGCGCCCGTGCACGCGGAAGGGGGCTCCCCCACGGCTCCCGCGAGCGGTGGCGGCAAGGAGCGGAGCCTCGAGTACAAGGCGCTGATGAACGGGGTCAGTTACATGATCCCGTTCGTCGTGGTCGGCGGGCTGCTGATCGCGATCTCGCTGTCGCTCGGCGGGCACGCCGACCCGTCGGGCGGTCTGGTCATCCCGAAGGACTCCTTCTGGATGGACGTGAACAACATCGGTGTCATCGGCTTCACGCTGATGGTGCCGATCCTGTCCGGCTATATCGCGTATGCCATCGGGGACCGGCCCGCGCTGGTGCCCGGCATGATCGGCGGCTGGATAGCCAACACCGGTGAGCTGTACGACTCCAAGGCGGGCGCCGGGTTCATCGGGGCGATCGTGACCGGGTTCCTCGCCGGGTATCTGGTGGTGTGGATCAAGAAGGTCAAGGTCCCGAAGTTCGCCCAGCCGATCATGCCGATCATCGTGATCCCGATCGTGGCGACGACGGCTCTGGGGCTGTTCTTCATCTACGTCATCGGCAAGCCGATCTCCTGGGTGTTCGAGCACCTGACCGACTGGCTCGGCGGGATGACCGGGACCAGCGCGATCCTGCTCGGCGCGATTCTGGGGCTCATGATCGCGTTCGACATGGGCGGGCCGGTCAACAAGACGGCGTTCCTGTTCGGGGCCGGGCTCATCGCGACCGGCAACCAGACGGTCATGGGCATGTGCGCGGCCGCGATCCCGGTCATGCCGCTGGGGCAGGGTCTGGCCACGCTGATACGGAAGCGGCTGTACACCGAGCAGGAGCGGGAGACGGGGCTCGCCTCGCTGTTCATGGGCTGCTTCGGCATCTCGGAGGGCGCGATCCCGTTCGCGGCGGCGCGGCCCGCGCAGGTCATCCCCGCCAACATGCTGGGCGGCGCGGTCGCCGGTGCGATCGCCGGGGTCGCCGGGGTCGAGGACGCGGTGCCGCACGGTGGGCCGATCGTGGCCGTGCTGGGTGCGGTGAGCGGGGTGCCGATGTTCTTCGTGGCCGTGGTGATCGGCTCGGTCGTCACCGCGCTGACGACGGTGGTCCTCGTCGACCTGGGTGAGCGCAAGCGGCGCGGGGAGGCGGGCTTTGGTGCGGGGGCAACCGGGCTTGAGCCCGTGCCGGCCGGAGTGCCCGGTGGCAGTGGCGGTGCTGTCGTGGAGCAGGCGACCGTACGTGCGCCGGTGACGGCCGCCGTTGCCGTGGCGGATGGAGCGGCGGTGGCCGAGCCGTCCGGCGCGGGTGACACCTCCGTCGAGGTTCTCTCCGGTTACCTCACCGACCGGACCGTCAAGGTCAGCCTCGACGCCGGTGACAAGGAGGCCGCCGTCCGGGAGATGGCGGAGCTGCTGGCGCGTACCGGCAAGGTCGCGGACCTGGACGAGCTGGTGGCGTGTGCGCTGCGGCGGGAGGAGCAGGGCACGACCGGGCTCGGTGAGGAGATCGCGATTCCGCATGCCAAGACGGATGCGGTGACGGAGCCGGTCGTCGGTTTCGCGCGGTCCGCGCAGGGCGTCGAGTGGGGCTCGCTGGACGGTACGAAGGCGAGGCTGGTGTTCATGATCGCCGTACCGGAGGCGGCGGCGGGTGACGAGCATCTGCGGATTCTGGCGCTGCTGTCGCGGAAGTTGATGGACGCCGGGTTCCGGGAGCGGTTGCTGGCCGCGTCGGACGAAGCGGCTCTCCTCGGGGTGCTGAGCGAGGTCGGCTAGGAGGAAAGCGCGGAGGGCCCGCCGATCGGTTCGGCGGGCCCTCCGCGTATTTCGGGCGGTGCTACTGCGGGACGTCAGTGCCCGGCTTCGCTCGGCGTCGGTCCCCCGGGCGATGCCTCGGGGTCCGGGCCCTTGGCGGCTTCGGTCTCGCTGTAGATGTCCGGCTCGAGGTAGATCACGCGGGCGATCGGGACGGCCTCGCGGATGCGGGACTCGGCGGCGTTGATCGCGGCGGCGATCTCGGTGGCCGTGTCGTCGTGCTGGACGGTGATCTTGGCGGCGACGAGCAGCTCCTCGGGGCCGAGGTGGAGCGTGCGCATGTGGATGATGCCGGTGACGGTGTCGCCGTCGACGAGCGCCTTCTCGATCTTCTGCGTCTCCTCGGCGCCGGCGGCCTCGCCGAGCAGCAGGGACTTGGTCTCGGCGGCGAGGACCAGGGCGATCAGGATGAGCAGGATGCCGATGCAGAGGGTGCCGATGCCGTCCCAGACGCTCTCGCCGGTGAGCAGGGCGAGGCCGACGCCGCCGAGGGCGAGGATCAGGCCGACGAGGGCGCCGAGGTCCTCCAGGAGGACGACCGGGAGCTCGGGGGCCTTGGCGTGGCGGACGAACTCCTTCCAGGACTTGCGCCCGCGCAGGACGTTGGACTCCTTGATGGCGGTCCGGAAGGAGAAGGTCTCGGCGATGATTGCGAAGACCAGGACGCCGACCGGCCAGTACCAGTTCGTCAGCTCGTGCGGGTGCTTGATCTTCTCGTAGCCCTCGTAGAGGGCGAACATGCCGCCGACCGAGAAGAGGACGATCGAGACGAGGAAGGCGTAGATGTAGCGCTCGCGGCCGTAGCCGAAGGGGTGTTGCGGGGTGGCCTCGCGCTTCGCCTTCTTGCCGCCGAGGAGGAGGAGTGCCTGGTTGCCGGAGTCGGCGAGCGAGTGCACGGACTCGGCGAGCATCGAGGACGAGCCGCTGAAGAGGAACGCCACGAACTTCGCTACCGCGATCGCGAGGTTCGCGGCCAGTGCCGCCACGATCGCCTTGGTGCCGCCTGACGCGCTCATATGTTCGCGTTGTCCCTTCGTACGCCGTTCCAGGGCCCGGGCGCTCGCCTTGGTGCGTCGCCCTCGGCATTGCCCGTGCTTGACGGTGGGCCATTGTTGCAGCCCGCTCCGGCAGCGGTGCGCCAGGTCACCGTCGTAGGGAGATCAGGCGATGACCGTGGCCCGGAAGAATGTGCCGGTTCCGGACACTTCGGCCTTTTCGCCGGCGGCGACGAAGACGGACCGGCCCGGGGTGAGGTCGTGTTCGCCCGCCCGGAGGGAGCCGGCCGTGCAGAGCAGGATCTGCGGGGTCGGGCGGGTGAGGTCGTGGGTGGCACCGGCCTCGGGCAGGACGTAGCGGGAGAGGCGGAACTCGTCGATCGGGGTCTCGTAGACCTCCTCGCCGTCCGGGGAGGCCTCGGGGCGCAGGACGCCGGGGTCGCCGGCGCGGAAGTGGACGATGCGCAGCAGTTCGGGGACGTCGACGTGCTTGGGGGTGAGGCCGCAGCGCAGGACGTTGTCGGAGTTGGCCATGATCTCCACGCCGAGGCCCTGGAGGTAGGCGTGCGGGACGCCGGCGCCGAGGTAGAGGGCCTCGCCGGGCTGGAGCCGGACGTGGTTGAGCAGCATCGCGGCGATCACGCCGGGGTCGCCCGGGTAGTGGTGGGCGATGTCGGCGTAGGGGGCGTAGGCGCCGCCGAGGCGGTCGCAGGCGGCGGCCGCTTCCTCGACCGTGCGGGACATCTCGTCGGGGTCGGCGGTGAGGATCGCCGTGAGGACCTCGCGCAGGGCCGCGTCCTCGGGGTGGGCGTGCAGCAGGTCGACGTACGGCTTGAGGGAGTCGACGCCGAGGTCGTCGAGCAGGCCGGCGGCCTCGAGCGGGTCGCGGAAGCCACACAGGCCGTCGAACTCGGTGAGCGCGCAGATCAGTTCGGGCTTGTGGTTGGCGTCCTTGTAGTTGCGGTGCGGGGCGTCCACGGGGATGCCTCGGCGCTCCTCGTCCGCGTAGCCCTCCTTCGCCTGCGCCAGGTCGGGGTGGACCTGGAGGGAGAGCGGGGCTCCGGCGGCGAGGATCTTGAGGAGGAAGGGCAGACGGGGGCCGAACTTGGCGACGGCGTCCGGTCCCAGTTCCTTCTCGGGGGCGGCGTCGACGACCTCGACGAGTGTGCCCCGGCCGGTGCGGGAGGGGGCGCCCGGGTGGGCCCCCATCCACATCTCCGCCTGCGGCTCGCCGGTCGGTTCGACGCCGAGCAGATTCGGGATGGCGGTCGGGGAACCCCAGGCGTAGGGGCGGATGGTGTTGTCGAGGCGGTCCATGGGGATCTCTCTGGTCCTGTGAGTGCGTACGTACGCCTGCTGCTCCCGGGCTGCTGCCGCGTGGGCGTCAGGGTGTCCCGGGCATGATCAGGCCCTCGAAGCGAGCGCCAGGTAAACGGCGGCGAAATCCGTGATGGCGATCAGTTCGGCGAGGGTCTCCAGCTCGTCGCCCGCCTCCGGTTCCAGTTCGCTGATCGGGGTGTCGTGGCTGAGGGCCAGGTCGCGGGCGCCGGGGGCGGCGGTGAGGCCGCCGATGGGGCGGTCGCGGAGCAGCACCACGCGCGCGTGGAGGGCGGGGGCTTCCTCGACGCGGTCGCGGAAGAAGTCGTCGGGGTCGGCGCTGGCGGCCAGCGGGCCCGCGAGCAGGGCGCTGTGCGCGGCGAGGGCCTCGGGGAGTTCGGCGACGACCGCGGGGGTGCCGGACAGTTCGGCGAGGGCGGCGGCGAAACGGCGGCCCGCCGGTCCGGCGGAGACGCCCTCGGTCCAGACGATGGGGAGGGCGTCGGCGAGTTCGGCGGCCAGGGTCTTGGCGGCGTTGCTGTAGGTCGCGATGGCGGGGCCGCAGCGTTCGGCGATGCGGTCGAGGCGGTCGGCGACCTTGCCTAGGGCGTCCGGCGGGGCGGTGAGCACGCCCGCGCGGTCCAGGAGCGCGAGGAGCGGGGTGAGCAGGGCCCACAGGACGCCGGGGGCGGACGCGGCGAAGGGCTCGTCCTGGTCGTAGGGGGCGGTCGCCATGGGGACGAACAGGCCGTGCGAGCCGTTCACGGCGTCGGCGAGCGGGGACCTGCTGGGGGCTACGGCGACGACGGTGCAACCGCGGCGGTAGGCCTGCTCGGCGAGGAGGGACAGGCCCGGTTCGGTGCCGTCCGGGGTGGTGATCAGCAGGAGGTCCACGGAGCCGACCCAGCCGGGCAGTTCCCAGCGCAGGGCGCCCGCGGCGGGGGCGACGCCGGTGGGGGCGAGGCGGGTGACCGGGCTGCCGGCGCCGGCGAGTGTGCCGAGGAGGTCGGCCGCGTGGGTGGCGGCGGCGCCCGGGCCGGCGATGAGGACGCCGCGGGGGCGGCCGTCGGGCTTGAGGTCGTTGATGCCTGCCTCGGCGGCGTGGCGGGCGGCCGTGCGGACTCGGGCGCCGGCTTCCGCGGCGCCGCGGAGCAGGCCTCGGTGGTCGGCCTCCGCGAGGCCCTCTGGGGAGTCGAGCAGCGATTCGTCGAGCATGGGGCGGCAGCCTCCGATCGCCGGGGTCCGTTATTGGGGGTGTCGTCCTGCCTCGGTGCCCGTTGTGCCGTGGGTCATGCGCACCGGGGGCTCACATGGGCGTATGCGCCCAGGTGTCCTACGCGGGGCGGCGGGCCTCGTCGACCAGGAGGACGGGGATGCCGTCGCGGACGGGGTAGGCCAGGGCGCAGCTCTGGTCGGTGCAGATCAGTTCGGTGTCCTGCTCCTTGAGCGGGGCGTGGCAGGCCGGGCAGGCGAGGATGTCCAGGAGACCGGATTCGAGGGGCATATGGCTTCTCTTCCAGGGGTCGGGGCGGTGCGGATGTGCCTGGTCAGGGTACCGCCGGTGAGGGTGGGGCGGAGGGGATCGAGCCGGGCTCGCGGTCCGGTCAGCCTCTGATGATCGCCAGCGCCTCGTCCCGCACCCGGGCCATCGTCTCCGGGTCCCTCGCCTCCGCGTTCAGGCGCAGCAGCGGCTCCGTGTTGGAGGGGCGGACGTTGAACCACCAGTCGGCGGCGGAGACCGTGAGGCCGTCGAGTTCGTCCAGTTCGACGCCGTCGCGGTTCTCGTACGCGGAGCGGATCGCGGCGAGGCGGGCCGTCTGGTCGGTGACCGTGGAGTTGATCTCGCCGGAGCCCGCGTAGCGGTCGTACTGGGCGACGAGGGCGGAGAGGGGGCCTGCCTGGCCGCCGAGGGCCGCGAGGACGTGGAGGGCGGCCAGCATGCCCGTGTCGGCGTTCCAGAAGTCGCGGAAGTAGTAGTGCGCGGAGTGCTCGCCGCCGAAGATCGCGCCGGACCGGGCCATCTCCGCCTTGATGAAGGAGTGGCCGACGCGGGTGCGGACGGGGTCGCCGCCGTTCTCCTTGACGACCTCGGGGACGGACCAGGACGTGATCAGGTTGTGGATGATCACGCCCTTGCCGCCGTGCTTGGCGAGCTCGCGGGAGGCGACCAGCGCGGTGATCGCGGACGGGGAGACCGGCTCGCCGCGCTCGTCGATCACGAAGCAGCGGTCGGCGTCGCCGTCGAAGGCGAGGCCGAGGTCGGCGCCCTCCTCGCGGACGCGCTTGCGCAGATCGACGAGGTTGGCCGGGTCGAGGGGGTTGGCCTCGTGGTTGGGGAAGGTGCCGTCGAGCTCGAAGTACATCGGCACCAGGGTCACCGGCAGGCCGGCGAAGACCTCGGGGACCGTGTGGCCGCCCATGCCGTTGCCCGCGTCGACGACGGCCTTCAGGGGGCGGACGGAGGCCAGGTCGACCAGCGAGAGCAGGTGCGCCGCGTAGTCCGGCAACGTGTCGCGGCCGGTGATCGTGCCCGTCGTCGCGGCCGGCTCCGGGGCGCCCGACTCGCTCCAGCCCTCGACGAGTTCGCGGATCTCCGCGAGGCCGGTGTCCTGGCCGACCGGGGCGGCGCCCGCGCGGCACAGCTTGATGCCGTTGTACCGCGCCGGGTTGTGGGAGGCGGTGAACATGGCGCCGGGCAGGTTCAGCGCGCCCGAGGCGTAGTACAGCTGGTCCGTCGAGCAGAGGCCGATCTCCGTGACGTCGGCGCCCTGTGCGGCGGCCCCGCGCGCGAAGGCACGCGACAGGCCCGGCGAGGAGGGCCGCATGTCGTGCCCGGTCGCGATGGCGCTCGCACCGGTGACCCGGACGAAGGCCGCCCCGAAGAGCTCGGCCAGGGACTCGTCCCACTGGTCCGGGACGACCCCGCGTACGTCGTACGCCTTCACGACCTGCGACAGATCAGCAGCCACGGCCAACCTTCCCTGAAAAAGTACTGTCGGTCGGCCCAAACTACCCGGCCCCGCTGACAGCGCGCTGTGCGGCCGCCGTGCGGGGCCCGGACGTCGCCCCGGGCGTCAGGGCAGCATCCAGCCCAGGACCGGTGTGCTCTGGCCTACGACGATCAGGCACATGACCAGCAGCAGGCCCAGGCTCCAGGGCAGTACCTTGCGCAGCAGGTCGCCCTCCCGGCCCGCGAGGCCGACGGCCGCGCAGGCGATGGTGAGGTTCTGCGGGGAGATCATCTTGCCGAGGACGCCGCCGGAGCTGTTGGCGGCGGCCAGCAGGTCGGGGGAGAGTCCCGACTCGCGGGCGGCGGTCACCTGGAGGGCGCCGAAGAGGGCGTTGGCGGAGGTGTCGGAGCCGGTGACGGCGACGCCGAACCAGCCGAGGACGGGTGAGAGGAACGCCAGTCCGGCTCCGGCCGCCGCGACGAAGTGGCCGATGGTCGCCGCCTGGCCGGAGAGGTTCATGACGTAGGCGAGCGCCAGTACGGAGGTCACGGTCAGGATCGCGAAGCGCAGTTCGTGGACCGTCGCGAGCCACTCCCTGACCGCCACGCGCGCGTGGACGCCGATGACGGCGGCGGTGCAGATGCCGGCGAGGAGCACCAGCGTGCCGCCGGTCGACACGATCGGCCAGGTGAAGACGTTGCCGCTGACCGGGTCGCCGTCCGGCCCGGCCACGTTCAGGAAGGGCCAGTCGTAGGTCTGGGTGGTCTTGGCCAGCCAGTCCTTGACGGCCGGTATCTGCGCGACGGAGAAGATCACGACGATCAGCGCGTAGGGGGCGTAGGCGCGCAGGATCTCGCGGGGCGGGTCCTCCTCGTCGAGTTCCTCGCTGCGGGCGCCGGTCAGCACGGAGGCGCGTACGGACTCGGCGGCGGGCACGCGCGCGTGCGGTACGGCGGCCAGGGCGCCCGCGCCGGCCAGGGCGGCGCCGATGTCGGCGAGTTGGGCGGAGACGTAGTTGGAGGCGGCGAACTGGGCGACGGCGAAGGCGACTCCGCACGCCAGGGCGGGCACCCAGGTCTCGCGCAGCCCGCGGCGGCCGTCCACGAGCCAGACCAGGACCAGCGGCACCACGAGGGCCAGCAGCGGCGTCTGACGGCCCACCACGGACGCCACGGAGTCCAGGGGCAGTCCGGTGACCTGGGCGAGGGTGACGACCGGGGTGCCCATAGCGCCGAAGGCCACGGGCGCGGTGTTGGCGACCAGGGCGACGACGGCGGCGCGCACCGGGTCGAAGCCGAGGGCGACCAGCATGACCGCGCTGATCGCTACGGGCGCCCCGAAACCGGCGAGTGCCTCCAGCAACGCCCCGAAGCAGAAGGCGATGACGAGTGCCTGGATGCGCGGGTCGTCGGAGAGCCGCCCGAAGGACCGGCGCAGGATGTCGAAGTGCCGGGTGCGGACGGTCATCCGGTACACCCACAGGGCGTTGACGACGATCCACAGGATGGGGAAGAGGCCGAAGACGGCGCCCTGGGCGGCGCTGGAGAGGGTCTGGCCGAGGGGCATGCCGTACGCGAGCCAGGCGACGAGCACGGCGGCGAGGAGGCCGATCAGGCCTGCCAGATGTGCCTTGAGGCGGACGCCGCCGAGCAGGACCAGGACGATCACGAGGGGCAGGGCGGCCACGAGGGCGGACACGCCCAGCGAGCCGGCGACGGGTTCCAGTTCCTGGACGTACAACGGGCGCCTCCCCGGTTTCCGTCATGCGAAAGCGATTTCTCGAACCTTCAAACGGAATGGTCATGTCCGCGCCAAGCTCGCGTCAATGGGTGCGCGCGAGACGGCAGCCGAACGGAGGGCTCAGTTGTCGGGGGACCGCAGAACCCGCAGATGACCCCGCCGCGCGACCTCCATCGGGTCGGCCGCACGCCCCGCGCCACCGGCCCCGGCCGCCCGCTCCTGGGGGCGGGCCGCCTCCCGCACGGCGTTCGCAAGGGCTTCCAGGTCGTCCCCGCTGGGGCGGGCCGGGGCCGAGCCGTCGAGGAGCCGGACGACCTCCCAGCCGCGCGGGGCGGTGAGGCGCTCGGAGTGCTCGGCGCACAGGTCGTAACAGTGGGGTTCGGCGTAGGTGGCGAGCGGGCCGAGGACCGCGGTCGAGTCGGCGTAGACGTACGTCAGCGTCGCGACGGCGGGACGGCCGCAGGCGGTGCGCGAACAGCGACGTACAGGGCTCACGATGTTGGACGGTACCGCACTCTTGAGCGGGCCGCGACGACTCTCCACCAGGTCACTCCACCGTGTCGCGTTGTGAAACGCCCCACAGGCCCCTGTCGGCACACCCGGCTGACCTGCCAGGACGCGGTCGCCCGGAGGGTCGGACACGCCTGTGAGCGGTCAAGAGTCGTCACAAAATCCTCAATTGCCGTGACCTCGCCGGTCTCGTAGGGATACGGAATCAAGCCCAACCTTGGCCAGAATGGTCATGTAACGACATGCCGTGCGGGTCGGCCGGAAGCCGTCCGTACGGCCGCGCGGTGCCGGGCACACGCGCGTGGCGGGGACTACCCTTCAGCAGTGATGGAGAAGCCCGTAACGCCCCGTGCCGCCGCCCCCGGGCCCCGACGTCGTGATCGCCACGGCCGGGGCATGCGCGGCCCGATCGCACCGCCGCAGGTGCCGCTCGCCGCGAGCCGCGCGGAGGCGTTCGCCGATCTGGTGCAGGACTCCGTGGAGCGCCTGGAGCGGCGCTGGCCGCAGCTCGCCGACATCGACTTCCTGGTGCTGGAGGTGCCGCGGCTCGACGGGCCCGGCGAGGCGTGGAACGAGGAGGCGGTTCCGCTCGGCGGCACGATCAGCGCGCGCGAGGGGCACCCCGCGCGCGTGGTGGTCTACCGGCGGCCGGTGGAGATCCGCACCAAGGGGCGCGACGAGCGGGCGGCGCTGGTGCACGAGGTCGTCGTCGAGCAGGTCGCCGAGCTGCTGGGGCTGACGCCGGAGACGGTGGATCCGCGGTACGGCGAGGAGCAGGGCTGAGTCCTGTGAGGCCGGCCCCGCGTCCCCTCCCCCGCGCTTGCTACTTCTGCAGCACCGACAGGTCCTCGTCCGCCTCCGGTACCGCCACCGTGCCCCGGTCGTCGGGGAGGGTCTGGACCGTGAAGGCGGGGACGCCGCTCTCGTTCGCCGTCAGGGTGCGGGCGCCGTAGACCGGGCCGCCGGAGACCGGCTCGACCGTGAGGGCGTAGGTGCCCTTGAGGCCGCCGGGGGCCGGGGGCTCGATGTCCTGGGTGGTGCCGGCCTTGATCGTGTACGTCTTCGATGCCGGGGTGCCGCCCTCGCTGCCCGCCGAGGCGGTGACCTTGACCGTGGCGGAGCGGCCGGGTGCGGTCAGGGACAGGGTGCTGCCCTTGGCGTTGTTGTCCGCGGACGTCGCGCGCGTGCCGACCGGGCGGGCGGCCGGGATGAACGCCGTCTCCTGCTTGTCGCCCTTGCCCCGTACGACCCGCAGGGCCGCCACGACCGGTACGGACCGGTCCGTCGGCGTCAGCACCAGGGAGCCCGCCTCGCCGCGTGTGACGTCGCCCAGGTCGACGGCGGTCGTCATGCCGCCCTTGACGTGCACCGTCTCGTGCCCGGCCGGGGTGATCAGCCCGGAGGGGGAGGCGAGGCGCACCTTCAGGTCCGCGTCCTCGTCGCCGGGGGTGAAGGCGACCAGGCGCACGGAGGTGGCGTCCTTGGGGATGCCGGGCAGCACCAGGCTGCCCGACGGGTCCGTGGACGCGGCCAGCCAGTCGCCGCCGAGCTTGTCGTCCAGGGCCTGCACGGAGGCGCCGACGCGTCCGCTGCGGACGTTGACGTGCACGGTGAGGTTGGTCTGCTCCTCCTCCGTGAGCGTGGAGAGCAGGACCGGCTCGCTGGAGTGCGGCTGGACGGTGATGCCCTCCCCCACCGGGGACTGCAGGGTGCCGTCCTTGCCGTAGAGCTCGAGGTCGACCACGGCGGCCGAGTCGTCGGGGTTCGTCAGGTGGACGTAGTCGGTGCGGTCGGCCGCCGTGCTGGCTCCGGGGAACCAGAAACTCGTGTCCGGTGCCGTGCAGTTGACGCCCTGGAGGCCGCGTCCGGTCCCGGCGGCGACCTCGGTGGTCTGCTGGACGGTCCAGCCGGGCGCGAACCTGCCGTCGGCGGTCCCGACGAGCGCGGGGGCCTCGGCACCCGAGCTGTCCCCGGTGACCGGCTTGCCGGGCTCCTTGGGGGTGAGCACGGGCTTCCCGGACTTGCCCTCGGCCGCCGCCCGGAGTTCGGCCTTGCCGCCGCTCTCCGTGCCCTTCGTGACGGGCGTGAAGGACGTGTACGACGTCTCGGCGAGGTCGGACGTACTGGGCGCCGGGCACAGCAGGCTCGTGCGCTCCACGGGCAGTTGGGCGGCCGCCTTGGCGGTGGCGTCCGCGCCCGGGGTGTCCGGGGCGGACAGCGCGGCGAAGCCGGTGACGGCGGCGAGCGCGGTCACACCGGCGATGAGGGACAGGGTGGTGCGGTTCACTGCTGGCTCCCGTCGGGACGCTCACTGCCCGTGCCGTGGGGGTGGTGCTGCTCCTGCGCCGGGTCGTACGGCGTGCCGTAGCCCTGGTGGTAGGCCTGGTCGTAGCCCGCCTGGTCGTACTGCGGAGCCTGGGGCGAGCCGCCGTACGCGTACGGGTCGTACTGGCCGCCCTGGTACGGATCCGCCTGGTACGGCCCGCCGTACGCGTCCGCCGGGTACGCGGCACCCTGGTACTGGTCGCCGTACCCCGCGTATTCGCCGCCGCCGGGGTGGCCGGCCCCGTCCCACTGGCCGTAATTGTGCTGCTGCGGCACCGCGGCGGGCGGCTGCTCGGGCTGCGGGGGCGGGAACTCCCCGGGGCCGGGGGTCCCTTCGGCCGGGGGCTCGGTCTCGGCCTCGGCCTGGGCGCGCAGGCGGCGGGCGCGGCGGCCCTCGCCGGCGACGGCCTGGGCCGGGACGACCGGCTCCTCGGGCATGTCGTCGTCGACGTCGCGGCGCCGGCCGGGCAGGGCGAGCACCACGAGGACGACGGCGAGCAGGCCCTGCGTCCACAGCCACGCCGTGTGGCCGATCGGGTCGTCGTAGGTGACGTCCAGCGTGCCGCCGGTGGCGGGGAGTTCGAAGCCCTGAGCCCAGCCGTCGACCGTGGTGCGGGTCAGCGGCTTGCCGTCCAGCGTGGCGGTCCAGCCGTCGGCGGCGGTGTCGGCGAGGCGCAGTACGCGCCCCTCGGCGCCGGTCGGGATCCTGGTGTGGATGTCGACGGGCCCGGCGGCGACGGGCTGCGGGGTGCCGGATCCGGAGGCGGGGACGATGGCGGCGCGCGCCACCTCGCGGTCGATGCGCCACAGCGCGCCGTCGCTCTGCTGGCTGAGCCGGGTCAGGCCGGGCGTGGCGTCCAGGACACGGGTGACCTCGCGGGGCGCGCCCTGGTGGACGAGGACGTAGCGCACGGCGAAGCCGCCGAGCTGGTCGGCCTGGTCGGCGCCGGAGCCTGCGACGAGGTTGGCGACGACCTTGTCGAGCCTGCCGTTCTCGCCGTCGGCCGCGGCGACCTCGCCGTCGCCGAGGCGGGCGCCGGAGCCGCGCACGAGCATGTAGCCGACGTGGGCGCCGGAGTCGCTGTCGAGGACGAGGGTGCGGGCCTGGTCGCGGCTGCCGCTCTCCTCGGCGACGAACGCGGGGACCTGGGTCGGGTCGCGCCGCTCCAGGGGACCGTCGGCGCCGCGGATCATCCAGCCGGCGGCGACGAGCAGCGGGCCCGCGGCCGAGGCGAAGGCGATCAGCACGGCGACCGGCTGGCGCCAGCCGAAGCTCTGCTCGGCCACGCGCGCGCGTGCCCCGTCGGCTCCGAGCGCGGCTGCCGCCAGGAGGGCGATGCCGTAGACGAGGGTCGCGGGGCCGGCCCAGGTGGAGCCGTTGGACAGGGCCGCGAAGACGAAGCCCACCAGGGCGACCGCCCAGGCCGTGCGGATGCCCGACTGGCGTTCCGAGCGCAGCAGGGCGGCGAGCGCGGCCAGCACGATGCCGATGAGCATCAGGCCGCTGACGGTGCCGGGGCCGCCGGGGCTCGCGCCGAGCAGGTCGAGGGCGGAGGCGGAACCCGCTCCGTACTCCAGGCCGGCCTGCTGGAAGAAGCCGAACGGCAGCAGCGACAGCGACCAGGGCGCGAGGACCAGCAGGGGGGTGCCGAGCTGGGCGAGGAACCGCGGCCCGTACGCCGTGATCTCCGTCCGGCGGACGGCCAGCAGCCCCACTCCGAGGATCAGCGCGACGGGCCACACGATCGGGGTGAACGCGGTGGTGATGGTCAGCAGCAGGGCGTACGCCCAGGTGGCACGCCAACTGCCCCGCGCGCCGCTCGGGTTCGACAGGCCACTGGCCGCGATGCCCGCGCGCGCGATGAGCGGCAGCAGCACGGCCAGGACGGCGGTGCCGAGGCGGCCGCCGGCGAGGGCGCCGGTGGCGGCGGGCAGGAAGGCGTAGACGACGGCCGCCCACGCGCGCAGCAGCCGGGACTCGACCAGCGGGCGGGAGGCGAAGTAGGCGGCGACACCGGCCAGCGGCACCGAGCAGACGAGCAGCACGGTGACGGCGAGGCCGGTCGAGCCGAACAGCAGGGACGCCAGCATCGCCACGAGCGCGACGTACGGCGGCGCGGAGGAGGTGCCGCCGGCACCGACCGGGTGCCAGGCGTCCAGGTAGCGCGCCCACAGCGCCGAGGAGTCGGCCGGGGCGGGCAGCAGGGAGCCGCCCGCGAGCGCGCCACCGCCGAGGAGTTCACGGCAGGCGAGCAGGGAGACGAGCAGCAGGACGAGGAAGAGCACCGGGCCGGGCTTGCGCGCGATGCGCTTGAGCCGGGCGAACTGCTCGACCTGCAGGAAGTCCGCGTCGTCGCCGCCGGGGCCCGACTCGACGGCACCGCCGTGCCGTCCGGCACCGGCGACGGCCTCGGGGTCGGAGCTGCCGACGAGATTGCCCGCGACCTGCTCGACGGTCATCCGGACGGTCGCGCCGGGCGGCGGGAACAGCGGCCGCAGCTCGCCCTTGTCGACCTGGGGGGTGCCTCTGCGGCGCCGCCCGGCGAGGATCCGCTCGGGGCGCAGCAGGGTGCTCATGAGGCCGCGGATCTCGTCGACGGCCTGTCCGGGGACCTTGCCGACGAGGTAGGCGACGGTGCGCAGCAGGGTGCCGAGCACGACGCGCAGCAGCACCCAGGGGAGCACGGCCGTACGCGTGTTGACGAGCAGGCTGTAGACGGCGCCGGCCTTGTCGACCTTGTGCGGGGAGGCGGAGGTGCGGCCCACGCAGTCGACGGCGCGGCGCTCCCGGGAGGCCGCCTCGGCGTGCCGGACGACGGCTTCCGGGGCGATCAGCACGCGGTGGCCAGCGGCGTGCGCGCGCCAGCACAGGTCGAGGTCGTCGCGCATGAGGGGCAGGTGCCGGTCGAAGCCGCCGAGCTGTTCGAAGACGTCGCGGCGGACGAGCATGCCGGCGGTGGACACCGACAGCACGGTCCGGACGTGGTCGTGCTGGCCCTGGTCCTGCTCCCGGCGGTCCAGGCCGGTCCAGCGGCGGCCGGAGTTGGCGATGGAGACGCCGACCTCCAGGAGCTGGCGCCGGTCGTACCAGCCGCGGAGCTTGGGGCCCACGACGGCCACGTCCTCGCGGCCCAGCTCGTACTCGTTGTCCACGACGCGCAGCAGCTGGGCCAGGGCGTCGGGCTCCGGGGCGCAGTCGTCGTGCAGCAGCCACAGCCACTGCACCGGCTCGCCGTGCGGGAGCTCGGGCATGTCGTAGGCGTCGTCGCGCCAGGAGCGCGTGACCGGGTCCCAGCCGCTGGGGCGCTTGAGGTACGGCAGCTGCTCCGGGGTGAGGACCGGGGCGCTGCGGTCGCACTCCTCGACGGCCTGGCCGAAGCCGGTACGGCGGGCGAGGTGCAGCACCCGGTCGGCGCCGAGCGCGTCGGTGACCAGCTGGGCGGAGGCGTCCGCGCTGCCGGTGTCGGCGCCCATCGCGTACTGGACGGGGCGCTCCTGGCCGAGCAGCCCGGCGAGCGCGTCGGGCAGCCAGCGGGCACCGTCGTGGGAGACGAGGACCGCGGTCACCACATGACGCGGGAACTCGGGCGGGTGGGCCGGGTCGAACGCAGACGGGTGGGCCGGGTCAAACACGGCTGTGGCAGCGGGGTCGTGATGAGCTGCCGGGTGGCTGTGCACGGACATCGAGGTACGGGCCCCGGTTCGGTGGACTGCGGTGGACGCCTGCGACCGGCGGGGGCCGCGGGGCGTCTCGGACGAGCGCCCACACTATCGGCTGGCAGCAAGACGGCCCGCCGCCTGTGGATAACCCACTGGCGACGGGCCGTTCACGAACCAGGATCCGGTCAGACCGCGGCCTTCTTCAGCCGGCGGCGCTCCCGCTCGGACAGGCCGCCCCAGATGCCGAAGCGCTCGTCGTTGGCGAGGGCGTACTCGAGGCACTCGGAGCGGACCTCGCAGGAGAGACAGACCTTCTTGGCCTCCCGGGTCGAGCCGCCCTTCTCGGGGAAGAAGGACTCGGGGTCGGTCTGGGCGCACAGCGCGCGCTCCTGCCAGCCGAGTTCCTCGTCCGCGTCGTCGACCAGCAGTTGCTGCACCAGCTCGGTCATGTGCGCCCCTCGTCTGTTCTTATCCGCGTCCCCGTGATGTAGCCGTTACCGATTGCGGCTGAACGACACGAGTGAAATTACAAGTGTGCTGCTCCGGGCGAGTCAAGCCGAGATCTGCTATTGAGCCCCTTATTCACTCTGCGGAACCAAGGCCGTGCGGAAAGTGTTCAAATCGGCATAAACCTTGACACGCAGACGGAGCCCGCGAGAGGCCCCGCTGCCACCGGACCCCGTACGGACCTCTACAGGGGAGGACGCCCAGGAGTTCGATCTCGTTCCGGCACGCACGTCAAAGCGAATCTGATCACAGTCTGATCACGAGTACGCAACGAGGTTTGTGCGCCCGGATGGACGCCATGTGTCCCTGCCAGGCCATGAACAAACCTTTCATCTGAGTGAACGACCGGATGAGGTGAACCTCGTCCCACATACCGGGTGCCGAGTTGACACCGGAGGTGTGACCCGGTGTCCTAGTGGGCATGCTCGCGAACTCGGCACTCACCTCGACCCGCACCGCCGGGTCCCTCGGTGCTGCCCGCGCTCGCTGTAGCTGTCGCTGTTCCAGCTGTTGAGCCACACCCGCTCCAGCTGAAGGCCGGGCCACCAGTCCCCCGGCTTCCGTTCCCTCTGACCCACTTTCACTGAGGAACCACCCCACCCCATGAACAGCGACAGCGACCTCCAGATCGCCGGCGACATCCTCGAAGTCCCGCACCTGCTCCAGCGGGAGCGCGAGCACCCGGCCACCGTCGCCGAGTTCGTCGGCCTCGCCCGCTCCATCGCCGCCGACCGCTCCCAGTGGGAGCACCTCGTCCGCTACGACGCGACCAGCCGCTGGTACCACCGGCTGCGCACCGGGCCGGGCTACGAGGTGTGGCTGCTGTCCTGGGTGCCCGGGCAGGGCAGCGGCCTGCACGACCACGGCCGTTCCTCCGGGGTGCTGACCGTGCTGGACGGCACGCTGACGGAGCGCACGGAGCGGGGCACACGCGCGTTGCGGGCGGGCGCGCAGCGCGTGTTCGCGCCGGGGTATGTACACGAGGTCGTGAATGACGCACTCGAGTCGGCGGTGAGTCTGCACGTCTACTACCCGGGGCTGACGGCGATGCCGATGCACACGGCTCAGCACTGCGAGGCCCGGAGCGTGCCGGAAGCCCTGACTGTCTGACCCACTGTCGTAGGGGCCTGCAAGACTGCTCCCATGCGCATTGTGGTTCTGGCAGGCGGCATCGGTGGTGCCCGGTTCCTGCGTGGTCTGAAGCGGGCCGTGCCGGACGCGGACATCACGGTCATCGGCAACACCGGAGACGACATCCACCTCTTCGGTCTGAAGGTCTGCCCGGACCTCGACACGGTGATGTACACGCTCGGCGGCGGCATCAACGAGGAGCAGGGCTGGGGTCGCAGCGACGAGACCTTCCATCTCAAGGAGGAGCTCGCGGCGTACGGCGTCGGGCCCGAGTGGTTCGGTCTGGGCGACCGGGACTTCGCCACGCACATCGTGCGGACGCAGATGCTCGGCGCCGGATATCCGCTGAGCGCGGTGACGGAGGCGCTGTGCGAGCGCTGGAAGCCGGGCGTGCGGCTGATCCCGATGTCCGACGACCGCGTCGAGACCCATGTCGCCGTCGAGGTCGACGGGGAGCGCAAGGCGGTCCACTTCCAGGAGTACTGGGTGCGGCTGCGCGCCTCGGTGCCCGCCGAGGCGATCGTGCCGGTGGGCGCCGACCAGGCGAAGCCCGCTCCGGGTGTCCTGGAGGCCATCGCCGAGGCGGACGTGATCCTCTTCCCGCCGTCCAACCCGGTCGTGTCGATCGGCACGATCCTCGCCGTGCCCGGCGTCCGGGAGGCGATCGCCGACGCCGGGGTGCCGGTGATCGGCCTGTCCCCCATCGTCGGCGACGCGCCCGTGCGGGGCATGGCCGACAAGGTGCTGGCCGCCGTGGGCGTCGAGTCGACCGCGGCGGCGGTCGCCGAGCACTACGGCTCGGGCCTGCTGGACGGCTGGCTCGTGGACACGGTGGACGCGGGCGTGGTGGAGCAGGTCGAGGCGGCCGGGGTGCGCTGCCGGGCCGTGCCGCTGATGATGACCGACACCGACGCGACCGCGCGGATGGCCCAGGAGGCGCTGGCGCTCGCGGAGGAGGTGCGGGGCGCATGAGCGGCGAGGGTGCCGAGGGGTACCGGGTCTGGGCCGTGGCCGGGCTGCCCGAGGTCGCGGCCGGGGACGATCTGGCCAAGCTGATCGCGGCCGCCGAGCCCGGACTGGCCGACGGGGACGTGCTGCTCGTCACCTCGAAGATCGTGTCCAAGGCGGAGGGCCGCGTCGTCCGGGCCGCCGACCGGGAGGCGGCCATCGACGCGGAGACGGTACGGGTGGTGGCCCGGCGCGGCGCCCTCCGGATCGTCGAGAACCGGCAGGGCCTGATCATGGCCGCGGCCGGGGTCGACGCGTCCAACACCCCTTCCGGGACCGTGCTGTTGCTGCCCGAGGACCCGGACGCGTCCGCCCGCGTGATCCGTGACGGACTGCGGGACATCCTCGGTGTCGAGGTCGGTGTCGTCGTCACCGACACGTTCGGGCGGCCCTGGCGCGCGGGGCTCACGGATGTCGCGATCGGCGCGGCCGGAGTGCGCGTACTCGACGATCTGCGCGGGGGCACGGACGCGTACGGCAATCCGCTCAGCGCCACCGTCGTCGCCACCGCCGACGAACTCGCCTCCGCGGGCGACCTGGTCAAGGGCAAGGCAGCGGGTCTGCCGGTGGCCGTCGTCCGGGGGCTCCCGGATCTGGTCGCGGGGGACGGTGACGAAGAAGACGAACAAGGGGCGCGGGCCATGGTGCGCGGCGCCCGTGACGACATGTTCCGGCTCGGTACGTCGGAGGCGGTGCGGCTGGCGGTGACCCAGCGGCGTACGGTCCGGGCCTTCACGGACGAGCCCGTCGACCCCGGTGCCGTACGGCGGGCGGTCGCCGCCGCCGTGACGGCGCCCGCGCCGCACCACACCACGCCGTGGCGGTTCGTGCTGCTGGAGTCGGAGGAGTCGCGGACGCGGCTGCTCGACGCCATGCGCGACGCCTGGATCGCCGATCTGCGGCGGGACGGCAAGACGGAGGAGTCCGTCGCCAAGCGGGTACGGCGCGGGGACGTTCTGCGGAACGCGCCGTATCTGGTCGTGCCCTGTCTGGTCATGGACGGCTCGCACACGTACGGCGATGCGCGGCGCGACGGGGCCGAGCGGGAGATGTTCGTAGTCGCCGCCGGTGCCGGTGTGCAGAACCTCCTGGTCGCGCTGGCCGGGGAGCGGCTGGGGTCGGCGTGGGTGTCGTCGACGATGTTCTGCCGGGACGTGGTGCGCGAGGTGCTGGGGCTGCCGGCGGACTGGGATCCCATGGGCGCGGTGGCGGTCGGGCATCCGGCGGAGGAGCCGCGGCCCCGGCCGGAGCGGGACGCGGGGGCGTTCATCGAGGTGCGGTGAGCGGGGCGGGGTGGCGTCTACGCTCGTAGGGCTGCTCCTTTCGTCATCCCAGCGGCTCATACCGGCGACTTCGTTCAGGGGCCTTGTTCATGGCAGGACGGTTCACTCCCCGGCCCACGCGTACGACCGTGCGCGGCGGGCATGTCGCCGTGGGCGCGGGCGTGCCCCGGCAGGCGGCGGGGCCGGGGCGGGTTCGGGACCATGTGCCGGACGGGCCGCTGGATCTCGGGCTGGTGCTCGGGCCGCTGCGGCGCGGGCCGGGTGATCCGACGTTCCGGACGACACCGGACGGGTCGGTGTGGCGGACCGCTCTCACTCCCGCCGGGCCCGGGACGCTGCGGGTGCGCGCGGCGGGTGGCGGGGTGCGCGGGGAGGCCTGGGGGGCCGGGGCCGAGTGGCTGCTGGAGCGGTTGCCCGAGCTGCTCGGGGCGGCCGATGATCCGTCGGCGTTCGTGCCGCGGCACCGGCTGGTGGCGTTGGCACGGCATCGGCGGCCGGGGCTGCGGCTGACTCGGACGGGGCTGGTGCTGGAGTCGCTGATTCCGTCGATTCTCGAGCAGAAGGTCACGACCGATGAGGCGTATCGGGCGTGGCGGTTGCTGGTGCGGAAGTTCGGGGAGCCGGCGCCGGGGCCCGTGCCGGGGCCGATGCATGTGATGCCGGGGCCTCGGACGTGGGCGTTGATTCCGTCGTGGGAGTGGCATCGGGCCGGGGTCGACGACAAGCGGGCGTCGACGATTCTGCGTGCGGTGCGGGTGGCCGGGCGGTTGGAGGAGACGGCGGGGATGGAGCCGGGGGCGGCTCGGGAGCGGTTGGAGGTTGTGCCGGGGGTGGGGCCGTGGACGTCCACGGAGACGGTGCAGCGGAGTCATGGGGCGGCGGATGAGGTGACCGTGGGGGATCTGCATCTGCCGGGGATCGTGGGGTGGGCGTTGGGTGGGGATCGGGATGCGGACGACTCCGTGATGTTGTCGTTGTTGGAGCCGTATGCGGGGCAGCGGCATCGGGCGGCTCGGTTGGTGTTGCTGAGTGGGAGGGTGCCGGGGCGTCGGGCGCCGAAGATGCCGCGGTGGGATATCGGGGGGTTGTGACGTTCTGCCGGTTGTGGGGTGCCCGGGGCGTTGGTGCTTGGGGCGGGTGGGGCCGCAACCCGGCGGAGCGGGGTGCCGCTGCGCCCACCCGTGCCGCCCTTAGCGGCACGCATGCCCGCAGCGGGGGCGGCTGAGGCGGGCCGCGCGCAGCCCGGCGGGCCCGCAGACCGGCGGGAGGCGGCTGGCCGCAGATCCGCAGGAGCCGGGTGGGAACCGACAGTCCGCAGATCGGCGGCACGCGACTGCCTCAGCTGGGGCAGCTACGGCGGGCCGGCGGGTCGGGGCGGCACGCAGCGCAGCCTGCCGCGTAGGCGCTACTGGTCCGAGGAGAAGCGGACCGCGCCCGCTGGGATTTTGGTGTCGCACCAGATTCGGGTGCCTTGCAGGAGTTCGTTGTCGGGGCCGATGGTCGCGTTGTCGCCTATGACCGTGCCCGTGAGGACGGTGCGTTCGCCGACTCGGGCGCGGGCGCCTATGAGGGAGTCGGTGATGACCGCGCCGGGTTCGATGACGGCGCCCGGCATGATCGTGCTGCCGAAGACCCGCGCTCCCCCGGCGACGAAGGCGCCCTCCCCCACCACCGTGCCGCCCGACAGCTTGGCGTCGGCCGCGACCGTCGCCGTCGGGAGCACGAGCTGGTCGCCGCAGCGGCCGGGGACGGCGGGCGACGGGGCCCGGCCGAGGACCAGGTCCGCCGAGCCCCGGACGAACGCCGCCGGGGTGCCGAGGTCCAGCCAGTACGTCGAGTCGACCATGCCCTGGAGGTGGGCTCCGGCGGAGAGGAGGTCGGGGAAGGTCTCCCGTTCCACCGACACCGGCCGGCCCAGCGGGATCGTGTCGATGACCGAGCGGCGGAAGACGTACGCCCCCGCGTTGATCTGGTCGGTGACGATCTCCTCGGGGGTCTGCGGCTTCTCCAGGAACGCCAGGACCCTGCCCGTGTCGTCCGTGGGGACCAGCCCGTAGGCGCGCGGGTCGGTGACCTTGGTGAGGTGCAGGGAGACGTCCGCGCCCGTCGACTCGTGGGTGTCCACCAGGGCCCGGATGTCCAGGCCCGTCAGGATGTCGCCGTTGAAGATCAGGACCGGGTCGTCGGGGCCGGAGCGCAGCCGGGAGGCGACATTGCGGATGGCGCCGCCGGTGCCGAGGGGCTCCTCCTCCGTCACGTACTCCAGATGCAGGCCCAGCGCGGACCCGTCGCCGAAGTACGGCTCGAAGACCTCGGCCAGATAGGACGTGGCGAGGACGATGTGCTCGACACCCGCCGCTCTCGCTCTCGCGAGCTGGTGCGTGAGGAAGGGCACCCCGGCCGCCGGGACCATGGGCTTGGGCGTGTGCACCGTGAGCGGGCGCAGCCGGGTGCCCTTGCCGCCGACCAGGAGGATCGCTTCAGTCACGTGTCGTCTCTGCTTCCTGCCGGGACCGTCCGAACTGTCTTTCGGCCGGTCAGTGTATGCAGACCGTTCCGTGGCGCCTTCGCTGGCCGTGCGGCTTTCCGCCCCCTGTTCTCAGCGGCCCTGGTAGCGGGCCGCCTTGGAGCGGGCCGAGCCGAGCTTGCCGTAGAGCTTCCGGCCCGGGCAGGCGGTCTTGAAGCCGTCCCGGTGACCGGAGATCACGTTCAGTCGTACCTTCTTGCCCTTGCGGTGGAGATTGCTGCCGGCCGACTTCAGGTAGGTCTTGCCCCGCGGGTTCATCCGGTACAGGCCCAGCTTCCACGCCGTGACCCGGGCGATGGCCTTGACGGCGGCGGACGACGGCTTCTTGGCTCCGTACGATCCGATGACGGCGATGCCCATGCTGTTGCTGTTGAAACCAAGGGTGTGCGCGCCGAGGACCGGCCTCGCCACGCCGCCCGCGCGGCCCTCGTAGATCTTTCCGCACTTGTCGATGAGGAAGTTGTAGCCGACGTCCCGCCAGCCCATGCTCTTGACGTGGTAGCGGTAGATACTGCGGATGAGTGACGGGGACTGCGAGCAGCTGTACTTGTTGCCGCTCGCGGTGTGGTGCACGAAGGCGGCCTTGACCTTCTTCGTGTAGACGAACTTCCGCTCCCGCAGCCCCTCGTTCGCGCCCCAGCCGCGGCGCGTGACGATACTCGGGCGGGGGCCGACGTACGGCTTCGCCCGCTGCCGGTCCGCCGGACCGCCGGCCCGGAGGGTGTAGAACTCGCGCTCGGTCGCCGCGCGGCTCAGTGCCGGGATCTCGGTGGCGCCGAGGGGCGCGAGGTCCGCGTTGGCGGCGGAGGCGTCGGTTGCGGCGGAGGACTCGGTGTTCAGGCCGCCGGTGCGGGGGCTGTCCACGGGGCCGCCGGGGAGCGCCGCGTCGCCCTCGCCGGGGTCGACGAGTTCGAGCCGGAGACCGGAGGGGAGCGAGGGCGCGGCGGCCGCCATGCCGCGACCGCCGGTGCCCGGGAGTTCCGAACGGACCCGGAGTTCCACGCCGTCGGAGTCGCCGACCCACAGCGGTGCCGTGGCACCGCGTACGCGGCCCGAGGTGCTCTCGGGGGTGTCCAGGTCGGCCGCGTGGTCGGCGTTGTGCGTCTCCACGACCTGCCAGCCCGACCAGGTGCCGGTGCCGGCGGCGCGCGTGCGGACATGGACGCGGCCGTGCAGTTCGGCATGGGGGTCGTCCCAGATGACGCCGACGAGGGAGAAGCGGCGTACGGCACGGCGGGACAGGCCCTGTTCGGCGGCGGCCGAGGCGGACGCGGAGGGGGTGGCTCGGTTGCGGGTGAGGGGTTCGAGGGGGAGGGACTGGGTGCTGCCGGCGGCGGACGGTTCGGCCGCGCGCCGGTCGGTCCGGGTCGTGTCCGGCGCCCCCGCGTGGGGCGCGGGTCTCGCGGCCGTGGCGACCTCGGTGGTCGGCACCGGTCTCGCCGTCGCCGCGAGGGCGGGCGGAGTGAGGGGAAGGGCCAGAGCGGCCGCACAGGTGACACCGATCGAGGAAGCAAGGAATCCACGCATGCCCCTGATCTTGGACATAGTCGTATAAGTCTGTCCATTTGGGAGTTGACGGACTGTCGGCGGGGATTCGGCCGAACCGGTGGTGAACGCGGGGCGGGCGGTGGCCGGGCCGTTGGGCGGCGGGCGGTGCGCCGCGTACGCTTGCGCGGGTGAACGCCACCGATCGCACCCCCGCCGACCTGCTGGGTTCCGCGCTCGCCGCGGATCCGGGACGCCCCCTGGTGACCTTCTACGACGACGCCACGGGCGAACGCGTCGAACTCTCCGTGGCCACCTTCGCCAATTGGGTGGCCAAGACCGCGAACCTGCTCCAGGACGAGCTGTCCGTCGAGCCCGGCGACCGGGTCGCGCTGCTGCTGCCGGCGCACTGGCAGACGGCGGTGTGGTTGCTCGCGTGTTCGTCGGTGGGGGTGGTCGCGGATGTGTCCGGGGACGCTCGGGCCGCCGATGTCGTGGTGAGCGGGCCGGACGGGCTGGAGGCGGCCCGGGCGTGTTCCGGGGCGCGGATCGCGATGGCCTTGCGGCCGCTCGGGGGGCGGTTTCCGCAGGCTCCCGAGGGGTTCGTCGACTACGCGGTGGAGGTGCCGGGGCAGGGGGACCGGTTCGTGCCGTACGCGCCGGTGGATCCCGAGGAGCCCGCGCTGATCGTGGCGGGGCGGGAGTTCAGTGGGGCCGAGGTCGTGGAGCGGGCTCGGGCGGGGGCGGCGGAGCTGGGGCTGACCGGGCCGGGGTCGCGGATTCTGTCGGGGTTGCCGTACGACACGTGGGAGGGGTTGAGCGCAGGGTTGTACGGGGCGTTGGCCACGGGGGGTTCTGTGGTGTTGTGCCGGAATCTGGAGTCGGCGGGGGACGGGGTGTTGGACAAGCGGGTGGAGAGTGAGCGGGTTACGGCGCTTGCTCGGTAGGCCGTTTGCTGGTGCTGGGCGTTTCCGCTGGGGGCGGGTGGGTGCGCAGCCCGGCGTAGCGGGGTGCCGCTGCGCCCACCCGTGCCGCCCTTAGCGGCACGCATGCCCGCAGCTAGGGCAGGCATGGCGGCTCAGCAGCTCAGCGGCACGGTTGCCCGCAGCTAGGGCGGCAACGGCAGCTCAGCCGCGCGAGTGCCCCCAGCCAGGGCAGGCATAGCAGCTCAGCGGCACCGTTGCCCGCGGCTGGGCCGCTGCCCCGTTCGGCCCATCCCCACCCCTCCCCCAGACCCCATCCACGCCACAGTCGTAAGAGCAGTGCGCACGGCACGTTCGTACGACGTGAGGGGTGGTCCCTGTCGTGGCCGGTACCGGTGGTGGGTCCTTGCCGAGGCTGGGGCCGGGTGCGGGGGCCTCGGCCAGTGGGCGGGGGCTGGCGCGGCGGCGTCGGCGGCGGTGGGTGCGGTTCACGGCGTTCGGGGTCACCGGTCTCGTCGTGGCGGCCGCCGGGGCCGGATGGGCCGTGTACGCGAAGCTCAGCGGGAACATCACGCCCGACGAGGCCGCGGCCGCCGAACTCGCGCGGTACGACAAGGAGCGGCCCACCTCGCTGGTCAAGGACGCGCGGAACATCCTGCTCATCGGCTCGGACTCGCGCGAGGGCGACGACAACGCCCGCTACGGCCGGGACTCCGGGACCGAGCGGTCGGACACCACGATCCTGCTGCACCTGTCCGCGGGCCGGCGCAGCGCCACCGCCGTCTCCCTGCCCCGGGACCTGATGGTGGAGCTGCCGGCGTGCCGGCGCCCGGACGGGTCCCGCAGCGCGCCCCGGTTCGGGATGTTCAACCAGGCCTTCGCGCTGGGCGGCTCGGCCTGCACCATCCGGACCGTCGAGAAGCTCACCGACGTCCGCGTCGATCACCACGTCGTCGTCGACTTCCACGGCTTCAAGGAGATGGTCGACGCGGTCGACGGTGTCGAGGTGTGTCTGCGGGAGCCGGTCGACGACCGGGCCGCCAAGCTGAGGCTGCCCGCGGGACGCGTGACGCTCGACGGCGAGCAGGCCCTCGGCTGGGTCCGCGCCCGCAAGTCCCTGGGCGACGGCAGCGACACGGAGCGGATGGAGCGGCAGCAACGATTCCTCGGCGCACTCGTCAACAAGGTGCGCAGCAATGACGTCCTGCTGAATCCGGTGAAGCTGTATCCCGTGCTGGACGCCGCCACGTCCTCCCTCACAACGGACCCGGATCTGGCGAGTCTGCGCGGTTTGTACGAACTCGTGCGCGGCCTGCGCGACATCCCCATGGAACAAGTGCAATTCCTGACCGTCCCCCGGGAGTCGTATGCGTACGACGCCAATCGCGACCAACTCGTGGAGCCCGAGGCGGACAGGCTGTTCGAGCGGCTGCGGACGGACTCTCCGGTGGTGGTCGCGGGGGACGCACGGGGAGGTTCCGCCCCGCGAAGGCCTGCCGATTCGCGTGACGGGTCGCACGGGGATCCGTATCCGGGTCCGTTCACGAAATCCGCCGTCACCGTTTCTCCTCCACCCACGTTCCGTGGAAACACGGCAGCCGAGGACACCTGCGAGTAAAGCGGACACCAAGGCCGCCTCAAGGTGACGCGCTCTTCACCCGGGAAATGGGCGAATTGCCCAGGTGTAGGGACGTGGACTTCGTCACCGTCGTCGCTCGACGCCGAACTGGGCGGTTAGTGTGAGCGATCCCGGTGCGACCGGCTCTGTGGACATCCCTGAGACACCGCACTGTGTGACCTGTACCGAGCGCCTTGGAAGGGCAGGCGCCGCGTGCCCCGACGGAGGAATCAGACAACCGTGGACGCGCAAAGCCGTGGGCGGGCGGACGACATCGATCCCGCAGACCAGTGGGTGCTCAACCCGAACACCGGCGAATACGAAATGCGACTGCCCCCTTCCGCACCGCAGTCGGGTGTTCCCGGGCCGCGCAAACCACCGGCCTCCGATACGGACCCGTCGGCGCTCGGCAGCACGCAGCCGCTCGGCCGCAGCGAGGCGCCCGGCCGCCGGCGGTCCGAGGCGCCCGGCCGTGCGGTGCCGCCGCCGCGCAGGCGCCGCGGGGCTCCGGCCCCGGCTCCGGAGGAGCCGCTGCCGGGGCGGCGCGGGCGCCGGCCCGCCAAGAAGGCCGCGAAGGGCAAGAAGGCCCTGCTGTGGACCGGCGGCGTGATGGCGTTCGTGCTGGTCGCCGGGGCGGGCGCCGCGTACTTCTACATCGAGCACCTGAACAGCAACATCGCGTCGGTCTCCGACGACGGCGCGAGCACCGGTGGCTTCGAGAAGGACAAGGCCATCAACATCCTGCTGATCGGCACCGACAAGCGCACCGGCGCGGGCAACGAGAAGTACGGCGACGCGGGCAGTGTCGGGCACGCCGACACCACGATCCTGCTGCATGTCTCCAAGGACCGTTCGAACGCGACCGCGCTGAGCATCCCCCGGGACCTGATCGTCGACATCCCGGACTGCCCGACCACGCAGGCGGACGGGACGCAGAAGGTCATCCCGGGCACGCCCAAGACCCGCTTCAACACCAGCCTCGGCCAGGACGACCGGACCCCGAGCTGCACCATGCGGACCGTGACGGAGCTGACCGGGGTCAAGCCGGACAACTTCATGGTCGCCGACTTCAACGCGGTCAAGACGCTGACCAGCGCGGTCGGCGGGGTCGAGGTCTGCCTCGGCAAGGACATCGACGACCCGGACTCGCACCTCAAGCTGTCGAAGGGCAACCACACCATCGAGGGCGAGCAGGCGCTGGCCTTCGTGCGCACCCGGCACTCGGTCGGCTTCGGCGGCGACCTGAGCCGGATCGGGCTCCAGCAGCAGTTCCTGAGCGCGCTGATGCGCAAGCTGAAGGACAACGACACGCTCACCAGCCCCTCCAAGATGCTCGACCTGGCCGAGGCGGGCACGAAGGCGCTGACCGTCGACTCGCAGCTCTCCAGCATCGGCAAGCTGAAGGACCTCGGTCTGGAGCTGGGCAAGCTCAACACCAAGAACCTGACGTTCGCCACCACGCCGGTGATCGACAACCCGGCGGAGAAGGTCCCGACCACGGTCGTCCTCAACGAGTCGTCGGCCCCGCAGGTCTTCGACATGATCAAGAACGACGTCTCCTTCACCGCGGTCAAGGAAAAGAAGAAGAAGGAAGCCGCCGCGGTGGCCGCCCGGCTCAAGGGCAGCAAGTCCGCGGCCTCCGAGGTGCGGGTGCGGATCATGAACGGCGGTGCCGTCGCCGGCAGCGCCCAGGAGACGCTGAGCTGGCTGCAGGTCGAGGAGGGCGTCACCAAGTCGGAGAACGCCGGCAACGCGCCCGCCGAGCTGGCCAAGACGACCCTGGAGTACGCCCCCGACCAGGCCGACCAGGCCCGCCGCCTCGCCGACATCATGGGCCTGCCCGGGTCCGCGATGAAGCCGGGCAAGAGTGTGGAGAACGCCCAGGGCGTGCCCGCGATGACCCTGACCCTCGGCAAGGACTTCAAGGGCGCGGGCTCTTCCCAGACCACTCCCGCCAAGGCGCCGGCGGACGTGGACAAGTCCACGGCGGACAAGGTGGAGTGCGCCGAGTGACCTGAAGGGCCTGTCGTACGTCTCACTGGGCGTACGGCAGGCCTTTTCGGTGACACGGGGGTGGCGGAAGCAGATGGCGCGCAGCAGCGGTGTGCAGGGGGAGGGGACGAAACCGGGTGCCGTTCCGCGTGAGCCGGCCCCGGGCGGATCCACCGGGCCGGGCGGCGGCCGGGGCGGACGCGAGGGCCGGGGCGGACACGGAGGCCGCCGGGCCCGCCGGGGACGCCGGGTACTGCGCTGGTCGGCGACGACCCTCTCCGTGCTGGTCCTCGGGACCGCCGGCGCCGGCTACCTCTACTACGAGCATCTGAACGGCAACATCGAGAAGGGCCAGCGCAGCAGCGGCGACTCCAAGGCGCGGCGGGCCGCTCCGAACGCGGCCGGGCAGACGCCCCTGAACATCCTGCTGATCGGCTCCGACAGCCGTAACTCCGACGAGAACGTGAAGCTGGGCGGCGCCAGGAACGACCGCGGCGCTCCGCCGCGGGGCGATGTGCAGATGCTCATCCATCTGGCCGCGGACCGCGAGAGCGCCGCCGTGGTGAGCATTCCGCGCGACACCCGCGTCGACATACCCAAGTGCACCGACCCGGAGTCCGGCCGGACGTACCCGCCGGTCAACACGATCATCAACGCCTCGCTGGCCCGGGGCGGCGCGGGTTGCACGCTGGCGACCTGGCAGAACCTCACCGGGGTCTACATCGACCACTGGATGACGATCGACTTCGCGGGCGTGGTGAAGATGGCGGACGCCATCGGCGGGGTCGAGGTGTGCGTGGAGCAGAACGTGTGGGACCGCCCGCTGCCCGGCGTGCCCGGCGGCTCCGGTCTGAAGCTGAAGGCCGGCAAGACCAAGGTCCAGGGCGAGCAGGCCCTGCAGTGGCTGCGCACCCGCCACGCCTGGGGCAGCGACCCGCTGCGGGCCAGGGCGCAGCACATGTACATGAACTCGATGATCCGCACGCTCAAGTCGCAGAACGTCTTCACCGACACCGGGCGGCTGACGGACCTGGCCGAGGCGGCCACCGAGTCGTTGCACGTGTCCGAGGAGATCGGCACGGTGAAGAAGCTGTACGACCTGGGGGCACAGCTCAAGACCGTGCCGACGGACCGCATCACCATGACGACGCTGCCCACGGCCGCGGACCCGGAGGACGCCAATCACCTGATACCGGCGGGCGCCGACGCCGACCGGGTGTGGGAGATGGTCCGCGACGACGTGCCGTTCGACGACAAGGGCGGGAAGTCCGCCTCGAAGAAGGCCGGTTCGAAGCAGCCCGGTTCGGAGAAGGCCTCCCGGGATCCGGCCGCGGCGGACGGCGAGATCGGTGTCCTGGTGCGGAACGCCACCCGCTCCGACACCCTCGGCCCGGTGACCGGACGCGCGGGCGCCATCGCCCGGTCCCTCGTGGGGAAGGGCTTCACGAAGGCCGCGGCGGACACCTCGGGCGCGCTGGCCGAGGAGCGGACCGTCGTGCGCTATCCGAGCGCCGAGCTGGCGGGCGATGCCCAGCGCGTCGCCAAGTCGCTCGGCATTCCGCAGAGTTCGGTGCGGAGGTCCACCGACGTATCCGGTGTGACGGTCGTCGTGGGCGCCGACTGGCGTACGGGGACGTCGTATCCGAAGCAGCCGGCCCCGAAGGCCGGAGACCTCCCCGGTGACGCGGACGCGCTCAACGGCTCGGACGCCGGTAAGTGCATGAACGTGTACGCGCCCTACCGCTGGTAGAGATTCACAGAATGGAATTGGGCTGGATTGCCCAAATGTAGGGACGTCGAATTTGTCATTCAGCGCACACCGGCGTTCAACTGGGCGGATAGTGTGAGCGATCCAGTGCTTCTGTGATGACCAAGTACCCGCGCGCCTTCCGGGGGGAGAAGGCGCCGCGTGCCCCGACGGAGGAATCGGACAACCGTGGACGCGCAACGCCGTGGGCGGGGGGAACAGATGGACCCCGCAGACCAGTGGGTACTCAATCCGAACACCGGCGAATACGAACTGCGACTGAATCCATCCGGAGCGCAATCGCGGACGGCTCCCCGTAACGCCACCACACGTTCGACACCCGCACGTTCGGCCGCTCCGCGCGGGGGTGCTTCCCGTGAGAGCGCTCCCCGTCAGGGCGCTCCTCGTGAGGGCGCGACCCGCACCGAGGTGCCGCCGCAGCGCAGGCGGCGCGGTGCTCCCGAGGAGCCGCCGCCGGGGCGCCGCGGTGGGCGCCGGCCGGTGCAGCAGAAGCCGGGCAAGGCGAAGAAGGTCCTGCTGTGGACCGGCGGCACGATGGCGTTCGTGCTGGTCGGGGTCAGTGCGGCGGGCTACCTCTACCTCCAGCATCTGGAGGGCAACGTCTCGACGACCGACGTCGGCAACGCGGGCGCCAGCAACTTCAGCAAGGACGAGGCCTTCAGCGTCCTCATCATCGGCACGGACAAGCGCACCGGCGAGGGCAACGAGGGCTACGGCGACAAGGGCAGCTCCGGGCACGCCGACACCACGATCCTGCTGCACGTCGCGAAGGACCGCTCCAACGCGACCGCGCTGAGCATCCCGCGCGACCTGATCGTGAACATCCCCGACTGCCCGACGACACTGGAGGACGGCTCGAAGAAGGTCGTCCCCGGCATCCGGGGTGCCCGCTTCAACCGGAGCCTCGGGGAGGGCGATCGCGACCCCGGCTGCACGATGCGCACGGTGAAGGAGAACACCGGCATCACCGTCGACCACTTCATGATGGCCGACTTCAACGCGGTGAAGACGCTGACCACGGCGGTGGACGGGGTCGACGTGTGTGTGGAGAAGCCGGTCAACGACAAGGAGTCCAAACTCGTCCTGCCCGCGGGCGAGTCGACGGTCGAGGGCGAGCAGGCCCTCGCGTTCGTCCGTACGCGCAAGAGCTTCGGCAACAGCGGTGACCTCGACCGGATCAAGGTGCAGCAGCAGTTCCTGGGCTCACTGATGCGCAAGATGTCCTCCAGCGACACCCTCACGAGCCCGTCCAAGCTGCTGAACCTGGCCGAGGCCGCGACGAAGGCGCTGACGGTGGACGAGGCGATCGGCAGGGTCAGCACGCTCAAGGACGTCGCCCTGGAGCTGAAGAAGGTGCCGACGAAGAACATCAGCTTCACGACGGTGCCGGTGGTGGACAACCCGGCGGAGAAGGTGAAGGCCACGGTCGTCCTCGACGAGTCCAAGGCCCCGCAGGTGTTCGACATGATCGAGAACGACGTCTCCTTCACCGAGGTCAAGCAGCAGGAGAAGAAGGAGAAGGACGCCCAGGCCGCCCGGCTGAAGGGCACCAAGGCCGCGGCCTCCGAGGTGCGGGTGCGGATCATGAACGGCGGTGCCGTCGCCGGCAGCGCGCAGAAGACCCTCCAGTACCTCCAGGTCGAGGAGGGCGTCACCAAGTCGGAGAACGCCGGCAACGCGCCCGCCGAGCTGGCGAAGACGACCCTCGAGTACGGCCCCGACCAAGCCGACCAGGCGCGTCGGCTCGCCGACATCATGGGGCTGTCCGGGTCCGCGCTGAAGCCCGGCGAGAGTGTGAACAACTCGCAGGGCGTGCCCGCGATGACCCTGACCCTCGGCAAGGACTTCAAGGGCGCCGGCGTGAAGCTCAACGCCCCGGTCGAGGCGGCGGACGTGGAGAAGTCCACCGCCGACAAGGTGAAGTGCGCGAGTTGACCCGTTGAGGGCAACTGACAGGCCCGTCGTGCGTCTAACAGGAGGCAGGGCGGGCCTGCTGCATGCGCCGGGGGGCGGAGAGGACCGGGGAAGTGACGCAGAGCGGTGTGCGGGAGGACGGTAAGCGGCAGAACGTCCGCCACGAACCGGACCCGGACGAGGAGCGGCCGACGCCGAGCGGCCGGCCGTCCGACGGCGACGAAGACGCGTCGGCGGGAGACGCGGGCACGCCGGACGCCGAGGGCCTGCCCAGCGCGAGCCCTCCCGACGCAGAAGGCCTGCCGAGCGCGAGTACGCCCGACGCCGAGCGTCTGCCGACCGGGAGCGCGAGCACGCCCGACGCCGAAAGCCTGCCGACCGGGAGCGCGAGCACGCCCGACGCCGAAAGCCTGCCGAGCGCGAGCAAGCCCGACGCAGAAGGTCCGTCGACCACGAGCACGAGCACGCCCGGCCCCGACAGCCCGCCGTCGACAACAGCCCCGGACTCACCCGGCCGCGACGATGCCGCCGGCGGCGACGGTGGGGCCGGTGGTCGGACGCGTGGCGGTCCGGCTCCCCGCAGGCGGCGGCTGCTGAAGTGGTCCGCTCTGCTGCTGGCCGTGCTGATACTCGGGACGGCCGGGGCCGGTTACCTCTACTACCGGCATCTGAACGGCAACATCAAGAAGGACGCCCTCAACCTCGGCGACAGCAAGGTCGCCGCTCCGACGCCCAACGCCGCCGGGCAGACCCCGCTGAACATCCTGCTCATCGGCTCCGACGCGCGGGACAGCAAGGAGAACCAGAAACTCGGCGGCGCCCGCGAGACGTTCGGCGCCACGCCCCTCGCCGACGTCCAGATGCTGCTGCACCTGTCCGCCGACCGCACCAACATGTCGGTCATCAGCATGCCCCGCGACACCCTGGTGAAGATCCCGAAGTGCACCGACCCGGACGACGGGAAGGTGTACGAGGCGACCCAGGGGCGGACGATGACCAACCAGAGCCTCGGACACGGCGGTCCGGGCTGCGCCGTGGCCACCTGGCAGGAGCTCACCGGCATCCACATCGACCACTTCATCATGGTCGACTTCGCCGGCGTGGTGTCGATGGCCGACGCCGTCGGGGGCGTCCCCGTGTGCGTCGACGCCAACATCCACTCCCGCACCTCCGACGGCAAGGGCTCGGGCCTGAAACTGGAGAAGGGCACCTCGTACATCCAGGGCGAGCAGGCCCTGCAGTGGCTGCGCACCCGCTACGGCTTCGAGGACGGCAGCGACCTCGCCCGCGCCAAGGCCCAGCACATGTACATGAACGCGATGGTCCGCCAGCTGCGCGACAACATGACCCTGAGCAGCCCGAACAAGCTCCGCAGACTGGCCGAGGAGGCCACCCGGGCCATGACGGTCGACCCGGGCCTGGACACCGTCAAGAAGCTCTACGACCTCAGCGACGAGCTGCGCAAGGTGGAGCCGAAGCGCATCACCATGACCACGATGCCCAACCGCTACGTCGGCGCCCGCGTCGAACCGACGGAGGACGCCGAGCAGCTGTTCCGGCTGGTGCGGGAGGACATCGCCCTGGACGGCAAGGACAAGGCGAGGAAGCCGGCCGCCGAGCAGGGCTCCACCGACCCGGCCGCGGCCGACGACGAGATCGCCGTCCAGGTCCGCAACGGCACCCGCACCGACACCCTGGCCGCGGCCCGGGGACGCGCCGGCACGGTGGCCGGGCTGCTGAAGGAGGAGGGCTTCGCCCAGGCCGTCGCCGACACCACCGGCTCATGGAGCGAGGAGCGGACCGTCGTCCGCTACCCGAGCGCCGACCTGGAGGGCGACGCCCAGCGTCTCGCCAAGGCCCTGGGCGTCCCGCTGAGTTCGGTGCAGCGCTCCACCGACGTCTCCGGCATCACCCTCGTCGTGGGCGCCGACTGGCGGGAGGGCGCGGACTACAAGGCGCCCGAGGAGAACGACAAGACCCCGAAGTCGGCCGAGGCGCTCAACGGCGCCGACGACAAGGCCTGTATGCACGTGAGCCCGGCGTTCGTCTGGGACTGAACGGCGACGGGCCCTTTCCCCGCCGAGGGAAAGGGCCCGCGCCGATACGCCGGTGATTCAGCTCGCGGAAGCGTCCGCACGCACGGCAGGCCGCCGGCTCGCGATCACCTTGCGGGCCAGCGCCCGCGGACTGGTCAGAAAGCCCCAGCCCCACGACATGTGCATGGTGGCCAGCGCCACGGGGATCTGCAGCCGCGCCTTCAGCGGCAGCCCCTTGCCCGCCGGGACCGAACCGGCGAGGATCGCCGCGAGATAGCCGCCGGGCACCACGAAGCCCCACGGCGTCAGCAGCGCGCCCACCAGGGTCCCGGCCGCGATCGCGCACACGGCGGTCGGCGGGGCGAGATAGCGCAGGTTGATCGAACCCTCGTGGTAGCGGGCGACGACATGCCGCCAGCGGCCGTAGTCCTTGTACTGCTTGGCGAGGGCCTTCACGCTCGGCCGCGGCCGGTACGACACCCGCAGCTCGGGCGAGAACCAGATCAGCCCGCCGGCCTCACGGATGCGGAAGTTCAGCTCCCAGTCCTGGGCGCGGATGAACTCCACGTTGTAGCCGCCCTGCTGCTCCAGCGCCTCGCGCCGGAAGACGCCGAGGTAGACGGTGTCGGCCTGCTGGGCCTCGCCGCCGGTGTGGAAGGCGGCGTTGCCGACCCCTATCTTCGAGGTCATCGCGGCGGCGACTGCGTGCTCCCAGTCGTTCTCGCCCTCGGCGTGCATGACGCCGCCGACGTTCTGCGCGCCGGTCTCCTGAAGGAGCCGTACGGCGGTGGCGATGTAGTTCGGCGAGAGCATGCCGTGCCCGTCGACGCGCACGACGATCGGGTGGCGGGAGGCGTTGATCGCCGCGTTCAGGGCGGCCGGCGTGCGACCGGTCGGGTTCGGGACGGTGTGCACACGCGGGTCGTCCGCGACGAGCTGAGCCGCGATCTCGTCCGTGCGGTCCGTGGACGGACCCAGGGCGATCACGACCTCCATCTCGCCGGCGTACTCCTGCGCGAGGATCGCTTGGACTGCTCCCCGCAGATGCCGTTCCTCATTGAGGACGGGCATGATCACGGAAACGGCGGGGTGGCGCACGTCGGGATTGGCGTTCATAGGGGCCTCACGTTACCGCGAACGGGGGACACCGTTGCGCGCCGCCGGGGCGGTACCGCGGGCTGCAGATCGTATCGGCCTACGGTGTCACGGATCCCACGTACGGCCGTCGTCCGGAGGTGTCCTCTTGCCCACGCCGTCGCGGTCCCCCCGGACCACCACCGCCCCGCAGCGCCGCCCGCAGCCGCCCTCCTCCGGGCGGCGCCCTCGCAGGCCCGCGCCGCCGGTGCGGCGCCGGAAGCCGCGCTGGGGCATGCGGGCGCTCACCACGCTGTCCGTGGTGGTCCTCGCGTCCGCCGGCATCGGGCACGCGGTGGTCACGAGCCTGGACGCGGACATCGCCCGGGTCGACGCCTTCAAGGACATGAAGAACCGGCCCCAGGCGGGCCACGGCATGAACGTCCTGCTGGTCGGCACCGACGGCCGCGAGAAGATCAGCCGGGACGAGCGGCAGAAGTACCGGCTCGGCGGCGCGCCCTGCCACTGCACCGACACGATGATGATCGTGCACATCTCCCAGGACCGGGAGCGGGCGAGCGTGGTGAGCCTGCCGCGCGACTCGTACGCCGTGACGCCGGCGCATGTCGACCGTACGACGGGCAGACGGCACGAGGGCCACCCCATCAAGCTGAACGCGGCGTACGCCGAGGGCGGGGCGTCGCTGACCGTGCGGACGGTCGAGAACATGACCCGGGTGAAGATCGACCACTACCTGGAGGTCGACTTCACGAGCTTCATGAAGACGGTGGACGTGGTCGGGGGCGTGCAGATCTGCACGGCCGCCCCCCTGAACGACAGCTACACCGGACTGAACCTGCCGGCCGGGCGCCACACCCTCGAAGGCGGGCAGGCGCTTCAGTATGTGCGCGCACGCCATGTCGACGGGGCGTCGGATCTGGGCCGGATGAAACGGCAGCAGCGCTTCATGGCCGCGCTCGTGGAGCGGGTCATGTCCTCCGGGATCCTGCTGAACCCGATGAAGTTCCGGGACGTGACCCGGGCGGTCCTCGGCTCGGTGCGGGCCGACAAGGGCTTCGGCACGGACGAGATGCTGGCCCTGGGCCGGGCCATGCGGAACTTCTCCCCCTCCTCCTCCGAGTTCACGACCGTCCCCATCCAGCAGCTCGGATACGCCGTCGAGGGCGTCGGCTCGACCCTGAAGTGGGACTCCGCGAAGGCGGAGCGGATCTTCCACGCCCTGCGCGCGGACCAGCCGCTGTCCGTGCGGCGGTCGAGCGGCGAGGCCCGGGTCGTCCCGGTCGCCCCGCAGCAGATCAGCGTCCAGGTGGAGAACGGCACCCCCACGCCCGGCCTCGGCCGCCGGGTCGACGCGGCGCTGGTCGCGACGGGCTTCCGTACGACGGGAGCCCCGGTGAACGCCGCCACCCCCGACGCGAAGCGGACGGTCATCGTCTACGACCCCCGCTGGGACCGCTCCGCCAAGTCCCTCGCGGCGGCCCTGCCGGGCAGCGAACTGCGCGCGGCCCCGGGCCTGGGAGCGACCCTGAAGGTCATCGCGGGCACGGACTTCGAACGCGTCCGCAAGGTGCGGGCGGAGGACGCGGGGCAGGGCGAGTCGGGCGTGGTGGTACGGGGGGACGAGGTGGCGTGCTCGTAGAAGGACCCGTCAGTCCTCGAAGCCCTCCGCCGCCCGCTTCTCCCGCAGTTCCATGATCGCGCGGCGGCGGGCCAGGCGGTGGGTGCGGCGGATCTGGGCCTCCTGGTAGCGGCGCTTGTCGCGTTCCGTTTCCGGGAGGACGGGTGGGACGCGGCGGGGCTTGCCGTCGGCGTCGACCCCGGCGAAGACGAGGTAGGCGGAGCCGACCTGGGTGGGCGGGGCGGACTCGTTCCAGCGTTCGGCCAGGACCCGGACGCCGACCTCCATGGAGGTACGGCCGGTCCAGTTGACCTGCGCCTTGACGTGAACGAGGTCACCGACGCGGACGGGCTCCAGGAACGCCATCTCGTCCATGGAGGCGGTGACCGCCGGCCCGCCGGAGTGCCGCCCGGCCACGGCCCCCGCCGCGTCGTCGACCAGCTTCATGATCACCCCGCCGTGCACCGTCCCCAGCAGGTTCGTGTCGTTGTGGGTCATGATGTGACTGAGGGTGGTACGGGACGCCGAAGTCGGCTTGCCCGGGATTTCCGTACTGCCGGAATCCGCAGCTGGGGCCTGGTCTGTCATGGCCCCTACCCTATGCGGACGCGGTATGGGGACGTTTTGTGTCAGCTTCGCCACAGCCGTGCTCTGATTTTCCGACGACTCTTGTATGGCGCACTACGGGGACCTGCACACTGGGGCGCATGAACACTTGGCCCGAGGGGCGGTCCGACGACAACCGCGGCAACCGCTACGGACGCGGAAGCTCGAGCGCACAGCCCGAGAACGCACGCGTCATGCGGCAGGTCCGCCGTGGCCCGGCGCCGTCGCCCGGGCAGGCCGGGTACGGCGGGGCGCCGCCGTACGGCGGCGGAGTACCGCAGCAGCCGTCGTACGTCGACGGCGGCTACGGCGCTCCCGGCGACGGTTACGACAGCGGCTACAACACCGGCCAGGTCTACGGCTCCCCCGGCGGCCGGGGCCCCGGCGGCCCGGGCGACGGCATGTACGAGCCGCGTCCCGCGCCGAACTGGCGCCGCCGTATCAAGGTGACGACCATCACGCTGGTGACGGTGCTGGTGGTGACGAGCGTCGCCACGTACTTCTGGGCCGACTCCAAGCTCAACCGCGACGTCGACCTGTCGCAGGTCATCGAGCGGCCGGAGGCGGGCGAGGGCACGAACTACCTGATCGTCGGCTCCGACAGCCGCGCGGGCATGTCGGCCGAGGAGAAGAAGAGACTCCGCACCGGCTCCGCCGAGGGCAAGCGCACGGACTCGATGATGATCCTGCACACCGGCAGCAACGGCCCGACGCTGATCTCCCTGCCGCGTGACTCGAACGTCACGATCCCGTCCTTCAAGGGCTCCGACTCCGGGAAGGTCTACCCCGGCACCGGCCGCCAGACGAAGCTGAACGCGGCGTACGCGGAGGACGGCCCGGAGCTGCTGGTCCGTACCGTCGAGGCCAACACGGACCTGCACATCGACCACTACGTGGAGATCGGCTTCGGCGGCTTCGCGAGCATCGTGGACGCGGTCGGCGGCGTCGAGATGGACATCCCGCAGGACATCAAGGACACCAAGTCCGGCGCGGACTTCAAGAAGGGCAAGCAGACGCTGAGCGGCGAGCAGGCCCTCGCCTTCGTCCGCACCCGCTACGCCCTCAAGGGCTCCGACCTGGACCGTACGAAGAACCAGCAGAAGTTCCTGTCGGCCCTGGCCAACCAGGTCGCCACGCCGAGCACGATCCTCAACCCGTTCAAGCTGTACCCGACGATGGGCGCGGGCCTGGACTCCCTCGTGGTCGACAAGGACATGGGCCTGTACGACCTGGCGTCCATGTTCTGGGCGATGAAGGGCGTCAGTGGCGGCGAGGGCAAGTCGATGAACATGCCGATCTCGGGCAACGCCGCGAACGGCAACCTCCAGTGGGACACCGCCAAGGTGAAGCAGCTGGTGAACGAGCTGAAGAACGACGAGAAGGTCACCGTCTCCAGCAACTGAGCACACGGCGGCGGCACAGCACGCGGCAGCAGAAAAGAGGGGGCACCCGGGCGGGTGCCCCCTCTTCGCGTGAGGCGGTCCTCACATCGTGGCGGCCGACATCGAGCGGCACATCTCGGCGCAGCGGCGACACGCCTCGGCGCAGCGCATCATCTGGTCGTCGTCCGGCATGGACATACACGCCTCGGCGCACATGTCACAGGCCTTGGCGCACATCGCGCACATCTCGGCCGACAGCGGCGAGCGGCGCATCATCATGTCGGCGCACATGCGCGTCATCTCGGCGCAGTCCATGACGGCGCGCATGATCTGCATCTGGGCCGGGCCGCCCATCTGCAGGCAGGAGCTCATGGTCTCCTCGCACACGCTGTGGCAGGCCATGCACGCCTGGACGCAGTCCTGCATCTCCTTGCTCAGCGGGGTCATGGTGGCGGGCTGCTGGGTCATGACTTCCTCCGGGGTGGGGACGGTGGGGGCCGGGGGTCGGCCCCCGTGCCTTCCGTCCTACGCCTGCGCGGCGCCGGCCGCCATGGGGCGGAGGGAAGGAATCCGCCATGCGTGCGTCAGAGCCTTCCGAAACGACGCTCGCCCTCCGGCCCGGCGGAGCGGGCGGAGGGCGACCGGTGAGGCGGAGCGGCGGTGCCGAGGGCCTTACGGCAGGTTGCGGGCGATGACGATGCGCTGGACCTGGTTGGTGCCCTCGTAGATCTGGGTGATCTTGGCGTCGCGCATCATGCGCTCCACCGGGTAGTCGCGCGTGTAGCCGTAGCCGCCGAGGAGCTGGACGGCGTCCGTGGTGACCTCCATGGCGACGTCCGAGGCGAAGCACTTGGCGGCGGCGCCCTGGTAGGTGAGGTCGGCGTCGCCGCGTTCGGAGGCGGCGGCGGCCTGGTAGGTCAGGGCGCGGGCGGCCGAGATCTTCATGGCCATGTCGGCGAGCATGAACTGGATGCCCTGGAAGTCGGCGATCGCCTTGCCGAACTGCTTGCGCTCCTGGACGTAGCCCTTGGCGTAGTCGAGGGCGCCCTGGGCGATGCCGAGGGCCTGGGCGGCGATGGTGATGCGGGTGTGGTCGAGGGTCTTCATCGCCGTGGCGAAGCCGGTGCCCTCCTCGCCGATCATGCGGTCGGCGGGGATGCGGACGTTGTCGAGGTAGACCTCGCGGGTCGGGGAGCCCTTGATGCCGAGCTTCTTCTCGGGGGCGCCGAAGGAGACGCCCTCGTCGGACTTCTCGACGACGAAGGCCGAGATGCCCTTGGAGCGCTTGGCCGGGTCCGTGACGGCCATCACCGTGTAGTACTCGGACTCGCCGGCGTTGGTGATCCAGCGCTTCACGCCGTTGAGGATCCAGTGGTCGCCGTCGCGGACGGCCTTGGTCTTCATGCCGGCGGCGTCGGAGCCGGCGTCCGGCTCGGACAGGCAGTACGAGAACATGCCGTCGCCCTTGGCGAGCGGGGTCATGTACCGCTTCTTGAGGTCCTCGGAGCCGGAGAGGATCACCGGGAGCGAGCCCAGCTTGTTCACCGCCGGGATGAGGGAGGACGAGGCGCAGACGCGCGAGACCTCCTCGATGACTATGACGGTGGCCAGCGCGTCGGCGCCCGACCCGCCGTACTCCTCGGGTACGTGCACGGCGTGCAGGTCGTTGCCGACGAGCGCGTCGAGCGCCTCCTGCGGGAAGCGGGCTTCCTCGTCCACCGCGGCGGCGTGCGGCGCGATCTTCGCCTCGGCCAGGGAGCGGACGGCGTCACGGAGCATGTCGTGCTCCTCGGACGGGCGGTACAGGTCGAAGTCAGCCGATCCGGCCAAGGTCTCTCACGCTCCAAAACGCTGCGATGCTGACGCTAACTACCGTTAAGTAATCAAAAGTTTATGGGGTCGCCCCCGGGAGTGATACGTGAGCTAGACGACAGCGGAGAAGTTGCCCAGTGAAGCGCGCTCCCATGCCCCGGCTATGCTCGGGCGCGCACCACATGCCGTAGACCCCTGGAGCACCCCATGGCCCTGAAGATCACCGTGATCGGCACCGGTTATCTCGGCGCGACACACGCGGCGGCCATGGCCGAGCTGGGCTTCGAGGTGCTCGCGCTCGATGTGGTGCCCGAGAAGATCGAGAAGCTGGAGCGCGCCGAGGCCCCGATGTACGAGCCGGGGCTCGAGGAGCTGCTGCGCAAGCACGTCGCCGGTATCGAGGGCTCCAGCGGGCGGCTGCGCTTCACCCAGGACTTCGCCGAGGTCGGTGCGTTCGGGGATGTGCACTTCGTCTGTGTGAACACTCCGCAGCGGCACGGCGAGTACGCCTGTGACATGTCGTACGTCGACTCCGCGATCGCCTCGCTCGCCCCGCATCTGCACGGGCCGGCCCTGGTGGTGGGCAAGTCGACCGTGCCGGTGGGTTCCGCGGACCGGCTCGCCGCCTATCTGGCCGCGCACGCGCCCGCCGGTGCGGACGCCGAGCTGGCCTGGAACCCGGAGTTCCTGCGCGAGGGCTTCGCGGTCGACGACACGCTGCATCCCGACCGGCTGGTGGTGGGGGTGCGCAGCGAGCGGGCCGAGAAGCTGCTGCGGGAGGTGTACGCCACGCCGATCGCGGAGGGCTCGCCGTTCGTGGTGACCGACTTCCCGACCTCGGAGCTGGTGAAGACCTCCGCGAACTCCTTCCTCGCCACGAAGATCTCGTTCATCAACGCGATGGCGGAGGTGTGCGAGGCCGCGGGCGGTGACGTCGCCAAGCTGGCGGAGGCCATCGGCTACGACGACCGGATCGGCAAGAAGTTCCTGCGGGCCGGGATCGGCTTCGGCGGCGGCTGTCTGCCGAAGGACATCCGGGCGTTCATGGCGCGCGCCGGTGAGCTGGGCGCGGACCAGGCGCTGACGTTCCTGCGGGAGATCGACTCCATCAACATGCGCCAGCGCGGGCAGATGGTGGAGCTGGCGCGGCAGGCGCTGGGCGGCGGGCCGTTCCTCGGCAAGCGCGTGGCGGTGCTGGGTGCGACCTTCAAGCCGGACTCGGACGACGTCCGGGACTCCCCCGCGCTGAACGTCGCCGGGCAGATCCACCTCCAGGGCGGCCAGGTCACGGTCTACGACCCCAAGGGCATGGACAACGCCCGCCGGGTCTTCCCGACCCTCGGCTACGCGGACTCGGCGCTGGAGGCCGTCCGGGGCGCCGACATAGTGCTGCATCTGACGGAGTGGCGGGAGTTCCGGGAGCTGGACACGGAGGCCCTCGGCGAAGTGGCGGCGACCCGTCTCGTCCTGGACGGCCGCAACGCCCTCGACCCGGACCGCTGGCGCAAGGCCGGCTGGACGTACCGTGCGATGGGGCGCCCCAAGGCCTGAAGACGCCTGACGGCACCTGAAGACGCCGGAAGGTGCCTGAGGTGCCCCGAGAAAGGTGACGCCGGTTCGGCCGAGGCTCAGTCGGCCGAACCGGCGTCACTGTGCATTCTGCCCCACCGGACCCGTGCGCGGGCGGGTCACGCCCCCTTCGCCCGGTAGCGCCGCATCTTCGCGCGCGCCCCGCACACCTGCATCGAGCACCAGCGGCCCCGGCCCGCCGGGCTGCGGTCGTAGTAGGCCCAGTGGCAGTCGGGGGCCTCGCAGGCCTTGAGGCGGGTCCAGGTGCCGGCGGTGAGGGATTCGGCGACGGCGGCGGCGACGCGGGCGGGCAGGGAGTGGTCGTCGGCGGGTGTCAGGGTGGCCGAGCCGTCGGTCGGGTCGACGGTGACGATGAGCGGGGCGTGGGCCAGGAGGTCGCCGAGCGGGGGCGTCTCGCGGTGCGGCGGGTGGCCGGCGTGGGCGAGGAGGGTCGCGCGCAGGGACTCGCGCAGGGCGCGGGCCCGGTCCGTCTCGTCCGGGGCGATCCCGAAGCGCGCCCGGCCCTCGGGCGAGTCCAGCGTGTCGGCGCCCGACTCGATGTCCAGGGTGTTCACCAGGGCCTCGACCAGGGCCAGGCCGCCGGGCGCGGGCGATCTCTCCGTCATGGCTGGACCGTACCTCTCGCGTTTTCCCTTGCGAGGTTACCGCCCATGGGGGAGCATGCAGTAACGGTTACTGGTTATCCGCCTTTGAAGGTAACCGCGACTCCGAGGAGGAAGTCATGGCTCTCGCCAAGCTGGGCGTCGTCGTCCTGGACTGTCCCGACCCGCACGCACTCGCCGCCTTCTACGCCGAAGTGCTCGGCGGCACACCGGAGGTGGCGACCGACGGGGAGGACGAGTGGGTCGACCTGAAGGTGCCGGGCGGTACCCCGCTGGCCTTCCAGGCCGCCGCCGGTTTCGTACCGCCGGCGTGGCCGTCGCCCGACCACTCGCAGCAGTTCCATCTCGACCTGGACGTGGAGGACCTGGACGCGGCCGAGAAGGGTGTGCTGGCGCTCGGTGCCAAGCCGCTGGACACCGAGGACCGCTCCCGGAGCTTCCGGGTTTACGCCGATCCGGCCGGGCACCCGTTCTGCCTCTGCGCCTGCTGACACCGGGAGGCCTCATGTCCGCCGTGGCACATTTCCGTTCCGTGGTCGTCGACTGCCCCGACCCGCGCGAGCTGGCCCGCTTCTACGCGGCGGTCGGGGGCGGCACGCCGGAGGACGGCGACCCCGACTGGGTGGTGCTGCGCCTCCCCGGCGGGCCCCGGCTCGCCTTCCAGCGCTCGCCCGACCACACGCCGCCCCAGTGGCCCCGCTCCGACCGCAACGCCCAGCAGTTCCACCTGGACTTCGACGGTGGCGCGACCTGGGAGGAGATCGACGCGGCCGAGGAGCGGGTGCTGGCGCTGGGCGCGCGGGTGCTGGACAAGGAGGACGACATCAAGAAGGACTTCCGGGTCTACGCGGACCCGGCGGGGCACCCGTTCTGCCTCTGCCGGATCGCGCACGACTGACCCGGACGGTCAGCCGTCCAGCTCCGAGATCGTCGCCTTCGACGGGGCGCGGCGCTGCTGTGCGGCGCGCGCGGTGAAGTCGGCCCCGCGCAGGACGCGTTGGACGTTGCCCCAGGTCAGGAGGGCGACATCGCCTTCGTCCCAGCCGCGTCGCAGCAGCTCGGCGATCAGCCGCGGGTAGCAGGAGACGTCGCCGAGTTCCTGTGGATGGGCCGAGCCGGAGTCGTAGGTGCCGGACAGGCCGACGCACTGCGCTCCGGCCACGGCACGGATGTGGTCGAGGTGGTCGGCGACGTCACGGACGGTCGGGCCGGTCTGCTCGGCCGTCAGCGGTACCAGGCACAGCCCCTTGGCGGCGCCCAGTGCGGCCAGCAGGTCGTCGGGGAGGTTGACCGGGTGGGGGCGGATCGCGCGGGCCGCGGAGCGGCTGAACAGCACGGGCGCCCGGGAGAGGCTCAGCACGCGGCGGACGGTCTGCTCCGGGGCGCCGGAGAGGTCCGCGAGGACACCGAGCCGGTTCATCTCGCGCACGACCTCCTCGCCGAACCGGGTCAGCCCCGCGTCGCTCGCCCAGGACACCCCGGTCAGCGTCAGGGCGCGCAGGCCGAGGAGGTGCAGCTGGCGCAGGGTGCCCAGCGAGTCGCCCACGGCCGAGGCCCCGGCGGGACCGAGGAGCACGGCGACGCGGCCGCAGTTGCGGGCGTCGGCGACCTGCCCGGCCGTGCAGGCGGGCCGCAGGCCCTCGTCGCAGGTGCGGACGATGGACTTCGCCAGGTCGAGCTGTTCCAGAGTGGCGCCGACGGCCCGGTCGCCGTCGAGCCCCTCGGGCAGGTGCAGCGACCAGAACAGCGCGCCCACATGGCCGCTGCGCAGCCGGGGCACGTCCGTGTCGACGGTGCTCTCGCCGTCCTCGAGGTCGTAGTAGGACAGCCGCTTGAGCGCCCAGGGCAGTCCGTTGTACCCGTCGGCGACGGGATGGGCGGCGAGAATGGCGTGGGCCCGGGTCAGGGGCGCGTCGTCCGGATCGGAGACGGGCTCGTAGGGCTCCGCCGTGACGACGCCCTCATCGGGGTACTGCTCGGTCAGGTCGTCGAACTCTCCGGCTGCGGCGGCCGGGCGCAGGTCGTGCTGGAGATCTGCCATGGCGGCTCCGTACGGTGCTCGTGACGTACGGTCACCGTCGCACGGAGCGGGGGGCTGTTCCTGGTGGGCGGGGCGTTCGGAGTACGGCCCCGGACCCGGCGGGCGCTCAGGGCAGCCGGGCCGCGTCGATTACCTCGTCCAGGGTGTCCCGGGAGCGGACCAGATCGGCGATCATCCGGTCGATGCGGGCGCGCTCGGCCGTGAGGTTGGCGACCAGGCCGGGGGTGGCCCGGGCCGAGGGGCCGCCGTCCGCGTCCCGCATGCACGGCAGCAGCTGGACGATCTTCTCGCTGCACAGTCCCGCCGCGAACAGTTCCTGGATCCGGATGACCCGGTCCACTGCGGCCTCCGGGTACTCCCGGTGCCCGCCGGGCGTCCGCTCGGCGAAGAGCATGCCCTGCTTCTCGTAGTAGCGCAGCGACCGCTCGCTGACGTTGGTGCGCCGGGCCAGTTCACCGATCCGCACGTCCGCTCCCGGGCTTGAATCTGACATGGGTGTCAGGTTCTAGCGTAAGCGCATGACGCAGCACACGACAGCACTCTTCGAACCGGCTCGTCTGCCCGGGCTGGACCTGCCCAACCGTCTGGTGATGGCGCCCCTGACCCGCAACCGGGCGGAGGCCGACGGCACCCCGACCCCGCTCATGGCGACGTACTACGCCCAGCGCGCCTCGGCCGGGCTGATCATCGCCGAGGCCTCGACACCGAACCCGGTCGGGCAGACGTATCCGAACATCACCGCCGTCCACAGCCCGGAGCATGTGGCCGGCTGGCGGCGGGTCACGGACGCCGTCCGGGACGCGGGCGGCCTGATGTTCCTCCAGCTCCAGCACGGCGGCCGGGTCGGCCACCCGGCGACCAGCGGGCTGACGCCCGTCGCGCCCTCGCCGGTCGCGCTACCCGAGACGATCTTCACGCCGGAGGGCCACCGTCCGGCCGTGGTGCCGAGGGAGATGACCGCCGAGGACATCCGCAGCACCGTCGCCGACTTCGCGAAGGCCGCGCGGAACGCGATCGACGCCGGGTTCGAGGGGGTGGAGGTGCACTCGGCCAACGGCCATCTCCTGCACCAGTTCCTGGCCGCCAACACCAATCTGCGCACCGACGGCTACGGCGGTCCGGTCGCGGCCCGGATCCGGTTCACGGCCGAGGTGACCGAGGCCGTGGCCGCCGAGATCGGCGCCGAGCGCGTCGGGCTCAGGGTCTCCCCCGGCAACACCGTCAACGGCATCGCGGAGGGCGAGACCGAGGAGCTCTACCCGGCGCTCGCCGAGCGGCTCGGCGGGCTGGGGCTGGCCTATCTGCACCTGGGGTACGCCGACCCGGAGACGCCGGTGTTCCGGAGGGTGCGCGCCGCCTGGCCCGGGGTGATCGTCGCCAACCCCGTGCTGAAGGAGGTCACCACCGAAGCCGTTCACCGGGCGTCGGAGGCGCTGCTGGCGGCCGGGGCGGACCTGATCGCCCTCGGCCGGCCCTTCCTCGCCAACCCGGATCTGGTGACCCGGCTGCGGCTCGGCGCGCCCCTGAACGAGATGCGCGACCGGTACTTCATGTATGTGGGCGGGGCGGCCGGTTACACCGACTACCCCGCCCTGGACACTCAGCCGTCGAGCGACTCGATCGTGGCGTTGGACGCCGACCGCGTCGCCTGAAGGCTCCGGGCCACATCCTCGGCCGCGCCCAGCACCCGTACCGCGTTCTTCCAGGTCAGCTTGGCCAGGTCGGCCTTGGACCAGCCGCGGTCCAGCAGCTCGGCGAGGAGGTTCGGGTAGCCGGAGACGTCGTCGAGGCCGTCGGGGGTGAAGGCCGTGCCGTCGTAGTCGCCGCCGATGCCGAGGTGGTCGACGCCGGCGACCTCGCGCATGTGGTCCAGGTGGTCGGCGACCGTCGACACCGTCGCGACCGGGCGCGGCCGCCGCTCCTCGAAGGCGCGGTGGACCTTCATGGCCTCGGCGGTGGTGTCGAGGTGGTGGAAGCCGTGGGCGCGCATGTTCTCGTCGGCCTCGGCCGTCCAGTCCACGGCTGCCTGGAGCACGAACTTCGGCACGAACGTCACCATCGCGACACCGCCGCCCGCGGCCAGCCGCTCCAGGACGTCGTCCGGGATGTTGCGCGGGTGGTCGCACACGGCCCGGGCGGAGGAGTGGGAGAAGACCACCGGGGCGGTGCTCGTGTCGAGCGCGTCCCGCATGGTCGTCGCCGCCACATGGGAGAGGTCGACGAGCATGCCGACGCGGTTCATCTCCCGTACGACCTCACGGCCGAAGGCGGTGAGGCCACCGGCCTTCGGTGCGTCGGTCGCGGAGTCCGCCCAGTCCACGTTGTCGTTGTGGGTGAGGGTCAGATACCGCACGCCGAGCCCGTACAGACCGCGCAGGGTGCCCAGGGAGTTGGCGATGGAGTGGCCGCCCTCCGCCCCCATGAGGGAGGCGATGCGGCCCTCCCCGCGCGCGGCCTCCATGTCGGCGGCCGTCAGCGCGGGCCGGAGGTCGCCCGGGTGGCGGGCCAGCAACTGCCGTACGCAGTCGATCTGTTCGAGGGTGGCCGCGACCGGGTCCGGCGAGTCCGTGCGGACGTACACGGACCAGTACTGCGCACCGACGCCGCCCGCGCGCAGCCGGGGGATGTCGGTGTGCAGGTGGGCGCTCTGGTCGGCGGCGACATCGCGGGCGTCGAGGTCGTAGCGGACCTGTTCGCGCAGCGCCCAGGGCAGGTCGTTGTGGCCGTCGGCGACCGGGAACTCGCGCAGGAGTTCCCGGGCCGACTCCAGGGAGGTCATCGCCGTCACTTCCCCGCGCCGAAGCCGAAGCCGCCCGAGCCCTCGACCTTGGCGCGCAGGCGCTTGCCCTTCTCGGTGGCCTGGTCGTTCAGCTCCTGCTGGAAGTCGCGCATCCGGCCGCGCAGTTCCTCGTCGTGCGCGGCGAGGATGCGGGCGGCCAGCAGACCGGCGTTGCGGGCACCGGCGACGGAGACCGTCGCGACGGGCACACCGGCCGGCATCTGCACGATCGACAGCAGACTGTCCATGCCGTCGAGGTACTTCAGCGGCACGGGCACGCCGATGACCGGCAGCGGGGTGACCGAGGCGAGCATGCCGGGCAGATGGGCGGCGCCGCCGGCCCCGGCGATGATCGCCTTGAGCCCGCGACCGTCGGCCTGCTCGCCGTACGCGACCATCTCGCGCGGCATGCGGTGGGCCGACACGACGTCCACCTCGTAGGGGATCTCGAACTCGTCGAGGGCCTTCGCGGCGGCCTCCATGACGGGCCAGTCGGAGTCCGACCCCATGACGATGCCAACAACAGGGCTCATTCGGTGATGGTGCCTCTCAGGTAGCCGGCAGCGTGACGGGCGCGCTCCAGCACGTCGTCCAGGTCGTCGCCGTAGGTGTTGACGTGTCCGACCTTGCGGCCGGGCTTCACGTCCTTGCCGTACATGTGGATCTTGAGCTGGGGGTCGCGGGCCATGCAGTGCAGGTACGCGGAGTACATGTCCGGGAAGTCGCCGCCGAGGACGTTGACCATGACCGTCCACCCGGCGCGCGGGCGCGGGTCGCCGAGGGGCAGGTCCAGGACCGCCCGGACATGGTTGGCGAACTGGCTGGTGACGGCGCCGTCCATCGACCAGTGGCCGGAGTTGTGGGGGCGCATCGCCAGCTCGTTGACGAGGATGCGTCCGTCGCGGGTCTGGAACAGCTCGACCGCGAGGTGCCCGACGACGCCGAGTTCCTTGGCGATGTTCAGAGCCATCTCGGAGGCCCGGACCGCGAGGTCCTCGTCGAGGTCGGGGGCCGGGGCGATGACCGTGTCGCAGACGCCGCCCACCTGCCGGGACTCCACGACCGGGTAGGCGACGGCCTGGCCGTGCGGGGAGCGTACGACGTTGGCGGCGAGCTCGCGCAGGAAGTCGACCTTCTCCTCGGCGAGGACGGGCACACCGGCCTTGAAGGGGTCCGCGGCCTCCTCTTCGGAGTCGACGACCCACACGCCCTTGCCGTCGTAGCCGCCCCGGACGGTCTTGAGCACGACGGGGAAACCGTCGCCCTCGGCGGCGAAGGCCGCCACGTCCTGTGGATCGGAGACGATCCGGTGCCTGGGGCAGGGCACGCCGATCGCGTCGAGTCTCGCGCGCATCACGCCCTTGTCCTGGGCGTGCACCAGCGCGTCGGGACCGGGGCGCACGGGGATGCCGTCCGCCTCCAGGGCCCGGAGATGCTCGGTGGGTACATGTTCGTGATCGAAGGTGATCACATCGCACCCGCGGGCGAACTCACGCAGCGTGTCCAGGTCGCGATAGTCGCCGATGACGACATCGCTCACGACCTGCGCAGCTGAGTCCTGCGGGGTGTCACTGAGAAGCTTGAACCTGATGCCCAGCGGGATGCCCGCCTCGTGTGTCATACGAGCGAGCTGGCCACCGCCGACCATGCCGACTACCGGAAACGTCACTCCCTCAGGGTATCGGCCGCGCCAAGGTGGCCGGTTTCCTGTCCCTCCCCGGAGCGGCCCGGACCATCTCCGGCCGTCCACCGGTATCCGCAGGAAGATCGCGCGGGAGGGTGGTTAGCATGGCTGGGTTGACGCCAACTGAGGGACGGGGGCCTGTACGGCCATGGGACATGGTGCCTCTCGGCTCCGAGGACTCGTTCGCGAAGTCGCCAAGTTCGGCGCGGTGGGCGGGGCCGGGGTGCTGGTCAACCTCCTCGTGTTCAACCTGGTACGGCATGTGACCGACCTCCAGGTGGTGCGCGCGAGCGTCATCGCGACCGTCGTCGCGATCGTCTTCAACTACATCGGCTTCCGCTACTTCACGTACCGCGACCGCGACAAGTCCGGCCGCACCCGGGAAATGACCCTGTTCCTGCTGTTCAGCGCGGTGGGCCTGGTCATCGAGAACGGCGTGCTGTACGCGGCGACCTACGGCTTCGGCTGGAACACCCCGCTGCAGAACAACATCTTCAAGTTCGTCGGCATCGGCGTCGCCACGCTCTTCCGCTTCTGGTCGTACCGCACCTGGGTCTTCGTCGCCCTCCCGGCCCGGACACCGCCGTCGGACACCGGCCCGACGGCGGAGCAGGAGCGCAACAAGCAGCGGGTGCCGTAGCCGCGCCCGAGCGGGAGCCTCAGCGGACCGTCCGCTCGTCCTCGTCCGTCGTCGCCGTCTGGGCGGCCGTGCGGGACAGGAACAGGCCGAAGACCGGGGGCTTGGTCTGGAGCATTTCCAGACGGCCGCCGTCCGCTTCCGCCAGGTCGCGGGCGACGGCCAGGCCGATGCCCGTGGAGTTCCGGCCGCTGATCGCCCGCTCGAAGATGCGGGCGCCCAGGTCGGCGGGGACGCCGGGGCCCTCGTCCGTGACCTCGATGACGGCCTGGTTGCCGGTCACGCGGGTGCGCAGGGCCACGGTGCCGCCACCGTGCATCAGGGAGTTCTCGATCAGCGCGGCCAGCACCTGCGCGACCGCGCCGGGCGTGCCGACCGCCTCCAGATGCCGCTTGCCGGAGCTGACGATCGCCCGGCCCGCGCTGCGGTACGCCGGCCGCCACTCGGCGAGCTGCTGCTGGATGACCTCGTCGAGGTCGAAGGTGACGGCGGAGCCGGTGCGCGGATCGCGGGAGTTGGTCAGCAGCCGCTCGACGACGTCCGTGAGGCGCTCGACCTGTGTGAGCGCGATCGTCGCCTCGTCCTTCACGGTGTCCGGGTCGTCGGTGAGGGTGATCTCCTCCAGCCGCATGGACAGGGCCGTGAGCGGTGTCCGCAGCTGGTGGGAGGCGTCGGCGGCCAGTCGGCGTTCGGCGGTGAGCATGCGGGCGATGCGCTCGGCGGAGCCGTCCAGCACGTCCGCGACCCGGTCCAGCTCGGGCACGCCGTAGCGCTTGTGCCGGGGGCGGGGATCGCCCGAGCCGAGCCGCTCGGCCGTCTCCGCGAGGTCGGTCAGCGGCGACGCCAGCTTGTTCGCCTGGCGGACCGCGAGCAGTACGGCGGCCACCACGGCCAGCAGCGCGACCAGCGCGATGATCAGCAGGGTCCGGCCGACCTCGCGGGTCACCGAGGAGCGCGGCTCCTGGACGGTGACGGTCTCGCCCTCCTCGCCGGGCGCGGTCGCGCTGATGACGTCACCGGACGGCTTGTCGCCGACCTCGATGGGCGCCTCGCCGGGGAGGCGGATCACCGCGTAGTAGCGGTCCTGGGTGACCTGGTCGCGCAGCACCTCGGCGTCGACCTGCTGGGCCCCGAAGAGGCGGCTGTCGACGATGCTGGCGAGGCGGACCGCCTCGGACTCCACCCGTTCCTGGGCGCTGTTGCTGATCGTCCTGGTCTCGACGATGACGAGCGAGACACCGAAGACGGCGATCACGACCAGCACCACGGCGAGCGTGGACTGGATCAGTCGGCGGCGCATGTCCTGTTACCCGTGCCTGCCTGCCCCGTGGCTCAGCTCTTCTCGAAACGGAAGCCCACGCCGCGCACGGTGGCGATGTAGCGGGGGTTGGCCGCGTCGTCGCCGAGCTTCTTGCGCAGCCAGGAGATGTGCATGTCGAGGGTCTTGGTCGACGACCACCAGGTGGTGTCCCAGACCTCGCGCATCAGCTGGTCGCGGGTGACGACCCGGCCCGCGTCGCGCACCAGCACCCGCAGCAGGTCGAACTCCTTGGCGGTGAGCTGGAGCTCCTCCTCGCCCATCCAGGCGCGGTGCGACTCGACGTCGATGCGCACGCCGTGGGTGGCGGGCGGCTGCTGCGGCTCGGCGGCACCGCGCCGCAGCAGGGCCCGGACGCGGGCGAGCAGCTCGGCGAGCCGGAAGGGCTTGGTGACGTAGTCGTCGGCGCCCGCGTCGAGCCCGACGACGGTGTCCACCTCGTCGGCGCGCGCGGTCAGGATGAGGATCGGGATGGTGTGGCCCTCGCCGCGCAGGCGCCGGGCCACCTCCAGGCCGTCCATGCCGGGCAGACCCAGGTCGAGCACGACCAGGTCGACGCCGCCCTGCAGTCCTGCGTCGAGAGCGGTGGGGCCGTCCTCACGCACCTCGACCTCGTAGCCCTCCCGGCGCAGAGCACGGGCCAGCGGCTCCGAGATGGACGCGTCGTCCTCGGCGAGCAGTACACGGGTCATGGAGTGATGGTAGACCTGCGGGGCCGTGAGCTGGGGTGTGACCGGAAGCGTTGATTCTTACCGTTGGCATACCCGCTTCTTACGTTCCGGGGGAACGCGCACGGACCGCTGCCGAACCTCTGCCCATGGGGTGCGATCCTGGTAAGGACCTTGGAAGTAGGGCTCACGGTTCCCCTGACACCTGTGATCCTCCTCTCAAGTCCTTCCATATGCGGCCGTGTCCTGCCGTATGGTGAATCGACGCCTGTAGCCCTAGGCGACCTTCTGTGGCGCTCTGCCCTGAGGGTCTCTTTTGTGTCGGGCCTCGTCGTGCGGCGACGCGCGTAGAGGCGTGGACCCCTCGTGGCCCCCGGTGGCGACCGCCCACCGCTCCGTGACCCGGAGCGGACCCCCGTAGGCGTCGGGCGGACGGCCGTACGCACCGATGCCGACTGCCCCCCACCGGGCGCACCACCGCTGTGGCGGGGCGCGTCCCGACCAGCAAGGAACGACCATGGCGTCCAGCCTGACGAAGGACTCGGCCCGCCCGGGCACCCCCGGCTCCGAGAAGACCTTCTTCGGCCACCCCCGCGGACTGGCCACTCTCTTCATGACCGAGATGTGGGAGAGGTTCTCCTACTACGGCATGAGGGCCCTGCTCCCGCTGTACCTGGTGGCCCCGGGTGGCCTGCACCTGCCCGCGGGGACGGCGACGGCGATCTACTCCGTGTACGTGTCGCTGGTGTACCTGCTCACGATGCCCGGCGGCTGGTTCGGCGACCGCGTCTGGGGGCCGCGCAAGACCGTCGCCATCGCGGGCGGCGTCATCATGCTGGGCCACCTCACGCTGGCCCTGCCCTCCTCCAGCACCTTCTACGCCGGTCTCGGCCTGGTCGCGATCGGTTCGGGCCTGCTGAAGGCCAACATCTCGACGATGGTCGGCCACCTCTACGACGGACCGGACGACCCGCGCCGCGACGGTGGCTTCACCGTCTTCTACATGGGCATCAACCTCGGTGCCTTCGCGGCGCCGCTGATCATCGGCACCATCGGTGAGAGCGTCAACTGGCACCTGGGCTTCGCGCTCGCCGCGCTCGGCATGGCGCTGGGTGTCGTCCAGTTCCTGATCGGCTCGCGCAACCTGGCCGAGCGCTCCAGTGTCGTCCCGACGCCGCTGTCCGGCGAGGAGAAGGCCTCGACGCTGCGCAAGGCGGCGATCTGGGCCGGTATCGCGGTCGTCTTCTACGCGATCGTCGGCTTCTCCGGCCACTACACGCTGAACTGGATCCTGGTCCCGCTGACCCTGCTGGGCGTGATCATCCCGACGTTGGTCCTGGTCCGCATCAAGCGCGACAAGGACCTGGACCGTGCCGAGCAGTCGAAGATGTCCGCGTACATCTGGTTCTTCCTGGCCGCGGCCGTGTTCTGGATGATCTACGACCAGGGCGGCTCGACCCTGTCGATCTTCGCGGACTCCTCCGCCGAGAACAGCGTCTTCGGCTGGGGCTTCCCGGTCTCCTGGTACCAGTCGGTCAACCCGGTCCTGATCATGGCGCTGGCCCCGGTCTTCGCCTGGTTCTGGCTGGCGCTGAACCGGCGCGGCAAGGAGCCGAGCACGATCGTGAAGTTCGGCTCGGGTCTGGTCCTGGTCGGCGCGTCCTTCTTCCTGTTCCTCGCCCCGCTGTCGATCGCCGAGGGCGGTCACAAGGCGGCGGCGCTGTGGCTGGTGGCGATCTACTTCACGCAGACCGTCGGTGAGCTGCTGCTCTCCCCGGTGGGTCTGTCGGTGACGACGAAGATGGCTCCCGCGAAGTACGCCTCGCAGATGATGGGCGTCTGGTTCCTGGCCGTCACCGCCGGTGACGCCACGACCGGCCTGCTCTCCATCGCCGGGGTCGACCTGAACAAGGCGAACATCGTGGCTCTGGAGGCGACGCTCGCCGTCCTCGCGGGTGCCGCGGTGTGGATGTACCGCAAGAAGGTCAAGGAGCTCATGGGCGACGTCCGCTGAGCCGTCCCGCCGGGCCATGACGAAGGGCCGCCGCATCCTCGGGACGCGGCGGCCCTTTCGCGTGCGCTCGCGCCGGTCAGGCCTTCGTCGTCGGGTCCTTTCGGTACGACGCGGAGGGCCGCCCCGCGTCGTCCGGGCCGGCGTCGGGGGTGACCCAGGGCAGGGCCGGGGCGGCGGAGGGGGTGGTCACCCTTGAGGGGCGCAGCCCTGTACGACGGGCCGGGCGGGCCGCGTGGCCGGGGCGGCGAGGCCGTAGGTGGTCCACCAGGGCCAGTCCGGCGCGGAGCAGCGCCGCCGGTACGACCAGGAGGACCAGGGCCCAGAACAGGGTCACGCCCCAGGGGCGGCCCACGCCCCAGGGGTGTTCGGCGAGGACCTTGCCGCCGTACTTCAGGGACACCGTGTAGTCGCCGTGCGCCCCGGCGGCGAGCTCCACGGGCAGCTCGATACGGGCCTCGCCGCCGGGCCGGATCGTGCCGCGCCAGCGCTGGTCCTGCCACTGCGGGGCGAACACGCCGTGGGCGGTGCCGACCTGGAAGACGGGGTTCTTCACGGGGGACGTGCCGACGTTGCCGACGGTGACCTCCAGGGTCCGGGCCGGCGGCGAGCCGAACCAGGTCAGCAGCCCGCTCTCACCGCGCAGCCGGGTGTCCGCGAGCAGGGAGAGCCGTCCCCCGGACCGTTCCGCGGGCAGCGGCTCGACGGTGTGCCCGGCGACCTGAAGCGCGGCGTCCGCCTCGGCATCGGCTCCGGTCACCGTCTCCACGTGCACCACGCAGGGGCACGGCACGGGTGGCTCGACGACGGGCAGCGTACGGCGAAAGCGCCCCTCGGCGTCCGTGGTGACGGCCCTGCCGTCGGCGTTGGCACAGGAGTTGCTCCCCCCGGTCACCCCCCGCTCCGGCTCGGCCTGCCCGCAGACCAGCAACGTCAGCAGAGCACGCGCCCGCCAGCCGCTCCCACTGACCGTGACCACCCCACCCGCCCCCGCCTCCGCGGCGGACAACTGGACCCGGGGCCGCTCCACCGCCCCTACGGGTGCGGCTCCCGCCAGAACCGCCAGAAGCACCAGCAGAACCGCGAGCAACGGGTACGGAAGGCGCGCGGCGCGCGACATCAGGGCTCCAGGGATCGTCCGGGGCGGGCATACGGTGTCGACTCCGGCGGGCGTCCGGGCATGCTCACGGCATCGGCAGGGGCCCGAACGGTCAGCTCCAGTGAGCACCCGAGGCTTGCGTGCGTCGCCTCCGGCGGGCGTGGGGACCCGCACACGGCATCGGCGCTCCGAGCAGCCGGCTCCGCCAGACACCCGGGCGAGCGCACCGCCCCGCGCTCAGCGGCGTCCGCGCGAACCCGTGCCAACGGCCGCGGCCGACCGGGCCGCCCGTGGGCGCCGTCGGCTGCCGCAAACGTCCCGCGCATGCTCAGTGGCGAACGCGGGAGCTCTGGTGACGGCGTGTCAGCCACAGGGTGCCCGCCGCGCCGGCGAGCAGGACCGTGCCGCCGAGGGTGCCGAGGGCGATGGCCGAGTCCTCGGGTCCGGTCTGCGGGAGCCCGGCGCCGGTGTCCGGGCCGGAGCCGCCGCCCTGGGCGGAGCCGGTACCGCCGCCGCTCGCGGCCTTGACGTCGAGGGTCAGGGACGGGCCCGGGTCGTTGGTCGGGGTGCAGGTGGTCGTCGTACCGAGGGCCTTGATGGTGAGCACACCGGCCGTGAAGGTGACCTCGCCGCTCTTCTTCGGCGTGTACGTCCCGCTCAAGTCGTTGATCTTGATCGGGGTGTTGGCCGGCAGGGCGGCGTCGTTGGCGGGGCCGGTCACCGTCAGGGTGCCGTCGTCGGCGCCGCCCAGGGCGATCGTGGCGCTCGGGGTCATCGCGCCCTTGCCCAGTTCGACGGGGCTGGAGGAGACGCCCTTCTGCCAGGACATGGTGATCTTGTAGCCGTCGCCGTCCTCGACGCCCTTGATGTCGATGGGCGAGACGGCGCTCTTGTCGCCGATCGGCGTCTTGCACTGGTAGTTGACGTCGACGACCTCGGCCCGGGCCACGGGGGCGGCCATCAGCACCGCCGAGCCGGCCAGGGCCGCGGCGGACGCGAGCGCGGCGGTGCGCATCCGGTACGGCACGGCGCCACTCCCCTTCCTGTTTCCTGACGGCGTATCAGAACGGGCCGTCAAGGTACGCCCGGGGCCTTGAGGAAGGAAGACACAGCACGCGCCGGATCTGTGGCGATCCGGCGCGCGGCATGTGACGTATGAGGGGATGTACGGCGGGGAATCCGTGGGGACCGGTGGACGGTCCCGGTCAGGCGGGTGCGCCCAGTTCCGCCCACACCGTCTTGCCGGCGACCCCCGGCGTGCGCACCACACCCCAGTCGAGGCACAGCCGCTGGACGATGAACATGCCGTGGCCGCCCGGGCGCCCCGCCCGGTGCGGAGTGCGGGGAGCCGGCTGCCCGGTGCCCCGGTCGGCGACCTCCAGGCGGATCACCTTGTTGTCGCAGGTGATCCAGAGCTGGTCCGGCCCCTCGGCGTGCAGGCACGCGTTGGTGACCAGCTCGGAGACGACGAGCAGCACATCCTCGGCGGCGGCCCGCTGGTCGGCGGAGGCGGCCGGCAGCCAGCCCCACGCGTACAGCGCCTGGCGGGTGAAGTCGCGGGCGAGCGGAACGACACCGCTCTCCCCGTCGAAGCTCAGCCGGCGCACCTGCCGACCCCCCGGCGGCGCCGCGGCTCCGGACGGCGCGCCCACGCCCTCGCCGGACACCGTGGCCGCCGGTACGCCACCGTCGGACGCCCCGGAAGCGCCGCTGGGCTCCGGCCCGCGGTCGCCCGGCGGGTAAGGCCGGGTGGTGCTCATCAGCGCTTCACCTCACCGATTCACCAGTTCACGATTCACAAGATTCTGTACACAGTCAGTCACGCAGTGCGCGGCGTATCGGTTTCGCTGCACCCCCGCCACCCCGGTAGCCAACAGGTTCAGGATGTCTCCTGCCCTGGCGTCCCGGGGGAACACCCCCGGATTCGGCACGAAAGGCGTGACGGACCTAGGACGTCGGTCACAGAGGGAAGGCCGAGGCTCGGCGCGCCGACGCACCGCCGCTCAGCTCGACTCGTCGGCCAGGGCCGCCTGCAGCGTGTCGTGGACGGTGAAGACCGCGTCCGCGCCCGTGATCTCGAAGACGCGCGCCACCACCGGCTGCATCCCGGCGAGGGTCACGCCGCCACCGGCGGCCTCCGCCTTCAGCCGGGCGCCGAGGAGCACATTGAGCCCCGTGGAGTCGCAGAACTCCAGGCGCGCGCAGTCGATCACCAGGCGCTTGAATCCCTTGGCGAGGCAGTCCTCGAGTGGCTCACGCAACAAATCGGCGGTGTGGTGATCCAACTCACCCGCCGGGGTCACGACGGCACTAGAGCCCTCTTCCCGCACCTCCACCAGAAGCCGGCCAGACTGTGCGCTGCCGACCGTCCCGCGGTCCATGCCGTCTCTCTCTCCTGACGTCGAGGCTGCTTGCTGACGCCCTCGAACACTACGCCTTCCTGACACGCTTCGACACCCGAACAACTACACACAAACGGACATATGCCCACAGAACGCACTTGCGGTGGGCTCAGGAAAGCGGGTAGGCCTAGTAAGGACACGTACCCGACACCACGGCCGGCTTTGGAGGCGCCGCACACCGCAGTGCACGTAATGGCTCCGGCAGCCTTATGCCGAGAACGATGGAGGACATCATGTCACCCCGGCTCGACGCATCGCGTACCCAGAAAGCGACGTCGACACCCCCTCCGGAACATCTGGATCCCATCGAGCAGGACGAGACGCTCGTCACACAGGACGACCTTCTCGCCGGACTTCCGGACATTCCCCCGTACGAGCAGGTCGACGCGGTCGACGCACGGGCTCTGTCCAAGACCCTCTTCGAGCGCCTCGAAGCGCTGGAGGAAGGCACGCACGAGTACTCGTACGTCCGCAACACGCTGGTCGAACTGAATCTCGCGCTGGTCAAGTTCGCCGCTTCCCGGTTCCGCTCCCGCAGCGAGCCGATGGAGGACATCATCCAGGTCGGCACCATCGGCCTGATCAAGGCGATCGACCGGTTCGAGCTCTCCCGGGGCGTCGAGTTCCCCACGTTCGCCATGCCGACGATCGTCGGCGAGATCAAGCGCTTCTTCCGCGACACCTCGTGGTCCGTGCGCGTGCCGCGGCGGCTCCAGGAGCTCCGGCTCGACCTGGCCAAGGCCGGTGACGAGCTGGCCCAGAAGCTGGACCGCGCCCCGACGGTGACGGAACTGGCCGAGCGCCTGGGCCTGTCCAAGGACGAGGTCGTCGAGGGCATGGCCGCCTCGAACGCCTACACCGCCTCCTCGCTGGACGCCCAGCCGGAGGAGGACGACTCCGAGGGCGCGCTCGCGGACCGCATCGGCTACGAGGACCACGGACTCGAAGGCATCGAGTACGTCGAGTCGTTGAAGCCGCTGATCGCCGAACTCCCGCCGCGCGACCGGAAGATCCTGTCGCTGCGCTTCGTCGCGGGTCTGACGCAGTCGGAGATCGGCGAGGAACTGGGCATCTCGCAGATGCACGTGTCGCGCCTGCTGTCGCGCACGCTGGTACGGCTGCGCAAGGGGCTGACCGTCGAGGAGTGATCCTCAGGTGATCCCAGTCGGGTGACGTGTCCTTCGGGGGCGGACCTCACGGTCCGCCCCCGAGCGCGTGTCACGGGCGGGCCGCGGCCGTGATCTTCAGGAGACGAGGATCAGGACGGCCGTGGGCAGCAGCGGCGCCGCCAGGCTCAGCAGCCAGTACGTGCGCGGAGCCAGCGCCGTCCGGCGCCGCAGCGGCATGTTGGCCAGCCACCAGATCACGCCGAACAGCGCGACGACCGGAACGACGATGACGAGCCAGACGGCCATGCCGTCGTTCTCCGTCGGCTCCCGCACCGTCAGCCCGAGATCGGCGAGCGGCCAGTTCGCCGCGAGGTACCAGAGCAACCAGATCGGCACCACCGCCGGGATCCCGAGCAGCAGGTTCACCAGGAGCGGTGCCGACCAGTGCTTCATCACCGGCCCATCAGAGCACCCTTTCGCCGCGCCGCCAGACCCCGGTGACCAGGGGGACGCCCGGGCGGTAGGCCAGGTGGACGTGGCTCGGGGCGTCGAGGAGTGTCAGATCGGCGTACGCGCCCGGCGTGACGCGGCCGATGTCGGTGCGCCGCAGGGCCGCCGCGCCGCCCGCCGTGGCCGACCAGAGGGCCTCGTCCGGGGTCATGCCCATGTCCCGTACGGCGAGCGCGACGCAGAACGGCACGGACGACGTGAAGGACGAGCCCGGGTTGCAGTCGGTGGACAGGGCCACGGTGACACCGGCGTCGAGGAGGCGGCGGGCGTCCGGCCACTCGGCCCGGGTGGAGAACTCCGCGCCGGGCAGCAGGGTGGCGACCGTGTCCCCGCTCGCCAGGGCGTCGACGTCCGCGTCCGTGAGGTGGGTGCAGTGGTCGGCGCTGGCCGCGTCGAGCTCGACGGCGAGCTGGACGCCCGGGCCGTAGGAGAGCTGGTTGGCGTGGATACGGGGGTGCAGGCCCTTGGCCTTGCCCGCGCTGAGGATCGCGCGGGCCTGGTCGCCGTCGAACGCGCCCTTCTCGCAGAAGACGTCGATCCAGCGGGCGTACGGGGCGCAGGCGTCGAGCATCTCGCCGGTGACCAGGGCGACGTAACCGGCGGGGTCCTCGGCGAACTCGGGGGCGACGATGTGGGCGCCGAGGTAGGTGACCTCGTCGGTGTGGGCGGCGGCGACGCGCAGGGCCCGGGCCTCGTCCTCGACGGTCAGGCCGTAGCCCGACTTGGTCTCGAAGGTGGTGGTGCCCTGGTGCAGCGCCTCGCGGAGGTAACGGGTGACGTTGGCCGCGAGTTCCGCGTCGCTCGCGGCGCGGGTCGCGGCGACGGTCGTGCGGATGCCGCCCGCGCTGTACGGCCGCCCCGACATACGGGCGTTGAACTCCTGCGTGCGGTCGCCCGCGAAGACGAGGTGCGAGTGGGAGTCGACGAAGCCCGGGATCACCGCCCTGCCACCCGCGTCGACCCGATTGTCAGTGGCGGGTGCTTTGCTTTGATCACCGGTCCACACGACGCGGTCGCCCTCGATGGCGACGGCCGCGTCATGGACCAGTCCGAGGGGGGATCTGTCACCGAGGGAGGAGTCGTTGGTGACCAGGCTGGCGATGTTCGTGATGAGCGTGCTTGCGGTGCTCGCGGAGTGGGCGGGGCTGACGGTCGTCGCGTTGCTCATGGCGTCCTTGGTGGCCTGGTCGGCGGTGGGGTCGGGTTCGGGGGCGGAGTCGGGCCGCCCAGGCGCGCGGCCCGGGGTCATCCGCGCAGGGCTTCGACGGCGTCCGCGAGGGCTTTCGGCACATCCGGTACGAGGGAGTGGACCCCGTTCCGTACAACGTGCCGACCTCCCACGACCGTATGCGACACGTCTGCTGCCGACGCGGCGAATACGGCCGTCTCGGCCCCGAGCCGCGGAAGCGGTCCAGCCGTTCTGACCGAGTCGAGCGCGACCGTCGTGAAGTCGGCGAGCGCGCCCGGTTCCAGGGCGCCGGCGTCCTCCCAGCCGAGGGCGGCGTGCCCGTCGGCCGAGGCCGCCCGCAGCAGGGCCGCTGCCGTCCAGTGACCCCGGGTGCGGGTGCGCAGCCGCTCGTTCAGCTCCAGCGCCCGCGCCTCCTCCAGCAGGTCGATGACGGCGTGGCTGTCGGAGCCGAGGGAGAGCGGGGAGCCCTCGTTCTGCAGGGCGGCAGCGGGCCCGATGCCGTCGGCCAGGTCTCGCTCGGTCGTGGGGCACATACAGGTGCCGGTGCCGCTGCCGCCGATGAGGGAGATGTCCTCGGCGGTGAGGTGGGTGTTGTGGACGCCGGTCGTGCGCGGCCCGAGGACACCGTGCAGGGCGAGCAACTGCGTCGGAGTGCACCCGTGGATCTCCAGGCAGGCCTCGTTCTCGGCGGTCTGCTCCGACAGGTGCACATGCAGCGGGGCCCGCCGCTCCTCGGCCCACCGCGCGACGGTCGCCAGCTGGTCGGCGGGCACGGCCCGTACGGAGTGGATCGCCGCTCCGATCCGCGCGTGATCCTGTTCCTTGAGAACTGAACAGCGTTCGGCCCAGGCGTCCGCCGTGCCGTCGGAGAAGCGGAGTTGCTGGGCGGAGGGCGGCTGCCCGAAGCCGGAGGAGAGATAGGCGGTGTCGAGGAGGGTGACGCGGATCCCGGCTTCGGCGGCGGCCGCGATCAGGGCCTCGCCCATCGCGTTGGGGTCGGCGTAGGGGGTGCCGCCGGGGGCGTGGTGGACGTAGTGGAACTCGCCGACCGCCGTGATGCCGGCCAGGGCCATCTCGGCGTACACGGCGCGGGCCAGGGCGTGGTAGGTGTCCGGGGTGAGCCGGGCGGCCGTGGCGTACATGACCTCGCGCCAGGTCCAGAAGGTCCCGGACCCGACCTGGACGGTGCCGCGCAGGGCCCGGTGGAAGGCGTGGCTGTGGGCGTTGGCCAGCCCGGGGAGGGTGAGGCCGCGCAGGATCTCGGCGCCGGGGGGCGGGGTGGTGACCTCGGTGCGGACGGCGGTGATCCGGTCGTCGTGGACGTCAAGGGCGACGCCCGGCTCGACGTGCGTGCCGAGCCAGGCGTGTTCCAGCCAGTACGTACGGGGCTGCTGGGTGGGCGTCACGTGCGGGCCAGTCCTTCCAGTACGTCGGCGAGGGCGAGTACCCCGGCCACGCAGTCGTCCTCGGTCGCGGACTCGGCCGGCGAGTGGGAGACGCCGGTCGGGTTGCGCACGAACAGCATGGCGGTCGGGATGCTCCCCGACAGGATCCCGGCGTCGTGTCCGGCGCCGGTGCCGAGGACGGGGACCGTGAGGCCGGTGTCCTTGCCGAGGATGCGGGCGAGTTCGTCGCGCAGGGCGTGGTCGAACTCGACGACGGGGGTGAAGGACTCGCGGACGACGGCCAGATCCACGCCGTGGGCGGCGGCGTACTCCCCGGCCGCCTTCTCCACTCCGGCGACCACGGCGTCCAGGCTGTCCTGGTCGGCGGCGCGCGAGTCGAGCCAGCCGCGCACCAGGGAGGGGATGGCGTTGACGCCGTTCGGCTCGACGGCGATCTTGCCGAAGGTGGCGACGGCACCGGCGAGTTCCGCCTCGCGACGGGCGGCGAGGACGGTCTCGGCGTAGGACAGCATGGGGTCGCGCCGGTCGGCGAGCCGGGTGGTGCCGGCGTGGTTGGCCTCGCCCCGGAAGTCGAACCGCCACCGGCCGTGCGGCCAGATCGCGCTGGCGATGCCGACCCGGTCGCCGGACAGGTCCAGGGCCCGGCCCTGCTCGACGTGGAGTTCGACGAAGGCGCCGATCCGGGCGAGCCGTTCGGGGTCGGGGCCGATGGCGTCGGGGTCGTATCCGGCGGCCTCCATGGCGCGCGGCAGCGTCACGCCCTCGCCGTCGGTGAGCCGGTGCGCCTGCTCGCGGGTGAGCTGTCCGGCGGTGAGCCGGGATCCGACACAGGCGAGCCCGAACCGGGCGCCCTCCTCGTCACCGAAGTTCACGATGGCGAGGGGGCGGGTGAACCGCGTGCCCCGGCCGCGCAGTTCGTCCAGCGCGGCGAAGGCGGACACGACTCCGAGGGGCCCGTCGAAGGCCCCGCCGTCCGGCACGGAGTCCAGATGCGACCCGGTGACGACGGCGTCCCCGGCGGCGGGATCACCGAGCCAGGCCCACTGGTTGCCGTTCCGGTCGGTCTCGTAGGTGAGGCCGCGCGCCCGGGCCTGCTCCTGGAACCAGGCCCGGCAGTCCCCGTCGACCCCGCTCCAGGCGAAGCGCCGGTAGCCGCCGGAGGCGGGGTGACGGCCGAGGGGGAGCAGCTCGCGCCACATCCGGTGGAAGGAGTCGCCGGTGGGGTCCGGCAGCGCGTCGGCGGTTTCCTGGGTCACGCGTCGTCACCCTCGCGCATCGGGACCCGGACGCCCTTGTCCTGTGCGACGGACTCCGCGATGTCGTACCCGGCGTCGACATGCCGGATGACGCCCATGCCGGGGTCGTTCGTGAGGACGCGGCGGATCTTCTCCCCGGCCAGTTTCGTGCCGTCGGCCACCGTCACCTGCCCGGCGTGGATCGACCGCCCCATGCCGACGCCGCCCCCGTGGTGCAGGGAGACCCAGGACGCCCCGGACGCCACGTTCACCATCGCGTTGAGCAGCGGCCAGTCGGCGATCGCGTCGGAGCCGTCGAGCATGGCCTCGGTCTCCCGGTAGGGGGAGGCGACGGAGCCGCAGTCGAGGTGGTCGCGGCCGATGACGACCGGCGCGGCCAGCTCCCCGCTCGCGACCATGTCGTTGAACCGCTCACCGGCCTTGTCTCGCTCGCCGTAGCCGAGCCAGCAGATCCGGGCGGGCAGGCCCTGGAAGTGGACCCGCTCCCCCGCCATCTTGATCCAGCGGGCCAGGGACTCGTTCTCCGGGAAGAGGTCGAGGATCGCCTTGTCGGTCTTCGCGATGTCGGAGGCCTCGCCGGACAGCGCGGCCCAGCGGAAGGGGCCCTTGCCCTCGCAGAACAGCGGGCGGATGTAGGCGGGGACGAAGCCGGGGAAGGCGAAGGCCCGGTCGTAGCCGGCGAGCTGGGCCTCGCCCCGGATGGAGTTGCCGTAGTCGAAGACCTCGGCGCCGGCGTCCATGAAGCCGACCATGGCCTCGACGTGCGTGGCCATGGACTCGCGGGCCCGGGTGGTGAACCCGGCCGGGTCCTTCGCGGCGGCGTCGGCCATGTCCTCGAAGGCCGTGCCGAGGGGCAGATAGGCCAGCGGGTCGTGGGCGGAGGTCTGGTCGGTCACGATGTCGATGGGGGCGCCCATGGCGAGCAGCTGCGGCAGCAGCTCGGCGGCGTTGCCGAGGACCCCGATGGACAGCGGCCGGCGGGCGTCACGGGCCTCGGTGGCCAGCTGGAGGGCGTGGTCGAGGGACTCGGCCTTCACGTCCAGGTACCGGTGCTCGATCCGCCGCTCGATGGCACGCGGGTCGCAGTCGATGCAGATCGCCACACCGTCGTTCATCGTCACGGCGAGCGGCTGGGCGCCGCCCATGCCGCCGAGACCGGCGGTGAGGGTGATCGTCCCCGCGAGGGTGCCGCCGAACTTCTTCGCGGCGACGGCGGCGAAGGTCTCGTAGGTGCCCTGGAGGATGCCCTGGGTGCCGATGTAGATCCAGGAGCCGGCGGTCATCTGCCCGTACATGGTCAGGCCGAGGGCCTCCAGGCGGCGGAACTCCTCCCAGTTCGCCCAGTCGCCGACGAGGTTGGAGTTGGCGATGAGGACGCGCGGGGCCCACTCGTGGGTCTGCATGACACCGACGGGTCGGCCCGACTGGACGAGCATCGTCTCGTCCTGCTTGAGCGTCCTCAGGGTGCGGACCATCGCGTCGAAGGAGCGCCAGTCGCGGGCCGCCTTGCCGGTGCCGCCGTAGACGACGAGCTTGTCGGGGTGCTCGGCGACCTCCGGGTCGAGGTTGTTCTGCAGCATCCGCAGGGCGGCTTCCTGCTGCCATCCCAGGGCGCTCGGTTCCGTGCCGCGCGATGCTCGGACGGGGCGGGGTCCTGACATGGGCTGCCTCCCGGCGGTCTGTTGTTACGTCTATTCACATCCTGGCTTCATGAATAGAGCTAGTCAATACATGGGGCGGTCGGCGCGGCGGTGCCCCGGATGTTTGGCTGGATCCATGGATGACGACATTCAGGCAGGCGAATTCGGCGCCGGGCGGGCGGCCCGGCGGGACGAGGCGGTGCGGGCGGCCGTGGAGCAGGGATTGGTCGGGGCCGACAGCCCCGTCGTCGGGCTGCTGGACGTCACCGGCATCCGGGAGTCGGCGGCGGAGCTGCGGGCGGCGTTCGACGCGGTCGTGGCCCCGGGCACGCCCGTGCTGCACGCCTTCGCGGTGAAGGCGACCCCGCTGGTGCCGGTGCTGCGGCTGCTGCGCGAGGAGGGCATCGGAGCGGAGGTGGCGAGCCCGGGCGAGCTGGCACTGGCACGGGCGGCGGGGCTGAGCCCGGAGATGACGGTCCTGGACTCCCCCGCCAAGACACCGGCCGAGCTGCGCGAGGCGCTGGACCTGGGCATCGCCGTCAACGCGGACAATCCGCAGGAGCTGGACCGCCTCGACGGCCTGATGAACGCCGATGCCGGCGGCAGTCGCTCACCGCTCGGGATCCGGGTGAATCCGCAGGTCGGCGGGGGCTCGATCGGGGCGACCTCGACGGCCACGGCGACCTCGAAGTTCGGGGTGGCGCTGCGTGACGAGGGGGCCCGGGAGTGGGTCGTACGGGCGTACCAGGACCGCCCGTGGCTGACCCGGCTGCACGCGCACACCGGGTCCCAGGGCATCCCGCTGTCGCTGCTGGCCCGGGGGGTCGCGGAGGTGTACGCGCTCGCCGAGGAGATCAACCGGCGGATCGGGCGTCAGCAGATCGACACGCTCGACATCGGCGGCGGGCTGCCGGTGAACTTCGCGTCGGACGCGACGACGCCGACGTACGAGCAATACGCGCGGACGCTGGCCGAGGAGGTGCCGGGGCTGTTCGACGGGCGGTACGGGCTGGTCACGGAGTTCGGGCGGTCACTGCTGGCCAAGCACGGCACGGTGGTGGCGCGGGTCGAGTACGCGAAGTCCTCCGGCGGGCGGGCGGTGGCGGTGACGCATGCCGGGGTGCAGGTCGCCACGCGGACGGTGTACGCGCCGGAGAGCTGGCCGCTGCGGATCGGGGCGTACGACGCGAAGGGGCGGGTGAAGGAGGGGCCCGTCGTGGTGCAGGACGTCGCGGGGCCGGCCTGTTTCTCGGGGGATCTGCTGGCGGAGGGGCGGTCCATGCCGGTGCTGGAGCAGGGGGATTACGCGGCGGCGCTGGATACGGGGGCGTATTACTTCGCGCATCACTATGGGTACAACTCCCTTCTGCGGCCTGGGGTTTATGGGTTCGGGCCGGGTGGGGAAGGGGGTGTGGTCTTCGCGGTCGTGCGGGAGGCGCAGACGGTTCAGGAGGTTGTGGCGGAGTCTGGTGGGGCGTATGTGGAGGGGCTGACGCAGTCGCCGTTGGGGCTTCCGTAGTCACCGGTCTGCGGGTGCGTTGTGGTTGTTCGCGCAGTTCCCCGCGCCCCTGGAAGGCCGACTACACCAGCGACGGTGATTTCCTGCGCGCCCCGCCCGGGGCCGCGTCCCCCGCTGCGATGCCCGTGCTGCGGTACGCCTTGACCTGCTTGCCCGCCGGGCTGCCCGCGTCCCCGCGCAGCCAGTCCACCCGGACCCACAGCAGCGCCTCGTCGGACCGCTCCCGGCGGCCCAGCCAGGCCGCCTTGAGCCATAGGCCCGCTCCGCAGCCGGCCAGGAGCAGGCCACCGGTGGCCGGGGTGGCGAAGGCGGTGGCCAGGGCGGTGAGGAAGGCGAGGAGGAGCCACCAGCGGTGGTGGCGGCGCCAGTTGCGTACCGTCACCGCGCGGTCCTGGAGTACGTCGTGCTTGGCGGCGCGGGACGCGGAGGCGGCCAGGGTGACGTAGCGCTTGCGGCCTCCGTGGGCCACCGCCGCCGTCGCCAGGACGAACAGTGCCGCCCCGGCCAGGACGCCGATGCGGCGGCCGGTCAGTCCCGGCGTGAGGACGCCGACGCCCGCGGCACACACGCCCAGCCACCACAGCGGTGCGGCCCCCGCCCGTACGACGACGGCGACCCGGGCCAGTCCATGTCCGTGTGCATGTCCGTGTCCATGTCCACTGCGCGTCACGTTCAGCCTCCGTACGGTCTCCGAAGCCTCTGGGGGGCAGAGACGCACGTTAGCGACGCAACGTGAGACACGGATGAGAGGACGATGCCCCTGCCGTCAGTCCACGAACAGCCCCCGCGCCGCCGCCTTCGCGTCGAACTCCTCCAGGCGGGACTGGGCCTCGGGCAGGTCGTCGCACATTGCCTCCAGCAGCACCCGGCCGAGCAGCATCGGCGCGCAGGCCGTGTCGAAGGCCAGGCCGGTGCCGACCGCGGCGGGGATGAGCAGGTCGGACACCTTGGCGACCGGTGCGAAGGCGGAGTCGGCGACCGTGACGACGGTCAGCCCGGCCTCCTTGGCGTGGGCGAGGGTGTCGACGACCTCGCGGGGATGCCTGGGCAGGGCGAAACAGAGCAGTGCGGTCGCACCGGCCCGGACGGCGGCGTCGATGCGGTCCTGGACCATCGTGCCGCCCTCGTTGAGCAGCCGTACGTCGGGATGGACCTTGGCGGCGAAGTAGGCGAAGCCGTGTGCCTGGGCGGCGGCCGCCCTGAGGCCCAGGACGGGGAGCGGACGGGAGGCCGCGAGGAGGCGCCCGGCCCGCTGCACGGGCCCGGTGTCGGCCAGGGCCTCCGCAAGGTGGCGCAGGTTCTCGATCTCGGCCTCGACGGCCTGCTGGTACTCGTTGACGGACCCGGCGTCCGCCGCGGGTTCGGCCGGGGCGACCTCGCGCAGATGGCGGCGCAGGGCCGGATAGCCGTCGAAGCCCAGGGCCACGGCGAAGCGGGTCACGGACGGCTGGCTGACCCCGGCCAGTTCGGCGAGCTCCACGCTCGACAGGAACGGCACATCGGCGGCCCGGCGCACCATGCTGTGCGCGATGCGCCGCTGGGTCGGCGTCAGCCGGTGGCCCTCGAAGAGCGCCTGGAGCCGCGCGGCAGGGCTGTCGGTCACGCTCATGACGTGCTCCCCCTCGCCTATTCAGTAGCTGAGGATTCTGCATGAGCATATGCAGACCGGCAAGCGGGAGTGGAGGGCCGCCCCCGGGCTGCCCCGGGTCGCCCCCGTCCCGACACGGGGGCTAACCCCAGTGCGGCGGGCCCTGCTTCTTTCTACCTTGGGTCTCATGACCGGAATGGACGCGCGGGACACCGAGCTCAAGAAGGAACTCGACGCCACCCTGCACGCGCGCAGGGAGCTGGGCGAGGAGTACGAGTCCGCGCTGGTCGACTCGTTCCTGGAGAAGGTCGACCAGCGGATCGACGGCGCGGTGGACCGCCGGGTGCGCCGGCAGCTCGCCGAGCAGCAGATGCAGACGGCCCGGGAGTCCCGGTCGCCGCGCCCCACGGACTCCTGGGGCGAGCGCTTCGGCTTCGGCATCGTCTCCCTGGTCCTCGCGGTGCCGCTGTCCGCGATCGGCGGGGGCGTGGCCCGGCTGCCCGGCATGCTCGTCGCCTGGGCCGGCATCGTGGGCGTCAACGTCGTCCAGGCCCTGCGCACCAACCCGGATCTGTTCGGCCGCCGCAGGTCCTCCCGGGACAGCGGCTGGGAGGACTGAGCGGGCGTAGGCGGTTCAGGCCTGCCGGGTGGGCAGCGCGACGATCTGCCGCAGATTGACCCGGCGCGGCCGGCTGGTCGTGTAGGCCACCAGGTCGGCCAGTTCCTCGGCGGACAGCGTGCCCACCTGGTCCCGCAGCTCCGCAACCTGCCGGGCCAGTTCCGCGTCGCCGATGTGGGTGAGCAGCTCGCTCTCGACGAACCCGGGTTCGATGTTGGTGACCCGGACGTCCCGCGGCCCGAACTCACCGCGCAGGGAGTCCGACAGGTAGGTGACGGCCGCCTTGGTCGCGCCGTACACCGCGTAGTTCGGGAAGCTCATGTGCGCGGCGATGGACGAGATATTCACGATGTCGGCCGTACGGCCGTCGGCCGCCGCGCCCACCAGGTCGCCGGTGAAGGCGCCGGTGATCCGCAGCACCCCGGCGACGTTGGTGTCGAGCATGCGCTGCCACTCGTCGGTGCGCCGGGCGTCGACGGGGTGCGGCAGCATGACGCCGGCGGAGTTGACGACCAGGTCGACGGGCCCGTACTCGGTGTGGATCCGGTCGGCGGCGGCTTCCACGGACGCGTCGTCGGTGACGTCCGCGACGACGGCCAGGGCCTGTCCGCCGTCGGCGCGGATCTTCCCGGCGAGCTCCGTCAGCCGTTCCTCACGCCGGGCCAGCAGCGCCACCCGTGCGCCCCGGGCGGCCAGCAGGACGGCGATGGCCTCGCCGATCCCGCTCGCGGCCCCGGTGACGACGGCGGTGCGGCCGGCCAGGTTCTCGTACGACATGGGAGATCCCCTCGGTGGTGGCCGGGGCGTCTCCCCGGCCTCGTCCACCACCCTCGGCGCCCTCGGCCGCCCTACCCAGGGGGGCGCTTTTCCTGGGTCTGCCAGTACCAGGCTCAGCGCGCGCGGGGGGCCTAGGCTCGAAGGCATGGACGGAGAACTGGGAGATTTCCTGCGCTCGCGCCGCGCCCGTATCCAGCCCGAGGAGGTGGGGCTGCCCACCTACGGCCGCCGCCGTGTCCCGGGTCTGCGCCGCGAGGAGGTGGCGCAGCTCGCCGGGGTGAGCGTCGACTACTACGTCCGTCTGGAGCAGGGCAGGGGGCCGGGGGACCCCGCCCGGACGAAGTCCGGGGGCGTGTCCGACGCCGTGCTGGACGCGGTGGCGCGGGTGCTGCGGCTGGACGAGGCGGAGCACGCGTATCTGCGGGCGGTCGCCCGGCCCCGTCGGGCGGAGAACGTTCCGGGCGGGTCGAGGGTGCGCCCGGGTGTCCAGCTGATCCTCGACGGCATGGACCGCAACCCGGCGTACGTCCTGGACCACCGGATGGAGGTGCTCGGCTGGAACGCGCTCGCCGACGCCCTGCTCGACTTCACCGGCGCCGGCTCCGACGAGCGCAACATCCCGCGCCGCGTCTTCCTCGATCCCACCGCCCGCGAGGTCTATCCGGACTGGTCCGCGATCGCGGGCCAGACGGTCGCCCATCTGCGGCTGCAGGCGGGCCACCACCCGGGGGACTCCGCCACCGGGGAACTCGTCGCGGAACTCTCCCGCGTCAGCGAGGACTTCCGCCGCCTGTGGGCCGACCATCTGGTCAAGCCCTGCGACCACGGGGTGAAGCAGCTGCGGCACCCGGTCGCCGGCCTGCTGACCCTCCCGTACGAGACCCTCGCGATCCCCGGGGCACCGGACCAGACGATCGTCGCCTACGCGCCGGAGCCGGGCTCGGAGACGGCGGAGCGCCTGGCGCTGCTGGGGAGTTGGGCGACGAGCCGGGCCGGCTGAGGCCGGGGAGATGATGCGCGGGGACCGCCGCACCCCCTGTTCGGGGGGCGGGACGACGGCGGTCCCCGCGAGGGACGCGGGCCTGGTCAGGGCCGGGCTGGCGCGTCAGTAGGGTCCATGGAGGTCCGGGAGCCGCTCCGGAGGTCCGTGACGCCTACGGCGTCGGCCGGGGCGGGGAGCCGCTCCCGCCCTGCCGACACCCACCAATGTGCAGGACTCGTGTTAAGCGGGTGCTGCGCGAACGTGACACGCTCGTACCACTTCCGCGAAGTCCGCGAAGATCACGGACGCCGCAAGTTCACCCGGTTCACGGGTGGTTCACCTGGTGGCCGCCGCCGCTTTCCCGGTCCGGGCGAGGAAGGACAGCAGGTCCTGCCGGCTGACGACACCGGTCGGCTTGCCCTCGACCAGGACGATCGCCGCGTCGGCCTTGCCCAGCACGGCCATCAGGTCCTCGACCGGTTCGCCGGAGCCGACCTGGGGCAGCGGGCCGCACATGTGCTTCTCCAGCGGGTCCTCCAGGGAGGCGCTCTTGCTGAACAGCGCGTCGAGCAGCTCGCGTTCCACGACCGAGCCGACGACCTCGGCGGCCATCACGTCGGGGTGGCCCGCGCCCGGCTTGACGACCGGCATCTGCGAGACGCCGTACTCGCGCAGCACGTCGATGGCCTGGCCGACCGTCTCGTCGGGGTGCATGTGGACGAGGGAGGGCATGCGGTCGCCCTCCTTGTCGGCGAGGACGTCGCCGACGCGGGCGCTCGGGCCCGAGTCCTCCAGGAAGCCGTAGTCGGCCATCCACTCGTCGTTGAAGATCTTGCTGAGGTAGCCGCGCCCGCTGTCCGGCAGCAGCACCACCACGACGTCGTCCGGGCCGAGCCGCCCGGCGACCTCCAGCGCGGCCACGACCGCCATGCCGCAGGAGCCGCCGACCAGGAGGCCCTCCTCCTTGGCCAGGCGGCGGGTCATCTGGAAGGAGTCCTTGTCGGACACGGCGACGATCTCGTCCGCGACGGTCCGGTCGTAGGCGGTGGGCCAGAAGTCCTCGCCGACGCCCTCGACGAGGTACGGCCGCCCGGAGCCGCCGGAGTAGACGGAGCCCTCGGGGTCGGCGCCGACGACCTGCACCGTGCCGTCGCTGATCTCCTTGAGGTAGCGCCCGGTCCCGGAGATGGTGCCGCCGGTGCCCACGCCCGCGACGAAGTGGGTGATCTTCCCCTCCGTCTGCTCCCACAGCTCCGGGCCGGTGGAGTGGTAGTGGGAGAGCGGGTTGTGGGGGTTGGAGTACTGGTCGGGCTTCCAGGCGCCCGGCGTCTCACGGACCAGCCGGTCGGAGACGTTGTAGTACGAGTCCGGGTGCTCGGGGTCCACCGCGGTCGGGCACACGACCACCTCGGCGCCGTACGCCCGCAGCACGTTGATCTTGTCGGTGCTCACCTTGTCGGGGCACACGAAGATGCACTTGTACCCCTTCTGCTGCGCCACGATGGCGAGTCCGACCCCGGTGTTGCCGCTGGTCGGCTCCACGATCGTGCCGCCGGGCTTGAGCGCGCCGCTCTCCTCCGCCGCCTCGATCATGCGCAGGGCGATGCGGTCCTTCACGGACCCGCCGGGGTTGAAGTACTCCACCTTGGCCAGGACGGTCGCCCTGATGCCCTTGGTCACGCTGTTGAGCCTCACCAGCGGGGTGTTGCCGACGAGGCTGATCATCGAGTCGTGGAACTGCACCGTTGTCTCCGGATGCCGCAGAAGAAGTGGTCTGTGTGGTGCCGCCAGCCTATGTGCTGCCCGTCGTCCGTGACGGTCGTTCACTCCGCGTTGAGATTGGGCGACGGCCTGTACGGGGCAAGCACAGGGTGTACGGGTTCGAGGAGGTGGCGGCGACGCATGACGAGCATGTCGAGGGCGAGAGTGGCCCGGCGGATCGCGGCCGGCGCGGCATACGGCGGCGGCGGTATCGGTCTGGCGGGGGCGGCCGCCGTGGGGCTGGTGCTGGCCGAGGTCCAGCTGGCGCGGCGCCGGGTGGGCAACGGCACGTCAGGTCACGTGCCGCACGCGGACGGGCTGTACGGCCGTGCGTACGCCGGCCCCGGTCAGTCGCCGCTGCGGCTGACCATGCTGGGCGACTCCACGGCCGCGGGCCAGGGCGTGCACCGGTCCGGGCAGACACCGGGGGCGCTGCTGGCGTCGGGCCTCGCGGCGCTGGCGGAGTGCCCGGTGCAGCTGCGCACGGTGGCGACGCCCGGGGCCCGTTCGGACGACCTGGACCGCCAGGTGGCCCTGGTGCTGGCCGACCCCGATCCGGCGCCCGACATCTGCGTGATCATGGTCGGCGCGAACGACGTCACCCACCGCATGCCCCCGACCCGCTCGGTGCGCTGCCTGGCCTCGGCGGTACGGCGGCTGCGCACGGCCGGTGCGGAGGTGGTGGTCGGCACCTGTCCCGACCTGGGCACGATCGAGCCGGTCCGGCAGCCGCTGCGCTGGCTGGCGCGCCGGGCCTCCCGCCAGCTGGCGGCAGCCCAGACGATCGGGGTGGTCGAGCAGGGCGGCCGGACGGTGTCCCTGGGCGACCTGCTGGGCCCCGAGTTCGCCGAGAACCCGCGCGAGCTGTTCGGGCCCGACAGCTACCACCCCTCCGCCGAGGGCTACGCGACGGCGGCGATGGCGGTCCTGCCGAGCGTCTGCGCCTCCCTCGGCCTGTGGCCGGCCGAGGAGGAGCGCCCGGACGCCTCCCGTCGCGAGGGCTTCCTGCCGGTGGCCCGGGCGGCGGCGGAGGCCGCCTCGGAGGCGGGCACGGAGGTCGCGGCGGCGATGCCGACCGGGTCGCGGGGACCCTGGGCCCTGCTGAAGCGGAGGCGGCGCCGGCGGGTGCCCGAGCAGGAGCCGGCGCCCGCGACGCCCTCGAATTGAGGACAGGGAAAGCAAGCGCTTAGTAAACTGCGGTCAGGGTCACACCGCGAGACCCGTGACCCAGGCCATACGTACGGGTAACTTCCCAGACAGCCCAAGCAGACCACCCGGTACGTCAATGGAGCCGTGATGCCCGAAGCCGTGATCGTCTCAGCCGCCCGCTCCCCCATCGGCCGCGCCGTCAAGGGCTCTCTCAAGGACCTCCGCCCGGACGATCTGACCGCGACGATCGTCCAGGCCGCCCTGGCCAAGGTCCCCGAGCTGGACCCCAAGGACATCGACGACCTGATGCTCGGCTGCGGCCTGCCCGGCGGCGAGCAGGGCCACAACCTCGGCCGCATCGTGGCCGTACAGGCGGGGATGGACCACCTGCCGGGCTGTACCGTCACCCGGTACTGCTCCTCCTCCCTGCAGACCTCCCGCATGGCCCTGCACGCCATCAAGGCCGGCGAGGGCGACGTCTTCATCTCGGCCGGCGTCGAGACCGTCTCCCGGTACGCGAAGGGCAGCTCCGACGGCCTGCCCGACACGCACAACCCGCTCTTCGCCGACGCCGAGGCCCGCACCGTCGAGACCGCCCAGTCCGAGGGCTCGACCTGGCACGACCCGCGCGAGGACGGCCTGCTGCCCGACCCGTACATCGCGATGGGCCAGACCGCCGAGAACCTGGCCCGCGCCAAGGGCGTCACCCGCCAGGACATGGACGAGTTCGGCGTCCGCTCGCAGAACCTCGCCGAGGAAGCCATCAAGAACGGCTTCTGGGAGCGCGAGATCACCCCGGTGACGCTCCCCGACGGCACGGTCGTCTCCAAGGACGACGGCCCCCGCGCCGGCGTCACCCTGGAGGGCGTCCAGGGCCTCAAGCCGGTCTTCCGCCCGGACGGCCTGGTCACCGCCGCCAACTGCTGCCCGCTGAACGACGGTGCCGCCGCGCTCGTGATCATGTCCGACACCAAGGCCCGCGAGCTGGGCCTCACCCCGCTCGCCCGCATCGTGTCGACCGGCGTCTCCGGCCTCTCCCCCGAGATCATGGGCCTCGGCCCGGTCGAGGCGAGCAAGCAGGCGCTGCGCCGCGCGAACCTGTCGATCGACGACATCGACCTGGTCGAGATCAACGAGGCGTTCGCCGCCCAGGTGATCCCCTCCTACCGCGACCTGGGCATCCCGCTGGAGAAGCTGAACGTCAACGGCGGCGCCATCGCCGTCGGCCACCCCTTCGGTATGACCGGCGCCCGCATCACCACCACGCTCATCAACTCCCTCCAGTTCCACGACAAGCAGTTCGGTCTGGAGACGATGTGCGTCGGCGGCGGCCAGGGCATGGCCATGGTCATCGAGCGCCTCAGCTGAGCACCGCACCGTAGCCGTCCTGGCACCGGCTGTGAGGTACCGGCCCGGAACCCCGGAAACCCCAGGGTTCTGGGCCGTTTTGTGATCCAATCTCCCCCAGGATGTGACCTATCTCCCTCCATCCGGGGAGAAGCGCAGGTCACAGTAGCCACACCCCCTCCCCCGAGGGCGAAGCCCTGTCCGTTTGGTGACGTTACGCACTGACAGCTGGTTAGTCCGCCCTTCAAGCTGATGTAGGAAGTCGGGGGTCGACTTTGAACCGGGAGTACGTCAGTGAGCGCCATGCCGATCGCGTTGCTGGTCACCACGGCCGCCACGGGCGCCGTGGGCGTTGCCGTCCTGCGCACCGTTCTGCAGCTGCGGCGACAGGTCGCGGCCCTGCACACCGCGCTGGCCGAGAGCCGGGCCGCCACCACGCGTGCGCTGCTGCCGGCCGCCCGCAGCCATGCCGACGCCGAGGAGATACGCGCCGCCGTCGCGGCCGCCCTGGCCGAGGAGCGGGAGCGGGAGCTCGCCGAGGCGCGGGCGTTCTGGGCCGCCCAGGAGACCCGTGACGCCTCCGACGCCCCGACCCTGCTGGGCCTGCCCGACCCCGATCTGTTCCTGCCCCGGCAGGCCGATTTCGCGGGTCTGGAGCCGGTCTCCGAGTCGGGCGCGGACACCGAGGAACCGGCCGCCGAGTCCCCGGAGCTGGCCGCGGCCCGCCGCCGCCACCCCTCCCACCCGGACTTCGTACCGGCGCAGTCCCCCGTGGCGAACGACCACGAGCGCACGGTCGCGACCCTGGAGGAGCTGGCCTCCTCCCGCGTGGAACTGACGGACGTCCGCCCGGGCCCGCTGGGCACCCTCGACGTCTACGTCTTCGCCGACGGCACGACCCTCTGCATGACCCCGGGCCACCGCGAAACAGCGGAACACCTCGCGACAGCACTGCGCGCGGGCGAGACCCCGATTCTCCTGGGCGGCTCGGGCGTATCAGGGGCGTACTCGCTCACCTTCGAGTGCGGCGAAGAGAACGTCTACATCCTGGCCGACCGAGTGATCGCGTCCCTCTAGGGGCGCGGGGCTGTATCGATGTACGGCTCCGCCGCGTGGGCGCGAGCAACCACACACAACCGGCCCACGCGAACGGCGCTAAACCCCCGCCCGCTTCTGCGCCTCCTCCACCACCCTCACCGCGTCATCGACATCGGCCTCACTGGGAATCACCACCGCCAGATCATGCACGGCAACAGTGATCTGATCTGCGGCAGCAAACATCCCCGCATCCGGCATCTCCCGAGGCTCCACCCCCGGCTCCTCAAGGGCCTGCGCCCTCCGGGCCAACTCCCGGGCCAGCCCGAGAGCCTCGGCGGCAGCGCCCCGCTGCAGCCGGCTCTGGGGCGCGGCCCTCAAACGATCGGCGAAGTGATCCACCGCACGGGTCAGAGGCGTCGTATCAACCACGCCGCGAGCGTACGCGTCGCACCGGGACTGTTGCCAACGGGCGAACACTCAGGCACGGTGACCTGAAGGACCGGCTTACATCCCAGCGTCCGGAGGCGCCGATGTCCCAAGTCTTCTCCGAAGAGACCCATCGCAACCTGCTAGCCCGCATCCCGCACTGCACCGGTCGTGAAATCACCGACTGGCTTCGCACCGTCGAAGACGGTCCGGCGCTCTTCCGCTTCGAGGAAAAGGTCAGCTGGCTCCGGCACGAACACAACCTGGCCTACGGCCACGCCAAGGCGATCGTCCACGAGTACGACCTGAGGAGGGCCGCGCGCAAACTGCTCTAGGCGCGGACAACGACAGAGGACAACGAGAAGGGCCCCGGCCGAAGCCGGGGCCCTATCGCGTGCGACGGTCAGGACTGGCCGTACTAGTCGCTGCTGTTGAGGATCGAGATGAGCCTCAGGAACTCCAGGTAGATCCACACCAGCGTCAGCGTGAGGCCGAAGGCCGCGAACCACGCCTCCTCGCGCGGAGCACCGTAGGCGATGCCGTCCTCGACCTGCTTGAAGTCCAGGGCGAGGAAGCAGGCGCCGAGGATGATGCCGATGACGCCGAAGATGACGCCGAGGGCACCGCTGCGGAAGCCGAGGCCGTCACCGCCGCCGAACACCGCGAACAGCAGGTTCACGGTCATCAGCAGGATGAAGCCGAGCGCGGCCGCCATCACGAAGCCGTAGAAGCGGCGGTTGACGCGGATCCAGCCGGCCTTGTAGGCGATCAGCACACCGGCGAAGACCGCCATGGTGCCGATCACGGCCTGCATGGCCGCGCCGTCGGCGATGCGGTTGTCGACGATGTTGGAGACGACGCCGAGGAAGACACCCTCGAACGCCGCATACGTCAGGATCAGCGCGGGCGAGGCCTTGCGCTTGAAGGACTGGACGAACGCCAGGACCATGCCGATCAGCGCGGCGCCGATACCGATGCCGTAGCTACGGCTGATGTTGGCGTCGTCGATCGGCAGCAGGGCCCAGGAGAGCGCGGCGGTGAGGATGAGCACACCGAGCGTGCTCGCCGTGCGCAGGACGACGTCGTCGATGGTCATCCGGCCTGTGGTGGCCGGCGCCTGCGGCGGTGCGCCGTGCTGCAGGTCCTGCTGGGCGTAAGGGTTCTGCGCGTACGGGTTCTGCGCGTACTGGTCGCCCGTCGGCTGCGCGTACGGGTTGCCCTGCGTGGCGACAGCGGGACCCCCGGCCTGCGGCGCGGTGTTGAAGCCCGCGTAGCCGTTGTCGCGGCTGAACCCCCGTCGCGAGAAGACCGGGTTTCTGCTCCTCATTTCACTCCTCCATGGCCACACGTCATGGCCTTGGCTCAAGAGTAATAGGTAGGCAAAGGAATGACCCTAGTGCTTGGGGAGGATCTTTCCCTCATCGTGCTGCCCAACACGCTACGCGGCTTCGTGATTCCCCTCACCGGAGGGGGTCATTCATCACGTCGCCCGAACCTCAGCCGAAGGGGAAGCCCGTGTACCCCTCCGCCAGGTCGGTCTCGGCGGCGCGGTTGGAGGCGATCCGCTCCAGCCGGGCGAGCTGGAGCCGGTCCTCGAAGCCGGTCGCGCCGGGGGCGCGATGCAGCAGGGTCGTCATGTCGTAGGAGAACCGCTCGGCCTGCCAGACGCGGCGCAGGCAGGTCTGTGAATAGGCGTCCAGCAGTTCCGCCGAACCGGTCTCCTTCCGGTGTGTCAGGGCCCGGGCGAACGTCACGACGTCGCCGACGGCGAGATTCAGCCCCTTGGCTCCGGTCGGCGGCACGATGTGCGCCGCGTCACCCGCGAGGAAGAGGCGGCCGTGGCGCATGGGCTCGTGGACGTAGGAGCGCATGGGGGTGACGGACTTCTGGGTGATCGGGCCGCGCTCCAGGCGCCAGTCGTCGGCGGTCTCGAAGCGGCGCTCCAGCTCGTCCCAGATCTCCTCGTCGCTCCACGCCCCGGCGTCGGTGCCGTCGGGCACCTGGAGGTAGAGGCGGGAGACGGACGGCGAGCGCATGGACAGGAGGGCGAAGCCTCGGTCGTGGCGGGCGTAGACCAGCTCGTCGTGCGAGGGCGGTACGTCAGCGAGGATGCCGAGCCAGCCGAAGGGGTACGTCCGTTCGAAGACCTGGGTCAGTTCGGCCGGGATCGCCGACCGGGCCACACCCCAGAAGCCGTCGCAGCCGACGACGTACTCGCACTCCAGGACGCCCTCGCTCCCCTCGTGCCGGAAGCGGACGCGCGGGGCGTCGGTGGCGGCGTCCTCCACGGCCAGCGCCTCCGCCTCGAACAGCAGCGGGCCGCCCTCCTGGAGCTGGAGGGAGATGAGGTCCTTGCAGACCTCGGTCTGGGCGTAGACCATCACGGACCGGCCACCGGTGAGGGCGGGGAAGTCGACGCGGTGCCGTCGGCGGTCGAAGCGCAGTTCGATGCCGTCGTGGCGCAGGCCCTCGCGGTCCATGCGCTCCCCGGCGCCGGCCGCGCGCACTACGTCGGCCGTGCCCTGCTCCAGGATCCCGGCCCGCTGCCGCCGTTCGACGTAGGCACGGTCGCGGCTCTCCAGGACGACCGAGTCGATGCCCGCGTTGTGGAGCAGCCGGGCGAGGAGGAGGCCGGCGGGGCCGGCTCCGATGATGCCGACGGTGGTGCGCATCGGGCACCTTCTCTCTCAGGTTCACGGAGGCTTGTTCGCGTGGTGAAAAATATTTCACTACTGTCGGATGTGAGTTTCCGACGGCATGCGCCCGCTGTCAACGGGCATGCCGTGAAGTCTTCAATGAACCATGCAGGAGTCGGAAGGTGCCCGGAGCCGGACTCGAACCGGCACGCCCGCGAAGGGGCAGCGAGGTTTAAGCTCGCCGTGTCTGCATTCCACCATCCGGGCAGGCCATGGGCTCCGCGTCGAGGTTCCGAGACTATCGGGACGGATCCCCCGAACAGCGGAAGCACGGACCGATGTTGTCTTATTTTATTGACGTCTGAGGGTGCATCAGCACCCGGAACGCGCCATCCGCACTTGCCAATAGCCTTCCGTGCGGCGGTGGGCGCCGCATACGGAATGACGGAATTTCACCGCCCGAACGAGGGCACTCCACCTGTTCTCGACATCAGGGCCTCTCGGGTTCCCGACACCGGGGCCGCTCAGGGGCGTTCGTCATCCCCAGGTATGACACCGCCGCTCCTGGTCAGACCGAAGTCGGCCCTCGGAACGGGAACTGCGGGTGACTACACGGCGGCGGGGGACCCGGACGATGGATCACATCCCCCTGACCGCATCACCGTCCGACAGGAGTGCCATCCCGTGACCACCTCTTCCCTCGCCGACCGGGCCACCGCCGTGGCCGCGCGCGCCACGGATCTCTCGAAGATCTACGGGCAGGGTGAGACCCAGGTGGTCGCCCTGGACCGGGTCTCCGCCGACTTCCGGCAGGCCGAGTTCACCGCGATCATGGGCCCCTCCGGCTCCGGCAAGTCGACCCTGATGCACTGTGTGGCCGGTCTCGACTCCTTCTCCTCCGGGTCCGTGCGCATCGGCGACACCGAGCTCGGCTCCCTGAAGGACAAGCAGCTCACCAAGCTGCGCCGGGACAAGATCGGCTTCATCTTCCAGGCGTTCAACCTGCTGCCGACCCTGACGGCCCTGGAGAACATCACCCTCCCGATGGACATCGCGGGCCGCAAGCCGGACAAGCAGTGGCTGGACTCCGTCATCCGCATGGTCGGCCTGGCGGACCGGCTGGGCCACCGGCCCTCGCAGCTGTCGGGCGGTCAGCAGCAGCGCGTCGCCGTGGCGCGGGCGCTGGCCTCCAAGCCCGAGATCATCTTCGGTGACGAGCCCACCGGAAACCTCGACTCGCGCTCCGGCGCCGAGGTGCTGGGCTTCCTGCGCAACTCCGTGCGGGAGCTGGGCCAGACGGTGGTGATGGTGACGCACGACCCGGTGGCCGCGGCCTACGCGGACCGGGTCGTCTTCCTCGCGGACGGCCGGATCGTGGACGAGATGCACGGCCCGACGGCCGACTCGGTGCTCGACCGGATGAAGGCGTTCGACGCCAAGGGCCGCACCAGCTGATCCCCCGTCAGGACCGACAGGACTGAGAAGAAGAACCCATGTTCCGTACCGCCTTGCGCAATGTGCTCGCGCACAAGGCCCGGCTCCTGATGACCGTGCTCGCCGTGATGCTCGGCGTGGCCTTCGTGTCGGGGACCCTGGTCTTCACCAACACCATCTCCGACGCGTTCCAGAAGAGCTCCGCCAAGGGCTTCGACCGGGTCGACGTCGCCGTGACCTCGGACTACCAGGAATCCGAGGGCGACCGGGTCGGCAAGGTCCACGACCTGGACCGGGCCGTGCTCGACAAGAGCGAGCGCGTTCCCGGCGCCGCGTCCGCCATCGGCGTCGTGCAGGGCTTCACGGCCATCGCCGACAAGGACGGCAAGCTGATCGGCGAGGGCTTCCAGTCGCAGGGCGGCAACTACTGGGGGGACAAGGACCCCCGTTACCCCCTGACGAGCGGACACGCGCCCAAGGGCCCGGGCGAGATCCTCATCGACTCCGAGACGGCGAAGCGCGCCGGGTACGAGGTCGGCGACACCGTACGCATGTCGGTCGACGGGCCGGTCCTGACCCCGAAGATCGCCGGCATCTTCACCACCGACGACGGCAATGTCGCGGCCGGCGGCTCCCTGACCCTGTTCGACACGGCGACCGCGCAGAAGCAGTTCGGCAAGGCGGGCGTCTACGACCAGATCGACGTCACGGCGAAGCCGGGCGTCTCGCAGACCGCGCTCAAGGCGGAGCTGGACAAGGCACTGCCCGAGGGCACCGTCCAGACCACCACGGGCAAGCAGCTGGCCGACGACCAGGCCGAGACCATCTCCCAGTCGATGAGCGGCATGCAGACGGCCCTGCTGGTCTTCGCCGGCATCGCCCTGTTCGTCGGCACCTTCATCATCGCCAACACCTTCACCATGCTGGTCGCCCAGCGCACCAAGGAGCTGGCGCTGATGCGGGCGGTCGGTGCCTCGCGCCGGCAGGTGACGCGGTCGGTGCTGATCGAGGCGTTCGTGGTCGGGGCGGTCGCCGCCGTGACCGGTCTGGTCGCGGGCATCGGCATCGGGGCCGGAATGCGCTCCCTGATGGGCTCGTTCGGCGCGACCGTGCCCGACGGCCCGCTGGTCATCGAGCCGGCCACGATCGCCGTCGCGTTCGCCGTCGGCATCCTGGTGACCATGCTGGCGGCATGGCTGCCGGGCCGCCGGGCCGCGAAGATCCCGCCGGTCGCGGCCATGAGCAGCGTCCACGCCACGGCCACGACCAAGTCGCTGGTGCTGCGCAACACCCTGGGCACCCTGTTCTCGGCCGCGGGCGTCGCGGTGGTCCTGATGGCCACGACCATGGACGGCTCGGACGGCCAGATGCCCATGGGCTTCGGCGCGGTGCTGCTGATCATCGGCGTGTTCATCCTGACCCCGCTGCTGTCCCGGCCGCTGATCGCCGCGGCGGCGCCGGTGCTGCGCGCCTTCGGTGTCTCCGGCAAGCTGGCCCGGCAGAACTCGGTGCGCAACCCGCGCCGTACGGCGGCCACCGCCTCGGCGCTGATGATCGGCCTGACCCTGATCACCGGTATGACGGTGACGGCGGGCAGCCTCCAGCAGGCCATCGACAAGATGGCGGCGTCCGCGATCAAGGCGGACTACGTGGTGTCCATGGCGAACGGCAACCCGCTCTCCCCGGACGTCGAGAAGAAGCTGCGGCAGACCGACGGCGTCACCGCCACGAGCGCGCTGACCAACGCGGTCGCCCGTGTCGACGGCAAGACCGACGAGTATCTGACCGGCGTCAACGGCGCCGCGATCGGCGAGCTGGCGGGCCCGAAGGTCGACGACGGTTCGTTCAAGGTGGGCGGTTCCCAGGTCGTCGTGGACACCACGACCGCCGAGGCGAACCACTGGAAGGCCGGTTCGAGCTTCAGCGTCGCCTTCGAGGACGGCAAGAAGCAGCGGTTCACCGTCGCCGGTACCTACGAGGGCAACGAGTACCTCAGCGGCATCCTGCTCGACCAGTCGGCGCTCGCGCCGCACACGTCCGACCCGTACGTCATGAAGGTCATGGCGAAGACCTCCGGCGGCCCGTCCGGCGCGGCGCAGGACAAGCTGGAGAAGGCCCTCGACAACAACCCGGCGATCAAGGTCCAGGACAAGCAGGACATCTCCAACGAGATCGCGAAGATGTTCACGCTGATGCTGAACATGCTCTACGGACTGCTCGCCATGGCCGTGATCGTGGCGGTCCTCGGGGTCATCAACACCCTGGCCATGTCGGTCTTCGAACGCTCCCAGGAGATCGGCATGCTCCGGGCGATCGGCCTGGACCGCAAGGGCATCAAGCGGATGGTCCGCATGGAGTCCCTGGTGATCTCGCTGTTCGGCGGGGTGCTGGGCATCGGCCTGGGCGTGTTCTTCGGCTGGGCGGCCGGTGAGCTGCTGGCCTCCAAGATGCCGACCTACGCGCTGGTCCTGCCCTGGGCGCGGATGGGTGTCTTCCTGCTGCTGGCCGCGACGGTGGGTGTCCTCGCGGCGCTGTGGCCGGCCCGGCGGGCGGCCCGGCTGAACATGCTGGAAGCGATCAAGGCGGAGTAGCGGGCACGGCGAAGGCCCGAAGGCCCCCTTTCCCACCGGTGGGAGAGGGGGCCTTCGCCGTGTCAGTTCCAGGTGCGGGCGCGCAGGGGCATGCCCGACTCCCCTGATGCGGGGGCCCGCACGGCCAGGACCTGGTTGACGCCGATGCGGTTGCGCTCGAAGGCGACCGCGCAGGCGGCCATGTACAGGCGCCAGACGCGGGCGCGGCCGGGCCCGGTGAGCCGGACGGCACGCGTCCAGTCGGCCTCCAGGCGGGTGACCCACCGGCGCAGCGTGAGGGCGTAGTGCTCGCGGATCGACTCGACGTCGCGCACCTCGAACCCGGCGCGCTCCAGCTGGGTGACGGTGACGCCGACGGGCTGGAGTTCACCGCCGGGGAAGACGTAGGAGTCGATGAACGCGTCGACCTCGTACGTCGTCTCGTCCCGCTGCGGGCGGCGGGCGATCTGGTGGTTCAGGAGCCGTCCGCCGGGCTTGAGCAGGTCGTACAGGCCGTCGGCGTACTCCAGGTACCGTTCGGCGCCGACGTGTTCGGCCATGCCGATGGAGGAGATCGCGTCGTACGGCCCGTCGCGGACGTCGCGGTAGTCCTGGACGCGGATCTCGATCCGGTCGGTGAGGCCCTCTTCCGCGACGCGCTTGCGGGCGTAGGCGGCCTGCTCCTGCGAGAGCGTGACGCCGACGACGCTCACGCCGTGCTCGCGGGCGGCGTGGATGGCCATGGAGCCCCAGCCGCAGCCGACGTCGAGCAGCCGCTGACCGGGTCTCAGGCCGAGCTTGCGGCAGACGAGTTCGAGCTTGTCCCGCTGGGCCTGTTCGAGGGTGGCGTCCGGGCTGTCGGGGCTGTCCCAGTAGGCGCAGGAGTACACCATGGACGGGCCGAGGACGATCTCGTAGAAGTCGTTGCCGACGTCGTAGTGGTGGCTGATGGCGCGTCTGTCGCTGCGCTTGGTGTGCAGGTGGCGGCGGGGGGCCCGGGCCTCCTCGGGAGGCGGGGCGGGCGGCAGCGGGGACCCGGCGAGCCTGACGAGGCCCCGGACCGCGGAGCGGACCTCGGGGTCGCGCAGGGCCTGGGTGAGGGTGCGGGCGTCCTCGCCGCGCTCCCAGATGTCACCGGCGAGCAGGTCGAGGGCGGTGTAGAGGTCGCCCTCGATGTCCAGGTCACCCGCCACCCAGGCGCGGGCCAGACCCAGTTCGCCCGGCTTCCACAGCAGGCGGCGCAGGGCGCGGCGGTGGTGTACGACCAGGGTGGGCGCGCCCGGCGGGCCCGCCTGCGAACCGTCCCAGGCGCGGATGCGCACCGGGGGCGGTGCTCCCAGCAACTGTGCGAAGAGGCCCTGCAGCCGCAGCGCGGCGTCTGCCATGGTGTACACCTCCGTGACGGGGAATCCCGGAATGTCCGACACCACGTAAACACCTGCGGGGCCCCACCGCAGTCCCCGGCACGCGTCATCTCTGAGCAAAGCCGCCACTTCGCCCACCCGGCGGGTGGGCTGCCGTACAACGCCGAAGGACCTCCCGCACCACGGATGGCGGGAGGTCCTTCGTCAGGCGGGTGACCGGGGGAGGGTCAGGAGGCCTTGGCCTTCTCCTCGGTCTTCTCCTTCGGCGCGGCGGCGACCGGGGCCGGCTTGGCGGCCTCGTAGAACTCCTCGCGCGGCGTCTCCATCGCACCGAGGGAGACGACCTCGCGCTTGAGGAACATCGCCAGGGTCCAGTCGGCGAAGACGCGGATCTTGCGGTTCCAGGTCGGCATCGCCAGACCGTGGTAGCCGCGGTGCATGTACCAGGCGAGACGGCCCTTGAGCTTGATCTTCATCTTGCCCATGACGATCATCGCGACGCCCTTGTGGAGGCCGAGACCGGCCACCGCGCCCTTGTTGGCGTGGGCGTAGTCCTTCTGCGGGAAGCCCCGCATGCCGGAGACCACGTTGTCGCCGAGGACCCGGGCCTGGCGCAGCGCGTGCTGGGCGTTCGGCGGGCACCAGGCGTTCTCGTTGCCCGCCTTGCGGCCGACGAGGTCCGGGACCTGGGCGTTGTCGCCGGCGGCCCAGATGTAGTCGGTGCCCTTGACCTGGAGCGTCGGCTCGCAGTCGACGTGACCGCGGGGGCCGAGCGGCAGGCCGTAGCGGGACAGGGCCGGGTTGGGCTTGACGCCGGCGGTCCAGACGATGGTGCTGGAGTCGACCTCGAGGCCGTTCTTCAGCACGACGTGGCCGTCGACGCAGGAGTCCATGGAGGTGGACAGGTAGACCTCGACGCCGCGGCCCTCGAGGTGCTCCTTGCCGTACTTGCCGAGCTTGGGACCGACCTCGGGGAGGATCTTGTCGGCGGCGTCGACCAGGATGAAGCGCATGTCCTCACGGGACACGTTCTTGTAGTACTTCGCGGCGTCGCGGGCCATGTCCTCGACCTCGCCGATGGTCTCCGCACCGGCGAAACCGCCGCCCACGAAGACGAAGGTGAGCGCCTTGCGGCGGATCTCCTCGTCGGTGGTGGAGTCGGCCTTGTCGAGCTGCTCGAGGACGTGGTTGCGCAGACCGATGGCCTCCTCGACGCCCTTCATGCCGATGCCCTGCTCGGCGAGGCCGGGGATCGGGAAGGTGCGGGAGACCGCGCCGAGCGCGATCACCAGGTAGTCGAAGGGCAGCTCGTAGGCCTCGCCGACCAGCGGGGAGACCGTGGCGACCTTGCGGTCCTGGTCGATGGTGGTGACCCGGCCGGTGAGAACCTCCGCCTTGGGCAGCACGCGTCGCAGCGGGACGACGACGTGGCGCGGGGAGATGTTGCCGGCGGCGGCTTCGGGGAGGAAGGGCTGGTAGGTCATGTACGACCGGGGGTCGACGACCGTGACGGTCGCCTCTCCGTAGCGCATCTTCTTCTGGATGCGCCGAGCTGCGTACAGGCCTACGTACCCACCGCCTACTACGAGGATCCTGGGACGCTCCGTGGTGCTCATGCCATCGAGTATCCACCCGCCTCAGGGGGGTGGCTCGTGCGCCCCTTCACAAGCTCTGGCAGGGGGGTGTGTTATCCTCCGCGGCTCGCGTGATCCATGTCATGGTGACAACCGGGATCCTTTGTGCACCCCGGACCGTTGTCAATGCCGCGTGAGCTGCCTCTCTGGGCGGAAAGGGCCTCCGTGAGGCCACCCCGGAGTCCCGCTCCGGGCTCCTTCCCCGGCATCTCCATACCATGCTTCTGAACACGTTCAAAGGCACCTGAGGGCCCCGGATGGGTCAACGGGGCCCTTCTTGTCGCCCTCGCGGGCCGAATTCCTTGTGAAGAACTTCACGAACTTTTCCGACGAGCCGTCGCCGGGGGGTTCACCAGAGCCCCCCGGACACGCTCAAACGTGATCCATGCCTGCTCAGAAGCGGCCTACGCGACCGACCACGCGATGCCGTCGAGGATGTCGTGCTCGCTCACGACGACCTCCTCGGCGCCGATCCGCTCCATGATCGACAGCAGTACGAGGGCCCCCGCCGCGATCACGTCGACCCGGCCCGGGTGCATGGACGGCACGGCCGCGCGCTCGGTGTGCGTGGAGCGCAGCAGCCACTCGGTGATCTCACGGACCCGGTCGTGGGAGACACGGGAGTGGTGGATGGCGGCCGGGTCGTACTCGGGCAGCTCCTGCGCGATCGCCGACACGGTCGTCACGGACCCGGCGAGGCCCACCAGCGTGCGGGCCTCGCGCAGCGGGACCGTCTCCTCGGCGAGGTCGAGGGCGGCCTCGATGTCCGCCCGCATCGCCGTGATCTGCTCCTCGGACGGCGGGTCGCTCACCACGCCGCCCCGGACCAGGTGACGCTCGGTCATCCGGACGCAGCCGATGTCCACCGAGCGCGCCGCCCGGACATGGTCGTCGCCGACGACGAACTCGGTCGAGCCGCCGCCGATGTCCACGACGAGGTAGGGCTCGGGCAGGTGGTCTCCCCCGGCGAGCTCCTTGGTGGCGCCGGTGAAGGAGAACTCGGCCTCCTGGTCCCCGGAGATCACCTCGGGCTCGACGCCCAGGATGTCCAGCACGCCGCGCACGAACTCGTCGCGGTTCTCGGCGTCCCGGGAGGCGGAGGTCGCCACGAACCGCAGCCGCTCCGCCCCGTGCTCCTTGATGATCCCGGCGTACTCGCGGCACGCCGCGAAGGTCCGCTGGAGCGCCTCGGGGGCGAGCCGGCCGGTGCGGTCGACGCCCTGCCCGAGCCGCACGATCGTCATCCGGCGGTCCAGGTCGACCAGCTCACCGGTGGCAGGGTCGGCGTCCGCGACCAGGAGCCGGATGGAGTTCGTACCGCAGTCCACGGCGGCGACACGGGTCACTGCGTGGCCTCCTCGGCGTTCGTCACGCACGGGCCCTTGCGCCACCACTCCGGCAGCATCTCGATGGCCTCGTCCCCGAGCGGGTTCACCCCGGGCCCGGCGGCCAGCGAGTGGCCCACGAGCACGTGCAGGCACTTCACCCGGTCCGGCATGCCGCCCGCGCTCGGGAAGTTCTTCAGCTCCTCGATCTCGTCGCGCCGCCGGATGTAGTCCTCGTGCGCCGCCCGGTACGCCGCCGCCAGCTCGGGGTCCGAGGCCAGCCGCTCGGTCATCTCCTTCATCACGCCGTTCGCCTCCAGCGTGCCGATGGCCGAGGCGGCGCGCGGGCACGTCAGGTAGTACAGCGTCGGGAACGGCGTCCCGTCCGGCAGCCGAGGTGCCGTCTCGACGACGTCGGGCTGCCCGCACGGGCACCGGTGCGCGATCGCGCGCAGACCGCGCGGGGGCCGACCGAGCTGCTGCTTGAAGGCCTCGACGTCCGCGTCGGTGGGCTCGGTGCGCGGGGTGGTCGGCGGGGGCGTTTCCATGACTGTCTTCAGGCTGTCTTTCTTTGAGTCAGATATCTGGCTGGGATCCGGGTTCACCGGTCGGAGGCGTCGGACTTGTCGACGCCGTCCCACACATTGGCGTACCAGGGGCGGTCGGCCGTCCCGAGCACGGCGTGCGACTGCCGCGCCACGTGCGGGTCGACGACGATGAATCCCGTCTCCCCCGGCATGACGTAGTGCAACCGCTGCCGGATCTGCTGTTCCGCGTACGCGTCGTCCTGCCAGCGCGCCTTCTGGTCGCGCAGCCGTTCGACGCGCTGCCGGGCCTGCTGCTGTTCGCGCTGGAGGTCGTCGATCTCGGCGCGCTGGGAGACGTACTCCCGCATCGGGTAGGCGAGCGCCACGATCAGCGTGCACATCACCAGGGCGAGCAGCGCGGCCCGGCCGGTCAGCCGGGAGCGGCGGGCCTGGCGCCGGGTCTGGGAACGGTAGACCCGGGCCGCGGTCTGCTCGCCGAGCAGCCGGATCCTGGTCGCGGTGGAGAAACGGTCCCGGTCCTTCACGGCCATGGTCTCCCCGCTCTCCCGCTCCACCGTCCGACGCGCGTACGTCCCCGGACACGGTACGGGACCGAGTACGGGGACGTACGTACGACTGGCTCAGGGTTGACCCTTAACGGGTCAGCCCGGTCAGCCCTTGAAGCGCGGGAAGGCGCTGCGGCCGGCGTAGACCGCCGCGTCGTCGAGGATCTCCTCGATGCGCAGGAGCTGGTTGTACTTGGCGACGCGCTCGGAGCGGGCCGGGGCGCCGGTCTTGATCTGGCCGCAGTTGGTGGCGACGGCCAGGTCGGCGATGGTGACGTCCTCGGTCTCGCCGGAGCGGTGGGACATCATGCACTTGAAGCCGTTGCGCTGGGCCAGCTCGACGGCGTCCAGGGTCTCGGTCAGCGAGCCGATCTGGTTGACCTTGACCAGCAGGGCGTTGGCGGCGTTCTCGTCGATGCCGCGGGCCAGGCGCTCGGGGTTGGTGACGAACAGGTCGTCGCCGACGAGCTGGACCTTGTCACCGAGCTTCTCGGTGATGGTCTTCCAGCCCTCCCAGTCGTCCTCGAACAGCGGGTCCTCGATGGAGACGAGCGGGTACGCGTCGACGAGCTCGGCGTAGTACTCGGTCATCTCGGCGGCGGAGCGGGTCTTGCCCTCGAAGGTGTAGGCGCCGTCCTTGTAGAACTCGGACGCGGCCACGTCGAGGGCGAGGGCGATCTGCTCGCCGGGGGTGTAGCCGGCCTCCTTGATCGCCTCGAGGATGAGGTCGAGGGCCTCGCGGTTGGAGCCGAGGTTCGGGGCGAAGCCGCCCTCGTCGCCGAGGCCGGTGGCCAGGCCCTTGCTCTTCAGGACCTTCTTCAGCGTGTGGTAGACCTCGGCGCCCCAGCGCAGGGCCTCGGAGAAGGACTCCGCGCCGATCGGGGCGATCATGAACTCCTGGATGTCCACGTTGGAGTCGGCGTGCGAGCCGCCGTTCAGGATGTTCATCATCGGAACGGGCAGCAGGTGCGCGTTCGGGCCGCCCAGGTAGCGGAACAGCGGCAGGTCGCTGGCCTCGGAGGCGGCGTGGGCGACGGCGAGGGAGACGCCGAGGATGGCGTTGGCGCCGAGGGAGCCCTTGTTGTCGGTGGCGTCCAGGTCGAACATGGCCTGGTCGATCAGGCGCTGCTCGGTGGCGTCGTAGCCGACGAGCTCCGGGCCGATCTGCTCGATGACCGCGAGGACGGCCTTCTCCACACCCTTGCCGAGGTAGCGGTTCGAGTCGCCGTCACGCAGCTCGATGGCCTCGAAGGCGCCCGTGGAGGCGCCGGACGGGACGGCGGCACGACCGGTGCTGCCGTCGTCGAGGCCGACCTCGACCTCGACCGTGGGGTTGCCTCGGGAGTCCAGGATTTCCCGGGCTACGACGACGTCGATGGACGGCACGAGCATCTCCTTCTTATGTGACGCGGGTACGCGGGTCACGTGGACCCGGCGAGGTGCGGGCCGTGGTGGCTCGCGACATGAGCCTAACCGGCTCGGGCCGATCGGCCACCGGGTCGCCCACCCCATGGACAGAACCGAGAGTAAATTGTTTCCGAACGGAACAAAGACGATCGTGGAAAAGACCGGCAGTGACGCCCGGCGGAAATGACCCCGCCCCGGCGCGTACGGGGGAACACGCGCCGGGGCGGGGAGCCCGTGGGGACGGGGAGGGCCGCTGCTTACTTCAGGTGCAGCTGCTGGCCCGGGTAGATGAGGTTGGCGTCCTCGACGATGTCCTTGTTCAGCTGGAACAGCTTCTCCCAGCCGCCCTCGACCTTCTTGTCGGCCGCGATCGAGCTCAGGGTGTCGCCCTTGACGACCTTGTACTCGCCGTCGCCCTTCTTGACCTTCTTGCCGGTCGGGGTGGTGACGGTCTTCTTCGCGGCCGGGCGCTCGTCGGAGCGGGAGGCCGGCTGCTGGGTGTCGCGGGACTCGGTGCTCTGCTGGCTCTGCTCGCTCTGCTGCGAGGAGCTGCCGGAGTCGTCCGAGGAGGAGGAGCCACCGCCACTGGCGTTCGACAGGCCCTTGCCGCAGACCGGCCAGGCACCCTTGCCCTGACCCGCGAGGACCTTCTCGCCGATCTCGATCTGCTGCTCCTTGGTGGCCTGGTCGGCGGTGGCGGCGTACTTGGTGCCGCCGTAGCCGGACCAGGTGGAGGCGGAGAACTGCAGACCGCCGTAGTAGCCGTTGCCGGTGTTGATGGACCAGTTGCCGCCGGCCTCGCACTGGGCGACGGCGTCCCACTCGGAGGCGGTGGCGGCGGAAGCGCCGCCGGCGGCCATCAGCGGGGCGGCGACAGCGGCGCCGGTGACACCGGCGACGGCGATGGCACGGCTGGCCTTGGACGGACGACGGTGCTTGCCCTTGCTGGAAAACAGCATGGAAGGATCCCCTCACCGACGCCTGCGAGGTGAGCTGTCGGGTTCGGGCCGGTTGAGTTGCCCGGCCGCGCCCCTCCCGGGACACGGCTTCACCCCAAGCCCTTCCGGCACAACCGGCCGGTCGGGCACCTACCTTGGGTCCCCCGCTCCTGCCTACGGCGCTTGACGCGACGACTGTTCCCGTACGGCCGCTGGCAGGATTCGGCGTTGCGGCAGCCGGGGCTCGTGGTGACGAGCGGTCCCGACCGTAGCCACGCGATCCGCCGAATTTCAAAGACGATCAGGGCTTCTGAGATCTATCTCTCACGGGCATCAAACGGGACATTAGCCGCGAAACATGACGCGAACTCGCGCTGTTTCGGGGCGACTTCCGCCCCCGTTTCCGCACTGCCCGAACCGCTACTTCTCGTCCGCTTCGCCCTCGACCGTGAGCTTCTGACCGGGGCGGATGAGGTCCGGGTCGGTACCGACGGCCTTCTTGTTGCCGTCGTAGAGCTCGTGCCATCCGCCGCTGATGTCAAGGGAGTCGGCGATGGACCAGAGGCTGTCGCCGATCCCCACGATGTAGGCACCCTCGGACGAGTCGCCGGAGCCCTCCTCGCCGCGGTCGTCGCGCGAGGCGTGACGCCCCGTGGAGTCGTCCGTACGACCCTCGGGCGCCTGGGTCTCGTCGGCACTGGGGCCGCGGTGGCGGCCGGAGCCGCTGTCGGTCGGCGCCGAGGAATCGTCGCTCTGCCGCGAGTTGTCGGACTTGTCACTCTCGCGCGTGGCGGACGGGGAGCTCTCGGGCTCCTGGTCCTGCGAGTCGGAGTCCTTGGAGTCGGGCGACTTGTCGGACTTGGAGGATTCGTCCTTCGAGTCCGACGACTCGTCAGAAGACGGCGAGCCGGACGGGGACGACGAAGGCGAGGACCCGAGGGAGTCGAGCAATCCGGATGAATCCGACGAACCGGATGAGTCGGATGAGCCGTCCGAGTCGGAGGACTTCTTGTCCTGCTCCAGACCGGACAGCAGCCCGCAGGTGCGCCAGGCACCGGCCCCCTGCTCGGCCAGGATTCTCTCGGCCACGGCTATCTGCTGGGAACGGCTGGCCAGGTCGGCGCTCGGGGCGTAGTCGAGGCCGCCGTGACCCTCCCAGTCCTCCTGCGACAACTGCAGGCCGCCGAAGTATCCGTTGCCGCTGTTCTGGCTCCAGGCGCCGCCGGTCTCGCAGTCCGCGACCCGGTCCCAGGTCGTGGCGTCGGCCGCGCTGGCGCCGGAGGCTCCGAGGAGCGGGATCGCGATGGCGGAGCCGGTCACTCCGGCCGCGAGGAGGAGAGCCGGAGCCTGGCGGGGGCGACGGTGCCGACCGTTCCCGGAGAGCATACGGAGACCTTTCGCGAAGACAGCAGTGACCGGCGCGAAGCCGGTTTTCCCGGGCCGCGCTGATGATGGGTGAACGTATAGGCAGACGATCACTTGTCACAAGTTAATGCCGCGTAGATCACGTGAAGATCACAGGACTGACGGCGTGTCACCTTTGCGCGGGCGTGGACCCCACCGGTGCGGGCGTGAACTCAACCGGCAGCGTCCGCAGCCCCCGCATGATCAGGCCGCCGCGCCACCTCAGCTCGGCCGGTTCGGCCGCGAGCCTCAGGTCCGGGAGGCGGGTGAGGAGCGTGGCGAGGGCGGTCTGGCCCTCCAGACGGGCGAGCGGGGCGCCGAGGCAGTAGTGGATGCCGTGGCCGTATCCGAGGTGCTGGTTGTCGCGGCGGGAGAGGTCGAGCACGTCCGGATCGGCGAACCGCTCCGGGTCCCGGTCCGCGGCGGCCAGGACGACGAGGACCGGGTCGCCGGCCTCGATGCGCTGCCCGCCGATGGTGAGCGGCTGCGTGGCGAAGCGCCAGGTGGCGAGCTCGACGGGGCCGTCGAAACGCAGGAGTTCCTCGACGCCCGTCTCCAGGAGGCCGGTCTCCCCCGCGGCGAGGGAGGCCTGGAGCCGGGTGCGCTGCTCGGGGTGGGTGAGCAGGGCGTAGGTGCCGTTTCCGATCAGGTTCACGGTTGTCTCGAAACCGGCGAACAGCAGGATGAAGGCCATGGCGGCGGCCTCGTTCTCGGTGAGGTGCTCGCCGTGGTCGGAGGCCCGGATGAGACCGGAGATGAGATCCTCGCCGGGGGCGGGTTCGGCGGGGAGCGCCTCCCGCTTACGGTGGATCAGGTCGGCGAGGTAGCCCCGCATCTTCTTCACCGACCGCGCCACGCCGCCCCGGGGGCCGCCCTGGTGACGGATCATCATGCCCGCCCAGTCCCGGAAGTCGTCCTGGTCCTCGCGGGGGACGCCGAGCAGGTCGCAGATGGCGTAGATGGGGAGCGGGAAGGCGAACTCGTGGATCAGGTCGGCGGACCCCTGCTGCGCGAACCCGTCGATGAGACCGTCGGTCAGCTCCTGCACCCGCTGCTCGAACTCGGCGACCCGGCGGGGTGTGAACGCCTTGGACACCAGCCGCCGCAGCCGGGTGTGGTCCGGCGGATCGATGTTGAGCAGATGCGTCATCAACTCGGCCTTGCGCTCACCCGGGATACCCGTCTTGCCCTTGGCGTGCGCGGGTTCGCGGTGATGCGCCGGGTTCTTGGAGAGCCGGTTGTCGGCGAGGGTCTGCTTGGCATCGGCGTACCGCGTGACCAGCCAGGCCTCGACGCCGCTGGGGAGCTTGGTCCGGTGCACGGGGGCGTGCTCACGGAGCCAGGCGTAGGCGGGGTAGGGGTCGGTGGCGAACTCCCACGAGAACAGTTCCGGCACCCCGGGCACTTCATGTCGCATGCCATGACCCTACGCAGCGATCGGAGCGCCTCACGGCCGCTGCCCTCAGCCCTCGCTCTCCCTGATCGCGTCCCGGTAGGCGCGGGCCGCCGCTCTCAGGGCCGCTTCCGGGTCCACGCCCTCCGACTCGGCGCGGACCGCCAGGGCGAGGAGGTCGTAGCCGATGCCTTCGACGGGTGGGAGGGGTATGTCCAGGTTCGCTGTGCGGGCCCGGGAGGCCAGCTTGGCGGCGAGGGCCAGGCCGGGCTGGCCGAGGGGGATGCCCTCGGTGACGGAGGTGCGCTGCTTCTCGACCGCCTTGGTGCGCAGCCAGTGCGCCTTGACCTCCTCGGGGGTGGTGGCCGTCTCGTCGCCGAAGACATGCGGGTGGCGGTGGATCAGCTTGGCGACGATGCCGCCGGCGACGTCGTCGATGGAGAAGGGGGACTCCAGGTCCTCTTCCGCGATGCGGGCGTGGAAGACCACCTGGAGGAGGACGTCGCCGAGCTCCTCGCGCAGTTCGTCGCGGTCGCCCTCCTCGATCGCCTCGACGAGTTCGTACGCCTCCTCGATGCCGTACTTGGCCAGGCCCTTGTGGGTCTGGCGGGACGACCAGGGGCACTCGGCGCGGATGCGGTCCATGACCTGGACGAGGTCGAGGAGGCGGGCGCCCGGCAGGTCGTAGGAGGCGGGGAGCAGCTCCAGCTCGGGCATGTCGACGCGGCCGGTGCCGGCCAGACGCGCCAGGCCGTCCGTGAGGACCGGCTCGCCCTCGCCGGTCGCCACGACGACCACCGTGCGGCCCCCGGCGCAGGCGTCGACCAGCTCCTGCGCGGCCGGGGACGCCTCGTCGACGGCTATCCCCGCCTCGCGCAGATAGGGCAGCTGCGGGTGGGCGCCGTCCGCGCACAGCACCTGGTCGGCCGCGTGCAGGGCCTGCCAGGCGGGCCAGGAGAGCAGGCCGGGGGCGACGCGGTGGCTGGTGGTGAGCAGGACGATGCGGCCGGTGGCGGCGTGCGCGGCGGGGGCGGCCTGCTCGGGTCGCGGGGTGGCTTCGGGGCTGTTGGCGTTCACGATTCGAAGCTATCCCACGTCGCCGACAGCCCCCGAAGTTATCCACAGGCCTCGCGGGCCCCGAGATTTCCACAGGCTCCGCGCCGCCGGAGTTGTCCACAGGCCCCGGCGGATGGGCGGGCCTACATGCTTTGCTGTGTCTGCGCCGCCGTCACGTCCCGCACCCACGGCGTCTTGGCGTCGGCGCGGCTGCTCTTCTGGACGTCCCAGGTGCCGTAGCGCGGGTTGAGGTCGACGTCCAGGTCCTTGGAGGCCTCGGACAGGGCCTTCCAGAACTCGGGGCGGCTGGTGTCGGTGTTGAGTTTCTCGGCGAGCTTCTGGGCCTCCAGCTGGAGGCGGAGGTTGTCGTCGAGGCGCTCCGGCGGGATGCCGTACTGCTGGAGCCAGGTCGTCTCCAGCGCCTGGGCTCCGCCGGCCTGCTCCTCCAGGCCGGACCGCATCTCCTGGACCTCCCTGCGGGTGACTCTCACCCCGGCGTCCTCGGCGGCGCGGTGCAGCACCCGGTCGAGGATCATGGTGTGCAGGGTGTCGCGAGTGAGGGTGCCGGTCCGGGCGATGGCCTGCTGGTACTGGGCGTCGTCGCGCACGGTCTCCCGCTGGGCCTCGCGGACCTCGCCGACCCGTTCCTCGAGCTGGGAGACGGTGATCCGCTGCCCGCCGACCACGGCCGCGGCGCCGGCATGCGCCTCGTTCCCGCAGGCGGTGAGGAGGGGCGCCGCGGCGGCGATCGCGGCGGTGAGGACGAGCGCGGTGCGACGGCGGCGGTGCAAGGGAACCTCCCGAGGAGATTGTGCGACGGTGCACAAGGTCTTGCGTTGATCGATGTTAGGCAGTGGGCGAGCTCTGGCCAACCCATTCGACCAACGATTCACCAGGACTTCCGGCACCGCCGCGCCGCCCCGAGCCGGGGTGAAGCGCGGGTCCTACCCGCGGACCTGCCCCAGCCACTGCAGCGTCCGGCGGATCTCCGTGCCCAGCGGGTGGCCGGGGCCGTGCGTGCGCTCCACGTCGTGCAGCAGCCGGGCGAGGGTGTCGTGGGCGGCGCCGCGGTCGCCGAGGGCGAGCAGGAGATGGCCGATGCGGCGGCGGACGTCGTGCGCGAGTTCGGGGCCGCCTGCGGCGACGTACTGGTTCTCGTAGTAGGGCAGCACCGCCCGGTACTCGGCGAGCGCGGCGGCCGGTTCGCCGAGCTGTTCGAGGCACTGGGCGGCCTCGTAGCGGAAGCGCAGGGACTGCGGGTCGGCCTGGCCGGCCTCGGCGGCGCGTTCGTCGGCGAGGCGGCGCAGCTCGGGCAGGGCGCGCCGGTACTGCCCGTCGTCCAGGAGCGTGGCCGCGTACTGCTTGCGCAGGGTGCGCACGACCGGGGAGTGCTCGCCGTGCTGTTCGGCGGCGGCGGGCAGGGTCGCGCCGAGGATGTCGACGGCCTGGGTGATGCGGCCCTCGCCGAGGAGCCGTTTGACCTCGTCGACGGCGCGGGCGATGTCCGTCTTCCCGGGCGTCTCGGTGACGGGCGTGGCGGGCGCGGGCTGGGGAGCGGGGGTACGCGCGCGGTCGGGCCAGGGGGCGTGCGGGCGCAGGAAAGGCCGGGTGGGGTCGAGGGGCGCTCCGGTGGGCGTCCCGCGCGCGGGCAGGAGCAGCTCCAGATGCTCGTAGACCTCCTGCGCGGAGGCGGGCCGGTGCTGCGGGTCCTTGGCGAGGAGGCGCAGGACGAGGGCCTCCAGGGCCTCGGGGACCTCGGGGCGGAGGCGGCGCACGGGCTGCGGGGGCTCGTAGAGGTGCCGGTGCAGTACGCCGAGGGCGGTGGAGCCGGAGAAGGGGACGTCGCCGCTGAGCAGTTCGTGCAGGACGACGCCGAGTGCGTAGAGGTCGGTGTAGGGGCCGACCGCGCCGCCCATGGCCTGCTCGGGGGCCATGTAGGCGGGCGAGCCTATGGGGGTGCCGGTGTGGGTGAGGCGGGTGGTGTCGGTGTCCATGACGGAGGCGATGCCGAGGTCGAGGACGGTGACCGTGCCGTCCTGCTTCACCATCACGTTGCGCGGCTTGAGGTCGCGGTGGACGATCGGCACAGCGTGCACGGCGCTGAGCACGGCGCACAGTTGCGCGGCGACGGCGACCGCCCACTGCCAGGGGTACGGGTCGTGCTCGGCGAGATGGCCGGCGAGGTCGGCGCCGTCGATGTACTGCATGACGAGGAACAGCTCCTCGCCCTCGCTGCCCGCGTCGTGCACCGTGACCAGGCCCGGGTGGTCGACCTGCGCGGTCACCCGGCACTCGCGCACGAAGCGGCGGCGCAGTTCCTCCGCGTCCTGCCCGGCCACCTTGTCGGGGTGCAGCAGCTTCACCGCCACGCGCCGGTCGAGCCGCTGGTCGTAGCCCGTCCAGACCTGGCCCATGCCGCCCTGGCCGAGGAGCGTGGACAGCTCGTAGCGGCCGGCGACGACACGTCCCGCCGCCGCGCTCATCTGCCGCCCTCGGAGGTGCCGTCCCGGTGGCCTTCGCCCTCGTGGCGGCGCAGGTAGTCGCTGAGTTCGTCGAGTTCGGCGCGTACCTGGTCGATCCGGGCGGGGGCGGGGCGCTGCGGCGACGGCGGCACCGGGCCGGGGGGCGGGGTGTCGCCGGCGACAGGGGTGTGCGGCGGCTGCTGCGGGACGGGCGTGGACGTGGGGGCGTAGGGCGGCGCGGGGTGCGGATAGCCGTACGGGGTGTGCGTCGCCGTCTGGGCGTGGGGCGACGGGTAGCCGGTGAACTGCTGTGGCCGGCTGTGGTGGCCGATGTCCACGATCAGGAACCAGATGGAGGCGCCCAGGCCGATCAGCAGCATCACGGCCAGCGCGATGTCGCTGCGGTAGTCGCCCTCCGGCAGGGTGCCGACCACCGCGAAGCACGCGATGGACAGCGGCAGACTCACCCAGGCCAGCGCCCAGTACAGGCCCCGTCCGCGCAGGACGGCCACCCGGAACAGCGGTACGCAGGCCAGCACGCCGCAGGTGAGGAAACCGGCGGCGGCGAACAGCACGCGCAGGGAGATGACCGTTGCCGCGCTGCGGGGAGGCGGCGCCGCGCCGTGGCCGTACATGACTGCTCCTGGACCGGTGAGCCGATGGGGACGGATGTGCGAGTGACAGAGCCCGGATGGGAGTCCGAGCGTATAGCCCGACAAGGACAACCCGTCACGGGTTGTACCGAACCGTTGTCGTGCTGATCACTTCGCGTCGCTCACCGCCGCTGCCGGACCCTCACAGGGGGTGCCGCATCCACACGTTGGGCTCGACGTACACCGCGTACCCGCGCGCGGGCTCGCAGCGCACCGGCACCAGGGCGCCGGGCACCTCGATGTCGCCCTCGGTGTCGAAGGGCAGTCCCGTCCAGCGGCGCCAGTGCGCCAGGGCGGCGGACACCGTCATGGACGCGGGTGCCACGGAGTCGATGGTGGCGCCGGCCCGGGCGTGGACGCGCAGCCAGGGGTCCTCGGGCAGGCCGTCGGGGCGGACGCGGTGGGCGTACTCCTCGATGGGGGTGTGCGGTTCCAGGTGCTTGGCGCTCGGGCGGACCGGGGCGACGACCTCGCGGAAGCCGCGGGCCCGGGCGTTGTCGCGCATGGCCGAGAGCATCACGGCGGACAGGCCCCGGCCCTGGGCGTGCGGGGCGACGGAGATCGAGATCGCGCTGACGGTGTCGGGGCGGACACCGCGGCGCAGGTCGGAGAAGGCCCAGACGAGGACGGTGTCCCAGCCGCGGGCGGGCAGTTCGCCGCGGCCCTCGGCGCCGAGGGCGAAGGGCACGCTGTAGCCGTTCGCCACGACCTCGCCCCGCTCGTCCTCGGCGAACAGGACGTACTCGGGGAGTTCGGCGGCGATCCGCGGGAAGTGCGCGGCGCCCACGAGGTCCTGGATCACGAACTCCGGCCAGCTGTCCGCCATTCCGACGACCCGCTCCAGCATGTCGGGGCGGTCGGCGAGGGTCGATATCTTCGGCTGCATGCGGTCACGCTAGGCGAGCGGGGGTCCACCCGGAATCGAATTACCAGGCGGGGCCCGGTCCGACGGCTGGGACTCCCCCCCTGCCGTGTTCGCGCTATCGCGTGCGGACGAACCGCGCCCGCTCGTCCGCCGGGAGCAGCTCGGTCGCACAGCGCACGGTGACGCGCGGCAGTTCGGTCTGGTGGCGTTCGAGGAATGCCACCAGCAGGGGCGCGTCGCGGCGGCCGATCTCGCGCAGCATCCAGCCGAGCGCCTTGTGGATCAGCGGTTCCGGATCCCGGCACAGCGCGCGCACCAGGTGGAGCGTCGGCTCGAAGCGGCCCTCGCGGATGAGCGCCAGCGTGGCGACCACGGCGATCCTGCGGTCCCACAGCCATGCCGAGGCGGCCAGCCGGTCCAGGATCTCCGGGGCGTTCGCCGGTCCGTCCACCAGCCAGGGCCCGAGCACGGTGTGCGCGGAGGCGTCCACGAGGTCCCAGTTGTCCACGGAGTCGGTGTGCGCCAGATAGAAGTCGACCAGCGTCGCGCGCTCCGCCCCGCGCGCCCTGCGCATCCGCTCGGCCAGGACGAGGAGCCCGGCGAGCCGTTCCTCGTGGACGCGGCCGCGCAGCAGCACCTCCACGTCCTCCAGGGCCAGGTCCCGGTGGGCCCGGGCCAGCCGGCGCAGCGCGGGGACGCGCACGCCGAGCAGTTCGTCGTCCTCCGGGGGACGGAGCACCCGCAGTTGCTGCACTCTGATCCCCGGCTCCGCCAGGCCCCGGAGTTCGGTCCGCATGGCGTCGAGCGAATCGGCCGTCATGACGAAGGACGCTAGCCCCTTCAGCCCCCGCACTGCCGCAGCATCATCTCCTTGTCGGGCGCCGTCACGGGCAGGTCGTACTTGAGGGACACCTGGGCGAAGCGCACCGAGTACGAGCAGCGGATCTTCTTGTTCGGCGGCAGCCAGGACGCCGGGCCCGAGTCGCCCTTGGAGCTGTTGGTCGGGCCGTCGACCGGGACGAGATTGAGCGGGTCGTTGGCGATGGACTCCCGCTTGTCCTTCGTCCAGCGCGAAGCGCCCATCTGCCAGTCGTACGACAGCGGCATGACGTGGTCGATCTGGACCGCGATCGCACGGGACTTGGTCCACTCGATGACCTTGCCGGTGTACGGGTCGTGCAGCGTCAGCGCCATGACGACGCAGTCCGAGCCCGAGCGGAAACGGAGGTCCTGCCCGTCGCGCTTCAAGAGGTCGTTCCGCGAGTCGCAGCCGTTGTGCGAGAAGGGGACGTCGCGGGGCGCCGAGTCCTTCCAGGCGTAGCCGAACTCGTCCCGTTCGTATCCCGTCCTGGGGCCGCGCCCCTTCGTCACCACCTTCTCGATCACGTCGCGGGCCCTCGCCCGGTCCTCGGTGGAGGTGATCGCCGCGAGCCCCGGCTTCGTGCCGTCCGGGTTGTCCAGCGGGTTCACCGCCCGGCCGTCGCCTCCCCCGTCGCCGTCGGCCGGGACACCGGAACCGGAGGGTCCGCCGCCGTCCGCGGGCGGGGCCAGTCCCTCACAGCCGACCAGCGTCGAACCGGCGAACACCATCGCGACAGCCAGTGCCGCCCCGCCCCTCAGACGCGTCACCGTGCGCCCCTCCCCTGTGCTTGTCCGTGCCTGGTCCCACGGTAGCGAGGGAGAGGTCCAGACCACATCGGACCTAAAGGGGCATTCCTAGCATGTCGCGCGTATCGTCGGTTCTGAGTCACCTCCTGAAGGAGTTCTGCATGGGCATCTTCGACAAGTTCAAGAGCCAGGCGCGGCACAAGGGCAAGCAAGGCTCGGACACCGCGGAACAGAAGGCCAACGAGAGGACCGGCGGCAAGTACGAGGACCAGGTCGAATCCGGGCAGCAGCGGATGGAGGGCTCGCTCGGCATGGACCAGGACCGCGACCGGCCCGACCAGAAGTAAGGCCTCTCAGCAGTAAGGCCTCTCCTCCCCCAGAGGCCGTCCGGGGAGACGTGTACGCACCTCCCACGGGCGGCTTCGGACGTTCCGTGCCGTGCGGACCGCCGCCGAGCGGCTCGCCGTGCTGGACGCGCGGATCGCCGCGCAGACGGCGGTGCGCGACCGGCTGGCGGCGGTCCTTCGCACGCGGGGTGTGGCGGCGGTCCTTCGCACGTGGGGCGTCAGGACCCCAGCACCGACGTCAGGAACTCCCCGACCCAGCCCAGCAACTCCCGCCCGACCAGCGGCTTTCCGCCGACCTTCGCGGTCTTCGGGCGCGGCACCAGCACCTGGTGCACCGCCGGCTTGATGACCGTCCCGGGATAGAGCCGCTTGAGCCGCAGTTCCTGCGACTCGCGCAACTCCACGGGGGCGAAGCGGATGTTGGTGCCCTGGAGCACGATCTCGCCGACCCCGCAGGCCCGCGCGAGCATCCGCAGACCGGAGACGAGCAGCAGGTTCTCCACCGGCTCGGGCAGCTTGCCGTAGCGGTCGACGAGTTCCTCGCGGACGGCCTTGACGTCCTCCTCCGTGTTGGCGGAGGCGATGGCGCGGTACGCCTGGAGACGGAGCCGCTCGCCCGGCGCGTAGTCGTGCGGGACGTGCGCGTCGACGGGCAGCTCGATCTTGACCTCGAGCGGCGGCTCCTCCTCGATCCCGCCGGTCTCCAGCTGACGCCGGTAGTCGGCGACGGCCTCGCCCACCATCCGCACGTACAGGTCGAAGCCGACGCCCGCGATGTGGCCGGACTGCTCGCCGCCGAGGAGGTTGCCCGCGCCGCGGATCTCCAGGTCCTTCATCGCCACGTACATACCGGCGCCCATCTCGGTGTGCTGCGCGATGGTCGCGAGCCGCTCGTGCGCGGTCTCGGTCAGCGGCTTCTCCGGCGGGTAGAGGAAGTAGGCGTACCCGCGCTCGCGGCCACGCCCCACCCGGCCGCGCAGCTGGTGCAGTTGGGACAGGCCGAAGTTGTCGCCGCGCTCCACGATCAGCGTGTTGGCGTTGGAGATGTCGATGCCGGACTCGACGATCGTCGTGGAGACGAGCACGTCGAACTTCTTCTCCCAGAAGTCGACGACGACCTGCTCCAGCGACTGCTCCGACATCTGGCCGTGGGCGGTGGCGATGCGCGCCTCGGGGACGATCTCGCGCAGCCGGGCCGCCGCCCGGTCGATCGACTCGACCCGGTTGTGGATGTAGAAGACCTGGCCCTCGCGCAGCAGTTCACGGCGGATGGCGGCGCCGATCTGCTTCTCCTCGTAGGGGCCCACGAAGGTCAGCACCGGGTGCCGCTCCTCGGGCGGGGTGGTGATCGTCGACATCTCCCGGATGCCGGTGACCGCCATCTCCAGGGTCCTGGGGATGGGGGTCGCGGACATCGTCAGGACGTCGACGTTCGCCCGGAGCTTCTTCAGCTGCTCCTTGTGCTCGACGCCGAAGCGCTGCTCCTCGTCGACGATGACCAGGCCGAGGTCCTTGAACTTCGTCTCCGACGAGAACAGCCGGTGCGTGCCGATGACGATGTCCACCGAGCCCTCGCGCAGGCCCTCCAGGACCGCCTTGGCCTCGGTGTCGGTCTGGAAGCGGGAGAGCGCCTTCACGCTGACCGGGAACTGCGCGTAGCGCTCGCTGAACGTCCCGAAGTGCTGCTGCACCAGCAGGGTCGTGGGCACCAGGACGGCCACCTGCTTGCCGTCCTGGACGGCCTTGAAGGCGGCCCGGACCGCGATCTCGGTCTTGCCGTAGCCGACGTCGCCGCAGATCAGCCGGTCCATCGGGACCGTCTTCTCCATGTCGTCCTTGACCTCGGCGATGGTGGTGAGCTGGTCGGGCGTCTCCGCGTAGGGGAAGGCGTCCTCCAGCTCGCGCTGCCAGGGGGTGTCGGCCCCGAAGGCATGCCCGGGGGCCGCCATGCGCGCGCTGTACAGCTTGATCAGGTCGGCCGCGATCTCCTTGACGGCCTTCTTCGCGCGGGCCTTGGTCTTCGTCCAGTCGGCGCCGCCCAGCCGGTGCAGCGTGGGGGCCTCGCCGCCGACGTACTTGGTGATCTGCTCCAGCTGGTCGGTGGGGATGTAGAGACGGTCGCCGGGCTGGCCGCGCTTGGCGGGCGCGTACTCCACGACCAGGTACTCACGGGTCGCGCCCTGCACGGTGCGCTGCACCATCTCGATGTAGCGGCCCACGCCGTGCTGCTCGTGGACGATGTAGTCGCCCGGCTCCAGGGTGAGCGGGTCGATGGTCTTGCGGCGGCGGGCCGGCATCCGGGCGCCCTCGCGGCCCGCGGCCCTCTGGCCGGTCAGGTCGGTCTCGGTGAGCACCGCGAGGCCGAGGGCCGTGTCGACGAAGCCGTGCTCGATCGAGCCGCACGCCACATGCACCAGGGACGGGGAGATCTCGGCGAGGTCGGCGTCGAGACGGGCCGCGATGCCCTCGCCGCCCAGCACCTCGACCGTACGGGCGGCCGGGCCGTGCCCCTCGGTCACGAACACCGTGCGCCAGCCGTCGGCGAGCCAGCCCTTGGTGTCGGCGAGGGCCTTGGCGGTGTCGCCCCGGTAGGTCTCCGGGGCGTGCATGCCGAGCTTGAGAGTGTCGGCGTCCAGCTCCTCGTCGGCGGCGAACGGCGACACCGACCACCACATCATGTCCAGCTCGCGGGCCCGCTCCCGGACGTCCGCGATGGACCACAGGGAGGCCGCGCCGACGTCGATGGGCGCCTCGCCGCCGCCGGCGGTGGCCGCCCAGGAGGCCTGGAGGAACTCCTGCGAGGTGGCCACCAGGTCCGACGCGCGCGTACGGACCCGCTCCGGGTCGCAGACGACGGCCATGGCGCCCTTGGGCAGTACGTCGAGCAGCAGCTCCATGTCGTCGACCAGGACCGGGGCGAGGGACTCCATGCCCTCGACCGCGATGCCCTCGGCGATCTTGCCGAGCAGCTCGCCCAGCTCGGGGTGCTGTTCGGCGAGGGCCCGCGCACGCTCGCGTACGTCCTCGGTGAGCAGCAGTTCACGGCACGGCGGCGCCCACAGGCCGTGCTCGGCGACTTCGAGGGAGCGCTGGTCGGCGACCTTGAAGTAGCGAATCTCCTCTACGTCGTCGCCCCAGAACTCGATGCGCAGGGGGTGTTCCTCGGTGGGCGGGAACACGTCGAGGATGCCGCCGCGCACGGCGAACTCGCCGCGCTTCTCCACCAGCTCCACGCGCGCGTACGCCGCGGCCCCGAGGGCGTCGACGATCTCCTCGAGGTCGACGCTCTGCCCCGGTCTCAGGGAGACCGGCTCCAGGTCGCCGAGGCCCTTGACCTGCGGCTGGAGCACGGACCTGACGGGCGCGACGACGACGGAGACCGGGCCGGTCTCGGGGTCGTCGGGGCGGGGGTGGGCCAGGCGGCGCAGCACGGCCAGACGGCGGCCGACGGTGTCGCTGCGGGGGCTGAGCCGCTCGTGCGGGAGGGTCTCCCAGGAGGGGTACTCCACCACTCCCTCCGGCGGGAGGAGGGAGCGCAGGGCCGCGGCCAGGTCCTCGGCCTCGCGGCCCGTCGCCGTCACGGCCAGCACCGGGCGGCCCGTGTCCCGGGCCAGGGCGGCGACCGCGAAGGGGCGGGCGGCCGGGGGGCCGACCAGGTCGACGTGCATGCGGTTGCCGTCTGCGGCCGCGCTGATCGCTTCCGCGAGGGCGGGGTCTCTGACTACGGCGTCGAGCAGACCGTGCAGGCTCATACGGGTCTTTTCCGTCCAGGGGTGGGCAACACGACTGGCCCGACGCGCGCCGCGGGCCGGGGGTCTCCAGCGTACGTCGCTGCGCGGCCGGGCGGCGGGGCCTGTGGACAACGCCCCGTGTCAGGTGCTCGGCATCGGTGTCCTGGCCTGCCAGGGGGCTCCGCCCCCTGGACCCCCGGGACCTGTGCCCACCCGCCGCCCGAAGCGGTCGGACAGGAAGCCGGGCTCGCGGGTCCGCAACAGCACCCGGCGCCGAGGAGTCCTGGACTCCTCGGCGCCGGGTCCCCCGCAACCCCCGTGTGCGGTGGTTCTCGGTGACGACTGCCGCGCTACTCCGTCGCGATCGCGTTCAGCACGTTCATCCGCCCCGCCCGGAACGCCGGGATCAGTGCCGCGAACAGGCCCACGAACGCCGAGCTGACGAAGACGCCGATGATCGTCGGCCAGGGGATCTCCAGGACCATCAGGCCCTCCAGCGCGAGGAGCTGCTGCGCGGTGGCGCCCCAGCCCATGCCCAGGCCGAGGCCGAGGAGGGCGCCGAAGAGGGCGATGACGACCGACTCCATGCGGATCATGCGGCGGAGCTGGCGGCGGGAGAGGCCGATCGCCCGCATCAGGCCGATCTCCCGGGTGCGCTCCACCACGGACAGGGCCAGGGTGTTCACCACGCCCAGGATGGCGACGATGATCGCCAGGGCCAGCAGGCCGTAGATCATCTTGAGCAGCTGGCCGATCTGGTCCTTCAGGGCTTCCTTGTAGTCGGTCTGGTCGCGCACGACGTACTGCGGGTAGTCGTGCATGACCGACTTCAGGGACTTGTACGCGGCCTCCTCCTGCCCCTCCTCGGCGCTGGCGAAGAGCAGCGTGTCCAGCGGCATCTTGTCGGCCGGGACGTACTTGGCCATCGTCGAGATGGACGTGTACATCGCGCCCGCGTCGATCACGGCGTCACTGCTGGTGATCGCCCGGACCGTCAGGTCGGCCGTGCGGCCGTCCTTGAAGGCGACGGAGATCTTGGAGCCGAGGCTGATGCCGTGGTCCTCGGCGAACTTCTCGTGCACGGACATCGAGTCGGGCTTGTAGGCGTCGGGGAGCTTGCCGGCGACCGTCTCGGTGCGCAGGTCGGTGGCGTACGTGGGGTCGGCGGCGGTGATCGCCGTGTCCTTGAGCGTCTTGCCGTCGGGGGTGGTGAAGTCGGCCTCGGTCCACTTGTACTCGGTGAACCGCTCCATGTCCGACGCGGACTTCGCGGCCTGCACCGCCTGCGGGGTGAGGAGCTGGCCCCTGTCGGACTGGATGATGAAGTCCGTGCCGACGGTCTTGTCGAGCTGGTCGGTGGCGGAGGCCACCATGGAGGAACCGACCACGGACAGGCACGCCACCAGGGCGAGGCCGATCATCAGGGCGGCGCCCGTCGCGCCGGTGCGGCGCGGGTTGCGCAGGGCGTTGCGCTCGGCCATGCGGCCCACGGGGCCGAACATGCGCAGCAGGACGGCGCCGAGGACCCGGACCACACCGCCGGCGAGCAGCGGGCCGATGACGACGAAGCCGATCAGCGACAGGACCACGCCGAGGCCGAGCCAGAGCGAGCCCTCCTTGGCCTGGTCGGCCGTCGCCGCCAGATACAGGCCGAGGGCGCCGACGCCGGTGAGGACGGTGCCGATCGCGGCGCGGATCCAGCCGGCCTTGGCGTCCGCGGGGGCACCCGCGTCGCGCAGCGCGGCCATCGGGGAGATCTTGCCGGCGCGCCGGGCGGGCAGGTAGGCGGCCAGGACGGTGACGATCACGCCGAGGAGCAGGCCGGCCACCGGGGTCGTCCAGGCCACCGTCAGGTCGTCGGTGGACAGCTCCATGCCCATCTGGCCCATGAGCTTCATCAGGCCGATCGCGAGGCCGACGCCCGCGGCCACACCGAGCACCGAGCCGACGACGCCGAGCAGCAGCGCCTCGATCAGCACCGAGCGGTTGACCTGCTTGCGGGAGGAGCCGATCGCCCGCATCAGGCCGATCTCCCGGGTGCGCTGGGCGACCAGCATGGAGAAGGTGTTGATGATCAGGAAGATGCCGACGAGGAAGGCGATCCCGGCGAAGCCGAGCATCGCGTACTTCATGACGTTCATGAAGCCCGCGACGTCCTTCTGGTTGGCGTCGGCGGTCTCCTTGGCGGTCTTCACCTGGAGGTCGCCGCCGAGCGCGGCCGTCACGTTCTTCTTCAGCTGCGCGTCGCTGACGCCGGCGGCCGCGGTGACGTTGACGTTGGTGTAGACGCCGCTCTCGCCGACCAGGGCCTGCTGGGCGGTCTTGGTGTCGAGGTAGAAGATCGCGGCACCGGGGTTGGTGACGGTGAAGTCGGCGATGCCGGAGATCTTCGCGGTGTGGGTGCCCATCGCGCTGATCACGCCGATCGGGTCGCCGAGCTTGAGGCCGTGCTTGTCGGCGGTGTCGGCGTCGACCATGATCTGGTCGGCGCTTTTGGGCGCCGCACCGGAGGTGACCTTCATGGTGCGGGCTTCGTTGCCGTTCCAGCCGCCGACGATGGTCGGGGCGCCGCTGGAGGGCGACAGGTTGTCCTTGTCGCCGTCGACGACGGTCACCGAGGTGGAGAACACCGCGCCCTCGGCGGACTTCACACCGTCGGCGCCCCGGACCTCGGCGAGCACGGAGGCCGGCATGACCGGCGGCTTGCCGTTGTCGGAGGTCGTCTCCCCGCTGTCGGAGGCGCCCTTGGGGCTCACCGTCACATCGGAGGAGGTGGCCGCGAAGAGCTTGTCGAACGTGGTCGACATGGTGTCCGTGAAGACGAGCGTCCCGCAGACGAAGGCCACCGACAGCAGGACGGCGATCGCCGACAGCGCCATACGGCCCTTGTGCGCGAGGAAGTTGCGCATCGAGGTCTTCATGACGGTCATGACGTACGCCCCCGGGCGTCGAAGTCCTTCATGCGGTCCAGGACGGCGTCCGCGGTCGGCTTGAACATCTCGTCGACGATCCGGCCGTCGGCGAGGTACAGGACCCGGTCCGCGTAACTGGCGGCGACGGGGTCGTGGGTGACCATCACGATGGTCTGGCCCAGCTCGTCGACGGAGCGGCGCAGGAAGCCCAGCACCTCGGCGCCGGCGCGCGAGTCGAGGTTTCCGGTCGGCTCGTCCCCGAAGATGATCTCGGGCCGGGCCGCCAAGGCCCGTGCCACGGCGACGCGCTGCTGCTGGCCGCCGGAGAGCTGGGTGGGCCGGTGCTTGAGACGGTCGGAGAGCCCGACGGTCTCCACGACCCGCCCGAGCCACTCCTTGTCCGGCTTGCGGCCGGCGATGTCCATGGGCAGCGTGATGTTCTCGATCGCGTTCAGCGTCGGCAGCAGGTTGAACGCCTGGAAGATGAACCCGATCCGGTCCCGGCGCAGTTGTGTGAGCTTCTTGTCCTTCAGACCGGTGATCTCGGTCTCGTCGAGGTGGATCTGCCCGCCGGTGACGGTGTCGAGCCCGGCGAGGCAGTGCATGAGCGTGGACTTGCCGGACCCCGAGGGGCCCATGATCGCGGTGAACTGGCCGCGTGCGATGTCCACGTCGACATGGTCGAGGGCGACGACCCGGGTCTCCCCGGATCCGTACGCCTTCACGACCTGCCGTGCCCGTGCGGCAACGGCCGTACGCCCGCCAGTACCCCCGTGCCTGGGAATGGTTACAGCCGATGTCACGGTATGTCTCCTATGTCGGTCAGTAGTGTCGATCAGCAGAAGGTGATGTGTCTCAAGTCTTTCGGTGGGGAGGGGTCACGCGCCCTGGTGTTGGGCGCCGTCTTCTTCCTGTGGAAAACCCCACCCCGCCGGTGTGGAACACCGCCCCCCGACGGCGTAAAGCCAGGTTAAGGACGGACCCCTCCGCGTCTCGTCCTCCGCCGGTACGAACCCTCCCCAGGTCGTAGTACGGAGGTACCCCTAGGGGCAGTCCACCGAAGGGTGGAGTCCTTCTCAGGGTCGGCTCCACCTCACGGCCCAGTCAGGCTCCACCCTCCCGTGACGTCAGGGTCAAGTGGGAAGCTGTCCTTCGGGTAAATAGGTGCAAGGGGCAGGCAGGCGCGAGGGGAAGGCACCCGGGGTGGGAAGCACCAGTTCCGCGGCACGTGAGGCGGCTCGTCCCGCGACGACCGGCCGGCGCGGGGCCGTCGTCGCCGCGCTGATGCTCTCGATGGCGCTGGCGGCGCTCGACTCCACCATCGTCTCGACGGCCGTGCCGCAGATCGTCGGGGACCTCGGCGGATTCTCCGTCTTCTCCTGGCTGTTCTCCGGCTATCTGCTGGCCGTGACCGTCACCCTGCCCGTCTACGGCAAGCTCTCCGACACCTTCGGCCGCAAACCGGTCCTCGTCGTGGGCTCGGTCGTCTTCCTCCTCGGCTCCCTGCTGTGCGCGCTGGCCTGGAACATGGAGGCGCTCATCGCCTTCCGCGTCGTGCAGGGCCTCGGCGGCGGCGCGCTCCAGGGCACGGTGCAGACGCTCGCCGCCGACCTGTACCCGCTGAAGGACCGCCCCAAGATCCAGTCGAAGCTCTCCACGGTGTGGGCGGTGTCCGCGGTCGCCGGCCCTGGTCTCGGCGGGGTGCTCGCCGCGTACGCGGACTGGCGGTGGATCTTCCTGGTCAACCTGCCGATCGGCGCGGTCGCGTTGTGGCTGATCGTGCGTCATCTGCACGAGCCGGAGCGGGAGACCGTCGCCCACGCGCGCGTGGACTGGGCCGGCGCGCTCGCGGTGTTCGCCTGCGGCGGCGTCCTGCTCGCGGCCCTGGTGCAGGGCGGAGTGGCCTGGCCGTGGCTGTCGGCGCCCTCGCTCGCCCTGTTCGGTACGGGACTCGCCCTGGTCGCGGTGGTGGTGCTGGTGGAGCGGCGGGCCGCGGAGCCGATCATCCCCGGCTGGGTGTGGCGGCGCCGCACGATCGCCGCGGTCAATCTCGCCCTGGGCGCGCTGGGCCTGCTGATGGTGGCGCCGACGGTGTTCCTGCCCACCTACGCCCAGGGCGTGCTGGGCCTGGCGCCGGTCGCCGCCGGATTCGTGCTCTCCGTATGGACGTTGAGCTGGCCCATATCGGCGGCCCTGAGCCAGCACGTGTACCGCAGGATCGGCTTCCGCAACACCGCGATGCTGGGCATCGGCGCCGCCGCCCTGATCCTGTTCGCGTTCCCCTTCCTCCCCTACCCGGGGCAGGCCTGGCAGCCGACGCTGCTGATGCTGCTGCTCGGCGCCGCGCTGGGCCTGTTCCAGTTGCCGCTCATCGTCGGGGTGCAGTCGACGGTGGGCTGGGCCGAGCGCGGTACGACGACCGCGTCGGTGCTGTTCTGCCGCCAGACCGGCCAGACGATCGGAGCGGCCCTCTTCGGCGCCGTCGCCAACGGGGTGCTGGCCGCGCGGCTCGGCGGGGCGAGCGACCTCGACTCGGTGACCCGGGCCCTGGACTCGGGCAGCGCGCCCGAGGCGACCCGGCGGGCGATCGCCGACGCGGTGCACGCCGTCTACCTGGGCGCCTCGTGCGCGGCGGCCCTGGCGTTCCTGGTGCTGCTGTTCCTCGCGCCCCGGAAATTCCCGGTGCTGGGGGACTGAGCGTCCGTATCCTCCCGCCCATGCCGACCCTGGAACCACTCCGAGCCGATCACGCGGACGCCCTGCTGGCCTTCGAGCAGGAGAACCGGGCGTACTTCGCCCGCACGGTCCCGGACCGCGGGGACGTCTTCTTCACACCGGCGGGCTTCGCCGAACGCCTCCGGTCGCTCCTGGCGGAACAGCACGCGCGCGCGTGCCGCTTCCATGTCGTCCTCGGGGAGGAGGGGAACCTGATCGGCCGGGTGAACCTGATCGACGTGGCGGACGGCAGCGCCGAACTCGGCTACCGCATCGGCGAACAGGCGGCGGGCCGGGGCGTGGCGACGGCGGCCGTCGCACAGGTGTGCCACCTGGCCGCCACCGACTACGGCCTGACGTCCCTCACCGCGGCCACGACCCTGGACAACCCGGCCTCCATGAGAGTCCTGGCCCGCAACGGTTTCACGCGGGTGGAGGAGGCGATCGTGGGCGGCCGCCCGGGAGTCCGCTTCCTACGCCGACCACTCCGTCAACGGGGGTAACACCCAAGGTCAAAAAGGCAAGCGCATACCGACCAATCAGTTTGGCGAAACCCTCGCGCTGCCCCGGTACTCCGAAGTAACGTGCGTGGCCGCCCGCCCCCCACCTCCCTGCGGCCCGCCGCACCGGATCCAACCCTCGCAAGGAGCACCGGGATGTCTTTCGACCCGCCGCCGTCCTACCCCTATCCCCCACCCGATTCCTCGCCCTCCTACGACACCTACCCCTGGCAGCCGCAGCAGCAGCCCGAACCGCCGGAGCGGCGCCCCCAACGCCACACCGCGCTCGGGCACCACAGCGACCTGCGGGTCCTGCGCAGCGCCTACCGCTGGCAGCGGCGCGTGGCCACGCTCACGGCGCTCGGCTACTTCACCCTGTTCCTGATCCTGTCGGCGTTCGCCCCGTCGTTCATGACGAGCACCGTCACCGACGGCCTGCCCACCGGCCTGCTCCTCGCGCTCATCCAGGTCCCCGTGACCTGGCTGGCCATCGCCCTGTACGAGCAGACGGCCCGGCGCCGCGTCGACCCGATCGCGGACCGGATACGCAAGCAGGCCGAACTGGACGCCAAGCGGGAGAGTGCACGGTGATCAGCGAGTTCAGCGGCAACGCCCAGGCGATGTCCCTGGTGGGCTTCACCTCGGTGGCCACCATCACCCTGCTGCTGTGTGTGATGACGGGCCCGGACCGGGACGACCTCGACGAGTTCTACACCGGGTACAGCTCCCTGTCCCCCATGCGCAACGGCCTGGCGATCGCCGGCGACTACATCTCCGCCGCGACCGTCCTCGGCACCGGCGGCGTGATCGCCCTCTTCGGCTACGACGGCACCGTACTGGCCCTGAGCACGGCCCTGTCGCTGATGCTGCTGATGTTCCTGCTGGCGGAACCGCTGCGCAACGCGGGCCGGTTCACCATGGGCGACGCGCTGACCCGCCGGATGCCGGGACGCGGTGTGCGGATCGCGGCCTGCGCGGTGACGCTGGCGGCGCTGCTGCCGCTGATGCTGGTGCAGTTGGCGGGCACCGGGCAGCTGATGGCGTTCATCCTCGGCTTCTCCGGCGAGTCGATGCAGACGGGCTGCATCATCGGCGTCGGCGCGCTGATGATCAGCTACGCGGCGATCGGCGGCATGAAGGGCACCGCCCTCATCCAGATCCTGAAGATCGTGATGCTGCTCGGTTCGGGCATGGTGGTCGCGCTGCTGATCCTGAACCGCTTCGACTGGGACCCGGGAGCCCTGTTCGGCGCGGCCGCCGCCAACAGCGGCGTCGGCTCGGCGTTCCTCTCGTCCGGCCTGCAGTTCGCGGGCGGCCCCAGCCCCGGCCTGGACATGATCACCGCGCATCTGACGGTGGTCCTCGGCGGCGGCGTCCTGCCGCACGTCACCATGCGCATGTACACCGCCTCCAGCGCCCGGCAGGTGCGGCGTTCGATGTCCTGGGCGGTGTCGGGCGTGGCCCTGTTCGTGCTAGTCATCACGGTCATCGGCTTCGGCGCGACCGCGCTGGTCGGCCGGGCGGCGATCGCGCAGGTCGACCCGCAGGGCAACACCGCGTATCTACTGGGTTCGCAGGCGGCGTTCGGCGCGGAGGTGTCGACGGCGGAGACGTTCCTGTTCACGACCGTCACCACGGCCGTCTTCCTCACGCTGCTCGCGTCCGTCGCCGGCATGATCCTCGCCTGCGCCAACTCCCTCGCGCACGACGTGTTCGCGGCCCGGGTGCAGGAGATGTCACCGCGCCGCGAGATGACACTGGCCCGGCTCTCGGCGCTGGGCGTGGGCATCCCGGCGATCCTGCTGGCCACGCTCGTCCAGCACCGCAGCCTGCAGCCCCTGGTGACGCTGTCGTTCTGCCTGGGCGCCTCGGCCATCGCGCCCGCGCTGGTCTACAGCCTCTTCTGGCGCCGCTACACCCGGACGGGCCTGCTCAGCACCCTCATCGGCGGCTCGCTGGCCGTCCTGCTGCTGATGCCGGGCACCAACCTGGTCTCCGGCTCGCCCGTGTCGGCCTTCCCCGACGCCGACTTCAACTGGTTGCCGTTCACCACGACGGGCCTGTTCTCCATACCCCTGGGCTTCGCCTGCGGCTGGCTGGGCACGGTGGCCTCCGGCCGCAGGAAGTCGGAGGAACAACGCCACCAGTACGAGGCGGTGGAGGGCTGGATCCTCGCCGGCGCGGTACGAAGGAGCCGCTGACCGGAACGGCACGGGTACGACGCCCCGGCCTCGCGAACGAGCGGCGGCCGGGGCGTCACCCACCCGCGACCGTGCCTCATGCAGGCCGGTGTCACTCCCCCGCGGGCCCCGGCGGCCCCGCCGGTCCCGCCCACGCCGCCAGGCTGGCGTGCACGCGGTCGATATGGGCCCGTACGTCCTCTCCCTGTTGCTCGTGCGCGCGCAGCAGCCGCTCCGTCTCCTCCTCGACGCGGTCCGCGTGCTCCCGGGCCTGGGCGACCAGCTCGGCGGCACGCTCCTGCGCCTCCTCCTGCCGGCTTCGGGCCGACTCCTCGGCGTCGGCGAGGGCCTGCTCCGCCTCGGACAGGGCCCGCTCGGCACGCTCCACCGCCTCGGTGTGCCGCGCGTCCAGCTCCTCCGCCCGGGCGGCCTCCTCGCGCTCCACCTCCGCCCACCGCTCGGCACGCTCCTTGTCCCGCTCGGCGAGCATCCCGGAGGAACGCTGCCGCATCTCCCGCAGCGCGGCCAGCGCCTCACCCCGCTGCTCCTTCGCCCCGCACCGGACCGAGACACGGATCTCGTCGGCCTCCGCACCCGCCACGAGCAGCCGCTGCCGGGCCCGTTCATCGGCGTCGGCCCGTACGGCGTCGGCATCCGCCTGAGCGGACTCGCCCACCTCGGCCGCGGAGGCCCGCGCCTCCTCCACGAGCCGACGCGCCTCCTCCCGCGCCCTGTCCCGGACGGCCGCGGCCTCCTCCTGGCCGAGCGCGAAGAGCCGCCGCGCCCCCGCCCCGAGGGACTCGTAGTCCTGCGGAGCCAGCCCCGCCACGGTCTCCCGCAGCAGCTCCAGCTCCGCCTCCATCTGCCGGGCGAGCACCGTCAGCCGGGCAGCCCGCTCCCAGGCCGCGTCACGATTCTGGGAGACGGCCTCGGCGTACCTGTCCACCTGCTCGGGACGGTAGCCACGCCCCCGCCCGGCCACGAAGCCGTGCGGCGACACCGACGCGCTGCTCATCCTGGAACCCCTCTCCACCTCACCGACGCGAAGCCACACAAGAAACGGGATGATTTCGCGCACATCTTGGTGGATCAGGCAGAAGGGTTCATAACGCGACACTCCGCACAGAGGTCACGGGCCCACGACCGGACCGTACGGCCGTCAGCCCCACGTGGTGCCGACGGGCTCCTGGATGGTCGTGTTGATGCGGTTGAACATGTTCGTGAGCGAGACGGTGAGGATCAGCCCGGAGAGCTCCTTCTCGTCGAAGTGATCGGCCACCTCGTCCCACAGCGCGTCGGGAACCGACTCCTCCGAGAGGTCCGCGAGCCGTGTCATGGCCTCCGTCAGCTTCAGCGCCGCCCGCTCGGCGTCCGAGAACAACGGGGCGTGACGCCAGGCCGCGACGGCACTGATCCGCTCCTCGCTCACCCCGGCCTTGCGGAGGTTGACGGTGTGCCCGTGCACACAGGCGCCACAGCCGTTGATCTGACTGGCGCGCAGCCCGACGATCTCCGCCAGCTCCTGCCCCAGACCGCCCTCCCCGATCGCCTGGAACAGGGTGCCGATGCCCTTCATCGCGCCGGGAAGGACATACGCCGGGTTCGTCATCCGTGCCTGCATGATCTCTGCCTCCTGGGTCGGCGGTGCGTGCGCTGCTGTCACTGCTCTGACGAAGCGGCACGAGGAGATGTGACAGCCGGCCCGGCACGAACGCGGCACGAGAAAGCCGGGCCCGGTCTCACGACCGGGCCCGGCTTGTCTCACCGCTGGTCAGCGGCGAGGAGGTGTCACAGCAGTCCGTCCCACATCTGCTCCAGCAGCACCGACCACCAGCTCTCCGGCGACCCCAGCGCCGCCGGGTCGAGCGCGGCGAGCTGCGCCTGGAAGTCGACGGTCCAGCGGCCCGCCTGCTCCTGGTTCAGCCCGAACCGCAGCCGCCACATCCGCCCGAGCAGCGCGAGGCAGCGCGCGAACTCCGGCAGCCCGGTGTTCACGAACTGCGGCGGTACGGGCGCCCCGCCCGGCCCCGCCTCCACCGGCACGGCGACGATGTTGGCCGTGCCGTACTGCACGCAGATCGCCTTGCCGAAGTCGCTGCCCATCACCAGATAGGAACCCGCGTCCGAGGCCGGCTGCACACCGCGCTCGGCCGCCAGCTCCGCCAGCGTCGGAACGGGCCGGCCCGGCTGCGCCTGCGCCCAGAAGAACGGGCCCATGTCCATCGGCAGACCGGCCGCCACCAGCGTGTGCGCCACGACCGGCGGCACCCCCTGACGGGACACCGCCGCCTGCTCGAACCGGAACACACCCGGCCCGAACGCGGCCGCCAGCTCCTGCGCGATGGCCTCCGGCGGAACCGGCGGCGCCGCCTGCACCGGCGGCAGCGGAGCACGCACCGGCGCCGGACGCGCCGGACCGTCCGCCACCTGGTGCAACTCGCCCTGATGGGCCAGCAGCTGCTGCATGCCCTGCTGCCGGCTCGCGTGGTCCGTACCGTACGGCGCGATGCTCGTGATCCGCGCCTGCGGCCACTGCTCCCGGATCATCCGCGCGCAGTACGCACCCGGCAGCTCGCACGACTCCAGCTCGGTGTGCAGCTCCAGCACCTGGTCCGGCGGCACGTTCATGGCCCGCAGCTCGTGGAAGATCTGCCACTCCGGGTGCGGCGTACCCGGCGCCGAACGCCGGATCAGCTGCTGCTCGGAACCGTCCTGCGCGCGGTAGCGCAGCACGGCCTGGTAGCCGGGACCGACCGTCGGCTGCCCGGCGGGCGGCTGCGGATAGCCGTACGCCTGCGGCGGCCCGGGGACGGGCTGACCGGGCGGCGGCACCGCACCGGGCGGCACCGCACCAGGCGGCATCGCGCCGGGCGGCATCGGCGGCGCGCCGGGGGGTGCGCCGGGAGCCTGCGGCGGCGGAGGCACACCCGGGCCACCCGCCGGGGGCGGCGCGGCCAGCATCGTCTCGGCGTGGTGCACGGGTCCGGCGCCGGGCGCGTTCGGAGCGCCCGGGGGCTGGGGGGCACCCGGCGCACCGGGAGCACCGGGCGGCCCCGGGGGCTGAGGCGGCTGCGGCACACCCGGCGCACCAGGCGGCCCAGGAGGCTGAGGCACGCCCGGGCCCGGCCGACCGGGATCGGCGAACATCGTGGCGGCATGGTGGACCCCACCCGGGGGCGTACCACCAGGGGCACCAGGAGGCTGCGGCGCACCAGGCGCACTCGGCGCACCAGGCGGCTGCTGCGGAGGCGGCGGCGCACCCGGGCCCTGCGGAACGGGACCGCCAGGCCCCTCAGGACCGAGCGCCGACACCATCTGCGTCGGCACATACCCACCCGCCGGAGTCCCCGGCGCACCGGGCCCCGACGGCGGAGGCGGAGGCGTATCCCCCGGCCGCGCACCCGGCGTACCCGGCGCGCCCGGCGGAGGCGGCGTGGTCGGACCCGTACCCCGGCCACGACCGGGCGGCGGAGTCGCCTTGCTGGTCGCGGCGTCGGCGATGTCCCCAGCGTTCGGCGCGAGCGGCCGCTCGGGCACACCCGGCCCGGCCGGCGGCTGCGGATAGCCGTACGGCTGCCCACTCGGAGCGGGCGGCGGCGTACTGCCCTGCGGCACACCGGCGGGCGGCGTACCCGGCACACCCTGCGGCGGCGTACCCGGCACACCGGGAGCGGCGCCCTGCGCGTCCACCCCGGGCCCAGGCCCGTCCACCGCCGGCGTGACCGCGGTCCGCGGAAGCTGGCTCCCGCCCGCGATCAGCGCCGTCTTGGCGTCGGACGCCGTCGCGGGCGGCGGCGTGTCGTCGTCGGCCTCGCTCAGCGGCGGCGCGAAGACCGTCGCGGGCAGCGGTACGGAACGGTCGTCACCGCCATCGCCGTTGGTGTCCGTACCGGCCCAGGGCGTCGCCCCCGCGGGCGCGGCCGGAGCCACCGGGCCGGCCGGAGCACCGGGAGCACCGGAGCCGTCCGAGTCGCTCCCCCCGGCGGCCGGCCACGACGCACCGCTCCCGGAAGCGGAATCAGCTGTGGAACCAGAAGGAGCGGCAGCCCCCCGCCGATCCGGAATCCCCAGCTTGTCCGCCGCGTCCTGCAACCACTCCGGCGGAGTCAGCAGGAAGGACGTCTGGTTCAGATCCACCCGCGCGGGCGGCGCCGGCGCCGGCTCGTCCACCGCGTCCGGACGGCCGTACTCCTCCTCGTACCGGCGGATCACCTCACCCACCGGCAGCCCGGGCCACAGCGTCGCCTCACCGCTGTCCCGCGCGATCACCAGCCGCTGCGCACCCCCGTCCGAACGGGGCCCGTCCGCACGGTCCTCGGCCCACACCACGAACCCGAGGTCGAACTCCCGCACCCGCACCTCACGATGCTGGTACGACGGCAGGTCGCCGTTGATCCACTCTTCCGCGCGCTCCTGCGCCCGAGCGAAGGTCACCATCGCCGAAGTCACTCCCCCACAGCCGAGGACGACACCGCACCCACCGGCACCACACGCGCGAACCCGCCGTCCACCATCAGGTTCGCCACCGTCTCCAACTCCGGCGGATTGCCCGCCAGCCGCGACAGGAAGACGTCGAAGTCGTCCCCGCACGGCAGCAGCAGCCGCTCCACCCGCTCCGCCGGCGGCGTCGAGGGATCCACGTCCCGCGCGTCGTCGTACGCGCAGAACCACACGGAGCCGATCCGCTCGCCCTTCACCTTCACGGCGAGCAGCCCGCCCTGGACGAAGGAGACGCCCAGGTAGTCCTTGGTCAGATGGTCCCGCAGGCACTTGTTGACGTACACCAGGTCATTGACCGCGGCCTCGTCCCGCACCGTGAAGAACGGCTGATCGACCAGCAGCCCCAGCTCCGCGTCGAGCGCGGCACCCACCGGCGCGCAACCGCCCGCCGCCTTCAGGAACGACCGGTACGCCCCCGGCAGCCGGTAGCCGAGGTCCTCCTCGACGCCCTGCACCTGCGACTCCGTCACGGCCACACCCGACTTCGGCAGCCCGAAGTGCGCCGGACGCGTCTCCTGCAGCGGCCGCGTGCCCCGCTTGGCATGGTCGACGCCCGACGTGGCCACACCGCCGTGATGCCGCAGCAGCGCCTTCACCTCGACCGGGACCAGCTCAAGCCGCCGCGAGGCGACCGCGTGATGCCAGGTCCAGCCGTGCGGCGTCGCCACCGCCGGCACCGTGTCCCACAGCTCGTGCCCGGACGCCGACAGCGCGCTGTTCGCCGACACATAGTCCGTCAGCCGCAACTCGTCGACGCCGAACCCCTCCGGCGGCTCCGCGATCTCCGCGACCGCGCGCGCGTAGGGCGAGAAGTCGGGGTAGCCACGCTCGTCGACCCGTACCCCTCTCGGGTGACGGGCCGCCCGGACCGGGTCCGGGAAATGCACGACCTGCCCGGCGTAGGCCGCGTTCGGCGGCGCGGCTTGCTGCCCGAGCCGACCTGTCGTCATGGCGGTTGCCCCCTGCGGCACTCTGTACGAACCGTATTGACCACTCTTGGCGCACTACGACCCGTATCGACTGTCACGTCTGTCTGTCTCGACTTCTCTGCACTTCCCTGCACGCGCCGACCCCGCGGATCACCCTCCGGTTCACTGCATCGATCTCCGAACGGATCACCGCATCGCCTGCGGTGCCGACAGCCTATGCGGTACGACGACACCGGTCACCGGCACCGGCCGGCGCCCGCTCCGCTTCCGTGACCAGCCGTCACCCCACCGTGACGGCACACCCCGGAACGGGCGTGTCGCCGCGCCCCAGCTTCCGCACCAGCCACGGCATTTGGCAGTCTGTGACCCCCGGGGGGATGCACGGAGGGGTAGACGATCATGAACGCGACGCAGACGGGACCACACACCGGCAGGTCCGCCGACCCACGAAACGGCGACCCCCGGCACGGCGACCCGCTCCACGGCGACCCACGCGGCACCGACCCCCGGGCCGGCGACCCGAGAGCCGTCGACCCCCGCGGCGGCGACCCCCGCATCGGCTGGAGCACCACCGAAGCGGCCCACGCCCCCGCCCTCCACCACCGCCGCGACGGCATCCTCCCCACCGTCGCCGCCGCCCTCTCCGTCCGCGGCGCCACCCTCACCGGCACCGCCGCCCGCGGCGACACACCCCCCGCCCTGCACCCCCTCGTCCAGGACTTCCTGGACACCCTCACCAGCGCCCAGCGCGACCGCTTCACCGGCCGCTGCGCCGAAACCATCCTCATCTCCCGGCACATCGCGGCCGCCGACACCGCCCGCAGCAAACGCGCCGCACGAAAACCCATGACCAACGGCGAGGCCCGCAAAGCCCTCAAGCAGGCCAAACTCACCGCCCGGCACATCCGCGAGGACGGCGACCCCCTCCACGGCACCTTCGCCACCCCCTGCCGCGCCTGCACCGCCCTCAGCGCCCACTTCGGGGTCCGCATAGTCGACCCGGCGTCCCAGAACGACTGACACCCACCCCGACACCCCCACGCCCACCATCCTCACGCCCGCCACGCCCACGGCCCCGACGAGACGAAGCGCAGATGCACACCGACCGCACCTCCTCCACCCGCTTCGCCGTACCCGTCGACGCGGCCCTGCGCGCCGCCGGCTGGCAACCCGGCCGCTGGGACATCAAGCAGGCCGAATACTGGGCCGACGCCCTGCGCGACCACGTCTCACCCGCCGGCCACCGGCACACCGTCTTCCCCGCCGCAGTCGAGGCCTGGGCCGAATTCGGCGGACTCCACATCGCCCCCACCGGCCCCGGCCGCCAGGTCGCCCCCGCCACCCTGCACCTCGACCCCCTGCACGGCCTCCACATGGCCCGCACCCTCGGCGACCTCGGCCGCGCCCTCGGCACCGAGGTCTGCCCCCTCGGCGCCGAGACCGACAGCCGCTCCCTCGTCGCCATCGACACCGACGGCCGCGTCTACACCCTCGACCACACCGGCGACTGGTACCTCGGCCAGGACATCGACCAGGCCCTCTCCACCCTCGTCGCCGGCACGGAACCCGTACGCCTCACAGCGAGCTGACGCCCACCCCCGCAACGACGGGCCCTACGACGCCGGAATCACCGCCGACACCCGGAAACCCCCCGCGTCCGTCGGCCCCGACACGAACACCCCGCCCAGCGCCGACACCCGCTCCTTCATCCCCACCAGCCCGTTCCCCCCGGACGGCAACCGCGCCGACGACGCCGCCGCCTCCGGCGGCTCGTTCTCCACCTGCATCGCGATCTCCGACACCCGATGCGCCAGCCGCACATACGTCTTCGCCCCGGCCGCGTGCTTGTGGACGTTCGTCAACGCCTCCTGCACCACCCGATACGCCGTCTGCTCCACCTCCGGCGCATACGGCCGCTCGTCCCCCTCCACGGACAGATCCACCACCATCCCCGCGGCAGCCGACTGCCCGACCAGCTCCTCGATCTCCGCCAGACACGGCCCCTCGTCATCGGCGGCCCGCGAAGCAGCCGCCGCCGCGGCCGCACCCACCGCCGCCAACGGCACCGACGCCGCCCGCTCACGCCGCTCGTCCCCACCACTGCGCAGCACCCCGAGCATCTCCCGCAACTCGGTCAACGCCTGCCGCCCCATGTCCCCCACCAGCGCGGCGTTCTTCACGGCCTTCTCGGGATCCTTCCGCGCCACCGCCTGCAACGCGGCGGCGTGCACGACCATCAGACTCACCCGGTGCGCGACCACGTCGTGCATCTCCCGCGCGATCCGGGTCCGCTCCTCGTTGCGGGCCCACTCGGCCCGCTCCTCCGCCCGCTCCGCGAGCAACTGCAACTCCCGCTCCAGATCGTCCGCACGCTCCCGCAGGCTCTCCATCAGCCGCCGCCGGGCACCCACATACAGCCCGAGCAGCACGGGAGGCGCCGTGAACCCCACCGACATCGTGATCGCGGCGAAGGGCACGAACCAGTCCCCGATGTCCAGGTCCCCCCGCGACATGTCCTGCCGCGTCTTCACGAACGTCACGATGAGCGTCCCCAGCAGCGACATCCCCGCCAGCGAGGCGAGGATCCGCCGCGGCAGCTCGCACGCGGCCAGCGTGTACAGGCCGACGATGCCCATCAGAAAGCCCATCTCGGCGGGCGTGATGGCAATGGAAACGAGCACGACGGCGATCGGCCACCGCCGCCGCACCAGCAGCACGGACCCGGCCAACAGCCCGAACACCACCCCCGCCGGCACCGGGATCCCCGCATCCCTGGCGAACGGAATGCCCTCGAACCCGCACTCCAGCGCGGACGCCACGGCCAGACTCACATCGAACACGGCGCTACGCCGCCTGGCCCACCACCACGGCCCTCCCCGGGCCGTCACATGGTCTTCCCCCGTCGCGGTCATGCCCTCCAGCCTAAAGGCGCCCACCGCCGGTTTTCCGGTGAGTTTCCCGGACTGGCCTACACCACACTCCGTGACCGTTCAGACGCAATACCACCCGATATCCCTCGAACTGCTGAATCGCACACCGTTCGACCCCGGAGTCTCCCATTCCGCCCGGACGGTATGCGTATGACACATGCACCCGGCAAATACGCCGACTTCGAGGGGTTGCGGGAGAGGGCGGTGGCGTTGCGACGCGCGGGCTGCAGCCTGCGCCAGATCCGCGACGAACTGAAGATCTTCAACAACGACATCCTCAACCAACTCGTGAAGGGCGAACCGCCCCCGGCATGGACGAAGCGCCCGAACGCGAAGGACGACCTCCGCGAACGGGCCAGGGAACTCCGATTCCAGGGCTGGACGTACGACCGGATCGAGGCGGAGCTGGGATGCTCGCGTAGCTCGGTGTCGCTCTGGGTGCGGGATCTGCCGAAGCCGGAGCCGCGCTACACGCCGGAGGAACAACGGGCGCTCATGCAGGCAGGCCTCACGCGCCTCCGCGCCACACAGGAGGAAGAACGCCGGAGCATCAGAGAGAGCGCAGCGCAGGAAGTCGGCGACCCCACTGACAGGGAGCTGTTCCTGACGGGAGTCGCGCTGTACTGGGCCGAGGGCTCCAAGAGCAAGCCGTACGACCGGCGCGAGCGAGCCATCTTCGTCAACAGCGACCCGGGCGTGATCCAGGTCTACCTCGCCTGGCTCGACCTGCTCGACGTGAGTCGGGAACGCCTGCGCTTCCGGGTACTCATCCACGAATCGGCGGACGTGGACGCGGCTCACCGATTCTGGGCGGAGCTGGCCGACATCGACCCCTCGGCCTTTGCCAAGCCGACGCTGAAGAAGCACAACCCGAAAACCGTCCGCAAGAACACCGGCGACGACTACCACGGCTGCCTCGTCGTCACGGTGACCCGAAGTGCCGAGCTGTACAACCGCATCGAAGGCTGGTGGAGCGGCATCGTTGCCCATGCCGAAGCACGTCTCCGGTAAGGTCTGAGGCGCTGTCCCCCGTGGTGTAACTGGCAGCACACTGGTTTTTGGTACCAGCAGGACAAGGTTCGAATCCTTGCGGGGGAGCCAGCGGCATTCAAGGCCGGAGTTCGGGTCCTGACCGATGTGTCCCTTGTCAGGCCCCACACCCACGCCCCCCACAAAACCCCCCGGTATCCTGCGGATGAAACCCCACCCCATCCACAGCCGAAGGGCATCCCGTGAGCGCCAACCGCCCGGCAGCCGTCGTCGTTCTCGCAGCGGGTGAGGGCACCCGTATGAAGTCGGCCACACCCAAGGTCCTGCACGAGCTCTGCGGTCGCAGTCTCGTCGGGCATGTGCTCGCCGCCGCGGGCGAGCTGCACCCCGAGAACCTGGTCGTCGTGGTCGGCCACGCCCGTGAGAAGGTCACCGCCCACCTGGGCGAGATCGCCCCCGCCGTCCGCACCGCGGTGCAGGCGGAGCAGAACGGCACCGGGCACGCCGTACGGATGGGACTCGAAGCGCTCGGCGGATCCGTCGACGGGACGGTTGTCGTCGTGTGCGGGGACACCCCCCTGCTCACCGGCGCCACCCTCGACGCCCTCGCCGCCACCCACTCCGCCGACGGCAACGCGGTGACCGTGCTGACCGCCGAGGTCCCGGACGCGACCGGCTACGGCCGCATCGTCCGCGACGACACCGGCGCCGTGACCGCGATCGTGGAGCACAAGGACGCCACCGACGCGCAGCGGTCGATCCGTGAGATCAACTCGGGTGTGTTCGCGTTCGACGGCCAGCTGCTCGCCGACGCGCTGAAGAAGGTGCGGACGGACAACAGCCAGGGCGAGGAGTACCTGACCGACGTGCTCGGGATCCTGCGCGAGGCCGGGCACCGGGTCGGGGCCTCCGTGGCCGGTGACCACCGGGAGATCGCCGGCATCAACAACCGCGTGCAGCTCTCCGAGGCCCGCCGCATCCTCAACGACCGGCTGCTGACCGAGGCCATGCTCGCGGGCGTCACGGTGATCGACCCGGCGACGACCTGGATCGACGTCACCGTCACCTTCGAGCAGGACGCCGTCGTCCACCCGGGCACGCAGCTGCACGGCGCGACCCACCTCGGCGAGGGCGCGGAGGTAGGGCCCAACACCCGGCTGACCGACACCCGGGTCGGCGCGGGTGCCCGCGTCGACAACACCGTGGCCGTGAGCGCCGAGGTGGGCCCGGCCGCGTCGGTGGGGCCGTATGCCTACCTGCGTCCCGGGACCCGGCTGGGTGCCAAGGGCAAGATCGGGACGTACGTCGAGACGAAGAACGCCACGATCGGGGAGGGGACGAAGGTGCCTCACCTCTCCTACGTGGGTGACGCGACGATCGGTGAGCAGTCGAACATCGGCGCCGCGAGCGTCTTCGTGAACTACGACGGGCAGGAGAAGCACCACACCAACATCGGCTCTCACTGCCGTACGGGCTCGGACAACATGTTTGTGGCGCCTGTCACGGTGGGGGACGGTGCGTACACCGCCGCCGGGTCGGTGATCACGAAGGATGTGCCGCCCGGTTCGCTGGCCGTGGCCCGTGGTCAGCAGCGGAATATCGAGGGTTGGGTGGCTCGGAAGCGTCCGGGGAGCGCGGCCGCGAAGGCGGCGGAGGCGGCTTCCCGGGAGTCGTCCGACGAGGGCTGACCGGAAACCGGTGCGTCAAACACGGCGTACGGTGATAAGTGCACACCCGCACCCCCACCAGTTGAGACGTCCTCTCGCGAGCCGGCGACGAGGTCTCTCGACCCGAGATCGAAACCCCAGCTGCGACACCTCTGAGGAGACAGTGCTGTGACCGGGATCAAGACGACCGGCGAGAAGAAGTTGATGTTCTTCTCCGGCCGCGCCCACCCCGAGCTTGCCGAGGAGGTCGCCCACCAGCTGGGTGTCGGGGTCGTCCCGACGAAGGCCTTCGATTTCGCCAACGGTGAGATCTACGTGCGTTACCAGGAGTCGGCGCGTGGCGCCGACTGCTTCCTGATCCAGAGCCACACGGCTCCGATCAACAAGTGGATCATGGAGCAGTTGATCATGATCGACGCGCTGAAGCGCGCGTCGGCCCGGTCCATCACGGTCATCGTGCCGTTCTACGGTTACGCGCGGCAGGACAAGAAGCACCGTGGACGTGAACCGATCTCGGCGCGTCTGATCGCGGACATGATGAAGACGGCGGGCGCGGACCGCATTCTCACCGTCGATCTGCACACGGACCAGATCCAGGGCTTCTTCGACGGTCCGGTGGACCACCTGTTCGCGCTGCCGCTGCTGGCGGACTACGTGGGCCGGAAGGTGGACCGGGAGAAGCTGACGGTCGTCTCGCCGGACGCGGGCCGGGTGCGGGTCGCGGACCGCTGGTGCGACCGGCTGGGCGCGCCGCTGGCGATCGTGCACAAGCGTCGGGACAAGGACGTCGCGAACCAGGTCACCGTCCACGAGGTCGTGGGTGAGGTGAAGGGTCGCGTGTGTGTCCTGGTGGACGACATGATCGACACCGGTGGGACGATCTGTGCCGCTGCCGACGCGCTGTTCGCGCACGGTGCGGAGGATGTGATCGTGACGGCGACGCACGGTGTGCTGTCGGGTCCGGCCGCTGACCGGCTGAAGAACTCGCGGGTGAGCGAGTTCGTGTTCACGAACACCCTGCCGACGCCGGGTGAGCTGAGCGGGGACCTGGACAAGATCTCGGTGCTGTCGATCGCGCCGACGATCGCGAGCGCGGTGCGTGAGGTGTTCGAGGACGGTTCGGTGACGAGCCTGTTCGACGAGCAGTGAGGGCTCTCCCGGAGCTCCTGTAGATCGTTTTGGGTGCGGCCTCCCTGGCCGAGTAGACTGCTGCAGTTGCTCGGCGAGGGAGGCCGTTTCCCGTTGTGGGATCGGTGGTCCGTTATCGACGCGCTCTTCGTAGCAGGCCGTTCGTGGCCGGGTGACCACGTCCGTTTCTGACTTCGAGGAGTGATTATGTCCGAGGTGAAGATCTCCGCCGCGACGCGCACCGAGTTCGGCAAGGGTGCCGCGCGCCGTATCCGTCGTGAAGACAAGGTTCCGGGTGTCCTGTACGGGCACGGTTCGGACCCGCTGCACGTGACCCTGCCGGGCCACGACCTGCTGATGGCGCTGCGTACGCCGAACGTCCTGATCGCGCTGGACATCGACGGCAAGACCAAGGAGCTGGCGATTCCGAAGGCCGTGCAGCGTGATCCGCTGAAGGGCTTCCTGGAGCACGTCGACCTGCTGCTGGTGAAGCGTGGCGAGCAGGTCAACGTCGACATCTACGTCCAGACCGAGGGTGAGCTGGCCCCGGGTGGCTTCCTGCTCGAGCACGTGCTGAACGCGCTGCCGGTCCAGGCCGAGGCGACGCACATCCCCGAGTCCGTGACCGTCTCCATCGAGGGTCTGTCCGCCGGCGACTCGATCCTCGCCAAGGACATCACGCTGCCGAAGGGCACGACGCTGGCCGTCGAGGAGGACACCGTCGTCCTTCAGGTCCTGGCCGCGCAGGCCGAGGAGGCCCCGGAGGGTGAAGAGGCCGAGGGCGAAGAGGCCGCTGAGGCCTGATCCTCTTCGTCGTCGTTTCGTCGGCCGCTGTTCCCGTGCGGAGCAGCGGCCGACGCGTATGAAGGAGACATGGACGTGACGACCGATGCCGCTGCTCCCTGGCTGATCGTGGGGCTGGGCAATCCGGGGCCGGAGTATGCGGGCAACCGGCACAACGTGGGTTTCATGGTGGCCGATCTGCTGGCGGATCGTGTCGGGGGGAGGTTCAAGCGGGCGGGGAAGGCGCAGGCGCAGGTGATCGAGGGGCGGATCGGGCCTCCTGGGCCGTTGAACCGTCGGGTGATCCTGGCGAAGCCGATGTCGTACATGAATCTGTCGGGCGGGCCGGTGAACGCGCTGCGGGACTTCTACAAGGTGCCGGTGGCGCATGTGGTGGCGATTCATGATGAGTTGGACATCGATTACGGGACGTTGCGGCTGAAGCTGGGCGGCGGGGACAACGGCCACAACGGGTTGAAGTCGATGACGAAGGCGTTCTCGGCGGATTATCACCGGGTGCGGTTCGGGATCGGGCGGCCGCCGGGGCGGATGCCGGTGGCGGACTTCGTGCTGAAGGACTTCTCCTCCGCGGAGCGCAAGGAGCTGGACTACTTCGTGGACCGGGCGGCGGACGCGGTGGAGTGTCTGGTGATCGAGGGGCTGGAGCGGGCGCAAGGTACGTACAACTCCTGACTTGTCACCCCGGGAGTTGACCGGCCGTGCGGGTATGGCCAATGATCCCGGCCATGCCCCCCACTGCCACCGCCCCTCGCCGGAGCTCTCGTGCCGTGCTGCGGTTCGGTCGGTTCGCGGCGATGGGTACGGTCGCCGCGCTGATCCTGATCGCGGGTGTGTGGGCGTCGTGGGGTACGGCGCAGCATGTGATGCTGACGAAGGGCCGGGAGCGCGGGACGGTCGATGTGACGCGGTGCGGGCCGGACTTGTGCACGGGTTCGTTCACGCCGCTGTCGGAGGGTGCGCAGCCGCGGCCGAAGGTGGAGCTGGAGAAGTCGGTCGCCGTGGAGCGGGGCCGGACCTACACGGTGGTCCTGAAGCCCGGCGGTGATCACGCGGTCCGTTCGGGCCCGGCGGGGATTCTGTACGCGTGGATTCCGCTGGGCGGTGCGCTGTTGCTGGCGTCGGTCGTGGTGGCGGGCGGGTTGTTGCGGACGCGGGTGGCGTGGGTGCTGGCGTTGTCGGGGTTCGGGTTGCTGACGGCGGCGTTCTTCGCCGTGTGAGGTCTGTCGGGCATACGAGAGGTGCCCCCGGGTTCGTACGGATACGAACCCGGGGGCACCTTCGTCGTGTTGTGGCTCAGCCGGTGTTGCGCAGGCCGGCTGCCACGCCGTTGACGGTGAGGAGCAGGGCGCGGGCGAGCAGCGGGTCGGGCTGTTCGGCGGCGCCGACGGCGTCGCGCTGCCGCTTGAGCAGGGCGACCTGGAGGTAGGAGATCGGGTCGAGGTAGGCGTCGCGGATGGCGAAGGTCTGCTTGAGGACGGGCGCGGCGTCGAGGAGTTCCGCTTCGCCGGTCACGCGCAGTACCTCACGCACGGTCAGTTCGTGCTCGGCCTTGATGGTGTCGAAGACGTGCTTGAGCTCGTCGGGGACGAGGGTGTCGACGTAGTGCTGGGCGATCCGCAGGTCGGTCTTGGCCAGGGTCATCTCGACGTTGGAGATGAAGTTGCGGAAGAAGTGCCACTGGCCGTGCATCTCGTCGAGGACGGTGTCGAGGCCTGCCTCGCGCAGTGCCTTGAGGCCGGAGCCGACGCCGAACCAGCCGGGGACGATCTGCCGGGACTGGGTCCAGCCGAAGACCCACGGGATGGCCCGGAGCCCGTCGAGGCCGGCGCCGGTGTCGGGGCGGCGTGAGGGGCGGGAGCCGAGGTGGAGGTCGGCGAGCTGGTCGACGGGGGTGGAGGCGAAGAAGTACGCCGGGAGGTCGGGGTCCTCGACGAGCCTGCGGTAGGCGCCCTCGGCGGCCTCGGAGACGACGTCCATCGCGGCGTCCCAGCGGGCCAGGGCCTCGTCCGACTGGCGGGGGGCGGTGTGCAGGGCGGATGCCTGCAGGGTGGCCGCGACGCTCAGTTCCAGGTTCTCCCTGGCCAGGGCCGGGATGAGGTACTTGTCGGAGATGACCTCGCCCTGCTCGGTCACCTTGATCTCGCCCTCCAGGGTGCCCCAGGGCTGGGCGAGGATGGCGTCGTGGGTGGGGCCGCCGCCGCGGCCGACGGTGCCGCCGCGGCCGTGGAAGAGCCGGAGGCGGACGCCGTAGCGGTGGGCGACGTCGCGCAGGCGGCGCTGGGCGCGGTGGATCTCCCACTGGCTGGTGGTGATGCCGCCGAACTTGGAGGAGTCGGAGTAGCCGAGCATGACCTCCTGGACGTCGCCCCGCAGCGCCACGAGCCTGCGGTACGACGGGTCGGAGAGCATCTCCTCCAGGATGGTGTCGGCGGCCTTGAGCTCGTCGGTCGTCTCCAGCAGCGGCACGATGCCGATCTTGGCCCAGCTGGCGTGCAGGTCGATGAGTCCGGCCTCGCGGGCGAGGACGGCGGCGGCGAAGACGTCGTCGGCGCCCTGGCACATGGAGATGATGTACGACTCGATGACCTCGGGTCCGAAGACCTCCAGGGCCTTCTTCACGGTCTGGAAGACGCCGAGGGTCTTCTCGCCGGGCGCGTCCACGGGCGCCGGGGTGGGCGCGAGGGGGCGGCGGGAGCGGAGCTCCTTGGCGAGCAGCCGGGCGCGGTAGTCGCGGGGCATGTCCGCGTACCGCCAGGATTCCTCGCCGAGCCGGTCGAAGAGCTGGCCGAGGGCGTGGTGGTGGGCGTCGGCGTGTTCGCGGACGTCCATGGTGGCGAGCTGAAGGCCGAAGGCGGCCAGGGTGCGGATGGTGCGGGCGAGGCGGCCGTCGGCGAAGAGGCCGCCGCGGTGCTCGCGCAGGGAGCTCTGGATGATCCGCAGGTCGTCCAGGAGCTGGCTGGTGCCGAGGTAGTCGCGGCCCGGGACGTGCGCGGTGCCCTTGGCGAGGCGCTTCTTGGTGTTCTCCAGCTTCTGCCGGATGCAGGTGGCCTTGAGCCGGTAGGGCTCCTCGGCGTTGAGGCGCTTGTAGCGGGGGCTGATCTCGGGGAGGTTGTCCAGGTCGGTCTGGAGGGAGGTCAGCAGTTCCTCGGTGGCGCCGGCGTAGCGGATGGAGTTGGACAGGAAGCCGCGCAGCTCGTCGATCGTCTCGAGGGCGTCGTTGATGCCGTGCTCATGCTGGAGGATGAGGACGTCCCAGGTCACCTGGGGGGTGACGTTGGGGTTGCCGTCGCGGTCGCCGCCGATCCAGGTGCCGAAGGTGAGGGGGCGGGTGTCGTCGGGGAGCTTGACCCCGGCGCGCTCCAGCTCGGCGGTGAGGTCCTCCAGGACGTCGCCGACGGCGTTGGCGTGCAGTTCGTCCAGGTAGTAGATGGCGTTGCGGGCCTCGTCGGCGGGCTCGGGGCGGACGACGCGCAGTTCGTCGGTCTGCCAGACGAGGTCGATGTTCTCGGCGAGCCGGATGTCGAGGCGGCGACGGTCGGACTCGATGACGGGGGTGTCGAGGAGTGCGGCGACGCGCCGGAGCTTGTTCAGGACCGACCGGCGCGCTGCCTCGGTCGGGTGGGCCGTGAACACGGGACGAATATTGAGATTCCGAACCGTCTCGCGCAGGTGTTCGGGATCGGCGTCCTTGAGCCGGTCGGCCGTACGGGCGAGCAGTCCGCCCTCGGCGGCGCGCCGGGCGCGCAGCTCGCGGCCTCGGTGGACCTGCTCGGTGACATTGGCCAGGTGGAAATAGGTGGAGAACGCGCGGACCAGCTTGGCCGCGGTCTCGAGTTCCGTGCCGCGTAGCAGCTCGGCGGCGGCCTCGCCGTCCTCACGGGTGAGGCGGCGGACCTTCTCGACGAGGTCCAGGAGCTCGGGGCCCTCCTGCCGGACAAGGGTCTCTCCTAGGAGGTCACCCAGTCGGCGGATGTCGGCACGCAGCTCACTGCTCGTCGTCGTGGTCTGGTCGTCGGCACTGCTCACAGGTGCGGCTCCTTGCAGTGTTGAAGCTCGTCTGGGAGGGGCACCCGGACGGCGTCTCGCGCGGCGTGCGCCGCATACGGGCCGGACATCCGGGAAGAAATCAGAGCGGACCGCGCTGTCCGACCGACTCCAGGATAGGTGTCGGCGGGGACGCGCAGGCTCTCGGGCTCTTGCCGCCGGGCGGCGCACTGCCATACTTACGATGCCGTAGGTTACGGAACCGTAGGAAGCGCTGCGGAGTTCCCGTGATCCGGCACCTCCTTCACCCTCCTCATACCCCCCAGGGGACGCGTATGACCAGTAGTTCCGACGTGATCGAGGACGCCCACGAGGCACCCGGTCAGGCCACCGACTCCGCAGCCCCCTCCGCCACGCTGGGCGGCGAGCAGAAGCGGTCCATCGAGCAGATCACTCTCCTCCTCTTCATCGCCGTCCCGTTCCTCGCGCTGCTGGCGGCGGTGCCGCTGGCCTGGGGCTGGGGGGTGAGCTGGCTGGACATCGGTCTGCTGGTGTTCTTCTACTACCTGGGGTGCCACGGCATCACGATCGGCTTCCACCGCCACTTCACGCACGGTTCCTTCAAGGCCAAGCGGCCTTTGAAGATCGCGCTGGCCATCGCGGGCTCGATGGCGGTCGAGGGTCCCCTGGTCCGCTGGGTGGCCGATCACCGCAAGCACCACAAGTTCTCCGACGCGGAGGGTGACCCGCACTCGCCGTGGCGTTTCGGCGAGACCGTCCCGGCCCTGATGAAGGGCCTGTGGTGGGCGCACATCGGATGGATGTTCGACGAGGAGCAGACGCCGCAGGACAAGTACGCCCCGGACCTGATCAAGGACAAGACGCTCCGCGCGATCTCCCGCCAGTTCATCTTCTGGACGGCCCTGTCCCTGGCGCTCCCGCCGCTGATCGGCGGCCTGGTCACGATGTCCTGGTGGGGCGCCTTCACGGCGTTCTTCTGGGGTTCGCTCGTCCGGGTGGCCCTGTTGCACCATGTGACCTGGTCGATCAACTCGATCTGCCACGCGGTCGGCAAGCGCCCCTTCAAGTCGCGCGACCGTTCGGGCAACGTGTGGTGGCTGGCGGTGCTGTCCTGCGGCGAGTCCTGGCACAACCTGCACCACGCCGACCCCACCTCGGCGCGGCACGGGGTGATGCGCGGCCAGCTGGATTCCTCCGCGCGGCTGATCCGCTGGTTCGAGATGGCCGGCTGGGCGTACGACGTGCGCTGGCCGTCACGCTCGCGTATCGATTCGCGCCGTAACGACGGGGAAGGCGGCTCCCGGCGCGGGAAGGAGCCCGTCGAGGCGGCATGATGGTCGCTGTGGCGACCGACTCGAGCAGCACCCCCAGCAATGACAAGCCGCGGCGAGCGCGTCGCACGCGGATGACCGGTGCCGAGCGCCGCCAACAGCTGCTGGAGATCGGTCGCACGCTCTTCGCGGCGAAGGGGTTCGAGGGCACGTCGGTGGAGGAGATCGCGGCGAAGGCCGGGGTCTCCAAGCCGGTGGTGTACGAGCACTTCGGCGGCAAGGAGGGGCTGTACGCGGTGGTCGTGGACCGCGAGATGCGGTGTCTGCTGGACATGGTGACGAGTTCCCTCACGGCCGGTCACCCCCGCGAACTGTGCGAGCAGGCGGCCTTCGCCCTCCTCGACTACATCGAGGAGTACACGGACGGCTTCCGCATCCTGGTCCGGGACTCCCCCATCCCCCAGTCGACGGGCTCCTTCGCCTCCCTGATCTCGGACATCGCCACCCAGGTCGAGGACATCCTCGGCAAGGAGTTCAAGAGCCGCGGCTTCGATTCCAAGCTGGCCCCGCTGTACGCCCAGGCCCTGGTCGGCATGGTCGCCCTGACCGGCCAGTGGTGGCTGGACGTCCGCAAGCCGAAGAAGGCCGAGGTGGCCGCGCACCTGGTGAATCTGGCCTGGCACGGCCTGGACGGGCTGGAGCCGAAGCCGCACTTGATAGGGCGCCGCAAGAGCTGAGACAAGCACCCGCACCACTGATCTTGCGCCATCATGTGCGCATGACTGAGATCACGATCAGCTCCGCCCGGTCCCAGCTCGGCGACCTGGTCCGGCGCGCGGCCCTCAGCCGCGAGACCATCGCCATCACCGACCACGGCCATGTGGCCGCGCTGCTCGTGTCTCCCCAGGTGATCGAGGATCTCGAAGACGCTCTCGCCGTCGCCGACTACCAGCGGCGCAGGGCGGAGGGGACGCTCGGTCCGGGCATCCCCATGGACGAGGTCCGCAAGCTGCTGGGGCTCGACAAGAAGTGACCTACGAGATGATCTTCGAGCCGGCCGCACGCCCTCGACGCTGCGGCGCGGTTCCTCAAGAAAAATCCTCGCGGCCTCGCCGTCATCCTGGACAGGATCGACCAGTTCGCCCATGACCCTCGTCCGGCGGGCACGGTCCCTTACGGGTCACCCACCTCGGCCGCACCACCTGAACCGCCGCTTCACCCCCGTTTCCGTGCCACCGCGAAAACCCGGCGGAACGGAAACGGGGTGCCGTGCGGCCCCTCCGGATAGGCCTCGCGCAGGGCGGCACGGTACTCGGTGACGAAGCCTTCCCGCCCCTCGGGATCATCGCCGAGAGCCGTGAGCACGGGCCGCAGGCCGGTCCCCTTCACCCAGTCCAGCACCGGGTCCTCGCCCTGGAGCAGATGGACGTACGTCGTCTCCCACACGTCGGCGGTGCAGCCGAGGGTGGTGAGGTGCTCCAGGTAGGCCTCGGGGGTGAGCACGGCGTCGGCGTGGCGCAGGGTGTCGGAGAGACGGTCGCGCCAGCGCGGGGAGTCGGCGAGTTCGCGCATGAGCCGGTGGCTGGGGGCGTCGAAGTTCCCAGGCACCTGGAAGGCGAAGGTGCCGGACGGTTTCAGCCCGGCCACCCAGTCGGCGAACCGCTCGACATGCCCCGGCACCCACTGCAGCGTCGCGTTGCTGACGATCAGGTCGTACGGCTCGGCCGGCGCCCAGGTGCGCACGTCGGCGTGCGCGAAGTCGAGGCGCCCCCCGCCCTCGGTGGGGCCCTGGTGATCGACGTGGGCCTTGTCGAGCATCTCGGGCGAGTTGTCGTAGCCGGTGATCCGGGCGGTGGGCCAGCGATCGGCCAGGAACCGCGTGACGTTGCCGGGGCCGCAGCCGAGGTCGGCGATACGGGGTGCGCCGCCGGGCAGCTCGGGGACACGGGCGAGGAGATCGGCGAAGGGGCGGGCGCGGTGGCCGGCGTGACGGAGGTACTGGGCGGGGTCCCAGGTGGGGACGGCAGCGGGCATGAACTCCTCCGGATGTCCTGGTGGGTGACGGACGGGTGAGTGGTGGGTGACCGTCGGGGATGCGGGATGCACACCCACCGTGACAGCCTAAATATCTCGACGTCAAGAAAATGGACGTCAAGAGACTCTACGTCGACACAACCACTACACTGATCGCCATGGAGGACGAGGTCGACCGGCTGGTCGCAGCATGGCGCCGGGAGCGCCCGGACCTCGACGTGGAACCGCTCGAGGTGCTCAGCCGTGTGAGCAGACTGGCCCGGCATCTGGACCGGGCGCGTCGACTGGCCTTCTCGGAGCACGGACTGGAGCCGTGGGAGTTCGACGTCCTGACAGCCCTGCGCCGCGCGGGCACGCCGTATCAGCTCTCGCCGGGGCAGCTCCTCACCCAGACCCTGGTCACATCGGGCACGATGACGAACCGCATCGACCGCCTGGCCAAGAAGGACCTGGTGGAACGCCTCCCCGACCCCAGCGACCGCCGCGGCGTCCTGGTCCGGCTGACGGACGAGGGCAGGGACCGCGCGGACCAGGCCCTGGCGGGACTGCTGGACCAGGAGCGCGCGATCCTCGCGGAGCTCTCCCGGGCCCAGCGCGGCGAACTGGCGGGGCTGCTACGCCAGCTGACCGCCCCGTTCGACAACATCCCCGGCTAGGTCGACGGGCCCGACCCCGGCCCGCCGGGCCAGGGCGACGGCGGCGAGCGTGGAGTGCACGCCCAGCTTGCCCAGCACGTTCTGCATATGGGTCCGCACGGTGTGCGGCGACAGATACAGCCGCTCGGCGACGGCCTTCCGGCCCAGCCCGGCGACCATGCACCGCAGCACTTCCCGCTCCCGCGGCGTCAGCGACTCGACCAGCCGCTCGCTCTCGGTGCGGTGCTTGCGGGCGGCGGTCAGCTCCCGCAGTACGCCGGTCAGCAGGGCGGGCGGCAGATGCGTCTCGTCGCGCAGCACCCCGCGGATGACGGTCAGCAGCCGGGACAGCGAACAGTCCTTGGCCACCCACCCGGAGGCCCCGGCCTGCAGCGCCAGGGCGGCCCGCCGCGGATCGTCCTTCTCGGCGAGCACGACGATCCGTACGTTCGGCTGCGCGGAGCGTACGCCCGTGACGAGGGAGATCCCGTCGACGAGCCCGTCCTCGTTGCCCTCCTGCACCGGCACGGCCGACCGTATGCCCGGCACCATGCCGCCCAGGTCGGCGTCCACGAGCAGCACGTCGAAGCGCCGGCCCTCGGCCACCGCCCGCTCCAGGCTGCGCAGCGCGGCGGGACCGCTGCCGGCCGCGGAGACGTCGACATCGGGCTCGGCGGCCAGGGCCGCGGCGAGCGACTCGGCGAAGATGCGATGGTCGTCGACGACCAGGACTCGGATGCGAACCACGTAACCCCCTCCCCCAGGCTCCGAAGAGCAGGGGATTCCCCATCGTCGGAACACGACACCGCACGGGTACGACGCCGGAGTGCCCAGCCGCTGCGTCCGTTCGTCCGTCTCGCAGCAGCCCGACCGGGTCGCCGCAGCCGCACGGCCGCCGCCGTGCAGAAACCGCTACCCCCACTCCGGGCGTCGTACCCGGCTGTCTCGCCCCCTGATCGGCACCGGCCCCCACCGGTGCTGTTCATCAGGGTACGGGCGGGGGCCGGGAGCGGAAGGTTATTTGCAGAACTGACTGTCCAGCGCGTTTATGGTGTGCCGCATGTTCCGTCTTGAGACAGAAGTCGACAAGGCCCGACGTGATCTGCTCCGCACGCGCCTGCGGGAAGCGAACACAAACGCCTCTCCGATCCTGCGAGCCCTGCACGGAACCCCGGACGAAAGGGACGTCCCGTTGCACGTGTGGGCTGTGAACGACTCCGACGACACCCTCGCCGGCGGCCTCGTCGGCTACACCTGGGCGACCTGGCTCCACGTCAACTACCTCTGGGTCGACGCACCCCACCGCGGCACGGGCCTCGGCGCGGCCCTGCTCCGAGAGGCGGAACGCATCGCCGCCCAGGACCGCGGCTGCGTCTCCTCCCGCCTGGAGACCTGGGACTTCCAGGCCCCGCGCTTCTACGAGAAGCAGGGGTACGAGGCGGTGTGCGTGATCCCCGACTATCCGCCGGGGATCACGGAGTACTTGCTGACGAAGAGGCTGGGCTGACGACCTGGTTGCCGTCGCGGTCCGGCCCCTCGATAGCGTGGGTGCGCTTGAGTTGTCCCCCCACATCAACATCAACGGGAGCACCAGTGAACCGCCCCGCTCGGCTTGTGACGGCCGCGCTCACCGCATCCGCGGCCTTGCTGCTGACCGCCTGTGGCTCGGGGGGAGGTGACGAGTCGTCCTCGGACAAGATCGCGGGAGCGGACTCGGCTGGGAAGTCGTCTGCTTCGCCGTCGGTGTCCGCGTCGGCGGACGGGATCGATCGACCGGAGATCAAGCTGCCCTCGGACATGAAGCTGGAATTCGAGGGGCGGCAGACCGGGGATGCCGCGAAGGACGCGATTCTGGCGGACAACGAGCGGGCTGTCAGCACCGTATGGCAGGCAGTGGCCTCCGGTGATCTGAAGAAGTCGGGTATGGCCTTCTACTACACGGACACCGCGCTGAGGGCCGTCTACGACTACGCGAAGAACAACAACGCCAACAAGACGAGCTGGGCCGGCACCCTCCGCTACTTCGACCGCCAGGTAACGGTGTTCGACAAGACGTCTGCAGCGGTGACGTACTGCACGGACGAGAGCAACGCGAACGTCAAGGACCTCAAGACCGACAAGGTGAACGTGGTCGAGACCTCGCCCGAGAGCTACGTCTACTACAACACCGGCGTCAAGAAGAACAAGGACGGCGTCTGGCAGATCTGGCAGCTCCACGAGGACCGCGGTTCCAAGAGGTGCCAGCCGTGATGCGAGGCCTGGGACTCGCGGCGCTGACCACCGCAGCACTCTGCCTCGGGGTGGGCACGGCTGTCGCCGGAGGGATCGGCAGCAATGGAGCCCAGAAACCGAAGACGTCCGGCGACTCCTCGGGACGACTGCTGCAGTCACGTATCAGCTTCAACGTGAAAGGCCAAGCCCCCTCCAAGGACGGCGGCCCCATCGCGTCCACTGCCGTGGACTGGGAACCACCGGCCTGCTGGTACGAGCCTTACTGGAAGGCCAAGGACTTCAAGACCTACACCGAGGCCAACTGGTCGATCTACGAGTCCGCCGGTGGTGCGCCCAAGGGCATCGCGGACGACAAGGCTCGCTACAAGGGGGGCCATCCCTACGAAGACTTCAACGTCGACAAGAACGACAAGGGCATGTGGTGGGTGGCCGTCACCAACCCGAAGATGAAGGATGCCCCTGGCGCCAACGACTGCAGGCGCAAGCCCTTCTGGGTGGACAACGGCAAGAACCCCGGCGTCCCCCAGGCCATCGACACCGAGACGCTCGCCGGGCTCGCGCATCAGCGGACCGTCGTACCTCCGACCAAGGTCTCGCTGGCCCCGCAAGGCAAGTCGACGGTGAACGCGCCCACCTGGATCTGGCTGGACAAGGGCGCCTTCAAGCCGGTCTCCGTGACGGCGAGTCTGCCCGGTACGGGGCTGTGGGCGACCACGACCGCCAAGCCGGTGAGTCTGCACATCGATCCGGGGACGGAGGACGCGGAGAGTCTGCCGGCGTCCGGGGAGTGCGGGATCAACGACGACGGTTCGATCGGTGAGCCGTACGCCAGGGGCAAGGCGGAGCTGACGCCTCCGTGCGGCGTGCGGTACCTGCGGTCGTCCGGAGACGGCTCCTACCCCCTTGAGGCGACGCTCACCTGGGAGATCTCCTGGGAAGGCTCGGGCGGCACGGGCGGCGATCTGCCCAACGGCACATTCGCCACGACCACCCAGGTGCCGGTCCAGGAGTACCAGGCCGTCAACCGCTGAAGTCCCGAAAGAGAACGAGTCGGGCGCCCTTCCTCGCTGAGGTAAGGGCGCCCGATCTTCGTGAAGAGGTCAGCGCAGGCGGCGGGCGCCTGCCGATGGGACCGCTTCGAAGACGCGTGGTGTCGTGAAGCCCGCCGCGGCGAACGCTTCCGTCACCGCCTTGGTGATGGCGTCGACGTCCGTCTCCTCCGTGAGGACGATCGCCGAGCCGCCGAAGCCGCCGCCGGTCATGCGGGCGCCCAGGGCGCCGGAGGCGAGGGCCGTGTCGACGACCAGGTCGAGTTCGGGGCAGGAGATGCGGAAGTCGTCGCGGAGGGAGGCGTGGCCCTCGACCAGGATCGGGGCGATGGCGCGGGTGTCGTCGCCCGATTCCAGCAGCGACACCACCCGTTCGACGCGCTCGTTCTCCGTGACGATGTGGCGGACCAGGCGCCGGACCTCCTCCTCGTCGCCGAGGCGGGACAGCGCCGCGTCCAGATCGCCGTAAGGGACGTCCCGGAGCGCGTTCACGCCCAGCAGCGCCGCGCCCTTCTCGCAGCCCGCGCGGCGCTTGCCGTACTCGCCCTCGCTGTGGGAGTGCTTGACCTGCGTGTCGACGACGAGGAGGCGCAGGCCCTCGGCCGCCAGGTCGAAGGGGATCTGCTTCTGGGAGAGGTCGCGGGTGTCGAGGAACAGGGCGTGGCCGGCCTCGCAGCAGGCGGATGCCGTCTGGTCCATGATGCCGACCGGGGCACCGACGTAGACGTTCTCCGCGCGCTGGCACAGGCGGGCCAGTTGCCAGCCGCGCAGGCCGAGCGAGAAGAGGTCGTTCAGGGCCAGGGCCACCACGACCTCCAGGGCCGCGGAGGAGGAGAGGCCCGCGCCCGAGGGGACCGTCGAGGAGAGGTGGATGTCCGCGCCCGAGACCGCGTGGCCGGCCTCGCGCAGGGCCCAGACCACGCCCGCCGGGTACGCCGTCCAGTTCTTGTCCGACTCCGGGGACAGGTCGTCCAGACGGAGTTCGGCGACCCCGCCCTCGACGTCCGCCGAGTGCAGGCGCAGGACGCCGTCCTCGCGGCGTGACACCGCCGCCACCGCGATGTGCGGCAGGGCGAACGGCATGACGAAGCCGTCGTTGTAGTCGGTGTGCTCGCCGATGAGGTTGACGCGGCCCGGTGCCGCCCATACCCCGTGCGGCTCCGCGCCGTACAGCTCGCCGAACCGTGCGGCCACCGTCTCCGCCACAGCCTCGCTCATGCCTGACCCCTGACCCTTCCGTACCTTCGGTCCTGCCGGACCTGCTAGTTGCCGCGCCGCTGCGCGAAGTCCCACGCGTCCGCGACGATTCCCGCGAGGTCCGCGCGGGACGGGTTCCAGCCCAGCTTCTCGCGGGCCGTGGCGGCCGAGGCCACCAGGACCGCCGGGTCGCCGCCCCGGCGGGGGGCGACCACTTCGGGGATCGGGTGGCCGGTGACGGTGCGGACCGTCTCGATGACCTCGCGGACCGAGAAGCCGTTGCCGTTGCCGAGGTTGCAGATGAGGTGCTCGCCGGGGGTGGCGGACCGCAACGCCAGCAGGTGGGCCTCCGCGAGGTCCGCGACGTGGATGTAGTCGCGTACGCAGGTGCCGTCCGGCGTCGGGTAGTCGTCGCCGAAGACGGAGATCGCCTCGCGCCGGCCCTGCGCGACCTGGAGGACGAGCGGGATCAGGTGGGACTCGGGGTCATGGCGCTCGCCGTGCTCGCCGTAGGCGCCCGCGACGTTGAAGTAGCGCAGCGAGACCGCGCCCAGGCCGTGTGCCGCGGCCTCGCCGGTGATCATGTGGTCGACGGCCAGCTTCGAGGCGCCGTAGGGGTTGGTCGGGGAGGTGGGGGCGGACTCGACGATCGGGACCTGCTCCGGCTCGCCGTACGTCGCCGCCGTGGAGGAGAAGACGAGCCTGGTCACGCCCGCCTCGCGCATCGCGGCGAGCAGGGCCATGGTGCCGCCGACGTTGTTGTCCCAGTACTTCTCGGGCTTCACGACCGACTCGCCGACCTGGGAGAAGGCGGCGAAGTGCAGGACACCGTCGTACGAGGAGTCCAGCCATTTGGCGGCGTCGCGGATGTCGCCCTCGACGAAGGTCGCGCCCGCCGGGACGCCCTCACGGAAGCCCGTGGAGAGGTTGTCGAGGACGACGACCTCGTGGCCGGCCTCCAGCAGGTGCTGGGCGACCACGCTGCCGACATAGCCCGCGCCGCCTGTCACCAGGTACTTCCCGCTCATGAACTCGCTACCTCTCGCAGTCGCTCGGCCGCGCGCTCCGGCGGCACGTCGTTGATGAACACGTTCATGCCGGACTCGGAACCCGCGAGGAACTTCAGCTTGCCGGAAGTGCGGCGGATGGTGAAAAGCTCGAGGTGGAGTGCGAAGTCCTCACGCACGACCCCGTCGAACTCCTCCAGCGCACCGAAAGGTGCCTGGTGCCAGGCCGCGATATACGGCGTCGGAGGCTCGCCCTCACCGAAGATCCGGTCGAAGCGCCTCAAGAGTTCCAGATAAATCTTGGGGAACTCTGTGCGCGCGGCCTCGTCCAGGCCGAGCAGGTCGGGCACCCGGCGCTTGGGGTAGAGGTGCACCTCGTACGGCCAGTGCGCCGCATAGGGCACGAATGCCACCCAGTGTTCACCCTCCAGGATGACTCGCTCGTCGGCGAGTTCACGCTCCAGGATCGCGTCGAAGAGGTTCTCCCCGCCCGTCATCTCCTTGTGGGTCGCGACGGAGCGGAGCATCAGGGCGGTGCGCGGGGTGGTGAAGGGGTAGGCGTAGATCTGCCCGTGCGGGTGCTGGAGGGTCACGCCGATCTCGGCACCGCGGTTCTCGAAGCAGAAGACCTGCTCGACGGAGGGGAGATGGGACAGCTCCGACGTACGGTCCGTCCACGCCTCCAGCACCAGGCCCGCCTGCTCCTCGGTGAGGCCGGCGAAGGAGACGTCGTGGTCGGAGGTGAAGCAGACGACCTCGCAGCGGCCCGAGTCCCCGGCCAGCGAGGGGAAGCGGTTCTCGAACACCACGACGTCGTACGACGAGTCCGGGATCTCGCTCAGCCGCTCGCCCTCGGAGGGGCACAGGGGGCATTCGTCGGCCGGCGGGTGGTAGGTGCGGCCCTGGCGGTGCGAGGCGATGGCGACGGAGTCGCCGAGCAGGGGGTCGCGGCGGACCTCGGACGTCGTGACGGTGCGGTCCAGCGGGCGGCGGTCGGCCGCGTCGCGCACGGCGTCGTCGCGCAGGTCGTAGTAGATGAGCTCGCGACCGTCGGCCAGCCGGGTCGAGGTCTTCTTCACGCCGGACTCCTCATCCTTCAAACATAACCAAACATATCAAAACACAACTCACCACGACCGTCAACATCGCAATCAAACAAAGAGCGTCACTCGGCGTGTTCAATTGCTGAACGCGGAGGCGTAGATTCCGCGAGGTATCGGTTCGCGCAACGAAGCGAGGGCTAGTGCAAACCCCCACATATCTGTCAGCCGAGCTGCGACTCCCCACGAACTGGCTCGACTACACGCTCCTCGGCATCTACTTCGTCGTCGTCCTCGGCATCGGCTTCGCCGCCCGCCGTTCGGTGAAGACGAGTCTCGACTTCTTCCTCTCCGGCCGCTCCCTGCCCGCCTGGGTCACCGGTCTGGCGTTCATCGCCGCCAACCTGGGCGCCACCGAGATCCTGGGCATGGCCGCCAACAGCGCGCAGTACGGCGTCTACACCACGCACTGGTACTGGATCGGCGCCATCCCGGCCATGGTCTTCCTGGGCCTGGTGATGATGCCCTTCTACTACGGCTCCAAGGTCCGCTCGGTCCCCGAGTTCCTGCTGCTGCGCTTCGACAGGCCGGCGCATCTGCTCAGCTCGATCCTGTTCGCCTTCGCCGCGATCCTCATCGCCGGCGTCAACCTCTACGCCCTGGCCATCGTCGTCGAGGCGCTGCTGGGCTGGCCGGAGTGGGTGGCGATCGTCGTCGCCGGCTTCTTCGTCCTCGCGTACATCACCCTCGGCGGCCTGTCCTCGGCGATCTACAACGAGGTCCTGCAGTTCTTCGTCATCCTCGCCGCGCTCATCCCGATCGCGGTCCTCGGCCTGAAGAAGGTGGGCGGCTGGGACGGCCTGTCCGACTCCCTCACCGCCTCCCGCGGCGCCGACTTCATGACGTCGTGGGGCGGTACGGGCATCGGCAGCGAGAACCCGCTGGGAGCGAACTGGCTGACGATCGTCCTCGGCCTCGGCTTCGTCCTCTCCTTCGGCTACTGGACGACGAACTTCGCCGAGGTACAGCGCGCCCTCTCCGCCAAGAACCTCTCGGCGGCGCAGCGCACCCCGCTCATCGCCGCGTTCCCGAAGATCTTCATCGTGTTCCTGGTGATGATCCCGGGCCTGGTGGCCGCCGTGCTGGTCCCCAAGATCGGCACGTCCGGCTCGGACCTCCAGTACAACGACGCGATCCCCTACCTCATGGCGCAGCTCCTGCCGAACGGCGTGCTGGGCATCGCCGTCACCGGTCTCCTCGCGGCGTTCATGGCGGGCATGGCGGCGAACGTGTCGTCGTTCAACACGGTGTTCACCACCGACATCTGGGCGAAGTACGTCGTCCGGGGCCGCGAGGACGAGTACTACGTACGCTTCGGCCGCCTCATCACCGCGATCGGCGTCCTGGCCTCCATCGGCACGGCGTTCCTGGCGAGGTCCTTCTCGAACATCATGGCCTACCTGCAGACCCTCTTCTCCTTCTTCAACGTGCCGATGTTCGTCGTCTTCATCATCGGCATGTTCTGGAAGCGGGCCTCGATGAAGTCGGGCTTCTGGGGGCTGCTCGTGGGCACCACCGCCGCGATGGTCAACTACTTCGTCCTCTACAAGCAGGACATCGTCGACATCCCCACCGACCAGGGCGCCAACTTCGTCTCGGCGATCGCCGGGTTCGTCGCGGGCGCGATCGTCATGGTGGCGGTGTCGCTCTTCACCGCGCCGAAGCCGTCCGAGGAACTCCAGGGGCTGGTCTACGGCACGACCTCACCCGGCATGGCCGAGCCGCCGGCACCCGGGGACGAGGCCTGGTACCGCAAGCCGGCGCTGCTCGGCTGGGGCGCGATCGTGCTGGCCGCGGCCTGCTACATCCCGTTCTCGTTCTGACCGAGGGAGGATTGAAGACATGTCTGAGTTCTACTCCGACAAGGACGTACAGCGGGAAGTCACCGAGCTGCAAGGCAAGTCGGCGACGGCCGCTCGGCTGTTCGACATCCGGCGCATCATCGGTGGGTTGTTCGTGCTGTACGGCGTGATCGTGATGATCGCGGGGTTCACGGCGTCCGACGCCGACATCGACAAGGCGGAGGGCGTCAACATCAACCTGTGGACCGGGCTCGGCATGCTGCTGCTCGGCCTGTTCTTCCTGGCCTGGCTGAAGCTGAGGCCTGCGGCGCCTCCGCCGCCGAGGGAAGAGGAGACAGTGGAGTAACCCGGCGATGTCGGGTGCTCGGCGCCGGCGCGGGTGCCGGTGCCGGGTGGGTCCGCAACCCGGCGGAGCGGGGTACCGCTGCGCCCACCCGTGCCGCCCCGAGCGGCACGCATGCCCGCAGCTAGGGCGGCGAGTGCGGGCCCGCGCGGCGGCCTGCGGCGGCCAGGGCGGATGCGGCGCCCGCGGCTGGCGGCTGGCGGCTGGCGGCTGGCGGCTGGCGGCTGGCGGCTGGCGGCTGGCGGCTGGCGGCTGGCGGCTGGCGGCTGGCGGCTGGCGGCTGGCGGCTGGCGGCTGGCGGCTGGCGGGAGCGGAACGACGCGCTCGCATCCGCGTACGGCGAGAAGGGGACGTGTCGGGGGGTGTCCGCCCGCAGCGGTTGGCGCGTCAACGGACAGTCAGTCGGTGTGGCACCCCATCGCGCCGTTCCGAGGACGGACACCCCCCGGCGCGGCCCCGACCCACCACCGGCGACCAGGCGCGGACGCGCACCCCCACCGCACTCACGGCTCCCGCGGCACCGGTCCCGCCCTGTCCAGCAGTCCCGTTCGTGCTGCCAACGCCGCTGCCTCCAGGCGGGAGCCCACGCCCAGTTTCATCAGGACTCGTTGGACGTGGGTGCGGGCGGTGGAGGGGGCAATGCCCATGCCTGCGGCGATGAGGCGGGTGTCCTCGCCCTCGGCCACGCGCAGGAGGACCTCGACCTCGCGGGGTGTGAGCATCTGGAGCAACCGCTGGCCCTCGTCGTCGGGTTGGGCCACCGGGTTCAGCAGTTCGCTGAAGGCGCCCTGGAGCAGTTGCGGGGCCACCGCCGCCTCTCCGGCCCGGGCCTTCATGATCGCCCGTTCGACGCCCTCTATGCGCTCGTCATGCCGGACGTACCCGGCCGCCCCCGCCGCGAACGCCGCCGCGATCCCGCGCGGACTCGGCACCGGCCCCAGCACCAGCACCGCCACCTGCGGCCGCTCCCGCTTGATCCGTACCACCGGATCGAAGATCCCCGGCTCCGCCGGTGTCGCCGTCCCCAGCAGGCACACCTCCGGCGCGCGTGTGATCACCAGCTCCGCCGCCCCCGCGGCCGGCGCCGCCGCGGCAAGCACCCGGTGCCCCCGCAGCTTCAGCGCAGAGGCCAGCGCCTCGGCCAGCAATCGGTGGTCGTCGACCACCATGAGCCGCACTCCCATCGAGCAACCCCCCAGTCACCCCAGTCCCCCCAATGGAAGCCCCCCGGCTCCCCCGCCTTCATGCCCCCGGAAGCTACACGCTTGTTCGACGTTGCGCTCCCCTACCCGCGAGAATCGCCCCGGATCGCCGAAATTCCTCTCATTCGAGGTTGACTGAGCCAAACGCGAACGGTCCCGCCCCTGAACAGGGACGGGACCGAAAGCAACCTCAGTCGATCACCAGATGATCATCGGACGATCAGCTCGTACCGAACCCGACCGCCAGGTACTCCTTGTCACCCGAGGAAGAGCGCTTGCTCGCGTACACCTTGGACATGAACAGATGCCCGTCGGCGTACAGGAGCTCCGAGTAGTCCGGCGACATACTGGCCTCCACGTCGCGCACCTGCTCCGACGCGGGGTTCTCCAGCAGCTTCGTCTCCTTGAAGCTGCCCCCGTCGATGCTCACGATCTGCCCGCCCTTGTCGTACGGCGGCCGCTTGTAGGCGATCAGGTTGCCGCCGTCCATGCGCAGCGGCGAGATCGTGTAGCCGTCGCCCGCGTCGGCCCGCTGCCCGGTCTGCTTGCCGGTGGCGAGATTGAAGGCGACGATCTCGTTGGTCTGGCTGTACTCGCCCTTGCCGTCGTGCTCCTCGGTCGGGATGTACAGCCGGTCGTTGCCGACGGCGAGCTGATTGCAGTACTCGATGCGCGTGATGCCCTCGCAGCGCGCCGCGAACTGCTCGCCCGGCGCCGAGATGCGCGTGCGCAGCTTGCCGGTCCTGTTGTCGATGGAGAAGAAGTCCGAGATGCCGCTGCCGTCGCCCGCGGAGTCGCCGACGTCGGCGGCCACCACCAGCGGGTTGGTCGACACGACGCTGGCGTACTCGATGCCCTCGGCCATCTTGTACTCCGAGATCACCTTCCCCGACTTCGGGTCGATGGTCTGGATGTGCAGCTGCCGCTGCTCGTACGAACCGCACTTGCGCACCGCGACCAGCTTCTCGCCGCCGCCGTACCCGGCGTCGTAGCAGGAGTCGCTCGGCTTAGGGCTCCACAGCGGCTTGCCGGAGATGTCGAAGGCGGCGCCGCCGCTGCTGCTGCCGACGGCGACCGTCTTGCCGCCGATCGTGACGTTGTCGAAACTGATCAGCTGGTCACCGGTCTTGGCCGTCTTCGTCCACAGCTTCTTGCCCGCGTCGAGATCGATCAGGGCGACCTGGCTGCACCCGTGCGAGGGGTCGTCCTTGGTCGGCATCGCGGGCTGGTAGAGGATCGCCGTCTTGTTGTCGTCGGTGACATGACGGCTGGCCTGGCAGACGGGGCCCTCCAGCGGGATCGTCCACTGCTTGCCGCCCGTGTCGCGGTCGTAGCCGACGATCTTGGCGATGCCGCTCTTGGCGTACGTCTTGTCGGTGAGCCACGAGCCGGAGACGACGACCGTGCTGTCGTTCTTCACCTCGGGCGCCGGGACCTGGAAGAGGACCTTGGCGCCGGGGTCGGACGGGGCCTTCTCCTTGCCGGAGGTGGTGCCGCCGTTGTCGTCGTCCGAGCCGCCGGTGCTGCCGCCGGAGCTGGCGGTGTCGTCCTTCCCCCCGTCGTCCTTGGACGAGGAGTACCAGACGCCGCCGCCGATGATCAGGGCGATCGCCACGACCGCGGCGACGATGATCGCCAGCTGCGCGTTGAACTTCTTGCCGCCGCCGGGCTGTCCCGGATGCCCCGGCTGTCCCGGGTGCCCGGGCTGCGGCTGGAGCGGCATGGTCCCCTGCGGATAGCCGTAACCGGGCTGCCCGTATCCAGGCTGACCGTAGCCCGGCTGGCCATAAGGCGCCTGCGGTGGCTGGCCCGGCTGCCCATAAGGCGCCTGCGGCGGCTGCCCGTACGCCCCCGGCTGCTGGGCGGGATAGCCGTAGCCGGGCGGCGGCGACGGCGGCTGCGGCGGCCCCTGCGGAGCGCCCTGCGGCGGCTGCGGTGGCGTCTGGGGAGCCTGCGGATAGCCGTACCCCGGCTGCGGCGGCTGGTCCTGGGGCGGTCCGAAGCCTCCGCCGGACGGCGGCTGCTGGGGCGGCGGAGGCGGCGGCTGGGTCATGACGTGAGCACCTCGGGGAGGGGGAGGGTAGACGACGAAGAGGGGACGGAGAAGGGAAGAAGAGTCACTTGCCGTAGGCGAGCATCAACTTCTCCTTCGTCTCGTCGTTTCCGCTCAGTCGGGTGTTCGAGATGTAGAAGCGCCCGCCGGCCCAGTCGATGTCCCTGGAGAAGAAGCCGTTCTCGATGTCCGCGGCGCCCTGCGGGTTCTGCAGCAGCTTGACCGGCTTGTGGCTGCTGCCGCCGGTCGGGATGGACACGATCTGGCCGCCCGAGTCGTACGAGGGCTCGACGTAGGCGATGAGCTTGCCGCCCTCGACCTTCATCGGCAGCATCGACTCGTCGGCGGGGGACTTCACCCGCCACTTCTCCTTGCCGTTCGCGAGGTCGACCGCGACGATCTCGTTGGCGCCGGTGGTCGCCTCGGTCGGCAGGTAGAGCGTGGAGTCGTCGACGGCGACGCCCTGGCAGCCCTGGAGGTCACGCTCGAGGATGGCCCAGCCGCACTCGGGCGCGAAGTCCTCGTCGAAGCCCACCTGCGAGCGGAACTTTCCGCCGGCGGTGAAGGCGGAGATGTTCCAGGACTTCTTCTCCTCGTTGGTGCTGTAGACGACCAGCGGACTCACGGAGTAGACGCGTGCGACGCGCCAGCCCTTGTCGAACTTCTGGGTCCAGTCGACCTTGCCGGTGCGCGGGTTGAGCTGCTGCACCTCGTCGTGCTCGTTGTCGCCGCCCGCGCCGCAGGAGGAGACGGAGATCAGCTTCTCGCCGCCCGCGAACGCGGCGGGGAAGCAGGCCTGGCCGTAGCGCTTCTTGTCGAAGAGCTTGTCGCCGTTGGTGACGTCGTACGCCGTGCCCGACTGGGAGCGGCCCACCATCAGCGTGGTGCCGGTGACGGACAGTTCGACGGAGAGCGTGGAGTCGAACAGGGCGCCGTCGGCGACCTCCTGCTTCCAGCCCTTCTCGCCGCTGTCGAGGTCGATCTCCTGGAGCTGGTTGCACTTGGCGCGGTCGCTGCTGCCGCTCATGTACGCGACGACGATCTTGTTCTCGGCCGTCTTCTCCGGAGTGGTCGCGCAGATCTTCTGCGGGAACGTGATCGTGTCCCACGTCGGCTTGCCGTCGCCGACGTTGTACGAGAAGAGCTGCTTGTACGCCGCCTTCACCGCGGTCTTGTCGGTGATCCACATGCCGTCGGCGTCGGCGCCGGAACGGGGCGCGTCGGGCGCCTCCTTGTACCAGAGGACCTTGGCCTCGCCGGCCTGGCGGCCCTCGTTGAGGTTCTCCGGGTCGTCGCCGCCGTCGCCCTTGCCGTCACCGGGGTTGACCGGGTCGGAGGCGCCGGACTTGCCGTTGCTCTGCTGGGCGACCGGCTTCTTCTTGCCCTTGCCGTCGTCGCCCGAGGTGACCGCCCACATGGTGCCGCCGACCACGAGCAGCGCGGCGACCGCGGCGCCGATGATCAGGGCCGGCTTGCCCTTGAAGGGGTTGCCCGAGCCGCCCCCGGGCGGGGTGCCGGGCGCACCGGGGTACTGCGGCTGCGGCGGGTAGCCGTAGCCGGGCTGGCCGTAGGGGCCCGGCTGCTGGGGCTGGCCGTACGGTCCCGGCTGCTGCGGCTGGCCGTAGGGGCCGGAGTTGTACGGGCCCGGCCGGCCGTACGGCCCGGGCTGTCCGGGCTGCTGCGGGTAGCCGTACCCCGGCTGCGGAGGCGGGCCCTGCGGAGGCGGCGTCGACGGCGGGCCCTGCGGGGGCGGCGGCGTCTGGGGCGGGCCCTGGGGTGGTGGCGGGGTCTGCGGTGCCCCGTAGCCACCGCCCTGTGGCGGCTGGTCCTGCGGTGCGCCGAAGCCACCGTGCGGCGGCTGACTGGGCGGCTGCGTCATCAGCGGTTCCCCCGTTCGATCACTGATTTTTAGCCACGCCCTGAGGTACGCGATGAGCTCAGAGTCGTTTCATAAAGTTCTAAGACGGCTCTTTCTATCACCCCGTTCCCACAGCGGACCGGGCCGTATCGCCCCCTGTTCCCAAGGGAGGACCGGCCCGTGATGCCGCCGTTATGCGTCTTCACGCACCCTTCACGCGTCCTCGGCGAGTTCCAGCCAGCGCAGCTCCAGTTCCTCGCGCTGACCCGCCAACTCGCGCAGTTCGGCGTCCAGTTCAGCCACCTTCGCGAAGTCCGTGGCGTTTTCGGCGATTTGGGTGTGGAGCTTGGCCTCCTTCTCGGAGACCTTGTCGAGCTGCCGCTCGATCTTCTGCAGTTCCTTCTTGGCGGCGCGCTGGTCGGCGGCGCTCTTCTCCGGGGCGGCGCTCTGCTGCACGGCGGCGGGGGCCGAGGCGGCCGCGGCCTCCTCCATGCGCCGGCGCCGCTCCAGGTACTCGTCGATGCCGCGCGGCAGCATCCGCAGGGCGCCGTCGCCGAGCAGGGCGAACACCCGGTCGGTGGTGCGCTCGATGAAGAACCGGTCGTGGGAGATGACGATCATCGAGCCGGGCCAGCCGTCGAGCACGTCCTCGAGCTGCGTCAGCGTCTCGATGTCGAGGTCGTTGGTGGGCTCGTCGAGGAAGAGGACGTTGGGCTCGTCCATGAGGAGGCGCAGCAGTTGCAGCCTGCGGCGCTCACCGCCGGACAGGTCGCCGACCGGCGTCCACTGCTTCTCCTTGGTGAAGCCGAACGTCTCGCACAGCTGCCCGGCGGTCATCTCGCGCCCCTTGCCGAGGTCGACGCGCTCGCGCACCTGCTGCACGGCCTCCAGCACCCGCGTGCTCGGCTCGAGTTCGGCGACCTCCTGGGAGAGGTAGGCGAGCTTGACGGTCTTGCCGACCTTGACCTGCCCGCCCACGGGCTGCGCCTCGCCGTCGGTCCGGGACGCCTCGGCCATGGCCCGCAGCAGGGAGGTCTTCCCGGCGCCGTTGACTCCGACGAGACCGATCCGGTCGCCGGGGCCGAGCTGCCAGGTGACGTGCTTGAGGAGGACCTTGGGGCCGGCCTGGACGGTGACGTCCTCCAGGTCGAACACGGTCTTGCCGAGCCGGGTGGACGCGAACTTCATCAGCTCGCTGCTGTCGCGGGGCGGCGGTACGTCCTTGATGAGCTCGTTGGCGGCCTCGACCCGGAAGCGCGGCTTGGACGTACGGGCGGGCGCCCCGCGCCGCAGCCAGGCCAGCTCCTTGCGGACGAGGTTCTGCCGCTTGACCTCCTCGGTGGCGGCGATGCGCTCGCGCTCGGCCCGGGCGAAGACGTAGTCGGAGTAGCCGCCCTCGTACTCGTAGACCGCGCCGCGCTGGACGTCCCACATGCGGGTGCAGACCTGGTCGAGGAACCAGCGGTCGTGGGTGACGCACACGAGGGCGGACCGGCGGACCTGGAGGTGGCGGGCCAGCCAGGAGATGCCCTCGACGTCGAGGTGGTTGGTGGGCTCGTCGAGGACGAGCAGGTCCTGCTCCTCGATGAGCAGCTTGGCCAGCGCGATACGGCGCCGCTCACCGCCGGACAGCGGTCCGATGACGGTGTCCAGGCCCGCGGGGAACCCGGGCAGGTCGAGCCCGCCGAACAGGCCGGTCAGCACGTCCCTGACCTTGGCGTCGCCCGCCCACTCGTGGTCGGCCATGTCGCCGATGACCTCGTGGCGGACGGTCGCCTCGGGGTCGAGCGAGTCGTGCTGCGTGAGCACGCCGCTGCGCAGTCCGCCGGAGTGCGTGACGCGCCCGGTGTCGGCATCCTCCTGCTTGGCGAGCATCCGGATCAGGGTGGTCTTGCCGTCGCCGTTGCGGCCGACGACACCGATGCGGTCCCCTTCGGAGACGCCGAGGGAGACGCCGTCGAGCAGGGCGCGGGTGCCGTACACCTTGCTGACGTTCTCGACATTGACCAGGTTGACGGCCATTACTCTCCTGACAAGGGGGATGGATCGACCCTCCAGGGTAGTCGGGCGCGGGGGTGCTCCGGCCGGGGCGGTCAGCGGCCGTCGGCGGCTTCCCGGCGGCGCTGGTAGCGCCACACGTCCATCAGCCTCTCGTCGAACGGCGGCTCCGGATCGACGGGGCCGATCCTGTGCTCGACCTCCACGCAGCGCGGATCGTCGCGGTACGCCAGCCCGGACACGGCACAGATGCGGATCGACTGCCGTGTGCTCCCCCGTTTTCGACAACCGGGGGAGCTTAAGCGGCCGGGAACGGCCCGGGCAGGCGATTAGAGCCCGGCGAGCGTCGCCCCGGGGGTCGGGCCCGAGGCCGTTCGGACGGTTCGGCAGGTGCCGGAGGAGACCAGGGCCTGCGCCACCGCGGCCGCGGACTCCGGGTCGCGGACGAGGAACGCGGTGGTCGGGCCGGAGCCGGAGACCAGGGCGGCGAGGGCGCCCGCGGCGCGGCCGGTGGCGAGGGTGTCGGCGAGGTCCGGGTAGAGGGACAGGGCGGCGGGCTGGAGGTCGTTGGAGACGGCCGCGGCGAGCGCGTCCGGGTCGCCCTTCGCCAGGGCCGCGAGGAGTTCCTGGGAGGCGACGGGCTCGGGGATGTCCGTGCCCTCGCCGAGCCGGTCGAACTCGCGGAACACGGCCGGGGTGGACAGGCCCCGCTCGGCCATCGCGAACACCCAGTGGAAGGCGCCGCCGACCTCCAGGGGGGTCAGCTGTTCGCCCCGCCCGACGCCGAGGGCGGCCCCGCCGACCAGGCTGAACGGCACGTCGCTGCCCAGCTCGGCGCAGATGTCGAGCAGTTCGTCCCGGGAGGCGCCCGTCTCCCACAGCGCGTCGCAGGCGACCAGCGCGGCGGCGCCGTCCGCGCTGCCGCCCGCCATGCCGCCGGCGACGGGGATGTCCTTGGCGATGTGGAGGTGGACGTCGGGGCTGCGGCCGTAGCGGGCCGCGAGCGCCTCGGCCGCCCGCGCGGCCAGGTTCGTACGGTCCAGGGGGACCAGGTCCGCGTCCGGGCCCTCGCAGGTGACGCGGAGTTCCTCGGCCGGGGTCACGGTGACCTCGTCGTACAGGCTGACGGCGAGGAAGACGTTGGCCAGGGGGTGGAAGCCGTCGGGGCGGGCTGGGCCCACCGCCAGCTGGACGTTGACCTTGGCGGGGACACGGACCGTGACGCTCACACGGGCTCCTTCTCCTGGTGCTGGTTCACCTTGTGCTCGGCGATACGCGCGAACTCTTCCACGGTCAGCGACTCGCCCCGGGCCTGCGGGGAGACCCCGGCGGCGACGAGGGCCGCCTCGGCCGCGGCGGCGGAACCGGCCCAGCCGGCCAGCGCGGCCCGCAGCGTCTTGCGGCGCTGGGCGAACGCCGCGTCGACGACGGCGAACACCTCCTTCTTGGAGGCCGTCGTCTTGATCGGCTCGGTCCGGCGGACCAGGGCGACCAGACCGCTGTCGACGTTGGGCGCCGGCCAGAAGACGTTCCGCCCGATGGCACCGGCCCGCTTGACCTCGGCGTACCAGTTGGCCTTCACGGAGGGGACGCCGTACACCTTCGAGCCGGGGTCGGCGGCGAGGCGGTCGGCGACCTCCGACTGGACCATGACGAGGGTGCGGTCGATGGTCGGGAAGGTGGCGAGCATGTGCAGCAGGACCGGGACGGCCACGTTGTAGGGCAGGTTGGCGACCAGCGCGGTCGGGGCGGGGCCCGGCAGCTCCGTGACGTGCATCGCGTCGGAGTGGACGAGCGCGAACCGGTCGGCGCGCTCCGGCATACGGGCCGTGATGGTCGCGGGCAGCGCGGCGGCGAGGACGTCGTCGATCTCGACGGCCGTGACGTGGTCGGCGGCCTCCAGCAGCGCGAGGGTGAGGGAACCGAGGCCCGGGCCCACCTCTACGACCACGTCCTCGGGGGTCACCTGTGCGGTGCGGACGATACGGCGGACGGTGTTCGCGTCGATCACGAAGTTCTGGCCGCGTTGCTTGGTGGGGCGTACGCCGAGGGCGGTCGCGAGTTCGCGGATGTCGGCGGGGCCGAGGAGGGCGTCGGGGGCGGGGCTGGTCACGGGGACAAGGGTACGGGGGGTTCGAACGCGGCCACGCCGGGCGGCCGCCGGGCGACCGTCTCTACCCGTGCAGCCGCCCCCCGCAGTGCGGCCAAGGACTGGCCCCCCGCCTCACATACAGCTTCTTCGCGCGATACGTCTGTTCCGCCGCCGGGGCGTCCTGGGGGCGGCCGGTGCCGCCGAGGGACTGCCAGGTGTGGGTGTCGAACTGGTAGAGGCCGCCGTAGGTGCCCGAGGAGTCGACCGCGTCGGGGCGGCCGCCGGACTCGCAGGCCGCGAGGCCCTGCCAGTTCAGATGGTCGGCGCCCGCTACGGACGTCGGCCGGGGCTTCGTGCCGACCTTCACCTCCTGCGTGCGCGGCTCGCGCACCACCTCGGCCTTGACCCGGCGCGGCTTCTGCTTGACGCCGTTGACCGTGCGCAGGGCGTACGTGACCCGGCGCAGGCCCGCCTCGCCCGCGCGCTCCACGACCTCCGTGCCCTGGAACAGGGTCGGATCCTCGCTGCGCCGGGTCTGGAAGGGGATCGCCTCCTCGCGGACCTCCTTGCCGCCGGTGATCCGCAGCACGGTGACGGTCTGACCGTCGCGCGGGAAGCTCCCCTGCGGGACGGACGTGGTGTCCTGGCCGCGCAGGGTGATCCCGGCCTCGTCCACGGCCTCCCGCACGGTCGCCGCGTTGGTGCGGACGGTGCGGGCCCGGCCGTCGGCCATGACCGTGACCGTGCGCTCGGTCCGCACGTCCAGCGCGAGCCCCTCGCGGCCGATCTGCCGGGAGCGCGAGGTCGACAGATACGCGCCCTCCTGCCGTACGCCCAGCTCTCGGAGCGCCCCCGCCACGGTGTGTGCCGTCGTCCACACCTCGCGCCGGTGCCCGTCGAGGGTGAGCCGCACGGGACGGGCGTAGTGCACGGCGACCTCGTCGCCGCTGGCGATCTCCGTGCCGGGCCCGGGCGCCACCACGTCGTGGGCGCCGACCTCGACGCCCTCCTCTGACAGCAGCTCGGTGACGTCATCGGCGAAGGTGTGCAGGGTGCGGGCCTTGCCGTCGACGTTCAGCTCGATCGCCTTGTCCTTGGCGACGAAGGCCGTGGTGCCGCCCGCCAGGAAGGCGACGACCAGGGCCTGGGGGAGCAGCCGCCGCATGGAGCCGTCCGGGCGTTCGTCGTGGCGCGCCTTGCGTCGGCGTGCGGAGCGGCGATGCGAGCCGGTGCGCGCCGCGGCGCGGGCTTCCGCGCGGGCTTCGGCGCGTGTCGGGCGTACGACGGACGCCGGTGCGTCCACCGGGGCGACCTGCCGGGGCGGCGGCACCTCATAGGCGGGCCGGTAGGTGTCCTCGTGGACACCGTCGAAACCGCCGTAATCCGGCTCGGCACAGGCCGGACCGTACGACTCGTACTGCGAGTTGCTCACGCCGACACGCTCCAGGGGCCGGAGGGGGTCCAGAGGGGTCCGGATCGGGCCCCCAGAACCTAGCGGAGCGTTCGTCACTCTCCAAAGCGACGCGACTACGCACAGTCGTGCGGTGAGGTCGGTGGTGTCGGTCAGTAACCGAAGGCGCGTGCCGTGTTCGCGGCGAGTGCGGTGGCCAGCGTGTCCTCGTCGACGCCGCGCACCTCGGCCATGGCCCGCACCGTGATCGGCACGAGGTAGGGCGCGTTGGGCCGCCCGCGGTACGGCGCTGGGGTGAGGAAGGGCGCGTCGGTCTCCACCAGCAGCAGCTCCGGCGGGGCCACCGCCACCGCGTCCCTCAGGTTCTGGGCGTTCTTGAAGGTGACGTTGCCGGCGAAGGACATGAAGTAGCCCGCGCTCGCGCAGATCCGCGCCATCTCGGCGTCGCCGGAGTAGCAGTGGAAGACGGTCCGCTCGGGGGCGCCCTCCTCCTTCAGCACGCGCAGAACGTCGGCGTGGGCCTCGCGGTCGTGGATGACGAGGGCCTTGCCGTGCCGCTTGGCGATCTCGATGTGGGCGCGGAAGGACCGCTCCTGCGCGTCCTTGCCCTCGGGCCCGGTGCGGAAGTAGTCGAGGCCCGTCTCACCGACGCCCTTGACCTGCTCCAGCGCGGCCAGCCGGTCGATCTCGGCGAGCGCCTCGTCCAGGGCCGCCTGCCCGCCGGGCTCGCGGGCGCCCTGCCTCGACCAGCCGTCGGGGTCGCCGTGGACGATCCGGGGCGCCTCGTTGGGATGCAGGGCGACCGTCGCGTGGACGGCGTCGTACGCGGCTGCCGTGTCGGCGGCCCACCGCGAGCCCTTGAGGTCGCAGCCGACCTGCACGACTGTCGTCACTCCGACCGAGGCCGCCTTCGCCAGCGCCTCCTCGACCGTGCCGGACTGCATGTCCAGGTGGGTGTGGGAGTCGGCGACCGGCACCCGGAGGGGGTCCGGGAGCGGGGGCGCGGCGTGCTTGCCGGAGTCGTTCGAAGGCATGCCCCGATCCTACGAAAGGGGTACGCCCTCCCCGATGGGGGAGGACCGGGGAGGGCGTCGGACAAGGGGAGCCGGACGGGTCAGCTCGCCTTGCGCTGGAAGGGGTGGAGCAGATCGGCCAGATGCCAGTGGTGGTGCTCGGGCTTTTCCGGCCCGTCCGCTCCACTGCCCTCAGCGTCCGGTGCCGGGGCCTCCGCCGGCCCGCCGGGCGGCGGCACGCGCCGGGGCCTGCGCGCCGCGTTGCGCGCCGACTCGACCCGCCCGGCCCGCATGATCCGTACGACGTGCCCGTCGCAGTTCTGGCACGTGGGCTTGGACAGGGGTGAGGGCACGACCTTGCCGTCCGCGACGTAGAGGACGAACTCGTGCCCGGCGGCATCCGTGTGGTGCTCTATCTCGTACGACTGCTCCCAGCCGTGCCCGCAGCGCATGCAGGCGAAGGAGTACGACTCGTTGACGACGGCGGTCGCACCGGCGCGGAGCCCGGTCCGCCCTGCGATCTCAGTCATGCCAGCTCCTGTTGTCCGCTGTGGCGTGAGGACGATTCCGTCCCCGCAACCCAGTGGACTCCTCCGCCGGACCGAAGGCACCAGACCTGTCGACTATTGGCGCCGATTTGGGCGTTCCTTGCCCCAGCGCCCTTGCTGCTTTGCCCACCCATGGGGCGCACGCTCAAACGACATGCGCCCTGCTCAGAGGGTGTCCCGCACCACCGTCACCCGGAGTTCTTCGCGGCGACAACGGCATCAAAGACCACGCGCTTGGGCACCCCGGCCTCCACCGCGACCGCGGCGATCGCCTCCTTGCGCCGCTCCCCCGCCTCCTCCCGCACCCGGACCCGCCGCACCAGCTCCTCGGGCCCGACATCCTCCGCCCCCGGCGCCGGCGCGCCCTCCACCACCACGGTGATCTCCCCGCGCACCCCCTCGGCGGCCCAGGCGGCCAGCTCCCCCAGCCCGCCCCGCCGGACCTCCTCGTAGGTCTTGGTCAGCTCCCGGCACACCGCGGCCCGGCGCTCCGCGCCGAACACCTCGGCCATCGCCGCCAGCGTGTCGTCGAGCCGGTGCGGAGCCTCGAAGTAGACGAGGGTGCGCCGCTCCCCGGCCACCTCCCGCAGCCGCCCGAGCCGCTCCCCCGCCTTGCGCGGCAGGAAGCCCTCGAAGCAGAACCGGTCGACGGGCAGCCCCGACAGCGCGAGCGCGGTGAGCACGGCGGAGGGCCCGGGCACGGCGGTGACCCGTATGTCCTGCTCGACGGCGGCGGCGACCAGCCGGTACCCGGGGTCCGACACCGACGGCATCCCCGCGTCCGTGACCAACAGCACCCGCGCCCCGCCCGCCAGCTCCTCGACCAGCTCGGGCGTCCGCGCCGCCTCGTTGCCCTCGAAGTAGGACACGACCCGCCCCTTGGGCGTGACCCCCAGGGCCTGGGTCAGCCGCCGCAGCCGCCGCGTGTCCTCGGCGGCGACGACATCGGCTCCGGCCAATTCGTCGGCGAGCCGGGGCGGGGCGTCCGCGATGTCGCCGATGGGGGTACCTGCGAGTACGAGGATTCCAGTCACCTCACCATCCTCCCAGGGGCGGAGGATGCGGACGCATACCGGCCATGCACGGGACTCACACAGAACGGTTCCCTACGATGGCGCGGTGACCAGTACCGCGTCCTCCACGGACACCCGGCAGGGCCAGGCGCCCCACGAGCAGCGGCCGTCCTGGCAGCAGCGGCTGCGCCGCTTCGGCTACCAGGGGCAGGCCAGAAGCGACGCCCGCGACGTCCGGGACCGCCTGGTGCCGCCGTACACCGAGCCGAGCCCGCGCCTGTGGGCGGCGCTCGGCGTCCCGCACACCCTGGCGGTACGGCTGGTGCGCTGGTCGGCGTGGATCGGCCCGCTGCTCGTCACGCTGCTGGCGGGCGTGCTGCGGTTCTGGAACCTGGGCCACCCCAAGGCGGTGATATTCGACGAGACGTACTACGCCAAGGACGCGTGGGGTCTGGTCCACCGCGGTTTCGAGGTCAACTGGGACAAGAACGCCAACGATCTGATCCTGTCGGGCGGGCACGTCACGATCCCGGGGGACGCGGCGTACGTCGTGCACCCGCCGGTCGGCAAGTACGTCATCGGGATCGGCGAGCTGCTGTTCGGCTTCGACCCCTTCGGCTGGCGCTTCATGACGGCGCTGCTCGGCACGCTGTCCGTGCTGATGCTGTGCCGGATCGGCCGCCGGCTGTTCCGCTCCACCTTCCTGGGCTGTCTGGCGGGCGCGCTGATGGCGGTGGACGGCCTGCACTTCGTGATGAGCCGCACGGCGCTGCTCGACGGCGTGCTGATGTTCTTCGTGCTGGCGGCGTTCGGCTGTCTGCTCGTCGACCGTGACAAGGCCCGCGCGAGACTGGCCGCGGCGCTGCCGGTGGACGCCGACGGCCGGGTCCGGCCCGACCGGCACACGGCCGAGACGACCCGGCTGGGATGGCGCCCCTGGCGCTGGGCGGCGGGTCTGATGCTGGGCCTGGCCATCGGCACGAAGTGGAACGGCCTCTACATCCTGGCCGCGTTCTGCCTGATGGCGGTCCTGTGGGACGTCGCCTCGCGCCGGGTGGCCGGCGCCCGGCACCCCTACGCGGTGGTCCTCAAGCGCGACACTCCGCTGGCGTTCCTCGCCACGGTCCCGGTCGCCGTCGTCACCTACGTCCTGGCCTGGACGGGCTGGATCTTCTCCGCGACCGACGGCTCCGGCGGCTACTACCGCAACTGGGCCGCGACCAGCGGCAAGGGCGGCAGCTGGACCTTCCTGCCCGACTGGCTGCGCAGCCTGTGGCACTACGAGCACCAGGTGTACGAGTTCCACGTCGGCCTGTCCTCGCCGCACACCTACCAGTCCAACCCGTGGAGCTGGCTCGTCCTCGGCCGCCCGGTGTCGTACTTCTACGAGTCCCCGGCGCCCGGCAAGGGCGGCTGCCCGTCGGACGCGGGCGAGAAGTGCGCCAGCGAGGTGCTCGCCCTCGGCACTCCGCTGCTGTGGTGGGTGGGCTGCCTCGCGGTCCTCTACGTCCTGTGGCGCTGGCTGTTCCGGCGCGACTGGCGCGCGGGCGCCATCGCCTGCGGCATCGCGGCCGGCTATCTGCCCTGGTTCATGTACCAGGAGCGCACGATCTTCTTCTTCTACGCCGTCGTCTTCCTGCCCTTCCTGTGCCTGGCGGTGGCGATGCTCCTCGGCGCGATCATCGGCCCACCCCGCTCCTCCGACACCCGCCGCGTCGCGGGCGCCACGGGCGCGGGCGTCCTGGTCCTGCTGATCGCCTGGAACTTCATCTATTTCTGGCCCCTGTACACCGGCACCGCCATCCCCATAGACGACTGGCGGGCCAGGATGTGGCTGGATACCTGGGTCTGACCTACGTTTCGGTCAAGAATCGCCACACCCGTCGCTGTGGTAACCGCTTCCCCCTAGAGTGCTCCCGGGATCGAGCTTTCTGAACGCGTTCAAAGGAGCGTGTGGAGGCTCAACGGGGAGGGGACGGCCTGATGGCCAAGGGGGTCAAGGTCGCTGTCATAGGCGGCGTGTTCGCGGTGATGGTGGGTGGGGCCGGGTACGGCGCCTTCAACATCGTGAGCGCGCTGACCGGCGACGGCGGGACCAGTGGGGTGTCCGCGGAGAAGAAGTCGGGGCCGCCGGACAAGGACGAGGTCGAGGAGACCACGGCCAAGTTCTTCGCGGCCTGGCAGACGGCGGCGGCCGGGACGGCAGCGTCGTACACCAACAACGACGCCGCCGCCGAGCGGCTGCTGACGGCGTTCACCGACGACGCGCACATCACCGACGTGAAGATCACGCCGGGGGCGGCCAGGGGCACCACCGTGCCGTTCACGGTGAAGGCGAAGGTGGCCTACGACGGGAAGTCCGAGCCGCTGAGCTACCGGAGCGAGCTGAAGGTCGTGCGCGGCGTGACCACGGGCCGCGCGCTCGTCGACTGGCGGCCGTCCGTCGTGCACCCCGAGCTGAAGAAGGAGCAGGACACCCTCGTCACCGAGCAGTCGGCCGCCCCTCCCATCGAGGCCGTGGGCCGCGACGGCTCGGTGCTGACGAAGGAGAAGTACCCCTCCCTCGGCCCGGTCCTGGACGCCCTTCGCGACAAGTACGGCGAGAAGGCCGGCGGCACCCCCGGCATCGAGTTGGTCGTCCGGCACCCCTCCGACGGCGCTCCCGACACCCCGCTGCTCACCCTCGCCAAGGGCAAGGCCGGCAAGCTCGAGACGACCATCAGCCCGAGCGCACAGGAGGCGGCCGAGAAGGCCGTCAAGCGGTTCGCCCAGTCGTCGGTGGTGGCCGTCAAGCCCAGCAGCGGCGAGGTCCTGGCGGTGGCCAACAACCGTGAGGACGGCTTCAACGCGGCCTTCGCGGGGCAGGCCGCGCCCGGCTCCACCATGAAGATCATGACGGCCGCGATGCTCATCGACAACGGCGTGACCTCGATGAACGGCCCGGCGCCCTGTCCGGACACCGCCGTGTGGCAGGGGCAGACCTTCAAGAACCTCACCGGCATGAAGCCCGACGAGGACGCCACGCTCGCGGGCAGCTTCATGCGGTCCTGCAACACCGCCTTCATCAAGCTCATCGACGAGAAGCCCCTCACCGACGCCTCGCTGACACAGGAGGCCGAGCGGCGCTTCGGGCTCGGGCAGGACAACTGGAAGACCGGCATCGCCTCCTTCGACGGCAGGGTCCCCGCCGTCGACGGACCGGACCGGGCGGCCGGCGCGATCGGGCAGGGCCAGATCCAGATGAGCCCGCTGAACATGGCGTCGGTGACCGCGACCGCGATCACCGGCAGCTTCCGCCAGCCCTACCTGGTCTCGCCGGAGCTGGACGACCGGCAGCTCGCGCGGGCCGAGGGCCTGCGGGCGAGCACCGCGTCCCAGCTCAAGCAGATGATGCGGCTCACCGCCACCCAGGGCACCGCCGCCGAGGCCATGCGGGGACTGGGCGGCGACATCGGCGCCAAGACCGGTTCCGCCGAGGTCGACGGCAACGCCAAGTCCAACAGCTGGTTCACCGGATTCCGGGGCGATGTCGCGGCGGCGGCCATGACCGAGGAGGGCGGGCACGGCGGCGACGCGGCCGGTCCGATTGTCGCAGCCGTGCTACGAACGGGTGGCTGAACTCACCCGGGCAGGACGGGACCCTAGGGTGGTGGGCGTCGTTGGGACAGCTGAGGGCAACGGGGACCCTGGGGATTCGCGGAGGAACGGACAGCAGTGGGCAACAGAAGGCGCGTCGCCGAGCGACGGAAGACCAGACCCGCCGTGATCGGCGGGGTGATCGCCGTGGTCGTCGGTGGCGCCGGGTTCGGCGCCTACGCGCTGTTCGGCGGCGGCGCGGCCGCCGACGACGGGAGCCGGACGGCATCGGACGGGAAGCCCGAGGTGAAGACCGGCCCGCTGTCGGCCACCGAGGTCACCACCACCGCCCGTGCCTTCCTCACCGCCTGGCAGTCCGGCAAGGTCCCGCGGGCCGCCGCGGCCACCGACGAGGCGGCCGCGGCGACGGCCCTGCTCACCGGCTACACCAAGGACGCCCGCATCAAGGACGTCACCCTCACCCCGGGCAAGCCCACCGGTGACAAGGTGCCGTTCTCCGTCAAGGGCACGGTGGCGTACAAGAACACCGAGAAGCCGCTGGCGTACGAGAGCGCGCTGACCGTCGTGCGCCGCAGCAGTGACGGAAAGCCGCTGGTGGACTGGCACTCGGCGGTCGTCCACCCGGATCTGAAGGACGGCGACAAGCTGGTCACCGGCGAGGCGGGCACGCCCCCGGTCAAGGCGCTCGACCGGGACGGCGGCGAGCTGACCAAGCAGAAGTACGCCTCCCTCGGCCCGATCCTGGACGGCCTGCGCGAGAAGTACGGCAAGGAGGCGGGCGGCAAGGCCGGTATCGAGCTGCGGGTCGTGCGCGGGAAGTCCGCCAAGTCGGACGACCTCTCCGACAAGACCCTGCTGGAGCTGAGCAAGGGCACGCCCGGCACGGTGAAGACCACCCTGGACCCTGCCCTCCAGGCGGCGGCCGAGAAGCAGGTCGCGAAGAAGGCCAAGTCGTCGGTGGCCGTCATGCGGGCCTCGACCGGCGAGATCCTGGCCGCCGCCAACGCCTCGCCCGGCTTCAACACCGCCTTCCAGGGCTCCCTCGCGCCCGGCTCCACGATGAAGGTCATCACCGCCTCGCTGCTGCTGGACAAGGGCCTGGCCTCGGCGGACAAGAAGCACCCGTGCCCGAAGTACTTCACGTACGGGCACTGGAAGTTCCAGAACGACGACAAGTTCGAGATCAAGAACGGCACGTTCAAGGCGAGCTTCGCCCGCTCCTGCAACACGGCCTTCATCAGCCAGGCGCCCAAGCTCAAGGACGACGACCTGACCAAGCAGGCCCAGCAGGTCTTCGGCCTGGGGCTGAACGACTGGGCCATCGGAGTGCCGTCCTTCGACGGCGCCGTGCCCGTGCAGTCGGCGGCCCAGATGGGCGCCTCGCTGATCGGGCAGGGCGGGGTCCGGATGAACCCGCTGAACATGGCGTCGGTGTCGGCGACGGTCAAGGCCGGCACCTTCCACCAGCCGTATCTGGTCTCCCCGGACGTGGACGACCGCAAGCTCGCCAAGGCCTCGCGCACCATGTCGGCGGGCACGCTGTCGCAGCTGCGTGAGCTCATGTCGTACACGGCCGCGTACGGCACGGCCGCGGAGGCGATGTCCGGGGTGAGCGGCGATGTCGGCGCCAAGACCGGGTCGGCCGAGGTCGACAACCAGAAGAAGCCGAACGGCTGGTTCACCGCCTACCGGGGCGACCTCGCGGCCGCGGGCGTGGTCCAGCAGGGCGGGCACGGCGGCGAGACGGCCGGGCCGATCGTGGCGGCGCTGCTGAAGGCGGGGAGCTGACCCGGAAGGTCAGTGGATGACCGGTTCCGCGGCGGCCATGTAGGTCCGCCGCAGGAACCGCAGCAGCGCCTGCCGTTCGAACTGCACCACCAGCACGCCCTGCGGGGAGTGGAACTCGACGACGGCCTGCACCCGGCCGCAGGGCCACACCCGCACCTCACCGCTGCCCGTGGGGGCCCGCAGCCCCTCCTCCAGGAGTTCCCGGCGGAAGGTCCACTCGCGCGCCCCGGGCCCGGGCAGCCTGATGCCCACCACACGGGGGTCACGGTCGGGGTCGTACCGCAGAGTGACCGGAACCGCCTCCAGCTCATCGATCAACGGGACGGCCTCATCCGTGACGATATGGGCTCGCGCGTACTGCTCGACTACGGACATCGGACGGCCCCTTCACCGTGGGCTACCTGTGCGGAAACTGTGCGTCCACTTCCTCTCCAATGTCGCATATTTTCCGTATTGCGCCCTCATGGGCCGGACATATCACGGGTGAGATAAGACGAGCGTCACGCTCTTGCAAACCGTTCGCATCAAGCCACATCATCGAAGCGTGCATGTACCTGACGGATTCATCGACGTCCCCACGTCCGCCGCCACCGGTGTGATCGCCGCGGGCGCCGTCGCCGTGAGCCTGCGCGGCGCGCGGCGCGAACTCGACGAGCGCACCGCCCCGCTGGCCGGCCTCGTGGCGGCGTTCATCTTCGCGGTGCAGATGCTCAACTTCCCCGTGGCGGCCGGGACCAGCGGCCATCTGCTCGGGGGCGCGCTCGCCGCGATCCTCGTGGGCCCCTACACAGGGGTGCTGTGCGTCTCCGTCGTCCTGCTGATGCAGGGGCTGCTCTTCGCTGACGGCGGTCTGACCGCGCTCGGCGTGAACATCACCAACATGGCGATCGTCACGACGGTCGTCGCCTACGCCCTCTTCCGGGGCCTGGTGAAGGTGCTCCCGCGCTCCCGCCGGTCGATCACCGCGGCCTCCTTCGTCGCCGCCCTCGTCTCCGTCCCGGCCGCCGCGCTGGCCTTCACGCTCATGTACGCCATCGGCGGCACCACCGACGTGTCGATCGGCAAGGTCGCCACCGCCATGATCGGCGTCCACCTGCTGATCGGCATCGGTGAGGCCGCGATCACCGCGCTGACCGTCGGCGCGGTCCTCGCCGTCCGCCCCGACCTGGTCCACGGCGCCCGGGGCCTCACCCCGAAGCTCAAGCTGCGGGTGAACGGCGAACTGGTCGACGCGCCCGACGCCGAGCCCGAGCCCGCCCCCGTGGCCGCCCGCACCTCGCACCGCCGTGTCTGGGCCGCGGGCCTGGTCGCCTCCCTGCTGCTGGCCGGATTCGTCAGCTTCTACGCCTCCGCCAACCCGGACGGCCTGGAGAAGGTCGCCACCGACCACGGCATCGACGAGAAGGCCGAGGAGCACGCCGCGGCCGACTCCCCCCTCGCCGACTACGGCGTCAAGGATGTCGATGACGCCCGCCTGTCCGGGGGTCTGGCGGGCGTCATCGGCGTGGGTGTCACGGTCGTCGCGGGCAGCGCGGTCTTCTGGGCCGTACGCCGGCGCGGCTCGGACGACACGTCCCCGTCGAACACGTCGAACACGTCGGACTCGACGAACGCGACGAGCCCGGGCGCCTGACATGGGTGCGGGGCACGCGCACAAGCTCTACCGGCACGGGCACTCGCCCGTGCACGCGCTGCCGCCGCACACCAAGCTCGCCGCGGTGTTCGCCTTCGTGCTGGTCGTGGTGTCGACACCGCGCGAGGCGATGTGGGCGTTCGGGGCGTACGCGGTGCTGCTGGGCGTCGTCGCGGGCGTCGCCCGGGTGCCCGCCGGGTTTGTGCTCCGGCGGCTGCTGATCGAGGTGCCGTTCGTCGCTTTCGCGGTGCTCATGCCGTTCGTCGCGGAGGGCGAGCGCGTCGACGTCCTGGGGATGTCCCTGAGCGTCAACGGCCTGTGGGGCGCCTGGAACGTGCTCGCCAAGGGCACGCTCGGCGTCACCGCCTCCGTCCTGCTGGCCGCCACCACCGACCTGCGCGAACTGCTCCTCGGCCTGCAGCGCCTCAAGCTGCCGCCGCTGCTCGTGCAGATCGCGTCCTTCATGATCCGCTACGGCGATGTCATCGCGGACGAGATGCGGCGCATGCGGATCGCCCGGGAGTCCCGGGGCTTCGAGGCGAAGGGTGTCCGGCACTGGGGCGTGCTCGCCAAGTCCGCCGGGGCGCTGTTCATCCGCTCCTACGAACGCGGCGAGCGCGTCCATCTGGCCATGGTCAGCCGGGGCTACGCCGGTGCCATGCCGGTCATCGACGAGGTGACCGCGTCCCGGGCGCAGTGGTCGTACGCCCTGACCCTCCCGGGCGCGGCCCTGGTCGTCTGTCTGCTGGGATGGTCGCTGTGACTGATGTGACACCCTCGCTCGACGTGGCCGGACTGGCCTTCGCCTACCCCGACGGGCATCAGGCCCTCTTCGGCGTCGACCTCTCGGTGGCGCGCGGTGAGCGGGTCGCGCTGCTCGGGCCGAACGGCGCCGGCAAGACGACCCTCGTGCTGCATCTCAACGGCATCCTGACCGGCGGCGCCGGCACGGTGAGGGTGGCCGGGCTGCCCGTGGACAAGCGGCACATGGCCGAGATCCGGCGCCGGGTCGGCATCGTCTTCCAGGACCCGGACGACCAGCTCTTCATGCCGACCGTCCGGGAGGACGTGGCGTTCGGGCCGGCGGCGGCCGGGCTGAAGGGGCCGGAGCTGGAGGAGCGCGTGGACCGGGCTTTGGAGCGGGTCGGCATGGCGGAGTTCAAGGACCGCCCGCCGCATCACCTCTCCTTCGGGCAGCGCCGCCGGGTGGCCGTCGCGACCGTCCTCGCCATGGAGCCGGAGATCCTCGTCCTCGACGAGCCCTCCTCCAACCTCGACCCCGCCTCCCGCCGTGAACTGGCCGACATCCTGCGCTCGCTGGACGTGACGGTCCTGATGGTCACGCACGACCTGCCCTACGCGCTGGAGCTGTGCCCGCGCTCCCTGATCCTCAGCGAGGGCGTCATCGCCGCGGACGGCCCGACGGGCGAGCTGCTCTCCGACGAGGAGCTGATGCGCGCCCACCGGCTGGAGCTGCCGTTCGGCTTCGATCCGCGTTCCGTGCCGGCCGCCCCGGCCCGTCCGTGACAATGAGCGCGTGACGAACGAGGAGACCACGAGCGGGGAAGGCTCGCTGCTGCTGGACGAGCAGCTGTGCTTCGCGCTGTACGCCGCCCAGCGCGCGGTGACGGCCGCGTACCGCCCGCTCCTCGACGACCTCGGCCTCACCTATCCCCAGTACCTCGTGCTGCTCGTCCTCTGGGAGCGCGGCGAGACCACGGTCAAGGAGCTGGCCGGGGCCCTGCGCCTCGACTACGGCACGGTCTCGCCCCTGCTGAAGCGGCTGGAGACGGCGGGTCTGCTGCGGCGTGAACGGTCGGCGCGGGACGAGCGGTCGGTGCTCGTGGCCCTGACCGGGCGCGGGGAGGAACTCCGGGAGCGCGCGATGTGCGTCCCCGGCGCGCTGCTCACGGCGACGGGCCTGGACGGCACGGAGATCGCGCGGCTCCGCGAGGAGCTGTGGCACCTGGCCGAGAAGGCGGAGTCGGCGGCCGACCGGGCCCGCTGACCGCGGGTTGCCCCGGATTGCCACCCCCTGCTGGCGAGGACCGGTTACCGGCCAGTACCTTGTGCACGATGTGTTTGTGCACACTTGGTTCCGGGGGAGGACAGCATGACTGACGGCCCCGCCGTCGACACCCGCCCGACGAAGATCATGTACGTCGCGGAGGCCACCGCCCACGGCGGCCGTGCGGGCTATGTGACCAGCCAGGACGGCCAGATCGAGCTCAAGGTCGCGATGCCCCCGCAGCTCGGCGGCGACGGCAACGGCACCAACCCGGAACAGCTCTTCGCGGCCGGTTACAGCTCCTGCTTCCACAACGCCCTGATCCTGGTCGGCAACCGCGAGGGCTACGACCTGGCCGGCTCCACGGTCGCCGCGAAGGTCGGCATCGGCCCCAACACCCAGCAGGGCTACGGCCTCGCGGTCGCCCTCAGCGTCTCCCTGCCGGTCGTCGACCCCGACCTCGCGACCAAGCTGGTGGACGCGGCCCACGCGATCTGCCCGTACTCGAACGCGACCCGCGGGAACATCGACGTGACGATCCTGCTTGGCTAAGGGGGAAGACCGCAGCACCGCAGCACGACGAGGAGTACGGACGTGGACGTGAACGGCACAGTCGCCGAGGGCTTCGAGCCGGTCAGGGAAGCGTTCGCAGCGAACTTCGAGGCGCTCGGGGAGCGGGGCGCGGCGGTCGCCGTCTACCGGGACGGGCAGCGGGTCGTCGACCTGTGGGCCGGCACGAAGGACGTCGACGGCACGAGCCCCTGGGAGCACGGCACCGCCCAGATCGTGCGCTCGGCGACCAAGGGCGTGGCCGCCGCCGTACTCCTGCTGCTGCACCAGCGCGGACAGCTCGACCTGGACGCGCCCGTGGGCCACTACTGGCCGGAGTTCAAGGCGCGGGGCAAGGAGCGAGTGCTGGTCCGGCACGTCCTGAACCACCGGGCCGGACTGCCGGTCCTCGACCACCCCCTCACCCCCGAGCAGGCCCTCGACCCGCTGCGGGGCCCCGCGGCGGTCGCCGCCCAGGCACCCGTGTGGGAGCCCGGCACCGACCACGGCTACCACGCGCTCACCTACGGCTGGATGCTCGACGAACTGGTGCGGCGCGTGACCGGGCAGGGCGCGGGCGAGTGGCTCGCGGCGCAGATCACCGGCCCGCTGGGCCTGGACCTCTGGCTCGGTCTGCCCGAGTCGGAGGCCCACCGGGTGGGACGCGCGGGCCGCGTCGAGGGCCCCGAGCCGACCGGGGGTCTGCGCGCCCGGCCGAAGCGCTCGGTCACCGAGGCCTACGAGGACCCGGCCTCCCTCACCCGCCGGGCGTTCGCGGCGATCACCCCGTTCCCGGACCAGAACGACCCCGCCTACCGCGCGGCGGCCCTGCCCGCGACGAACGCCGTCGCGACGGCGGACGGACTGGCCCGCTTCTACGCGACGCTGATCGGTGACACGGCCGGTGCCTCACGCCTCTTCACGCCGGAGACGGTCGAACTGGCCCGGGCCGAGGAGTCGGCGGGCCCCGACCGTGTCCTGGTGGTCGGCACCCGCTTCGGCCTCGGCTACATGCTGCACGGCAGCGCCTCGCCCTTCCTGGCCCCGGGCTCCTTCGGTCACCCGGGCCGCGGCGGCGCCCTCGGCTTCGCGGACCCGGGGTCCCGAATCGCCTTCGGCTACGTCACGAACGGCCTCCGCAAGACGGTGACGGCGGATCCGCGGGCGCAGGGGCTGGTACGGGCGATACGGCAGGCCCTAGGCCTCTGAGACTCCCGGCCGCCGCTAGACGTGGATCGGGTGGGAGATCCGCCCGGACGCCTGGTCGATCTCCTCGTGGGCTTTGGTCAGCAACTGCATGGCGAGTTCGTTGAGCGCCCGGGCCCCGGCGATCTCCTCTCCGACCCTGGGCTGATTGACGTCGGACCGGTGCCGGTTGGCCGCCCCGTGCGCCCGTACCTCGCTGCCGTCGGGCAGCCGCAGCATCGCGACCGCCCGCGTGTGCTGGTCGTCCTCCATGAACTCCATCTCGACGTGCCATCCCGCTCGGGTGTGCATCATGACGATCACCTCCGGAAGACCTAGTTCCAGGGTGCTCCTCAGGTGCGGCAAGTGCACCCGCCTTGCCTACCCGGCGTGCAGCATCAGCCCGATCCCGACGACCAGCAGCCCGGCCGCCGCGATTCTCGGGGCGCCGAATCGCTCCTTGAAGAACACGGCCCCGATGGCCGCGCCGACGATGATCGACGACTCGCGCAGGGCGGCGATGGGGGCGAGCTCGGCCTTGGTCTGGGCCCACAGGACGAGGGCGTAGGCGGCGACGGAGAGCGCGGCCCCGATGAGGCCGGTCACGGCGAAGGGCCGCAGCAGGGCGACGGTCCGCCCGCGCCAGCGGCTCACGGCGTACGCGGGGATGACGATCCCCTGCACGGCCATCAGCCAGGCGATGTACCCGAGCGAGGAGCCCGACGCCCGCACGCCCAGCCCGTCCACGACGGTGTACACGGCGATCGTCAGCCCCGTGGCCAGGGCCGCCCCGATCGCCGCCCAGTCGGGCCGCCGCCCGCGCAGCCCCCACAGGGCGACGCCGGTCAGCCCCGCGCACGACAGGGCGATGCCGGCGGCGGCCCACCCGTCGGGCACCTCGTGGGCGAAGAGCGCGGCGAGCAGGGTCACGACGAGGGGCGCGGTGCCGCGCGCGATGGGATAGGCCTGCCCGAAGTCGCCCAGCCGGAAGGACTTCATCAGCAGGGCGTAGTAGGCGATGTGGATGGCGGCGGAGAAGAGGAGGTAGGGCCACGCCCCGGCCGCCGGGAATGCCGCGAACGGCGCGATCGCCAGCCCGATGACCAGCCCGCCGCCCGAGATCAGCGTGAACCCGGCGAGCTTGTCCGTGATCTTGTGCGCGATGGCGTTCCAGCTGGCGTGGGTCACGGCGGCGAGCAGCACGGCGCCCGTGACCACCGGCGTCACGAGGAGCTCTCGCGCACGTCCGCCACGATGGCCCCGGAGTGGGCGACGAGGTCGCCGGGCGCCATGGGGAACATGGTGTACGGCGTCCCGGCGGCCGCCCACACGGTCTCGTGGTCGAACAGGGAGCGGTCGGCGAGCACACGCGTCGTCGTCCGGTGTCCGAAGGGCGGCACACCGCCGATGGCATAGCCGGTCGTCTCCCGCACGACATCGACCTTGGCCCGGGTGACCTTCTCCGCGCCGAGTTCCCCCCGCACCAGGTCGAGATCGACCCGGGAGGCCCCGTCCATGAGGACCAGCACGGGCACCCCGTCGGCCGCGAAGATCAGCGACTTGCAGATCTGGCTCAGGTCGCATCCGAGGGCGGCGGCGGCCTCGGCGGCGGTACGGGTGGCTTCCGGGAAGCGCCTCACGAGCGGAACGACCTCGTCGAGCCCGCGCTCCCGCAGGGCCTGGGCGAAGAGGGGGTGTGCTCCGGAGTCCTCGGCGTCAGTGGCGGCTGTCGTCGTCATGCAGGGCACGCTAGCGGTACGTGTATCGGACACGCGAGGGGGGTTCAGCGGGCGTCGTCCCCCTGCGCGACATCCGCGAACTCCCACCACGCGAGCGGCAGCCAGTCTCCGTCGACGAATCCGTCGACGGAGCCTCCGGTGCCCCGGATGGCCACACGGGTGCCCACCGGGTAGGTCGTGCCGGACAGGCCGGAGACCGAGACGAGCAGTGTTCCGATACGTCGTGACAAGGCCGTTGATCCTTTCTCCTCCAAGCGCCTCAAGCGCCTTCTCTTGGTGCAAATCGTCCCATCATGCACCAGCCTGGTATATGAGCCAGAACACAGATGGAGGTGCTGACGATGAGGGCTGTCGTGTACAAGGGCCCCTTCGAGGTGGCGGTGGAGAAAGTGGAGGATCCCCGGATCCAGCACCCGAACGATGTGATCGTGCGGGTGACGTCGACGGCCATCTGCGGCTCGGACCTGCACATGTACGAGGGCCGCACCGCGGCCGAGCCGGGCATCGTGTTCGGCCACGAGAACCTCGGGGTCATCGAGGAGACGGGAGAGGGAGTCACCTCGCTCAGCCGCGGCGACCGGGTGGTCATGCCGTTCAATGTGGCCTGCGGCTTCTGCAGAAACTGTTCGGCCGGCTTCACGGGCTTCTGCCTGACGGTGAACCCGGGCTTCGCCGGCGGCGCCTACGGCTATGTCGCGATGGGGCCCTACACCGGGGGTCAGGCGGAGTACGTACGGGTTCCGTACGCCGACTTCAACTGCCTGAAGCTCCCCGAGGGCACCGAGAAGGAGACGGACTTCGTCCTTCTCGCGGACATCTTCCCGACCGGCTACCACGGCAACGAGCTGGCCGATGTGCGTCCCGGCGAGAGCGTCGCCGTGTACGGCGGCGGTCCGGTCGGGCTGATGGCCGCCTACTCGGCGATGCTGCGCGGCGCGAGCAAGGTGTTCGTGGTCGACCGGGTGGCGGAGCGGTTGCAGAAGGCGCGGGAGATCGGCGCGGTGCCGATCGACTTCACCCAGGGCGATCCGGCCCGGCAGATCAAGGACCAGACCGCGGGCCAGGGCACGGACAAGGGTGTCGACGCGGTCGGCTACCAGGCCCAGGCGCAGGGCGAGGACCGTGAGGAACCGGCGGTCGTACTGAACTCGCTCGTCGAGACGGTCCGGCCGACGGGTGCTCTCGGGGTGCCGGGCCTGTATGTGCCGCGCGACCCGGGCGGTCCGGACGAGCAGGCCAAGCAGGGCATGCTGATGGTCGCCATCGGACGCCTCTTCGAGAAGGGGCTGCGCATGGGCACCGGGCAGTGCAACGTCAAGCGGTACAACCGGCACCTGCGCGACATGATCATCGAGGACCGCGCGAAGCCGAGCTTCGTCGTCTCGCACGAACTGCCGCTCGACCAGGCGCCGTCGGCGTACGACAAGTTCGACAAGCGCGTGGAGGGCTACACCAAGGTCGTCCTGCACCCGCACGCCTGAGCCGGGACGACCGCAGGGGCGGCGGCATCGACTCCCGTCGGCCCCTTGGCCCCTTACGCCTTCGTACGGAGGATCTCGCGGGCCTGTTCCGCCGCGCGGGCCGTGCTCTCGCTGACGAAGTCGAGGAAGCGGGCGATGTTCTCGAGCCGGGCGGCGACCGGGGTGCCGGGGCCGAGGACGCCGACGCCCTCGCGGGCGATCTCGACGAGCTGGGCGATGGACCGGGCGCTGGCCATCATCGACCGGTACCAGATGTCGTCGTCGACGATGTAGCGCTCGCGGCGGCGCTCGTCGCGCTCCCGGCGGACGAGGCCCTGGCTGTCCAGGAAGGCGACCGCCTTGGAGATGGACGCCGGGCTGACCTGGAGGCGCTGGACGAGTTCGGACGCGGTGAGGCTGCCGCTGTCGGTCAGGGTGAGGGAGGCCATCACCCTGGCCGGCATCGTCGTCATGCCCGAGGCCATCAGGACGGTGGTGAACACCTCCTCGTACTCCCGCACGGCCTCGGCGTCGCGCCCATGGGCCTGCGGGGGTGCCTCCGCCGCCCGGGGCGCGGTCTGCCGGCGCCGGTGGGCGCGGCGTTCGGTGGCGCGGTGGGCCAGGTCGGCGCGGTAGGCGGTGGGGCCGCCGTTGCGCATGACCTCGCGCGTGATGGTCGAGGTGGGGCGGTCGACGCGCCGGGCGATCTCGGCGTAGGCGAGGCCGTCGGCCAGTCCCAGCGCGATCTGCTGACGTTCCTGCTGGGTGAGCCTGCCTCCCGGCATCGCGGTCTCCTTCGTTCTCCTCGGGTGCCGTCAGCTTAGCGTTCACCTTCATTCCATTGCAACGAAAGGTGGGTCCCCGTTGCGTTAAATCAGGAACCATTGCAACGAAATTCCTACATCTAACTGCACTTACGTCGATTCAACGCAACGAATGCGTTGCCAGATCTATGAACGCAACGTAGCGTTTCCTTCATCGGAAACAACCAGCTGAAGGAGAGCACGATGCAGAAGTTCACCACCACCGCCCCGGTCTCCGCCGTCGTCGACATCCCCGCCGGACGTATCCAGTTCATCGCCGCCGACCGGGACGACACCACCGTCGAGGTCCGGCCCGCGGACAAGTCGAACAGCCGCGATGTGAAGGCGGCGGAGCGGGTCGGCGTCGAGTTCGGCGACGGTGTGCTGCGGATCGAGGCCGCACCGGCGAAGAACCGGGTCCTCGGCAACTCCGGTTCCGTCGAGGTGACCGTCCAGCTGCCCGCCGGCTCCCGTGTCGAGGCGAAGGCGGCCAGCTCCGAGTTCCGGGGCGTCGGACGGCTCGGCGATGTCGCCTTCGAGGGCGCGCACGGCTCGGTCAAGCTCGACGAGACCGAGGGCGCCCGTCTCACCCTCCTCGCCGGCGACGTCTCGGTCGGGCGGCTGGGCGGTTCCGCGGAGATCCGCACCCAGAAGGGCGACATCCGGGTCGCCGAGGCCACGGGCGGCTCGGTCGAGCTGCGCACCGAGCACGGCGAGATCTCGATCGCCGCCGGCCGCGGCGTCTCCGCCTCCCTGGACGCCGGCACCGGCTTCGGCCGGATCCAGAACACGCTGATGAACGCCGACGGCGCCGCCGCCGGCCTCGTCATCCGCGCGACCACCGCCTACGGCGACATCACCGCCCGCAGCCTGTAGGCGGGATGAGCACGGAAAAGCCGGTGAGGGCACCCGTCCCCACGGAGCCCTCACCGGCCGGTCTCACCGGAAGCGGTGGAACGTCAGGCGCGTACCAGCTCCCGGTCCGTGTCCCCGCGGCCGGAGTCCGGGCGCAGGCCCTCGCCCTCGACGTCCACGTTGGGCAGCGCCCGGTCCAGCCACTTGGGCAGCCACCAGGCCTTGCGGCCGAGGAGGGCCAGGACGGCCGGGACGATGGCCATCCGGACGATGAACGCGTCGAAGAAGACCGCGATCGCGAGGCCGAAGCCGATCATCTTGACCATCGACTCGGACGAGCCGATGAAGCCGGCGAAGACCGCCATCATGATGACCGCCGCGGCCGTCACCACCCGGGCGCCGTGCCGGAAGCCCGTCACGATCGCCTGGCTCGGCTTCTCGCCGTGGACGTAGGCCTCCCGCATCCGGGTCACCAGGAACACCTCGTAGTCCATCGCCAGGCCGAAGACCACGCCGACCATGAAGATCGGCATCATCGACATGACCGGGCCCGTCTGCTCCACGCCCATCAGGCCCGACAGCCAGCCCCACTGGAAGACCGCGACCACCGCGCCGAGGGCCGCCATCACCGACAGCAGGAAGCCGAGGGCCGCCTTCAGCGGGACCAGGATCGAGCGGAACACCACGATCAGCAGCAGGAAGGCCAGGCCGACCACCAGCACCAGGTAGGGGACCAGCGCGTCGTTGAGCTTCTCGCTGACGTCGATGTTCATCGCCGTGCTGCCGGTGACCAGGACACTCGCGTCGGTGTCGGCCTTGATGCCCGCGCCGGCGTCGCGGATGCCGTGCACCAGGTTCTCCGTCGTCACGGAGGACGGCTGGGAGCCCGGGATCACGGTGATGGTGGCCGTGTCACCGGCCTTGTTGGGCGCCGGCGGCGTCACCGTGACGACGTCCTTGAGGCCCTTGATCTCATCGCCGACCGTCGAGAAGGCGGCCTTCGGGTCGTCGCTGTCCTTCGCGTCGACGACGACCATCAGCGGGCCGTTGAAGCCGGGGCCGAAGCCCTCCGACAGCAGGTCGTAGGCGCGGCGCTGGGTCGTGGAGGTGGGCTGGGAGCCGTCGTCCGGCAGGCCCAGTTCCAGGCTCGACGCCGGGACGGCCGCCGCGCCGAGGCCGATGACCCCGAGCAGCAGGACGGCGATCGGGCGGCGGACGACGAAACTCGCCCAGCGGGTGCCCAGGTTGGGGCGCTCGGGCTGCTTCGGCGCCCGGCCGAACCGCTTGCCCTTCTCCCCCATGGGCTTCACCTTCCGGCCCGCGTATCCGAGCAGCGCCGGGATCATGGTCAGGGCGATCAGCACCGCGATGGCCACCGTGCCCGCCGCCGCGACGCCCATCTTGGTCAGCATCGGGATGTTGACGACCGACAGACCCACCAGCGCGATCACCACCGTCAGGCCCGCGAAGACCACCGCCGAGCCCGCCGTGCCGGTGGCCCGGCCCGCCGCCTCCTCGCGGTCGCGGCCCTCGGCCAGTTCGGCGCGGTAGCGGGAGACGATGAACAGGGCGTAGTCGATGCCGACCGCCAGGCCGATCATCATCGCCAGGGTGGAGGTCGTGGAGCCCAGGTCCAGCGCGCTGGCCAGGGCCGTGATCGTGGAGACGCCGATGCCCACGCCGATCAGCGCCGTCAGCAGCGGCAGACCGGCCGCGACCAGGGAGCCGAAGGTGATGACGAGGACGACGGCGGCGACCGCGATGCCGATGATCTCGCTGGAGCCGGTGTGCGGGACGGTCTGGAGCGCGTCACCGCCGATCTCGACGGTCAGCCCGCTCTCGCGCGCGTCCCGCGCACTGTCCTGAAGGGCGTCGCGGGAGGAGTCCTCCAGTTCCATGCCGGAGACCTTGTACGACACCTGCGCGTAGGCGATCGTGCCGTCCTTGCTGACGGCCTTCGCCTGGTACGGGTCGGTGACGCGGGCGACCTCGGAGCCGTCGGCCAGTTCCTCGACGGTCTCCCGGACCGCCGCCTTGTTGCCGGGGTCGGTCATCTTCTCGCCGCTCGGCGCCTTGAAGACGACGCGTGCGGTGGCGCCGTCGGCGCTCACGCCGGGGAAGCGCTGTTCCAGCAGGTCGAAGGCCTTCTGGGCCTCCGTGCCGGGGATGGAGAACGAGCTGTTGCCCGCGGCGGGGGCGCTGGCCGCGCCGACCCCGGCGAGGGTCAGCAGGGCCACCCAGATCAGGGCGACGAAGTGCCGCCGCCGGTACGAGAGCCGGCCGAGCTTGTAGAGGAAAGTGGCCACGAGGGCGTACTCCCGGTCAGGTCGTGGGGTGTTTCAGGGCAGGGGAGATCAGCCCGACGACGTGAGCGGTGATCGCGTCAGGTGCTGCGGTTTCTCAAGGGAGGGGGATTGATCGGGTGAGGGGGATTGCTCAGCCGGTGGGGATGCCGAGGGCGGGGAGGACCACGGCGTCGATGTACGAGAGGAGGAAGGCCTGCGTCGGCGGCTGGTCGTCGATCAGCGTGCGGGTGGCGAAGGCGCCCACCAGCATGTGCACGATGTACTCCAGGGCCGGACAGTCGGCGCGGATCTCGCCGCGGTCGACCGCCTTGCGCACGACCCGGTGGAACTCCTCCATCTCCGGCTCGATCAGCAGTTCCCTGAACGCCTGGAGAAGATCCGGGTTGGCGTGCACCGCCATGAACAGGCCCCGCATCAGCGCGGCGTTCTGCTGCATGGCGCAGTCGTCCTCACGCGAGGCGAGGGCGTGGAGGTCGCCGCGCAGAGTTCCGGTGTCGACGTCGGCGATGTTGCCCGGCTTGTTGTGCCGGACCGCCTTCGCCACCAGCTCGGGCTTGCCGCCCCACTGGCGGTAGAGCGTCGCCTTGCTGGACCGGGTGCGCGCCGCCACGGCGTCCATGGTGAGGGCGTCGTAGCCGACTTCCCGGAGCAGGTCGAGCACGGCCGCGTACAGCTCGGCCTCCCGCTCGGGGGTGATCCGACTGCGACGCGGGGTGGCGACCTCAGTCATCTCCTGCACCTTCCTTCTCCGGCACGCTCCGGCACAGGAGGAATCTAGCGCAGAGCCTAGAGAAACGAAACCGTTTCGTACGTGTGCTGCGTCACGGAGGCCTGTTTGTCATAACTTGCTGCGTTTCGCCCCGAGGCAAAGCATGGGGAGGTGAGCTATCTGCGTCTGCCGCATCTCCATGACGACCTGCTGTGCTTCGTGGCCGAGGACGACCTCTGGCTCGCCCCGCTCGACGCCCCCGGCCGGGCCTGGCGGCTCACCGTCGACCGCGCCAAACTGGGCCACCCCCGCTTCTCGCCCGACGGCCGGCACCTCGCGTACACGAGCTGGCGCACCCTGGTGCCCGAGGTCCATCTCGCGGAGGTGGACGGCGGCCCGGGCCGCCGGCTGACCCACTGGGGCAGCGCCGACACCCGGGTCTGCGGCTGGACCCCGGAGGGCGAGATCCTGGCCGTGGCCTCGCACGGCGAGCCCTTCTCCTTCTTCACCTGGGGCTACAAGGTCCCCCTCGACGGCGCCCCGGGCCGCAAACTGCCCTGGGGACCGGTCTCCGACATCCAGGCCGCCGACCTGGACGGGGAGCGCAGGACCCTGCTCCTCACCGGCACCCCGCCGCACGAACCGGCCTCCTGGAAGCGCTACCGGGGCGGGGCCACCGGCAGGCTGTGGCTGCACGGCGAACGGCTGCTGGCCGGACTCGACGGCCATCTGCACTCCCCCATGTTCGTCGGCGGCCGGATCGCCTTCCTCTCCGACCACGAGGGCGTCGGCAACCTCTACTCCTGCGCCTGTGACGGCTCCGATCTGCGCCGTCACACCGACCACGACGCCTTCTACGCCCGGCATGCCTCCAGCGACGGGACCCGGGTGGTGTACCAGTGCGCGGGCGATCTCTGGCTGGTCGACGACCTGTCGCCGGACTCCGCGCCACGGAGGCTGGACGTAGAGATGGGCGGGCCGCGCGCGGGGCGGCGCCCGTACCAGGTGGCGGCGGCCCAGCACCTCGACGGGATCTCGGTCGACGAGACCGGCCGGGCCAGCGCGGTCGTCGTACGCGGCAGCCTGTACTGGCTCACCCACCGCGACGGGCCCGCCCGCACCCTCACCGACACCCCGGGCGTCCGGGTGCGGATGCCGGAGATGCTCGGCGCGAGCGGGCGGGTGGCGTATGTGACGGACGCGGAGGGCGAGGACGCGATCGAGATCGCCTCGCTGCCCCGGGCCTCCGGCGCCCGAGAGCCGCGACGGCTGGCCCCGGGCGCCCTGGGCCGGGTGCGCGAGCTGGTCTCGGACCCGGAGGGCGAGCGCCTCGCCGTCGCCTCGCACGACGGGCGACTGCTGCTGATCGACGTCACCGAGGACTCCGGCGGCGAGGTCACCGAGCTGATCCGGTCGATCAACGGGCCCGTGCGCGACCTCGCGTTCTCCCCGGACGGGGCGTGGCTGACCTGGTCGCACCCGGGCATCGGGCGGACCCTGCGGCAGATCAAGATGGCCAGGGTCGAGGAGGGCGTCGTCATCGACGTCACCAACGGCCGCTTCGAGGACGAGAACCCGGTGTTCACGCGCGACGGCCGCTACCTCGCCTTCCTGTCCTGGCGCGGCTTCGACCCCGTCTACGACGTGCACACCGGCGACCTGTCCTTCCCGCTGGGCTGCCGCCCCTACCTCGTGCCGCTGTCCTCCGCGACGCCCTCCCCGTTCGCGGTGAACCCGGAGGGCCGTCCGGCCGCCGGGGGCCTGGACCCGGTGGAGGACGACGACAACGGCGACAGCGGGACGGTGACCGTCGAGGCCGAGGGCCTGGAGAGCCGGGTCACGCCCTTCCCGGTGGCCGCCTCCAAGTACTCGGCGCTGCACCCGGTCGCGGGCGGCGGGCTGGTGTGGCTGCGCTGGCCGATCTCGGGCGCGCTGGGCGAGACGTTCGCCAACCCGGACGACACCAGCGGCCGGCCGACCCTGGAGCACTTCGGCATCACCAAGGCCAAGCGGACCGAACTCGTCGACCATCTCGACTGGTTCGCGGTGAGCGGCGACGGCAGCAGACTGGTCGTGGTCGACGAGGGCGAGCTGCGCGCGGTGCCGGCCGTCGAATCGGGCGACGCCGACTCGACGGTGTGGATCGACGCGCGCCGCATCCTGCACGTGGTCGACCCGGCGGCGGAGTGGCGGCAGGCGTACGAGGAGGCCGGGCGGCTGATCCGGGCCTACTTCTGGGAGCCGGGCATGTGCGGCATCGACTGGGCCGGGGTGCTGGACCAGTACCGTCCGCTGGTCGAACGGGTCGCCTCCCCGGACGAGTTCGCGGACCTGCTGCGCGAGGTGCTGGGCGAACTGGGCACCTCCCACGCGTATGTCACCGCCGCCCGGCGCAACGAGGGCCCGCCCCACTACCAGCGCCGCCAGGGCCTGCTGGGCGCCAACTTCGTACGCCGGGACGGCGGCTGGACGGTGCTGCGGATCCTGGCCGGTGACTCCTCCGACTCCAAGGCCCGCTCCCCGCTGGCCGGCACCGGCATCCGGGAGGGCGCGGTCCTCACCCATGTCGACGGCCGCCCGGTGGATCCGGCCGCGGGCCCGTATCCGCTGCTGGCGGGCGCGGGCGGCACGACGGTGGAGCTGACCTTCACCCCGGCCGAGAGCGCGGGCCCGCCCCGGCGGGTCGCCGTCGTCCCGCTGGTGGACGAGCGGCCGTTGCGCTACCAGGACTGGGTGGCGAAACGCCGGGCGGTGGTACGGGAGTTGAGCGGCGGGCGCTGCGGCTATCTGCACATCCCGGACATGGGCGGTTCGGGCTGGGCGCAGTTCAACCGGGATCTGCGCATGGAGGTGTCCCGGCCGGCGCTGATCGTGGATGTGCGCGGCAACGCGGGCGGCCACATCAGCGAGCTGGTCATCGAGACGCTGAGCCGCACGATCCTGGGCTGGGACCTGACCCGCGACGCCCAGCCCGTGTCGTACACCTCCAACGCGCCGAGAGGCCCGGTGGTGGCGCTGGCGGACGAGGCGACCTCCTCCGACGGCGACATGATCACCGCCGCCTTCAAACTGCTGAAGCTGGGCCCGGTGGTGGGGCAGCGCACCTGGGGCGGTGTCGTCGGCATGACCGGCCGCCACGAGCTGGGGGACGGCACGGTGATCACGGTGCCGATGAACGCGGCCTGGTTCGACGCCTACGGCTGGTCGGTGGAGAACAGGGGCGTCGCCCCCGACATCGACGTCCTGCGCACCCCGCTGGACTGGGCGGAGGGCCGCCACGCCCAGCTGACCGACGCGGTGGAGCTGGCGCTCGGGCTGCTGGAGAGCAATCCCGCGGCGGTGCCGCCGACGTACAGCGACGTACCGGACCACTCCCGGCCGAAGCTGCCGCCGCGTCCGTGAGGCGCGAGCGGACGTGCGGAAGGGGTGCCCCGCGCGAGGCACCCCTTCCTTTCAGCACGCGTCGTCAGGCGTCGTAGTCCTGGTCGAAGCGGTCCTCGTGCTCGCGCTCCCGCTCACGGTCACGCTGCGGGTGCTGCGGCGACTCCATGTCCTCGTCGCGCCGGCGACCGCGGCCCTGCACCTGCTCACGAGCCTGGTCGGCCTTCTGACGGGCCTGGTTCTGCCACTGCTCGGACTTCTCCTGGAACTGGTCCTTCATACCCATGTGGGTTCACTCCCGTTGGGGGTGAGGGGATCTGGCTCGATCAGATTCACACGGGTCGTGACCCTGCGCATGTCGATCACTTACGGAGCGTAGCCCGCTGCTGCTCATCGGCCGCGCCGCCTGCCCCGACGAGGCCCGAGCGCATGCCCGTCAGCCGGTCCGCGAACCTCCGCATCTCGCGCTGCCCCACGGTCCCGATGACCCCGGGCAGGTAGCCGCGCACGCCCTGCATGCCGCGCAGCCACCACTGCCCGTACACATGGCTCGACCGGCTCTCGATCCCGGCCACCAGCCGGTCCACGGCCGGGCCCAGCGGATAGGTCTTGTTGGACGGCCAGGGCAGCCGCTGCCTCAACTCCCGCATGACGTCGTCCTGGTCGGCCCCGCGCACCATGTCGGTGTCGGTCCACGACAGATACCCGACGCCGACCTTCACGCCCCGGTGCCCGACCTCGGCGCGCAGGCTGTGCGCGTACGCCTCCACACCGGACTTGGAGGCGCAGTACGCGGTCATCATCGGGGCCGGGGTGATCGCGGCGAGGGACGCGATCTGGAGCAGATACCCCCGGCTCTCCAGCAGCATCGGCAGGAAGGCGCGGCCGGTCACCGCCGAGCCGATCAGGTTGACCTCGATCACCCGCCGCCAGGACTCCGGGTCGGAGTCGGCGAAGGGACCGCCGGTGGCGACACCGGCGTTGGCGACGACGATGTCGACCCTGCCGAAGCGCTCCTTCACCTCGCTCGCGACCCGGGCCATCGCCTCGTGGTCGGTGACATCGGCGTGCCAGTGGTCGCTGTCGCTGTGCAGCCGCCCGGAGACCTCCTTGAGCGCGTCCGGCTCCAGTCCGACCAGCGCGACCTTCACGCCGCGCGCGGAGAGCTTGCGGGCCAGCAACTCCCCGACGCCGCGCGCCGCCCCGGTCACCACGGCGACCTTCCCCTCGAGGCTGACCCTGCTCATGCGCTCTCCTCGGATACGACGGATTCGGCCTGGATGTGTGCGTGGACGAGTTCCCGTATGCGTTCGCCGACCAGCCCCGGCGCCTCGACGGGCGTCATGTGGCCGACGCCGGGCAGCTCGGTGAGCCCGGCGCACTGCGGCAGCGCGGCGGCCAGGGCCCGGGCCTGCACGGGCGGGGTCAGCCGGTCCGCCGTACCGACGACGACGGCCGTGGGCACCCGCAGCTCACGCACGCCGTGGTCGAGGTCGAGCAGATCCAGCACCTGCGACCAGGAGTGGCGGACCTTGCGGGAGCAGGCGTGCACGATGCGGGCGCAGGCCTCGACCATGTGCGGGGCCGAACCGGCGCCCATCGTCGCGTACTTGAGGATCCGGCGGGCCAGCGGCGTGACGGGCCCGAGCGGCGCCCGGGAGCCGAGGATCCGCCGGGTCAGCCAGGTGCGCGGCCGACCGGCCCGGATCGGTACGACGGTGGAGGCGGCGACCAGCTGCGAACTGCCCGTGCTGCACAGCAGGACGGCGGCCGCGTGCGCCCGGAAACCGGCCCGCTCGGCGGCCGCCATCACGGTCATGCCGCCCATCGAGTGCCCGGCGATCACGGCCTGTTCGCCGGGCGCCAGGGTGGCCTCCAGTACGGCCTCCAGGTCGTCGGCGAGCGCCTCGGCACTGCACGCCGGGCTCGCCGGGCTGCGCCCGTGGCCACGCTGGTCATAGGCGATGACCCGGCGGTCGGTGGCCAGTTCGCGGATCTGCGCCGCCCAGAAGGCGGTGGAGCAGGTCCAGCCGTGGGCGAGGACGACGGCCGGGGCACCGTCGGGGCCGTGGATCTCGACGTGCAGCCGGGCCCCGTCGGCGGACACGGCGGTCAGCTCCCGGGCAGGGGCGGGCGGGGCATAGGGCCCGGAGTCGACGTGCAGCAGCCGGCTCACGCGTCCACCCCGGCCTTCTCGGCTTCCTTCCGCACGGGGACGCGCAGGACGTCGTACTCCGCGAGGTCGACCCGTCGCGTCGCCCTCCGGAACTCGCCTGTGGTGCCGGGCCAGATGGTGGTGTTGCGGCCGCTCGCGTCGAGGTACCAGCTGGTGCAGCCGCCGGTGTTCCACACCGTGCGCTTCATGCGCTCCTGCACCTGGTGGTTCCAGGCGCGTACGGCATCCGGGCGGGCGTCGAGGGCGACCCGGCCGCCGAGGACGTCGAGCTGGCGGACGTAGTCGGCCAGGTAGTTGAGCTGGGACTCGATCATCAGGATCATCGAGGAGTTCCCGAGGCCGGTGTTGGGCCCGATGATCGTCATCCAGTTGGGGAACCCGGCGGCGGAGGCACCGCGCAGGGCCTCCATGCCGCCCTTCCAGGTCTCCGCGAGGGTCCGTCCGTCGGCGCCCACGACCCGGTCGGCGATGGGCATGTCGGTGACGTGGAACCCGGTGCCGAAGACGATCGCGTCGGCCTCGGCCTCTTGGCCGTCGGCGGCGACCAACGTCGATCCGCGCACCTCGGCCAGCCCGCTCGCGACCACGTCCACATTGGGCTGCGCGAGCGCCGGGTAGTAGTCGCTGGACAGCAGGATCCGCTTGCAGCCGATGCGGTAGTCCGGGGTGAGCTTCGCCCGCAGCTCCGGGTCCTTGATGGAGCGGGCCATGTTGCGCCGGGCCATCTCCTCGACGAGACCGAGCTGGCGCGGATGCTTGGTGAACGCCTGCACCTGCAACTCCCGGATGCCCCACAGCAGTCCGCGCCGCAGCTGCGAGGTGAAGGGCAACTGCCGGTGCAGCCACCGCTCGCCGTCGCTGATGTTCCGGTCGATGCGGGGCATGACCCAGGGCGCGGTCCGCTGGAACAGCGTCAGGTGCGAGACGTCGGGCTGGACGGCCGGCACGATCTGGGCGGCCGAGGCCCCGGTCCCCACCATCGCGACGCGCTTGCCGCGCAGGTCGTAGTCGTGGTCCCAGCGGGCCGAGTGGAAGACCTTGCCGGGGAAGGACTCCAGCCCCGGGATCTCCGGCACCTTCGGATCGGACAACGGCCCGGTCGCCGACACCACCAGGTCCGCCGACAGATTCCCACTGGCGGTCTCGATGTCCCAGCACAGCCGCTCGGCGTTCCAGGTCATCCGCTTCACCTCCGAGTCGAAGCGGAGGTGCGGCCGCAGCCGGAACACGTCCGTGACGTGCTCCAGATACGCGCGGATGTGCTCCTGCCCGGAGAAGGTGCGCGGCCAGTCGGGGTTGGGCGCGAAGGAGAACGAGTACAGATGCGAGGGCACATCGCACCGGCACCCCGGGTAGCTGTTGTCCCGCCAGGTGCCGCCGACACTGCTCGCCCGCTCCAGGACGACGAAGTCGGTGACGCCCTCACGGCGCAGCCGCACGGCGGCCCCCAGCCCGCCGAACCCGGACCCGACCACCGCGACCCGTACATGCTCGCGTTCGTGTTCGCGCTCGCCCATGCCGACACCTCCACACACACCACGAGAACCATGCCAGTGAACACTGGCGCAATGGGAGCGTAGGGCAGCGGCGTACTGATGGGTAGGGGGCGGAACGAGGAAGTTACCCGTGGTACGCCTTAAGGTGCCCAGGTGGCCGAGAAGCGTGAATACCGCATGGAAGAGCTGGCCCGCCTGGCCGGGATCACGGTGCGCACCCTGCGTTTCTACCGCGAACGCAAACTGATCCCGCCACCCCGCCGGGAAGGCCGCATCGCCTGGTACGACGACCACCACCTGGCCCGGCTGCGCACCATCACGGCCCTGCTGGAACGCGGCCACACCCTCAGCGGCATCGCGGAACTCGCGGAAGCCTTCGACAACGGCCGGGACGTCGGCGACCTGCTCGGCGTCGGAGGCGCCCCCACCGAAGAAGAGCCGGTCCACCTCACCCCGGAGGAACTCGCCGACCACTTCGGCGGCGAGACCACACCCGAGAACCTCGCCGCCGCGCTGGAACTCGGCTACCTCGCCACCGACGGCGACGAGATCGTCCACATCAGCCGCCGCCTCCTCGACGTCTCCTCGGCCCTGGTCCACGAGGGCATCCCCCTCGCCGACGTCCTCGCCGCAGCCAAACAGGTCCGCACCCACGCCGACGCCCTGGCCGAACTCTTCACGACCCTGGTCCTCCGCCACGCCTCCGCCCAGGACCTGCCCCGCCTGCGCCCGCTGGCGCGGAGCGTGGTGGAGGCGGAACTCTCCTTGGCGCTGGACCGGCGGATGCGCAGGCCCTGAGCCCTACCTCTCGTACACCACGGTCACGGGCGCGTGGTCGGACCACCGCTCCTCGTGCGTGGCGGCCCGCTCCACGAACCCCTTGACGGCCCGCCCGGCGAGCCCGGGCGTGGCGACGTGGTAGTCGATCCTCCATCCCGTGTCGTTGTCGAAGGCCCGCCCCCGATACGACCACCACGAGTACGGCCCCTCGGTGTCCGGGTGCAGCTCCCGCACGACATCGACGTACCCCCCGTCCGCCTCCTGGAAGACCTGGGTGAGCCACTCCCGCTCCTCGGGCAGGAACCCGGAGTTCTTGCGGTTGCCGCGCCAGTTCTTGAGGTCGGCCTCCTGGTGGGCGATGTTCCAGTCGCCGCAGACCAGGACCTCGCGGCCCTCGGCGGCGGCGCGCTCCCTGAGGCCCTTCAGATAGGGGAGGAACTCGCCCATGAAGCGCGTCTTCTCGTCCTGCCGCTCGGTGCCGACCTCGCCGGAGGGCAGATAGAGGGAGGCGACGGTGACGCCCGGCAGGTCGGCCTCCACGTACCGCCCGCTGCCGTCGAACTCCTCCGACCCGAATCCGACCTGGACCCGGTCGGGCTCGCGGCGGCTGTAGAGGGACACCCCGGCCCGCCCCTTGGCGGCGGCCGGCGCGTGTGTCACATGCCACCCCTCGGGCGCCCGCACGGACTCGGGCAGCTGCCCCGGCTCGGCCCGCACCTCCTGCAGGCACAGCACATCGGCGTCAGTCGCCGCCAGCCACTCCACGAAGCCCTTCTTCGCGGCGGCCCGCAGCCCGTTCACATTCACAGAGGTCACAGTCAGCACCCCGGCACGATACCGGCACACTGGACGAGGTCCAGTTCCGGATCGAACACACTCCCGCCCCCTCATGAGCTGACATACGGTACACAGCATGCATATACGCCGGGTCCCCTTCGACCACCCCGACGCCACGAAGCTCAACGACCAGGTCCAGGCCGAATACCACGTCCGCTACGGCGACGGAGGCGACGCCACGACCATGGCCGCCTCGGACTTCGCACCGCCGAACGGCACCTACCTGATCGCGTACGACGAGCACGACTCCCCCATCGCCTCCGGCGGCTGGCGCACCCAGGACGCCAACGACGAGGGCAACCTGGACGGCGACGCCGAGATCAAGCGCATGTACGTGGTCGACGGCATGCGCGGCCGGGGCCTGGCGCGCCGCATCCTGGCCGCCCTGGAGGAGGACGCCCGCGCGGCGGGCCGCACCCGCATGGTCCTGGAGACCGGCACGAAGCAGCCGGAGGCCATAGCCCTCTACACGTCCAGCGGTTACGAGCCGTGCGGGAAGTTCGGCTACTACCGTCACTACGAGTCGAGCCGCTGCTTCGCCAAGAGCCTCTGAAAGCGCCGTGGGCCGACCGGGACCGCACCGCGCGAGCACCTGAAGGCCGCTCTCATGGGGGCGGACCTGTACCGGGGCCCGCGCGGTAGGCGACACGCGCGATCGCCAGTGCGTCAGCCAGGCGGGCGGGGTCGGCCAAGGGGGCGTTCCGGACACCGTACTGCGCGACCTCACCGGCAGAATCTCCGACGATGAGGGCACGCGGAACACGGTAGGGCCAGGGGCGGCCGTACAAGCCGTCGTCGCTGACGACCCATTCCTCGTTGGCCAGTTCGATGACGGCTCCCAGATCTCGTCCGTCGCCGGTGTGCGAAGTGACGGCGAGGCGAAGCAGCGTCACCAGTTCCTCGAAGGGGAGATGCTGCATCCCGGGGCCTCCCGCACCCAGCCCGACGGCGAGGGCGTTGAGCCGTCGGCACAGCCGTCGCGCGTTCTCCCCCGGCCTCCATGGCTCCCAGGCGGACGTCACCGTCGCTCCACTCACCTCGGCCTCCACCCGTACGACGACGGCGTCCCGCGGATCGCGCGCCGGCCGGAAACGTAATCGGGCATCATCGAGACCCGCTGGGCGCACCCGCACTCCGTCAGAGGAGACCGCGCCCGTCTCATGGGCCTGTTCCAAAGCCCGCCGGATCGACGGCTGGTCCCGTCGGCCGGCTGCCGCGGCCAGCGCGGCCTCACGCTCACTGAAGCCCCCGTCGACCGACGCCTGCCCCAGTCGCTGCACTTCCTCCGCCGTCCGGCGTACCTGCTGGTCGACACGGCGCAGCCCTTCGTTGAGCTCGCGAGTCTGCCGCTCCGTCTGTCGCAGCCGTTGCTCGAGCAGGGCGATCGGTACGAGCAGGAGCAAGGTGACGCCGATCTCCAGCAGAAAGCCCGGCACATAGGCCAGACCGTCCATCAGCCAACCGCCGGCCACCATGCCCGCGCCCAGACCTGTGGCCAGCCAGATCATCCAGTGCTGATGGCGCATGTTCCCCCCGCGCTCCCCCAACTCCCCGATCCCTACCTATGCTGACAGTGTGGGGTGGGTCACAGTAGCCCTCCGCCTGCGGGGGAGGCAGGATGTCGCGACCGAACGGCTCCAGCCGTCCCAGGGTGGCTCGCATGCTGAACGAGCGCCCGGCATTCGGCATCCACTCGTTCAAGGACCGAACGGGCGAATTGCAGCGCATTCGTGCGTTGTTCGCCGACCCCCCGGTCCGGATCATCAGCGTGCTGGGACGGCGCGGCATCGGCAAGAGCCTGCTGGCCGTGCGCGCCGCGCGAAGCCTTGCCGAGGGCGCGTGGCCCGGCGGGGAGCGGACTGAACCACCAGACGCGGTCGTCTTCTTCGGCGAGCGGACCACGGGTATCACCTTCGAGCAGATCTTCTTCGACTGTCTGCGTCTGCTCGATCAGCAGGAGGCCGAACGGCTGCACCGCATGTGGGGAAGCCGACGGCGGCCGGCCGACAAGGCATGCGAGCTCTTCGACGCGATGACTCATCTGCAAGTCCTTTTCCTCCTGGACAACTTGGAGGAACTGCTGGACGACGAAGACACCTTCCGGGAGCCGGACCTGACGGAGATGGTGCAAGCACTGCTCAGTCACGAGAGTGCACCCCGTCTGCTGATCACCAGCCAGGTGCCGCTCGCCCTCCCGGCCCGATACTCCCGCGCCGAGCGGCGCATCGTCCTGGACGACGGACTGCCACGTCCCGACTCGATCGCGCTGCTGCGGGAACTGGACGGCGACGGCCTGAGCGGCATCCGGGACGCCGACGACGAACTGCTGGCGGAGACAGCCGGGCGGGTCTACGGCGTACCCAGGGGACTGGAACTCATCGCCGGAGCCCTCCAGGACGACGCCGGTATGCGCTCGCTGCGCGAATGGCTGGGGGACACCGCGGCCATCTCCGGCGTGGTGGACGAACTGGCACAGCGCCGCTACCGCGACCTCAACGAGCACCACAAACTGGTCATGGACGTGCTGGCGGTCTTCGGCACGCCGGTCCCGCTCGCGGCTGTGGAGTGGGCACTCAAGCCCCTGGCGCCCGGAATCCAGGTGGACAGCGCACTTCGGCGGCTGACTCGAGGCTTCCTGGCCAGGGCGAACCGCGAGGACCGCACGTACTCCCTGCTTCCCATGGACACCGATATCGCACGCGCCGACCTCATCAGGCGGGCCCCCCTACTGGCCCGGCGTCTTCACCGTCGCGCCGCGGACTGGCACGCCCGGTCCGCCAAACCCCGGGAGGAGTGGCGGACTCCGCAGGATGTGTCTCCGCAGCGACGGGAGCTGACGCACCGCATGCTGGCCGAGGACTACGACGAGGCGGCTCTGCTCCTCGACCGGTTCGCCGACTTCCTGGTCTGGCAGGGCTCGGCCAGCGCCGTACTGTCGATCTGCACCGGCCTGGCAGGGCAACTGACGCGGCGGCAGGCACGGCTGGCGTATCTGGTCGCTCGAGGGCATGCCCAGTTCGCGATCGGACCGCTGAGCGATTCGATCCAACTGCTCGACGAGGCCGCGTCACTGGCCCGGGCGCCGCAAGACGCGGCCTGCCTGCAACGCATCCTGTTCCTGCTCGGGGACATGGACCGCTTCGAGGGACGCTCCGCGGACGCCGCGCAGCGGCTCAGGCGCTCTGCCGACATCGCCTCCGAACTGGGCATGGTGGAGGAACACGCGCACGCCCTGCTCTGCCTGAGCCTGGCGCACAGTTACGCCGATCGGCCGGATCTCGGCTTGGCGGTAGCTGCGGAATTATCCGAACTGGCCGGCAGAGCGGGCCTGCCCATCGTCCGGGCCCGTGAGGCCAACGCACTGGCCTGCGCCTACGCCACGACGCATGACTGGCCGCTCGTAGCACGCGCGGCCGAAGATTCGATTGCCGCGTATGACGAGTCCGGGATTCCCGAAGCCCTCGGGTTCTCCTGGAACACCCTTGGCATCGCCAGATTGGGCACGGGAGACCTCGTGCCGGCATTGAGCGCGTTCGACACAGGCGTGCAGTGCAGCGCGGAAGTCGGCTGGTCCCTGCCCGAAGCAGTGTGCACCTTCAATCAGGCTTGGGCCCTGTGGCATCTGGGCCGAGCGGCGGAAGCCGAGAGCTCTGCCCGCAGGGCCCTCGCCGCCTACCGGCGCTGTGGTTCCAAGGACGAGGACGCGGCGGCGACCCTGTGTGAGGCCGCGGCAGCCCTCCGGGCCGACAACCCGGCACGCATCGTCCGCGCTCTGGAGCGCCTGGCCGTTCTGGTCGCCGGAAACCCCGATCTGTGTCCGGCGGACTGGTTCCTGGCCGAGGCGGACAGGATGCGAGCCCCCTGAGGCTTCCTCCCTGTGACGATGGGCGGAGACGGCCGAGTCCCTCTTGCGGGTGATGGCAGGTCGACGAGTTTCGAAGTAGTTTCAAAGTCATGCCCACCGAGAACACCGCAGTGAACTTTTCCGAGCTGGTGAACAAGAACAAGCAGACGCTCGCTCGGCTCAAGGAGTCGCCCCGGCTGCTGCTGCACCGCCGGGACGGAGAGGATCTTGTCCTCACCACGGCGGCCCGGGCCGAGCAGGACCAGACGGTGGTGTCCGCCGCCACCCGCATGCTGGCCGCGATGGCAAGACGGGAGCCCGGAAGCATGGAGTTGCTCCTGGACATACTGCCGGACGCCTTCCCCTGGGTTCGTTTCCTGCCCGAGCCAGACGTCCACGCCTTCGCGGTCGAACTGGTCGACACCATGCGCGCCGCCGACTCCGTCGGCAACAACGCGTCCGTCGCACAGATGCTCATCGCCTGGCAGCACACGGCGGAGGCTCACTCGGATCCCGAACTGCTGGCCGCGCTGACCGCGGACCGCTCCGAGGACCACGGTCCGGTGCCGGATCCGCGGGATGTCGCGTGAGCGCGGGTCGCGGCGACCGCGCGGCGCCTCCGGCACCCGATGGCCACTGGGAGGTGCGGTTCGCGGACGCTGCCGCCGCCAAAGGATGGGACTGCCTTGCCCAGCAGGCACGCGAGAACACCTATCGCGCCTGGATCGCGATGCGCACAGACCCCGGACCGGCTGTGGAAACGCCCCGCCATCATCGACTGAAAGGCAGCCTGGCGCACGGCATCCACCGGGGACAGACCTGCGAACAGTGGCAGATCGAGGTGACCGGTGGAGGACGGATCTGGTACCTCCTGGACGCCTTACGGAACACCTGCTGGATCACCTTCGCAGGCACAGGGCACCCACGAGCAACCGACCACCGTTGATCCGAGCGCACTGCGGGGCTTCGACTGGGCGGGCGACTCACTCGCTGTCGAGACGTCAACTCGCTCTGAACTGCCGTACAACACGTCAGAGCCCCGGTCGGGAATCCCGACCGGGGCTCTGAGCTGCGTGGACCTGTGGGGATTTGAACCCCAGACCCCCTCGATGCGAACGAGGTGCGCTACCGGACTGCGCCACAGGCCCTTGCAACGAGTGAAACTCTAGCACCCAGATCGGCCTGCTTGGAAATCCGTTCCCGAGGGACGGTCACCTGCGGGTTCGGGGGCTACTCGTTGGCGGCCCGGGGCCGGTCCCCGTCCTCGTACTGGTCGAACAGCGGCGTGCGGCCGCGCTCCCGGGCCCGCCGTGCGGAGGCCGCGCGGCGGGCGTCGGTGCGCCCGTCGTCGTCGCCCCGCTCCTCGGCGTGGGGCTCCGGCTCGCCGGCGAGGTCGGCGTCGTCCTCGAGGTCCGGGGTGACGGCGCTGGAGCGTGCCGAGCTCCAGGTGTCGGGGGCCCCGAGATCCACGTCACTGGTGGCCCGGGGGGCGACCGGTGCGGTGACGTAGGTCGGCAGGGGCACCGGGACCGGGTCCCAGCTGTCGCCCTGCCCGGGGCGCCGCTGCCGCTCGCGCTGCTGGTCGACCCACTCGGCGTGGTCGGTCTGCTCGACGAGGGCGCGCCGGTCGGCCGCGAGGGCGGACAGGCCGGGGTCGGTCACCGGCTCGGGTCCGTCCTCCGGTTCGTCGGACTCCTCGTCGGCGACGCGCCGGCCGGGCTGGCGCTGCCGCTCCCGCAGCCGCTGGGCCGCGAGCTCGGCCCGGCGGCGGTCCATCTGGTACGTGAAGCGGCGGCGCTCCTGGGTGCGCAGGTACGCGATGTACACGCTGAGCATGACCGCGGGCACGCCGGGCGCCCACAGGAACGCGAGGCCTCCGACCGCGGCGACGATCGCGCCGAGGGTGAAGGCGAGGAACAGCATGGTGGTGGTGCGCCGTCGGCGCGCGAGCACCTTCGAGCGCCGGGCCCGCGCTGCGGCCGCCTGCGCCTGCGGCGAGGGGCGGCGCCGGGCGGCGGGCACACGGCCCTCCCCGCGGGCCGCGGACGCCGCGTTCGATCCGGGTGCCGGGCGGGCCGGCTGCTCCGATCGCGCCGGCTGTTCCTGGGCGGGCGACGGTACGGGTGCCTGGGTCTGGGGACGCGTTTTGGACACGGCGAAGGCCCGGACGTCCACCGAGTCGGTGACGGCATCCGGTTCGTCGGCGCCCTGCTCCCCCTCCTCGGTGGAGCGCGCCCGCAGGTCCTTGGCGTATCGGCGCTCCATCCCCGCCCGGCCGGAAAGCAGCCGGATGGCGGTGCTGAAGCGTTCCGTCGGACGGGCCTCGTTCAGCTCGTCCTGCCTACGGAGCCACATCGGCACCAAGTAGGCGGCCCAGGCCCCGACAATGACTGCGTAGATGAGGCCGCTGCTGCTCACGTCTCACACCGTAGAGGGGTTTGCGTGAGGCCATCTGCCAATTGAGCCGGTGTGTCGCACGATCTGGCTGATATTTCGAACTTTTTTTGTGACCGATGCGATCAGCAGACCGCCCAGGCCGGGAATTCATTGCCCTGAGACGGTCACTGGCCGATCATTTTCGAACACATATTCAATTTCCGGGGTGGTGCCGGATTCCCGGATTACTCTGCGATCGTGCCCGGTGCCAGCGCCGCAGCAACCCGTCCGGCACCTCTTCCGCGGTGAGGGCGAACACGAGGTGGTCGCGCCAGCCCCCGTCGATGTGGAGATAACGGGGCCTGAGCCCCTCCTCCCGGAATCCGAGTTTCTCCACGACCCGGCGGCTGGGCCCGTTCTCGGGGCGAATGCAGACCTCGATGCGGTGCAGTCCGACAGCGCGGAAACAGTGGTCCACGACGAGCGCCACCGCCGTCGGCATCACCCCGCGCCCCGCCACCGACTCGTCCACCCAGTAGCCGATGTGGCCCGAGCACATCGAGCCCCAGGTGATCCCGGCGACCGTCAACTGCCCCACCAGCCGCCCCTGGTACTCGATGACGAAGGGCAGCATCCGGCCCGCGTTCGCCTCCGACCTCAGGTGCCGCACCATCTGGCGGAAGGTCGGGCGGTGCGCGAGCGGCCCGCCGGGCGCGGGCGGCGGAATGGTCGCCTCCCAGGGGCGCAGCCAGTCGCGGTTGCGCCGGTTGACCTCGCGCCATGCCCGCTGGTCGCGCAGCTTTATCGGCCGGAGGACGATGTCGCCGTCCACCAGCTCGACGGGCCAGGATGCGCCGTTCAGCTCGCACCCCCCGTGCCGGGTCTGGGGTGGTCGCCGCCCCGGAGCTGCTCGACGGCGTGGACCAGCAGCGGCTCCAGGACGGCCAGTCCGTCCTTCACACCACCGCTGGAGCCGGGCAGATTGACGATCAGCGTCGCGCCGGCCACTCCGGCCAGGCCCCGGGAGAGCGCCGCGGTCGGCACCTTCTCCCGGCCGTACGCCCGGATGGCCTCGGCGATGCCCGGTACCTCGTGGTCGATCACCCGGCGGGTCGCCTCGGGGGTGCGGTCGGTGGGCGAGATGCCGGTGCCGCCGGTGGTGACGATGACGTCGTAGCCGGTCTCGACACCGGCGCGCAGGGCCGCCTCGACGGGGTCGCCGTCGGGGACGACCTGGGGGCCGTCGACCTCGAAGCCGAAGCCCTTCAGGCCTGCCGAGATCAGCGGGCCGCCCTTGTCCTCGTAGATCCCGGCGGCGGCCCGGTTGGAGGCGGTGACGACGAGGGCGCGATACGTCATGCCCGGCTCCAGTCGCCCGACTTGCCGCCCGTCTTGTCCTCCACCCGTACGTCCGTGATGACCGCTCCCTTGTCGACCGCCTTGACCATGTCGATCACGGTGAGCGCGGCGACGGAGACGGCGGTGAGGGCCTCCATCTCGACCCCGGTGCGGTCCGTGGTCTTCACGGTGGCCAGGATCTCCACGGCGTCGTCCGCGACCGACAGGTCCAGTTTCACACCGGAGACCGCCAAGGGGTGGCAGAGCGGGATCAGGTCGGGGGTGCGTTTGGCGCCCATGATCCCGGCGATCCGCGCGGTCGCGAGGGCGTCGCCCTTGGGGACGCCCTCGCCGCGCAGCAGTTCGATCACGCGGGGCGAGACGAGGACGCGTCCGCTGGCGCGGGCGGTGCGCGCGGTCACGTCCTTCTCCGAGACGTCGACCATGCGGGCGGCGCCGGCGTCGTCGATGTGCGTCAGTCGGTCCTGCGGAGAGGAATCCTGCGTTGGGGGATCCTGCGTGCTCATGCTGTGTGGCGCTCCCGGTCCGGGCCTGCTGTGCGCGACACGGTACCCCCAACCAGCGGCTCTCAGCCGAGCAGGACCACCTCGACCTCGGCGTCCGGCTCGACGGACTCGGTGTCCTCGGGGACGACGATCAGCGCGTCCGCGTGGGCGAGGGCCGCGACCAGATGGGATCCGGCGCCGCCGACCGGGGTGGCCCGGCCGTCGGCGCAGGTGGCCCGCAGGAACTGACGGCGTCCCTTCGGCGAGGTCAGCGCCTTGTCGGTGGCCAGGGTGGCCCGGGTCGTCGCCCGGTGGACGTCCGGCAGGCCCATGAGGGCGCGGATCGCGGGGCGGACGAAGAGTTCGAAGGAGACGTACGACGACACCGGGTTGCCGGGCAGGGCCAGCAGCGGGGTGTGGTCGGGGCCGATGGAGCCGAAGCCCTGGGGCTTGCCGGGCTGCATGGCGAGCTTGCGGAACTCGATGCCGCTGCCCGCCTCGTCCTCGTCGGCCACGTGGGACAGGGCTTCCTTGACGACGTCGTAGGCCCCGACGCTGACACCGCCCGTGGTGACCATCAGGTCAGCGCGCACCAACTGGTCCTCGATGGTGGAGCGCAGGGTCTCGGCGTCGTCGGCGACGGCGCCCACGCGGTAGGCGATGGCTCCGGCGTCCCGGGCGGCGGCGGTGAGGGCGAAGCTGTTGGAGTCGTAGATCTGACCGGTGCGCAGCCTCTCGTCGGGCTGGACGAGTTCGCTGCCGGTGGAGAGCACCACCACGCGCGGGCGCGGGCGGACGCGGACGGTGCCGCGGCCGATCGCGGCGAGCAGGCCGATCTGGGGCGGGCCGAGGATCGTGCCGGCCCGCAGGGCGCGGTCGCCGGCCCTCACGTCGCTGCCCTGTGCGCGCACATGCGCGCGTGCCTCGGCCGGCCGGTACACCCGCACATGGCCCGAGGCACCCTCGGGGCCGAGGCTGCGGGCGCGCATCCCGTGCACCGGGCCCTCGCCGAGCCCTCCGTCGGTCCACTCGACGGGCACGACCGTCTCGGCGCCGGGCGGCAGGGGGGCGCCGGTCATGATGCGGGCGGCCTGGCCGGGGCCCACCTGGAGCAGCTCGGCCTGGCCCGCCGCCACGTCCCCGACGACCTCCAGGGCCGCCGGGAACTTCTCGCTCGCGCCCGCCACGTCCGCGACCCGGACCGCGTAGCCGTCCATGGAGCTGTTGTCGAACGGCGGCAGGGACACCGGCACCGTGATGTCCTCGACCAGGACGCAGCCCTGGGCGTCGAGCAGCTGCAGCTCGATGGGTTCCAGGGGGCGGACGGTGGTGAGGATGTCCTCCAGGTGCTCGTCCACCGACCACAGGTGGTCGGGGCCCGAGTGGTCCTGGACCGGTGTGCGGGGCGCGGCGCTGCTCAACGTGTTACATCTCCTCGGCTACGTAACTGCGAAGCCAGGTCCGGAAGTCCGGGCCCAGGTCTTCACGTTCGCATGCGAGTCGGACAATGGCACGCAGGTAGTCGCCGCGGTCGCCGGTGTCATAGCGGCGGCCCTTGAAGACGACGCCGTGCACCGGGCCGCCGATCTTCTCGTCGGCGGCGAGCTGCTGGAGGGCGTCCGTGAGCTGGATCTCGCCGCCGCGGCCGGGCTCGGTCCGGCGCAGTATGTCGAAGATGTGCGGGTCGAGGACGTAGCGGCCGATGACCGCGTAGTTCGACGGGGCGTCGGACGGGTCGGGCTTCTCGACGAGGCCGCCGACCTTGACGACGTCGCTGTCCTCGGTGGTCTCCACGGCCGCGCAGCCGTAGAGGTGGATCTGCTCGGGGGCGACCTCCATGAGCGCGATGACGCTGCCGCCGCGCTGCTCCTGGACCTCGACCATGCGCTGGAGCAGGGGGTCGCGGGGGTCGATGAGGTCGTCACCGAGGAGGACGGCGAAGGGCTCCTCGCCGACGTGCGGGGCGGCGCACAGGACGGCGTGTCCGAGGCCCTTGGGGTCGCCCTGGCGGACGTAGTGCATGGTCGCGAGGTCGCTGGACTCCTGGACCTTGGCGAGACGGCCGGCGTCGCCCTTCTTCTGAAGCGCCGACTCGAGTTCGTAGTTGCGGTCGAAGTGGTCCTCGAGGGGGCGCTTGTTGCGGCCCGTCACCATGAGGACGTCGTCGAGACCCGCGCCGACGGCCTCCTCGACCACGTACTGGATCGCCGGCTTGTCGACGACCGGCAGCATCTCCTTGGGAGTGGCTTTGGTGGCCGGCAGGAACCGGGTGCCGAGGCCTGCTGCGGGAATGACAGCCTTGCTGATCCGAGGGTGTGCCTGAGTCATGTCCGCCACCATATCCGGTGCCTTTGGGCGGAATCTGCGGCTCCGGTTCATGGACGCTCATATGAGCGTATTAGAACGATACGGGAGCAACCATTGAGTCACATCGGGCGTCCGGGCGAGCCTGACAAGCGGAGTTTGCGGCGAGGGCTCCTCTCGGTGAGGAACAGGTTGACGGCGGATGACCTGCGGGAAACCTCGGCCGCACTGGCCGCGCGGGCGCTGGAGCTGCCGGAGTTGGCGCGGGCCGGCACGGTCGCGGCGTACGTCTCCGTGGGGAGTGAACCGGGGACGCTCGCGCTCCTCGACACGCTGCGCGCCCGGGGCGTGCGCGTCCTTCTTCCGGCCCTGCTGGCCGACAACGATCTGGACTGGGGCGTCTACGAAGGCGAGAGCTCGCTCGCGCGTGTCCGGCACGGCGGCGGCCGGATGGAGCTCTTCGAGCCCTCCGGCGAACGCCTCGGACCGGACGCCGTGACCGCCGCCGACGCCGTCCTGCTGCCGGGCCTCGCGGTCGACACGCGCGGGATGCGGCTCGGGCGTGGCGGCGGCTCGTACGACCGGGTCCTGGCGCGCCTGGAGCGGGCGAGTGCCCGGTCCTCCCTGGTGGTGCTGTTGTACGACTCCGAGGTGATCGAGCACGTCCCGGAGGAGGCGCACGACCGGCCGGTGCACGCGGTGGTGACGCCCTCGGGGGTGCGGCGGTTCAGCCGGCCCGCCGACTGATACCGGCGACGAGAACGGCCCTCCACGCGTGCGTGGAGGGCCGTTCTCGTGGTGCGGGCGTCAGCGGCTCACGGCTTGAGCACCAGCTTGTCGGTCGTGCTGCCCTCGACCGCCTTGTCCGAGAAGGACCACGGCAGCAGCTCGCCCTCGGCCCACTTGTCCGTCTGGTCGACGTAGTGGGCGCTGTAGGCGTGCCCCGACGCGCCGGAGAGGTTGATCCACTTCGACTTGTCGAGGTCGCCGAGGTTCACGACCATCCGCATGGACGGCACCCAGACGACGTTGTAGCCACCGGCGGCGTTCCAGCCGGTCGCGTTGACCGTCGCCTCGCCGCCGCCGAGCTCCCACGGGCCGCGGTTGAGGGCGTACTGGAGGAAACCGGGGCCCTCGGTGCCGAGGGTCTGGTTGTCCAGGAACAGGCGGTGCAGCCGGCCCCAGCTCCAGCTGTCGATGTCCTTGCCGAGCTTGGCGGTCAGCTCCCAGCGGGCGTCGATCATGGCCCGCCTGAACAGCTGGTCGCGGTTGACGGCCTCGGGGCGGGTGCCCGCCTCGGGCGTCTTCCACCAGTCGCTCTTGGGCTGCTCCATCAGCCCCCGGACCACCTCGAACCAGCGGTCGCCGCCGTCGGGCTGCGCCTGGTCGGGGTCGCGCTGGCCGCACTCGCGGACCTCGTCGGCCTCGTCGGCGGGCCCGGTGGTGTTGACCGGCTTGACCCACAGGCACTGGCCCTTGGGCCGCAGCTCCTTGGGCAGCTTGTTGCCGAAGGCGAGCTTGAGGATGTTGCGCCAGACCGCGTTGAAGTAGGCCGCGGCGGCCGAGTCGGCGTCCTGGGTGTAGTCCCAGCCCTCGAGGAGCTTCTGCGCCTCGCGGACGTCCTTGTTCTCGGGGTCGATCTTCAGCAGCGTGGGCACCAGCAGCCGGGCGATCTCGCTGCTGTTGTCGAGCTGCATCTGGCGCATGTCGTCCGTGGAGACCTTGCCGCCGTTCTTGATCTTCGACTCGATCAGGTCGCTTATGCGCTGGCTGCGCGTGCCGTAGCCCCAGTCCTTGGTGAGCGTGTACGGGTACTTGTCCGGGTCGATCGCGGCCTGGTTGGCGGTGACGATGTAGCCGCGCTTGGGCTTGTACTCGTAGGGCAGGGCGTCCTGCTCGATGTAGCCCGTCCAGCGGTACTCGGGGTCCCAGCCGGGCGCGGGGATGGAGCCGTCGTCGCCCTCCGCGCGCGTGGGGATCTTCCCCGGGAGGGTGTAGCCGATGTTGTTCTGGGTGTCGGCGTAGATCAGGTTCTGCGAGGGCACCTCGAACTGCGCGGCGGCCTCGCGGAAGTCGTTCCAGTCCTTCGCCTTGTCCATGGCGAAGACGGCGTCCATGGTGGTGCCCGGCTGGAGCGCGGTCCAGCGCAGCGCGACGCCGTAGCCGTCGCCTCTGTCGGGGGCGGCGGTGTTGACGCCGGCCTTCTTGCCGACCTTCACCAGCTCTTCGTCGCGGTCGGACAGCAGGGGCCCGTTGTTCGTCTCGCGCACGACGATCTTCTTGGTCTCGCCGCCGGCGACCTTGATGGTCTCCTCGCGCGTCTGGAAAGGCTTGATCTTGCCGTCGTACTGGTAGCCGTCGCCGGTGATCTTCTCCAGGTAGAGGTCCGTGACGTCGACGCCGGAGTTGGTCATACCCCAGGCGATGTCCTGGTTGTGACCGATTATCACGCCGGGCATGCCCGCGAAGGTGTAGCCGCTGACGTCGTACTGGCAGGCGCTGGAGACGCTGCGGCAGTGCAGGCCCATCTGGTACCAGACGGAGGGCAGCGAGGGCGACAGGTGCGGGTCGTTGGCCAGCAGCGGCTTGCCGGTGATGGTGTGCTCCCCGGAGACGACCCAGGAGTTGGAGCCGATGCCGTCGCCGTTCACGCCGACCGCCGGCGGGAGGTCGTCCAGGACCTTGGTGAGGCCGGTGAGCTGGCTCTGGAGGCCCTCGGTACCGGAGCTGCCGGAGCTACCTGTGCTGCTTGAGCTGCCAGTGCCGCTCGAGCCGCCGGCGGCGGTGCCCCCGGTGCCGGTGGAGCCGCCGCTCGTGCCCAAGGTGCCGGACGTGCCGCTCGTGCCGCCCTGTTCGAAGGTGCCCGTCAGCTCGTTGTACTGGCCCTCCTGGACGATCGCCTTGTTGCGGCCGGAGGGATACTCCGGGTACAGGTCGGCGATCTGCTTCGGGCCGAGGCGGCTGGTCAGCAGGGCGCGGTCGACCTCGTCCTGCATGTTGCCGCGCAGGTCCCAGGCCATCGCCTTCAGCCAGGAGACCGAGTCGACCGGGGTCCAGTTCTGCGGCTTGTAGTCGTTGGTGAAGCCGAGCGCCGCGTACTCCAGGGAGATGTCCTTGCCGTCCTTGCCCTGGAGGTAGGAGTTGACCCCCTTGGAGTACGCCTGGAGGTACTTCTTCGTGGAGGCCGACAGCTTGGTGTCGTACTCCTTCTCGGCGACCCGGTCCCAGCCGAGCGTGCGCAGGAACTCGTCGTTGTCGACCTGGCTCTTGCCGAACATCTCCGACAGCCGGCCGGAGGCCATGTGGCGGCGTACGTCCATCTCGTAGAACCGGTCCTGCGCCTGGACGTAGCCCTGCGCCATGAACAGGTCCGCGTCGGAGGAGGCGTAGATCTGCGGGATGCCGTAGTTGTCCCGTTTGACCTCGACCGGTCCCGAGAGGCCCTTGAGCGTGAGAGTGCCCTTGGTCTGCGGGAACGAGGCCCGGACGGTGCTGACGGACCAGTACCCCCCGAAGGCCACACCCCCGATGAGGGCCAGCACCAGGACGATCAGGACCAGTCGGGCTTTGCGCCCCTTTCTCCTGCCGGACTTGCCGGGCTGCTGACCCGTGGAGGCGGTGGTGTTGGGGGGCATCGCTGTCCTTGCTGTCCTAACGCGAGCGGCAGGTTCGGCTGTGCTTTTAACTGAGCGCTGGAGCAACGATAGGCGCAGGGCCTTGGGCGCCTTGACGCGGAGTCGGGAACCAGCACGGACGAACGTTCGATCTTGGCCTCGGAAGCGTCAAGAAATCGTCAAGAGTTAGGTAAGGTAACGAAGTAGTTGGCGCGGTGCGCCACAGCTTCATGTGCGATGTACGAGAGCCCACGCGCGCGTGCGGGCGGGCCAGGGAAGGATTCAGCCGCTGACTGTTCACCACCTCAACCAGCTCTTGCTCGTCTGCTCGCTCGTCCTGCTCGTCGCCGTCGCAGCGGTACGGATCTCCTCGCGCAGCGGGCTCCCCAGCCTGCTCGTGTACCTGGGCATAGGCGTCGCCATGGGCCAGGACGGCGTAGGCGACATCCACTTCGACAACGCCGAACTGACCCAGGTCATCGGATACGCGGCCCTGGTCGTGATCCTGGCCGAGGGCGGTCTCGGCACGAAGTGGAAGGAGATCAAGCCGGCCCTGCCGGCCGCCACGGCACTGGCGCTGGCCGGTGTCGCGGTGAGCGTCGGGATCACGGCGTCGGCCGCGCACTATCTGATCGGTCTGGAGTGGCGGCAGGCGCTCATCATCGGGGCGGTCGTCTCCTCGACCGACGCGGCGGCCGTCTTCTCCGTGCTGCGCAAACTGCCCCTGCCCGCGCGCATAACGGGCACGCTGGAGGCGGAGTCCGGCTTCAACGACGCGCCCGTGGTCATCCTGGTGGTCTCCCTGTCCACGGCGGGCCCGGTCGAGCACTGGTACGTGCTGCTGGGCGTGATCCTGCTGGAGCTGGCCATCGGCGCGGCCATCGGGATCGCGGTGGGCTGGCTGGGCTCCTGGGGGCTGCGGCATGTGGCGCTGCCCGCCTCCGGCCTCTACCCGATCGCCGTCATGGCGATCGCGACGGTGGCGTACGCGGCGGGCGCGCTGGCCCACGGCAGCGGGTTCCTCGCGGTGTACCTCGCGTCGATGGTGATGGGCAACGCGCGGCTGCCGCACTGGCCGGCCACGCGCGGGTTCGCCGACGGGCTCGGCTGGATGGCCCAGATCGGCATGTTCGTGCTGCTCGGGCTGCTGGTCACCCCGCACGAGCTGGGCGACGACATCGTGCCCGCGCTCGCCATCGGGCTGGTGCTGACCATGGTGGCGCGTCCGCTGAGCGTGGTGTTCTGTCTGACGCCGTTCCGGGTGCCGTGGCGCGAGCAGGCCCTGATGTCCTGGGCGGGACTGCGCGGGGCCGTGCCCATCATCCTGGCGACCATCCCCATGGTGGAGGGCGTCGACGCCAGCCGCCGGATCTTCAACATCGTCTTCGTCCTGGTCGTCGTCTACACCCTGGTCCAGGGCCCGACGCTGCCGTGGCTGGGCCGCAAGCTGCGCCTGGGCGACGGTTCGGAGGCCGCCGACCTCGGCATCGAGTCGGCCCCGCTGGAGCGGCTGCGCGGGCATCTGCTGTCGGTGGCGATCCCCGACGGGTCGAAGATGCACGGCGTCGAGGTCAACGAGCTGCGGCTGCCGCCCGGCGCCGCGGTGACGCTCGTCGTGCGGGCGGACGAATCGTTCGTCCCGCTTCCCACGACGGTGCTGCAGCGCGGGGACGAGCTGCTCGTCGTGGCCACGGATCCGGTCCGGGACGCGACGGAGAGCCGACTGCGGGCGGTGGGGCACGGCGGCAAGCTGGCCGGATGGCTGGGGACGGACGGGGCGAGTCGTTAAGTGGCGGGTCGTTAAGGACCGATTCATGCCGATTCGTATTTGCAAGGCGGGCGGGCCCTTGGTGCTTGCTTTCACAGCCACGCGCCCCGTTGATCCCTGTACGATGAAGGCGTACCCAGATCGAACCAACTCTGTCTGACGCAGAGCTGGCGCGACCGTATGGCGGTCGGGACGTCCCTCCTCACCGGGCCCCGGCATCTACCGCAGTTCCGCGCAAGAGGACAGCTCTCGGCGCCGCCCGCCTGCCGGGACGCGCTACCAGGCGGCAGAAAGGCACGGGCCGTGGCATCCACGGTCACCTCGAAGAAGTCGAAGAACTCGACGGCTTCCGCCCGCCCGGGATACGGCCGGCTGCTGCGCACCCGCGGCGCCTGGACGTTCCTGCTCCCCGGTTTCGCGGCACGCCAGCCGTTCGCGATGCTGACGATCTCCATCGTGCTGCTGGTGCAGCACACCACCGGCTCCTACGGAGCGGCGGGCGCCGCCGCGGCCGTCACCGGTGTCTCCATGGCCCTGTTCGCGCCCTACAGCGGCCGCCTCGCCGACCGCTACGGGCAGCGTGCCGTGCTGATCCCCGGGGTGCTGCTGCACGCGGTCTCCGGGCTGACGCTGACGGCGCTCGCGCTGCTGGACGCCCCGCTGTGGGCGGTGTTCGCGGCGGCCGTCCCGACCGGCGCCTCGGTGCCGCAGGTCGGCCCCATGGTGCGGGCCCGCTGGGGCGTGAAGCTCAAGGACTCGCCCCTGATGACCACCGCGGCGGCCTTCGAGTCGGTCACGGACGAGCTGACCTTCGTCGTCGGACCGCTGCTGGCCACCGCGCTGTGCACGGCGATCGACCCGGCCGCCGGGCTGGTCACCGAGGCCTCGCTGACGCTGATCGGCGGTCTGCTGTTCGCCGCGCAGAAGAGCACCCAGCCGTCCGTCGAGGGCCGCGGCCACGCGCGCGTGGAGCACGCTTCCGCGCTGCGCGTCCCCGGTGTGCGCGTGCTGATCGTGACCTTCCTGGGCATCGGCGCCGTCTTCGGCGGCATGCAGGTCTCGCTGGCCGCGTACACCGAGTCGATCGGCGAACCGGGCCTGAACGGCGTCCTGTACGGCGTCTTCGCCGCGGGCAACATGATCTCCGGCCTCGTCTGCGGCGCGATCGCCTGGCGGGCGGCCCCGCAGCGGCGCCTGGTCATCGGCTACACGGCGCTCGCCCTCACCGCCTCGGGCCTGTGGGCCGCCGACTCGGTCCCGGTCCTGGCGGGCCTCGGCCTGCTGGTCGGCATGTGCATCGCGCCCGCCCTGATCACCGGCTACACCCTGGTCGACGGCCTGGTCCCGGCCGGTGCCCGTACCGAGGCCTTCACCTGGCTGACCGGCGCGGTGGCACTGGGCCAGGCGGCGGCCGTCAGCATCGCCGGGCAGCTGGAGGACCGTCTGTGGGGCGGCGCCGGTTTCCTGGTGCCCATGGGCGGCACCGTGCTCGCCCTGGCGACCCTCCTGGCCCTGCGTTCCCGGCTGGCCGGGCACGCCCAGGGGCGGACGGTCGCACGTGGCGTGGGTCACCGCGTGCCGGTGGCGGTGGACTGAGCGGCTGGAATACGTCACTATGGACCGTCGTTAGCACTCATCGAGTGAGAGTGCCAGGAGGAAGACAGTGCCGACCTACCAGTACCAGTGCACCGAGTGTGGCGAGGGCCTCGAGGCGGTGCAGAAGTTCACCGACGACGCTCTCACCGAGTGCCCGAACTGCAAGGGCCGCCTGAAGAAGGTGTTCTCGGCGGTCGGCATCGTCTTCAAGGGCTCCGGCTTCTACCGGAACGACAGCCGCGGCTCCTCGTCGAGCAGCTCCCCGGCGAAGTCGTCGAGCTCCTCCTCGTCGTCCTCCGACTCCGGTTCGGGCTCCGGCTCGGGCTCCTCGTCGAGTTCTTCGTCCAGCTCGTCCTCGAGCTCTTCGTCGGGCTCGGGCAGCTCGACCAGCAGCACCACCGCCGCGTAAGGCCTGATGCGTTCGGGACCCTGTCGCCCTTGGGGCGACGGGGTCCTCGGCGTTCGTGCGTGCGGTTAGGGTGCGGACATGGCGAACAAGGCGAACGTGACGGGCTCGGCGGACGTGGCGGGCTCGGTGGACGGGCAGGGCGCGGGGATCGGCGTCATCGGCGGCTCCGGGTTCTACTCCTTCCTCGACGATGTGACCGAGGTCCAGGTCGACACCCCGTACGGGCCGCCCAGCGACTCCCTCTTCCTCGGTGAGGTCGCAGGCCGGCGGGTCGCCTTCCTGCCGCGGCACGGGCGGGGCCACCACCTGCCGCCGCACCGGATCAACTACCGCGCCAATCTGTGGGCCCTGCGGTCCGTCGGCGTGCGCCAGGTGCTCGCGCCGTGCGCCGTGGGCGGCCTGCGCCCCGAGTACGGACCGGGCACGCTGCTGGTGCCGGACCAGCTCGTCGACCGTACGAAGTCCCGCGCGAACACGTACTTCGACGGAGAGCCGCTGCCCGACGGGTCGGTGCCGAACGTGGTGCATGTGTCGCTGGCCGACCCCTACTGCTCCGCCGGGCGGGCCGTCGCGCTGAAGGCGGCGCGCGGCCGGGACTGGGAGCCGGTGGACGGCGGCACGCTGGTCGTGGTCGAGGGGCCGCGCTTCTCGACCCGTGCCGAATCGTTGTGGCACCAGGCGCAGGGCTGGTCGGTGGTGGGGATGACCGGGCATCCCGAGGCGGCACTCGCCCGTGAGCTGGAGCTCTGCTACACGTCCCTGACCCTGGTCACCGACCTCGACGCGGGCGCCGAGAGCGGGGAGGGCGTCTCGCACGACGAGGTGCTGCAGGTGTTCGCGGCGAACGTGGGGCGGCTGCGGGGGGTGCTGTTCGACGCGGTGGCGGGGTTGCCGGGGGTGGACGAGCGGGACTGTCTGTGTGGTGGGGCGTTGGGTGGGATGGATCCGGGGTTCGTGTTGCCGTAGTCGGCAGGCCGCCTTTCTTGTGGGGCGTGGGGAGGCGGAACTTGCCGTTCGGGTGAGGGAGTTGTCCACAGGTCCGGGGTAGGTCCACAGGCCTCAGCGGGCGGCGGCGGGAAGCCTCATCGTGGGGAGCGCAAGCCGGTCCTCGTCGCAGGTGGTGGTTCCCGTGTCCCTCGCTCCGCTCATGTCCTCCCTTTCCGGCGGCTCCCCCGTCGCCGCGCTCCCGCCCGGCCCCGAGGTGCCCGCGACGCGTGAGGTGCCGCGCTTTGATCCCGTGCGGGTGCGTGGGGGCCGGTACCGGTCGGGCCGGCTCGGGCGGCACCGGCGGCGGGCCCTGGCCGTCGGGCTCGCGGTCACCGCGACCGCGCTGGTGGCGGCGGGCCCGCGTGACGGTGACGGGGCCCGCGGTCAGCCCCGGGCCACGTCTCCCGCGCATACGTCCTCGATGTACCGGGAGCGGTCCGCGCGGATGCGTGGTGCAGCGGGGGCGGGTGTGGCGGGGACAGGTGCCGCAGGGGCAGGTGCCGCGGGCCCGGGTGCGGCGGGCCCGGGTGCGGCGGGCCCGGTGACGGCTCCGATCCGGATCGCCGACGCGGCGACGGTACGGCTGCTGCGGCCGGGCGACCGGGTCGACGTCATCGCCGCCGAGGGGACGGCACCGGGCGGCGACGCCCGCGTGATCGCGCGCGGGGCCAGGGTGACGAAGGTGCCGGAGCCGCTGGAGGGCGCGACGGACGGCGGGGCGCTGGTCGTGCTCTCGGTGCCGCGTGCCACCGCCGCCCGGCTCGCCGGGGCGAGCGCGACGGCACGGTTGGCGGTGACGTTGTGGTGATGCTGTGCACGATCGCGTCAAGGCCCTCGTTCGAGGGACCCAGGTACTCGGTTCGGCCCCCTCGTGACGTAGGTTGCGGAGCGTTTTGTTCCATAAGCTGCTCGTGCGAGGAAAGGCCCCGAGGTGAGCGAGAAGAAGGAACCGAGCCTCTGGGAGGGCTTCAAGGCCTTCCTGATGCGCGGGAACGTCGTCGATCTGGCTGTGGCGGTGGTGATCGGCGCCGCGTTCACGAACATCGTCAACGCCGTGGTCAAGGGGATCATCAACCCGTTCGTCGGGGCCATCGGGACCAAGAACCTCGACCACTACAGCTCCTGCCTGAGCTCGACCTGCAAGGGCGAGGAGGGCATCCAGATCGCGTGGGGCTCCGTCCTCGGCGCCGCCCTGAGCTTCGTGATCACGGCTGCGGTCGTCTACTTCCTGATGGTCCTGCCCATGGCGAAGTACCTGGCCCGCCAGGAGGCCCGCCGCAAGGCGAAGGAGGGCACACAGGAGGTCATCGAGGTGACCGAGCTGGAGGTGCTGAAGGAGATCCGGGACGCGCTGGTCGCCCAGCGTGGCGCGGGGAACGACCGGCAGGACCAGCCGGAGCGGTAGCGCGGCGGGCGGCGCGGACGCGGCTGGGCCGCCTGGTCCGGCTGTGGTGGAGCCGCCCGGCTCAGACGTGGTGGAGCCGCCCGGCTCAGACGTGGTGGAGCCGCCCGGCTCAGACGTGGTGGAGCCGCCCGGCTCAGATGTGGTGCGGCGGCTTCTCGTCGAGGAAGCGCTTGAGGTCAGCCGCGCCCCCGCCGGAGTCCGTGCGCTCGCCCCAGCCGCGGTCGGTGTCGTCGGAGGACTGCTGGTCGAGCGGGTCGTCGAAGACCAGCGCGGGCTTCGGCGCGGGCGCCTCGGGATCGGGGGTGCTGCTCATGCGTCCAGGGTACGGTCGCGGAGAAAATCCCCGCGCCTTCTGTTGTGCTGGGAATCATGACGTCCAGCCCCACTCCCCCGCCCGTCCCCTCCGGCCCGCCCGGCGACCGGGGACCGCTGCGCAGGCTCAGGGCCCGCGGACGCGACGAGGCGCACCGGACGGCCTCACCGCTGGAGCTCTTCTTCGACCTGTGCTTCGTCGTGGCCGTCGCCCAGGCGGGCATCCAGCTGGTCCACTCCGTCGCCGAGGGCCATGCCGGCGAGGGGATCCTCGACTACGCGATGGTCTTCTTCGCCGTGTGGTGGGCCTGGATGAACTTCTCGTGGTTCGCCTCGGCGTACGACAACGACGACGTGCTGTACCGGGTCGTCACCCTGGTGCAGATCGCGGGTGTGCTGGTCCTCGCGGCGGGGGTCTCGCAGGCCTTCGAGGAGCACGACTACCTCGTGGTCTGGCTGGGCTACGTGATCATGCGGCTGGCCCTGGTGACGCAGTGGCTGCGGGCGGCCCGCGCCGCCGAGGGCCCGGAGCGGACGACGGCCCTGCGCTACGCCGGCGGGGTACTGCTGTGCCAGGTCGGCTGGCTGGGCCTGCTGCTCCTGCCCGAGGACGCGCTGCCCTGGTGGTTCCTGGTGATGGCGCTGCTGGAGATGTGCGTGCCGCTGTTCGCGGAGCGGGGCCAGCCCACGGCCTGGCATCCCCGCCATATCGCGGAGCGCTACGGACTGTTCACGATCATCGTGCTCGGCGAGACGGTCGCCGCGGCCACGATCGCCGTGAAGTCCGGCATCGACGAGAACGACTCGCTGGGCGAGGTCCTCCCCATCGCGTCGGGCGGGCTGCTGATCATCTTCGCCGCGTGGTGGATCTACTTCGTGGTGCCCATCCACGGCCATCTGCGCTCCAACCGGCAGGCGTTCCTGTGGGGCTACGGCCACTACGTGGTCTTCGCCTCGGCGGCCGCGATCGGGGCCGGGCTGGAGGTGGCGGTGGAGCAGACGGTGGGCAAGGCGCACATCTCCACGCTGGCGGCGTCGGCCGCCGTGACCCTGCCGACGGCCCTGTATCTGCTGACCGTGTGGGCCCTGCACTCGCGTCACTTCAAGGCGGGCATCACCCAGCAGCTGGTACTGCCGACGACGGCACTGCTGGTGATCTGCTGCACGTTCCTGGGTGACTGGGCGGTGCTCACGGCGGGCGTGGTCTGCGCGCTGTCGGTGGCGGCGGGAGAGACACTGGCCGCCCGCCCGTCAAGGACCCACGCCCCGTCGAGCCGGACGGCCTGACGGCGCCGACGGGCCCGGCGACGCCCGGTGCGCCCGCGACGGCCGACGACTGGACAACACTGGGCGCCATGACAGTTGAAGCTCTGGTGGACGCTCTGACGGATGTCTCCGGCCTGCGTGTGGGGCACGCGACCCGCGCCGGCGACGGATGGCTCACCGGCACCACGGTCGTGCTCGCCCCGGAGGGCGGGGCCGTGGCCGCCGTGGATGTGCGGGGCGGTGGCCCCGGGACCAAGGAGACGGACGCGCTCGATCCGCGCAACGTGGTGCGGAAGGTCGAGGCGATCGTGCTGACCGGCGGCAGCGCCTACGGGCTGGACGCGGCCTCGGGGGTGATGGCCTGGCTGGAGGAGCGGGGACGCGGGATCCGGGTCGGGGCGGACCCGGCGCAGGTCGTGCCGGTGGTGCCCGCCGCCTGTGTCTTCGATCTGGGGCGGGGCGGCGACTTCCGGGCCAGGCCGGACGCGGCCACCGGGCGGGCCGCGGTCGAGGCGGCGGCGGCGAGCGAGCCCGGCGCGCCGGTGGCCCAGGGCTGTGTGGGCGCCGGTACGGGGGCGGTGACCGGGGTGGTGAAGGGCGGCATCGGCAGCGCGAGCACGGTGCTCGGCTCGGGGGTCACGGTGGCCGCGCTGGTGGTGGCCAACGCGGCGGGTTCGACGGTGGATCCGGAAACGGGGGTGCTGTACGGGGAGTTGTTCCAGGGGCGGGTGGAGTATCCGGAGGCGGAGGTGCATGAGGCCGCGCGGCGGCGCCTGGCCGAGACGGCCGCGCGGAGCGCGCCTCCGCCGCTCAACACCACGCTCGCGGTGGTCGCCACGGACGCGGATCTGTCGAAGGCCCAGGCGCAGAAGCTGGCCGGCACGGCTCACGACGGCATCGCCCGCGCGGTGCGGCCGGTGCACCTGCTCCACGACGGGGACACGGTGTTCACGCTGGCGACGGGAGACCGCGCCCTGGACGCCGAGGACCCGCTCGCCCTCAACGAGGTCCTCGCGGCGGGCGCCGATGTGGTGACCCGGGCGATCGTGCGGGCGGTGCGTGCCGCCGAGTCGGTCGACGGTCCGGGCGGGGCGTGGCCGTCGTACGGGGAGTTGTACGCGGGCCGTTGAGCAGCCCGGCACCCACAGCGGTTCCACAGCGGCGCCGGACATTGTCGCGGCCCTGTAACGGTGATGTCGTTCCTGGCGGCCGGACGCAACCCGAACGGCCCCCGGGGCCCTCTTGCTTCACGTACTGGAGCGGATCACGCACTTCACACGAACTGGGAGCAGCCCGTGACAAGGCCGGACATTGCTGCGCGGCGCACACTGGGGGCCTGTGCCGCCCTGATGGTCGGCGCCCTGACGCTCACCGCCTGTGGTGGCAGCGCCAACGCCAAGGACGACGCCAAGGGCGGCAAGGGCACGGGCAACACGTCCGTCGCGAAGATCGCCATCTCGGCGAAGGACGGCTCCACGGGCGCGTCCATCAACTCGACCGGGGTGAAGGTCAGCGACGGCAAGCTGACCGACGTGAAGATGACGGTGGCGGGCGACGGTCAGGCCGTGTCGGGCTCGATCTCCTCCGACGGCAAGGCGTGGAAGCCGAAGGAGCAGTTGGAGCGCGGCACGAAGTACCAGATATCCGCGACCGCGAAGGACTCGGACGGCCGGACGGCCGCGGCCAACTCGATCTTCACGACGGTGTCGTCGTCGAACAGCTTCATCGGGACGTACACGCCGGACGACGGCACCACGGTCGGTGCGGGCATGCCGGTGTCGTTCACCTTCGACAAGGCCATCACCGAGCGGAAGGCCGTGCAGTCGCGCATCACGGTCACCTCCAGCAGTGGGCAGCAGGTCGTCGGGCACTGGTTCAACGGGCAGCGGCTCGACTTCCGGCCCGAGGAGTACTGGAAGGCCGGCTCCAAGGTCACGATGAAGATCGACCTGGACGGGGTGGAGGGCGCGAAGGGCGTCTACGGCGTGCAGAAGAAGACGGTCACCTTCACCGTCGGGCGCTCGCAGGTCTCCACGGTCGACGTCAACACACAGACCATGACGGTGGTCCGGGACGGCAAGACCATCAAGACGATCCCGATCTCGGCGGGCAGCGCGGAGCACACCACGTACAACGGGCAGATGGTGATCTCGGAGAAGTTCACGCAGACCCGGATGAACAGCCGGACGGTCGGTCTCGGCGGGGAGTACGACATCCCGGACGTGCCGCACGCGATGCGGCTGACGACGTCCGGCACCTTCATCCACGGCAACTACTGGTACAGCAAGGGCAATCCGCCCTTCGGCCGCCAGGGCACCAGCCACGGCTGCGTCGGCCTCGCGGACGTCCAGGGCGCCGGGGGCAGCACTCCCGCCAAGTGGTTCTACGACAACTCCCTCATCGGGGACGTGGTGATCGTGAAGAACTCCCCCGACAAGACGGTGTCGCCGGACAACGGGCTCAACGGCTGGAACATGGACTGGAGCCAGTGGGTCGCGGGCAGCGCGTCCTGATCGACTGAACAGCCGCCCCAACTGGGGTATTTGACGGACCATCCGGGCCGCGCGGGAACTTTTCGCGCGGCCCGGGCGTTTTCCCGGACGTACGTTTTCTCGGTTCCCGGACATGATGTCCGACCGAGGGGCTACGGTATGCACCCACAAGGTGACATGCAGCAACGCCGGGAGAAACCTTGAGCGTTCCGTACGAGACGGCAGCGTACGAACCCCACGACTCGCCCGAGTCTCCGGAGGAGCACCTCGCGCGACTCCTCGGCCGCGCCCTGAACTCCTTCGAGCTACCGGACGAGACGCTGAGGCGGCTGGACTGCGCCCTGGCGCACGACAGTTCGCTGCACTCCGCGCACCACAGCGCGGGCCTGCACCGGGAGACGTACCGGCACACCTGGCTGCTGGCCGACGGTTCGGCACTCACCCTCTGGGAGCTCGTCCACAACACCGCGCCGGGCAGCGAGCCGCAGCACGAGGTCTATGTGGACGAGGAGGAGCTGCGGGCCGCGACCGCGCGTCTGCCGCTGCCGCCGGACACCCCTGACTTCGAGCTGCCGGTGACGGTGCAGCTCTCCCCGGTCCCCGCGCCCCGGCACGCCTATGCCGGCGACGACTCGGCGGACCACGCGCGCCGTTTACTGCGCCGGGCGGAGAACACGGACCGGCCGGGCGCGGACACGGCGGCCCTGCTGGCCACGGCGTCCGGCCACCGGATCGCCCAGGCCTTCGGCCGCCCCTGCCGAGCCGGCCGGGCGGGGCTGGGGTTCTCGCTCTACGAGCACGCGTTCCTGCTGGGCGACGGCGAGGAGCTCTCCCTCTGGGAGGTCGAGCACACGGCGACGCCGGACGGACGGCACATGTGCGAGGTGTACGTCAGCGAGGACGCGGCGCGTGAGGCGATGGAGCGGCGGGCGGCGCAGCTGTCGTAGGAGCCGTCGCGGCTTTCCTAGACGCCCCGGTCTCCGCTCAACTGGCGCACCAGCTCGGTGAAGGCGTCTCTCTCCTGCGTGGTCAGCTCCACGGACTCCGACCGGGGGCCTGTCTGCCGCTGTTGTGGGAGAGCGGGGAGGGAGTGGCCTTCGGGCCACCCGGAGACGTGCTCAGGCATGCGTTCCAGTAGACACCACGGCCCGGGACTTCGGTCCCGGGCCGTGATTTTCGTGATCTATCTCGCAGGTGGCATGAACGGTTCACATGCCTTGAAAGGGACGGACCGCGACGGGTGTCACGCCGCCACCGGCTGCTTGCTCTCCGCCGTCGGGGCCGCGGTGCCCTCGCCGGGTGCCGCGGTGGCGCCCGGGGCCTGCTTGCGCATGCCCTTCAGGACGATCACCAGGGCCGTGGTGACGCAGACGCCCGCGGCGATGGCGACCAGGTAGAGCAGCGGGTTGCCGATCAGCGGGACCACGAAGATGCCGCCGTGCGGGGCGCGCAGGGTGGCGCCGAAGGCCATCGACAGGGCGCCGGTGATCGCGCCGCCCGCCATGGAGGCCGGGATGACGCGCAGCGGGTCGGCCGCGGCGAAGGGGATCGCGCCCTCGGAGATGAAGGAGGCGCCGAGCACCCAGGCGGCCTTGCCGTTCTCGCGCTCGGTGGCGTTGAAGAGCTTGCCGCGCACGGTCGTGGCCAGGGCCATCGCCAGCGGGGGCACCATGCCGGCCGCCATGACCGCCGCCATGATCTTCATCGCGGAGTCGCTGGGGTCGGACACCGCGATACCGGCCGTGGCGAAGGTGTAGGCGACCTTGTTGACGGGACCGCCGAGGTCGAAGCACATCATCAGGCCGAGGAGGGTGCCGAGCAGGATGGCGTTGGCGCCGGACAGGCTGTTCAGCCAGTCGGTCATGCCCTTCTGCGCCTGGGCGATGGGCTTGCCGATGACGACGAACATCAGGAACCCGACGATCGCCGAGGAGATCAGCGGGATCACCACCACCGGCATGATGCCGCGCAGCGCCGCCGGGATGTTCACCTTCTGGATGGCGATGACCACGCCACCGGCGATCAGACCGGCCGCGAGGCCCCCGAGGAAGCCCGCGTTGATGGTCAGGGAGATCGCGCCGCCCACGAAGCCGGGCACCAGACCGGGCCGGTCGGCCATGCCGTAGGCGATGTAGCCGGCCAGGACCGGGACGAGGAAGCCGAAGGCGACGCCGCCGATCTGGAAGAGCAGGGCCGCCCAGCTGTCGGCCTGCGTCCACAGGAAGTGGTCCATCACCGACGGGGCCTTGTTGACCTTGTAGCCGCCGATCGCGAAGCCGAGGGCGATCAGCAGACCGCCCGCCGCGACGAACGGCACCATGTAACTGACGCCGGACATCAGCCACTTGCGCAGCTTGGTGCCGTAGCCCTCGCCGGAGTCGCCGGTGCGCTCGACGGGCGTGCTGCCCGGGGTGCCGGAGGTGACCTCGCCGCGCGCGGCCTTCTCCCGCACCTCGGCGATGAGTTCGGCGGGGCGGTTGATGCCCGCCTTCACACCGACGTCGACGGTCGGCTTGCCGGCGAAGCGGTCCTTCTCCCGTACGGAGACGTCGTGGGCGAAGATCACGCCGTCCGCCGCCGCGATGACCTCCGGGTCGAGCCGGGTGAATCCGGCCGATCCCTGTGTCTCGACGGTGACTTCGACGCCCGCCTCACGGCCGGCGTTCTCCAGCGACTCGGCCGCCATGTAGGTGTGGGCGATGCCGGTGGGACAGGAGGTGACGGCGACGATGCGGAACGGGCGCTCCTCGGGGGCGCTCTCGGCGCCGGCGTCGTCGTCGGTGACCGTGGCGGCGGCGGGAGAGGCCGCTCCCGCCGACGCCACGGTGTCTTCGGAAGCCGCAGGCTCGGGCGCCTCGGGCTCGTCGCCCCTGATGAGCGCCGCCGCTGCGCCCGCGTCGCCCACCGAGCGCAGCGCGTCGGTGAACTCCGTGTTCATCAGCTGCCGGGCCAGCGACGACAGGATCGTCAGATGGGCGTCGTCGGCACCGGCCGGCGCGGCGATCAGGAAGATCAGGTCGGCGGGGCCGTCCGTCGCACCGAAGTCGATGCCGTCGGAGCTGCGCCCGAAGGCGAGCGTCGGCTCGGTGACGTGCTCGCTGCGGCAGTGCGGGATGCCGATGCCGCCGTCGAGGCCGGTCGGCATCTGGGCCTCGCGGGCGGCCACGTCGGCGAGGAAGCCGTCCAGGTCGGTCACCCGGCCCAGGGCCACCATGCGCTCGGCGAGGGCGCGCGCCGCCGCTTCCTTGGTGTCGGCGGACAGGTCGAGATCGACCAGGTCCGCGGTGATCATGTCGCTCATCGCGGGCTCCTTAGCTCGCGTATCGCCCGGTGCGTGGGGTGGGCGGGGGAAGGGACGGGGGTGCTGCGGTGGGGGGTGACGAGGGTGGCGGCGGGGAGTAACGGGGAGGTCCGCCGCTCACGGTCCGGTTCGTGCGGGTCGGGAAACGTCATGACACCGGCTCCTTCAGCACACGGTCCACCGGGACCTCCGCCGTGACCGTGACCGCCGCCGGATCCAGGTCGCCCGGCGTCGGCATGACGCTGCCGGGCAGCTGAACGGCCGCCGCGCCATGGGCGACCGCCGAGGCCAGGGCGTCAGGCCCGCTGCCGCCCGCGATCAGGAAACCGGCGAGGGAGGAGTCGCCGGCGCCCACGTTGCTGCGGACGGTGTCCACGCGGGCGCTGCCGAACCAGGCGCCCTCCTCGGACACCAGCAGCTGCCCGTCGGCGCCGAGGCTGGCGAGGACGGCCCGGGCGCCCATGGCGCGCAGTTCCTCGGCCGCCTTCACGGCGTCGCCGACGGTGGCGAGGGGGCGGCCGACGGCTCCGGCGAGTTCCTCGGCGTTCGGCTTGACCACGTCGGGCCGCTCGCGCAGCGCCTCCAGCAGCGCGGGCCCGGAGGTGTCCAGGGCGATCCGGGCACCGGCCGCGTGGGTGCGGGCGACCAGCTCGGCGTACCAGGAGGGGGCAAGGCCACGCGGGAGGCTGCCGCAGCAGGCGATCCAGGCGGCGTCGCCGGACTGCTGCCGTACGGTCTCCAGGAGCAGTTCGCGCTCGGCCTCGGACAGTTCCGGACCCGGTGCGTTGATCTTCGTCAGGACGCCGTCGGCCTCGGCGAGGGCGATGTTGGAGCGGGTGGCCCCGGCGACGGGGACCGGCGCGACCTCGATGCCCTGCTTGTCGAGCAGGTCGGCGACGAGCGCGCCCGGGGCGCCGCCGAGCGGCAGGACCGCGACCGTGCGCTGTCCGGCCGCGGCGACCGCGCGCGAGACGTTCACGCCCTTGCCGCCCGGGTCCATCCGCTCGCCGGTGGCGCGGATGACCTCGCCGCGGTCGAGGGACGGCACCTCGTAGGTGCGGTCCAGTGACGGGTTGGGGGTGACGGTGAGGATCATGCGCGCACTACTTCCGTGCCGCCGCGCTCGATGGCGACGGCGTCTTCGGGGCTCAGCCCGCTGTCGGTGATCAGCAGGTCCACATCGCTCAGGTCGCCGAAGCGGGCGAAGTGCTCCTGGCCGTGCTTGGAGGAGTCGGCGATCAGGACCACCCGGCGGGCGGCGGCCACGGCCGCGCGCTTCACGGCGGCCTCGGCGAGGTCGGGGGTGGTCAGACCGTGCTCGGCGGAGAAGCCGTTGGCGGCCACGAACAGCACATCGGCGCGGATCTCGCCGTACGCCCGGAGCGCCCAGGCGTCCACGGCGGCGCGCGTACGGTGCCGGACGCGCCCTCCGATGAGGTGGAGCTGGATGCCGGGGTGGTCGGCGAGGCGGGCCGCGATGGGCAGGCTGTGTGTGACGACGGTGAGGGACGCCTCCAGCGGGAGGGCCGCGGCCATCTTGGCCACCGTCGTCCCGGCGTCGAGGATCATCGTGCCCTCGCTCGGCAGTTCCGCGAGGGCCGCCTTGGCGATGCGGTCCTTCTCGTCGGCCGCCGCGGTCTCGCGCTCGGCGAGGTCCGGCTCGAAGTCGAGACGCCCGACCGGGATGGCCCCGCCGTGCACCCGGCGGACCATGCCGGCCCGGTCGAGGGCCTTCAGATCCCGGCGGATCGTCTCCGCCGTCACCTGGAACTCCTCGGCCAGCGACACGACATCCACTCGGCCGCCGTCACGGGCGAGCCGGAGGATCTCCTGCTGCCGCTCCGGTGCGTACATGTCTGTTTCGCCTCCGCCTCATGCCCGAACGTGTGGTTTCAGCGGGAGGCTACGCCGAGATTTCTGGGAAGTAAACAGGTTCGGGCCCAATCGGGCATGATCGGAAACAGAAACGGGCCCGGCACCCTGTTGAGGTGCCGGGCCCGTACTTCGTAATCCGCTGTCAGACCAGCGCCGGTTCCTTCCCCTCCGCCGCCAGCGCCTCACCCTCCACGTGCTGCGCCGGCCGCTTCGGCAGGGCGAACATCAGCAGGAAGATGACGGCCAGCACCGCGGCCACCCAACCGAGCGCGTTCTGGAAGGCGTCGGCGAAGGCCGGGCCCACCTGATCCCGGCTCAGATGGTCGCTGATCGAGCCGAAGAACACGACCGACACCAGCCCGAGCCCGAGCGCGTTGCCCATCTGCTGCACGGTGTTGATGAGGCCGGAGGCCGAACCGGAGTGCTCGCGCGGCACCTCGGAGAGGATCGCGTCCGTCAGCGGCGCGACGATCAGGCCCATGCCGACACCCATCACGACCAGCGGCAGCGCCATCTGCCAGGGGGTGATGGCGAGTCCGTAGTGCCCGGACTCCCAGATGTAGAGCAGCACCCCGGCCGCCATCACCAGCGCGCCCGCCTGGAGCACCTTGCGTCCGAAGCGCGGGACCAGCTTCTGCACGGACATCCCGGCGGCCACGGACACCGCGATCGAGAACGGCACCCCGGTCAGCCCGGCCTTGAGCGGGGTCCAGCCCAGCCCGAACTGCATGTACAGCGTCCACACCAGGAAGAAGATGCCGAGCGCGACTCCGAAGACGGTCTGTACGGCGATCCCGGCCGCGAAGCTCTTGACCCGGAACAGCGACAGCTCGACCAGCGGGGAGCCGTCCCGGGCGCTCTTGCGCCGCTCGAACACCACCAGCGCCGCGAGGACGACGAGCGAGCCGGCCATCGAGACGTACCCCCACAGCGGCCAGTCCAGCTCACGGCCGCGGATGAGCGGGTAGAGCAGCATCAGCAGGCCCAGCGTCACGAGCGCCACACCCACGAGGTCCAGCTTCAGGGCCTTCGGCGCCTTGGACTCGGTGATGAAACGGCTGCCGAGGATCAGGCCCGCGACACCCACGGGCAGGTTGATCAGGAAGATCGAGCGCCACTCCCACCCGAACAGGTTCCACTCCGTCAGCAGCGCGCCCAGCACCGGACCGGACACGGCCCCGAGCCCGACGACCGCGCCGAACAGCCCGAAGACCTTGCCCCGTTCGTGCGCCGGGAAGGTCGCGTGCACGATCGACAGCACCTGCGGCACCATCAGCGCCGCCATACCGCCCTGCAGGAACCGCGAGGCGACCAGCATCTCCGGGTTCACCGCGAGGCCGCACAGCGCGGAGGCGACGGTGAAGCCCCCGATGCCGACGAGGAAGATCCGCTTGCGGCCGTGGATGTCGCCGAGCCGTCCGCCGGTGATCAGCCCGGCGGCGAAGGCGAGGGCGTATCCGGCGGTGATCCACTGGATCTCGCTGAAGGACGCGCCCGCCTCGCGCTGGATCGACGGGATGGCGACGTTGACGATCGTGACGTCGACGAGATCCATGAAGGCGGCGGTCATCACAATGGCGAGGGCGAACCAGCGGCGGCGGTCGGTGCCGCCGCCGCCCGTGGAGCCGGGGGTGGTGTCGGTGGAGGTCATGCTTCGAATCTAGGGGGTCATTAGGTCAGATCATGACCTAGTGGTACGGCATCCTCGTCGGTATGACGACGGACACACCGGCTCGGCTGCTCACGCTCCTCTCCCTCCTCCAGACGCCCCGCGAATGGCCCGGCGGCGAGCTGGCCGGCCGGCTCGGGGTCTCCCGCCGCACGGTCCGGCGGGACATCGACCGGCTGCGCGAACTGGGCTATCCCGTGCAGGCGACCAAGGGCGCCGACGGCGGCTACCGGCTGGTCGCCGGCAAGGCCATGCCGCCGCTCGTCCTCGACGACGAGGAGGCCGTGGCCATCGCGGTCGGGCTCCGCGCCGGGGCCGGGCACGCGGTGGAGGGCCTGGACGAGGCGTCGGTACGGGCGCTGGCCAAACTGGAGCAGGTGCTGCCGGGCCGGCTGCGCCACCGCGTGACCACGCTCCAGGCCGCGACCATGCCGCTGACCAGCGGGGACGGCCCCAGCATCGCACCCGAGACACTGACCGTGATGGCCTCGACGGTGGCCGGGCACGAGCGGCTGCGGTTCGCCTACCGGGCCGCGGACGGCACCGGCTCACGACGCCTGACGGAGCCCTACCGGCTGGTCTCGACGGGCCGCCGCTGGTACCTGGTCGCCTACGACATCGACCGCGACGACTGGCGCACGTTCCGCGTCGACCGCGTGAGCGAACCGTTCGCCACGGGGGCCCGCTTCGTACCGCGCGAGCTGCCGACCGGGAGCGCGGCGGAATTCCTCCGCCAGTCGATGCAACGGCAGCAGCAGTCCTACGACTTCGAGGTCACCTTCGCCGCACCGGCCGACTTCGTCGCCGCCCGGGTGCCGAAGTGGCTCGGCACGCCCGAGCCGTTGGACGACAGCAGCTGCCGGCTGCGGGGGTCCGCGGGGGACCAGGTGCAGTGGGTGGCGTTCCGGCTGGCGATGCTGGAGTGCGACTTCATGGTCCGGGAGCCGGAGGAACTCGTATGGGCAGTACGGGAGTTGGGGGCGCGGTTGAGCAGGGCGGCCGGGGACGGGAACGCCGCCGGGGCATGACCCTGACACTCACCGCGGTTCGGCCCCGGCCGGGTCACGCCTCCCATGGAAAGTCCCGCAGTGCCGCCAGGTTCCGCGACGCGAGTTCCGCCGGGCCTCCCGGGCCCTCCGCCGGGCTGTCGCCTTCCGCCCAGGTCTCCAGGGCGGCGCGCACGGCGGCACTGGCTACGGCGGCGGCGAAGCGCGACCCGGGGGCGGGGGCGGGCTCGGGGGCGAGGGCGGAGGCGGGCTCGGGGGCGAGGGCAACGTTGTCGCGACTCTCCGTGACCCCTGACGCCGAAGCCCCGGCCCCTTCATCGCTCCCCCGTTCCGCCAGCACCTCCCCCAGCATCCGCTCCGACGTCTGGCAGACCTCCGCCCACACCCGGCGCAGGGACGGGTTCGCCTCGGCGAGACGCAGGAGGGAGCGGACCCACTCCCAGGAGGACGCCGAGACGCCGACGCCCGGGGTGAGGGTGTGGCGGACGCCCTGTTCGAGGGCCTGGAGCACGCTCGCGTCAGCGGGAGCGGCGCGTACCGCCGCCACCCAGCGCTGGGCGCCGGCCGCGTAGAGCGGGGCGACGGCCTCCTCCTTGGTGGCGAAGTACCGGTAGAAGGTGCGCGGGGCGATACCGGCGGCCTGGGCGATGTCCTCCGCGCGGGTGGCGCGCAGGCCGTGCCGGACGAAGAGGCCCGCCGCCGCCCGGGCGATCTCCATCCGCGTCTCGGCCTTCCGCCGCTCGGTCAGCGAGGCCTGAGGCGGGGTCGGGGTGGTGCTGCTCACGCCCGGCAGGGTATGCCCATGTGGCACAATCTGCCATCTGGCGGGCCACCCCGTGGTTCAGGTACGGGGTGCCCCGCCCTCCAGACACCGCGCGGTGCGCGAGGCACCGGCACGAAGAGACACGAAAAGAGCCGGACCCCGGCGCCCGGGGGGAGGGGCGCCGAAGCCCGGCCTTGGGAGAGTCCCGGCGCCGGGGGGAGTGCGACGGGACTTGGTTTTCGGGGGCCCAGGGGGGTGTGGCCCCGGGCCCGAACTGGTGGACCCGGAAGTCTTGTTCCCCGAGTCCTTCGGGTTAAGCGGCGATACAACGCCATGTTTGCGCGGTCTTTCGCCACCCGGCGTACGCGGTGCCACGCATCACGCAGCCGGGTGCGAACCCGGCGTCACGCCGCCGCGTCGAAACCGGTGCTGCGCGCCAGCTTCTTCAGCTCCAGCAGCGCGTGCTTCTCGATCTGCCGGATGCGCTCGCGGGTCAGGCCGTGCTCCTTGCCGACCTCGGTCAGGGTGCGCTCCCGGCCGTCCTCTATGCCGTAGCGCATCTTGATGATGGAGGCCGTGCGCTGGTCGAGGCGGCCTATGAGGTCGTCGAGCTCCTCGCTGCGCAGCAGCGTGAGCACCGACTGCTCGGGCGACACCGCCGAGGTGTCCTCCAGGAGGTCGCCGAACTGGGTCTCGCCCTCGTCGTCCACCGACATGTTCAGCGAGACCGGGTCGCGGGCCCAGTCGAGCACGTCGGTGACACGCTCCGGCGTGGAGCCGAGCTCGGTGGCGATCTCCGCCGGCTCCGGGTCCCGGCCGTGCTCGCGGTTGAACTCGCGCTGCACACGGCGGATCCGGCCGAGCTCCTCCACGAGGTGGACGGGCAGGCGGATCGTGCGGGACTGGTCGGCTATCGAGCGGGTGATGGCCTGGCGGATCCACCACGTCGCGTACGTGGAGAACTTGAAGCCCTTGCGGTAGTCGAACTTCTCGACCGCGCGCACCAGGCCGGCGTTGCCCTCCTGGATCAGGTCCAGCAGCGGCAGACCGCTGCGGGGGTAGCGGCGGGCGACGGCGACGACCAGGCGGAGGTTGGAGCGGATGAAGATGTCCTTGGCCCGCTCCGCGTCGGCCATCAGGGCCTCGAGTTCGTCACGGGTGGCGTCGGCCTTGGTGTCCTCGAACCCGTCGAGGACCTGCCGCGCGAACACACCCGCCTCGATGACCTGTGACAGCTCGACCTCCTTGGCGGCGTCGAGCAGTGGTGTGCGCGCTATCTCGTCGAGGTACATGCCGACCAGGTCGCGGTCGGCGATCTCGCCGCCATGGGCGCGAACACTGCTTGCCGCGTCGGCCGTCTCGCCGGTGGCGGACTTACGACGGGCGACGGCACGGGTTGCCATGCGTGCTCCCTTGCGATGGTGAGGTCAGCGGGCGGTCCTTCGGACGCTGGACTCCGTCTCCGGGACTCTCCGGACTCTCCTCGGGTGCCCTGCATCCGATGGAAACAACGACTGGAATCAGGACAGAATTCCCAACCCGCCCCACGATTTTCCTGATCATGCAGTACCCTGTCCGGCCACCTGGGGAGGCACGATGCCGTCGGAACGTACAGAGCCGCAGGTCAGGCCGGGAGTCGAGGCCGACCTCGAAGCTCTCACAGCCCTCTACAACCACTATGTACGTGAGACAGCGATCACATTCGATACCGCGATCTTCACTCCGGAAGAGCGCCGTCCTTGGCTGCTCTCCCATCCAGTAGACGGCCCGCATCGCCTGATGGTTGCCACGGGCACCAACTCACAGGAAATTCTGGGCTACGCCACATCAAGCCCTTACCGGCAGAAGCCCGCTTATGCCACCTCGGTGGAGACGACCGTCTACGTCGCCCCGCACACGGGCCGCCGCGGCATCGGCACCCTGCTGTACGAGGCCCTCTTCGAGGCCCTGTCCGGCGAGGACCTGCACCGCGCCTACGCCGGCATCGCCCAGCCGAACGAGGCGTCCGGGCGGCTGCACGAGCGCTTCGGCTTCCAGCACGTCGGTACGTACCGGGAGGTCGGCCGCAAGTTCGGCCGCTACTGGGACGTGGCCTGGTACGAGAAGCCGCTCCAGCCCGGGACCCTTGAGGTCGGTTTCGGCTGAGGTCGTTTTCAGCCGAACTGCACGGACCGCTTGGCCAGCCCCATCCAGAACCCGTCGATCACCGACTTCTGGGCGTCCAGCTCACCGGCCGCGTCGGCGGCGCCCATGGTCACGAACAGCGGGGCGAAGTGCTCGGTGCGCGGGTGGGCGAGCTGCCCCGCGGGCGAGGTGTGGAGGAAGTCGAGCAGGGCGTCCACATCCCGCGCCTCCAGCGCCCGCCGGCCCCAGTCGTCGAACTCCGCCGACCAGCCGGGTATGCCGCCCTGCCGGAGCGCGGCCAGGTTGTGCGTGAAGAAGCCGGAGCCGACGATCAGCACGCCCTCGTCCCGCAGCGGGGCGAGCTTGCGGCCGATCTCCATGAGCCTGACCGGGTCGAGCGTCGGCATGGAGACCTGGAGGACGGGGATGTCGGCCTCCGGGTACATCTCGACCAGCGGGACGTACGCGCCGTGGTCGAGGCCGCGGTCGGGGACGTCCTGGACGGGCATACCGGGGGCGCGCAGCAGCTTGCGCACCGACTCGGCGAGCTCCGGTGCGCCGGGAGCCTCGTACCTCACCCGGTAGTAGTGCTCGGGGAAGCCCCAGAAGTCGTAGACGAGGGGGACCGTCTCGGTGGCGCTGAGGGCGAGCGGGGCCTCCTCCCAGTGGGCGGAGACCATCAGGATCGCCTTGGGGCGCGGCAGTCCGGCGGACCAGGCGGCCAGTTCACCGGGCCAGACCGGGTCGTCGGCCAGCGGCGGGGCGCCGTGGCTGAGGTACAGAGCGGGCATGCGCTCCTGGGTGGCGGCGGACATGCTGCGACTCCCTCCAGAATGGTTCCCTGACAAAACTGTACGGGCCATTTGTTTAATCTTCAAGGAGGGGCCACGTAGAGTGGAACACATGAAGGCACCCGCATCCGCACCGACACCTGCCTCCGGCCAGGAGCCCCAGGAACCGCGCTGGCTCACCGACGAGGAGCAGCACGTCTGGCGCTCGTTCATGGAGGGCGTCACCCTCCTCGACGACCATCTCGACCGTCAGCTCCAGCGCGACGCGGGCATGCCGCACGTCTACTACGGCCTTCTGGTCAAGCTCGCCGAGGCGCCCCGGCGGCAACTGCGGATGACCGAGCTCGCCATGCTGGCGAAGATCACCCGCTCCCGTCTCTCGCACGCCATCGCGCGTCTGGAGAAGAACGGCTGGGTGCGCCGCGAGGACTGCCCCGACGACAAGCGGGGCCAGTTCGCCGTGCTCACGGACCAGGGCTACGAGGTGCTGCGGCAGACCGCCCCGGGCCATGTGGAGGCCGTACGGCAGGCGGTGTTCGACCGGCTCTCCCCGGGGCAGCAGAAGTCCCTCGGCGAGATCATGAGGATCGTCGCCGAGGGACTTCAGCCGACCGAAGCGGGTGCGGACCTGCCCTGGCTCCGCTGAGCCGGGGCAGGTCCTGGAATCCATAGGTACGAGGCGTCCCCTTCCTCGTGCCTACGGGTGGCCCGAAGGGGGTTCTTCAGGGGCCGCCGTCAGTGGGCGACGACCGGGATCTGCACCTCGTCGTCCACGCCGGAGTCCGAGCCGGTCACCGGTGAGCTGTCCGGCCGGCCGGCGTTGACGAAGGTCAGGGCGATCGCGGCGGCCACGACGAGGATGCCGACGGCGAACCAGATGGCGCTGGTGTAGCCCTTGACCATGCCCTCCAGCTGGACCAGCTGCTGCTGGGACCGGCTGGTCGCCCCCACGATGTGGTCGGCGATGTACGAGGTCGTCGCCGAGGCGGCGATGGTGTTCAGCAGGGCGGTACCGATGGCGCCGCCCACCTGCTGCGAGGTGTTGACCATCGCGGAGGCGACACCGGAGTCCCGGGCCTCGACGCCCTGGGTGGCCAGGGACATGGCCGGCATGAACGCCGTACCCATACCGAGGCCGAGCAGCAGCATCGCGGGCAGCAGCAGGGCCGCGTACGAGGAGCCGATCTCCAGCTGGGTCAGCAGCAGCATGCCGAGCGCGGCGACCAGGAAGCCGGGGCCCATCAGCAGGCGCGGCGCGACCCGGGTCATCAGACGGGTGCCGATCTGGGTGGAGCCCGTGATCATGCCCGCGATCATCGGCAGGAAGGCGAACCCGGTCTTGACCGGCGAGTACCCCTTCACGATCTGCAGGTAGTACGTCAGGAAGAGGAACAGGCCGAACATCGCGATGATCGCGAGCCCGAGGGAGAGGTAGACACCGCCGCGGTTGCGCTCGGTGACCACGCGCAGCGGCAGCAGCGGCGCCTTGACCTTGGACTCGACGAGCACGAAGGCCGCGAGCAGGACGGCCGATGCGACGAACATCCCCACCGTCACGGAGTCGCTCCAGCCGTCGGACTCGGCGCGGGTGAAGCCGTAGACCAGGGCGACCAGGCCGAGGGTGGACAGGATCACGCCGGGGATGTCGAGCGGCGAGCGGTTGCGGCCGCCCTCCGGCTCACGGATGACGAAGTAGGCACCGGCCGCGGCGACGATGGCGAACGGGATGTTCACGAAGAACGTCCAGCGCCAGTCCAGGTACTCGGTGAGGAAGCCGCCCAGGATCAGTCCGACGGCACCGCCGCCACCGGCGATCGCGCCGTAGATGCCGAACGCCTTGGCGCGCTCCTTGGCGTCGGTGAACATCACGGCGAGGAGCGACAGCGCGGCGGGCGCGAGCAGGGCACCGAAGACGCCCTGGAGGGCGCGGGCGCCGAACATCATCGCCTCGTTGGTGGCCGCGCCGCCGAGCGCGGAGGCCGCGGCGAAGCCGCCGAGGCCGACGACGAACGCCCTCTTGCGGCCCCACAGGTCGGCTATCCGGCCGCCGAACAGCAGCAGACCGCCGAAGGCGAGGGCGTAGGCCGTGACGACCCATTGCCGGTTGCCGTCGGAGATGCCGAGGTCCTGCTGGGCGGAGGGCAGGGCGATGTTCACGATGGTGGCGTCCAGGACGACCATCAGCTGGGCGAGCGCGATGAAGACGAGCGCTTTCCAGCGGCCGGCGTCCGGCGCGGCGGCCGGGGTGCCGAGTGCCTTTGAGGCTGTTTCAGACATGGGGGTACCCACTTCGGGACTTCGTGACGGAAAGAGATGTCGAGAGACAGCGGATCGTCGACGGGGACGGCCGCAGGGACTGTCGTCTTGGCTTCGGACGCGGTGTCGTGGCTTCAGACGGGACGTACTGGCTTCAGACGGATGGGACGCGCTGAACTAATCGGTACTGATCGGTCAGGGCCGGCGCAGATCCTCCAGGGTGACGGCCGTGCCCGGCAGTACGGAGCGAGCGGGAGCCCGCAGCCCGTCCAGGAACAGCTGAAGATGGCGGTGAACGAAGGGGTCGGCACGGAAGCAGTCCGTCCCGGCCGGGGGCCGGCTGAGCTGGGCCACGGCGATCATGACGTCTCCGACACCCACGTCGGAGCGGAGCTGCCCGGCAGCCCGGGCACGGTCCATGACCTCGGCGACCTGGCTCTCGACCCGTTCGCGCGCGGCTTCCAGGTCCGGGTGGTGCTTGTCGAACGTGCTGGAGACCATCGGGCACAGCGCGCTGATCCGCTCGTCGGCGGCGGCGTGCACGAAGCGCTCCAGCGCCTCGAACGCGTCCCCGGTCTCGGCGAGCGCGAGTTCGGCCGCGGCGGCCGTACGGTCCATGACGGAGCAGACGACCTCGCGGACCAGGGCGTCGCGGTCCGGGAAGTTGCGGTACACCGTGGCGTTGCCGACGCCGGCCCGGCGGGCGATCTCGTCGAGCGGCACCTCGGGGCCGTGCTCGACGAACATCTCCCGGGCGGCGGTGACGATCCGCTCCCGGTTGCGCAGGGCGTCGGCGCGAGGCCGGGGCACCTTGCGCTGTTCGGGGGTTGCGGTCTGCACGGCGTACTCCTGGATGAGTGAGGCGGGTGTGCGGTGTGGTGCACGTGGTGCGTGGTGTGCGGTGCTTGGCGATCCGGGGAGCGGGTCCCCGTTTCGCTCTGACACATGGCTAAACGGGGAGTGGGTCCCCGGTATTTCCCGTAGCCGGGATTTTTTCCTTGTGACCTGGATCACAAGAGCTCCGGGTGGGGGCGCGGGGCGCTACTGACGGGAAACCCACGATCGGTCTCCTCCAACGCGCGCCTCCATCCGCCGCAACGCAGGGTGAGCGAAAGGGTGCAGCCGGAGACCGGCGGCTGCCGTGGCGCGGGAGGTCCCCTGCATGCAGCCGCAGCAGCAGCCTCAGCGACCCCGGCGGCGGGGCCGGGGCGCGGAGGGGCCGCTCGGTCCAGGCCGTACGCAGCATGCCGGGTCGGGCGGTGAGGGGTCGGCCGGCTCGGGCGGTGAGGGGTCGGCCGGCTCGGGCCGTGAGGGGTCGGCCGGCTCGGGCCGTGAGGGGTCGGCCGGCTCGGGCCGTACGCCGCCGCCCCGCTGTCGGATACCCCGGCCGCCCCGGAGCCGTCTGGCCGCCCTTGCCTGCGTGACCGCCCTGACCTTCTCGGTCAGCACCTCCGCCGGCACGGGCCACCTCACCTCCGGCGCCACGACGGCCGGAGCCGGCCCGGTCTCCCTGTCCCGCAGCTCCTCGCACGGCCCCTGCCTGATCCGCGGCACCCGCGAGGTCCAGATGTCCGAGGGCATCCCGACCTCCGACGGCTACTCCCGCTCCACCGGCACCGTCCGCGCCCTCACCCTGATGATCGACTTCTCGGACGCCCCCGGCGACGGCGACGCCCTGGACCGCTTCCGGGAGTTCTTCCCGCAGACCCGCGAATGGTTCCGCACCAGTTCCTACGGCCGCCTCGACTACCGCCCCGAGACCCCGATCCCGGGGTGGCTGCGGATGCCGAGGTCCTTCCGCGAGTACGGCATAGAGCGCGGCGCCCCCTTCGACCCCGGCTACCGCTCACTGGTCCAGGATCTCGTGGCCGCGGCCGACCCCAAGGTGGACTTCCGCGCGTACGACCTCGTGAACGTGCTGGTCACCCCGAACGCAGGCCCCTCCGCCCTGGACACGGTCCTGTCCGTCACCTTCGCCGGCAACCCCGAGGCCCCGACGGCCGACGGCATGCCCGTGGCCAACGCCTCGTTCGTCTACTCCCGCCAGGACGACGGTTCCGGCTCCTACGACCGCAACGGCTACCGCGTACTCCCCCACGAGAACGGCCATGTCTTCGGCCTGCCCGACCTGTACACCGCCGAGGGCGGGGGCGCGGTCGGCCACTGGGACATCATGAGCGAGGACTGGGGCGCCAACAACGACTTCCTCGGCTGGCACAAGTGGAAGCTGGGCTGGCTCGACGCGACGCAGGTCCACTGCGTGGCGACCCCTGGCACCACCGAGTACACCCTGACCCCGCTGGCCAGCGCCGGCGGCTCCAAGCTGGTCGTCCTGCCCCTGGACGGCGCGACCGGCTACGCCCTGGAACTGCGCACCCGCGCGGGCAACGACGAGACGGTGTGCCGTCCGGGCGTACTGATCTACAAGGTCGACGCGCAGGTGGACACGGGCATGGGCCCGGTCACGGTCTACGACTCCCGCCGCGACAGCGGCGGCTGCACCCGCGCGCCGAACGTCCACGCGGAACTGTCGGACGCGCCGTTCACGCCCGGGGAGACGTTCCGGGATCCGCGCAAGGGAGTGGAGATCGAGGTGGCGGGGGTGGATCTGGAGGGGGGAGGCGGAGGTGCGGGCGGGTATCGGGTGCGGGTGAAGAGGGGGTAGCGACGCCAGGGGGAACCCGCCCCGGGCTCCGGATTACCGTAGGCCTGCCGCGACCGCCGTACCGGAGAGCCGATGCCAGCGAAGCCCATGAACGACGACCCCGAGGGGTCCGCCGCCCCCTCGGCCGACGAGAACGGGGCGACGGTGAAGGACGGCGGGACGACGGCTGAGGGGGGCGGGGCGACGGCAGGGGACGGCCGGACGACGGCTGAGAGGGGCGGGGCTACGGCAGAGGACGGCCGGACGACGACAGAAGGCGGCGGCACGGCCACACCGGCCGGGGGGTCGACCACACCAGCCGGGGAGTCGACCACACCAACCACGGGGGCGACCACACCAGCCACGGAGTCGATCACGCCGGATGAGGCGGTCACGCCATTGATACGCGGCATCGCGGTGCTGCGGGAGCTGACCGAGGCAGACGGCACGCTGAGCCTGAGCGGCCTGGAACGGGCCACCCGCCTCGCCCGCTCCACGGTCGACCGCATCACGGCCACGCTCGCCCGCATGGGCTACGTCCGCGTGGACGGCCGGGACGTACACCTCTCCCCCCGCCTGATGGAACTGGGCAACGCCTACCTGGCCGCCCTGCGCCTCCCCTCCCTCCTCGCGTCTCGGGCGGACGCCTTGGCCGACGAACTGGACGAGTCGGTCTCCCTGGCGGTCGCCGACCGCGACGGCATCCGCTTCATCCACCAGGCCACCCGCCGCCGCGCGATGTCCCTGAGCTTCCGCATCGGCGACCTGCTCCCCGCCGAACGCACCGCCCCCGGCCCGTTGTTCGCGACGGAGTGGACGACCGCCGACTGGCAACGCTGGCGCGAACGCCGGGCGGCGGACCCGCGGGACCTCTCCTTCACGGCCGTACCCCCGCGCAAGTACGGAGCGGACGAGCGAGACGACGAGACGTTCGTGAGCCGCACGCAGGAGGCGGCCGCGAACGGCTGGGCCCTGGACGACCAGCTGATCGAACCGGGCCTGGTGGCGGTCTCGGTACCGGTCCGCTCCCCTCACACGCCCCCCGCCCACCGCCCACCGGCCTGCGTGGCCAGCGTGGTCAGCCACACCAGCCGCCACACGGCACACAGCCTGCGCACCACGCTGCTCCCAAGGTTGCAGGAGGCGGTAACGCAGATGGAGGGGGAACTGGACCGCACCCCACCCCCACCCCCCGGCACCCCACCATCGGACCTGGCGCTCTGGACGGGCGCGTCGAAACAGCAACTCGGCCGCGACTTCATCGAATCCCTGGCGCGGGGCCTCACCGTCCTCACGGCCTTCGGCGAGGCCAGGCCGGAGCTGACCCTCACGGAGGTGGCCCAGGCCACGGGCCTGGCCCGGGCGACGGCCCGCCGCGCACTGATCACCTACGAACACCTGAACCTGGTGACGCAGACAGACGACCGCACCTTCGCCCTGACCCCCCAGATCCTCTCCCTGGGCTTCCCACCCCTCTCCCGCACCACCCTCCCTGACATCGCCCACCCCCACCTGGCCGACCTGACGTCCCGCATCCACGAGTCGACGTCACTGGCGGTGCTCTCGGACTCGGGCGAGGAGATCCAGTACACGGCAAGGGTGGCGACGGGCCGCGTCATGAGCGTGAACATCACGGTGGGCACCCGCCTGCCGGCGCACGTCACAGCTCTCGGCCGAGTCCTCCTGTCGGACAGAGCCACGACCAAGACCACAGACACTGACTCCCTGACCTCGATCCGCTCCCAGGGCTACGCCTTGGTGGACGAGGAACTGGAAGAGGGCCTCCGCGCCATCGCGGTCCCGATCCGCGACCGCTCCGGCAGAGTCGTCTCCGCCCTCAACACAGCGATGCACGCAAGCCGCCACACCCTCCGCGAGTGCGTGACAGACCTCCTCCCCGAACTCACGACCACAGCCACCCGCATCGAATCAGACCTCCACACCGCCACCCGCTACACCCACGTCCCCCTGACCTGACCCCCACCCACCCGACCCGTATCCGGATGACGGACAGCACGGACCTCGGCGAGGAGTTCGGGGCGACGGCTCTCCACTACGGGCCTGGGTTACGGGAGGCTCTACTCGGCGTACCCGACGGGCTGGAAGTTCGACCGCGTGACGGCCCTCTGAGTCTTCCTCGTCCATCTCGGCGACGAGGCCAGTGACCGAATCGAGCAGAGCTCACGGGACTGCTCTTCAGTGACGGGTGCCGGCCTCACCTCAAGGCCCCACGTCACGTGCACAGGCCACAGCATGACGCGAGAGGACACCCTCCAGTTCAAACACGGTCATGAGGTCGGCCCACACGGTTCCCTTCAGGACATTCGTGATCACCTGGCGCTTCACACCGCTCCACTGGGCAAGCGCAGGCAGGGAGTCCACAGGTGGAGTGTCATTGGTGGCCACCGGCCAGCTGGCACCCTGCCAGCTGGCCGCTCCGGCTCTGCACTAGTGCCGCTGCCACGAGAAGGAAGGCAGGCGCCGCCAGGTGTGCCTCGAACCCTCGCCAAGACATCTGCGCCAAGGGGGCTTCGGCGTTGGAGGGCTAAGAACTGGCAGGTCACGCCGCTTCTTCCCCGCTGATGCCAGGCCACGGAAAACCCATGGCGGCCCACCTGACATGCGCCAGGCCAGCCAGGCCTTCCTGATACTTGTCCTCAACTCCCCTCTCCACAAGGAACATTGGAGTGTCGCCAAGATCTGCGTTCACCTGCGCCAGATGAAGGCCGTGTTCTACGCTGCGGACGCGTTATCTTGTCGCCGATTCTTCGGAGGAACCTTGGGCAAGGGCCAGCGCCGGTCGCCGGAGCCTCCCGCGAAACCGGTGCCGCATGATCGTGTCACCACTCCGGTGCTGGTCGAGTTGATCCCGTCCGTGGGGCGGTTCTCCGAGCCGTTCCGCGTCGACGATCTGCACGCGATGACGGGGGCCGGGCAGTGGGCCATCGGCCTGGCCATGAAGTTCCTGGCGGACTGCGGGCTGGTCAGGAAGCTCTCGGGACGTGGAATCTATGAGTCGACCCGAGCTGCTCAGGAGATCACTCTCGCCTGGGACAACCATCCCGAAGACGGCATGCGCGCCTTGCGAGATACCTGGGACCGCCTGTGGTTCGTCGGGGCAGCACGAAAGCGCACCCTCGAAACTTCCGCTCCTCGCGCGGCATTGCGGCTCCGGTTCGTCCAGATGGTCAAGACACCCGGCTACGAGAAGAGCATCGACCGTCTCCTGGATCTCATGATCGCGGTCGGATACCTGGTGGCCGAGAATGACGGCTTCCTCCGCTGGCACGAGAATTCCCCGGAGACCCCCGCGGCCGACAAGGAACAGCCTGCCGCCGACTCTTCGGAGTCCTCCTCGGACGAGCAGCCGGTCGGCGATGCACCTGACGAGCCGCAGGATCCCCCCTCCCAGAAATCCGAGAGCCAATCAGCCACTGCGTCGGGGCAGGACGACGAGGAGGCCACCACTCCGGGACCACGCAGCGGCAACGAGCAGGAAGCACGGCCAAGGTTCGGTCCCGAGGCTGACAATCTGCTGACTCATCGCCTTGGCGTCGGCGAGGCATGGCATCTGACTCCCGGAGAAGCGGCCGCTCTCCACGACCACGTGACCGGCTTGCTCACGGTCCTCTCGGGGATTAAGGCCCGTAAAGAGACGGAAGGCACCCCGCTGAACCCGGAGCTGCTCGGACCGATGTGGTCCCTCGCCCGTATCGCCGACATGGAACAGGACGAGTGGCTCACCACCCACCGGATGATCCGGGAGTTCAGCAGCCTCGGGTCGTTCCGGAAGGAGCACATGAGTAGCTGAAAGTCGGGTCCGGAGGCGCTCCATTCCTTGGCCGGAGAGGCGCCTCCGGACCCCGCCCAAAACCGAATCCGTTCACCGCGGGCGGAAAGGCCCGCGAGAAGGGGGGCTTTGGCGTGCCCTCACCCAAGGCGAGAGCCACTGACCACCGTAGCGCGACCATGCCGCGTACCCCATACGTTTCCGCAAACCCGCTGATCATGGCCGCCGCAGCGCGACGCCCTCGCTCCTGCGCGGGAGCCCGCGTGGCCAGGTGCACCCTGCGTGCCGCGTTTCTCCGCGTCATCCGTGTCTTGGACGACGCCGTCCGGGCCGGCCAGATGAGCCCACGAACGGCCGAGAGTTACATCGCCACCGGCGAACGCCTCTTGCGGTACACCGACGCACCCGGCCGGGACCGCGACGACGACATCACCCCCGTCCATGCCGACAGCACCCGCAAGCTCCGTAAGCCCGGCGTCGATGCGCTGTTCACCGAAGCCCGGTGTCTTGGCTTGACCTCCAAGGCCCCGCTGCCTGACCTGCCGCCCATCCCCCTCTCAGCACGTCGCGCTCCAGCTCCTGGTGCGTGTGCCAAGTATCAGGAGAGCGGCGCGCCCCGACGCCAGGAAGCCACGCAGCATCCCGCGGGGAATACACCCCGACTCCACTGAGTTACACTGCACACCCCAGTATTCAGCAGAACAATCAGTGGTGATCTCGGAGGTCGCATGCCCACCATCGTGCTCCATCTCCCACACGACCTGCTCTCCAAGCTGGCCGCGGCCGGACCGGACGGCACTGTCGAGCTGAGCCTCGACGTCCGCACCGGCGAACCGGGGCAGCCCGAAGAGGCTCCGCAGCCGAGCGGCCCGCTCGCTCCCCTGCTGCGCACCGGCCTCCTGGCTCCGGGCACACGCCTGCACCTTCATCAGCCGCGCGCGAACCGTTCCGCGACCGCGACGGTCCACGCTGACGGCACGCTGACGGTCGAAGGCAAGCTGACTCCCTTCCGTTCACCGTCGAAGGCCGCCTTCGCCGTGACACAGAGCCAGGCGAACGGTTGGCTCACTTGGCGGCTCGCCGACGGACGCACCCTCGACGACCTGCGCGACGAGCTTGAGCAGAGTGAGGCCTGACCCTGGAGAACACCGACGCGACACCCCCTCCGACTGGTCAACAGCCGACACCGCTCGCCTTCATGGACGAGTCCGAACCCGATCCCAAAACGGCCCCCGGCACCTACATCCTGGCCATCGCCCTGGTGCTGCCCGCCATGCTGGAGCCTGTCCGGGAGGCGATGCTGTCGCTACGTCTTCCCGGGCAACGCAAGCTGCACTGGCACGGGGAGTCCGCCGGTCGGCGCGCGACCATCGTCGATCGCATCGCGTCCCTTCCTGTCCGGCACCTGGTCGTCGTACGCGACGGGCTGCCCGAAGAGCCGTCGGAGCGTCGGCGGCGCAAGTGCCTCGCACGCGTGGTGTGGGAACTTGACCAACGCGGGGTGACCCGGCTCGTCGCCGAAAGCCGGGAGAGGAAGCAAAACGGCCGCGATGTGAAGGCCGTCGGCTACCTGCGCTCCAGCGGCATGGTGAGTTCCGCGCTGCACATGCTCCACGAGCCCGGCCCCTGTGAACCGGTGCTTTGGGTCGCCGACTGTGTCGCGGGGGCAGCCGCCGCGGGGCGATCCGGTAAGAGTCACCAATTCGATGCCCTGAGGCACACCGCAGATGTCATCCGCATCACAGCCGGCGGCACCGGATGACCCATGGACCGGACGGCGCAGGCCCGGGACCCCGCCGTCCGGCGGGAACTTCCCGGGCCCACTTCCGATCGCTCCGCGGAGGACCGGCGCAGTCGCCATTGTGGAACACCGCACAGGCAGCGTCGACGGCAGCACATCGACACGATGGCGAGCCAATGATCCGCCCCCACCAAGGAAGCCTCCAGGCAAGGCCCACGTCGTCCAGGAAGTCATCGACGCCCGCGCCTCCGCTCCGCCCAATCCGCTACGCTGTTCACGTCAGCGGTCAGGTCGCGCCAGACGCCCGCCCGGGAATCCGTCGCGAGCACCAGCGCACCCCCACTGGCCAGCGGGCTTGTACGCCTTGGCCGAAGATCCATCTGCTGGGTTTTCTCCAAGGTCCCTGACAAGCCCCGCCTTCGTAGCTCAGGGGATAGAGCACCGCTCTCCTAAAGCGGGTGTCGCAGGTTCGAATCCTGCCGGGGGCACAGCCAGAAGGGCCAGCTCAGGAGGGGTTTCCTCCCGGGCTGGCCCTTCGTCGTCTTCGAGGGCGTGCCACACGCGTGCCACACGCGTGCCACTACGTGGCTTCATGGGGTCCACGACCGGCACATCGGGCCCGCCTCTTGGAGAACCCTGCTGTCACGCTGAGCGAAGGGTCGTTCGGCCGCTCAGCCCTGCCAGTCGGCGCCTGGAAATGCGCAGCACAACAGCGGGCATCGTTGGGATACTCCTTCTGCCTCTATGGAGACATCTTGCACTGGAGGGACGGGGGCATGTCACCTGAAAGCCGGATCACCGAGCTCACTCGGCGCCGCATCGTCGATTGGCTGATACTCGGCAACGTGAACTGGGCAGGCCGCTTGGAGGAGGACGCCTTCCTAGCTCGCATCTACGACCTTGACAGCATGGAGAGCGGCGATCCGCGCTTCGACACCGCGCGAGGCGACATCTGGCAGCATCGTGTGCACAATCCGTATGACTGGCCCGACGACTGGATCTTCCAAGATCGAAGATTCGGGTTGCATCAGGGCAGCCCCGACGAGACGTTCCTCAAGTTCCTCTCAGAACTGCTTCACCCAATGGTCCGGTCGGACCGCGATGAGGTTGAGCGACTTCGCACCGAGTTCAACGAGGCACTGGCCCCAGACGGATACGAAATAGTGCAGAGCGGCAGCATCAGTGGCCATCCTCTGTACGAGGGGCGCTCCAGAAGCTCGTTCCACGGCTCACTTCCGCAACTGAATCTGGAGCAGCGTCCGCTTTTGACCAATCACCGCGTTCTTCAGGAACACCTAGACCGGATCCGCGACGGAGTAGATAGAGATTCTGCCGCCGCGATCGCCTCATGCAAAGAACTGGTCGAAAGCCTCTGCAAGATCATATTGGATCGCAGCGGGGTGGAGTACCCAGCGCACGACGATGTCCCGCAGTTGTACCGCAAGGTCGCCGAATTGCTCGCTTTGAAGGCGGAGTCGGTACCCGCAAGCGCGAAGGGAAGCGAGACCGCACAGAGAATCCTGCGCACGCTTTCGACTACAGTGCAGTGCCTTGCTGAGCTGCGCAATCAACTAGGCCTGGGACATGGACGCACCACCTCCAGTCCGGCCCTCACTCGGCATGCACGACTCGCACTCAACAGCACGGTCACCATTACAGAGTTCCTGCTCGACACTTGGCAGGAGCGCGTCGACAAAGGAACTCTCAGCATCGCCAGCTAATGCGAAAAGTGAAATGGTCAGCTCAGGAAGGCTCCCTGAGCTGACCTCTCTCACGTACAAGGTATGCCGCACGCACACCCTCAGTGCAGCGTAATTGCCACGTCCACTAGTCCAGGGGTATCTCTCCCACCCCTGCGAATCATGGCCCCGAGTCGGTCGGCGATGGCCCGGTCACGGTCACTGGTCATGTGCTGATAGATCAACGCGGCCCGGGAGCTGCTGTGCCCCATCCTCGTCATCAGCTCCCGCGTGCTGGCCCCGGCCGTGGAGGCCAGCGTGTTCCCCGTGTGGCGCAGGTCATGAAAGTGCAGCTCGGCCGTGACGCCCGCAGCCTTACGGGCCTTGACCCAGTCGTCCCGGAAGTTACTCCGCCGCAACTGCCCGCCCTGCGGCCCCACAAAGACGTGCCCCTCACGGCCGGGGGCGGCGAACTGCTCCAGGTGGTGCGAGACCGCATCGAGCAATTCGGCCGGGAAGGAAACAGAGCGCACGCCAGCCGCAGACTTCGGCGCCTTGTCGAAGAGCCGACCGTCCTGCAACTCGGCCTGAGCACGGCGCACAGTGACGGTTAGCCCTTCCTGGTCGATGTCCCGGCGTCGCAGGGCTGCCAGCTCCCCGAACCGCAGTGTGGTGAAGGCCGCCAGGAGCACGAGCAGCCGGTAGCGGGGCGCGGTGGAATCGGCGATGGCGAAGACCTCCGCCACCGTGAGGACGGGCCGCTCCGGCACGTCGTAGCGGTCCGCGCCCTTGATGCGGCACGGGTTGCGCCGGATCAGCTCGTCGTCCACAGCCGTGTTCAGCAGGGCGCGCAGCAGTTGGTACGCCTTGACAACCGTAGGTTCCCCGGTGCCGGCCGCGAGGAGCTTGCCGTGCCAACTGCGCACCCGGGCTGTCGTCACATCGGCCACGCTCCCGGCCCCGAAGGTGGGCAGGATGTGCAGCCGCATCACCGACTCGTTCCGCTCGCGGGTGCGGTCGGCGAGCTTCCGGTCCCGCAGCCACGCGGTGGCGTACTCCTCCAAGTTCACCGCCCCGGCGTCCGGGTCCGACCACTGCCCGCGCGCTACGTCCGACTCAATGTGTGTCAGAGCGACTTGGGCATCGGTTTTGGAACCGTAGGTCTTCTCCGCCGGGCGCAGTTGCCCTGACTCCGGGTCGCGGTAGCGGACCTGCCAACGACCGGACGGAAGCTGCCTGACCGAGCCGAAGCTCCGGCGCCTTCCTCTCTTGTTGGCCATGAGGCAGCCCTTCGCAGGGGCCCGCGCCGCTGACCGATCGGCTGCACCGTGTGGGCGTCGATGAAGGCGTTCAGCGCGCCTTCTGGGATGCGGACGTGTCGGCCGACCTTGACGAACGCGATGCGTCGCTCGGCGACCAAGCGGCGTGGGAAGCGCTCGGTGGTACCGAGGAGTTCGGCCACCTGCGCGACATTGAGGTAGCGGTCAGCCACGGGTGGGCTCTCCTTCCGTTCCGGGGGCGGGTTCGAGGGATGCGGCAAGCCAGGCTTCGGTGTCCGAAAGGCCCGGTTCCGGCGAAGACCCAGTGCGCGAGGACGTACGTCGTGTCGGGCTCGGGGCCGTTGGCTGTTGCGGCTTGGGCTCGGCGCCATTCGGCGCGGGCGTCGCGGAGGGCGCCGAGGGTGGTGGAGTAGCGGCGGGACTTGGTGGAGAGGTGGCCGCGGAATCCGAGCATGTGGGCCCAGGCGCGCAGGCGAAGGTGTTCGAGGTCCTTGCGTGCGCCGAGGAACCAGGCGGTGCGGATCATGCGGCGGGCGTGGTCGCTGATGTCGAGCTGGGCGAGTTCGGCGGCGAACTTGAGCGGCCGGTCGAGAGGTCCCGTGGCGGTCTCGGCGCCCTTGGTGGCGTACTTGGCGATGTAGGCAGCGACGGCCCGTTCGGTCAGCTCCTGGCCGCCGTTGAAGTCCGCCGAGCGGATGGTGCGTACGTCGAGTTGGCGGCCGAAGGTGAAGGAGTGTGCGCGGCCGTCGATGGCCGGGCCGTCCACCTGGACCTTGGCTGTGGCAGTGCGGATGGCGTCGGTGAGCAGCTCGGCCGTGGCCCAGGCAGGGGGCGGTGTGTCGCCGCCGCTGGGGCCGTCGATGCGGATGACGGCGTGGAAGTGGACGGCGCCGCGCTTCTGGTACTCGGCGACCTTGGCGAAGGACACGCGCGCGTGCTCGCGGAACCGGCGCTGAGGGAGGCCGGCGCGCTTGGCGACCTCTCGGCGGACGTAGGTCGAGAAGCGCCGCCAGAGCGGCCCAGCGTGGGCGTTCCACAGCACGGCCGCTTCGTAGTCGTAGGTGTCCGGGTCGAGCGGGGAACCGAGTACGTCGTCGTGCTGGGTGCCGCAGCGGCAGGGGCGGCCACTGGAGGGGCGGTTGTGGACCGGTCCGAAGCTCGGGGCGGTGAAGGTGGCGAAGACGCGGGGGTGGGCGGCGACGTGTTCCGGGATGCCCTTGCCGCCGCGCAGGCCCGAGGTGATCAGGTGGAAGGTGTCGCGGCGGTAGACCTCGGCGCAGGCGGCGCAGCGGGTCGTGCGGCGGTTGTTGCAGCGGACGAGGAGCTGTCCGGCCGGGAGGCTGGTCGAGTCGAGGC